>CAWKNH010000010.1:0-136769 GCA_963850855.1 uncultured Alphaproteobacteria bacterium
GGCATGCGCGTTCTGGTGCACGGCCGCGATCGCGAGCGCGGCGAGGGGCTGGTCGCCGAGATCAAGGCCGCCGGCGGCTCGGCGGAATTCCTCGCTGCCGATCTGTCCGCGCTTGCCGAGGTGCGGCGCCTGGCCGATGCGGTGCGCAAGACGACCGGCCGGCTCGATCTCCTCATCAACAATGCCGGCATCGGCAGCGCCGGCCCGAAGGGCGTGCGCGAAATGAGCGCGGACGGATACGAGCTGCGCTTCGCGGTGAATTATCTGGCCGGTTTTCTGCTGACCTATCAGCTCCTGCCGCTCGTCAAGAACAGCACGCCGGCCCGCATCGTCAATGTTTCCTCGCTCGGCCAGCAGGCGATCGACTTTGCCGACGTGATGCTGACGCGTGGCTACAGCGGCTCGCGCGCCTACTGCCAGAGCAAGCTGGCGCAGATCTTGTTCACCATCGACCTCGCCGCGGAGCTCAAAGGCACCGGCGTCACGGTCAACACCCTGCATCCGGCGACCTACATGAACACGACCATGGTGCGCCGGGCGGGAGTGACGCCGACGAGCAGCGTCGAGCAAGGGGCCGACGCCATCCTCCATCTGGCGACGGGCGCCGACCTCGAGGGGCGGAGCGGACTTTTCTTCAACGGGCAGAAGGAAGCGCGGGCGGACCCGCAAGCCTACGATGCGGAGGCGCGTCAGCACTTGAAGAGCATCAGCCTGGAGCTTACTCGCCTCGCATAGCGGCGTCGCTTCAGCCCTCGCGCAACACGCGCGCGGCGGCCGCTTGCGTCTCGGCGAGGAGCCATTTGCCGTGCAGTGGGTCGCCTGCCGCGATGGCGTCGGCCATTTGCGCGAGCGCGTGGCCGCGAAGCTGATGCTTGATCCGTGCATAGCCCTCGGTGGGCGCCATCGCCAGTTCCCGGGCTTTGGTTTGGCTGCACGCCAGGACCGCGCTCGCCGGCTGCAGCTCGTCGACAATGCCCAGCGCGAGGGCGCGGGCCGGGCCATGATTTCTACCGGCCAGGACGAGCTCGCGGGCGGCCTGGGGCGTCAGCTCCGCGCGCACGACCGCGCCGGCCGACACCGGATAGGCAACGCCGACGCGGATCTCGGTGAGACCGAACAGCGCTCCGGTTTCCGCCGCGACCCGCCAGTCGCACGCCAACGCCAGCACCAGCCCGCCGGCGATCGCGTGTCCGTTGACGGCGGCGACGACCGGGATCGGCATCGCGTAAAGCCGGTAGATGACCTCATTGAGCCGGGCGAGCATGCGGTTCTGCTGCGCGCCGTCGTAGCGGGGGATTTCCTTGAGATCGAGGCCGGCGGAGAAGACCGATCCATGACCGGTCAGGATCATGGCGCGGATCGTCGAACGCGCACCAACCGCGATCAGGGCGCGATCGAGTTCTTCGAGAAACGAAAGGTCGATGGCGTTCGCCGGTGGACGGTTCATGGTGACGGTTGCGAGGCCGTCCCGTTCGTCGATCGCGACTTGATCCTTGGACACAGCAATAAACTCCATCGGCTGGGCGTCGTCATGCGGCCGGAGGACGACAAAGCCGTTGCCCGGGCCCGACTAAGCCCGAGCATGCCATATGTTAGTTCACATATGAAGTATCTTCAGCGCAAGTGCGGCGCGATCACGTACCACTCTGCGTCGGTCGGATCGGTCTGGTATCGCGTGACGATGCGGCTATGCTGCTGTCTACTGGTCGGCGTCCCATGGCGAATCCAAGGTTGGTTCAAGAAACCTGTTGGAATCACGGCGGGCGCCTGGCTCAACCTTTTTTCAAAAACTACCGCTGACAAGAGCCCCGGGGGACTGAACTTGGACATCGACGGTTGGCTTCGCGGGATCGGTCTGGAGCAGTACGCGCAGACGCTTCGCGACAATGCGATCGATGCCGACGTGCTTCGTGATCTCACCGATGAGCACCTGCGCGAGCTTGGCCTACCGCTTGGGGCGCGGCTCAAGCTGCTGAGGGCCGTTGCTGGGCTCGGTACCAGTGAACAGACGCCGGCTTCTCCGGAGGTCACACCTCCCGCGCCGCGCACGGACGCCGAGCGCCGCCAAGTCACAGTGATGTTCTCAGACCTCGTTGGTTCGACGGCGCTGTCTGCTCGCATGGACCCGGAAGACCTGCGCGAGGTTATTTCCGCCTATCAGCAAAGCGTCGCCGAGACCGTGCGTCGCTTCGGCGGCTTCGTGGCGAAATATATGGGCGACGGCGTCCTCATCTACTTCGGCTATCCGCAGGCCCACGAGGACGACGCCGAGCGGGCCGTGCGAGCAGGGCTGGAATTGGTCGCGGCGGTGACCAGCCTGAAGACCCGCGCATCGCTGCAAACCCGTGTTGGCATTGCGACCGGCTTGGTGGTGGTCGGAGACCTGATCGGATCAGGTTCTGCTCAGGAGCAGGCGGTCGTGGGTGAGACCCCGAACCTTGCGGCACGCCTGCAAAGTATTGCGGCGCCGAACAGCGTCGTCATCGCCGAAAGCACGCGTAGGCTACTTGGCAATCTGTTTGAGCTTGAAGACCTCGGAGCAAATGACCTCAAGGGTATCACGGAGCCGGTGCGGGCCTGGGCAACGCTGCGACCAGCTTCGGTGGAAGGCCGCTTTGAGGCTTTCCACGCGAGCGGCCTGACCGCCCTAGTCGGGCGGGAAGAAGAACTCGAACTGCTGCTGCGGCGCTGGTCGAAGGCGAAGGCCGGCGAAGGCCAAGTGGTATTGCTCTCCGGCGAGGCTGGCATCGGCAAATCGAGGTTGGCAGCCGCGCTACTGGAACGCCTCGTAAGCGAGCCACACACACGCTTGCGCAATTTTTGCTCGCCGCAGCATACCGACAGCGCGCTTTATTCGATCATCGGCCAGATGGAACGTGCTGCTGGATTGGCGCACGACGACACCCCACACGCGAGGCTCGACAAATTCGATGCGTTACTAGCGCAGACATCGACCTCCAAGGAGAACGCCGCGCTTTTTGCCGAGCTGCTGTCGCTGCCGAATGATGGACGCTATCCCACGCTCGAACTAACGCCGCAACAGCGCAGGCAACGAATACTCGAAGCTCTGACTTTACAAGTCACGACCTTATCACGTCAAAACCCGGTCCTGATGATCTTCGAAGATGCGCATTGGGCCGACCCCACGAGCCTCGAACTGTTTGGTCGCATCGTCGATAGGATACCAACCCTTCGCGTGTTGTTAATCGTGACTTTCAGGCCAGAGTTCCAAACGCCTTGGATTGGCCGATCGCATGTCATGGCTCTCACGCTCAATAGACTTGCGCAGCGCGACATCGACGCATTGATTGACTGCGTCGCCGGCAACGAGCTCCTTCTCCCAAGTGTGCGGCAGGACATCATCGAGCGCACCGATGGCATTCCCTTGTTCGTCGAGGAGATGACGAAGGCGGTGTTGGAAGCGGGGAGCGAAGCCGCTGCGGAGCCCACGGCTTCAGCAGCTCCCTCACCGCGGCCGGCGGTCCCCGCGAGCTTGCACGCCTCGCTGATGGCGCGGCTCGACCGGCTCGGCCCGGCCAAGGAGGAGGCGCAGATTGCAGCCGCGATCGGACGCGAGTTTACCCATGCCCTGATGGCTGCGGTTGCGCGTAAGCCAGAGGCGGAGTTGGGATCGGCGCTTGACCGTCTCGTTGCGGCCGGTTTGCTGTTCCGGCAGGGCGTGCCGCCGCATGCAACCTATCTGTTCAAGCATGCGCTGGTGCAGGACGCTGCCTACGGTACATTACTGCGGGACGCGAGACGCGCGCTTCACGCTCGCATCGTTGAAACCATCGAAAGCCAATTCGACGAGATTGCCGAAAATCAACCCGAACTGCTGGCGCATCATTTCGGCGAAGCCGGGTTGGCCGGCCCTGCATGCGATTATCGCATGCGCGCTGGCGATCGTGCGGTGAGCCGGTCTGCCTACAAGGAGGCGATTGCGCATTTCTCGGCGGGTCTAAAATTGGCCGAGTCCCTTCCTCAATCGGCCGACCGGATGCTTCGCCAATTGGATTTTCTGGTCAAGCTCGGGCCGGCGTTGATGGTAGCGCGCGGCATGGGAAGCGCGGAGGTCGAGGATGCCTGCCGTCGCGCGGCCGAGATTGGCGAAACGCTCGACGACCGCGCTGCCGTCTTTAAAGCCAAGTGGGGCCTGTGGCTCAACGCCAATGTCAGGCGCAAAACCACCCTAGCGCGCGACCGGGCCAACGAATTGGTGACCCTCGCGCAGCGTTCTGGCGACGGCGATCAGTTACTTGAGGCGTACCATTGTCGCTGGTCGACGGCGTTGTTCCGAGGCGATGTCGCGGCGACTTTGGACAACAGCCGTATCGGTGTCGAGACCTATGACATGGTCCGCCATCGTCATCTTGGCCCGACCTTCGGCGGCCACGATCCAGGCGTGTGTGCGTACGTGTGCCACGCCGTCGCGCTGCAGGAATCTGGTGACCGCGAACGAGCGCAAGAAAGCGGCGCGGCGGCTACCGCTCTTGCCGAAGTGCTGGACCATCCAAATAGCCTCGGGCATGCGTTCCATAACCTCGGCATATGCCTGCAGCTTGTCGGCGATCGTGATGCCACGCTGGCAGCTGCTGATCGCGCCGTGGGGCTAGCACAAAAATTCGGGCTGATGCCGTGGCGCGCCGGTAGCTTGCTGCTCACGGCATGGGCTACCGCAGTCGGCTCTGGCATTGCCGACGCTGCCCGACTGATTGACGCCGAAATCGATAACGCAACCGCCACCGGCCCTTTGCCGCAATATTTTCTTGGCTTAGCGGGCGAGGTTCTGCTGATCGCTGGCCGTCCAGCAGATGGCCTCGCCCATCTCGACCGTGCGATCGCGGCGGTCGACGAACCGGGGGTCGGCTTTTATCTGCCGGAAATCCATCGCCTGCGTGGAGAATGTTTGCTGTCGCTCAACCGCCGCAACAAGACCGAGGCGCGGCAGGCTTTCACGGCCGCTCGCGACGACGCCCGGCAACAAGGCGCAAAACTCTTCGAACACCGCGCCACGGCCCGCCTCGGCGAGATCGACAAGTGAGACGAGCGAGGGGGCGTGCGGCGCTATTCGACGTTGGCGGCGCGAAATAGCCTGAGACCTACCCGCCAAATCTATAATTGACGCCGGCGCGAACGATGCTTTCGTTGAATTTGACCGCGATGTTGGGAATGAGCGGCGGTCCATTTGGATTCTGGATCGCGCAATTTGTCGTACATGACCCGCTGGGAAGGTCGACGAACAAGTACTCGGCCTTTGCCGTCCAATGCCGGGCAAAGGCAACCTCCACGCCGGCGCCGCCGGCCCAGCCGGTTTTGCTCACATCGCTGACCGGATCGTTGGAGAAATTCGCCCGGACGTCGCCGAAGGCGGCGCCGCCGGTACCATAGACGAGGAAGCGGTCGAACGCGTAGCCGACGCGGCCGCGCACGGTGGCGAGCCAATCGTTTCTGGTCAGGCAGCCTCCGGCGCAGAGGCTCGTCGCCGTGAACGTGCCGAAGCCGCCGGCGTCGGCCCAATCGCCGTCGGCTTCGACGCCGAACACCCAGGAGCCAGTCTGATAATTGGCTCCGAGCGTGCCGCCGAAGACGAAGCCGGAGGTGTTGAAATTGCCGCTCGACATTCCAGTCACACTGTCGGTCCAATCGCTGCCGCCGAAGCTGTAGCCGCCATTGATGCCGAGATAGAGCCCAGTCCAGCTCCAGCTTGCGGGCGGCGGCGCTTTGGTGAGCAGCGGCGAGGCAGGATCGCCGAATGCATGTCCCGCGCCCGGCAACGTTCCGCGCACGCCCACATAAGCGGCGAACGGTACCCCGGGAACGAAAGTGCGCGGGTCGGTCAGATTCAAATAGGGGACTTCATCGACATCGAAGAACGTGCCGGAGACGTAGTAGTGCTGGTCGAACAGATTTCTCACCAGACCGAACAGCTCCACGTTCTCCGACAGCTTGTACGACGTGTGCAGGTTCACCACCCAATAGGCCGGCACCTTGGGGTTCTGATTGGACGCGTCGCCGACCAGGTACTGGCTGCCGAAGACGTTGAGGTCGGCGCCAATCTTCCACGGATTGGTGACCTGATAATCGAATCCGGCCTTGAACCGGAAATCGGGGATGCCCGGGATGTGATCGCCGGGCACGACAAAGATGTTGCCATTGGCGTCGGCGAACGGGTTGAACGGGGACGAGAGCGTCAATGCATTGCGGAACGTCGCGTCGACGGAGGTGAAATTCGCGTAAGCATTCCAGCGATCCCATTTGTACGTGGCGTTGGCTTCGATGCCCTGGCGAAGCGTGTTGCCGCCATTCTGAAAGGATTCATGGCCGATGATCGGGCTCGCGACATTGACGATGTCGTCGATATTGAGCGCGTAATATCCGTCGACGTTCCAATTGAGCTGGCCCTTTCCAATCGCGAAATTGCCGCGCAGGCCGGCCTCGACGGTGTGCGAGACGACCTGTTTGAGATTGGGATCCCCGACCAGAGAGTTATCGAGCAAACACGGCCGCGTCGGATCGGAGCATTCAAGCTCGAGCGGCGTCGGCGCCCGGTTGGCCACGGCATAACCGCCAAAGACAGTGACGTTGGGAGTAATCTTGTAAGTCGCACCGATCGACGGATTGAAGTGGCTGTAACTGTGGTTGCCGGTGAGGAGGGGATCGTTGCCTAGTTCGTCCTGCAAGTTGATCTGGGCAAAGTTGAACCGGGCGCCGGCGGTGACCGAAAGGCGCGAAGTGAGGTCGAGCGTGTCGGTCGCATAGAGGCCAGTGTAGAGCGTCTCGGCGCCCAGCCCGACCGGGGCGACGTCGCCCGAGGGCTGGTTGATGAACAGGCCGGTTCCCTGCACCGTCGGCGGAATACCGGAGATCGTACCCAATTCGCTGGTTGTGGAGAATTGCACGAGGCCGCGGTCGAGGCTCGCCCCGACCACGAAATTGTTGCTGTGACCGAACACGGTAGCGGAAGAGGCTGCCTGAGCGGAACCGCCGAAGCTGTTGGTCGTCGTCCAGGTCCGGTCGATCTCGCCGAGGAGGGCCGACCCCAACGGGCCGGTCGCGGGGATCGTCTGTCCGGTGGTCGTGGTCAGGTTGGACACCGTGCCGTCGAGGTTCGGGAAGCAAAGCACAGTCGGATCGGGACATCCCGAATTCTGTGCGTTGGTGCCATTGCCGTCGACATGCGCTTGCTGGAAATGGCGGTAGTAGGCAACCGCCTGGTAGGTCAGGGTATCGGTCGGCTTCCAGCTGGCGCTGCCGGTAAAAAAGGCGAGCTGATTGTCGGTCGTCTGCGGTGTGGTGAAGACACTGGACCAGTTCTGGGCGAGCATCTCCACCGGCGTCGCGGCCAGCGCGCCGAAATGGTTGTCGGCGCCGGTAAAGGAGAGATGGAACTCGGTGTTGTTGTCGCCCCGCGCGCCAAAATCCGCATACATGCGCCGCAGCCGCGACGGCGAATCCTCGCGCCAGCCGGCGTCGTCGATCGCGTCGGCGGTGACGTAGCCGGAGAAGTTGCCGTTCTGCCCGCCCGCCTGTACCGACGTCGCGACCCGGCCATATGAACCGGCGCTGACTTCGCCTTCGACGCCGTGGTAGGTGAAACCGTTCTTCATCTCCAGCGACAGCGCGCCGCCGATGGCGTTGAGCCCGTAGACCGGATTGCTGGGAACGAGCGTCATCCGGTTGATGGCGTTCTCCGGCAGAAAGTCCCAATTGATGATGTCGCCGAAGACTTCGTTGATGCGCACGCCGTTCTGATAGACCGCGAGCCCTTGCGGGGTGCCGATCACCGGCGAGGCGGTGAAGCCCCGGTAATTGATGTCGAGCTGGAACTGATTGCCGGTCTGATCGCCCAGCGAGACGCCGGGCAGTCCTCGCGCCATGGCCTGCAACAGGTCCGGCGCCGTCGCGTGGTCGAAATCGGAGGCGGACATCACCTGCACGTTCGCGGGAATCTTGTCGAGATCGACGGCGCCGGGCTCGGCCGGCGCGGCGGCGGGCGGCGAGCTTGCCGGGGCGGCAGCCGCCGCAGCCGCCGGCGGGGCGCTGCGTGGAGGCGGCACCGGCGTGGTGGCGATGACGCGGATTTCGGGAAGCTTGACTGCGCTCGAGTCGGCGGTCGCGGTCGAATTCTGCTGCGCGGCTGCGGGCACCATCGACGCGGCCATCGACGCGATCGCAAGCAGGCCATGAAACGCGGTCCGGAGCGCGCACCCGCGAACGGCAAAACTCACAGACCCAAGCATGTGCACGCCGCCCCGACCAACCCCGCCTGATCCTGCCACCATACGCACGCCGGCGGCAGGGAAGGTTCTTCCAATCGAGGCGGGAACTTTTGGCAATCGCAACGGTCGCCGCACAATCATGCGAGGCCGAAAAGCCGGCCGCGACCAGCGCGCCGCAACCGCATTGAAAGCGCCAGCGCCGTCGGGCATGCTGGCAATATCAGCGGGCGAAGACCCGCTTCGTCTTGCGGTTCGCTAAGCTGACACAAGAACAGGGAGGACTCAGCCGTGAAATATATTGGCCACGCGACGGGCCTGGCGCTTACAGGCTTGCTCCTATCATCGGTCGCCGTTTGGGCCGGACCGAAGGTCGTTTCGGGACCGGGCGCCAATGCGGGATGCTTCAAGCCCTGGTCGGACAAGACCAAGTTCTTCCAATGGGACAAGCAGGCGGGACCCTACAAGATCGCCCTCGTCAACGGCTTCGTCGGCAACACTTGGCGCATTCAGATGGTCAAGACCGCCAAGGCCTTCGCCGAGCAGCCGGGCATCAAGGAGAACATCAAGGAGTTCAAGGTCGTCTCGACCGGAACCGACGTCGCCGCGCAACTCGGTGCGATGGAGGACTTCATCAATCAGGGCGTCCAGGCGATCGTGACCATCGCGGTCGCGCCGGATGGGTTCGATCGCATCATCCGCCTCGCCGACAAGAACAATGTCGTCGTGGTTCCGTTCGACAACATCCTCGACACCGACAAGGTGATGATGGTCAACGAGGACCAGAAGGAAATGGGCCGCAAGTCGGCGCATTGGCTCATCGAGCAGTCGGGCAAGACCGCCGGCGACGTCCTCGAGGTGCGCGGGCTGCCGGGCAACTCGGTCGATCGCGACCGGCATGTCGGCTTCCGCGAGGTGATGGAAGCGGCGCCCAACAAGTTCAACATCACCGAAGTCGTCGGCAATTGGGACACCGGCACCTCGCAGAAGGTCACCGCCGACGCCTTGGCGGTCCACGGCCATTTCGACGCGGTGTTCACGCAAGGCGGCTCCGACGGCACCGTGCAGGCGATGATGGACGCGCATCATCCCTTCGTGGCGATGTCGGGCGAAGGCGAGAACGAGTATCGCAAGCAGATCGCCGACCACTCCAAGGACGGCCTGAAGGGCATGTCGTACGGCCAATCGCCGGCGCTGGTCGCCATCGCGATGAAGGCGGCGATCTCGGCGCTGCAAGGCAACGTCATGCCGCAGCTGATCTCGATCCCGATTCCGATCGCGACCTACAAGGACTTGAAGGCGGGAGTGAACTATTGGCCCGATCTCAAGGCCAATTTCTTTGCCGACAATCAGTTCACGCCCTGCGGCGTCGAGTTCACGGCACCGCAGATCATGTCGCAGAGCGAGAAGAACACGCAGTGATCGCTTGAGCGAACGACAAGCCGGCCGGCGTTGCGCTGGGCCGGCTTGTCGCCGCTACCGTTACGGCAAGCGCAAGTCCGACCAGGGCCGGCCATGACAGCAGCGGCGGGAGCCGACTTTCTCGTCCTCTCAGGAATTTCCAAGCGGTATGGCGGCGTTCGCGCGCTCGACAACGTCGACTTCAGTTGCGGGCGCGGCAAGATCCACGCGGTCCTCGGCGAAAACGGCGCCGGCAAATCGACTTTGATCAAGATCATCGCCGGTGTCGTCCCGCCCGACGCCGGCGAATTGCGGCTGGATGGAACCTTGCGTGCGTTCCCGAATCCGGCCGCCGCGGCGGTGGCCGGCATCGTTTGCATCTTCCAGGAACTGTCACTGATGCCCGATCTTTCGGTCGCCGACAATATTTCGATCTTATCGCCGCCCCGGCGCTTCGGCATGATCGACAACCGCGCGCAGCGCCGGCGCGCCGAGGCATTGCTTGCCGAAGTCGGCTGCGAGGACGTCAATCCATTGCTTCGCGTGCGCGATCTGCCGCTGTCGCGTCGCCAGATGGTCGAAATCGCCAAGGCGCTCGGCCAGAAGCCGCAGCTTCTGATCCTCGACGAGGCGACCTCCGCCTTGACGCGCGCGGACGTCGAAAAAGTCTATGCGCTGCTGGCGCAACTCAAGATGGAGAACGTCGCGATCCTTTATATTACCCACCGCATGCATGAGGTCGAAGCTTTGGCCGACCGCGCGTCGGTGTTCCGCAACGGCCGCCACATCGAGACCTTCGACAAGGGCGCACGATCGACCGCCGAGATCGTGCAACTGATGATCGGCCGCGACATCGCGACCCAATATCCGCCAAAGCCGGTGCGACCGCGCCCGGCGCCGGCGTTGAAAATCGAGAACCTCGGCTGGGATAATCGCCTCGCGGGCATATCGCTCGACGTCGGCGCGGGCGAGGTCGTCGGCCTTGGCGGCTTGGACGGCCAAGGCCAGCGGACGCTGCTGCTGGCGCTGTTCGGCGTGTTGCGCGGCGTGACCGGCCGGGTCACGGTCAACGGCCGCGCCGTGCGGCCGGGTTCGCCGGCTCAGGCCAAGACGCGGGAGATCGGCATCGCCCTGGTGCCGGAAGACCGCAAGACCGAAGGCCTGATGCTGCCGATGTCGGTCACCGACAATCTCGCCATCGCCTCGCTGCCGAGTCTTTCCACCGGACCTTTTGTCGACGGCGGCAAGGAGAAGAGCGCGGTGGACGCCGCCATCAGCCGCCTCCGCATCAGGGTCGGCGCCAAGAGCGACGCCGTGTCGACGCTATCCGGCGGCAACCAGCAGAAAGTCGTCATCGCCAAATGGCTGATGACCGAGCCGCGGATCATTCTGCTCAACGATCCGACCCGCGGCATCGATGTCGGCACCAAGCAGGAGCTCTATCGGCTCGTTCGCGAGCTCGCCGACCAGGGCGCGGCGGTGCTGTTCTATTCGACCGACTATGACGAGTTGATCGGCTGCTGCGACCGTGTCGCCATCATGTATGACGGCCGCATCCTGCGCGAGCTCGCGGGCGACGACCTCAACGAAACCAACATCATCGCCAGTGCGCTCAATATCGAGCCGGGCGCCGGCGCGGCCGAGGCGAGCAAGGCGGCTCATGCCTAGCAATCTCGCCATCAGGCTGCGGCAGAACATTCCCTTCGTGACCGCGCTGGCGCTGTTCTGCGTCATCTATTCTCTCTACCACCTCGCGCATCCGAAGGGTTTCTCCTCCGCCGTGCTGGTGCAGAACGGCAACGAGGTCTTCACCCTCGCCATGGTGGCGATGGCCCAGACCGTGCCGGTGCTGATGGCCGGCCTCGATCTTTCGGTCGGCGCACTGATGACCATGGTAGATTGCTTCGCGAGTTATCTGCTCAGCGGCGCGGCCGAGGGAACGCCGCTCTCGCTCGACCTCGCCGGCCTGCATCTCACGCTCGGGACGCTGCCCGGCGGAATGGCCGGCATCGCTCTCGGGATGATCATCTGTCTCGCGATCGGCACGCTGGCCGGCCTGCTCAACGGCGTGGTCGTCGTCTACGGCCGCATTCAGCCGATCATCGCGACGCTGGCGACCGGCGCAATCTATATCGGGATTGCATTGTTTCTGCGCCCGCAACCGGGCGGCAAGATCGACGATGACCTGAACTGGGCGATGACCAACTCGCTCGGCGATTTTGCCTCGACCATCGCACATCTTCGACGACGGCGCCGCGCCATGGTTCACCCCCTTCGCCTGGATCCCGGTGCCGTTCGTGCTGCTCGCCGTGATCGCGCTGGTCGTCTGGGTCCCGTTCCGCCGTTCGGTCACCGGCCGCGCGGTCTACGCGATCGGCTCGGCGGAAGGCGCGGCCTATATGTCCGGCCTCAACGTCAATCGCGCCAAGATCGCCGCCTTCACGCTGGGCGGCTTCTTCGCCGCTTGCGGCGGATTGTTCCTGGCGATCGAGACCTCGTCGGGCAACGCCGACATCCCGCAAGCCGGCGCCTATACGCTGAACTCGATCGCCTCGGTGGTCATCGGCGGCACCTCGTTGCTCGGCGGGACCGGGGGAGCCGTCGGCTCGATCTTCGGCGCGCTCATCCTGCGCGTGATCTCCTTCTTCTTTCGCATCTTCGATATCGCGCCGTTGCTGCAGCCGCTGTTCGAAGGGATCATTCTTCTGGCGGCGGTGAGCATCGGCGCGCTGCGGGTGTTGCGCGTCAAGAACACGCTGGAGCTGTTCCGGTGACCGCGATCCCGGCGCGCCTGAGCCTGTCGCGCGACGATCGGCCGATCTTCATCGCCGCGCTGTTCGTCGTCGCGATCCTGATCGCCGGCACCGCCTACACTTTGCAGCGCTTCGGCAGCGCGCCGCTGCTCTCGCCGAACTATCTGCTGCAGCAACTGCAGATCGGCGCCTTCCTCGGCATCGTCGCCGCCGGGATGATGGTGGTCATCCTGATCTCGCAGATCGACCTTTCGATTCCTTGGACGTTGACCGCCGCCGCGATGATGGCGACCACGGTCGGCGGCCCCTGGGCGATCCCGATCGGCCTCGTCGTCGGTCTCGCCGTCGGCGTCGTCAACGGGCTTGGCGTCGCCTATCTGCGGGTGCCCTCGATGATCTTCACGCTCGGCGTCAACGCGGTGATGCGCGGCCTGATGGTCGCGCACACCGGCGGCTACGCCCCGCAAACCGCGGCAACCGGCCTGATGCGCACTCTGGCGTCCGGACATACTTTCGGCGTCCCGAACGCCCTCTTTGTTTGGCTTGCCGTCTCGCTCGTCGTCGTGATCATTCTCCAGCGCATGGCGCTCGGCCGCTACATCTACGCCATCGGCAACAAAGAAGCCGCGGCCTATCTCGCCGGCGTCAATACGCGGGGCGTGACGGTGATCTGTTTCGCGCTCTGCGGGCTTACCGCCGGCCTCGCCGGCGTGTTGCTCGCCGGTTATTCGCAGAAGGCCTACCAAGGCATGGGCGACGCCTATCTCCTGCCCTCGATCGCGGCAGTGGTGATCGGCGGCACCAATATCCTCGGCGGCCGCGGCCGCTATCTCGGCACCCTCGTCGGCGTGATCCTGATCGTGCTCTTAAACAGTGTGCTCTCGATCATGGAGATGCCGGAGGCGGGCCGCCAAGTGATCTATGGCGGGGTGATCATCCTGATGCTCTTGGTCTACGGACGCGGCGAGCGGATAACGAGCTAAGCGAGAGAGGAATGCATGCACGAACAGGTAACCCCGCTCGGTCAAACCGGTGTTCCACTTAGCCACAGCGCGCCGCTGCCTCTGGGGCCGCTGCCGGATTCGCGCTATCCGGATCCGCACATCGAGTCTCTGAAGAAGCGCAAGGGCGCAATCGGGGCCAGCGGCTTCCCGGCGTTTGCCGGCACCAATGCCGTCGAGCGGATCGCCACCGGCTTTCGCTGGGCCGAAGGTCCGGTCTATTTCCCGGCCGGGCGCTACCTGCTGTTCAGCGACATTCCCAACAACCGCATCATGCGTCTGTCGGAGGACGACAATCATCTGAGCGTCTTCCGTGCGCCGTCAATGAATGCGAACGGCAACACCATCGATCGGCAAGGCCGCTTGATCACCTGCGAGCACGCCACGAGGCGGGTCACCCGCACCGAGATCGACGGCTCGATCACGATCATCGCCGACAGCTACAACGGCAAGAAGCTGAACTCGCCGAACGACGTCGTCGTCGCCTCCGATGGCTCGATCTGGTTCACCGATCCGCGCTACGGCATCATGGGTTATTACGAAGGGCTCAAGGCCAGCCAGGAGCAGGCAAAGCAGAACGTCTATCGAGTCGATCCCAAAAGCGGCGAGGTCAAAATCGTGGTCGACGACTTCGTGCAGCCGAACGGCATCACCTTCTCGCCCGACGAGAAGAAACTCTACGTCATCGACACCGGCTACTCGGACGGCCCCGACAACCCCTCGCATATCCGCGCGTTCGATGTCGATATCGAGAGCGGGAAAGTGTCGAACGGCAAGCTCTTTGCCGGCGACTTCAAGCCCAGCAACAGCGACGGCATGCGCTGCGACGTGGAAGGCCGCGTCTGGTGCTCGATGGGATGGGGCGACCCGCAGGAGGACGGCGTGCACTGCTTCGCCCCCAACGGCGAGCTACTCGGCAAGATCCACATTCCGGAAACGGTCGCCAATCTGTGTTTCGGCGGGCGTTTCAAGAACCGGCTGTACATCTGCGGCTCGACGTCGCTCTACGCGGTCTACACCAGCACCCAGGGCGCGATGAAGCCGTGACTCTCGACGGCGACCGGGCAGTCTCTCGGCTGCGTTTGATCGAACGCCGGCTAGGACGTTGCCGACAGCATCTGCACGGCGGTGCGGATCAATTCCGGCAGGTTGCGGGATTTGAGCTTCTGCTTGAGCTGGGAGCAGACATTCACCACGGTCTTGTAGCTGACGTGGAGTTCCTCGGCGATCTGGCCGTAGGCTTTTCCTTCGGCCAACAGCGACAGGGTCTGCAGCTCGCGCGGCGTCAAATCGGCGAAAGGATTCTGCCGCGCCGAGGCGTGCACCAGCGCCACCCGCATGGCGAGATCGTTGCTCAAATACGGCTTGCCGTCGCGAACTTTTTCGAACGCTTCGGCCAAGTCCGCCGAAGAGGTGTCCTTGAGCACGTAACCGGTAGCGCCGGCCTCGAGCGCGCGCGCGACAATGATCGGATCGCTGTGCATGCTGAGGACGAGGATGCGCACGCGCGGGTCGTGCGCGTTGATGCGGCGAATGAGCGGCAGACCGCCGAGCCCGTTGCCTTGCATCGCCAGATCGGCAATCACCACTTCGGGACGATGACGCCGGTAGAGCCGATAACCGGAAGCGGCATCACGCGCCTCGAGCACGGCTTCGATACCCGCATCCTCGAGCATCCGCCGGCAGCCCTGCAGCACGATCGGGTGATCGTCGATGACGAGGACGCTGGTCATGCCTTCCCACCGCTCATCTGGCCGGCTTCCGCCGCGGCGTTCCGCGGCTCGGCTACGGGAATGATAATACGCACGCAGGTGCCGCGGCCAGGTCCGCCGTCGACGTCATAGTGGCCGCCCAAGCCTTCGACCCGCTCTTGCATGCCGCGCATGCCGAAGCCCGGCGGCGTGCCGGGCTTCATGCCGCAGCCGTCGTCGCGCACCGACAGAGTGAGCCGCGCCTCGGGCGCGATATGGCGAAGATCGACGGTCACATATTTAGCCTGCGCGTGGCGGATGGCGTTGGTCAAGCTCTCCTGAATGCAGCGATAGACCGTCAGATCGATGGAGTCGCCATAGCTGCGAGCGACGTTCGCCGCCGCGAAGGAGAACGAAATCTGCGAATGCTGGCGCGCGCGCTCGCGCACGAGCTGGTCGAGCATCTCCTTGAGCGGGACATGGCCGAGCGCCATCGGCCGCAACCGGTCGAGCATGCTGCGGTTGATGCTCTGCAAATGCTCGATGATGCCCAGGATATCGCGCAAGCGCGCCGAGACGCTTTGCCGGGCTTGTTCCGGAAGTTCGGCTGTCGCGCTCGCAATCGACGAGGCATTGGCCTTCAGCCCGAACAGGCAAGGTCCGACCTCGTCGTGCAGCTCGAGCGCGGTGCGCCGGCGTTCGTCATCCTGCGCCGTGATCAGCCGGCGATTGAGCTCGCGGTTTTCCACACCGAGCGTCTCGAGCGCGAGAGCCAACGCATTGAAGTGCTCGGCGATGGCGGCAAGCTCGCGCGTGTGCGGCCGCGCCAGCCGCACATTGTAGGTCCGTCGTTCAAGGTCGGAGAGACCACTCGCCAATCCGGTAAGCGGATCGAGCACACGCCCGAACAGAACATAGAGAATGCCGATCATCGCGATGTCGAGCACGAAGGCGACGGTGCCGATCGCGACCGCGTTTTCCCAGATCTCGGCGATCTCGTCGGCCGGCTCGCCGCTGATTTGCACCTGCCCGAGGTTGCGGCCGTCAGCGACGACCGGGACATCATGCGTCTCGATCGGTGGGCTGACCAGCGCCGCGAACCAGGCCGGCGCCGGCGCGCGTTCCTCGGCGTGACGATCGCCGCTGCGGTCGGCATCCGGCGTCAGCGCAATCGGAACACCGGCCTTGTCGGTGACGGCGATGCGCACGTGGCGTATCGAGCGCAACTGCGCCGGCAACATCGCCAGGAACTGCTCGGCCGGCACCTGCTGATGCACGAAATTGACGGCGTCGCCGACCAGGAGCTCGGCGAGCCGCATCGACGCCGTCATCTCAACCCGCGTTTGTGCGCGCGCCCGCAGGATGGTGACGCTGCCGGCAAGAAGCACCGCGACCACGTCGATCAGGACGAGCACGAGCAGGAGCTGCGCCCGGACCGAACGCCCGTACCAGAGCGCGTGCATCATCCGCCGCCACGAGGACCGCGGCCACGGCAACGCCGCAAGTGTGGATGCTGACCGGGCGCTAATAATCTTCCCTCCTTGGCGGTCGGAACCTCAATCCGCGGCCAGTATCCTTTCAGTCGTGGCAGATTTTTTCAATCCGTACGCGGCGATCATGGAAACCCTCAATTCGTCGTCGGCGCGCTCATGCGGACGTTTTTGACGAGCCTTTTCGGTTACGATATCCAAGGATTCGCGCCGGCATCCGACAATTCGAGGGCACCCGCATCAACCTCCGGCGCCACGTCACCGTATGACCATCCGCCTGCATCGCGGCGATCTGCCGGATCTATCGCGCTATACCGGCGCGGTCGCCATCGACACCGAAACGATGGGGCTCAACCCCGACCGCGACCGGCTGTGCCTGGTGCAGCTTTCGCCCGGCGATGGTTCGGCGGATCTGGTGCAGATTCCGCCGCACCCCCAAGATGCTTCCAGCTTCGCGCCCAATCTGAAGCGGCTCCTCGCCAATTCTCGGCTGTTGAAGATTTTTCACTTCGCGCGCTTCGATCTCGGCATGCTCTACAAGACCTTGGGCGTGATGCCGGAGCCGGTGTACTGCACCAAGATCGCCTCGCGGCTGGCGCGGACCTACACCGACAAGCACGGGCTCAAGGATCTGGTGCGCGAGGTGCTGGGACACGACCTGTCGAAACAGCAACAATTGTCCGATTGGGGCGCGGCGGAACTCAGCGATGCACAGTTGTCGTATGCCGCCGCCGACGTGCTCTATCTGCACGCGCTGAAGGAACGGCTCGACGCCATGCTGGCGCGCGAGTCCCGCGACGCTCTGGCGGCGGCCTGCTTTCGCTTCCTCCCCGACCGGGTGCGGCTCGACCTCGCCGGCTTTGCCGCCGAGGACATCTTTGCCCATTCCTAGCGGCGTTTTAGCGGCCCCGCCCGGGCCACATTCGCAGGCGACAATGCCCATGCGGACCCGGTAAAATCGACTGTCCGCCCGAATCGGGGCAACGGCCTGAGGGGAATAGCCGCCTGACCATCGCCCATCATGTCGACGTCGCAAGAGAAGCCGCGTTTTCGGCAAGTGCTCGCGGCGATATCGAACGCAGCTATCGCACCGCGCTGCGGCACAGCCGCCGCGTCCGCTGGCTTCGTCTCGGCGTGCCGGCCGGCATCGCTGCGGTGCTGCTCATGGTCGTGATCGCCAACTACGCTCCGATCGATAGCTTTCGGTTGCCGGGGGAGCTCGGCAAGCTGGTCATCAAAGGCACCAAGATCACGATGCAACGGCCGCGCCTCGACGGCTTCACCTCAGATGCGCGACCCTATGAGTTCACGGCAAACGACGCGGCACAGGACATCAGCAAACCCGATTTTATGGAACTGCAGCAGCCGCGCGGCAGAATGCGGATGCAGGACAAGAGCACGGTCGATATGTCGGCCAAGTCCGGCACCTACGACATGAAGAGCGAGATGCTGACGCTGCAGGACGATATTCACCTCGTGTCATCGACCGGCTACGAGGCGCGCATGAGCGAGGCGGTCGTCGACCTGCGCAAAGGCGACGTGGTGTCGGAGAAACCGGTCTGGGTGAAGCTGCTTAACGGCGTTCTCAACGCCAAGCGGCTGGAAGTCGTTGACAATGGCAGCGTGATGCGGTTTGGCGGCGGCGTGGCGATGACGCTGGAGCCGGACAAGGCTCCCGCGAAGGCAAACGAATGATGACGCTTCGGCTCTGCGTGGCGGTATTGGCCTTGGCGGCGCCGGGATTGGCCGCGGCGCAGGGTCAGCATCCGGCCGTGCAGAGCCCGACCCAGAGCATCCTTCAGGGGGGCGGCGAGAACAAGGATCAGCCGATCCAAATCGAATCCGCGTCGCTTGAAGTTCGCGACAAGAGCAAGATCGCCACATTCTACGGCAATGTGCAGGTGGTCCAGGGCGACACGACGATGAAATGTCAGACGCTCGTCGTCTTCTACGGAGCGGAGGACGGCGCCGGCAAGATCGCGGCCAGCAACGAACCGGCGGCAGCCAAGCCGCAGGCGCCGGGCCAGCCGGCGCCGATCATACCGCAGAGCGCGCAGGACATCCGCCGGATCGAAGCCCGCGGCAGCGTGACCGTCGTTACCAAGGACCAGAACGCGAGCGGCGACGTTGGCGTCTACGACCTGAAAGCAAAGACGATCACCCTGACCGGCAACGTCGTGGTCACGCAGGGCAAGAACGTCCTGCATGGCGACCGGGTCGTGGTCGACACGACGACCGGCAACGCCCACTTCGAATCCAACGCCGCGACGGCGCAAAACCGCGTCCGGGCGCTCATTCTCCCGAGCAAGGGCACCAATGGCAGCCCAAGCAACGTCATGTCTTTCGGCCCGCAGAACCGGACGAATTAAGGCGGCGGCCGCAGCATCGGCGCGGCAAATCGGCTAAAGTCCGCGCCCCGAACCGCAACCATCTGCGATTCGCATTTGAGCTTTCCCGAGGCGGGCGTGCAGGACATCTTCTCATATTTTCGCCGCCGCAGTTCGGTGCGTCGCAAGACGGTCATGGCCGAGGAGGAGGCGATCGACTTGGCGACCATGGGCGGCGCCATAAACGGCACCTATCTCGATATCGCCAGCGTGCCGGCACCGGTGGAGCAGACGCGCAGCAAGCGTCCGCCGCCGCCGCCACCACCCGCTCAGCCCGCTCCGGAAATTGCGCCGCCGCCCCCGTCCCGGCCACGCCGCCGGGCGGACGGAAACGGCGCGGCGCCGCCTGAACGCAAAAGCCTGTTGTCGGTCCACGGCGTGGAGAAGACCTTCGTCGGCCGCAAAGTCGTCAAGGGGGTGAGCCTCTACGTGCGCAAAGGCGAAGCAGTCGGCCTGCTCGGGCCCAACGGCGCCGGCAAGACGACGGTCTTCTATATGATGACCGGCCTGATCAAGGCCGACAAAGGCCGCATCGAGCTCGACGGATTCGACGTGACGCCGCTACCGATGTACCAGCGCGCGCGCCTCGGCATCGGCTATTTGCCGCAAGAAGCCTCAATCTTCCGCGGCCTCAGTGTCGAGCAGAACATTCGCGCCGTGCTTGAGGCGGTCGAGCCCAACGCCAAGCGGCGCGAGCATGATCTCAACGCGCTGCTCGAGGAGTTCAACATTGCGCGCTTGCGCAAGACACCGTCGATTGCGCTGTCCGGCGGCGAACGCCGGCGCGTGGAGATTGCCCGCGCCCTCGCCACGCGGCCCAATTACATGCTGCTCGACGAACCGTTCGCCGGCATCGATCCGATTGCGGTCGGCGACATCCAGTCGCTGGTGCGGCACCTGACCAATCGCGGCATCGGCGTGCTCATCACCGACCACAATGTGCGCGAGACCCTGGGCCTGACCGACCGCGCCTACATCATCTATTCCGGAGAGGTGCTGATGGAGGGTCGCGCCGACGATATCGTCAATAACCCTGAGGTGCGCCGGCTCTACCTTGGCGAGGAGTTCCGGCTTTAAGCCTATCCGAAATCGGTTGACGACAGCGCGGCCGAACTGCTGTAGACAAGAACAAGCAAGAATCGGACCAGTTCGGCCGGGCCACGAATGGCACTTACCCAAAGACTCCAGCTCCGCCAGAGCCAAGCGCTGGTGATGACGCCGCAGCTGATGCAGGCGATCAAGCTGCTGCAGCTCTCAAATCTCGATCTGGTCGCCTATGTGGAAGCCGAACTCGAGCGCAATCCGCTGCTCGACCGCAGCGCCGAAGACGAGCCGCCACCCGCCGAGGCTAACGAGGCGCCGGCACCCGACAAGCCGCCGATGGACGGCGAGGCATGGGGCGGCAACGGCAATGAGGCGGCCGGAGCCGCGGCTGAGGAGCGGGCCGATACGAGCCCGGACGGGACACCGCCGGACGATGCCGAACCAGGCCGCCAGCGCACGTCCGAACTTCCCGCGGGCTACTCCGAATGGGCCGGCGTCGGCTCCGGCGGCCGTGACGGCGGCGACTACAACCTCGAGGCGTTCGTGTCCGCCGAGGCGACGCTGGCGGACTGGCTGCGCGAGCAGCTCGTCCTCGCGATCGCCGACGCGCCGCGGCGCATGATCGGGCAATACCTCATCGATCTCGTCGACGAGTCCGGATATCTCAGCGCCGATTTCGCCGCCATTGCCGAGAAGCTCGGCACCAGTGTCAAAGAGATCGAAGCCGTGCTCGGCATCCTCCAGAGCTTCGATCCGCCGGGAATATGCGCGCGCGATCTCGCCGAATGCCTGGCGCTTCAGCTCAAGGAGCTCGACCGCTTCGACCCGGCGATGCAGGCTTTGATTGCGCGTCTCGACCTCCTGGCGAAGCGCGAGTTCGCCGCGCTGAAGAAAATCTGCGGCGTCGGCGACGAAGACCTCGCCGACATGATCGGGGAAATCCGCCGCCTCAATCCGAAGCCCGGTCTCGCCTTCGGGTCGGTGGTGGTGCAGCCGATCGTGCCCGACGTCTTCGTGCGGCCCGCTCCCGATGGCGGCTGGATCGTCGAGCTCAACTCCGACACCCTGCCGAAGGTCCTGGTCAACCAGAGCTACTATTCCGAAGTCTCGGCCACGGCGCGGCGCGACACCGAGAAATCCTACCTCGCCGAGTGTCTGCAGAGCGCGACTTGGCTGGTGCGCGCCCTCGACCAGCGCGCCCGCACCATCCTCAAGGTCGCCAACGAGATCGTGCGCCAGCAGGACGGCTTCTTTGCCCGCGGGGTCGAGCATCTGCGTCCGCTCAACCTCAAGACCGTGGCCGAGGCGATCGGCATGCATGAGTCGACGGTCTCCCGGGTCACCGCCAACAAGTACATGGCGACCAGCCGCGGCATCTTCGAGCTCAAATATTTCTTCACGTCGGCGATCGCGGCCGCTCATGGCGGCGAAGCGCATTCTGCCGAGGCGGTGCGCCACCGCATCAAGCAATTGATCGAGGCCGAGTCCGCGGCAGACGTTCTTTCCGACGACACCATCGTCGAGAAGCTGCGCGAAGCGGGCGTCGACATTGCCCGACGAACGGTGGCGAAATACCGCGAAGCCATGCGGATACCCTCCTCGGTGCAGCGGCGCCGGGAGAAGAACGCGGCGGCCGTTTCCTGATCGCGCCCCGGCGTTGAGCGCCGCCGAGGCGGGTCTCACGTTGACACCGCCCGGGGCAATGCCTAGCTCAAAACAAGCGGGGAATGCGCGGCTAGTGGAGGCTGCCATGTCATTTCGCGTTTCGGGCAAAAATCTCGACGTCGGCGAGGCGCTGCGGGAACGGATCAACAACCGGATCGCCGAAGCCATGGGCAAGTATTTCGACGGCGGATATTCCGGCCACGTGACCGTCGCGCGGGAAGGGTTTGGCTTTCGCACCGAGTGCGCCATCCACCTCGATTCGAAGATTACGCTGCACGCCGAAGGCACCGCGGCGGATGCCTATGCCAGCGCCGACCAGGCGGCGGTGCGGGTGGAAAAGCAACTGCGCCGCTACCATCGCCGGCTCAAGGATCATCGCCTGCCGCCGGATTGAAATGACCGTCGTTTCGCGATGCGGGTAGGGAACTTGCCAATGCAGCCGGCACTTCGGCGGGATCGTTCCCGGCTAAAACCGGTCCGGCCGATGCCCATTGACGCGATTGCCGGCGGTCCTTATGGTCCGCCGCCTTTGAGCACGATGGCCGAAAGCGAACGCAGGTTTTTGCCGCGGGTCATGCTCGAATAGAAATCAGCGCCGGGTAACGGCTTGGCTCCCCAGGTCCCATTCATGCCGCTCATCGATCTCGTCGCGCCGAACGCGATCATCCCGGCGCTCAAGGTCAACAGCAAGAAGCAAGTGCTGCACGAGCTTGCCGCGCGCGCCGCGGCGCTCAGCGGCCAGAACGAGCGTGCGATCTTCGAGATCCTGATGCAGCGGGAGAAACTCGGTTCCACCGCGATCGGCAACGGTATCGCCGTTCCGCACGGCAAGATGCCGGCTCTGAGCCGGCTGTTCGGATTGTTCGCACGACTCGACCGGCCGGTCGATTTCGAGGCGCTCGACGGTCAACCGGTCGATCTCATTTTTCTGCTGCTCGCGCCCGAGGGCGCCGGCGCCGATCATTTGAAGGCGTTGGCGCGCGTCGCGCGCCTCCTGCGCGACCCCGACGTCGCCCACAAGCTGCGCGCCTCGCACGATGCCGAAGCGCTTTACGCGGTGCTGGCGATGCCGTCGGCATCCGCCGCCTAGCGGCGACAGGGATCAGGTATCAGGTGCCAGGAATCAGGAAGGCCAGCGGCATCGCCGCTGGCCCGGTTTCCTGATTACTGATCCCCGATTACTGCCCCCCGTTCAGTGCACGCTGACCGTCTCGAGCTGCTGGCTCATGGCGTTGGCGATTGCCGCCTCGCGGCTGTCGGTGAGCATGATCGGAGTGCCGTCCGCCGCGTGCAGCGCGAACAGTTTCAGCCCCGGCTGAATCTCCGGCACTTGCGGGAATAGCACGGGAACATCTTCCGAACGGATCGCCTTCACATAGGCGATCTGCCCGTCGCCGAGATGGGCAAGCGCTTCGGGAGATATGGCGACCTGTTTCATTTCGCTACCGTTCATTTCCGAGGTCATGGCACTCGACTCCTTTCCAATAACACTGTCGAGTCCTATTGAGTTTCGTCACTATCGGTTATCGCGATCGATTTCACGATCCGCTCCGGCTGCGGGCGCACCAGATCGATCGACAGCAGCCCGTTCTTCAAGTCCGCGCCCTGCACCTCCATCCCCTCCGCCAGCACAAAGCTGCGCTGGAATTGGCGCGCGGCGATGCCGCGGTGGAGATACTGCCGGCTTTTGTCGTCCTGCTGCCGGCCGCGAATAACGAGCTGGCTCTCTTCCAGCGTCACGTCGAGCTGATCGCGGGTGAAGCCCGCCACCGCCAGCGTGATGCGCAGCCGCTCCGGATTGTTGCCGTCGCGCGCGATGCGCTCGATATTATACGGAGGGTAGCCGTCGGCCGTTTTGGCGACGCGGTCGAGCACGCGCTCGATCTCGTCGAAGCCAAGCAGGAACGGACTCGAAAGCGACGAAACCCTGGACATGGTTTCAAAGTCCTTTTTCAGCGACTTTGCGGGGCCCGCATGGCGCCCCGTCGTCCGGCGGGATTTCATCCCGCCACGACGCAACATATGGCGTCGAGAAACCACCGCTGCAAGGGCCGCGTCGCCGCCCCATCCTGGTAAGCACCCGTAGTTCAAGGGCTTTTTGCCGCGCTGCGCGCCGCCATAGGCTACGGCCAGCGCAGCGGACCGGGCAGCGCGCGTTCGGCCTCCTCGGCAAGCTGCGCCTCGTGCCGCCCGGCGAAGTTGGCGCCCACCGCGATGACGATGACCGCCGCAATTCCGATGACGATGACCATCGGCCCGGCGATGCGCTCGATCTGGCGTCCGAACAAATAGGCGGCAAAGCCGAAGAAGGCCGCCCAGGCGAACGCACCGGCGGTATTGGCGAGCAGGAACTGCCGCCACGGCATCCGATTGGCGCCGGCCAGGATGCCGGCGAGCGCGCGCAGCACCGGTACGAAGCGGGCGATGACGATGATCTTGCCGCCATGGCGCAGGAACAAATATTGGCCGAGCTTGATCCGGCTTTCGGTGATCCGCAGATAGTTGCCGTAGCGCAGCAGCAGCCAGTAGCCGAATTCGCGGCCGATCAGATAGCCGACCGCCTGCCCGACAGTCGCGGCGACCGCCGCCGTGATGATGACCTCGAAGATGTTCAGATCGTGCATCGTCCCGGCAAAGACCGCGGCGAGAATGAGCACGGTCTCGCCGGGCACCGGAAGGCCGATGCATTCGAGGGCGATCACGCCGGCGACCACAATGAGGCCGTAGACGTGGATGAGGTGCGCGATTGTGGGCATCAGCCGGGCTAAGACAGCACTCTCTGAGCAAACCGGCGGCGGCCGGCCGGCTGTTATAGGGGATTTTTCAATATGGCGACACGTCGTGACACCGCAATGGCGCCGGCTTCGATTCGGGTTTAAACCGATGCCGGTGCGCCGGGGGTAGAGGGCGGGGAGTATGAAGGCGGATGGCGTTCGCTGGCGGTTGCTGGGTCTGCTCGTCGGCCTGACGCTTGCGCTCGGCGGCTGCGGGCATGATTACCGCTCGACCGACCCGGTGCCGGCGACCGACGAGGAGATCAACATCCCGCCGGCCAACTACAAGGCCGACATTCTCGGGGCGATGCACGCCTATCTGATCGATCCGACCGGGATTCGCGATTCCGCCATCTCGACACCGGCGGTGAAGCCGGTGGGGAACTCGCAACGCTACATTGCCTGTCTGCGGTTCAATGCCAAGAGGGGCGGCAATACCTATGCCGGCGTGAAGGAGATTGCCGCCGTCTTCGTCGCCGGCCGGTTCGACCGTTTCGTCGACACAGCGCACGAGGCCTGCGCCGACGCGGCCTATACGCCGTTCCCGGAACTCGGAAAACTCAAGCGTTAGCACCCACCGGGCGACGCGGCGGCTCTGCGGCGTTGCCGCCGCAAGCCAGTTGAAATAGGCGATGGTCTTGGTCTTACATCGAGGCAGGGTCTTACATCGAGGCAAGGTCTTGCATCAGGCAAGGTCTTGCATCGAGGCAAGGCGACGGAACGTTGGAGGGCAATGATGAAGCTCGCACGGATTGCGGCATGCGGCGTCGCGCTCCTGACGCTGTCGGTTCACTACGCTGCGGCGGCGCCCGCGCTCGCGACCAACAACGTCAACATGCGGCAAGGACCGGGAATGAACTATCCGGTCGTCACCACCATTCCCGGCGGCAGCAATGTCGAGGTCAACAACTGCTACGGCGAGTGGTGTTCGGTGACGTGGAACGGACAGAGCGGTTACGCCGTCGCCAGGAACCTGGATCGAGGCCACGGTGCGCCGCCAGCCGCGGAAGGCCAGCCGCCGCCACCGCCGGCGCCGGGGCACCACCTCCTCCTCCGGGCGGCCCTGGAGGTCCCCCGCCGCCCGGCGCCACCGCCCAAGCGCCCTATCCTCCCGGCGCGCCGCCGCCACCGCCAGGCTATCCGCCTCCCGGCTACCCGCCGCCTCCGGGCTACTACCCGCCGCCGCCCGGATATTACGCGCCGGGTTACTACGGGCCGGGTTACTACTACGGCCGCCCATATTATTACGGCTACGGCCCGTATTGGCGCCGGGTTGGTGGTGGTAGCTGGCTCCAAAGCCCGACGCGGCTCGTCCGCCGCGGACCAGGACCAAGAATGAGGCAGGTGTCGACCGGGGACTGTCGTCACCCGGTCGTCAAAAATTTCTCGGCCTGCGCCCGCGTCGGAAATCGTCCAAGTTCGCGATAGTCGGCATCGTGCTCCGCCGTTTCGGGCGACCAAAGAACCACGAATTCGCCGCCGTATTCGTCAACGATCGTTGTCAGATCATCGCTTTTATAGGGTGACATATGGCGAGCACCGCAGTGCGGGCAATCGTCATCGCACATGCACGACCATTCGTCCGGCCATTCATGATTGCAACCGGCGCACTTATAGAAGTTGCGGAACCAAGTCATAGTCAGGAGTCCTGTCCCTCTACTCGAAATATTGTCACAAGGAGGACAACCGAATCACATCACTTTCCAGACCGCAACCGATAATGCCCACGCGAAACGAAATCGAGGTAGCCATTGTCTCTAAGAAATTGCAGTTGCTGACGTATTTTGGGCCTCACGTTCCGATTGTCCGGATAAAGTCAACTCAGGCGATCTTCGAATGAGTAGATATCGTCGATCCGAAATTCTGGTTTGCCGATCGTCTCTACGCACTTCATCACCTCAATAAGCCAGCCTCTTGCCGCTTGCTCTTGACCTCGCAGAAAGAGCGTTCTGTTCCATTTTTCGAGTACGGTATCCTTCTCCTCGAGTTGACCGGCGCGGACAATGAAAATTTTTCCGGACTGCGGAATTTTGTCGAGCAATATGTTGGAGCCGACCCAACCCGCCCGCCGAGCAGTTGCAGCGAGCGGTTTGCGCTTTTCAATTATCTCGCGCACGAAGAAGTGCTTTGGCACGACAACGAGATTGATTACGCTGAGCAGCTTGAGGTCGTAGTTCAAGAGAAAGAGATTGGGGTTATTGTCGGCCGCCAAGCGATCGCATTTAGTTCGAAAGGAGCCGTCGAGCACCTTGCTCCCGAACGCGTTTCTTTGACTTTTCAGTTCATACTCTTCCTTGCAAAAAGTGCATACGAAGTCTGCCACGGGGCTGTTGTTGGGAAACGGATTTATCTTCTGGCTGCCACAATTCGGACAATAGACCCAATCGTGGACCCAACGTTCCGTCCATACGCGTGCGCTTTGCGAGCCGCTCGCATAAGGAGTCTGCGTTTCTTCAAAACTCAACTTCATAGGTCGGCGCTCGTCCCGGCGCTTCTTCTCAGATGATCCGTTCTTACTTGGAACATATTGCGCCGGCTCGCTCAACGCCGGCGCGGCTTCCAGCCGCCGCGCATGCCGGGGCGGCCGAGGGTCGAGCGCGGGCCGGAATTTTTTTGCGTCGCTGTCGCGTTTTCGGCGCTCCCCGCCTCTTGGCTTTTGCCGGGGATCGAACTCGACGCCCGGGCCCATCTCGTCGAGGTCCGGCTTGCGCGGTCGGTTTATCTGCGTCCCTGTCGCGCCTCCGGCGCTCCCCGCCTCTTGGCGATGCCGACCGATGCGGCGCGACTTCGTGGTGGAGCGCGATGCCCATCTCGTCGAGCGCCGGCTTGTGGACTTTGCTGGTGGAGTTCGTCCGCAGCCCCACCCCGTCTCGCTGCGCTCGCCGACCCTCCCCCTGCAGGGGAGGGTGAAATGAATTTCGCCGTCGGGTCGTCGAGCACCGCGAGCTCGGTCGAGCGCAGGCGCTTGATCTCGTCGCGCAGGCGGGCGGCTTCCTCGAAGTCGAGATCGGCGGCGGCAGCGCGCATGCGCGTTTCCAGGTCGGCGATCACCGCCTCGAAATTGTGGCCAATGGTGGCGGCTTCCTCGAACTCGCCGGCCTCGCCGACGCCGGCCGCGATCAGCACGTGGTCGCGCTCATAGACGCTGTTGAGGATGTCGCCGATGCCCTTGCGTACGCTCTCCGGGGTGATGCCGTTGGCGGCGTTGAAGGCCGCCTGCTTCTCGCGCCGGCGGTTGGTTTCCGCCATGGCGCGCTCCATCGAGCCGGTGATGCCGTCGGCGTAGAGGATGACGCGGCCGTCGATGTTGCGGGCGGCGCGGCCGATGGTCTGCACCAGGCTGGTTTCGCTGCGCAGGAATCCTTCCTTGTCGGCGTCGAGGATGGCGACCAGCGCGCATTCGGGGATATCGAGGCCCTCGCGCAAGAGATTGATGCCGACCAGCGCGTCGAAGGCGCCGAGCCGCAGGTCGCGGATGATCTCGATGCGCTCGATGGTGTCGATGTCGGAATGCATGTAGCGCACGCGGATGCCTTGCTCGTGCAGATACTCGGTCAAATCCTCGGCCATGCGCTTGGTGAGCACGGTGATCAGGCTGCGGTAGCCCTGCTGCGCCACCGCGCGCACTTCGCCGACGAGATCGTCGACCTGGGTGCGCGCCGGGCGCACATCGACCGGAGGATCGATCAGGCCGGTGGGACGGATCACCTGCTCGGCGAAGACGCCGCCGGATTCGTTGAGCTCCCAAGGGCCGGGCGTCGCCGAGACCGACATGGTCTGCGGCCGCATCGCGTCCCACTCCTCGAAGCGCAGCGGGCGGTTGTCCATGCAGGAGGGCAGGCGGAAACCATATTCGGCGAGCGTCGCCTTGCGGCGGAAATCGCCGCGATACATGCCGCCGAGCTGCGGAATGGTGACGTGGCTTTCGTCGACGAAGACCAGCGCGTCGTCGGGGACATATTCGAACAAAGTCGGCGGCGGCTCGCCGGGCTTGCGGCCGGTCAGATAGCGCGAATAGTTCTCGATGCCGGCGCAGCTTCCGGTCGCCTCCATCATCTCCAGGTCGTAAAGCGTGCGCTGCTCCAGCCGCTGCGCCTCGAGCAGGCGGCCGGCGGCGTTGAGCTGGTTCAGCCTTTCGCGCAATTCGAGCTTGATGCCGGCGATCGCCTGCAGCAGCGTCGGCCGCGGCGTCACATAGTGCGAGTTGGCGTAGATCTTGACGAATTCCAGCTCGTCGGTCTTTTGCCCGGTGAGCGGATCGAATTCGTGGATCGATTCCACCTCGTCGCCGAACAGCGAGACGCGCCAGGCGCGGTCCTCATAGTGGGCGGGGAAAATCTCGATCACGTCGCCGCGCACGCGGAACGAGCCGCGATAGAAATCGCCGCCCGAGCGCTTGTATTGCAGCGCCACCAGGTCGGCGAGCAGCGCGCGCTGGTCGAGCCGCTCGCCGCGCTTGATCGAGAAGGTCATCGCCGAATAGGTCTCGACCGAGCCGATGCCGTAGATGCACGACACCGAGGCGACGATGATCACATCGTCGCGTTCGAGCAGCGCGCGCGTCGCCGCGTGGCGCATGCGGTCGATCTGCTCGTTGATCGAGGATTCCTTCTCGATATAGGTGTCGGTGCGCGGCACGTAGGCTTCCGGCTGATAGTAGTCGTAGTAGGAGACGAAATACTCGACCGCGTTGTCGGGAAAGAAGGTCTTGAACTCGCCGTAGAGCTGCGCCGCCAGCGTCTTATTCGGCGCCAGAACGAGCGCCGGGCGCTGCGTCTCCTCGATCACCTTGGCCATGGTGAAGGTCTTGCCCGAGCCGGTGACGCCGAGCAGCACTTGGCTGCGGTCGTTGCGCCGCACGCCCTCGACCAGGTCGGCGATGGCCTGCGGCTGATCGCCCTTCGGCTCGAACTCGGACTTGATGACGAGAGGGCGGCCGCCTTCCGACTTGTCCGGCCGCGGCGGCCGATGCGGCGTCCAGATCTTGCCGGCGCCGTCATGCTCGCGGAATTCTTCCCGGCCCTCGCGCAGCAATTTCTCCAGCGCGTGCATGCTGGCGGTGACGCCGAGCGTCACCGGCTGCGGCGACGGCCGGTGGCGCTTCTCGCGCTGCGGCTCGGAAATCTCGGAGATCTCGTCGCGCTCGGGCGGCGGTTGCCCGATGAGCGGCTTGCTGGGATCGCTGTCGTCGTAGCCGAGCGCCTTGGCCAGTTCCGGATCGAGATCGACCGCGCCTTTGCCGACATACCCAGCCTGCGGCCGCTCGCTTAGTCCCTGCTGGGCAGATTTGCCTTGCTGCGTCGACTTGCGCGCGGTGTGCGCGTTGGCGAAATCGGCGCGGCGGTCCCAGGAATTATCCGGCGGCTGCCGGAGGCCGGTCTGCGAGCCTGGACCCGCGGTGCCCTGGTCGATGCCGGGATTGAGCAGCTTCGCCAGCGCCGGCTCGGTCGGCGGCAGGTCCGGCCGCGACGCCTTGGCGCGCGTCGGTTTTGCCGGGTCTTTTTTCGGGGTGCCGGGGTGTTTCGCCATCGTCCGCAATATGGGCCGCGCAGTAGTCCAAAGGAAGGCGCAGCATTGTGCTCAGGACTGCCAGCGTTCCATGGCCGCGCGCAGGCGCCGCCATTCTTGCGCGCTTCCAGGAAGGCCGAGGCGCAGCCAGTCTTTCTGATCCGCAAACACGCGCGTCAGGATGCCGGCGCGGCCGAGATGACGGAACAACGCCTCCGCCGCCGGTGTTCGCGTCAGCCTGAACAAGCTCGTGCCGCCGACGATCTCGAGGCCGGCGCCGGTCAGGATCGCGTCGAGTCGCTTTGCCGCTTTCGCCAGCCGGCTCCGCGTCCGCTCGATCCAGGCGGCATCGGCCAGCGCCTTGGCGCCGACGGCGAGCGCCGGCCCCGATACCGCCCACGGACCGAGCGCGGCAGACAATCGTGCCGCCATTGGCGGAGCGGCGAGCGCGAAACCGAGCCGGATCCCGGCGAGCCCGAAGAATTTGCCGAACGAACGCAGCACGACGATGTTGCCGGGCGATAGCTCGGCGGCGAGGCTCGCTCCCGGCGGCCCGACATCCATGAACGCCTCGTCGACCACGAGCACGCCGCCGCGCGGGCGCAACGCATCGGCGAGCGCGAGCAAGGCGTCCTTGCGGTGGAGGCGGCCGTTGGGATTATTGGGGTTGGCGATCATGACGAGGCGGGCATCGCCGATGTCGTCAAGCTCGCGCACCGCCTGCACGCTGTGCCCGGCCAGCGCCGCGGCGCGGGAAAGTTCGCCGTAAGTCGGCGCCAGAATGGCGGCGCGGCCCGGCCGCACCAAAGCAGCGACCAGCGGCAGCAAGATCTGCGTGCCCGGCGCCGGCACGACGTGAGCAGCGGACGGCGCGCCATAGGCGCGCGCGGCGACCGCCGCAAGCGCGCTCGCCGCATCCGGGGCCGGCAAGCGCCCGAACAGATCGGCCGGGAAACGCGGCAACGGATACGGATTGGGATTGATCCCGGTCGACAGGTCGATGAAAGGTTCAGGCGCGCCCGGGAACAGGCGCCGGGCGGCGTCCAAATCGCCGCCATGCAGGAGCGGCTCGTCCGCGCCGGTGAAAACGCTCATGTCAGTCGCGCTTGCACTTGTCGCCATGCTGATCGAACTCGGTCTCGGCTATCCGCAGCGCCTGCTGCGCACGATCGGCCATCCGGTGAGCTGGATCGGCCGCCTGATCGATGCGCTCGATCGCCAGCTCAACCGCGAGACCGATGCAGCGCAGAAGCGGCGGGCAGCCGGGATTGTCGCAGTCGTCGTCGTGCTCGCAATTGTCGGTACGATCGCTTTCCTCGCGGAGCGCGCGCTTTTACACCTTCCGCTCGGAATCCTGGTCGCCGGCCTCCTCGCCAGCACGTTGATCGCGCAACGCAGCTTGCACCGCCACGTGGCGGATGTGGCGCGCGCGCTCGAGCGGGAAGGCGTCGAGGCCGGCCGCAATGCGGTCGCGCACATCGTCGGCCGCGATACCGCCTCCCTCGACGAAGCTGGAATCGCCCGCGCGGCCATCGAAAGCCTGGCGGAGAATTTCTCCGACGGCGTCGTCGCGCCGGTGTTCTGGATGGCCATCGCCGGGCTCCCTGGGGCCGCACTCTACAAGGCGATCAACACCGCCGACAGTATGATCGGCCACCACACGCCGCGCTACGCCGCCTTCGGCTGGGCCGCCGCCCGGCTCGACGATCTCGTCAACCTGCCGGCCTCCCGTCTTTCGGCGCTCCTGCTCATCGTCGCGGCGGCGCTGAGCAAAAAGACTTCCGCCGGCGCGGCGTGGCGCGCCGTGCGCCGCGACGCTCCGCGCCACCGCTCGCCCAATGCCGGCTATCCGGAAGCGGCGATGGCCGGAGCGCTCGGCCTCGCGCTTGCCGGGCCGCGCGTTTACGGCGGCGTGCGGGTCGAAGATGCGATGATGAGCGACGGACGCCGCGCAGCCGACGCCGCCGATATCCGCCGCGCGCTCGCGCTCTACCGCGCCGCCGACGCGCTTCTGCTCGCGCTCCTCGCTCTATCCGCGCTCATTCTCAGCGCGCCAATTTGAGCAGCCGGTCGAGATCGAGATACGCGGCGAGATGCGCGGCGAGGCCATCAAGCGTCCGCTCGATCAAATCGTCATAGGCGATCGCCGCACCGCCCGCCGCGAACCGCGTCAGCCAAGCCGCGCGCTGCCGGTCATCGGCGAACAGCCCGTGCACATAGGTGCCGATCACCCGGCCGTCCGGCGACACCGCGCCTTCCGGCGATCCGTCGGCGAGCCGCGCGAACGGCCGCGCGCAATCGGGGCCTTCGGTCACGCCCATATGCATCTCGTAACCCGCGAACGGCGCGCGGTCGTTCGTCGTCCCGTGTACCGGCTCGAGGCGCTTTTCGCCGGCTAGCGTCGTTGCGACGTCGAGAAGACCAAGGCCATCGACCGAAGCGGGCGGACCTTCAATTCCTTGCGGGTCGGCGATGCGGCGGCCGAGCATCTGATAACCGCCGCACAGGCCGAGGATCATCCCGCCGCGGCGCCGGTGCGCGGCGATGTCGATATCGAAGCCGGCGGCGCGCAGTGCGGCGAGATCGGCGATCGTCGCCTTCGAGCCGGGAAGCACGATGAGATCGGCATCGCCCGGCAGCGCCGCACCCGGCCGCACGCGCATGAGATCGATGGCCGGTTCGGCATCCAGCGGATCGAGATCGTCGAAATTGGCGATGTGCGGCAGGATCGGCACGGCGATACGCGACCGCGCCTGCGGCTTGGCCGGCGGGCTTAGCCCCAGCGCCAGCGCATCCTCCGCCGGCAAGAGCCGCGCATCGGTAAAATAGGGAACAAGCCCCAGCGCCTCCCACCCGGTCGCGCGCGCGATGTGCTCCATGCCGGCGGCAAACAGCGCCGTGTCGCCGCGAAATTTGTTGACGATGAAGCCGCGAACCAGCGCCGCATCTTCGGGCGCGAGCACCGCCTTGGTGCCGACGAGACTCGCGATCACGCCGCCGCGATCGATATCGCCGATCAGCACCACCGGCACATCGGCGGCGCGCGCGAATCCCATGTTGGCGATGTCGTTGGCCCGCAGGTTGATTTCCGCGGCGCTGCCGGCGCCCTCGACGAGCACGATGTCGGCCTCGCGGCGCAGCTGCGCGTAGCTGTCGAGCACGAACGGCAAAATCTCCGGCTTCATCTGCTGGTACGCCGCCGCCTCGGCGCTGCCGTAAACGCGGCCCTGGACCACGATCTGCGCGCCGATCTCGCTCTGCGGCTTCAGCAGCACCGGGTTCATATGCACGCTCGGCGCCACCCTAGCCGCGCGGGCCTGTAAGGCCTGGGCGCGGCCGATCTCGCCGCCGTCCGCGGTCACCGCAGCGTTGTTGGACATGTTCTGCGGCTTGAACGGGCGGACCTTCAGGCCGCGCAGTGTCAGCGCGCGCGCCAGCCCGGCGACGATCACGGATTTGCCGACATCCGAGCCCGTGCCCTGGAACATGAGCGCGCTGGCGGTCATCGCGCCCGCTCCGGCTCAGAACTCGATGCCCGGCTGCGCCTTTACGCCGGCGGCGAAGTGATGCTTCACCAGCGTCATCTCGGTGACGAGATCGGCGGCGGCAAGCAGCTCCGGCTTGGCGTTGCGGCCGGTCACGACGACGTGCAGGCCCGAGCGGCGCGCGACCAGAGCCGCGACGACCGCGGCGAGATCGAGATAGTCGTAGCGCAGCGCGATGTTGAGCTCGTCGAGAACGATCAGCGAGAAACTCGGATCGTCCAAAAGCTCGCGCGCCTTCGCCCAGGCGCGCTCGGCAGCAGCAACGTCGCGGGCGCGATCCTGCGTCTCCCAGGTAAAACCTTCGCCCATGGTGTGCCACACGACTTGCTCGCCGAAGCGCGCGAGCGCATCGCGCTCCGCCGTGTGCCATGCGCCCTTGATGAATTGCACCACGCCGATGCGGTGCCCGCGGCCGAGCATGCGCAGCGCCAGGCCGAAGGCGGCGGTCGATTTTCCCTTGCCGGTGCCGGTGTGCACGATGAGGAGACCCTTCTCGACGGTCTTCTGCGCAACCTCGGCATCCTGCACCGCCTTGCGCTTGGCCATCTTGGCGCGGTGCCGCTCGGCTTCCGCCTGGTCGATCGTTTCGGTCATGGTCTTGCTACAGAGCGCCTTTTAGCGCGAGCGGCAAGCCTGCGACCATGAGCACGACACGATCCGCGCGGGCGGCGATGCGCTGGTTGAGCAGGCCCTGCAAGTCGCGAAACTTTCTGCCCAACGCGTGGTCCGGAACGATTCCGGAGCCGACTTCGTTTGCCACCAGCACCACCGGTGCAACACTTGCCGCCAGCGCTTCTTCCAAACGTCCGACTTCGGCGTTGACGTCGGCGTCGGCGAGCATGAGATTCGACAGCCACAACGTCAGGCAATCGACCAGCACCGGCATCCTCTCGCACGCGGCAAACGCCGCCGTCAGATCGCGCGGCGCCTCAATGGTGCGCCATGACGGGCCCCGGCGCGCACGATGGGCCCTTATGCGGACCGCCATTTCGTGGTCGCCGGCCTCCGCGGTCGCGACGTAGGCCCAAGGCGGCGGCAGCACGGCGATCAGGCTCTCGGCATAGCGGCTCTTGCCCGAGCGGGCGCCACCAAGGACGAGGGTCAGTACGGCGGCCATGCAAACCGATCCGTCGTTACGCCATCTCTTCCCACACCGTCTCTCACCGCGCGTTCTTATTTTCCACACGCGCCGGAGGGTGAGCCACAATCGACCGACTATAGCGGTGTGCGGGCGCCATTGACAAAGACGCGGCGGCGACCGTTAAGTGCCGCCATCGACGGTCTCTCGTTAAGAGAGCGAACAGGGAATGCGGTGCGGAACGAGGGTTCCTAATCCGCAGCTGCCCCCGCAACTGTAAGCGGCTAGCCCGTACCACTGAGCCACTGGAGCAATCCGGGAAGGCGGTGACGGGCGGCGAGCCGCGAGCCAGGAGACCTGCCGTCGATTCGGTCGCAGCCGGGCGGGGTGCCTCGACGAAGACCGGTTCGTATCGCACCCGTTTGATTGGCGTTCCGGAGCAGCACGGGTGAGCCACCTCGACAGCGAAGACGCGAGAAGCGCGGCTGCCGCCGACGTTCCGGTCATCTATGTTTGCATCACCTGCCGGCCGGCCGGCGACCCGGACAGCCCGGCGCGGCCGGGGGCTCTCCTTGCCGCCGCGACCGCGCAGGCTGCCGCCGGCACACAAGTCGAAGTTCGCCCGATGCGGTGTCTTGCCAATTGCTCGCGCGGCCCGAGCGCCGCCGTGCGCTGCAACGGCTCGTGGACCTACGTGTTCGGCAATCTCGACGTGACCTGCGCGCAGGCTTTGGTCGAAGGCGCACGCATGCTTGCCGGCGCCGCCGATGGCATCCTGCCGTGGCGCGGAAGGCCGGCGTCGCTCAAGCGCGGTCTGATCGCACGCGTTCCGCCACTTGATTTTCACGAGGTTGACGGATGAACGACACGCTTGCGCGCCTCGGCCGCGTTCCCTGCACCATTGTCACCGGCTTTCTCGGCGCCGGGAAGACGACGCTGATCCGCCATGTGCTCGCCAACGCGCAGGGCCGCCGCCTTGCCGTGATCGTCAACGAATTCGGCGATGTCGGCATCGACGGAGAAATTCTTAAGGGTTGCGGCAACGCCGCATGCCCGGAGGAGAACATTGTCGAGCTCGCCAATGGCTGCATCTGCTGCACGGTGGCCGACGAGTTCGTGCCGGCGCTCGACGCGATCCTCGCGCGCGACGGTATCGAGCACATCGTCATCGAGACCTCCGGCCTCGCGCTGCCGAAGCCGCTGGTGCAGGCGTTCCATTGGCCGGCGATCAAGAACCGGGTCACCGTCGACGGTGTCGTCGTCGTCGTCGACGGCGCCGCGCTTGCCGACGGCCGCGTAGCGCACGACCTCGATGCGCTCGCGCGCCAGCGCGTCGCCGACAGCGCGCTCGAGCACGACAATCCGATCGAGGAGGTGTTCGAAGACCAGATCGCCTGCGCCGATCTCGTCGTGCTCAACAAGCGCGACCTCATCGACGCAGCGGGCATGGAAAAGGCGCGCGCGGCAATCGCCAAGGTGCTGCCGCGCAGCGTCAAGATGGTCGCCGCCGCCGACGGCAAGGTGGACCAAGCGCTGCTGCTCGGGCTCGGCGTCGGCACCGAGGATGAGATTGCCAACCGTCGCACCCGGCACGATTCCGAGCCGGAGCATGACCATGACGATTTCGACACCTTCGTGGTGCCGCTTGGCGAAATCACCGACCCGTCGGCGTTGGCCACGCGCATCGGCGCGCTCGCCGAGAATTTCGACGTGCTGCGTGTCAAAGGTTTCGCCGCCGTGGCCGGCAAACCGATGCGCCTCATGGTGCAAGCGGTCGGCCCGCGGGTGACGCAGCAATACGACCGGCCCTGGGCTACCGCCGAGGCGCGCGAAGGCCGGCTCGTCGTGATCGGACTGAAAGGACTCGATCGCGCGTCGGTGACGCGCGCGCTGATCGGCTAGCAATCGGGTTGGGCAATGCACCTGCTGGCGACGACCTCAACCAATCTCGACGAGATCGTCGAAGCTGTCGACCTCGGCCAGCCGCCGGGCGATATCGCCGTGCTCTCCTTTGCCGACAGCGACCTCGCCGGCCTTGCCGCCGCCTGGGAGGCAGAGCGCGCGGTGCTGCCGAGCGTTCGGCTCGCGCATTTGCGCGACCTCCGCCATCCGATGTCGGTCGATCTCTGGATCGACCGCCTCGGCTCGCATGCCAAAGTGATCGTGGTGCGCCTGCTCGGCGGGCTCGACTGGTGGAAGTATGGCGTCGAACGGCTGGCGGCGCTAGCGCGCGAGCGCGGCATTGCGCTTGCCGTGCTGCCCGGTGAGGACCGTGATGACGCCCGGCTAGTCGAAGCCTCAACGCTGCCGCCATCCGAACGCGACGCATTGCTGCGTTATTTCCGCGAGGGCGGCCGCGAGAATTTGCGTGCGCTCCTGCGTCGTCTCGCCCGCCATGCCGGGCATCATCTCGATGCGTGCGAGCCGGAAGCCGTCCCGCGCTTTGCCGGATATCTGCCGGGCGAGCGCGCGGTCGGACTCGGCCGGCTGGTTTCCTCGCTCAAGCCCGGTTCGCCCGTCGTGCCGATCATCTTCTACCGGGCGGCGCTGCTCGCTGCCGACACCGCACCGATCGACGCACTCCGCGCGGCGCTGATCGCGCGCGGCCTGGCGCCGGCGCCGCTGTTCGTCACCAGCTTGAAGGATGGCGACGCCGCCGACTTCCTGCGCGCCGCGCTCGATCGGCTCGCTCCCGCCGTGATCGTCACCACGACGGCGTTCGCCGCCGGCGGCAATATCGGCGAGCCGACGCCGCTCGACGGACCGGGCGTTCCGGTGCTGCAGGTGGTCAGCGCCACCACGCGACGCGCGGCCTGGCGCGAGAGCGCGCGCGGTGTCGGCGCCGCCGACCTGGCAATGCATGTCGTCCTTCCCGAGCTTGACGGCCGTGTGCTCGCCGGCGTGGTCGCCTTCAAAGACCCGCTGCCGCCGCAAGAGGAGCTGGCGTTCACGGCGCTTGCGAGCCGGCCGGAAGCGGACCGGATCGCGATGGCCGCGGACCGGATCGCGGCGCTCGCCCGGCTGCGCGCCCTGCCACGTCGCGCGCGGCGCATCGCCGTGCTGATGCCCGACTATGCGGGCGCGCCTGGCCGCACCGGCTATGCCGTCGGTCTCGACGTCCCGGCGAGCGTGCTCGCACTGCTCGATGATCTAGCAGCCGCCGGTTATGGCGTGAGCGGCGCGCCGAAGACAGCGCGCGACCTGCTCGACGCACTCGCTGCCGGCACCGCCGACGCCAAGCTTTCGATCGCGGAATACGAAAGCCTGCTGCAACGCGTGCCCAGCGCCGCCGTCGCCAGGCTGCATGCGGCCTGGGGCGAGCCGGAGGACGATCCGGATGCGGGTGACGGCGCCTTCCATTTCCGCGCCGCGAGATTCGACAATGTCCTGGTGGCGCTGCCGCCCGATCGCGGCCGCTCGGGCGAGCGACGCGCGGACTACCACGACCCAGCCTTGCCGCCGCGGCATGCGCTCGTCGCCTTCGGCCTCTGGCTTCGACAGGTGATGAAGGCCGATGCTCTTGTGCATATGGGCGCGCACGGCACGCTGGAATGGCTGCCGGGCAAGGCGGTCGCGTTGACCGCGGAATGTTTTCCGGAGATCGTCACCGGCCCGCTGCCGGTGATCTATCCGTTCATCGTCAGCAATCCCGGCGAGGCGGCGCAAGCGAAGCGCCGGATTGCCGGCGTGACCATCGGCCATCTGCCGCCGCCGCTCGTGAACGGCGGACTGACCGGCGATGCACGCGAGCTCGAGCGCCTGATCGACGAATATGCGCAAGCGGACGGCCTCGACCGCCGCCGCCGCGAACGCCTCGCCGGCCTGATCGTCGAGACGGCGCAGCGCACCGGCTTGGCGCGCGAGGCCGGCATCGACGGCGCCGTCGGTCCCGATGACGCGTTGCGCGGCATCGACGCCTGGCTTTGCGACCTCAAGGACCTCGCCATCAAGGATGGCCTGCATATCTACGGCCGCGTTGCCGCAGATTTCGGCGATCCGTCGTGGCGGGCCAGCGCGGAAACGGAGCGCGCGGCGCTGCTCGCAGCGCTTGACGGGAAGCGCGTTGCGCCCGGGCCGGCCGGCTCGCCGACGCGCGGGCGGCGCGATGTGCTGCCGACCGGCCGCAATCTCTTCACCGCCGATCCGCGCACGCTGCCGACGCCGACCGCGATGGACCTCGGCCGGCTCGCCGCCGACGAGGTGGTGCGCGCGCACCTGCAGACGCATGGCGAGTTGCCGCGCGCCGTCGTCATCGATCTATGGGGAAGCGCGACGCTGCGCACCGGCGGCGAGGAGATCGCGCAGGGATTTTCGCTGATGGGCTGCCGGCCGATCTGGGAGCACGCGAGCGGCCGCGTCACCGGAATCGAAGTGCTGCCGACCGCGGCCATCGGGCGTGCGCGCGTCGACGTCACCTGGCGTATTTCCGGACTGTTTCGCGATCTCTTTCCGGCGCAGATCGCGCTCATCGATGCGGCGGTGCAGGCGGTCGCCGCGCGCGCGGAGACTAACGAAGAAAATCCGCTGGCGGCGGCTCGGCATGCCGCCGATGCGGACGGCACACCGCGCCTCGATCGCATCTTCGGCACCGCGCCCGGCGCCTACGGCTCCGGCGTCGAGGATTTACTCGGCCGCGATATCGAGGCTGAATCCGTTGGCGCGGCCTATCTCGCCGCCACGTCGTACAGCTATGGCGGCGCCGCAGCGGAAGGGAACGAAGCGCCGGGCGCCTTTGCCCAGCGCATCGCCGGCACGGACATCCTCGTGCATCCCGGCGACGACCCGGCCCGCGATCTGCTCGAAGGCGCCGAGGATGTGGCGTTTGTCGGCGGTTTCGCCGCCGCGGCGAAGATGCTCGGCCGTTCCGTCGATCTGGTGATGCTGGACCTCACCGATCCGCAGCGCCCGCGCGCGCGGACGCTGTCGGCGGCATTGGCGCGGATCGTGCGCGCCCGCGCGATCAACCCGCGCTTCATCGCCGGGCAGATGCGCCACGGCCCGCGTGGCGCCGCCGAGCTTGCCGAAACCGTCGATCGGCTGGTCGACTTTGCCGAAACAACCGGTGCCGTCGCCGGCGAATTATTCGATCTTCTGCACCAGGCTTATGTGGCCGACTCCGCGGTGCGCGCCTTTCTGCTGCGGGAAAATCCACAGGCCGCCGCAGCGATCGTCGAGCGGCTCGACGCGGCGCGGCGGCGCGGACTGTGGCATCCGCGACGCAACGATATCGATGCCGGCCTGGCGGCTTTGCGCGCGGAGGCCGTGATATGACTGCTCGCGCGATCGATCAGCGCCGCGGCGCCTGTCCCGCACTTTCCGCACCGATGCCGACCGGCGATGGATTGCTGGTGCGGCTCATACCGATCGGCACGGTCGCGCTCGATGCGTTCGTCGGACTGTGCGCCGCCGCGCGGACGCGCGGCAACGGGGTCATCGAAGTCACCAGCCGCGGCAGCGTCCAGATCCGGGGCCTCAGTGCCGCTTCGGCGCCGCGCCTCGCGGCGGAAATTGCCGCGCTCGGCATCGCGGCGGCAGACGGCGTTCCAGTTTTGACCAATCCGCTCGCCGGCATCGACGCGGAGGAAGTTTTCGACGCCGGCGCTCTTGCGGCGAAATTGCGCCGCGCGCTTGCGGACGCGTCGCTCGCCACAAGGCTGGCGCCAAAGGTCAGCGTCGCCATCGAAGGCGGCGGCGCGCTCGACCTCGCCGAAGGGCTCGCGGCTGACGTCCGTCTGCGCGCTGAGGCGCACAACGGCGCGATGTGGCTGCGCGTGAGCGTTGGCGGCGACGGGGCAAGCGCGGTCCAACTCGGCGCTGTCATGCCGGCGCAAGGCGTCGCCGCTGCGATGCGCCTGCTTGAGGTCATTGCACGCCATGGGCGCGACGCCCGCGCCCGCGACATTCTCACCACCGAGGGCCTTACGCCGTTCCGCTCCGTACTCCGCGAGCTGATCTCACCTGCCGTTCGCGAAAGCGACGACGCAGGGCAAAATTCCCGCTTGCCCGGGAACGACCGGAAAGTTGACGCCATCGGAATGCACCGGCTGCGCGACGGGTCGCTGGCCGCCGGCATCGGGCTCGCCTTCGGCCATACCGACGCGGCGTCGCTCGAAAGATTGATCGGCGCCGCCGCGGATGCCGGAGCGAGCGGCATGCGTACCGTGCCGGGACGAGTGCTGTTGACCATCGGCCTCACCGATGAGACCGCGCCATCGTTCATCGCTGCCGCTGGGCAGGTTGGCTTCATCGTCCGAGCCGACGATCCGCGCCGGCGGGTCGTTGCCTGCGCCGGCGCGCCGGTCTGCGCGTCCGCGCATATCGCCGCTCGCGCCCTAGCGCCGCGGATTGCCGAGAGCGCCGCCCCGTTCGTTGGCGACCGACTAGTAATCCACATCTCCGGCTGCGCCAAACGATGCGCGCATCCCGGGCCCGCCGCGCTGACCGTCGTCGGGACGGCCGCCGGATGTGCGCTGATCACCAACGGCTCCGCCGGCGACAGGGCGGATACCCTCGTCCAAACACGCGAGCTGCCGGACGCGATCGCAAGGTCCGCGCGCGCGCTGGCGGCGGAGCCCGGCCATGTCTGAGCGCGCCGCCTATCTGCGTGACGGCGCGGCGATCTATGAGCGCTCGTTCGCGATCATCCGCGCCGAGGCGGACCTGTCGCGCTTCTCCGCCAACGAGGCCGAAATCGCCGTGCGCATGATCCACGCCTGCGGCGTCGTCGAGGCGGCGCGGAACATCGTGTTCGGCGCAAACTTCGTCGCTGCCGCGCGCGGCGCGCTCGCCGCCGGAGCGCCGATCCTCTGCGACGCCGAGATGGTGGCGCATGGCGTGACCCGCGCCCGGCTGCCGGCGAACAACGACGTGATCTGCACCTTGCACGATCCGCGCGTCCCCGCCCTCGCCGAAAAACTTTGCACCACGCGTTCGGCCGCGGCGCTCGATTTGTGGTCCGATCGGCTCGCCGGCGCCATCGTCGCCATCGGCAATGCGCCGACGGCGCTATTCCGTCTCCTCGACCTGATCGAGGCGGGCGCGCCGAAGCCGGCGGCAATCCTCGGCATTCCGGTCGGCTTCGTCGGCGCGGCGGAAGCCAAGGAGGCGCTCGCCGCCTATTCGCGCGACGTGCCGTTCCTTACCGTACGCGGGCGAATGGGCGGCAGCGCCATGACTGCCGCCGCTGTCAACGCACTGGCGAGGTCGGGGCTGTGAGCGCGGCAAAACTAATCGGTGTCGGCGTCGGCCCCGGCGATCCCGAGCTGATGACGCTCAAGGCGACGCGCGCGCTCGGCGAAGCCGACGTGATCGCGCATTTCGCCAAGGCCGGACGCGCGAGCCATTCGCGCGCGATCGCGGCGCGGCACCTGCGCGCCGGAATAACCGAACTGCCGCTGCTCTATCCGGTCACGACCGAGCTGCCGAAATGCAGCAGCGCGTATCGCGAAGCGATCCGCGCATTCTACGACGACGCCGCGGCCGCGATCGCCGTGCACCTCGAATCCCAGCGCATCGTCGCCATCATCTGCGAAGGCGATCCCTTGTTCTACGGTTCCTACATGCATCTGCACGCACGGCTGGCGCCGCGTTTCCCGACCGAGATCGTCGCCGGGGTCACCGGCATGTCGGGCTGCTGGTCGGCGGCGGGAATGCCGATCGCGCAAGGCGACGATATCTTCACCGTGCTGCCCGCGACGCTGCCGGAAGACGAGCTCGCGCGTCGTCTCGCCGACACGGATGCGGTCGTGGTGATGAAGGTCGGCCGGCATTTGCCGAAGCTGCGCCGCGCGCTCGCGGACAGCGGCCGGCTCGATCGGGCGATCTACGTCGAGCGCGGCACCATGGCCGACGCGGTCATGATCCCGCTCGCCGCCAAAGCCGACGATGACGCGCCGTACTTCGCCGTCGTGTTGGTGCCGGGTTGGGAGGAACGGCCGTGAACGGACACCTCGCCGTCGTCGGCCTCGGACCCGGCGACGCGCGCTACCTGACCTCCGAGGCCGAGGATGCGCTTAGTTCCGCGCAAGCGCTTTACGGCTATGCGCCATATCTCGACCGCGTGCCGGAGCGCGCGGGGCAAGAGCGCCACCCGTCCGAGAACCGAGAGGAGCAGGCGCGCGCCGCCGCCGCGCTCGGTCACGCCGCGCAGGGCGTGCGCGTGGCCGTCGTCTCCGGCGGCGATCCCGGCGTCTTCGCCATGGCGGCCGCGATCTGCGAAGCCGTCGAAACCGGACCGGAGAGCTGGCGCGAGCTCGACCTGACCATCGTGCCGGGAATCACCGCCATGCTCGCGGTCGCAGCGCGGATCGGCGCGCCGCTCGGCCATGATTTTTGCGCACTGTCGCTCTCGGACAATCTCAAGCCGTGGGAGCTGGTCGAACGACGGCTCGATGCGGCGGCGAGCGCGGGTTTCGTCATCGCGCTTTATAATCCGGTGTCGCGGGCGCGGGCGTGGCAGTTCGGCAACGCGCTCGAACGCTTGCGCCGGCATCTGCCGGGATCGACGCCTGTCATCTTCGGGCGCGCAGTCGGACGGCCGGACGAGCGTGTCACTGTGGTGAGGCTCGATGCGGCGGGCACGGCGCAGGCCGACATGGCGACCCTCGTCATCGTCGGCTCGCGCGAGACGCGCGTGATCGCCCGCCCCGGCCGCGATCCACTTGTCTACACGCCGCGCGCGGCCGCCGAGGCGAGCGCATGATCGAGCCAGGCGATGGCGTCTTCGATCGTCTCCACGGCGGGCGCCGCCGACGGGTTCGGCCGGCGCAGCAGGATCACGCCGATGCCGAGCGAGCGCGCGGCGGCGATCTTGCCGTAGCTCGCCGTGCCGCCGCTGTTCTTGGCGATGAGGATTTCGATGCCGCGCCCCAGCATCAGTGCACGATCGTCGGCTTCACTGAACGGCCCGCGGCCTGTTACGTAGGCCGCGTGCGGCAAGGGGAGCGGCGGATCGACCGGATCCACGCTGCGGATGAGATAATGATGCTGCGGCGCGTCGGAGAAAGGCTTGAGCTCGTTGCGCCCGAGCGTGACGAAGACACGGCATGGCGCGATCCCCATCGCCCGTACCGCCGCGGGCACATCGCTCACTTCGGTCCATCGATCGCCCGCGATCGCGCTCCAAGCCGGGCGGCGCAAAGCCACGAACGCCACACCGGTCCTGCGCGCGGCCTCGACGGCGTTCGCCGAGATAGCGGCGGCGTAGGGATGGGTCGCGTCGATCAACGCATCGATGCTGTTGTCGGCCAGGTAACGCGCAAGTCCCGCGCTGCCGCCGAAGCCGCCGACGCGCACCGGCACCGGCTGCCGCGCCGGCGAAGCCGTGCGGCCGGCGAGCGAAAGCGTGGTGATAAGATCGGAACGCCCGGCCAGCCGCTCAGCCAACAGCCGCGCTTCCGCGGTGCCGCCGAGAATGAGAACGCGTGGCATGCCGCCTCCTGATGCGACCAACCGCGACACTGCCGCAATGCCGCGCTGGCTGTCCATCATCGGCATCGGCGAGGATGGCGTCACCGGCCTGAGCGCGACGGCGCGCGGACTTATTGCCGTCGCCGAGATTGTCTTCGGCGGCGAGCGGCACATCGACCTCGTCGCCTCGCTGATCCGCAAGGAGAAGCGGCCATGGCCGAGCCCGTTTGACCGCGCGGTCGATGAAGTATTGGAGTATCGCGGCCGCCATATCTGCGTCCTCGCCACCGGCGATCCGTTCCACTACGGCGTCGGTGCCGTGCTCGCGCGCCGCATCGACGCCCGCGAGATGAATGTCCTGCCGGCGCCCTCGGCCTTCAGCCTGGCGGCGGCGCGGCTCGCCTGGTCGCTGCAGCAGACGACGATGCTCTCGGTGCACGGGCGCGAGCTCGATCTGGTACGCCCGCATCTGCAGCCCGGCGCACGCATTCTGGCGTTGACCTCCGACGGCGAGGGGCCGGCGGCGTTGGCGAAGCTGCTCTCGGCGTCGGGCTTCGGCGCCTCGCGGCTGACCGTGTTCGAGGCGCTCGGCGGGCCGCGCGAGCGCGTTCGCGGCACCACCGCGGCCGCGTTCGATTTCGGCAGGGTCGATCCGCTCAACACCGTGGCGATCGAGGTCGAGGCCGCCGCGGACGCGCGAATTATCGCGTACACCCCGGGTCTGGCCGATGCGCTGTTCGAGCATGACGGCCAGATCACCAAGCGCGAAATCCGCGCGATGACGATCTCCTCGCTGGCGCCGCGCCGCGGCGAGCTGCTCTGGGATATCGGCGCCGGCGCCGGTTCGGTGGCGATCGAATGGATGCTCGCCGACCCAAGCATGCGTGCGGTCGCCGTCGAAAAACGCCTGGAGCGTACCGGGCGGATCCGGCGCAACGCCGCCGCCTTCGGCGTGCCCGGCCTCGAGATCGTCCAGGATGTGGCGCCGGCCGCGCTCGCCAAGCTTCCGCCGCCGGACGCCATCTTCATCGGCGGCGGCGCGAGCGACCCCGGCATGCTCGACACCGCGACAAATGCGCTGCGCCCCGGCGGCCGCCTCGTGGTCAATGCGGTGACGCTCGAGAGCGAAGCGCTGCTCCTTTCCCGCCACGCCGTGCTTGGCGGCGAGCTGAAGCGCATTGCGATCACCCGCTCCGGCGCGGTCGGCGACAAGGCCGGCTGGCGCCCTGCCCTGCCGCTGACGCAATGGGTTTGGGCAAAACCATGATTGTGGCCGGCGTCGGCTGCAGACGGGGCGCGCCGGCGGGCGACATCGAAGCCGCGATCCGCGCGGCGCTGGCGCGCGCCAATGTTTCCGCCGATGCGCTCAGCGCCGTCGCCACGATCGCGGCCAAGAGCACCGAGCGGGGCGTCAAGGCGGCGGCGGAAAAATTCGGCGTCGCCCTGGTGCCGGTGTCTGCGACTGAGATCAAGGCCGCAAGCGACCGCATCGAAACGCGCTCGGCGCGCGTCCTGGCGCTGGTGGGCGTTGCCGCTGTCGCGGAAGGCGCGGCGCTCGCCGCCGCCGGTCCCGCCGCGCGCCTGATCTGCCCGCGCCTCGCGATCGGCGCGGCGACCTGCGCGCTGGCGATCGCGGGAGCGGCGACATGACCGTGCACTTCATCGGCGCCGGCCCGGGCGCGGCCGATCTCATCACCGTGCGCGGCCGCGATCTGATCGCGCGCTGTCCGGTTTGCCTCTATGCCGGCTCGATCGTACCGCGCGAACTGCTCGCCTATTGTCCGCCAGGGGCACGCATTGTCGATACGGCGCCGCTGTCGCTCGACGAGATCGACGCCGAATTCGCAACCGCCCACGCCGCCGGCCATGACGTGGCGCGGCTGCACTCCGGCGACCTCTCGATCTACAGCGCGCTTGCCGAGCAACTGCGCCGCCTGCAGCGGCGCGGCATATCCTACACGCTCACGCCCGGAGTGCCGGCCTTCGCGGCAGCGGCGGCGGCGCTGGAATGCGAGCTGACGGTGCCCGAGCTGGCGCAGAGCGTCGTGCTCACCCGCATAGGAGGGCGCGCATCGCGTATGCCGGAGAACGAGACGCTGGCGAGATTCGCCGCGAGCGGAGCAACGCTGGTCATCCATCTGGCGATCCACGCCATCGAGACGATCGTCGCGGAGCTGACGCCCTATTACGGCGCCGACTGTCCGACCGCCGTCGTGGTGCAAGCGAGCGCGCCGGGGCAGCGCGTCCTGCGCGGCACGCTCTCCGACATCGCCGCGCAAGTTTCCGCCGCGCACATCGAACGCACGGCGCTTGTGCTCGTCGGCCGCGCACTGGCGGCGCGGGATTTCCGCGACAGCGCGCTCTACGACGCCGACTATCGCCGCAGCTTCCGCGGAGGCGCGAGTTGAGCGCGGCGCTACGCGGCTCGGAACGGCGCGCGCCCAACCAGCGCCTGATCGCGGTCGAACAGCGCGATCTCGATGGCGATGCCGCGGCCTTCGACCAGCCGCTCCGCCGTCTGCTGGGCTGCACCTGCAACCTCGTCACCGAGCGCGATCGCTTCGGATCGCGCCAGCGCAAAAGCTTCCGCCGCGGTGTTCGCCGTCATGATGCGCGCCCTCAGTTCGGCGGAGCCGCCGGCCACCTGCGCCAGCCTCGCAAGCAGCGCCCGGTCGACCGCGCCGCGCTTGGAGTGAAGGTCGGTGAGGCCCTGCGCCAGCTTGGTCATTTTGCCGACACCGCCGGCAATGGTGACACGCGGCACCGGATGGGTGCGCAGATATTTGAGCATGCCGCCGACGAAATCGCCCATGTCGATCAGCGCGATCTCGGGCAGGCCGTAGAGCTTTTGCGCTCCGGCTTCCGAGCTAGCGCCGGTCGCGCCGGCGACATGGGTGAGGCCGGCGGCACGCGCGACATCGATGCCGCGGTGGATCGAGTGGATCCAGGCCGCGCACGAATAGGGCACGACGATGCCGGTGGTGCCGAGGATCGACAGTCCGCCGACGATGCCGAGGCGGCCGTTGAGCGTCTTTGCCGCCAGCGCTTCGCCGCCGGGAATCGCAATCTCCACATCGGCGTCGGCCGCGCATCCCGCGGCGGCGGCGACTTCGACGATGGCGTTCTCGATCATGCGCCGCGGCACCGGATTGATCGCCGGCTGGCCCGGCGGCAGCGGAAGACCGGGCCGCGTGACCGTGCCGACGCCCTCGCCGGCACGGAATGTCACGCCTGCGCCGGGCGCGCCGGCGCGCACCGTCGCCAGGACGAGTGCGCCATGGGTCACATCGGGGTCGTCGCCCGCGTCCTTGATGACCCCGGCAGTCGCCGAGCCTCGGTCCCTTCGGATGAGCGCAAGAGCAAAGCTCGGGCGCTCGCCGCGCGGCAGCGTCACCTCGACCGGATCGGGAAATTCGCCGGTTACCAGCGCGGCGAAGGCCGATTTGGCCGCGGCGGCGGCGCAGGTGCCGGTGGTCCAACCCCGGCGCAGCGGGCGTTCCTCTTTGCTCATTATCCTTCCTTTAATCCCGGGCGCTGCGGTCGTCATCACGGGAGTCGGATGCGATGAAAGCCGCGCGCGGCGTTATCATTGCGGCGCCGCATTCCGGCGCCGGCAAGACCACGGTCACGCTGGCGCTACTCGCCGCGCTCAAACGGCGGGGCCTCGTCGTGCGTGCGGCGAAAGCCGGGCCCGACTACATCGATCCGGCTTTCCATGCCGCGGTCACCGGTTCGGCGAGCGTCAATCTCGATTCCTGGGCGATGCCGGAAGAACTCCTCGACACGCTCGCCGCGCGGACGGCGGACGGCGCCGATGTGTTCGTGATCGAAGGCGTGATGGGTCTGTTCGACGGCGCCCCCGGCGTGTCTGGGCGCAGCGGCGCGACCGCCGATCTCGCCAGGCGTTTCGCCCTACCGGTCGTGCTGGTGCTCGATGTGGCGCGACAGGCGCAATCGGCCGCGGCCGTCGTCCGCGGATTTGCCACCCACGATCCCGCCCTGCGCCTCGGCGGCGTCATTCTCAATCGCGTCGGCAGTGAACGGCACCGCGCGTTCGTCGCCGACGCCATCCTCGACCTCGGCATTCCCGTGCTCGGCGCCATGCCGCGCGACGTCGCGCTGGCGCTACCCGAGCGCCATCTCGGCCTCGTTCAAGCCGCCGAGCATGGCAATCTCGCCGCCTTTGCCGAACGCCTCGCCGCGGCGGCCGAAAGCCATCTCGATCTCGACGGCATCATGGCGTGCGCGGCGCCGCTTGCGCTCGCGCCGGCGAACAAGGGAACACAAGCAGCCCTGCGGCCGCCGGGCCAGCGCATCGGGCTCGCGCGCGACCAGGCTTTCAGCTTCATCTATCCGCACCTCATCGACGCGTGGCGACGGGCGGGGGCCGAGATTCTGCCGTTTTCACCGCTCGCCGACGAGCCGCCGCCCGAGAGCGCCGACAGCTGCTGGCTGCCCGGCGGCTATCCGGAGTTGCACGCCGAGGCGCTCGCCGGCGCACATAAATTCTCCTCGGGACTGCGGCGCTTTGCGGCGACGCGCCCAGTGCATGGCGAGTGCGGCGGCTACATGGTTCTCGGCCAAAGCCTCGAGGACGCGGCGGGACGGCGTCACGCCATGACCGGATTGCTCGGCCACGCGACCAGCTTCGTCGCGCGCAAGCTGCATCTCGGTTACCGTACCGCGCGGCTCTGGTCCGACGGCGCTCTCGGCCGCAGCGGCACCATCGTGCGCGGCCATGAATTCCACTATGCCTCGCTCACCGCCGTCGGCCAGGACGAGCCGTTCGCGGACGTGGCGGACGGCGAGGGCCGGGTGGTCGAAGCCGGCGGCCGGCGCGGCCGCGTCACCGGCGCCTTCTTCCACGCCATCGCCGCGGTAGACAATCCGACGGCTTCAGATCGTCCGCTTTTTTCGCCCCCGAATGCTTGACATCTTGTCTGCTCCCGGTCGTTTATTTGTCGCGAAGGCTGATCGGATACGCCGGGCGGCGGAGTTAATGCGCCATTCGACTATAACGGGTGTTGTTTGCTTTGCGCTCGCGGTCGGACTTTGGCCGGCGTTCTCCGCGGAGACGGCCGCGGCACCAGCGCCGGTCCTCCAGCCCAACCCGCAAATCCAAGTTGAATACATCCAGCCGAAGTACAACTCCGCTGCCGCCGACCCGAAACAATACAACGAATTCACCACGATCTATGCGTGGCTGCGCGTGCGTCAGCCCTTGGAGGAAATACAAAAATTCCTGGCGCCGCTGCGGCTCCCGCGCCCGATCAAGCTGCAGGTCGACGGCTGCGGCGCGGAACGCCGCGCCTATGTGTCCGGCGCTGCGGTGACGATCTGCTACGAACTGATCGACAAGATCGAGAAGGTAGCAGCGGGCATAACCGAGAACGACGCCGTAAAGCAGATGGTGATCGTCGGAACGTTCACCGAGGTGGTGCTGCACGAATTGGCCTATGCGATATTCGACGTGCTGCAGATTCCGGTCTGGGGACGGATGGACGACGCCGCCGACCGGCTGGCGGCATTCGTCATGATGCAATTCCCGGAAAATGTCGCGCACACGACGATGGTCGGCTCCGCCGAATTCTTCGTACTGTCGCGGAAAACGTGGACCGGAGTTGCATTCGCCAACACCCGATCACCGGACGCGCAGCGTTTCTACAATTTCCTCTGCATCGCCTATGGTGGCGATAGTCTGGATTTCGGCGGCTGGACGAGCGCCCAGGATGGCCAGGACCCGGTGCTTCCCGACTATCGCGCCAAGCAATGCGCGCGCGAATACGGGCAAGTCCGCGAGGCCTTCAGTTTGCGGATCATGCCGTACGTGGACGCGGATTTGCTGCTGCAGATCAAGGCCGCGCAGTGGTTCCGTCCCGGCGAGCTAAGCAAATGACGGCGAAGCTGAATACGCTGCGTCGAGTTCGTGCCGGACGGAGCGTCGCAATGGACGTGATCAGGCTTGCCGCAGCATTGACGCTCGTGTTCGCCGTCCAAACCGTATTGCCGACGCGCGCCATGGCCGACGATTGCCTGGCGGATCCGGGGCCGAAATATCGACCGATTCCGGGCTTGGACAATAGCGGCTTCCCCGTCTGCTATCTGGCGCCGAACGACGCCAACAAGGCCGCCTACACAGCGCTGCAATCGAGACACATCCTTGAAGCGTACAGTCAGTTCCTGTCGCCCTTGCACCTGACCCATCCGCTCTTGCTGATCGGGCTGAATTGCCAGCCGACCTTCAACAGCGACAGCCCGTTTTATTCCGCCGGCGACCGCGCGCTCCACTTCTGCTACGAATGGTACAACGACGTGCTTCAGGCCGCGCCGACGGCGACAACGCCGCAGGGCGTGACGCGCGAAAACGTCATCACCGGAATGTGGGCCGGAACGCTGCTGCACGAGACCGGCCACGCCATGTTCGACATGCTCGACGTTCCGGTATTCGGCCGCGAGGAAGATGCGGCGGACCAAATGGCGGCATTCATCGCTCTGCAATTCAACAAGGACGTTCAGCGAACCATCATCAAAGGCTTTGCCTATTTCTGGCAAATGGAGGCCAAAAACGGCGCCGACCCACCCACGGCCGACGATCCCAAGCCTCCCAAGGACGCCACCCAACGCTGCCTGAACGATCCGTTATGCGCGTATTCCGACGAGCATGGGACCGCGAGCCAGCGCCTCTACAATACGCTTTGTCTCGGCTACGGCGGCGATCCCGACGCGTTCAAGGATTTTGTTCAGATGGGTTGGCTGCCAAAGACCCGCGCCGACGATTGCGCCCGTGAATATCAGCAGCTCAAGCTTGCCTTCAGCAAAACCATCATGCCGTTCGTCGACGCCGACATGATGAAGAAGGTTCAGGCCACTCAATGGCTGCTGCCGCAAGAAATACAATGACAAGAGATGCAATGAGCGGAACGCGGCTCAACGTTCGAGCAGCGCCACGGTGCCGAGACCGCCGTCGGAACAGATGCTGACGACGGCGCGGCTGCCCGGCGGCAACGCCGAAAGCTCCTTGACCGCCTGACTGAGAATTCGCGCGCCGGTGGCGGCGAACGGGTGACCGAGCGCCACGCTGCCGCCGTTCGGATTCATCCGCTCGCGCGGAAAACTTCCGAAATTATGCTCGACCCCGGCCTTGGCGCGGACGAACTCCTTATCCTCGAGTCCCTTGATATGGCAAAGCACCTGCGCCGAAAAAGCCTCATGAATTTCCCATAGCGCGATGTCATCGAATTTGAGGCCGTGTCGCGCCAACAGGCGGGGAATCGCCGACACCGGCGCCATGAGGAGACCCTCGTGGAAAATATCGACCGCCGCGAGTTCGAAATCCAGCAAACGCGCCCGCGGCAACTGGGCCGGCAGTCGGTTGACGCCCTCGTCGGTGGCGACCCAGATCGCGGCGGCGCCGTCGGTCAGCGGCGAGCTGTTGCCGGCCGTGAGCGTACCGCGGCCGCTGGTCCGATCGAACACCGGCTTGAGCTTGGCGAGCTTTTCCATGGACGTATCCCGGCGCGGAAAATGGTCCTTGTCGACGCCGTCGACCGGAACGATCAAATCGGCAAAGAAACCACGGTCCTGCGCGGCCACCGCCCTTTGGTGGCCTTCGAGCGCAAGCGCGTCCTGCTCCCGGCGGCCGATGTTCCAATCCTTGGCCATGTCCTCGGTATGCTCGCCCATGCCGCGGCCGGTGACGCGGTTCTTCACCTCGGGCACGAACAGCCGGATGTCGCGCGGCCGCAATCGGCGGAGAACGCCGAGACGGTCGGCGGCGCTACGCGCTTGAAACAGACGGCGCAGCCAAACCGAAAAATTCCCGCCCAAACCGATCTGCACGCGGGTCATGCTTTCGACGCCGCCGACCATCGCCAATGCCGCGCGGCGACCGAGCATTCCCGCCGCTTCGAAGACGCCGGCCATGCTGGTGCTGCATTGCATGATGGTGGTGAACGTCGGCACATGCGGATCGAGCTTGGCTTCGAGCCACACTTCGCGCGCCAGATTGGCGTATGCGAGATTGACAACCACCGAGCCCCATACCGCGAGGTCGATCGAACCGGTGACTTGCCGCGCCATCGCCTGGACCACGGGCACCGACAGGCCGAGCGAGTCGCGCTCGGAGAATGGTCCGTCGACATTGACGAAAGGCGTTCGCAGCCCGGCCACCAGCCAAACCGCTGGTCCGCCGTTGTTAGCCGTTGCCACGGGCAATCTCCTCTTCGACGTCGCGCAGCCGGTCCTTGCCGAAGAAGATCTCATCGCCGACAAAGAAAGTCGGGCTGCCGAAGGTGCCGCGCGCGACCGATGCTTCCGTGTTTTTCAGCAACTGGTCCTTGACCTCGGCTTCCTGCGTGCGCGCCAGCAACGCGGCAGCGTCCAGGCCGGACTCCGTGAGCGCCGCACGTACCACCTCGGGATCGTCCATCTTCTTCGACTCGGCCCACATGCAGCGGAACATCGCCTCGACATAACGTTCGAATACGCCCTCGCGCTGCGCCGCGACCGCGCCACGCATGATCAACAGCGTATTCACCGGAAAGAACGGATTCCAGGTGAAGTTGGCGATGCCGTGACGCCGGACGAAGCGCCGCCGCTCCAGCTCTTCATATTCCAACCGGTTCTTGATGCCGCGCATGCTCTCGGCCGGCGAGCGGTTGTTGGTCAGCTTGAAAACGCCGCCGAGCAGGATCGGCACGTATTCGAATTTAGCGCCGGTGCGCTGCGCGATCTGCGGAATGACCAAATGCGCCAAATAGGCGTTGGGGCTGCCGAAATCGAAGTGAAATTCAACCTTCGCCATCTCACCAGACCTCCCGATACGGACGCACGTCGAGCTCGAACGTCCAGGCGTCGCGCGGCTGCCGATAGAGCTGCCAGTAGACTTCGCCGATCGACGCCGGATTCATCAGCTGGTCCGGTTCGAGCCGCGCCAAAGCCTCTGCGCCCGATCGTTGCTTGATGCGCTCGCGCACGAAGGCGGTGTCGACGCCGGCATCGATGATGAGATGCGCGACATGGATGTTCTTTGGACCGAGCTCGCGCGCCATGCTCTGGGCGACGGCGCGCAGCCCGTGCTTGGCGCTGGCGAACGCCGTATAGCCGATGCCGCCGCGCACGCTGGCGGTGGCGCCGGTAAAGAAGATGCAGCCCTTGCCGCGCGGCAGCATCAGGCGCGCGGCCTCGCGGCCGCTGAGGAATCCCGCGTAGCAGCTCAATTCCCAGACCTTGCGAAACACCCGTTCGGTGGTTTCCAGCAGCGGAAAATTGACGTTGCCGCCAATGTTAAAGACACAGACTTCGAGCGGGGCGTGCGCGTCGGCCGCGCCGAGAAAGTCGGTGACGGCCTCCTCCTTGCGGGCATCGAGCTCGCGCGCGACGATCGCCCCGCCCGCGCCTTCGATATCGGCAACGAGCGGCGCGAGCTTGTCGGCATTGCGCCGGCCGGCAAAAATCGTGAACCCTTCCGCGGCAAATTTTTTCGCGATCGCCGAGCCGATGAAATCGCCGGCGCCGATGACGGCCGCGGTGGCATTGCGTTTCGCCAATTCCGTTCCCCTTACCCCTTACTTCGCGGCGATCACAGGCGCGCCGCGCGCCGCACGGACTCTAGCGCAGCGCGCGGCTCCTGTCCGATGGATCCTCATCGGAGCGGAGCGGATGACGCTCGAAACCCGTGGTACTAGAATGACGCCGTGGAGTCTGAGCCATGAAAAGCAGCATGCCTTTTCGTCGCAACCCGATCAGCCGCCGGGCGATGCTCGTCGCAACCGCCGCCGTCGCGGCCTCGCCGGCTCTGGCCGAGGAATGCCGGATCGGTCCAGCGCCGCACGCCAAGGGCCCGGCGGTCTTCTTGGAATACGACCAGATCGAGCTCGATGCCTCCTACGAGCAGAGGTCCTACGAGCCGCTGCTGATGCAGGTGGCGCAGCGCCTGGCCAGCAACAGCGAAGCCGTGCGCGCGCGCATTGGCGCACCGCGGCGTGTGGCGTACGGACCGACAGAGATCGAAAAGCTCGACATCTACCGCGCCGGCCGCGCCAACGCGCCGATCTTCGTGTTCATTCATGGCGGGATCTGGCGGTGGGGCTCGGCCGGAGACAACGGCTTTCCCGCCGAGATGTTCGTCAATGCCGGGGCGCACTATGTCGCCCTCGATTTCAGCGCGGTCACCGCGGTAGGCGGCGACCTCGCGGTATTGGCGGCGCAGGTACGCCGCGGCATCGCCTGGGTCTACAAGAACGGCGCAAGCTTCGGCGGCGATCCCAACCGCATCTATATCGGCGGCCATTCCTCCGGCGGACACCTCTGCGGCGTGGCGCTCGTCACCGAGTGGCAGAAGGAATTCGGCATTCCCGACGACGCGGTGAAAGGCGGATTGTGCATGAGCGGGATGTACGACATGGCGCCGGTGCGGCTTTCCTGGCGCCGCAATTACATCAATTTCACCGACGCGATGGCCGACGCCATGTCGCCGCAACGCCACATCGACAAGCTCAACGCGCCGATCTTCGTCACCTACGGCACCTTCGAGACGCCGGACTTCCAGCGTCAGAGCCGCGACTTCGCCGCCGCGGTCAAGGCCGCGGGCAAGCAGGCAGCGCTCATCGAAGCACCGAACTACGCGCATCTGGAGATGGCGGAATCGCTCGGCAACCCCTACGGCCCAAACGGCCGCGCGGCGCTTGCCATGATGCAGCTTGCCCCAAATTGATGGTGCAGCAACCGTCTACCAGCAAGCCAGCAAACAAACATCGCAAAGAGGACATCCAGCATGGCAGTCAGGATTGAGAAGAGCGGCTCGGTATGGACGGTGATTCACGATCGGCCCGAAGCCCGCAATGCGATGGACCCGGCAAGTGCGGATGCGTTGACCGCGGCCTTCCTTGAGTTCGATGCCGACAAGAAGGCTTCGGTCGCGGTGTTCTACGGGGCCGGCGGCGCGTTCTGCGCCGGCTGGGATCTCAAATATGTCAGCACGCTCGACGCCAAACGCCCGCTCGGCGAACTCGACATCCCGACCGCTGGAGCGCACGGCAATGGCGGCGAAATTCCCCGCGGACCGCTGGGACCGTCGCGGCTCGAATTGGATAAGCCGGTCATCGCCGCCATCGAAGGCCCCGCCGTCGCCGGCGGCATGGAATTGGGCCTCTGGTGCGATTTCCGCGTGATGGCCAAGGAATCGTATTTCGGCGTCTATTGCCGGCGCTGGGGCGTACCGCTGATCGACGGCGGCACGGTGCGCTTGCCGCGGATTGTCGGCCAGGGCCGCGCGCTGGAGATCATTCTCACCGGACGCAAAGTGCCGGCGGAGGAATGTTTGAGCATCGGGCTATGCGAATATGTCACCGCGAAAGGCGGCGCGCGGCAGAAGGCGGAGGAGCTCGCGCAGGAGATCGCGCGTTTCCCGCAAGTTTGCGTACGCGCCGATCGCCGGTCCGCCATCAAGAGCCACGGGCTCACCGTGCGCGAGGCGCTGATTCAGGAATGGTACAACGGCCGCGAGGCGCTGATCGAAGACGGCGTAGCCGGAGCGGCGCGCTTCAAGGACGGTCTCGGCCGGCACGGCGACTTCCAGAAGATCTGGTAAGCGCGGCATGGCTGACTTGCCAGTGTTCGACTTGCCAAGCGTTCGACTTGCCCCCATGGTCGCAGCGGAAATTCGCGGCAGCGAGCGCTATACTGTCGCGCAAGTGCAAACTGGGGCCGAGCAAGACGCGTGGCGGGAGACAGCGACCATATCGTAGCCGAGGCGGCGGCACGGATTTTCGCCGACCTCGCCGATCCGCAGACCATCAACCGGGCCAAGAACGGCGCCTGGCGAGAGCCGCTCTGGCGCGCTTTGAGCGAGGCCGGCTTGCCACTCGCCTGGGTACCGGAAAATTTGGGCGGCTCCGGCGCAGGCCTCGCCGCGGGCTTTGCCATTCTCGGCGTCGCCGGGCGCTTCGCCCTCTCGGTGCCGTTGGCGGAAACGCTCGCCGCCGGATGGCTGCTGGCGAACGGCGGCCTTGCGGCACCGGCGACACCCATGACGCTTGCCCCGGTTCGTCCGCGCGACCGGATCACGATCGACGCGGACGGCAGGCTGAGCGGCCGCGCCGTCGGCGTGCCGTCGGCGCTGGACACGCAGCATATCGCCGTGCTCGCCGACAGCGACAAGCAACAAACGATCGCGCTGGTCGAAACCAAGGATTGCCGGCTGAGCGAAGCCCACAATCTCGCCGGCGACGCCGCCAATGTCGTGAGCTTCGAGCGCGTCAAGGCGCTGCGCAGCGCGCCCGCTCCGCGCGGTCTTGATCGCACGGCCTTGCTCCTCATGGGCTCGGTCATCCGCAGCGTCGAGACCGCGGGTGCGCTCGAAGCGATCCTGTCGCTCTGCGTCGGCTACGCCAATGAGCGCGTCGCCTTCGAGCGGCGGATCGGCAAATTCCAGGCGGTGCAGCAAAACCTGGCGCGGCTCGCCGGCGAAGTTGCCGCCGCGCTCGCGGTCGCCGGCTCTGCGGCCGACGCCATCGCGCAAGCCGACACTTTCGACGAGGCGCTGTTCCTGGAAGCGGCGTCGGCGAAAATCCGTACCGCCGAAGCTGCGACCGAAGGCGCGGCGATCGCACATCAGGTTTTCGGCGCCATCGGCTTCACCCAGGAGCACGTGCTGCATCGCTTCACGCTGCGCGTGCTGTCCTGGCGCGACGATTTCGGCAATGAAAGCTATTGGGCGGCCGAGCTTGGCAAGCACGTCGCCCGCCGCGGCGCCGACGAATTCTGGCCACTGGTGACCTCGCGATGAGCGCGCATCTGCAATTTGATCCAATCCGCCTGCCGCCCGAGTGCGAGGCGTTGCGCAAAGAGGTGCGCGCTTTCCTCGCGGAGGAGATCGCCGCCGGCACCTTCGATCCGCACCAGCCGGGACACGGCGACGCGTATAATCGCGGCTTCAGCAAGCGGGTCGGCGCCAGGGGCTGGATCGGCATGACCTGGCCGAAGCGCTATGGCGGACATGAGCGCAGCCAACTCGAACGCTACGTGGTCACCGAGGAATTCCGCGCCGCCAACGCGCCGGCGCATCTGCATTTCGTCGCCGACCGCCAGAGCGGCCCGATCCTGCTCAAATACGCCCCGGAGCACATCAAGCAGGATATCCTGCCGCGCATCTGCCGCGGCCAATTGTGCTTTGCCATCGGCATGAGCGAACCCGGCTCCGGCTCCGACCTTTTCGCCGCCAAGACCAAGGCGACCAAGGCCGACGGCGGCTGGAAGATCAACGGCAGCAAGATTTGGACGACGAGCGCGCAGATCGCCGATTATATGCTGGCGCTGTTTCGCACTTCGCCGCCGACCAAGGAGAACCGCCGCCACGGCCTCACCCAGTTTCTGGTCAGCATGAAGACGCCGGGCATCACCGTGAGCCCGATCCGGCAGATGACCGGCAAAGCGGGCTTCAACGAGGTGGTGTTCACCGACGCATTCGTCCCCGATGATCACGTCCTCGGCGAGATCGACGGCGCCTGGAAGCAGGCGACCAGCGAACTCGCCTATGAGCGCAGCGGTCCGGAGCGTTTCCTCGAGACCTTTTATGTGATGCTGGAGCTCATTCGCGCGCTCGGGCCGGAGCCGGATTTGCGCGGCGCTGAAGGGCTCGGCCGGCTGGTGGCGCAGCTCCACACCTTGCGGCGCATGTCGGTCTCGGTCGCCGGCATGCTGCAGGCCGGCAAGGAGCCGGTGGTCGAAGGCTCGATCGTCAAGGATCTGGGCACGATCTGGGAGCAGAAATTGCCCCATCGGGTGCGCGACCTCGCCGCCTTCCTCGAACCGGAAATCGTCAACCGCGCCACGCTCGAGGATCAGCTCGCCTTCGCCACCATGGTCGCGCCGAAGCTGACCATCCAGGGCGGCACCACCGAAATCCTGCGCGGCATCATCGCGCGCGGCCTGGGCTTGCGCTAAGGGCTGACGATCGTGCCGGACATCGGAAAATTGCTCTGGCCCAAATCGGTGGCGGTGATCGGCGCCTCCTCCGATACGCACATTCTGCGCGGGCGGGTCTTCGAGATCATCCGCAGCCATCCGTTCGCCGGCGCGATCTATCCGGTGAGCCGGAGCGCGGCGGAAGTCCAAGGCCTGAAGGCCTATCCGTCAATCGACGCGCTGCCCGAGCCGGTCGACATGGCGGTGCTCATCGTTCCCGCCGAATATGTGCCGGCGGAGCTCGAGCGTTGCGGCCGCGCCGGGATCAAGGCAGCCGTCATTCTCAGCTCCGGCTTTGCCGAAGCGGGCGAAACCGGAGCGCGCATGCAGCGCGAGATCGCCGCCACCGCGCGCCGCTACGACATGGCCGTCGAGGGACCGAACACCGAGGGCTTCGCCAACATCGCGGCTTCGCTGTGCGCGAATTTCAGCCCGGCGATGGACAAGAGCGCCGGGCCGCTCACGCCCACGCAGGCGCTCGGCCGCGGCGAGGTCTCGATCATCTCGCAGAGCGGAGGTCTCGGCTTTGCGTTCTTCGACCGCGCGCGCCCGCGCAATCTCCGGTTCCGCCATGTCGTGACCACCGGCAACGAGGCCGTGCTCGAGATTTCCGACTTCATCGACTACATGCTCGACGAGGGCAAGACCGATGTCTTTTTGCTGCTGATCGAGGCGGTGAAGACGCCGGAAAAATTCAAGCGGGTGGCGGAAAAGGCGCTCAAGGCCGGCAAGCCGCTGATCGTGCGCAAGATCGGCCAGACCGAGCCCGGCCGCCGCGCGGTCGCTTCGCATACCGCGGTGCTCGCCGGCTCACAGGCCGCCTACCGGGCCATCTTCGATCGTTACGGATTGATCGAGGGACGCGATTTCGACGAGATGCTCGACATCGCCGCCGGCTTCCTCGCCTGCGGCGACCGCATGCCGGTCGGCAACCGGGTCGGCATCTGCACGTCGTCCGGCGGCGCCGGCGTGTGGATGGCGGATGCGTGCGCCGCCGCCGGGCTGGACGTGCCGGTGCTCGACGACGCGACGCGCGCGACCATCGACGTGCACCTGCCTTCTTACGCCACCTCGCAAAACCCGGTCGATTCCACCGCCCAGGGCGTGCAGAAGCTCGGTTACGCGCAGTTCGCCCGGCTGGTGGCGCGCTCGCCCTCGATCGACGGCGTCATCGTCGTGATCACGGCGCGCCGCTCGGCTTTTCTCGAAGCCGATCTGCCGAAACTGAAAGAGCTGGCGCGCGAATCGCCGAAGCCGGTGTTCATGTGGACCTACACGCTTCCCGCCGCGCGCACCGTCGAGATCCTCAACGAAGCCGGCTACCCGCTGTTCACCGATGCGCAGGGCTGCGCCCGTACGTTGCGCGCGATGGCGGACTACCGGCTGCTGCGCGAGCGTGCGTTGCGAGCAAGCGAGACGACCGGGCCCGCGTCGGGGCGGGCGAAAGTACGCGCGATGCTGGCGCAATCCGGGCCGGTGCTATGTGAATACCGTGCGCGGCCGCTCCTTTCCGCTTACGGCATCGGCGCCGACGGCGTGGGAGAGCTCGCGCATTCGCGTGACGCGGCGGCTGCTGCCGCGCAGGCGATCGGGCGGCCGGTGGCGCTAAAGGTCCAATCCGACGATATTCCGCACAAGACCGAAGCCGGCGCCATCGCCTTGAATCTCACCGGCGCCGATGCGGTGCGCGCAGCCTATGATCGCGTGCTCGCATCCGCCAAGCGTCATGCGCCGGCGGCGCGCATCGATGGCGTGCTGGTGCAGCCGATGGCGCCGCCCGGCCGCGAAATCATTCTCGGCATCAATCGCGACCCGACATGGGGCTTGATGCTCATGGCTGGGCTTGGCGGCGTGCTGGTCGAGACGCTCGGCGATGTGGCGCTGGCGCCGGTGCCGCTCGATCAGGCCGCCGCGCGCGCCCTGCTCGGCCGGCTCCGAGGCGCGCAGGTGTTCGGCCGCCACCGCGGCTCGCCGCCGGCGGACATCGAGGCGCTCGCTGACCTGATGGTCGCGCTGTCGCAGTTCGCCGCCGACCATGCCGACGCTATTGCCGAGATCGATCTCAATCCGGTGATCGTGCACGCGCAGGGCCAGGGCGTATCCGTCGTCGACGCCCTGATCGTCAAGCGCGAGACGGAGACGGCCGAACGCCGCCGCGCGGCCGAATAGCGACAAGCGAAGGACACCGCAATGGGCCCGTTCAAGGATATCGGCGTGGAAAAGACCGGTCATGTGGCGCTGGTCGAGATCAGGCGGCCGCCGAATAATTTCTTCGACATCGCCCTGATCAAGGAAATCGCCGAAGCCTTCGAGGCGCTCGACGCTGACGCCGACTGCCGCGCGCTGGTGCTGGCGGCGCAAGGCAAGGCGTTTTGCGCCGGCGCCAATTTCGGCGATGGCGACAGCGACGGCGGCGCGCTGCTGAGCGGGCCGAGGCCCGGCGCGGCGCACCTCTACATCGAAGGCAACCGGCTGTTCCGCACCAAAAAGCCGATCGTCGCCGCCGTTCACGGCGCCGCGGTCGGCGGCGGCTTGGGGTTGGCGATGGTGGCCGATTTCCGCGTGACCTGCGCCGAGGCGCGCTTCTGCGCCAACTTCACCCGGCTCGGCTTTCACCCCGGCTTCGGATTGACCGTCACCCTGCCGGCCGTGATCGGGCCGACCAAGGCGGCGCTGATGTTCTATACCAGCCGCCGCGTCCGCGGCGACGAGGCGCACGCCATGGGTCTCGCCGATGCGCTGGTGCCGCAGGGCGAAGTGCGCGTCGCCGCGCTCGCGCTCGCCGCCGAGATCGCCGAGAACTCGCCGCTTGGGCTTGTCGCGACCCGCGCCACCATGCGCGGCAATCTTGCCGACCGCGTGCGCGCGGCGACCGAGCACGAGCTCGCCGAGCAGACGCGCCTGCGCCAGACCGAAGATTTCAAAGAAGGCGTGAAGGCGATGGCGGAGCGGCGGGTGCCGGCGTTCACGAGCCGATAGCCGGCTGCGCCCGCTTCTCTGCCGGACCGGCGATCACGTCGTCGATCCAGGCGGCGAGCGCATCGAGCATGTCGCTGCGCACTTGCGAATCCTTCCGGCCGGTTCGCGCGGGCACGTGGAAGGAATGATCGGCATCCGTAAAAAGCGTCAGCGTCGCGCGCGGACCAAGCGCCCGGCAAACCGGCTCGAGCTGATCGAGCGCGGCCAGAGCGTCGCGCGTGCCTTGCAGGAACAGCATCGGGATCTGCACGTCGAAAAGATGCTCGGCGCGATCGCGCGAGGGGCGGCCGGCCGGATGCAGCGGAAAGCCAAGGAACGCCAGTCCGCACACGCCGCGCAGCGGCGCCCTCGCCTGCGCCTGCGAGGTCATCCGGCCGCCGAAGGATTTCCCGCCGGCGATGAGCGGCAATCCCGGCAGCCAACCGAGCGCCATCTCGACGGCGGCGCGCACCGTCGCCTGCGCGACCGCCGGCGAGTCGGGACGCCTGGCACGGTTCTCCATGTAGGGAAACTGATAGCGCAGCGTGGCAATGCCTCGCTGTGCCAGCTCCGCCGCGACCGCGGCTATGAAGGGATGTTGCATTCCTGCTCCCGCGCCATGCGCGAGTACGTAGCAGGCTCGTGCGTCGGGCGGCGTTTGCAGCAGCCCGGAAACGCGGACGCCATCCTCGCCGGCGACGGTGATGGACTGGGAAGCGACAGACGACACCCAAGACTCCGGAAAATGGCGCGGCTTGCGACGATTTTATCGCCGCGACCATGATTTCCCTATAGCCGCAGCCGGCCTCGAAGAAACGAAATGCGGGGAACGAGGCAGAGGCACGAATGCCGGCCCCGGATTTCGCTCGCGCTCAATCCGGGCTACGCTTGCGGCATATGTTAGTGAAAGGAGGCGCCCATGTGCCGCAACATCCGCACGCTGTTTAATTTCGAGCCGCCGGCGACGGAGGAAGAAATCCGCGCATCGGCGGAGCAATTCGTGCGCAAGCTGAGCGGATACACCCACCCCTCGCGCGCCAACGAGGCGGCATTCAACCGCGCGGTTGATGAGGTCGCCGGCGCCGCCCGTCGGCTCCTCACCGCGCTCGAAACCACGAGTCCAGCGCGAAACCGCGAAGTCGAAGCCATGAAAGCGCGCGCGCGCGCGAAAGAGCGATTTGCGTAGCGGGCAACATCGAGCGAGCGAGCACGACCAGTCAGCGGCCGGGGACGACGCGATGGACAGAGAGCGGGTCAAGAGTTTTGCCGACCGGGTGTTCGCCGACATGGCGAGCACGATGACGGCCGGCATGGGCTATGTCGGGGTAAAGACGGGACTGTTCCGCGCCATGGCCGGCAAAGGCGCGATGCGGATCGAAGACGTGGTGCGGGAATTGGGATTGACGGCCCGCTATGTCGAAGAATGGCTCAAGGGCATGACCTGCGCCAAATACCTCGATTACGACGCTGCGGGCGAAACCTATCGCCTCCCCGACGAGCATGCCTTCCTGCTCGCCTCCGACGAGACCGACCATTTCATGGGCGGCTTGTTCGTCATGGCGCCGGTGCTGCTGCGGGTCGCGCCCGATGTCGCCACCGCGTTCGCGCGCGGCGGCGGCGTGCCGTTCGAGAAATTCGGCGCTGACGGCGTCGTCGGCCTGGACCTGATGAACCGCGGGCAATACGAACAGCGCCTTGCCGGCTATTGGCTGCAGGCGCTGCCGGAGGCGCGAGCCGGCCTCGAAGCGGGCGGCCGCGCCCTCGACGTCGGCTGCGGCGCCGGCCGGGTGTGCGTCGCGCTCGCCAAGAACTTTCCCGCGGCGACGATCGTCGGTCTCGATCCGGACCAGGAGTCGATCCGCCAGGCGGAAGCGGTCGCCGCCGAGGCCGGCGTATCCGGCCGCGTCTCCTTCGTCGCCGCGACGACCGGCGACCTCGATGCCGGCGGCGGTTTCGACCTGGTCACCGCCTGCGACTGCATCCACGATTTCGCCGCGCCCGAGCGCACGCTCGAGCAGATCCACGCGCTGCTCAAACCGCAAGGGACGCTGTTCATCATCGAGCCCAAGGCCGCCGACCGGCTCGAGGACAACATCAATCCGATCGGCACCATGTTCTACGGCTTCAGCATCTTCCATTGCATGACGCAGTCGCTGGCCAGGGGCGGGCCGGGCTTGGGCACCTGCCTCGGCCCGGCGCGCACCGAGGCGCTGCTTCGTGGCGCAGGTTTCCGGAGTTTCGAGCGGCTCGATATCAAGAGCCCGACGAACCTGTTCTACGCCGCGCGACCGTGAGAGTGAGGCCACCGAACAATCCTACGCGCCGTGCGTGGCGCGTGGGCGCGGGCGCCGTTTCAGGCGTCGTTGCGCGCCGCCGTCCGCGCGATTCCGCGCCAGCGCCTGTGCTCGTCGGACAAGGCAAAGCTGTCGGCCGCGACGACACGATTGCGCCCGGTGCGTTTGGCCTCGTAAAGCGCCGCATCTGCGCGACGCAACAGCGTGTCTATAGTGTCGCCCGGCTCCCATTCGGCCGCGCCGACGCTGCAGGTGACTCCGATTGTCCGGTTTCCGACGCGAATGACGAGCTTGCTGACCGACTCGCGAATACGTTCGGCGAGATCGACCGCATCGTCCAGGTGCCCGTCGGTCAGCAATGCGACTTCTTCGCCGCCGAGCCGGCCCGTCGGTACGTCAATCGCTCTCAGTTCTTCGCTGACTTTTCGCAGGACCAGGTCGCCGGTTTCATGACCATAGGTGTCGTTTATGGCCTTGAACTTGTCGAGGTCGCAGATGAGGACGGAAAAGTGCCGTCCTGCCATCGCCCGTTCCACCATTCGTTCCGCGGCCGCGACGAATGCGCGGCGGGTGAGCAGTCCGGTCAGAGAATTGATCGTCGCCAGCGCAATCAGCTCGGCCTGCATCGAGGTGATACGTTCCCCGGCCCGAAGCCTGGCGCGGAGCTCTTCCGGCGCCGGAGGTTTGGAAATGAAATCATCGGCGCCGTTTTCGAGCGCTTGAATCATCTTCGAGCGCTGATCGCTCGAGGACATCAAGACGATGTAGAGCGGCCGCTGCGCACCGGCGAGCGCCCGCGCGTCGCTGACCAGCTGGACGCCCGATGTCGAGACCAGCTCCGCGCTGGTGATCAGCACGCAGACGTCTCTTTCCGCCTGCAGGCAGGCGAGCGCTTCCGGGGCATCCATGAAGGTGCGAACTTCATGTCCCCAGGGCTCGATGATGCCGGTGACGATCCGTTGGACCGTGCGGCTCGGTTCGACCAAGGCGATACGCATCTTTTGCCTGAACGGTAGTTTCGCAGGCTACCGCGCCCGTAGTTAACGAGGGCCTTACGAATTTCGCTCCGGCCGCTGCTATCCCAAGTAGCGCAGAGCTTGCTCCACTCGCGGCAGCAAGCGGCGGCGGGCGCGCGGCTCCGGCATAGGCGGCGCGATCGGAATTGACGGGAATCCGGAAATCGACGAGCAACGTTCAACAGGGAACGAGAACGATAATTTCTTCCACGATCGGCAAAACTCGCGCGTAGACCGGCGCTCAGGCTAGGTACGCGGCTCGAACCGTCCGCGGTCGTGCGGCGCGGCAAAATCCAGCTCCGGCCCGAGCGGCACGATCCGGGTCGGATTGATCGCCGTCATGCTCATGTAATAGTGGCGCTTGATGTGATCCATATTCACGGTGCCGGCGACGCCGGGGACCTGAAAGAGATCGCGCAGATAATTCGACAGATTGGGATAGTCGGCGATACGGCGCAGATTGCATTTGAAATGGCTGTAGTAGACCGCGTCGAAGCGCACCAGCGTGGTGAACAGGCGCCAATCGGCCTCGGTTAGCCGCGCGCCGACAAGATAGCGCTGGCGCGACAGCAGGCCCTCGATCCAGTCGAGCGCGGCGAATACCGCGCGGCAGCCTTCCTCGTACGCGTCCTGCTTGGTGGCAAACCCGGCGCGATAGACGCCGATATTCACGTCGCTCAGGATGCGGGCGTTGATCCGATCGATCTCGGCGCGCAGCTCCATCGGATAGTAATCGGCATGGTCGTTGGTCAACGACGCGAACGCCGCGTTGAGCATGCGGATGATCTCGGGCAACTCGTTGTTGACGATGGTGCGTCGTTCCTTGTCCCAGAGCACCGGGACCGAGACGCGGCCGGTATAGCGCGGATCGGCGAGCAGATAGATTTCGCCGAGCCGGCGCTTGCCGTTGACCGCGTCCGCGGTGGTGCCCGGCCCAGTGCCGAACTCCCAACCCTGATCGCCCATGACCGGATCGAGGATCGAGATCGAGATCACGCTCTCGAGCTCTTTCAGCTTGCGGAAAATCACTGTGCGGTGCGCGTAGGGGCAGGCGAGCGACACATAGAGGTGATAGCGCCCGCGCTCGGCGGCGAAGCCGCCCTCACCGCTCGGTCCGGCGCTCCCGTCCGGCGTGACCCAATTGCGGAACACGGGCTCGGCCGGCACGAAGCGCCCGCCGGTCGCAGCGGGGTCGTACCATTGGCTCTGCCACACGCCGTCGACGAATAGTCCGTGCGCCATTGGATGCTTCCTGCCAGTGGAGGACGTTTTGCGGCCGCAGGCCGCCGGCGAATTCAATCGGAAAACTTGGTCTCGGAAAAGAGCCCATCGGCAATCGACGGCGCGCGGGACCAGGTCGCGGCGCGTGTCAGCAGAGTGCGCCCGCTCGCCAGCACCCAGTCGGTGAGCACGCTCGCCGCCCAGCTCAATGTCACGGTGGCGGCGAATACCATCGCGCCTTTGCCGATCGCCGGAATGGCAAAATCGAGCAGCAGGAATTGCAGCCACAGCGCGAACAGGTAGTGAAAGAAATAGATACCGTAGGCATGCTCGGAAACCGTATCGACGACCGGCGACCAGGGCACGGCGGCAAAGCGCAGGAAAACCGCCGTCATGCTGAAACAGGCGGCGCCGGCGAAGGTCACCAGGCCGATATCGCCGATGAGCTGCAGCACCGGCACCGGCGCTCCGGGGACCTTCACGATCAGCGCCGTGGGGATGACCCACAGGAAAAACGCCGCGAAACTGCCGGCGACCCAAGCCGGCCAGCGCCGCACCAGCATGCCTTGCGGGTCGAGCAGGCCGCGTTCGCAGCCCTGCGCTCCCACGACGAGACCCAAGAGGAAATACAGCGCGTATTGCGGCGCAAAAGCCGCCTGCACCTCGAACGGGCCGATGCCGACCCACTTCCATGGTGAATAGATCGCCGAGAGCGGCAGGTAGGCGACCGCCGTTACCCCGACGATAGCCGCGAAGAATCTTCCCGGACGAGTCCCGGCAGCGGCCAGGGGCCGAGCCAGGAACGAACTCATGTCCGGCACCAATCGGTAGAGCAAGGCCGCGCCGATGTTCAACGCAATGAGAAACCACAAGAACCACATCGGGCCGGTCGGCGTGATCGGCAGCGCATTCCACTGCGACCAGAACGCCGGCCAGTCCGGATCGGCCGCGGTGAGGCGATAAACCGGATAGAAGGCGACCGGCATCACCAGGTAGACGCCGATGATGAAAGGCACGCCGAGGCGTATCAGCCGATGACCGACAAACTTGCTCCAACCGCGGCGCTGCAAGCTCGGCCAGACAAACAGCCCGGAGAGGAAGAACATCAATTGCATCAGGTAGAGAAACTGAAACGCGCAAAACAGGTCGAAGCCAAGCCACCGCTCGCGATCGACGATCGGCATCGCCCGCCACGCGTAGGGCGCAAGATCAAAGGGCGGCGGCTGAGCAGGCTGGTTTACGATGTAAGCGGAAAGACAATGGAACGCCAAGATCAGGAGAATGGCGAGACCGCGCAGATTTCGTAGCGCCAAGCTGACTTCGGACATGGGTTCAAATCCCGGGTCTTAAGTCTAGAGCGCCGGAGGCGTTAGGCGCACTTGGTCGCCGCAGCGCGGTTAGCTCATGCTACCGGCAGCGAGCGGATGTCAAGTCGAGTTCCGAGTATTCCCGCGGTATTGCGATGTAGTATTAAAGACCGCAGCAGGCGACAAAACCCGTCGTGCATCGATAAGTCGGCGGCACCTGCGCCGGCACAAGGCGAATCATGAAAGCCGCTTTCATCGAGCAATTCGGCGGTCCGGAAGTCCTGAAATACGGCGACGTGCCGGACCCCGTGGCCGGACCGGGCGAGGTCGTCGTCGACGTGGCGGCAGCGAGCGTCAACGGGGCCGATTGGAAGGTGCGCAACGCCGAATATTCGCAAGCCAAATTTCCGCTGGTGCTGGGGCGGGATTTTTCCGGCTTGGTGGCCGCGACCAGCGCCGGCGCCGATGACCTGAAGGTCGGCGATGCGGTGTTTGGCGTACTCGAAGCCGGCCGCGAGGGCGCATACGCCGAAAAGCTCGCGATCAAAGCCGCGATCATCGCCAAGAAGCCGGCCGGACTGTCGCATATCGACGCCGCCGCCTTGGCGCTCACCGGGCTCACCGCAATCATCTCGGTCGAGACCACGTTGCAGCTCAAGCGCGGCGAAACGATACTCATTCAGGGTGGCGCCGGCGGCGTCGCGGGTTTCGCCATTCAGCTCGCCAAGCATATCGGCGCGCGGGTGATCACCACGACCAGCGCGGCCAACGTCGATTACGTGCGCGGTCTCGGCGCCGACATTGTCGTCGACTACAACGCCCAAGACTTCACCCGCGTCGTGCGCGATTGCGACGCGGTTTTCGACACGGTCGGCGGCGACGTGGCGCAAAAATCCTTCGCCGTGCTCAAGCCCGGCGGCCGCGCGGCCTTCATCGCTTCCGGCGCGCAGGCGCCAAAGCCCGATCGTGATGACGTGACGGCCTTGCGGCCCGCCGTCGGCCGCGCCCGCGCGCCGCTCGAACGCATCGCCGCGCTGGTGGCGGTAGGAGCGGTACGCCCGCCTGAGATCAAGCTCTATCGCCTATCCGAGGCGGCCGAGGCGCATCGCGTCAGCGAGTCGCGCCATTTCCGCGGCAAGCTGGTGTTTCAGGTGCGTTGAGCGGGCAGTGACCGGGCGGTGTTGCGTCGTGGCACGCAATCGCCTACGACCCACTCACAAAACCCAATTCCCAAAGGCCCAAGGATCCATTCCATGTCGTTTTCGATGTCACAAGCCTCCGTTCCGGTTTTCGAAATCGAGCTCAACGCGCTCTCGGCCATTCTCGACAAGGCCGAGGCTTTTGCCGCCGCCAAGAAGATCGACCCCACAGTTCTGCTGCATACCCGGCTGGCGCCGGACATGTTCGATCTGACGCGTCAGGTCCAGGTCGCGACCGATCAGGCCAAACGCGGCGCGGCGCGCCTCGCCGGCGTCGAAGCGCCGAGCTACGAAGACAATGAGACGACGATCGAACAGCTCAAAGCGCGCGTCGCCAAGACGATCACCTATCTCAAGACGCTCGACCGCAAACAAATCGACGCGGCCGCCGATCGCGAGATCATTTTTCCGCTCGGCGGGACCAACAAAGGCCAGATGCAGGGCGGCGACTACCTCAACCATTTCGTGCTGCCGAACTTCTATTTCCACGTCGCCGCCGCCTATGCGATTCTGCGCCACTGCGGCCTGGAAATCGGCAAGCGTGACTTCATGGGCGCGATACCGATCAAGAGGAGCTGACGCAGCGGCGGTGCGCGCGAACCGGGGGAGATCATGAGCGCGACGATGACCTTGGAGCGGGCGACTCAATTTGGAGCCGCCTGGAATTCTCACGACGCGGAAAAGGTCGCGAGCTTCTTCGCCGAAAACGGCGAATACCATGCTTCGTTCGGCCCGGAGCTGTTCGGCGCAAGCTATGTGGGGCGAGACGCGGTGCGGCGCGGCGTGAAGGCGTTCTTCGACCGATTTCCCGACGGAAGATTCGAGGACCTGCAGGTTTTCGTCGCCGGCGACCGCGGCACCTTCGAGTGGACCTTTGTCGCCACCGGCGCCGACGGCAAGCTTGTCGCCACGCACGGCTGCGATCTGCTGGAATTTGCCGGCGACAAGGTCAAGAAGAAGAATGCATTCCGTAAGCAGCGCCTAGAGGCCTGACCGCAATCGTTCGCGTGTCGCGCGCTGCTTCCGCGCAACGCACGTGCTCGGCGATCAACTGGGCCACCCGTTGGGCGTGCGTCGAAATCATGAAATGCGCGGAGCCCTCGACGCTCGCGAAGATCGCGCCGTTGATCCGCTCGCTCAGGAGCTCATTGGCGCGTCGTATCGCCAGGTGACTCGATCCGCCGACGATGACCAGCACCGGGATATCGAGAGCGGCCAACGATGCCGCCGACAGATCGAAGCCATCTGCACTCGCCCAATCGAGAATATTGACCGGCGTCGTCTCCACGGCGTAGCTGCGCACCCGCGGCGGCCAGGAGGCGAAGGTGCCGGCACCGCCATAGAAGTCGATCATGGTCGCGATGGCTTCCATGTCGCCGTCGGCTAACGCCGTGAAATATTCACGCGTCATCTGCGCGAACGCGTAACGGTGCTGCCGCTCCTCCGGGTCGCTCAGCACACTGACCGCCGGCGCCTCCGCGATCGCGAGGCTGGCGAGCGGCACACGATTGCGCAGCGCGACCGCGAGCGCGGCCAGGCCGCCGAAGGAATGGCCGACCAGATGCACGCCGCCGCCGGCCCGGCGGATGACGGATTCCAGAATCTCGGCCTCGTGCGCGATCGAAGCATCGCTTGCGGTGCGGCGCTCGGCGGTCCCGCCATATCCAAGCAGGCTCGTGGTCACGCAACGAAACTCGTCGTTCCAGCCGGCGACCACGGGACGCCAAGCGGCGCCGGTGCTGCACGATCCGGGGACCAATATGATGGTCGGACCGGCTCCGTGCTCGTCGTAGTCGATCCGTCCGCGCTGCTCTTCGATCATGCTGTGAGTCCTTTCGATCAGGCCGACTTGCGCCAGGGCAGGAGCATCGACACGCGGCGCTTGTAGGCGCGATAGTCCTCGCCGAAGGCCTCGATCAGATCGCGCTCTTCCAGGAAAATCCCAACGAAGATGTAAGCCGTGGTCACCGCCGCGAACAGCAAGTGACCGGCGGTCATCGTCGGCGCCGCCCAGAACGCGATGATGAAGCCGAGATAGAGCGGATGCCGCACGAATCGGTAAAACAGCGGTGTGCGAAACCGCGGCACCGGCATCTGCCGTCCGCCGAGATTATTGGCGACCTGGTGCAGCCCGAACAGTTCGAAATGGTTGATCAGGAACGTGCTGGTCAAAACGATCAGCCAGCCGACCAGCGACAGGCCGGTTACCGCCATGGCGATTCGCGGATCGGCGATCTGCCACACGACCGCCGGCAGCGGCCGCCACTGCCAGAACAACAGCATCAGCGCCAGGCTCGACAGCAGCACATAGGTGCTGCGTTCGACCGAGGCCGGGACGAACCTTGTCCACCATTGCTTGAACTGCTTGCGCGCCATCACGCTGTGCTGGATGGCGAACACCGACATGAGCAGCAGATCGACGATGATGGCCTGCGCCGTCGCCGCGTCCGGCCCGCTGTCGATCGTCTTCGGCACGGCGAGACCCGCGACGAAGCCGACGGCATAGAGGAAGCTGACGAAGAACGCGGCATAGGATGCGATCCCATAGAGAAACGCGATCAGCCGTCCGGCAAGATTGACTTGGCGATGAATATCCTGGCCGGTTGCCTGGATCTGGCTCATGGTCTCCTCCAATTCGTGCGGTCTCGGCGCACGCGGCCGAGAGGCGCGCAGGATGCCGGGAAGGCGGCGGGAAGACCTTGTCGCGCGCTTGATTTGTCCGTGAGATGGGCTTGATTATTGCGTGAGAACGGCCGCGCAGGCCGGTTGGAAGGCGACGAAGGTGCGATTTCTCTTTGCCGGCTATACGCTGGACACCGACCGGCGCGAGCTGCGGCGCAGCACCGACGCTATCGCCGTCGAGCCGCAGGTCTTCGACCTTCTGGTCTATCTGGTCGAGAACCGCGACCGCGTCGTCAGCAAGGATGACCTGATCGCCTCGGTCTGGTGCGGCCGCATCGTCTCGGACTCCACGCTCACCAGCCGCATCAACGCCGCGCGCCGGGCAATCGGCGACACCGGCCAGGCGCAAAAGCTGATCCGCACCATCGCGCGCAAGGGATTTCGCTTTGTCGGCGACGTGCGTACGCAGGCGAATGCCGACAAATCCTCACCCGCCGGCGCTTCGCCGGATCAGGCCGCCGAGACGCAGTCGGCGCCGCCATTGCCCGACCGGCCGGCGATCGCCGTTCTTCCCTTCGTCAATATGAGCGGCGAGCCGGAGCAGGAATACTTTTCCGACGGGATCAGCGAGGACATCATTACCGCGCTCTCCAAGCTGCGCTGGTTCTTTGTGATCGCCCGCAACTCTTCGTACATCTACAAGGGCAAGGCCGTGCATATGAAGCAGATCGCCGAGGAGCTCGGCGTCGGCTATGTGGTCGAGGGCAGCGTGCGCAAGGGCGGCGACCGCGTGCGCATCACCGCGCAGCTCAACGACGTCGCCACCGGCAGCCACATCTGGGCCGAGCGCTACGACCGCGACCTCGCCGACGTGTTCGCGGTGCAGGACGAGATCACCGAGGCGATCGTCGCCGCGATCGAGCCGCAGCTCTACGCCGCGGAAAATTTTCGCGCGCGGCGCAAACCGCCCGACAGCATGGACGCCTGGGACCTGGTGATGCGGGCGCTGTCGCATTACTGGCGGGTGACGCGGCAAGACAATGTCGTGGCCCAGGCGCTGCTGGAGAAGGCGACCGCCATCGATCCGAACTACGGTCAGGCGCTCGGCTTGCTCGCCACCAGCCACATGTTCAGCGCCCATATGGGCTGGGAGGACTTGGACCGGGTCGCGCCAGCCGCGGAACGCGCGGCGCAATCGGCGATCCTGGCCGATAGTGACGACCCTTGGGCCCACTATGCCTTGGGCGGCGTCCATCTGTTCGCCCGGCGCTTCGAGGATTCGCTCGCCGAGTTCGAGTGGGCGCTGCGGCTTAATCCGAACTTCTCGCTGGCGCAGGGCTATTACGGATTGGTGCTGGCGTATTGCGGCCGTTGGCAGGAAGCCGACCTGGCAACGCAGCGGGCGCTGCGCTTGTCGCCGCGCGATCCGCATTCGGCGATCTATTGCGGCATCGCCGCCTACGCTCAATTTATCGGCCGCGACTACGACGCGGCGATGCGGCTTGCGCGCGAGGGCATCCGGCAGCGCGGCGATTTCGTCGGCGCCCATCGGGTGCTGACGGCGGCCGCGGCCATGGCCGGACAGGGCGATGTTGCGCGCGCCGCTTTGCAGGAGCTGCGTCGCGCGCAACCCAACATTTCGCTCGCCTGGATCGCCAAGCAAATGCCGATCAAGGATACGGACGAGATGGAGCACTATCTGGAAGCGTTCCGCCGCGCCGGATTGGAATGATATCGCCGGCGCCCCCGCGAAGCCTTGCGCGACGGGCCGCGCAGACAAATGGATCGCAGACACATGGATAACGTGCGGTTCCGAGACGGGTTCCGCTTCCGCGGCTAGGTCGCGCCGGCTGGCAGACCGAGACGGCCGTGCTTACCTGTGTGACGCCACGGCGTGGTGCCGGCACTGTCGAGACGACTGGGAGAACCTCATGTCCCCCGTATCTCTCCTGCTCAATCTTTTTTGGATTGTGTTCGGCGGCCTGTGGATGGCGGTCGCCTGGGTCATTGCCGCCGCGATCATGGCGATCACCATTATCGGCCTGCCTTGGGCCCGGGCGGCCTTCAATATCGCCTCCTACACAATGCTTCCCTTCGGCCGGAAGGCGGTCTCGCGCGCCGAGTATCTCGGCAGCGAGGATTTCGGCACCGGGCCGTTCGGCTTTCTCGGCAATATCGTCTGGCTGGTGCTCGCCGGCTGGTGGCTGGCGCTCGGGCATCTGATCACCGCCATTGTGCTGGCCGTGACCATCATCGGCATCCCATTCGCCTGGGCGCATTTGAAGCTCGCCGGCATCGCGCTCTGGCCGATCGGCAAGATGATCGTCGATGCCGAGGATACGCCGCTGCGTTACCGGCAGGCGCAGGGCAGCCGATAGCGTCGCGCCGGCTCGTTAGCCAGAAGGCGATCAGATCCGGTCAATGACCCTTCGCCAGGGTCTCCTTGACGCAATTCTTCACCATCTTGTGCCGCGTCAGCCACGACATTTCGTGGTACTTCGCCTTTTCGCCGACTTCCGCCTTGCAGTCCGCGGTCGCCTTTTTCATCGCCGCGGCGTCGGTGTCCGACATCGCCGCGGCCGCGGGGGCGGGCACGAGAGGCCGCGCCGACAATGATGGCCGTCGCCATGATGCCGGCCGATAGGATGGTGACAAACCTTGACATGGTGTTGCGCTCTTCTGAGGAATTGCTTCTGTTGCCGATTTTCAACGTGCCGGCATCGCCGCCCGAATAAAATATCCGAATACTTTGTTTGATCGTCAAGCGCAGTTCTTCGGCTATCGTTTTCCGCCAGCAACAAAACGTTCACAAAACTGTCGCAATACGAGCTGCGCGCCGAAAACCAAAATCAGGGCGGCCCTGGACGCAGGTGCGTCGCCGCCGGTTGTCCGCGGTTGAGCCAGGTCACCGAGACGTAGGCGCCGAGCCACGAACCGAGAGCGGCGAACGCGACGTAAACCGGATTGCCGGTGTAGCTGATCACCGAGAACGCGGAAAGGAGATACCAAAGCGAGCTCCAGTTCGCGGCGCGAACGCGGTGGCGCGAGGCGACCGCCGCGGTGAAGAACACATAGACCGCATCGGTGACCGCCGTGGCGGCGAACACGGCGATGGCGAGAAGCGGATTGAGGGAAAGGTTCGTGATGGCGGTGGAGATGGTCATACGGGTCTGTCTCCATTGTCGGCGATGCAAGCAAAATGCCGTTTGGCGCGGCAGTCAGATGAAGCGGCGAGCTAGACGCTCAGCCGGTCTTTCGCCTTCGCCAGCCTGCCGTCCGCTTTGACGTGCTGCGCCGCCGCCGCCAAACCAAATCGCGGCATGTTGACGTAAACGCATTCGCTCTTCCCCGGCTCGACCAGATAGGTCTCGTGCCAGATGCCGACCGATCCATCGGTACCGATGGCGCGATTGAAAGCGGCCCAGGCGGGGAAATGCCGGCCGGATCGGTCGTGCGCGTAGCCGAGAAGCTGATCGAAGCTTTGCCAATATTCCTGAACCAGAATCACCCGGCCGGAAACATAGGTCCGGTAGAAGAGGAGCCCTGCCTCCGGCCGCTTCGCAAGCTCCGCCAGCATGCGCGGCATCGCGATCGCGACTGGAAGCCATTTGTGCACGGCAAGAAGCTTGTTGAAGCGCATGCCGATGAGGAACAGCACGACCGGCTTGTCCACGCGTGCGGTATAGCGATCGGCGAAAATTTCGGCCATGGCGCGGCTCCTTGGTTTTGCGATCAATCATCCGTGGCCCGGGTAGAGCGAAGCGAAACCCGGGAACGCGGGTCATGGCCCAAAGCTGCCCCGGATTTCGCTGCCGCTCAATCCGGGCTACACTTGCTTGATCGGCAGGAGGCAACCGTCGTGCGGAAACGTGGTTCGCCCGTTGTCGGCCGCCGCCGCGTTCTGCAGGGTGCAGCGCTGGTCGGGGCCGCCACATTGACGCCGGCGCTTGCGGCCAAAGCGCAAAACCGGCCGAAGGTGAGCCCCATGATGACGACAACGACCGGCGAGTTGACCGCGGATGAGGTTCGCAGCCTGCTGCAGCTCGAGCCGAACGCCACCTGCGGGTTCGTGCGCCTGACGTTCCTGAGCAAACAATCGATCGCGGCGGGCGGATTGCCGCCGCCGTTCGCGGACGGGCGGCCTTTGGGCTCTGCGCTCTACTTCATGGTGACGCCGGTCGCGCCGGTGCGGCTGCACCGCATCCGCAACGATCAACTCTACCACTACTATCTCGGCGATCCGATCGAGCTGTTCATGTTGCACGCCGACGGCGGCACCGAGCGGGTCGTCATCGGGCCGGACCTGCGCCAGGGCCAGCGCGTGCAGCAGCTGATTCCGGGCAATACGTTTCACACCGCGCGGCTGATCGGGCGTCGCCGCTGGTTCCTGGGCGCGAGCACCGAGTGGCCCGGCGTGGTGCCGGCCGACGTGGAAATCGGCAATTTAGACGAACTCGCTGGAAAATATCCGGCCGTCGCCGCCGATTTGCGCGCGATTGCCGCGTCGGTTGAGCATGTCGCACCGGCCGGAGCCAATCCCGGCTAGCACGCGAGCCGGATTAGTCGAGCGCGGCGAAAGCTATCGCCGATGCAAAAGTCAGATGGCCGCTCGGTTTCGTTTTTTCGCGCATCCGCGCCGCCGACAGGGACGAGTGCCGCATGAAAGAACGATTTAGCGACCACGCCGCCAACGAGCGCACTTTCCTCGCCTGGGTGCGCACCGGCATCGCGGTGATGGCCTTTGGCTTCCTGGTGGAGAAGTTCGACCTGTTCCTGGAGATCGCCGGGCAGACACTTGCGCGCCATCCCATATCGGTGCGCGGGCAGCTGGTCGGCAATGTCGCCGGCCTCATTCTCATCGGCCTCGGCGCCGCGACGATCGCGTTGGCGTTGCTGCGCTTCCGCCGGACTTCGATCGAGATCGACAGCCCCGAGCTGGTGCCCGGCACCGGCGAGCGGCTGGACGTGGCGCTCGCGGGGCTCCTTGTCATCCTCGGCGCCGCCCTGTTCGTGTATCTTTCCTATACGGTGATCAGCAGTCTCTGATGCGCACGCCGATGCTGAAAATTCCGCCGCCGATTTGGACCCTCGCCTATTTGCTGATCGCGGCCGGGATCAGCTACCTGGCGGGATGGCCGCGGATCCCGGGGCTGCCGGTCGTCCCGCTTGCCATCGCCCTCGTCGCCGTCGGCATCGCGTTGTCCGCCACGGCGGTCACGCTGTTCCGGCGCCGGGGCGCGGTGCTCAACCCGACCGCGACGGCGCACCCCAAGCTCGTCACCTCCGGCCCGTTCCGGCTGACCCGCAACCCGATGTATCTGGGTCTAGCGATCGTCGCGCTCGGCATCGCGTTCTGGGTCGGCGCCTGGCCGATGTTTCTTGCCCCGATCGCGACGTTCGCCACGGCGAATTGGGTGCACATCCCGTTCGAGGAGCAAAACATGCGCCGGCAGTTCGGCGAAGAGTACGCCGCCTATTGCGGCAGGGTCAGGCGGTGGATTTGAGGACGCCGGCGCGCGCCTGAGATTTCCGCTGCCGCTCGAACCGCGCTACCCTTGCGGCGGATTTTGCCAAGGACGACCCGCTTGGACCCGGAATTCATCCGCGACCTGTTCGCGCCATTCGGCCCGGTGGCGGTGAAGCGCATGTTCGGCGGCGCCGGCCTCTGGTCCGAAGGTTCCATGTTCGGGCTCGTATTCGACGGCGCGATCTTCCTCAAGGTGGACGAGACCAGCATCCCGGATTTCGAGCGCGAAGGCAGCCGGCCGTTCGTCTACACCCGCGCCAAAAGCCCCGGCCGCGTCGGCCGCGCTTCGCTGTCCTACTGGCGCCTGCCGGAGCGGCTTTATGACGATCCCGAAGAACTCGCGGTGTGGGCCGCGCGCGCGCTGGCGATCGCGGAACGCAAGAAATTGGCGCCGCGCGGGCGGGGCAACCGAAAGAACGGTAGGGCGGGCAAAGGCGCGAAGCGCCGGGCCCGCGGGTGATTGCCGGTAATTCCGCGTGGGCTTCATCATTGCGCCGTCATTCGTTGCGCTCCACTCGATGTCCTGCGCGCTGCGCGTTTCATCCCATTGAATTTAATATGCAATTACTGAGTGCAAAATGGACAATAACTTGTCGTAATTGTAGGCGACAATCGCCGGGCTAGAGGCAACTGCGACAATATCGGGAGCAAACATCCATTAGAGGAGAGGCAAATGGAAATCCTACGCGACTTCTCATTTCGACCGATTCCTCCGATAAAGACCACGCTCAAACGTACAATCACGCTGCTGGCGCTGGCGTGGGCCGCCGGAGGTGCGGCGCTCGCGCAAACCTTGCCGGCCGACCCGGCACCGAGCTGCACGGTGCCCACCTCGACCTTCGACACTTGGTTCGAAAGCGGCACGCCGACATTGAACGGCGTGGTGAACCCGGCCGACAGCGTGTCGTTTCCGGCAACGCCGAATTGCAGCTTCTACCAATGGTCGAAGCAGATGTTCCTCTGGCTCACCTCGCCGGCGCCAGCGGTCTACGGCTCCGGCGGGTTTATTTTTGATTCGCCGGCCTTCTATGACGTTACGCCGCCCGACGCGTCGGGCAACCGCACGCTGCTGGCGCATACCCCCGGCTTTATCCATCCGTTCGCCCTGCGGGCGGCCAAACTCGGACCGACCGGGCTGCCGATCATTATCGCCAAGGGCGGGCAGATATTCGAAGTGGCGCCGCCGAAGGCCGCGGCCGCGGCACCGCAAATCGTCGATACGGCAGGAAAGGAGCGAGCCCTCGCCCACGTCGAATTCGGCGCGCAGGGCGAGCGGGTCCTTCGCGACGCGGCCGGCGCCGTTATCGAACCGCGAATTCTGCCTCCCCCACCGCTAACAATCGGGCGCCCGCCGATCCCGCCGCTGCAGGTGCAAAAAATCATCGTCGACAACATTCCGATCTTCATCGGTCCGCAAGGCAATGTGGTCCCGGTTGAACAGGGCGAAGCCGATGGATCGGTCGTCGAATCGCAGAACGGGTCACTGGTCTATTACGCCCTCATGGTCAACGACGTGTACGCCTATTTCCTGACCGGATGGCGGGACAATCAGATTGAATCGGGCAATGCCAACCCGACCTTCCCGACGTCGATGACAGATCTGAACGCCATCACCACGTTCGCCCTGGCCCACGGCAAGACGTTTCCCGATCCGGATGCGCTGGCGGTGGAAGTCAAGAGCGCCTGGGTCGAGGCGTCAACTTTGCCTGACCCGAGTAAATACATCACGATCACGGGCACAATTCCGACCTACAACCAATCCAGCACCACCGCCTGGCCGCCGACCGGACAAAAAACCGTGCAACTCGCGTTGGTCGGCATGCACGTCGTCGGCAGCACCAATCAACACCCGGAGATGATCTGGGCGACCTTCGAGCATGTCGGCAACACGCCGCTGGCCGCCTACTCGTACGTCAACAAGAACGGCGCGGTGACGACCGTGCCGCAATCGACGGCCGGTACGTGGCTGTTCTCGGCCACCGGCTCCTCCGGTCCCTTCAATCAGGCGCATATGTCCGAGGTATCGCCCAGCGTCGGCATCAAGGCGGAGGGATCGTTCACCATCAGTCCAAGCAACACGCTGCGGATGAAGCCCTTCGGCGCGGCCACCAACGTCTCGCCGAATCCGCTCGATCCCAGTTCGGCCGCCTCGAATTCCGAAATCATCTCGATCAACAATAATGTCGCTGCGATGATGCCGAGCGGCGACATTCGCAACAACTACATCATGAGCGGGGCCACCTGGGCGATCCCGGGCGCGCCCGGCGCATCCGGCACTGGTGTCCAAGTCGGCACCAGTCAATTGACCAATTCCACCCTGGAGACCTACGACCAGGGTCCGTCCACACTGGGCGGTCTCAATTGTCTCGATTGTCACAACAGCATAAACCAGAACGGCAGCACCAACCCGAACACGTTCGTGGTCGGCGTGAGCCACATCTTTTTCGAAATCAAGAAATTGTTCTAGTCGCGCACCGGAGCGTTCCGGGGCGCAAACGACAAGAGGCGGGCCGCGCCGGTGCGGCCCGCTTCGCGTTTGTTTTGATTAGCACCTGCCCGAGCGGCTCCAAGACGACAATCGGGACTCACAAAAAGCTCTGCGGATCGACATCGATGTCGAGCTTGATGCCTCCCTTCGCCTTCGGCGCACCCGCGAGCCAGTCGCGCAGATGAGCCGAGAGATCGAAGCCGCGCGGCGCTTTGACCAATAGCCGCAGACGGTGGCGGCCGCGGATGAGCGAGAGCGGCGCGTCGGCGGGGCCGAGGATGCGCACCTCCTCGTGCGGCGGCGCCGCGCGCGCCAGCGCCCGCGCGTAGGCCTGCGTGTCGTGCTTGTCCGGGCCGGAGACGACGAGGCTGGCGAGGCGGCCGAACGGCGGATAGTGGGTGCGCTCGCGCGCCGCGATCTCGGCATTGTAGAACGCCTCGCGGTCCTGCGCGATCAAGGCGCGCATCACCGGATGCTCGGGCTGATGCGTTTGCAAATAGCCGCGGCCGACGCCGGCGTCGCGGCCGGCGCGGCCGACCACCTGATGCAAGAGCTGGAAGGTGCGCTCCGCCGCGCGCGGGTCGCCATTGTTGAGGCCGAGATCGGCGTCGACGATGCCGACGAGGTTGAGCTTCGGGAAGTGATGGCCTTTGGCCACAAGCTGCGTGCCGATGACGATATCGAAGCGGCCCTGGGCGACGTCGTCCAACTCTTCGCGCAGCCGCTCGATCGTGGCGACGAGATCGCTCGAGAGCACCAGCACGCGCGCCTGCGGGAACAGCGCGCGCACTTCCTCTTCCAGGCGCTCGACGCCCGGGCCGATGGCGGCGAACGAATTCACCGCCTGGCATTTCGGGCACGCCGGCGGATGCGGCATGGCGAAGCCGCAATGGTGGCAAACGAGCTCTTTGCGGAAGCGGTGATCGACCAGCCAGGCGTCGCAGTTCGGGCAGGAGAAGCGGAAGCCGCAGGCGCGGCACAGCGTCAGCGGCGCATAGCCGCGGCGATTGAGGAAGAACAGCGCCTGCTCGCCGCGCTCGATCGCGGTCTGCACCGCTCCGGCGAGCGACGGCGAAATGAAACGGCCGGGCGGCGGGCGCTCATGGCGCAGATCGATCGCCTCGACCGACGGCAGCAGCTGGCCGCCGAAGCGCTCGGGCAGCGCCAGCCGCCGGTAGCGCCCGCGCCGGGCGTTGACTTCGGTTTCGAGCGAAGGCGTCGCCGAGGACAGCACCACCGGGATGCGGGCGATGTGGCCGCGCACCACCGCCATGTCGCGGGCGTGGTAGCGCACGCCGTCTTCCTGCTTGTAGGCCTGGTCGTGCTCCTCATCGACGACGATGAGGCCGAGATCGGCGTAAGGAAGGAACAGCGCCGAGCGCGCCCCGACGACGACGGCGACCTCGCCATCGGCGACCGCCCGCCAGGTGCGCGCACGCCGGCGCGGCGTGAGCTCCGAATGCCACTCCGCCGGACGCACGCCGAAACGCGCGGCGAAGCGGTCGAGGAACTGCGCGGTGAGCGCGATCTCCGGCATCAGGATCAGGCTCTGCCGGCCGCGGCGGATGGTGTCGGCCACGGCTTCGAAATAAACCTCGGTCTTGCCGGAGCCGGTGACGCCGTCGAGCAGCGTGACCGCGTAGCCGCCCGCGGCGACGGTCGCCTTCAGCGCCGCGGCGGCGGCGTTTTGGCCGGGCGTAAAGTCCGGCCGCGCAAAATCGGGATCGGGTCGTTCCGCGACCGGCTCCGGCGGCAGAACAACGGTTTCGAGCGTGCCTTCGTCGACGAGGCCGTCGATCACGCCCAAGCTGACGCCGGCTTCGCGCGCCGCTTCGCTTTTGCCGCGCAACATGCCGTCGGCGAGGAGCGCAAGCACGCGCCCGCGCGCCGGGGTCATGCGCTGCGGGGCGGCGCCGGCAAGGCGCACGCCGACGCGCTCGCGTTCTTCGCCGAGGTGCTCGCCCATGCGCAGGCACATGCGCAGCACCATGCCGCGCGAGGCGATCGTGTAGTTCGCGACCCAGTCGACGAAATTGCGCAGCTCGTCCTTGAGCGGCGGCAGCTCGAGCTTCTCCTCGACGTCCTTGAGCCGGTTGTCGAGCCGCGGATTGGGCGTCGGATTTTCCGCCCACACCACCGCGGTCGCCTCGCGGGCGCCGAGCGGCACGCTGACGATGTCGCCCGGCGCGAGCGCCAGCTCCTCCGGCGCCCGGTACGAATAGGTCCGGTCGAGGGCGACCGGCACGAGGACATCGACGACGCGCCTGGGCATACGGTAGGTTGTCCCGATTCCAGGCGGTTTAGGAAGGGGAAAGGGCTCTGCCGCTACAGTCGCGGCGACGATGACCACGAAGGCCGAAATCAATCTGGTGGCGCCCAAGGTCGCAGCCGAGCTCGAAAGCTGGCTGCGCCAGCTCGGCGACGAGCGGCGTTTTTCGCCGAAAACGACCGAAGCCTATCGGCGCGACGTGCTCCAGTTCCTCGCCTTCCTCGCGGAACACCTCGGCGGCGCTCCCTCGCTCAAGGACCTCGCCGCGCTCGAGCCGGCGGACGTGCGCGCCTTCCTGGCCGCGCGGCGCGCCGAAGGCATCGGCAGCCGCTCGCTGATGCGCGCGCTCGCCGGCATGCGCGGCTTCGCGCGTTTCCTCGAACGCAATGGCAAGGGCAAGGTCGGCGCGCTCGCCGCCGTACGCGCGCCGAAAATCGGCAAGACGCTGCCGCGGCCGCTGCCGGCTGCGGCGGCGAAGCGCGTCGCCGATCCCGATCTTGCCGCCGGCGATGGGCGCGAGCCCTGGATTCATGCGCGCGACGCGGCGGTGCTCGCGCTCCTCTATGGCGGCGGGCTGCGCATCTCCGAAGCGCTCGGCCTCAAGCGCGGTGATTTCGGCGGCCGCGATACCGTCACCGTAACCGGCAAGGGCAACAAGCAGCGCATGGTGCCGGTGCTGCCGCAGGTGGCGAAACTCGTCGCCGATTACCTCGCACTCTGCCCCTATGATCTGGGCGAGGACGGCCCGCTATTCATCGGCGCCAAGGGCGGGCCGCTCCCCGCGCGCGTCGTCCAGCTGGCGATGGCGCGGCTGCGCGGCGCACTCGGACTTCCCGAGACGGCGACGCCGCACGCCTTGCGCCATTCCTTCGCCACGCACCTCCTCGCCCGCGGCGGCGATCTGCGCTCGATCCAGGAGCTCCTCGGCCACGCTTCGCTGGCGACGACACAGATCTACACCGAAGTCGACGCCGAGCGCCTGATCGAGGCCTATCGCAGCGCGCATCCGCGCGCTTGAGCAAAATTCGTGCTATCGGTCTTTCCGGGCGCCGCGCACGCGGCGAGCCCGCAATGACGAGCCGGGGCAAACATCATGGCGGAAGCACACGAACAGCTGGAACAGGCGGAGCACGCCGAGCATGCTTCGCACGAGAACCGCAGGATCGCGCTGTTGATCGCGGTGCTGGCGCTGTTCCTCTCCTTCTCGGAGACGCTGGGCAAGAGCGCACAGACCGAGGCGATCAGCGCCAATGTCGAGTCTTCGAATCTGTGGGCCTTCTTTCAGGCCAAGACCATCCGCATGACGCTGGTGAAGACCGCCGCAGAAGAATTGAAGGTCGGGGCAGCGGCGGCCGGCGATCCGGCGGCGAAGACCGCAATGGATAAACAGATCGAGGCTTGGCAGAAGACCGCCGCGCGCTACGATTCCGAGCCGGAGACGCATGAAGGGCGCAAGGAGCTTTCCGAACGCGCCAAGGAGGCAGAGGAAGGCCGCGATCTCGCCATGGCAAAATATCATCACTATGAGCTTGCTTCGGCGGCGTTCCAGATCGGCATCGTGCTCGCCTCCGCGGCGGTGATCACCAGCGCCATCGCGCTCGCCTGGCTCAGCGGCGCACTTGGGATCCTCGGGCTTGCGATCCTCGCGCTCGGCGTCTACGCGCCGCATGCGCTCGACCTCGGTCATCTGCTGTAGGTTGCGGAACGGCGATGATCTCGCGCGGCAAGGAAATGAAGCAGCAAGCGCGCAGCAAGCGGCTCTCCGCGGCGCTGCGCGAAAACCTCAAACGGCGCAAGGCGCAAGCGCGTGGCCGCGCGGCGAGCCCTGGCGGCGAAGAAGCCGCGCCGGCGCGCCATTCGCAGTCACCCGACTTTCGCCGCAATCGGGGCAGCGATTAGCAACCTCGGCCCGGGATGGGGCCACTGGGGTGACAATGGACCGTATTCGCATCGTCGGTGGGCGGCGTCTCACCGGCACGATACCGATCTCGGGAGCCAAGAACGCCACGCTCCCGCTGATGATCGCCAGCCTCCTCACCGAGGAGACGCTCATTCTCGACAATGTGCCGCGGCTCGCCGACGTCGTGCTCCTGCAGCGCATCCTCGGCAATCACGGCGTCGACGTCATGGTCAGCGGCAAGCGGCCCGGTGAGACTGCCGATCACGGCCAGACCCTGCACGTCTCCGCGGCTAATATCGTCGATACCACCGCGCCCTACGACCTCGTCTCCAAGATGCGCGCCAGCTTCTGGGTGATCGCGCCGCTCGTTGCGCGTATGGGCCGGGCGCGGGTGTCGATGCCGGGCGGCTGCGCCATCGGCACGCGGCCGGTCGACCTCCTGATCATGGCGCTCGCCCAGCTCGGGGCCGACATCGAGATCGACAGCGGCTATGTCGTGGCGGCCGCGCCGAACGGGCTCAAGGGCGGCAAGATCGTCTTTCCCAAGGTCACGGTCGGCGGCACCCACACCGCGATCATGGCGGCTTCGCTCGCCAAGGGCACGACCGTGATCGAGAATGCCGCGTGCGAGCCGGAGATCATCGACGTCGCCGATTGCCTCAACAAGATGGGCGCGCACATCTCCGGCGCGGGCACGCAGCGGATCCTCGTCGAGGGCGTCGCCAAGCTCGGCGGCGCGCGCCACGCCGTGCTGCCCGACCGTATCGAGACCGGAACCTACGCCATGGCGGCGGCGATGGCCGGCGGCGACATCTTCCTGCAGAACGCGCGCGCCGAGCTGTTGCAGGCCGCGCTCGACGTGCTCGCGCAAACCGGCGTCACCGTGTCATCCACCAATCAGGGCATCCGCATCGCGCGCAACGGCGCCGACCTCGTCCCGATCGAGGTGGCGACGGCGCCGTTCCCTGCCTTTCCGACCGATTTGCAGGCGCAGTTGATGGCGCTGATGACGCGGGCGCGCGGCACCTCGCACATCGTCGAGACGATCTTCGAGAACCGCTTCATGCACGTGCAGGAGCTGGTGCGGCTCGGCGCGCGCATCCAGCTTGACGGCGAGCGGGCGACGATCGAGGGCGTCGAGCGGCTCACCGGCGCGCCGGTGATGGCGACCGATCTGCGCGCCTCGGTGTCGCTGGTCATCGCCGCGCTCGCCGCCGAGGGCGAAACCATCGTCAACCGGGTCTATCATCTCGACCGCGGTTTCGAGCGGCTGGAAGACAAGCTGGCGCGCTGCGGCGCGGACATCGAGCGGCTGTCGGGATAGCCTGTCCGGCGCGGCGGCCGGGCGTCAGCGTCTGAATATGTTCCAATCCGGCCAATCGAGCTTCTTGGCGATGGCGCCGACGATGTTCGAATAGTCGTCATTCCACACGCGTTGCGCGGCGGCGGGCGCGGTCAGCTTCCAGTTCTTGTTGGTGGCGAGTTCGCCGACGTCCTCCGCCTTGTCGGCGGAGATGGCGACGTCGGAGGCAAAAATATAGGCCTGATCGTCGTCCTCTTCGTTACTGTTGTCGTAGACCCAGGTCTTCATGCCGTTTGCCGCGGCAATGCCGACGGCGACGTCATCGAGAGCCAGATACTTGTTGGAGACGTGCATGGTGACGACGCCGTCGGACCTGAGCTTTGACTTGTAGATCGCCATGGCCTCGCGCGTGGCCAGGTGGATGGGGATCGCGTCCGAGGAATACGCGTCGATGATGATGAGGTCGTAATGATGGTCCGGCTCGCGGGCAAGCGTGAGCCGCGCGTCGCCGAGAACGATCGGCACATCCGGGGCGCAGGCGCGCACGAAACCGAAGCGCGGGTGATCGCGAGCAATGTCGACGATGGCGGGGTCGATCTCGAAGAACCGCCATTCCTCGCCGGGCTCGGAGTAGCAGACGAGATTGCCGGCGCCGAGCCCGATCACCGCCACCCGCATGCCAGGCTTCCGGCCGCGGACCGCGCGGACGACCGCGGCCATCGCCGACTTGGCGTGATAATAGGTGAGCGGTTCCGGCCGGCCGTTGAGCGGCTTGCCTTGCGCGTCGGTGAGCCTTTGCGCGCCGTGGACCGTCGTGCCGTTCATCAGCACGCGAAAGTCGCCGTCGGGCGTGTCGTAGATCTTGTGCACGCCGAAGAAGCTGCGCACGGTCTGCGTTCGCGCCTCGTCGCTGGGATAAAGCCGTATCATCGCGATCGCGATTGCGACGGCGAAAGCGGCGGCGAAGGGTTTGCAGACCAGCATCAGCGCCAGCGCAGCAAGCGCGACCGCGGCGATGACGGGGAAGACGGCGTCGGCGGCGGCTTCTCGCGGCAACCAGCCAAAGACGACGCCCGGCGCGAGCAACGCGAGCCCGACCGCGGCAGCAACCGCCCAAAGGAGGCGGCCGCGCCGCGTCATGCCCGCCGCCCCAGCATCCAGCGCAAGCGGGTGACCGTCGAATGGAGGAAACGGCCGGCACAGCACGGCGAGCACCAACAAGATCGGGTACTCGGCGACCCACGAGAAGACAAACGGCGCGATCAAGCCGGCGAACAGCCCGCCGATCATGCCGCCCGCCGACAGCGCCAGGTAGAATGTCGTCAGGTGCTCCGCCGGCGGCCGCTCCCGCGCCAATTCACCGTGGCTGGCCAGAGCGATCACGAAGAAGGCGATGAGGTGCGCGGCCAGCGCGAGCAGCTGAAAGTCGGTGCTGCCATAGGCCATCAGCGCGACAATGCCCGCAATCGCGAAGGGCTGCGCCATCAGCACCCAGCGATGCGGCAACAGCGGACGCGGTTGGAAGACCAGCACCCAGGTCAACAGGTAGAGCGACAGCGGAATGACCCAAAGAAGCGGCGCCGCCGCGATGTCGGTGGATATGTAGGCGGTCACCGCGACCAAGAGCCCGGAGGGAACCGCCGCCAGGAACGCCCAGCGGCCGAGCGCACGCCAAGCCGGCGCCGGCGAGGGCAGCGCGGTTTGCTCCACCGTCTCGACGCGCGCCGGAGAACGCAGCAGCAGATAGCCGCACGCCGCGATCAACACGAACAACAGCCAATAGCCGCCGCTCCACAACAGACTGTGCTGGCGCAGCGACAATGTCGGCTCGAGGACGAAAGGATAAGAGAGCAGGGCGAGGAAGCTGCCGGCATTCGAGGCCGCGTAGAGAAAATAAGGGTCCTTGGTGTCGGGGTGTCCGCTGCGCACGAACCAGGCCTGCAGCATGCGGATTGTTGGCGGCGAGCGCGAAGAAAGGCAGCCCGATCGAGACCAAAAACAAGCCGATGAGCCAGAACGCCGTCCCGTGGGCCGGCGGATCGCCCCAGCTTGCGGCGATTGACAAAGGCAGCGTCAGCCCTGCTGTGATAAGCAGCACGACGTGGACGGCGACGGCGACCGGCGGCTGCACCGCCCGCATCAGGATATGCGCGTAGGCGTAGCCGGCGAACAGCATGGTCTGGAAGAACACCATGGCCACCGACCAGACCGATGGAGAGCCGCCGAGCCGCGGCAGAACCATGCGCGTGAACATCGGCTGCACGGCGAACAGCAAGAACGCGCTGGTGAATACCGCGGCCGTGAACACGGCCAGGACCAGTCTCCAGCGCAGCGCATGCGCCGGAGTTTGTTGCGGCGCTGAATGATTCAAATCCATGCCGATGATCGGGTTGCGGAGCGTGCGGGAAGGCTGCGCGAGTTTGAGCACAGCGCCGCGCGGCGAGCAACACGTCACGCCGGCCATGAACGCCGCGTTTGAGCGCCAGAGCGATGCCGAATCATGACGTGATCGTCATCGGGGCCGGCCACAACGGCCTGACCTGCGCATGCTATCTCGGCCGCGCCGGTTTGCGGGTGAAGATCGTCGAGCGCCGGCCGGTGCCCGGCGGAACGACGGTCACCGAGGAATTCCATCCGGGATTCCGCAATTCCGTTGCCGCCTATTCCGTCAGCCTGCTCAACCCGAAAGTGATTGCCGACCTCGCGCTGCACCAGCACGGGCTGCGCATCGTCGAACGCCGCGCGCAGAATTTCCTCCCGGCGCCCGACGGCCGCTATCTGCTCGCCGCCGAAGGCCGCATGCCGCGCGAGCTTGCCAAATTCAGCGCCCGCGACGCCGATCGCTACGCCGCCTTCAATCGCGAGATCGACGCCGTCGCCGACGTGCTGCGGCGCCTGGCGCTGCAGCCGCCGCCGAACCTGGTCGAAGGATTCGGCCGGCGCAGCCTCGGCGAAGTCGGCCGCGCGCTCAGCCTCGCCAACGCGCTACGCCAGCTTTCCCTCGAAGAGATGCGCGCGCTCGTCGACCTCTTCACCAAGTCGGCCGCTGATTACCTTGATGGCTGGTTCGAAGGCGAACTGGTGAAGGCATTGTTCGGTTTCGACGCCGTCGTCGGCAACTATGCGAGTCCGTCGACGCCGGGCACCGCCTACGTGATGCTGCATCATGCCTTCGGCGAGGTGAACGGCAAGAAGCGCGCCTGGGGCCACGCCATCGGCGGCATGGGCGCCATCAGCTCGGCGATGGCGAAGGCCGCCCGCGCACACGGCGTCGAGATCGAGACGGCGGCTCCGGTGCGCGAAATTATTGTCGCGCGCGACCGCGTCGCCGGCGTCGTTCTCGAGGATGGACGAACGCTTTCCGCCGATGTCGTTGCCGCGAGCGTCAACCCGAAGCTCCTCTATACCAGGATGATGCCGGCCGATGCCCTGCCCACGGGCTTCCGCGAGCGTATGCAGCGATGGCGCTGCGGATCGGGGACGTTCCGGATGAACGTCGCGCTGTCGCGGCTGCCGCAATTTACCGCGTTGCCCGAGGCCGGCGACCATCTCACTTCCGGTATCATCATGGCGCCCAGCCTCGGCTACATGGATCGTGCCTTTGCCGACGCCCGCAATTTCGGAGTAAGCCGCGAACCGATCATCGAGATGCTGATTCCCTCCACGCTCGACGACGGCCTGGCGCCGCCCGGCGCGCATGTCGCCAGCCTTTTCTGCCAACACGTCGCCCCGCAATTGCCGAATGGCGAATCGTGGGACGACCGTCGCGACGCAGTCGCCGACCTGATGATCGCGACGGTCGAGCGCTACGCGCCGGGCTTTGCCGCCAGCGTGGTCGGCCGCCAGGTGCTGAGCCCGCTCGACCTCGAACGCGAATTCGGCCTCCTCGGTGGCGACATTTTCCACGGTGCGATGACGCTCGACCAATTGTTCTCGGCGCGCCCAATGCTCGGCTACGCCGACTACCGCGGTCCCGTCACCGGGCTTTATCACTGCGGCGCCGGCGCCCATCCGGGCGGTGGCGTGACCGGCGCACCCGGCCATAACGCGGCGCAGGCGATCCTGTCGGACCTGCGCGGCCGCAAACTCCGCCGGTCGGCGCGCCGGAGTTGACCCATGCCGCCTCGGGCGCGAAAACACGATTTGCCGCGACCCCGCTCGCGGATCGGGCCGCCATTACCTATCTTTGCCAAAGGCCGCATTGAAGGAACGCCATGATGAACTCGACTTCCTCGCTCGTCGATCGTGCCGGGCTCGACCGCGCCCGCCTCGCCAAGATCATCTCGCGGGGACTCGAGGGCGCCGACGACGGCGAGCTCTTTCTCGAATATCGCCAAGCCGAAATGCTGGTGTTCGACAATGGCCGGCTCAAGCAGGCGACCTACGACACCTCGCAGGGCTTCGGGCTGCGCGCGGTGAAGGACGAGGCGGTCGGCTACGCGCATGCTTCCGACGTGTCGGAGGCGGCGATCGCGCGCGCGGCCGACGCCGTGCGCGCCGTCAAGGGCGGCTATTCCGGCCACTACGCCGGCCCGCCGCCGCGCAGCAACGTGAAGCTTTATAGCGAGGAGAGCCCGCTCGCCGCTCCCGCTTTCGAGGCCAAGGCGCGGCTTCTCGAAACCATCGACGCTTACGCGCGCGCCAAGGATCCGCGCGTGCGCCAGGTCTCGGCCAGCCTCGGCGCCAGCTGGCAGGCGGTCGAGATCGTGCGCGGCGACGGCGAAACCTATCGCGACATCCGCCCGCTGGTGCGCGTCAATGTCTCGGTCGTGGTCGGCGACGGCGACCGCCAGGAGGTTGGCAGCGCCGGCTATGGCGGCCGCGAGGGCTATGAGCGCTTCATCGCCGCCGATAACTGGCAAGACGCGGTCGACAATGCCGTGCGCCAGGCGCTCACCAATCTCGCGGCCGTGCCGGCGCCGGCCGGCGAGATGGACGTGGTGCTCGGCCCCGGCTGGCCGGGGGTCATGCTGCACGAGGCCGTCGGCCACGGGCTTGAAGGCGACTTCAATCGCAAGAAGACGTCGGCATTTGCCGGGCTGCTGGGGCAACGCGTTGCCGCCAAGGGCGTCACCGTCGTGGACGACGGCACCATCGCGCTACGCCGCGGCTCGCTCTCGATCGACGATGAAGGCACGCCGACGAACCGCACCGTGCTCATCGAGGACGGCATCCTCGTCGGTTACATGCAGGACCGCCAGAATGCACGGTTGATGAGCATGAAGCCGACCGGCAACGGCCGGCGCGAGAGCTTCGCCCATGTGCCGATGCCGCGCATGACCAACACCTACATGCTGGCCGGCACGCGCGATCCGCAAGAGATCATCGCCGCGGTGAAGGACGGCATCTACGCCGTGCATTTCGGCGGCGGCCAGGTCGAGATCACCTCGGGCAAATACGTGTTCGAGTGCACCGAAGCCTACCGTATCGAGAACGGCAAGGTTGGCGCGCCGATCAAAGGCGCCATGCTCATCGGCAACGGACCGACCGACCTCAACCGCATCTCGATGATCGGCAATGATCTCGCACTCGACGAGGGCATCGGCACCTGCGGCAAGAACGGCCAGGGCGTGGCGGTGGGCGTCGGCCAACCCACGCTGCGCATGGACCGCATCACCGTCGGCGGGACCGGTTAGCGCACCACGCCCGAGATGCAGCAGGGCCGATGCCGCGGCGGCTTGATGCTGTCCTTGAGATAGCAGCGCGCCGCCATCGTGCCGTAGCCCGGCCGGCGATAGGTCCAGGCGCGACAGCGCGATTCCGCCTTGCACGCGTCGGCGCAGGGTTTGCCCGCGGAATTGGCCGCAGCCTCGAAGGACCGGTAATCGCCGCCGATGCGTTCGATCGAATATTCAATCTCGCCGAGGCGCGGCTCGATGACGCCGGCGCCGCGCACGCCCGACACGCAACAGCTCGCAGCGACGCGCGGCACGATCTCGTGCTTGAGCGAGCACATGGCCGATCCGCCGGCGGCAGGCGGATAGGAGAAGCTCCAGGACTTGCAGGCCTTGTCGCGCTCGCAGCGCGCCGCGCACACCGCCGGATCGCCATTCGCGACCGCGGCGCTGGCGTAGTCGCCGCCCGGCCGATCGTATCCCGATTGCGCGCAGGCCGGCCCGACACCGGCCGCGACCGCCGCCGCAGCGAAAACGAAGCCGGCAAAGCTCCAAACAAATACCCGCATGCGCCGGTCCTCGCGTCGCCCCGCGATGCCTGGTGCGCCCCGGAACAAAAGAACGCCCTTCCCGATCGAAATGCCACAAGTATTTTGTAATCTCTCTTAGAGTCGGTTTCGAAAGTCATGAAGTACGAGCGATCCGACGCACGAGCAGCAGGACGGATGCGGCGTAGAGGAAGGCGCGTGCGGAGTCGATGGTAGCCTCGAAGTCCTTTGCCAGCCGTCGATTGCGTCCGATCCACGCGAAGAACCGCTCGACGACCCAGCGCCGCGGGTTAACGGCGAAGCCGACCTGATTGGGGTTCTTGCGCACGATCTCGACCGCAATCAACGTGGCCTTGGCGACCTTGTCACTGGCATACCCGCTGTCGGCGAAGACCCGCTGGATGAATGGGAAGATGCGACGCGAGGCCCGCAGAAGCGGCCCGCCGCCGTCGCGGTCTTGGGTGCTCGCCGGATGCGGTTCGAGCACGAGACCACGCCCGTCCGTATCGACGAGGGCATGGCGCTTACGCCCGTTGATCTTTTTCCCGGCATCGTAGCCGCGCGGCCCGCCAGCCTCGGTCGTCTTGACGCTCTGACTATCGATGATCGCACCCGTAGGACTGGCTTGGCGGCCAACCCGTTCGCGATCGAGCATGACCAGGGCGTGATTGATCTTCTCGAAGCGATCTTCGTCGCGGAACTTCGCAAACCAGCGATAGATCGTGTTCCGAGGCGGCAAATCGCTTGGCAGCAGACGCCATGGACAGCCTGCCCGCATCACATAAAAGATGCCGTTGATGATCTCGCGCATCGGCCACTCTCGTGGGCGGCCCGTTGCGCAGGGCTTTGGCAAATACGGCGCGATCGCGCACCACTCGGCGTCGGTCAGATCGGTCTGGTATCGGGCGGTGGTGCGGCTATGCTGCTGTCGAGTGGTGGGCGTCCACATGGCGAATCCAAAGGTTGGTTTCGAAACCCCTCGGAATCACGGCGGGCGCCAATGATTCAACCTTTTTTCAAAAACTGCTGCTGACAAGAACCGGGGGGACCGAACTTGGACATCGACGCGTGGCTCCACGAGATCGGTCTCGCCCAGTATGCGGAGACGTTCCGCGCGAATGACATCGACGGGGAGCTGCTGGGCCGGCTGACCGGCGACGATCTCAAGGAGATCGGGGTGGCGTCGTTCGGACATCGCAAAAAGCTACTGGAAGCGATTGCCGCGTTAGGCAGTGCGACGGCAGTGGCACCTGCAACACCGCCGGTCATGCCGGCGCCCATCCTGGCCGCTGTGGTGCCGCCGCAGATATCTACGGTCGAAGCCACTGGCGAGCGCCGCTATCTCACCGTAATGTTTTGCGATCTGGTGGATTCAACCGGCATTGCGGCGCGGCTCGACGCTGAGGAGTGGCGCGACCTGGTAGGAGCTTATCTTGACGCGGCTTCGGCGGCGGTCGTCGAAATGGGCGGTTATGTCGCTAAGAAGCTCGGCGACGGATTGATGTCGCTGTTTGGTTATCCTGTGGCGCAAGAGAACGATTCGGAACGCGCGGTGCGGGCGGCGCTCGCGATCCAGCGCGCGCTCGCCGAGTTAAACCGCAAGAACGCCCACTCAAGCAGGCCGGCGCTCAATGCCCGCATTGGCCTGGAAACTGGTCCGGTGGTGGTTGATGCAGCGGGCGAAATCTTCGGCGACACCCCCAATATCGCGGCGCGCGTCCAGGCGCTGGCCGAACCGGGCGCAGTTTTGGTCACGGCGCGGGTGCAGCATCAAGTCGCCGGCCTGTTCGTCGCCGAGGAGCGCGGCAGTCACGCGCTGAAGGGCGTGCCCGAGCCAGTCACTCTGTTTCGGCTGGTCAGGGCGAGTGGTGGTGGTCGCCGTTCAGGCGGGCGCAATCTGTCGCCGCTCGTCGGTCGCGATGAGGAAACGACGATGCTAATGCGGCGCTGGGAGCGGGCGCGTCAGGGCGACGGCCAGTTGGTGCTGATCGTTGGCGAGCCCGGGTTAGGCAAGTCGCGCCTGATCGAGGAATTTTATGCCCGGCTTGGCGACACGCCGCATACTTGGGTTGAATGGAGCTGTTCGCAGCTTCTGCAAAACACACCGCTGCACCCGATCGCCGAATGGGGCCGCCAGCGTTTCGGCGGCGCCGATGTGCCGGCCGAGCGGCGGCTGGCCGACCTGGAAAGCTCCCTGGCGCAGGTCAAGCTCGATCCGGCGGAGAATGCGTCGTTGCTGGCGCCGCTGCTCGATATCCCACTGCCGCCCGGCCGAGCGCCGGCTCTGGCGCCGGAAGAATTGCGGCGGCGGCAACTGGCGGCGCTGACCAACTGGGTGATGACCGGCGCCAAGGTCCAGCCGGTGGTGTTGGCGTTCGAGGATCTGCACTGGGCCGATCCGACCACGCTCGATGTCTTGCGCGGCATCGCCGAGCGCGGGGCGCTGGCGCCGTTGTTGATCGTGGCGACGGCGAGGCCGGAGTTCCGGCCGCCCTGGGGCATGCGCTCGCATCACGGCACGATTTCGCTGGCGCCGCTAGACCGCGCCCAGGTGCGCGACATGGTGGCGGAACTCTCCGCCCGCCACGCGTTGCCGCGCGACGTGGTCGAGGACGTCGCCGCACGCACCGGCGGCGTGCCGCTGTTCGTCGAGGAAGTAACGCGGCTTCTGTTGGAGGGCGGCGCGCAAGGCGGTATCGAAACGATCCCGCCGACCTTGCAACAGTCTTTGATGGCGCGGCTCGACCGGCTCGGCCCGGCGCGGGAGGTGGCGCAGATCGGCTCGGTGATCGGCCGCGGCTTCTCCTATGCGCTCCTGCGCAACGTCGCCGGGATGGAGGATGCACCGCTGCGAGCCGCACTGGAGCGGCTCGCCGAGGCCGATATCTTGCTGGTCCACGGACAGCCGCCAGAATCCAACTATCGTTTCAAGCACACGCTGATCCAGGACGCGGCCTACGAAAATCTTCTAAAAAGCCGGCGCCAGGTATTGCATCGCCGCATTGCCGAGATTTTGCGGGATAATCTCGCCGCTGCCGCTTCGGCGGAGCCGGCGCTGCTGGCGCATCATTTTACCCAGGCGGGCCTAACCGAGGCGGCGTTCGAATGGTGGGCCAAAGCGGGACAGCAGTCGCTGGAGCGCTCTGCGCTAGTCGAAGCCGTAGACCAGTTCGCGCGGGCCCTCGGCCAGATCGCGGCCTTGCCGGCCACGCCGGCGCTGCGTCGCGAGCAGATAAGGCTTCAGGTCGTGCTCATAACCGCGCTCGGCCACGTCAGAGGGTTTACCGCGCCGGAAACCAAGGCGGCTACGGAGCGAGCACGTCTACTGATCGAACAAGCCGAGGCGCTCGGAGAGCCTCCTGAAGACCCCCTGCTGTTGTTCTCCGTCCTCTACAGCTTTTGGATCGCCAGTACCTTGGCGACCGACCGCGAATTGACGCGCGAGCTTGCAGAGCAGTTAGTGGCGATGGCCGAGAAGCAAGGGGCGATAGTCCCACTCATGATTGGGCATCGCGCCATGGGTATTTCCTTACTGTCAACGGGACATATTTGGGAAGGGCGCGCGCACTTCGATCGCTCGATAGCGCTTTACGAGCCTGCCGAGCATCGTCCGCTGGCCACGCGATTTGGCCAAGACGCCCGGGTGGCAGCCTTGTCCTTTCGGTCGGTGACCTTGTGGTTGCTTGGCCATCCCGATGCCGCACTTGCAGACACAAAACACGCACTCATGGATGCGCGCGAGATGGGCCAAGCTGCCACTTTGATGTATGCGCTGGTCTACGCATCTATGTGTCATATCCACCGCGGGAGCTACGTGGAAGCAAACGCGCAACTAGAGGAAGTCATAGCGTTGGCGGAGGAAAAAAACGCCTTCGTCTGGAAGACGCTCGGACTGTTGTTGAAGGGGAGGCTTTTTGGCCTGACCGGTAAAGCCTCCAATGCCGTCGAGATTATCGCCTCCGGAATCACCGCAATGCGATCGACGGGATCCACATTTTGGATGACATTGTACTTGTCGTATTTGGCAAGAGCCCATGCCGAACTCCGCCAATTCGATGAGGCTTGGCGCTGCATTGTGGAAGCGATGACGGCGGTCGAAGCAACCAAGGAAAGATCCTGGGAAGCCGAGGTCTACTGCGCGGCCGGGGAAATCGCGCTGCTGTCGACCGGGCCGGATGCACCGAAAACAAAAGCCTATTTCGAGCGTGCGCTCGCGGTTGCGCGTGAGCAGCAGGCAAAGTCCTGGGAACTTCGCGCGGCCATGAGCCTGGCGCGGCTGTGGCGCGATCAGGGCAAGCGCGAGGAGGCCCGCAATCTTCTTGCTCCGGTTTACGACTGGTTCACAGAGGGTTTCGATACGCTCGATCTGAAAGAGGCTAAGGCCCTGCTTGACGAGTTGCGCGCCTGACAACGAATTTCGAAACGGCCTCTTAGACCTTGGGCTCGGATCGTGACGCCTGCCGCGCGCTCAACCGCGGAAGTGCTTCGACAGCTTGAGGCCCTGCGCCTGATAGTTCGAGCCGATGCCGCTGCCGTAAAGCTGGTCGGGGCGCGTCAGCATTTTTTCATAGACGAGCCGACCGACAATCTGGCCGTGTTCGAGAATGAACGGCACTTCGCGCGAGCGCACTTCCAGCACCGCACGCGAGCCGCGCCCGCCGGCGCCGGCATAGCCGAAACCCGGATCGAAGAAGCCGGCATAGTGCACGCGGAATTCGCCGACGAGCGGATCGAACGGCACCATCTCCGCCGCATAATCGGGCGGCACCTGCACGGCCTCGGTCGAGGCGAGGATATAAAACTCGTCGGGATCGAGGATCAGGCTCTTGTCGGCGCGCGCGGCGATCGGCTCCCAGAAATCGGCAACCTCGTAGGCGGCGCGACACTCGATGTCGATGACCGCGGTGTGGCGTTTGGCGCGATAGCCGACGATGCCGGCGGCGGAGCCGGACAAGTCGACGCTGACCGCGACCGCCTCCCCCATCACCGCTTCGGCACGGTCGACCAAGCGCTCGCGCGCATGCAGCGACCGCAGCGCCTCGGCATTGAGGATGGCGTCGCCGCGGCGCAGGCGCAGTTGCGACAACCGCGAGCCCTCCCGCACCAGCACGGGAAAGGTCTTCGGGCTGATCTCGGCGTAGAGCGGTCCGTGATAGCCGGGCGCGACACGGTCGAAGCCGCGTGTCTCGTCGGCGATGACGCGGGTGAATACATCGAGACGCCCGGTCGAGCTTTTCGGATTGGTTGCCGCGGCGATGTCCGCCGGCAACGCCAACGCCTCGATCAGGGGCACGATGTAGACGCAACCCGTCTCCAGCACCGCGCCGCCGCTCAGCGCGAATTCGTGCAGCTTGAGCTCGGCGATGCGGCGCGCGACGGCGGTACCGGGCCCCGGCAAGAAACTCGCGCGCACCCGATAGGCGATCGCGCCGAGACGCAGATCGAGGCTCGCCGGCTGGATCTGACCGGGCGCGAAGGGCAGCGTGGTGCGAATCCGCCCTTCCTCCGCCAGCGCCGCGATCATGCGGTCGGGGAGGATTCCGTTGTCGGAAGCGGCAAAGGTCAGCGCCATGGCGCGCGATCTAACCCGATGCCCGGCTTGACGGAAAGACGGCCGCGGCGTAAGAGCTATTTTATCCCGTGGTCATTTGAGCCGGCCGGCTTGCAGCCACGTAAAACAAGTTGCTAAAAGGCCGGGGACGCGTGAGCCCGGCCTGAGGATTTTTCCTCCCGGCCGGGTTTTGTTTTGCTGGCCAGGGAGGGCCGCATGTCCGCGTCCGCACACCGTCACTTCCGTCCCGAAACTCGTCTGGTTCATTCCGGAACGCTGCGCTCGCAATTCGGCGAGACCTCCGAGGCGCTGTTCCTGACCCAGGGCTACGTCTACGACAACTCCGCCCAGGCCGAACGCCGTTTCAAGAACGAAGAACCCGGCTTCCAATATTCCCGCTTCGCCAATCCGACCGTGGCGATGTTCGAGGAGCGGATGGCGGCCTTCGAGGGGGCGGAAGCCGCGCGCGCAACGGCGACCGGCATGGCGGCGGTGACGCTCGCGCTCGTCGGCCAGCTCAAGGCCGGCGACCACGTGGTCGCGGCGAAGGCGCTGTTCGGGTCCTGCCGCTACATCGTCGAGGATTATCTGCCGCGTTACGGCGTGGCCTCGACGCTGGTCGACGGGACCGACCTCGATGCGTGGCGCGCCGCAATGCGGCCGAACACCAAGACCTTGTTCCTGGAAACGCCCACCAATCCGACGCTCGAAGTGATCGACATCGCCGCGGTGGCGGAGATCGCGCATGCCGCCGGCGCGACGCTCGTCGTCGACAACGTATTCGCCACGCCGCTCTTCCAGAGCCCGCTCGCGCTCGGCGCCGACTGTGTCGTCTATTCGGCGACCAAACACATCGACGGACAGGGCCGCTGCCTCGGCGGCATCATCCTCGCCGCGGAGGAGTTCATCCAGAAGCACGTCCACACGCTGCTGCGCCAGACCGGCCCGTCGCTCTCGCCGTTCAATGCCTGGGTGATGCTCAAGGGGCTCGAGACGCTGCCGGTGCGCGTGCGCCGGCAGACCGACAGCGCGGCGACGCTGGCGGTGGCGCTCGCCGAGCATGCAAAGATCGCGCGCCTGATCTATCCCGGCCGGCCCGACCATCCGCAGGCCAAGGTGGCGCAGAAACAGATGCGCGGCGGCTCGACGCTCGTCGCCTTCGACATCAAGGGCGGCAAGAAGGCCGCGTTCCGCTTCCAGGACGCGCTCAAGCTCATCCGCATCAGCAACAATCTCGGCGACGCCAAGAGCCTGATCACCCATCCGGCGACGACGACGCACCAAAGACTTACGCCGGCGCAGCGCGCCGAGCTCGGCATCAGCGACGGCTTGGTGCGCATGTCGGTCGGGCTCGAACATCCCGACGACATCATTGAGGATGTGCTCGCGGCGCTGGAAACGGTCTGAGCCGGGTAGCCGTCAGCGCAGCGACGGGACAGCGGCCGACGCAGCCGGACGCGTTGCCGCCTCGGTGATCGCGGCGGCGAGGAGCTTGGCCACGCAGGCATAGCTCCAGTCGTTCATGTGCAGCTCGTCCGACGAGACGAAAGCGTCGAACGGAATGTGCTGGACGTCGTGCCAGTTGCGCATCAGCTCGAAGCGGCGGAACAGATCGACGCTTTCCTCCTTGGCGGCAAGCGCAATCTGGCCTTCCATGCCCTGCGTCTCCGGCTTGGCGATCACCCGCGGCGCAAACTGCATGTCGATGATCACCACGTCGGCGCCGGCCGCCTTGAGCTCTTCGATACCTTCGTGCAGCAGGACGGAGTGCGGCTTGAGCGGATGATCGCGCAGCACCGAATTGGTGCCAACCTGCCAAAGCACGAGATCGGGATGCGCGGCGGTGACGTCGGCCGCGAACCGCGCCATCATGTTCTCGGTTTCTTCGCCGTTGACGCCGCGATTGAGCACGGTGATGTCGTGGGTCGGAAGCCGCTGCTTGAGCTCGACCGCGAGGCGGCTCGGATAGCTGGCGGCGGGCGAACTCGCGCCGGCGCCGGCGGTCGAGGAAGAACCGATGGCGACGATGGTGAGCGGCGCCCCGCTCGCCAGGCGGCGCGCGGTATGCCGGAGCGGATAGATGAACCGCGCCACGTCGGCCGGGGCGATGCAGGCGAATGGCGCACTTTGCTGCAGTGCGGCGGCCGGCGGCGCAAACGCCGGTGCAATCCCGCGCGCGGCAGACATTTGCGCATGCGCGGGCACCGGCAGAGCGAGCGCTGCGGCCGCCAAGGCCACGCCCACGGCGCGACTGAGCATTGTTCTAGGGATCGGTAACATCAACGCGTTGTCTGCATTTTCCCGGCGTCGAGATGAGCGGCGTTGATGATCTGCGACGCTAGGGCCCGGCCAATGCATTCGTGAACACGGCGCGCCATAGCATAGTCTTTGGTCGCCGCATAGAGGTCGAACGTTCCTGAATCGGTCCAGGAGCGCATGATCGCCAGCCGGTCGAACAGCACGACGCTGCGCTGCTGGGCCACCCAATGCATGACGTCGGCATAAGCCTCGACGCCAAGCATGGATTCGGTGCGCGGGCTGTATTGCATGTTCATGACGATCGCGTCGGCGCTGCCGGCTCCAATCGCCTCGATGCCGGTCTCCAGGCTGGCGCTAAAGTCGTCCAGTTCGATTCCGCGCAAGGCGTCGACCGTGCCGGCCTGCCAGATCACCAGCGCCGGCTTGTCTTCGGCGAGCATCGCCTGCATTCCGGACGCCATTTCCGCCGTGGTCTGCCGCAATTGGACATGCGCGGTAACCTTGATTTCATTTCCCGGCAGCCGCTCGCGGAGCACCGCCTCCAGCCGCGCCGGATAGGCAAAGCGCGCGCCGTCGGGCCCCGATAGCGTCGAGGATCCCGAGCCGACCACGCTGATATCCAGACGGTGCCGGTCCTTGATTTCATTGGTGACGCGCGCGAGATCGATCTCGCTGGACAACAGTGATTCCGCAACGTCGCAATCCGGCGTCGCCGGGGTCGGCTCGGCCGCGGCGGCACCGATCATCAGCGCAATCGTCGTCAGTACTGGAACAATGAACGTCATGCCTCGCCTCCCGCGAGGTCGGCGTCTCGTTGTTTGACGCGCGTGGGGGCGCTTCGCCCTTCTATGGCCTTGTACCACGAGATCAACTGCGCTGTCGCAATCATGAGCAGGATGCCTAACAGGCTGATTGCCGCCTGCAGCAGCGGGCCGCCCGAGGATTCCGCAATGATGAATTGTCCGGCGAAGGCGAGAAACACGCCGAGGCAGAAGACTTCCAGCGAATGCTGGCCGCAAACGATGGCCGGCCGCAGGATCGGCGATTTGAGTCCTGGCCAGTTGCTCGGCAGGAAATAGACCGCCACCGCCGCCAGCGCGAGGAAATGGGCAAAGCGCAGGACGTCGAGATTGGTCTTGTCGATCGGATACATCCAGTCCGACAGCCAGGCCGGCACGAACCGCTCGAGCAATTCGAAGCGCCAGGTCAGGGTGATCGCGAAGGCAAAGATCAGGTAGGCGATGGCGACCGCCAGCACGATGCGTGAGCGCAGCACCTCGGCGAGACGCTCGGCGCCGCCGAGCGCGCACCAGGCGCCGAACACGAACAACAATTGCCAGGCGAAGGGATTGAAGAACCAGACTCCGTTCGGATAGGCGGGCAGGTTGAAATCGAGCTTCCAGACCAGCGCATAGAGCAGCGCCGAGCCGGCCAGCGCCAGGTTCGGCCGCCGCAGCAGCAGATAGAGCATCGGCGGGAACAGCAGCAGGAGAACGATGTAGAGCGGCAGCACGTCCATGTTCACCGGCTTGAACTTCAGCAACAACGCCTGAAAGATCGTGACATCCGGTTGCTTGAGGAAATCGAGGATCTTCATTTCCTCGGCGTAGAGCGGATTGTCGAAGGTCGCCGCGACATAGGCGATCTCGGCCATGAAGATCGTGAACAGAAAAATATGCGCCACGTAGATTTGCCAGGCGCGGCGGAGGATCCGGGCGCTCGAAAGCAAGAAGCCGCGTTCGCGCATGGCCCGGCCGTAGACGAAGGCGCCGGTGTACCCGGAAATGAAGATGAAGATCTCGGTCGCGTCGCTGAACCCATAATTGCGAATCGTGAACCAGTTCACGATGTTCTGCGGGATGTGGTCGAGAAAGATGAGCCACAGCGCCAAGCCGCGGAACAGATCGAGCCGCAGATCGCGCTCGCTGCTCGTTGCTGGAGGCGTAAAGGCCTTCGTCATCGGGTTTTGCAACATGGTTCGCTGCGGCCGCAGCGCTACCTCCGGATTCCGGAGGCCGCCCCTAAGTCTAGACCCTGGTCCGTGGCTTGAGAAAGCGCGTCCACACCGTTATTGCAACAGAGGGCTCTCGACACTATTCACTTATCCGCAGACCTGGACGAAGCTACGCTATCGCCGAGGCGCGAACCCTGCGGGTTCCACTTTTATCGACGCGGTCGGTGGGTGGATCCCCGCTTGCGCACGAATGAACGGAACGAGCATAGGATTACGCCATGTATCGTACCGTCACCCGCAACATCGAAGTGGTGGTCACGCCGCGGTTCATCGCCGACAAATCGTCGCCGGAAAATAATTACTTCTTTTGGGCCTACACCATCGCCATCACCAACAATGGCCCGGATACGGTACAATTGAAGACCCGGCATTGGCGCATCACCGACGCCGGCGGCCGCCGCCAGGAGGTGCGCGGTCCCGGCGTCGTCGGCGAGGAGCCGGTGCTCAAGGCCGGCGAGTCGTTCGAATATACCAGCGGCGTGCCGCTGCAGACGCCATCGGGCTTCATGGTCGGCACCTACGGCATGGTGAGCGCGAGCGGCGAGCATTTCGATATCGACATTCCGGCCTTTTCGCTGGACCGGGGCGACAGCAAGCCGACGATCAATTGACCTCCCTCAGGCCTCGCCGAGAGTGTCGCGCTTAACCGAGGCTGCGGCGGCCTTCATTATCGGCGAAATTTCCGTCGATTGCTTGCGCCGGGCGGCTGAGCGCGGTCGTCACAACTTCTGCGAAATGCCCGCGTAGAAGCCGCGCCGCGCGCCGAACTGTGGAGCAAAGACTCCGATGCCGGTGCCATTGCGAAGCTCGTAAACCTTGTCGAACAGGTTGACGATATCGAAACGCACCGTCACCGGCTTGGCGTCCGCCGACCATTGGAATTCCCGCGATACGCCGGCATTGACCACCGCGTAGGGCGGGTTGTGATCTTCGTTGGCAAAGCCGGAGCGCAGGCCGCTCCCATAAATCAGGTTTGCCGTGAACAGGTTGCCGTCCCACCGATACGAGGCGCCGGCTGATCCGGTCATGAGCTGCATGTCGTCGGTGTAGTGCCAGTGGGTGAGGAGAAAGGCGTATTCGGCGGCATCGAGAACATACTGGTTCGACTCCGGGTCGATGGCCCTGGTTATGTTGTAGGCGAAATTCGCATAGGCCTTGAAGTTACCGCTGGCATATTTGAGCTTGAATTCGCCGCCCTCGCTGTAGCCGCGCGCCCAGTTGAACTGCGTCAGCACCACGGCCTGCCCGAACTGGCCGTCATCGATCATATCCCGCGCGTCCTTGTAGTAAGCGTCGACCCCGACATCGAGGCCCGGAAGCACTGTCTGGTCGACGCCAACGTCATAGTAGTTCGAGCGTTCGGGCTTCACCGGGTCGGCCAACGGCACCTCCGGCTGATTGGTTGTGTTGGTGAACAATGCGAGGTTGGCTTGGGTGGCCTGTGCCTGATAAGGCGGCGTGAAGTAGCGGGCATAGCCGGCGTGAATAGTAGTGCCGGCAAACGGCTTGTAGACCAAGGCGACGCGCGGACTGAGCTGGTTGGCGTCAACGAACTGGTACAATTGGTCGAAACGCAAGCCCATGTTCAGGGTAAGCTGATTGGCTATCTTCCATTCGTCTTGAATGTAAGTGCCGATGTTCCATCCGAGCTTCGAATTCAGGTCGGTGATCGCGAACGGCGTCGGCGAAATGATACCGGTGACGGGATCGACGGGCAGGACCGTCGAGACGTTGCTGACGTTGGTTTGCTCTTCGCTGACCGCGAAGCCCGCCCGTAGCGTGTGCCGGTCGTTGACGATGTAGGACGTATCGAACTGAGTACCGTTGAGCAGGCTTTCGCGGGTCACGTTCGATGCCACGTCGTTGAACACCAGGTCGCCGAAGATATCGGGAACGAAGTTGATCTTGGCGTAACGCGAATAGAGCGCGAATTGCGCGTCGCCGTCGGTGCCCTTCTTTTGCCAGGTCGCGATATTGGCGATGTAGGTGTCGTATTCATTCTCGTTGAGCAAGGCGGAATTGAAATTCGCCGGACCGAAATTTCCGAGCGGCACCTGATTGGGGTTGCTGGGTATCTGGAAGGCGCTGTAGGACGCCGCCGAGATCACGCTAAAGCGCGTCGAATTCATCGAGCAAGGTCGCGGCGTAGCCGAAGAACTTGCCCTGCTCCGTGTGGTCGTGAATGGCATCGGGGCTCGACGTCGGATTCTCAAGTCCGAGGGCATTCCAATTGCCGCGTGCGGTGACGAAGTATTCGGTGTTGCCGACGCTGCCGCCGTAGTCGAAGCTCGGCGTGAACGTCTGACGGCTGCCGCCATAGAGACTGACCTCACCGGCCGGCACGGCAAAGCTTCTGCTGGTGATATCGAGAACTCCGGCCGTGCGCAGACCGTATTGCGCCGGCAGCGTACCGGTGAGGAGCGACATGCTGCCGATGAAGTTGGTGTCGAGGACCGGCCCGAGGGCGGAGACCCCTTCGGGAAGCGCGATGCCGTTGATCCTGATTTGGACGTTGGCGTATTCGTTTCTGACGTGGAAATTGGGATTGGAGACTGCTGAATCATACGACACGCCCGGCATTTGCAGGATGACCTTGTCGATCGGCGCGTTGTCGCCCTGCGGCATAGCCTCGATCGCCTCGTGGGTGATGGTGTAGGTCGTGGCTCCGATCTTCGGCAGCAGATTGTCCCGCGCCTGATCCAATCCCTTCATCTTGGCGTCCAGAGCCGCCTGCGCCGGCGTCGGCGCGTTCCGCGCGATGGGCTGCAGGGCTTGCTGGCTCGGCTTGGGCTTGGATCTTGGCTTTGACTTCGGGGCGGTCACGACGATTTGCGGAAGGTGGGTCTGGTCCGCAGCCGGAGTAGTCGCGGGGGCTTCCGGGGCGGTCGGCTGCGTCTCCGCAGATCTTTTGCGTCTGCAGGGTTTGCCCCTGCTCGGTCCCGGTTTTTTGTTCCTGCGATCCGGACAGTTGTTGCGCGTGGGCGTCGAGCGTAGTTCCGAGAAGCGAAATCGCCACGCCGCTCAGAAATCGCGCGCGAAGCAACAGCGGGCACAATCCGCGCGCAACCAGGCCCGACATTCGCGCACCTCAAATATTTTAGAACTGTTTTGAAGTATAGTGTGGCCGCTTCACTCGAACTTCGTATAGTTTCGGCGGCCCGCCAACAATCACATTCGCGCAACACCGCAAGATATTTTTGTTTCACCCGATTTAAATTAGTGGAATTCAAATCTGCGAAAGACCGCAAGCTCGGCCGGCATGGTGGCGTCGACGATGGTTTCGACACCCTGCGTGCGGGCGCGAGGAACGCGATCTCAATCAGCCGCTTTGGCCGTTGGCGTCCAGTTTCAACGCGGCATAGATGAAATGATGCGTGGGCGTCGGCACGCCCGCTTCGTCGCCGAAGCGCGCCACGGCGCCCGACAGCCAGGCGAGCTCGAGCCGGCGGCGGTGCTCGAGATCGATCAGCATCGATGATTTGGTCTCGGGCAGCATCTTGTCGAGGAGGCTCACTTGCCGCCCGAGAAAGTCGCCGCCCAGATCGGCTCCGTTTGCCTTGGCGACGGCGACAGTCTCAGCGATAGCCTCGTTGAGGAGCTTGCGCGTATCCGGATCGCTCAAGATCGCGCCGATCGGCTTGCGCAACACGCTGCTGACGCCGCTGAACGCGGACAAGAGCGCAAATTTTGCCCACATCTCCTTGGCGATGTTGGTCGAGAGAACAGCGTCGATGCCGGCGCCTTTGCAGGCGGCGAGGAAACCCTCGCCGCGCCGGCTGACGCCGCCGTCGAGTTCGCCGAAGATGATGCGGGCCAGAGAACCGACATGAGCGATGACGCCGGGAGACGCGACTTCCGCGGCGGTGATGTAGGCTACCCCGCCCATGACGTGGTCGCGGCCAAGGATCGCCTGGAGCGGATCCTGCCGGTCCATCCCATTCTGCAGCGAGATCACGCCGGTGGACGGGCCGATGAGCGGCTTGATCGCCTTTGCCGCCGTCTCGCTGTCGTATTGCTTGACGGCGAAGATCACGATGTCGACCGCACCGACCGCCGCCGGACTGTCGGTCGCGGAAACGCCTTGCAGATGCAGGTCGCCGTTTGCGCTTTTCAGTCTGAGGCCGTTCGCCCGCAACGCCGCCAAGTGCGCGCCACGAGCGATGAAATGAACCTCCTGGCCGGCCGCGGCGAGGCGCGCGCCGAAATAGCCGCCGACCCCGCCCGTAGCCATGATCGCGACCTTCATGCGCCCTCGCCCTTGCGTCTTATGAGTCCGGGCCGCGGGGCAACGCCGGCTCGCTCGCCCCGACCTCATCCGGCGTGAACTCGTAAGTCGAGCTGCAGAACTCGCAGGTCACGGTGATCTTGCCCTCTTCGACCATGCCGTCGCGGTCGTCCTGCGAGAAACTGCGCAGCATGGCCTCGACGTTTTGCCGGGAGCAGGAGCAGTGCGCCTCGACCGGGGCGGGGCGAAACACGCGAACGCCGTGCTCGTGGAACAGATTGTAGGCCAAGCGCTCGCTCGACAGCGCCGGATCGATCAGCTCGACATCGTCGACGGTGGCGACAAGCGAGCGGCCCTCGACCCAGGCGTCGTCCTCCGGCAGCGCGTGCGGCTCGGTGCCGGGCGGCGCGTCGCCGGGATCGAGGTCCGCCTGACGCGCCCGCTCGAAAGATTTAGGCAGGAACTGCAGCAGAATTCCGCCGGCGCGCCAGCGGCGGCGCGCGCCGTTTTCGCCGGCGCGGAATTCCTCGGCGACCGCCAGCCGCACCCGCGTCGGTATCTGCTCCGAGCGCGAAAAATACTCGTGCGCCGCCTGTTCGAGGTCGCCGCCCTCGAGCGGGACGAGGCCTTGGTAGCGGCTCATGTCCGGTCCCTGGTCGATGGTCATCGCCAAATGGCCATGGCCGAGGAGTTTGCCGGGCTCGGCTTCGTTCGCCGCGATCGCGGCGGCGACGCGCCCGGCGTCGAACCGCGCGCAGGCCCGCACCTTGCTGGGCGAAGTGAAGTCGACCACGAGCATGCGCACCGGGCCATCGCTCTGCGTCTGCAGGATGAAGCGGCCGTCGAATTTGAGCGCCGAGCCGAGCATGACCGTGAGCACGATCGCTTCGCCGAGGAGCTTGGCGACGGGCAAAGGGTAATCGTGGCTGGTCAGGACCGCATCGACCGCCGGCCCGAGCCGCACGATGCGCCCGCGCAGGTCGAGCGAGCTCACTTCGAACGGCAGGATGGTGTCGTCGAGGCCGGTTTGCGCCGGCTCGCGGACCGGGATGGCGATCTCGGGATTGTTCATTGCCGGCAATATAGGCGATGAGGGCTGAACTTTTGAGGCCCTCGCCTTTCACTCCGCTTGGTCAGCGCCCGTTCGGCGCCAGGCACCAGGTGAGGATTCCCTTTTGCGCATGCAGCCGGTTCTCCGCCTCGTCGAGCACCACGGAATGCGGTCCGTCCAGCACCTCGTCGGTGACCTCCTCGCCGCGATGGGCGGGCAGGCAATGCATGAAGATCGCGTCGGGTTTGGCGCGCGCCATGAGCCGGGCATTGACTTGGTAGCGCCGCAGCAGGTTGTGGCGGCGGGCGCCGTTGCGGTCGCCCATGGAGACCCAGGTATCGGTGATGACGCAGTCGGCTCCCTTCACCGCCTCGTCCGGATCGGTGCCGATGCTGATCGTGGCGCCGGAGGATTTGATCCAGTCGGTCAACGGCTTCTTCGGCGCGAGTTCCGGCGGCGTGGCGACGCGCAGACGGAAGTCGAAACGGTCGGCGGCATGCATCCACGAGCAGAGCACGTTGTTGGCGTCACCGGTCCAGGCGACGGTGCGGCCGCGGATCGGACCGCGATGCTCCTCGAACGTCATCACGTCGGCCATGACCTGGCAGGGATGCGAGCGCCGCGTTAGGCCGTTGATCACCGGCACTGTGGCGTAGCGGGCGAGCTCGGCGAGCGCCGCGGGATCGAGCGTGCGCGCCATGATGGCGTCGACATAGCGCGACAGCACGCGCGCGGTGTCGCCCAGGGTCTCGCCGCGACCGAGCTGCATCTCCTCGGCGGTCAGCATGATGGCGTCGCCGCCGAGCTGACGCATGCCGACCTCGAAGGAAACGCGGGTGCGCGTCGAGGGGCGCTCGAAGATCATCGCCAGCGTTTTTCCGGTGAGCGGCCGGTCGCCGCGCGGGCCCTTGGCCTTCATCGCCCGTGCCGCCTCGATCATCTGCCGCAAGTCGGCGGCCGGAACATCGATCAGGTCGAGGAAGTGGCGGGCCGCGCTCATCCGGCCGCTCCGTGCTTCGCCGGCGCGCCGTGCTGGCGGCTGAGCTGCGCACAGGCGCGGTCGAGACGCGCGACACCCTCGGCGATCTCCTGCTCGCTGACGATGAGCGGGGGCAGCAACCTCACCACATTGTCCCCGGAGGGGACTGCGATCATTCTCTCGGCGCGCAGCGCATCGACCAGCGCCGCCGCCGGAACGACGGCGCGCACGCCGACGAGGAGCCCCTCCCCGCGCACTTCGGCGATGACCGAGGGATAGCGATCCTTGATCTCGGCGAGCCGTTGCTTGAGCAACAGCGCGGTATGGCGCACCCGGTCGAGGAACCCGGGCTCCAACATGACGTCGAGCACGGCGTTGGCGGCGCTCATCGCCAGCGGATTGCCGCCAAAGGTCGAGCCGTGCGTCCCGGTGGTCATCCCCTTCGCCGCTTCGCTCGTCGCCAGGCAGGCGCCGACCGGAAAGCCGCCGCCGAGCGCCTTGGCAAGCGCCATAATGTCCGGCGTGGCGCCGGTGCGCTGGTAGGCGAACAGCTCGCCGGTGCGTCCCATGCCGGTCTGAACCTCGTCGAAGACGAGCAACAGGCCGTGCAGGTCGCAGAGCTCGCGCAGGGCCCGCAGGAATGACGGCTCGACGACGCGCACGCCGCCCTCGCCCATGATCGGCTCGATCAGGATCGCCGCCGTCGCCGGCCCGATCGCGCGCTTGACCGCATCGAGATCGGCGAACGGCACCTGATCGAAGCCCTCGACGACGGGACCGAACCCGTCGAGATATTTTTTCTGCCCGCCGGCGGCGAGCGTCGCCAGCGTGCGGCCGTGGAAGGCGCCCTCGAAGGTGATGGTGCGATAGCGCTCCGGCGCGCCGTTCACGGAATGGTATTTGCGCGCCATCTTGATCGAGCATTCCATCGCCTCAGCGCCGGAATTGCAGAAGAAGACAACGTCGGCGAAGCTCGCTTCGCATAGCCGCGTGGCGACGCGCTCGGCCTCGGGAACCTGGTAGAGGTTGGAGACGTGCCAGACCTTCTGCGCCTGCTCGGTGACGGCGGCGACGAGCCGCGGATGCGCGTGCCCCAGCGCGTTGACGGCGACGCCGGAGCTGAAATCGAGATAGCGCTCGCCGTCGGTGGCGATAAGCCACGCGCCCTCGCCCCGCTCAAAAGCAAGATTGACGCGCGCATAGGTCGGCAACAGATGCGATGTCACGGTCGGGCCCGCTTGCGCCGCGCAGCACCAAGGCGCGCGGTCAAACAAAATGTGCCGCCTCTCCGGGCGGCACGAATAAGGTATTTTAGTTCCGTGCCGTCCTCTGTCAACACGCGAAACGAGCGCGGAAAACCGGGTTGCCCCCAGCTCATCCACATCCGGTCAGGGAATGTGTGGACGCGCGACGCACGACTCTTGCGCCCGACTCCCGCCATATTGTAGCCTTTTGATCGTCGAGTACGACATCTCGTTGCGGCGGACAGTCATCTACAGCGTTGGTCAAGCGTTGCGTGTTGGGCGGCTGCGCGCTTCCTGGCTCGTTTGGCGATTCCGTCAAAAGGCCCCGTGCGCATCTTTGAGGAGGGATTGGGCATGTCGTGGACTGATGAGCGGGTCGAGCTGTTGAAGAAGCTGTGGTCCGATGGTCTTTCGGCGAGCCAGATCGCGGCCGAGCTCGGCGGCATCACCCGTAACGCGGTGATCGGCAAGGTGCACCGGCTCGGGCTCTCCGGCCGCGCCAAGAGCGCTTCCTCGTCGGCGCCGCGCCAGCGCAAAACGCGTTCGTCCTCGCACCTCCTGCGCATGACGCGCGCTTCGGTCCGCGGCAACACCGCGCTCGCGCACGCCTACGAGATCGAGGCGGAGGCGACACCGGAACTGATGGAGAACATCATTCCGATCGGCCAGCGGCGCACCATTCTCGAGCTGACCGAGCAGACTTGCCGTTGGCCGATCGGCGACCCGGGCAGCACGGAATTCTTCTTCTGCGGCGGCAATACGATCGGCGGCCTGCCCTATTGCGCCTACCACTCGCGCGTCGCCTATCAACCGGCCGGCGATCGCCGCCGGGATCGGCGGCCGCTGCGCTGAATTTTCGTCAGCTCGCCTTGCCGAAACGATCGTCGAGGGCGTAGCCGGCGCCGCGCACCGTGCGGATCGGATCGCTGCCGTGGCCGCGGTTGAGCGCCTTGCGCAGGCGGCCGACATGCACGTCGACGGTGCGCTCGTCGATATAGACGTCGCTGCCCCAGACACCGTCGAGCAATTGCTCGCGCGAGAACACCCGGCCGGGGCGTTCCATCAGGAATTCCAGCAGGCGGAATTCGGTCGGGCCGAGGTCGAGCGGGCGGGCGCCGCGCGAGACGCGCTTCTTCTCGCGATCGAGCTCGAGATCGCCGATGATCAGCACCATGGCGACGCGCTCGGGACTCGCCCGGCGCAGCAGAGCGCGAATGCGCGCGAGCAGTTCCGGCACCGAAAACGGCTTGACGATGTAGTCGTCGGCGCCGGTCGCCAGCCCGCGCACGCGCTCGCTTTCCTCGCCGCGCGCCGTGAGCATGATGATCGGCAGGGCCTGCGTCTGCGGCCGCGCCCGCAGCCGCCGGCACAATTCGATGCCGGAGAGACCCGGCAGCATCCAGTCCAGCACCACAAGATCGGGCGCGGTCTCCCGCAAGCGCGTATCGGCGTCGTCACCGCGCGCGACGGCGTCGACTTCGTAGCCTTCGGCCTCGAGGTTGTAGCGCAACAACGTCGTCAGCGGTTCCTCGTCTTCCACAATCAGGATGTTGGCTCCCATCCGAATCTCCTTCGATCATCCTTTACGCAATGACGTCGCACCAAAATTCGTCGAGTCGCCCTTCGGCCGCTGGTCGGTGATGGGGCGCCCCTCAATCATGAAATAAACGGTTTCCGCGATGTTGGTGGCGTGATCGCCGATGCGCTCGATGTCCTTGGCGCAGAACATCAGATGCATGCAGAAGGTGATGTTGCGCGGGTCTTCCATCATATAGGTGAGCAGCTCGCGATAGAGCGAGGTGCACAGCGCGTCGACCTCCTCGTCGCCGTTCCAGACGGCGAGCGCGGCGGCCAGATCGCGGCTGGCGTAGGCATCGAGCACCTGCTTGAGCAGCGCCGAGACCAGCGCCGCCATATGCGCTACGCCGCGAATGAGCTTTTGCGGATAGAAGTCCTCGTCGAGCGCGACCACGCGCTTGCCGATGTGCTTGGCATGATCGCCGATCCGCTCGAGATCGTTGCACACGCGCATCGCACCGACGATCTCGCGCAGATCGACGGCCATCGGCTGCCGCCGGGCGATGATGAGAATCGCCTTTTCCTCGATCTCGTGCTGCAGCGTGTCGATCGCCGGATCGGTGCTGATCACGCGCTCGGCAAGCTCGGTGTCGCGGTCGACCAGCGCCCGCGTCGCGTCGGCGATCTGCCGCTCGGCAAGTCCGCCCATTTCCGCGACCTTGCGCGTGATCTCCTGCAGGTCGGTATCGAACGCCTTGGCGGTATGGTCGACTCTGGTGTTGATGTCGGTCATGGCGATCACCCGAAGCGGCCGGTAATGTAGTCTTGTGTGCGCTGATTGTGCGGCGCCGTGAAGATCTTGCTGGTCGAATCGAACTCGATCAGTTCGCCGAGATACATGAAGGCGGTGAACTCGGATACCCGGGCAGCCTGCTGCATGTTGTGCGTGACGATCACGATCGTGTAATCGTCGGTCAGTTCGTCGATCAGCTCCTCGATCTTGGCGGTCGAGATCGGATCGAGCGCCGAGCACGGCTCGTCGAACAGGATCACCTCGGGCCGCACCGCGACGGTGCGGGCGATGCACAGGCGCTGCTGCTGGCCGCCGGAGAGGCTCTGGCCGTTGGCGCCGAGCTTGTCCTTGACTTCGTCCCACAGCGCCGCGCGCCGCAGCGCGGTCTCCACGCGGCCGTCCATCTCGGATTTGGACAAGCGCTCGTACAGCCGGATGCCGAAGGCGATGTTCTCGTAAATCGACATCGGAAACGGCGTCGGCTTTTGAAAAACCATGCCGATGCGCGCGCGCAGGAGATTGAGGTCCTGCCGCGGCGAAAGGATATTGGCGCCGTCGAACATGACCTCGCCGGTCGCCCGCTGGTTCGGGTAGAGGTCGTACATGCGGTTGAGCACGCGCAGCAATGTCGACTTGCCGCAGCCCGACGGACCAATGAAGGCGGTCACCTTGTTCTGATAGAGCGGCAGGCTGATCGACTTCAGGGCGCGGAAGTCGCCGTAGAAGAAGTCAAGACCGCTGATCGTGACCTTCTCGGCGAGGCCGGCCCGGTCGGTCGGCGCCTGGGACACGGAGGGGACGGCAACGGAGGCGACACTCATGATTGTCTTCCCGATGGAACGAGTGCGCGGGCCGAGATGCTCAAGGCCAGCACGGCGAGCGTAATGATGAGGGCGCCGGTCCAAGCGAGCGACTGCCAATCCTTATAGGGACTGAGCGCGAACTGAAAGATGACGACCGGCAGGCTCGCCATCGACGCGTTGAGATTGGTGCTCCAGAACTGGTTGTTGAGCGAGGTGAACAGCAGCGGTGCGGTTTCGCCGCTGATGCGGGCGACCGCCAGGAGCACGCCGGTCACCATGCCGGCGCGCGCGGCGCGATAGCAGATATGCGTGATCGCCATCGAACGCGGCAGGCCGATGGAGGTGGCGGCCTCGCGCAACGCATTGGGCACGAGCGTGAGCATGTCCTCGGTCGTGCGCACGACCACCGGTATGACGATGACGGCGAGCGCGACGGCGCCGGCAAGGCCGGAAAAGTGCCCCATCGGCGCGACCATCACCTCGTAGACAAACAGCCCAACGATGATCGAGGGCGCGCTCAACAGGATATCGTTGATGAAGCGCACGACGGTGGCGAGACGATCATGGCGGCCATATTCGGCCATGTAGGTACCGGCGAGGATTCCGATCGGCGTGCCGATCATGACCGCGAGGACGGTGAGTATGAGACTGCCGATCAGCGGATTGAGCAATCCGCCGGCCGAACCGGGTGGCGGCGTCATTTGCGTGAACACGGCAAGCGACAACCCGCTGAAGCCGTGCCAAAGCAGCGTGCCCAGGATCAGCACCAGCCAACCCAAGCCGAAAGCGGTCGCGGCCAGCGCCAGCGCCATGGCGACGGCATTGTTGCGGCGGCGGGCCAAGTAGCGAGCAGGTAATTCCCGTCCCATCATGGGCGTCACCCGATCCGGCGTTCGATGCGCAGCAGCAGATAGCGCGCCGCCGCAAGCACGATGAAGGTGATGACGAACAGGATTAACCCCAGCGCGATCAACGCCGAGGTATAGAGGTCGCCCACCGCCTCGGTGAACTCGTTGGCGATGGTGGCGGAAATGGTGGTCGCGGGCGCGAGCAGCGATGCAGAAACCTTGTGGGCGTTGCCGATGACGAAAGTCACCGCCATGGTCTCGCCCAGGGCGCGGCCGAGGCCGAGCATGACGCCGCCGATGACGCCGACCCTGGTGTAAGGCAGGACTACGTAGCGCACCACCTCCCAGGTCGTGCAACCGACGCCGTAGGCGGCCTCCTTGAGCACTGGGGGAACCGCCTCGAACACGTCGCGGGAGATCGAGGTGACGAACGGCAGCACCATGATGGCGAGGATCAATCCCGCAGTCAGCATGCCGATGCCGTAGGGCGGTCCGGAAAACAGCGGCGCAATGCCCGGCACGTCGCCGAGCGTGTTAATCAGGAACGGCTGCAGCGTCTGCTGCAGAAAGGGAGCGAAGACGAAAAGTCCCCAGATGCCGTAGATGATGCTGGGGATGCCGGCGAGCAGCTCGATGGCGATGCCGATCGGCCGCCGCAGCCATTGCGGGCACAGTTCGGTGAGAAAGAAAGCGATCATCAAGCCGACTGGCACCGCGATCAGCATGGCGATGAGCGAGGTCACGAGCGTGCCGTAGATCGGCGCCAGCGCTCCGAACTTCTCGGTGACCGGATTCCATCGCTCGCCAGTCAGAAAGCCGAAGCCGAAAGTTCTCAGCGCCGGCAGCGATCCATCGATGAGCGCGATGATGACGCCGCTCAAAAGCAAAAGCACCCCGATCGCTGCACCACGCGTTAGGTGACGGAACGCGAAATCGCCAAGGCGCAACCGATCAAATACTCTGGCGCGCGCCGTCGCCTCGGCCGTCACCATCGTTCCGTCCTGCAGCGCCACGTCAACCACGCATGGGCCTCCGGGGCCGGATCCCCTGAGGCGCTCCCCATAACTTCGGAGCGCCTACTCAAACGATCTACCGGCCGGCGCACAAGACGTCTGCGCCGGGCCGGTGGACAAGTGCGATCAGGCGCCGCGACGAGCGCCCGCCATCATATTCAATGCGCCATTGCGGTATAGAGCGGCTTGCCGCCCGAGTCCTTTATTTCACTCGCCCAGAGCTTCTCGACTTGCTCGATGACCTTCTTCGGCATGGGGACATAGTCGAGCTCGTCGGCCATTTTGTCGCCTTTGGCGTAGGCCCAGGCAAAGAACTTCAGCGCCTCGGCGGCGGCGGCGGCATCGGCCGGCTGCTTGGGGATGAGAATGAACGTCGCGGCGGTCATCGGCCAAGATCCGGCGCCCGCCTGGTTGGCCAAGATCACTCCAAATCCGGGCGCCGAACTCCAGTCGGCATTGACGGCGGCGTCCTGAATCGAGAACCCGCCGGGCTGCACGGTCTTGCCGTCCTTGTTCACCATGTGGGTGTAGACCATCTTGTTTTGCAGCGCGTAGGCCAACTCGACATAGCCGATCGAGCCCCGGGTCTGCGTCACGTTGTTGGAGACGCCCTCGTTGCCTTTGGCGCCGATGCCGGCGGGCCATTCGACCGACGTGGCGGCACCGACCTGCGATTTCCACTCGGGGCTGACCAGCGACAGGTAGTAGACGAAATTGAAAGTGGTGCCGGATCCGTCGGAACGATGGACGACGGCAATCGCCTGTGACGGCAGCTTGGCATCGGGATTTAGCTTCTTGATCGCCGGATCGTCCCAGCTCTTGATGGCGCCAAGAAAAATCGCGGCCAGCGTCGGACCATCGAGGACCAGGCCGCCCGGCTTGATCCCTTCGAGGTTGACGACCGGTACGATGGCGCCCATCACCATCGGAAACTGGACCAGGCCGTTTTTGTCGAGGTCCGGCCCCTTGAGCGGCGCATCGCTGGCCCCGAACGTGACCGTCCTCGCCTCGATCTGCTTGATACCTCCGCCGGAGCCGATCGATTGATAATTGAGGCCGACGCCGGTTTCCTTTTTGTAGGCGTCCGCCCATTTCGCGTAGATCGGATATGGAAAGGTCGCGCCGGCGCCGGAGATATCCAGGGCCGCGGCGGGAAGAATCGTCGCGGCGAGAATGCCGGCGACGGCAATCGTTCTCAAATGCTTCACGAAGTGCCTCCTGTCAGCGGGATTTCGGGCGACGCGGGTCCCTGCCCCCACGCCGGCTTTGGTCCCGGTCGGGACCTTGCGTTCTGTTCGACGTCTTAAGGCAACGCGCCGCGGCGATGATGGCTTGGTCCAAGCAGACCCGCGGCTGCGGCATGCTTAAGTCCGGCACGTCACCGTTCTATGAGCCGCACATGACAATTGGATGACAGGGAAACTCATTGATCTAACAGGTGAATTATGAGGTCGGCGGTCGCGCGGCCGCGGGTAAGTGCACGGCGAAAGTGGCCCCGGCGCCTGCCGTGCTCTCGATCGATAGGCGGCCGCGGTGCCGATTGAGACTATGCTTGACCAGCGCGAGACCGAGCCCGGTTCCGCCCTGGGCGCGGCTCTCAGTGACATCAACGCGGTAGAAGCGCTCGGTCAGCCGCGGCAGGTGCTCGGGCGCGATGCCCGGCCCGTAATCGCGGATGTCGACCTGCGCTTCGGGGCCCCCGTCCGGCGAGACGGCCTCTCTCAGCGCAATATCGACGCGCTTGCCGGCGGCGCCGTATTTGAGGGCGTTCTCCAGCAGGTTTTCGAACACGCGGACCAGTTCGTCGCGATCGCCAGGGACCATCAGCGCCGGCGCCGCCACGATATTGACGATCACCCCGCGATCGCGGGCCAAGGTCTCGAGACCGTCGACCACATGGCGGATGATCGGCACGAGATCGACCGGCGTGTCCGGACGGCGGTGCGCATTGAGCTCGATGCGCGACAGCGACAGCAGGTCGTCGATCAAACGCGCCATGCGCCGCGCCTGCTCCTGCATGATGGCGAGGAAGCGCTCGCGCGCCTTGGCGTCCTCGCGCGCCGGACCCTGCAGGGTCTCGATGAAGCCGGAGAGGGCGGCGAGCGGCGTGCGCAGCTCGTGGCTCGCATTGGCGACGAAGTCGGCGCGCATCTCTTCGACGCGCCGCAGCGGCGTGAGGTCGTGGAAGGTCATCAGCACCAGATCGGGCCGGCCCAGCTTCACCTCGCGCTGGACCGGAATCACGATGGTCTCGAACCAGCGCTCGATCGGCACGCGCTCGGAATATTGGACGCGCTGCTCTTCGCCGCGTGCGTAGGCGCGGCTGACCGCCTCGATCAGCTCCGGCATCCGCAGCGCGAGCGAAACCGGATCGCCCTGGCGCAGCGCCGGAGCGAGCGAACGGGCGCCGTCGTTGAGCGCGAGCACGCGGCCGTCGCGGTCGAGCGCAATGACCGGATCGGGCAGACCGGCGACGACCGCTCGCAGCGGATCGGCGGCGCGCTCGGAAACCGCGACCGGCCGCGCCGCGTAGCTGACGTCCTCGCCGGCGCGCGCGGCGAGAAAAGCGGCCGACGCGACGATAGCGAAGCCGGCGGCCGCATAGCCGATCGCCAGGACACCGATGATCGCCAATCCGGCGAACACGATCGCCGCGGCGATGGTCACGAACCGCATGCCACGCCACCCGTTTCTTCCCAGCGCCAACCGACTTTCATTCAAACTCAGGACCCGAGATCAAGGCACACGCTCGTAGGACCCGCTTGTCGACGACCGGTTGTTCGGGCCGAAAATCAAGACAGGTCCGATTTTTCCCGCGCCAGTCCGGTTACCCTGTCCATCGGCGGCGCCGCCGGTCCAGCGAGGCGGCGCGCGGCACGACCGAGCAAGACTTCACGCGTTCCCAGGATCAGCAGCGAGAGCGCGAACGGCACAATGTAATAAAGGAGGCGGAACAGGAGCAGGCCGGCCAGCAGGTCTTCCTTGTCGAACTGCCACAGCGCGACCATCATTGCCGCGTCGAACACGCCGAGGCCGCCGGGGGCATGGCTGGCAAAGCCGAGAAGCGTCGCGGCGACAAAAATCACGGCGACGGTGACGAAGCCGAGATTGGGTTGGTCCGGCAGCAGCATGTACATGGCGAAGGCGCAACACGACAGATCGAGCATGCCGATCACGATCTGCAAGAGCGTCAACGGCCCGCCGGGCAGTGTGACCTGCCAACCGTCGCGGCCGATGACCCGCGGCTTGATCCAGACCCAGGCCACATAGGCGCAAAGGAGAGCGAGGATCACGAGCGCAATGACGCGGTTGAGCCAGAGCGGCAGCTGATCGACGTCGCGCGCCGCCTGCGGCACGTCGAGCACGCCGAGGCCGAGCACGGTGGCATTACCGAGCCAGAAGGTGAGCCCGGCGACGAAGCAGATCTTGGTGACCTCGACGACGCCCAACCCCCAGGCCGAGTAAATGCGGTAGCGCACCGCGCCGCCGGAGAACACGCTGGCGCCGACATTGTGCCCGACGGCATAGCTGGTGAAGCCGGCGAGCGCCGCGACGCGGTACGGCACGTCGAAGCGGCCGATCGTGCGCAGCGCAAAGAGATCATAGAGGGTGAGGGACAGATAAGCGGCGGCGACGAAGAAGGCGGCAATGCCGAGCGTGCGCCAGTCGGTCGCTTCCAGCGCGTCAAGAAGCTCGTCGAGATCGATGTCGCGCAGGATGCGATAGAGCACCACCGCGGCAACGATGATGATGGTGAGGCTGAGGACCACGCCCAGTCGACTGAACCCGACCTTTCCGTTGAAGGCATGTGCGGCCCCGCGCAGTCGCTTCAGCATTCCGCGCTCCAGACCGGCTGCTCGCGCCTCAATCGGCCATCTCCTCCGCAAGCGTTAGCGGCCCCCACTAGCAGATGTCGTGTCCGCGGGCGAGTGCGGCACGGAAGGGCTCGCAGCCGCGCTGTTTGGCCACACCTGGCAGGGCCGCGAATGGCGAACGGCGACCGGGACCGCACCGCCGATTCGCCATCCGCTATTCGCCTTCGGCCAAGTCGGGCTCGGCCGCGACCTTGGGATGACGCCCAATCGGCCACGCCTTTTAGCAGTTGACGAAACGCGCGGTCCCCGGTTGGTACTGACAAAAAGCCGCCCGAGGAGACCAGCGATGACCAGAAGCAAGCCGCCGTTCCGCGCCGATGTGGTCGGCAGCCTGTTGCGCACCGCGCCGCTCAAGGAGGCGCGCGCGAAACGCGAAAAAGGCCAGATCACCGCGGCTCAGCTCAACGAGGTCGAGGACCGCGAGATCGAGAAGATCGTCAAGAAACAGGAGGCGGCCGGGTTGAAGCTCGCGACCGACGGCGAATTCCGCCGCTCGTGGTGGCACTTCGATTTCTACGGCATGCTCGACGGCGTGGAAATGTACGAACTCGACCACGGCATCCAGTTCCACGGGGTGCAGACCAAGACGCAGAGCATTCGCATCAAGGGAAAGCTCGGTTTCTCCCATCATCCGATGCTGGAGCATTTCAAGTTCCTCAAGGCGCACACGCGCGCGGTGCCGAAGATGTGCATCCCGAGCCCGGCCACGCTGCATTTCCGGCTGGAGCCGAATGCGGTGACCGCCAAGGAGTACGCCGACCGCGACGCCATCTTCGATGACCTGGCGAAAACCTACCGGCAGGCGGTGCGCGCGTTCTACGATGCCGGCTGCCGCTATCTGCAATTCGACGACACCGCCTGGGCCTATCTGTGCTCGCCGGCCGAGCTGAAGAAGGCGCGCGACCGCGGGCTCAACGCGGATCGGCTGGCCCAGGACTATGCCCGCCTCGTCAATCAAGCGCTCGAAGGCAAGCCCGCCGACATGGCGATCACGACGCATGTGTGCCGCGGCAATTTCCGCTCCACCTGGATTTCCGAAGGCGGCTATGAGCCGGTCGCCGAAATCCTGCTCGGCACGTTGGGCTATGACGGCTACTTCCTCGAATACGACACGGCGCGCGCCGGCGGCTTCGAGCCGCTGCGCTTTTTGCCCAAGGGCGACAAGATCGTCGTGCTCGGTCTCGTCACCACCAAGACCGGGACGCTGGAGAAGAAGGCCGACGTCAAACGGCGCATCGAGGAGGCGACCAAATATGTCGCGCTCGATCAGCTTTGCCTGTCGCCGCAATGCGGTTTCGCCTCGACCGAGGAGGGCAACGTTCTCGCCGAAGACGAGCAATGGGCGAAGCTGCGGATGATCGTCGAGCTGGCGGACGAGGTGTGGGGCTGAACGCGCGTGCTCAGATCGGCCGCGCCAGGGACTTCGCCCCGCCGAGCCGTTTGTGAACATGCACCATGAGCGCCGTGGCGAAGAGCGGCGTCGCCAGATTGACGAGCGGGATCGAGACAAAGGCGGCAATCAACAGTCCGCCGACATAGACCGTCGCGGCGTTGCGTTTGCGCAACGCCTTGGCTTCGTCGGGCGGCCGAAAGCGCATGGCGGCGAGCTCGAAATATTCGCGGCCAAGAAGCCAGGCGGTGGCGAGAAAAAAGATGACGACGCCGAATCCGGCGAGCAGCAGGAACGGCGCGGCGCAAAGATAGACCAAGATTGCGAGCAGCGCGGTCTTGCCGCCTTCAAGGACCGCCCGCCACAGCGGCAGCGCGGTGCCGCGCGGATCGGCCGGATAGTGCTCCCGCTCGACCTCGTCTGCGATCTCGTCGGCAAAAAAGCTGGCGACAAAGGCGCTCACCGCCGGCATGAGCATGACGCTGCCGACAATGATGCCGAGGCCGGCGGCGACCGAAAGGAACCAGGCGAGGATGCTCGCGGGCAGGTGGGCGTACGGCCCGAATGTCGTCTCGACCGACGCGCTGCCGCTCCCGACCAGCCACACGATCAGCCGCTCGAGCGCGATCCCGACGGCGACAATGAGCGCCAAGGCCAGCCCGATCGATTTCCACAGCACCGCGCGCAATGGCGGCGAGAACATCTGGGCAAGCGCCTTGACCGCGTCGTCGAGCATGGCAGGAGGCAGAGGTAACGACGCCGCCCGACGAGCACAAGGTGCAGCGAATCCCCCGGCGCGTTTGCGCGCCGCACGGCCTTCGGGCAATGTGCCGCCGACCACCGGCATCTGGAAACCATGCCGCGACTGAGCCGCCGCTCGTTCCTCGCCGCCTCGGCCGCCTCGGCGGCGTTGGCGACACGCCCGTCGTTCGGCGCCATCGCCCCGGCCTTGCCCAGCATCGACGTGGTCATCGTCGGAGCGGGGGCGGCGGGTATCGCGGCCGCGCGTAAAATCGCCGCCGCCGGGCGCAAGTTCGTGCTGATCGAGGCGGCCGACCATATCGGCGGGCGCTGCATCACCGACACGCGCACTTTCGGCGTGCCCTATGACCGCGGCGCGCATTGGATTCATACGCCCGACCTCAACCCGGTCACCAAGCTCGCGCCGCGCCGCGGCATCGAGGTCTATCCGGCGCCGGAGAGCCAGAAGGTGCGCATCGGCCGGCGTTACGCGCGCGAGGGCGAGCTCGAAGATTTCCTCACCTTGCGGGTGCGCGCCAATCGCGCCATCGCCGATGCCGCGCGCAAGGGCGACGTCGCGTGCGCGCAGGCGCTGCCCAACGATCTCGGCGAGTGGCGGCCGGCGGTCGAATTCGTGCTCGGCCCATTCGGCTGCGCCAAGGACCTGGCGGAGGTGTCGGCAGTGGATTTCGCGAAATCAGCCGAGCGCGACACCGATGCCTTCTGCCGGCAAGGTTTCGGTTCGCTCATTGCCGCGCTTGCGGAAGGAATTCCGGTCGAGCTGTCGACGCCGGCCATCGCCATCGACACCAGGCGGAATGTAACGGTGGAGACGCCGAAGGGCACCATCTCCGCCCGCGCCGCCATCGTCACCGTCTCGACCAACCTGCTCGCGTCCGACGCGATCAAATTCACGCCCGAGTTCGCCGCCCGGCAACACGACGCCTTCGGCAAGCTTTCGCTCGGCAGCTACGACCACATCGCGCTCGAGCTTGCCGACAATCCGCTCGGCCTTGAGAGCGACGATCTGGTGTTCGAGAAATCGGCCAATTCGCGCACCGCCGCGGTCCTCGCCAATATCTCCGGCACCTCGCTGTGTCTCGTCGAGGTCGCCGGCGCCTTCGGCCGCGACCTTGCGGCACAAGGCGAAGCGGCGATGGTCGATTTCGCCGCCGACTGGCTCGCCGGACTCTATGGCGCCGAGGTGAAGAAAGCGATCAAGCGCTCGCATGCCACGCGTTGGAATAACGAGCCGCTGGCGCTCGGCGCCTTCTCCGCCGCGCCGCCGGGCGCGCAGGGTGCGCGCCGCATCCTGATGGAGCCGGTGCAGAGCGCAGTCTGGTTCGCCGGCGAAGCGGCGCACGAGACATTATGGGGCACGGTGGGCGGTGCCTGGGAATCGGGCGAACGCACCGCCGACGCGGTGCTGCGCCGGCTCGGCGGCCTCAAGGAGCCCGCTCCGGAAGCCGAGGCAGCGCCCAAGGGCAAGTCGAAGCGCGAGCGCGCCGCGCCGGCAGCGCGCGAGCGGCGCGGATTTGGGGCCACGCCGCGGATCATGCGCGACTGACGCTGCGGTTTTATCCCAGCCTACGCCCGGAGCACGCCGCCGGTGCGCTTGCCGACTTCAGCGACGATCTTTGCCGCCAGCGCCTCAATCTCGGCGTCGGTCATGGTCTTCTCGCGCGGCTGCACGGTCACGGCGATCGCGATCGACTTCTTTCCCGGCTCGATCCCCGGGCCTTCGTAAACGTCGAAGACGCTGACGCCGGTGATGAGCTTGCGCTCGACCGACGAGGCCGCGCGCACGATATCGGCGGCCTTCACGTTGCGCTCGACCACGAAGGCGAAATCGCGCTCGACCGGCTGGAACGGCGACAGCTCGAGCGCGGGCTTGGCACGCGAGGCTTTCGCCTTCGGCTCGGGAATGCGCTCCAGGATGACTTCGAAAGCGACGAGCGCCCCCTCAGCGCCGAGCGCTTCGAGGACGTTCGGATGCAGCTCGCCGAAATGGCCGAGAACGTTTTGCGGACCGATCTGGACCGTGCCAGAGCGGCCGGGATGGAGCCAGGACGGCCCGCCCGGCACGACCTGCAGCGCCTGCGCCGGCGCGCCAGCCGCGGCGAGAACCGCAAGCGCATCGGCCTTGGCGTCGAACGCATCGACCTCGCCGTCCCGCTTGGTCCAGTGGCGGCCGATGCCCGAGGGCTTAGCGAGCGCGCGCCGTACCGCGGCGGCGGCGGTGAACTGGTCTTGCGGCGCATCGCCGCGAAACACCTGGCCTACTTCGAACAACCCGACATCGGGAAAGCCCCGGTCGGCATTCTTCTGTGCGGCAGCGACCAGCCCGGGAATGAGCGACGGGCGCATGTCGGAGAGATCGGCCGCGATCGGGTTGGCGAGAGACAGCTCCGCCTTGCCGCCGCCGAACAATTCGGCATGCGCCCTGGAGACGAACGACCAGGTTACCGCTTCGATCAGGTTGCGCACTGCGAGTGCACGCTTGGCCTTGCGGGTGCGCGCCTGGATCGGGGTGAGCACCGGCTTGCGCGGCGCCTCGCCGCGATCGAACGGCGTCGGCGGCACGCGGTCGACGCCGAGGATGCGCACCACCTCCTCGACGATGTCGGCCTTGCCGTGCACGTCGGGCCGCCACGACGGCACCGCGACCTTCACCCGCTCGCCCTGCCCGGCGGCGAAGAACCCGAGATGCTCGAGCACACGGCGCATCTCCGGCAGCGGCACCGCGATCCCGGCCAGGCGCTTGAGTTCGGAGAGCGGAAAATCGATGACGCGTTCGGGCGCTTCCGGATTGCCCGCGAGCGTCACCTCCGAAGCCGCGCCGCCGCACAGGTCGAGCACCATGCGCGTCGCCAGCTCGAGGCCCGGCAGCATGAACATCGGATCGACGCCGCGCTCGAAGCGGTAGCGGGCGTCGGAATTGATGCCGAGCTTGCGCCCGGTGCGCGCGATGTTGATCGGATCCCACAGCGCCGATTCGATGAGCACGTCGGTGGTCGCCGCGGAGCACCCGGTGGTCTCGCCGCCCATGATGCCGGAGAGCGATTCCACGCCGCCTTCGTCGGCGATGACGCAGATCGTGTCGTCGAGCGCATAGGTCTTGCCGTCGAGCGCGCGCAGCGTCTCGCCGGCGCGCGCCCGGCGCACCGTGAGATTGCCGCGCACCTTGCCGGCATCGAACACATGCAGTGGCCGGCCGCGGTCGTAAGTGATGAAATTGGTGATATCGACAAGCGCGTTGATCGGACGCAAACCGATCGCGGCCAACCGCTTTTGCAGCCATGGCGGCGACGGGCCGTTGTTCACGCCGCGCACGAGGCGTAGCGCGAAGGCGGGGCAGAGCGAAGGCGTGGCGCCGAAATCGAGCGTCACCTTCACCGGGCAGGGAAACTCGCCCTTGACCGGCTTGATGCTCGCATCCTTGAACTTGCCGATGTCGGCGGCGGCGAGATCGCGCGCGATGCCGTGGACGCCGGCGCAGTCGGGACGGTTGGGCGTGAGATTGATCTCGATCAGCGGATCGTCGAGCCCGGCCCATCGCGCGTAGTTCGCGCCGACCGGCGCATCCTCGGGCAGTTCGATGATGCCTTCGTGATTGTCGGAGAGCTGCAGCTCGAACTCGGACACGAGCATGCCGCGGCTCTCGACGCCGCGGATGGTGCCGACGGCGAGCGTCATGGCCTTGCCGGGGATGAAAGCGCCGGGCGGAACGAATACACCTTTCATGCCGGTGCGCGCATTCGGCGCCCCGCACACGACCTGCACCGGATCGCCGCTGCCGGTGTCGACCATGCACACGCGCAGCCGGTCGGCGTCGGGGTGCGGCTTTACCTCGACCACGCGCGCGATGGCGAACGGCGCCAGGAGCTTGGCCTTGTCCTCGATGCGCTCGACCTCGAGCCCGATCATGGTCAGCTTGTCGGCGATCTCGCCGAGCGGGCGATCGGTGTCGAGGTGCTCCTTGAGCCACGCGAGGGTGAATTTCATCATCGGTGCGTATTCATGCGCTCAATCCGGCCGCCAATGTCGGCAGGTCGAGTGGACGGAATCCGTAGTGCGAGAGCCAGCGGATATCGGCCTCGAAGAAGGCGCGCAGATCCGGCATGCCGTATTTGAGCATGGCGATGCGGTCGATACCCATGCCCCAGGCGAAACCTTGGAATTCGTCCGGGTCGATCCCGCAATTTTTCAGCACGTTCGGATGCACCATGCCGCAGCCGAGAATCTCCATCCAGTCGTCGCCCTCGCCGAAGCGGACTTCGCCCTTCTCGCGCCGACATTGGATGTCGACTTCGAGCGAAGGCTCGGTGAACGGGAAGAAGGACGGGCGGAAGCGCATCTTGACGCGATCGACCTCGAAGAACGCCTTACAGAACTCCTCGAGGATCCATTTCAGGTGGCCGAGATGCGAGCTCTTGTCGATGACCAGGCCTTCGACCTGATGGAACATCGGCGTATGCGTTTGATCGCTGTCGCTGCGATAGGTGCGGCCGGGACAGATGATGCGCAGCGGCGGCTTCTTGCTCAGCATCGTGCGCACCTGCACCGGCGAGGTGTGCGTGCGCAGGAGAAGCCGTGAGCCGTCCGGCTTCGGATTGAAGAAGAACGTGTCCTGCATGTCGCGCGCCGGATGGTCTTCCGGGAAATTGAGCTTGGTGAAATTGTTGTCGTCGGTCTCGATGTCCGGCCCCTCGGCGACGGAGAATCCCATGTCGGCGAAGATCGCGGTCACCTCGTCGAACACCTGGGTGAGCGGATGCACGCGGCCGATCTCGGCCGGCGCCTCGCGCACCGGCAGTGTGACGTCGACGCTTTCGCCGCTGAGCCGCGCCTCGAGCCCCGCGCGCTTGAACGCCTCCCGCCGCGCGAGGAGCGCCGCGTTGACGCGATCCTTGAGGCCGTTGATCAGCGGCCCCCGGCTTTTGCGCTCCTCGGGCGGCAGCGTTCCCAGCGTCTTCAACAGCGCGGTGATCGAGCCGTTCTTGCCGAGAGCCGCGACGCGCACCGCTTCGAGCGCCGCCTCGTCACCGGCGGCGGCGATTTCGGCGAGGATTTGCTGTTCGATCTGCGTGGTCTCGGCCATGACAGCGTTCACTCGGGCATGAATGGCAGATCGGTATCATGCGGCTTGCCGCCGGCTTGCGTCAGCAGGCAATGCACCTGGCCGCGATGATGGGTCTGGTGATTGAACATGTGCGCGATCAGGAGCCAACGCGGCTTGGTCACGTCGCGCTTGATCGCGCCTGAATAGTAAGAGTGATCGGCGGCGAGCCATGCCGGGTCGATGCCGTCGGCCCAATGCAGGATCGTCCCATCGAAACCGTTCCGCTCCGATTTGAGGTTCTCCCAGTCGGGGTAGAGCGAGACGGACTCCGGGATGCCGCCCGGCGGCCGCGGCTCGCCGGTGAAGCGGCTCATCCAGATGCGGTCGGCCCAGAGGAGATGGCTCAGCGTCTTGTGGATCGAGCCGAAGAAGGCGCCGCGCTCCTGCCGCCGCGCCTCCTCCGAGAGCCGGTCGGCAACGCCATAGAGGTTCTCGTTCTGCCAGCGATTGTACCGCGCCATGCGCTGGACGTAGGCGCTGTCGATCATCGATCATCCCTCTCACCGTCATGGCCGGGCTTGTTCCGGCCATCCACGTCTTGCTTGGCGAGAAGAAGGCGTGGATGCCCGGCACAAGGCCGGGCATGACGAAAAATAGTTACGCGAGCGCCGACTTCGCCTGGCCGACGATCGCCTCGAAGGCCGCCGGCTCGGTGATCGCGAGATCGGAGAGCACCTTGCGGTCGACCACGATGCCGGCCTTGGCGAGCCCAGCGATGAACCGGCTGTAATTGAGGCCGAACGGGCGCACCGCCGCATTGAGGCGCTGAATCCACAGCGCGCGGAAGGTGCGCTTCTTACGCTTGCGGTCGCGATAAGCGTACTGGTTGGCCTTCTCCACCGCCTGCTTGGCGATGCGGATGGTATTCTTGCGCCGGCCGTAATAGCCCTTGGCGGCTTTGAGCACCTTCTTGTGCTTGGCATGGGAGGTGACACCGCGTTTGACGCGAGCCATGATTGATCTCCTCTAGAAGTCGGGACAAACGGATTGCGGCCGCAGCCGGCGCGGTCCGTCGAGCGGTCAGCCGTTCGGCAAAAAATACTTTTTGATTTTGTCGCCGTCGGTCTTGAACAGCACATTGGTGCCGCGCAACTGGCGGATCTGCTTCTTGGTGCGCTTGATCATGCCGTGGCGTTTGCGCGATTGCGCGTAGAGGACCTTGCCTCCACCGGTGACCTTGAAGCGCTTTTTCGCGCCCGACTTGGTCTTGACCTTGGGCATTTTGCTCTCCTGACGGTCGCGCACTCGAAATCGGCCCGAGCGCCGGCGACTCTTTGCTGATGGCGTGCTGATGAGCACTTCGCCGCCGCCACGGCAGCCCTTGTCAGCCGGGCGGCGAGAGGGCGCGGTTATGGCAGAGCGGGCCGATTATGGCAATCGGCGCTTGCGTCCGGGTTTGGCCGGGCGGGACGCCGATTTCTTCCGCGGCGGCACGGCCTTGAGAGACTTCTGAAAGAAAATGAGCTTCCGGCCCTTGGGATGGTCGTTGAGGTTGCCGAAAGCCCGGTAACCGAGCTTCCGATAGAAACCCGGCGCCTGGAAGCTGTAAGTGCAGAGCCAAATGCCGACGCAGCCTTTGCGGCGGGCAAAGGCTTCGGCCTGCGCAAGGAGCTTGGAGCCGATATCCCTGCCGCGGGCCTCCTCCGGAACGTAGAGGAGATCCACGTACAGCCATTCATAGTAGATCCGCGCCCAGAGTCCGCCGACGCTGGCGCCGGTCGCGGTATCGCGCAGCCGGATGGCAAACGGCTCGTAGTTTGCAGGCCCGCCATTAGCCTCGTTGTAGACCAGCAACTCGCCGAGAATGGGTTCCCGATCCGCCTCGGAAGGCTGCGCGGCGATTTCGATCTTGAAAGGGATGGGCCTAGCGATAGGCATGGCCTAGCGCGGCGCCAGGACCATCACGACCTGGCGACCTTCGAAGCGCGGCTCCTGCTCGACCTTGGCGATCTTGGCGGTATCGATCTTGACCCGGTCGAGGAGCTTATAGCCGAGCTCCTGATGCGCCATTTCGCGGCCGCGGAACCGCAGTGTCACCTTGACCTTGTCGCCCTCCTCGAAGAAGCGCTGCATCGAGCGCATTTTGACGTCGTAGTCGTGGTGATCGATCATCGGCCGGAGCTTGATCTCCTTGATCTCGACGACCTTTTGCTTCTTGCGCGCTTCCGCGGCTTTCTTCTGCGACTGGTATTTGTATTTGCCGTAGTCGAGAATCTTGGCAACCGGCGGGACCGAATTGGGCGCGATCTCGACAAGATCGAGCCCGGCCTCCTGCGCCATGGCCAATGCGGCGTTGATCTCGGTGACGCCCTTGTTGGCGCCGTCTTTGTCAATGAGCTGGACCTCGCGGACGCGGATCTCCTCGTTGATGCGCGGACCCTCCTTGGCGGCGGGTTGCGCGGTTCTGATCGGGCGACGAATGGTTCTTTTCTCCTTTGGTCGTTGCGACGAGCCGTCGGCTAGCCGGGCGAATGACGACGAACAGCGATCCGCGGCGCCAAACGGCGAACCGGGAAGATCGGGAGTTTTCGCGTGTAAGTCAACGCCGATGCGGCGTGCATGGCGTGTAAACGCAATCTATGTTCGGTCACCCTGAGGGATATGATGGACGATAACGACCTGAAATTCTTGGACATTGGCGCGGGCGGCGACCGGCGCGCCCTGGCGGTGCGCGCGCGAACGGGCGCGGCGCCCGGCCTGTTCTGGCTCTCGGGCTACAAATCCGACATGAAAGGCACCAAAGCCGCGGCGCTGGCGCGTTGGGCCGAAGCGAAGGGGCGCGCCTGCGTGCGCTTCGACTATTCCGGCCACGGCGAATCGGGCGGCGTCTTCACCGACGGCACCATTGGCCGGTGGCTCGCCGACAGCCTCGCGGTATTCGACGCCTGCTGTCGCGGCCCGCAAGTTCTCATCGGATCGTCGATGGGAGGATGGCTCGCTCTGCTCCTCGCGCGCGCTTTGCGGCGGCGGCAGAGCGGACCGGCGTCGGTCGCCGGCATGGTGCTGGTCGCCCCGGCGGTCGATTTCACCGAAGAGCTGATGTGGAAACGCTTTACTCCCGAGATCAAACGCGAGCTCGAGGAGAAGGGCGTCTGGACGCGGCCGTCGGCCTATTCGCCAGAGCCCTATGTAGTGACGCGGCGATTGATCGAAGAAGGCCGCGACCATCTGCTGCTCGGCGGCATGATCGAAACCGGATGCCCGGTGCGCATCCTGCAAGGCGTCGAGGACCCGGACGTGCCGTGGCGGCATGCGGTCGAGCTGGTTTCGCGCCTCGCCAGCGACGACGTCATCCTCACCCTGGTCAAGGACGGCGATCACCGCCTGTCACGGCCGGAAGATATCGAGCGGCTGATCGGCGCCATGGCGGAATTCTAGCCCAGCGCCACGCGCTGTATCTGCTCGAAGCAGACGCCGAGCTCGTTGTCGGTGCGCCAGACCACGCGACAGGGCCGCCGGGTACGGCCGTGCTCGAAGGTCAGATCGAAGGTCTCCGGCAAGCCGGAGGTGTTCGCAAACTTGAGGCGCGCGCCGCCGCCGGTGATGTTCTGCACCGTGCAGTGAATGACCGGGGAGCGCCGCGGCACAATGATCTTGGCGCAGCGCAAGATACGCGTCCGCTTCCGGGTTCTGCGCTCGTCGACCATGGCACGCTCGCGCGAAATCCGGGCGCTCGGTTTGAACGCCCTGCACACGTCACCATGCGCGCCGAGTGTTACCGACGGCCGAACGGCGAAGCCTGCAGGACGTTAACGGCGCGGAAGGATAGGCGGCGGGCGGCCGCTTAGGCCTTCTCGCCATCGATGCTCATGCCGCCGGCGCCATAGGCGACGACATAGAGGAAACCGCCGGCCATCACCAGGTTCTTGTAGAAATTGATCATGTTGCCCGCGTCTCCGGCCGGCAGGTGCACGGCGAAGGCGGTGACCAGGCAGAATATCGCCAGCACTGCCGCCGCCCAGCGGGTTTTGAAGCCGAGCAGGATCGCCAAGCCGCCGATGACCTCGATGACGATGGCGACCCACACCAACACATCGGGAGCCGGGATGTGCGCGTTGGCAAAATATTGCGCCGTGCCGCCCGGGTTCCTCAGCTTGTGGATGCCGGACCAGAGGAAAAGGCTCGACATCAACAGACGTCCGAGCGGAGCCAAGTACGGTTTCAAATTGTCCATGGTGCGTTTCCCCCAAGCTAATGTCGGCCGTTTACGCCGAGCCGCGGAGGAAGACTAACAGCGCGTTCGGTGGCCAACAATCGCAAATGCCGGCCGGACGGTCACGTGCTCGCGAGGCCCCCGCCGAAAATTCGGGCGGGCGCAAAAATTCCTTCCACCGCTGACGGGGCGCGCATGGCCAATCCGCAGCGCCGTTCAAAATCCGACGACGGCGCGCACCGTCGCCGCCGGCTGCTCGAGCTGCGGCAGGTGCCCGGCCTCGGGAATAATGACGAGCTCGGCGTTGCGGATGCCGGCCTTGAACGCGTCGGCGTAAACGCGCGGAAACATCTTGTCGCTTGCGCCCCAGATGAGCCGGGTGCGCGCCTTGATCCGGTAGAGCCGGTCTTTCAGCCCGCGATCGGGGATCGGGAATAGGAATTTCCCCGCCATGCCGAAGGTCCGTGCGTAATTGATCAGATAGGGAATGAGAAAATCCGGATCCTCGATGTCGCCGCCGCGGGTGAGAATCTTCGCGCCCTTGTCGACGTCGTGAAACAGCACGGCGGGCACTTCATGCGGCAGCAGCGCGAACAGGTCGGGCGCCGGATGGGCATCGAGCCACAACCCGGCGGGATCGATCAGCACCAGGCGCTCGACGTCGTTCGGCGCGATCGCCGCCATCTCGGCGGCGATCATGCCGCCGAGCGAGCAGCCGATCAGCAGCGGCCGGCGCAAGCCCAGCGCCTCGACCACGTCGAAGGTGTGCAGCGTGATGTCGAGCATGTCGCGGATGTCGGGTGCTTCCGCCGAATCGCCATAGCCGGGGAGGAGCGGCGCGTGCACGCGGTAGTGCGCCGCGAGCGCGAGCAGAAACGGATGCTCGGCGGTGAAGCCGCCGGCATCGTGCAGCACCACGATATCTTCGCCGGCGCCGCCTTCGAATACCTGGACCGGCACCTGATGGGTGTCGATCGTCCGCAGCTTGATCATGCGAGACCCCGCGCCTCGGCCAACGGCGCCGGCCGCGCGCGATGCTCGAGCGGGTGACACCAGAACCGGCCGTCGTCGGCGTAGTCGGGCCAATGCCGGCGCAGCGCCGGCATGACTTTTTCCGCGAACAGGCGCGCCGAATGCATCGCCTTATCCGCCGGCATGTCGCCGATGTGCAGGAGCAGATACAGATTGCCGACCCGCAACGTCTTGATCAGCTCATCGAGCTTGTCGCGCACAGTCGCCGGGCTTCCGGCGATCACGAAAGCATCGTCGAGCAGATTCTTCCAGGTCAGGTTTTCCCATTTCGGACGGCGTCCATACTGCGCCAGCGCGCCCATCTTGATGGTCTTGATCGTGCGATAGCCCGGCGCGTCGGCAAAGCCGGGATGGATATGCAGGCAACGATTGTAGAAATAGTTCACATGCTCGGCGTAGAGCCGCTCCGCTTCTGCATCGGTTTCGCCGACGCAAACCACCTGCGCGAAGCCGGCGCGATAGGGCGAGTCGTCGGCGCCGAGTTCGGCGACCCGCTCCCAATAGGCCTGCATCAGCGCCTTGGCGCGCACATAGCCGTAATAGCTGAGATAGGAGTAACAATAAGTATTCTTGATGCAAAAATCGTAGGTCTCGACCGAGCCGCCGCCGGGAATGTGGATCGGTGGATGCGGCTGCTGCAGCGGCTTTGGCCAGACGTTGACGTAGCGCAGCTTGGTGTAGCGGCCGTTGAAGGCGAACGGCTCATCCTCGCGCCAGGCGCGCATGATCAGCTCATGCGCCTCGGCATATTTCTCCCGCGTCAGCGCCGGAATCTGCCCGTAGGTATAGTTGGTATCCATCGAGGTGCCGACCGGAAAGCCGGCGACCAGGCGCCCGCCGGAAATATTGTCCAGCATGGCGAATTCCTCGGCGACCCGGGTCGGCGGATTGTAAAGCGCGATCGAGTTGCCGAGAACCACCAGCGCGGCGCGCGAAGTCCGCCGCGCCAGCGCCGCCGCGATCAGGTTAGGCGACGGCATCAGGCCGTAGGCGTTCTGATGATGCTCGTTGCAGCCGAGCCCGTCAAAACCCAGCGTCTCGGCATGCTCGAGCAGGTCCATATACTCGTTGTAGAGCACGTGGCCCTTGGCCGGATCGTAGAGACGGCGGTCGATATCGACCCACACCGAGCGATGCTTCTCGCGAAAATCATCCGGCAGATAACGCCAAGGCATCAGCGCGAAGTAGGTCAGGCGCATGCGATTTCCTCTCTTTGCTCCTGCCGCGCTGTCGACATCGGCACATTCTACCCGGAGCGGCGGACGCCGATTGCCGCAGGCGAGCCCCCGGCCGGAGACAACCTGCACGTCAGCGTGATAGCTTCCTGCGCTTCAACACGGGAGGCAAGACCTCCCAAAGCAAGGGGAGGAGAACGATGCGCAAAATTGTACTAGGAACACTGGCTTTGGCCTTCGGCCTTTTGGGCGCGCAGGCGGCTTTTGCGCAAAGCATGAGCCTGAAGAGCGACGAAGTCAGCGACGGCTCGACCATCAAGGATGCGCAGGTGGCGAACGTTTTCGGCTGCAAGGGCGGCAATATTTCCCCGTCCTTGAGCTGGAGCGGCGCGCCGAGCGACACCAAGAGCTTTGCCCTTACGGTCTACGATCCGGACGCGCCGACCGGCAGCGGGTTCTGGCACTGGGTAGTGTTCAACATCCCGCCCTCGACCATGTCGATCCCGAAGGACGCCGGGAACGTGAAAAAGAAGCTGATGCCCAAGGGCGCGATCCAGAGCCGGACCGATTTCGGCACCGACGGCTATGGCGGCCCGTGCCCGCCGCAGGGCGACAAGCCGCATCACTATATCTTCACGGTGTATGCGGTCGACGAAGACAAGCTCACGTTCGCCAAAGACCACAACGTCTCGGCGGCGGTCGTCGGCTTCGAGCTGCACTTCCATGCGAAAGGCAAGGCGAGCTTCACCGCCACTTACGGCCGCTGAAGCTTAGCCTTCGCAGTCCCGTACGCAGCGGTGGGGGCGCGCTGCGTACGGACGCTGCGCTGTCATCGCGCTGCAACTCATTTCATAAACGCGCAGAACTGCTCGCCGCTCGAGACCGCCGACGTGCTTGTGCGTGCGCTCGGCGAATAGCCGGCTGAAAACCTGCCGGCTCTAGCCCGCGCGGTACGCGCTCGGGCTCCGCCCGACGATGCGAGCAAAGCGGCGATTGAAGGTCGAGAGATCATTGAAGCCGGCGGCGAAGGCGATCGCGGAAATCTCTTCCGTCGTGCGCCGCAAACGAACCGCCGCGCGGTGCAGCCGCCTGTGCAGAATGTACTGGTGCGGCGTCATGCCAACGACGGCGCGGAAGGTGCGCAGGAAGTGATAGCGGCTCATGGCCGCCGTGCCGGCGAGATCGGCGAGCGGCAGCGGCGCGTCCGCCTGCGCTTCGATTTGCCGGAGCGCGGCGGCAATCCGCCGCTCGTCGCGCCGGGTCGGCGCGCGCCTGCGGCCCGGCGATCCGGCGAGCGCGGCGCAGACCGCACCGGCAAGGCGCAGCGCCACCTCCTCGAATTCCGCGCTTTCGCCGGCGTCGCGCGCCGCCTCGGCGGCGGCGATGATCGGCAGTAGGGCGGGATGCGGCGGCAGACGCGGAACGGTGAACGCGATCCGCCGCGCGCCGGGAATTTCGGCGACGACCGCTTGCAGGAATTCCGGCGTGAACCGGAACGACAGGCAGCGGTCGCCGACGCCGTGCTCATGGCCGCACTCGAAGCAATGATCGTCGTTGCCGAGGAGGAGCGCGCCCGGCGTCAGCACCGCCGAGCCGAGCTTCGAGCGATACTGGAAGGTGCCCTCGGTCACGGCGGCGACGCACACCGCATCGTGGCGTTCCTCGAACGGCCGATCATGCGGGCCGGACGTGCAGATCACGTCGGCGACGCGCCAGCCGGAGCCTGATGCCAAAGGGTGCGAGGTCAGCGCCATGAGCGAAGTTTAGCAATTTTTCCCAAGCGAGGCCGAGACCAGCGATCTAGTTACGCGGTGAAGGTTACGCAAACGCGAGTCCCGGCCATGCAGGCGACTTCATCCCGTGCAGGTTCATTGCGTGCAAGTTCATTCATCGACGCCCTGCACAGCGCCGGCCCGGCCGCCGACCGCGCCGACAAGCTCAAGCTTTACAGCTGGCTGATCGGCTCCTGGACCATGGACGCCACGGTCTACCGCGACGACGGCACCAGGCACCAGGGAGCCGGCGAGATCCATTTCGGCTGGGCGCTCGAAGGCCGCGCCATCCAGGACGTGTGGATTCTTCCCGGCGTGTTCTACGGCACGACGCTGCGCATCTACGATCCCGGCATCGACGCCTGGCACATCCTCTGGAGCGATCCGGTGCGCCAAGTCTACACGCGCCAGATCGGCCGCGCCCAGGGCGCCGACATTGTTCAGCACGGCAAGAACGACGCCGGCGAAGCCGTGCGCTGGAGTTTTACGCAAATCACGCCCGGCTCGTTCCGCTGGACCGGCGAACGCTCGCGCGACGACGGCAAGACCTGGCAGCTCAAGACCTGGCAGCTGCAGGCCGAGTTCTTCGCCAAGCGCGCGCCAAGCGCGCACCATGACTGCAATCGGCCAATCTGAGGAGCAAATACCATGATCGATCATGTTTCCATCGGCGTGCGCGACATCGCCAAGTCGAAGCGCTTTTATGACGCGGCGCTCAAGCCGCTCGGCTACGCCTGCCTGAGCGAAAGCGAAGGGTCGCTCGGCTACGGGCATGGCGGGGTCACGCTCTGGATCAGCGCGGCGGAACATCCGGTCGCTCCAGACACGAAATCGGGCTTGCACTTCTGCTTCGCCGCCCCGACCGACAAAAGCGTCGACGCCTTTCACACCGCCGCGTTGGTCGCCGGCGGCCGCGACAACGGCAAGCCCGGACTGCGCGCCGACTACGGCCCCGGCTACTACGCCGCCTTCGTCGTCGATCCCGACGGCTATCGGATCGAGGCGCATTGCCAGCAAGCCTGATCCCGCGGTCAGAAATTGAAGCGCGAGGTGAACAGCATGGCGTGGTTGTAGACGGGCGTAAGCGGATTGGGCCGGAAGTTCGGCGACACCGCGAACTGGTAGCCGGCTCCGGTCGTGAACAGCACGCGGTCGGTCAACCGGAAACGTCCGAGCACCACGCCCGCGGTCAGAAAAACCTGGTCCAAGCCGTCGCGCTGACCGCCGACATAATGGGTCCAGTTCACCTCGAACTCCGGCCAGAGGATGGTCATCAGGTGATACTGGAACGCGACATTGGTCTGGATTTGATCGCCGAGCGTGGCGACATGCGAGGCCGGCAGCACGCCGCCCATTGTCGCCTGGATATCGAAATCGCCCCAGCCCTTGCCGAACGCGAATGTCGGCAGGTAGGTCCAGGCATTGTTGGTCAGCGGGCCGATTCCGGTCGGCGCCTGGACCTGGAGCCACACGGTGACGAAGTAGTTGTCGCCGCTCGCCGGGCTGCTCGCCAGCTGCTGCTTCACCCGCAAGAAGGCCCAATCGCCGAAACCGGTGAACGCGCCCTTCCCGGTCGGCGTATCGCGCAGCTCGTAAGGCGGCGCCGCGATCTGAACCTCGTTGCTGTTGCTCACGATCAGATCGAGGCCCTTGCCGCCGTCGGTGACCCGCGTGTCGGCGCCATTGCCAGCCTGTTGTTCGGAGCCGTCGAAACGGAAGCGCTGCTCGAGCATGCCGGTGGTGGTGACGAGCGGACTGCTCCAGGCCGGCTGATTGGCCCGCACCTGCTCCGCTCGGGCCGCCCAGGCGGCGAGAAAATTCGAAACGGCGTCTGCTTCGGGCGTCCCGGCAACAAGCGGCGCCGACGATGGCGCGGAGACGCTGGGCGGCGGCAGCGCCCAATCCGCCTCCGCCGCACGCGATGACTGCCACGTGGTCAGCAGGACGAGACCAGCCGCCAGCGAACAGCGGAGCGTCACCCCGCCGACCGAGAAATTTTTGATCGCGCCATCGCCCGCCCGCATTCGGGCAGCTTAGTAGATTATTCTGCAAAACCTCAATACCGCTCCGACAAATAGAATTTTAATCCATGATGTCGTGCAAATACGACACTCGGCACGCGCGCAGCCGCGGTGATAGGCTAACCGCTTTCTAGGCGAGTGAGGCTCGCGCCGCGGGCGCGGCGGCAATACACCACGCCGGAGGAACACCATGCCAACGCGACGCGCTATGATGCTCGGCACGGTCGCGGCCGGAGTTGCCATGCGGACAGGACCGGTCTTTGCGAAAGCGCCGCAGCCAGCGACGCCGGTGAATTTCGCGATGCCGGCCGGCGCATGCGATTGCCACACGCATATTTTCGGCGAGCCGGAGAAATTCCCGTTCTTCGCCGGGCGTGTCTATACGCCCGAGACGGCGCTGCCCGAGGAGATGGCGGCGCTGCACCGGAGCCTGCACATCGAACGCGTGGTCATCGTCACGCCGAGCGTCTACGGCACCGACAATTCTGCGACGCTCTACGGCATGAAGGCGCGCGGCGCGGATGCCCGCGGCGTCGCGGTGATTGACGAGAAGACGCCGGAGAGCGAACTCGACGCCATGCACGGCGCCGGCGTGCGCGGCATCAGGATCAACCTCGCAACCGGCGGCATCAGCGATCCGGCGGTCGCGCAAGGGCGTCTGCAAACCGCCATCGACCGGGTCAAGGGCCGCAACTGGCACGTCCAGATCTACTCGGATCTGAAAGTCATCGCCGCGCTCAAGGATCAATGCGCGCGGTCGCCGGTGCCGCTCGTGCTCGATCATTTCGCCGGCGCGCAGGCCGCGCTCGGCGTCGGGCAGCCGGGCTTTGCCGCCGTGCTCGATCTGGTCAAAAGCGGGAAAGCCTATGTGAAGATTTCCGGCGCCTATCGCGCCTCCAAGGCCGCGCCGGACTATAATGACGTCGCTCCCCTCGCCCAGGCGCTGATCGCCGCCAACGCCGACCGCATCGTCTGGGGCACCGATTGGCCGCATCCCGATTCAGTCACGCCGCCCGGAAAAAAGCCGACCGACGTCACGCCGCTTCTTGCAATCGACGACGGGCGGCTGCTGAATTTGCTGCCGGCCTGGGCGCCCGACGCGGCGGTCCGGGAGAAGATCCTGGTGGCGAATCCCGCGCGCCTCTACGGCTTCTGAGAGCGGCGCCGCGCTTTAGGCTGAAAATCGACTGCGCGCCGGCTTCATCAGTGGCGGCCGTGCGTCACGAGCGAATGATGATGACGCACACCGTGGTGCCGCCGCCGCTGATCGAACTTGCCCGCGGGCTCGGCGATGATCGAAGGCGTCAATGTGCTTGCGCCGCTCACCGGCGCCGATCCGGGCACGATGGCCGGGGCTACCGGCGAAACTGGAACTTCCGGCGCCTGCGGCAGAACGAGCGGGCTGCTCGGATTGAAGGTCGGCGTCGGCGGCGGAGGCAGCCGCGGCGGCAATTGGGCGGCGGCGCTGGCGGCAAACAGCAGCAGAATCGGAAGAGCGAATAGTCCGCCCGACCGCGGCTTGACGGCGAAATGCGTCTCGGGTCTCGGCTTAAGCCGCAATGGCGTCGTCCTTGATTAGCCCCGGGAATATCGGGATCCGCGCGACGGTAGCAAGGACGTTGCCAAGGCGCCGGCAAAACGCAGCGTTCGTCTTGACGCAGATCAACGTCGCTCTGGGCTTCGCTGCCGGCCTAATGCGATCGAGACTTAATCCCGCCATTCGAACCGGAACACCGATGTCCGTTCGGCGAACCCCTTCAAGCGCCGCTCGCCGAGCGCGACGAAGCGCGACGCATCCTGGCCGGCTAGTTCGCGCACGATGCGGGAAACCATGATGCCGTCGGCCTCGGCTTCGCTGCACAGGCGAAAGGCCAGCTGCACGGTCGCGCCAAACAGATCGTTGTGGTTCGCCACCGGCTCGCCGGCGTGGATGCCGATCCGCACCCGCAGGCTTTCACACGCCTCGGCATTGTACAAGGAAAAGCGCCGCTGGATGTCGGCGGCGGAGCGAACGGCATTTGGCACGTCCTCGAAAGCGGCCATGATTCCGTCGCCGGTGTGTTTCACCTCGCGCCCGTCATGCGCGGCGAGCGCTCGCCTGACCAGCGCATCGTGCACCCGCACCAGCTCCAGCGCCGCTGCGTCGCCGAGCCGCGCCGTCAGCTCGGTCGAGCCGACGATGTCGGTGACCAGCACGGCACGCAGCCCGGCGTCCGTTGCCGGGGGCGTGCTGCACGCGGCCAGCCGAGGATCGCCGATGCGACCGAGGAACGCCTCGACCGCAGCGAGATCGACGGGAATGATGTCGGACGGGATTTCGCCATGCGCCTCGCGGTGGACGTGCGCCGCCGTCGCCGCGTCGGGCGCGTCAACCAGGCAGAAGCCGGTGCCACGGTCCGCGTCATACCAATAAGTCATGTATTTGACCCCGTATTTGTCCTGAATTTCGAGGTCCTTGCGATGCGCTTCGGCGATATTCTCGGCCGTCATATCGCGCATGTCGTGGCGGTCCATGAAAATCGGCATGGTGTGCTCGCTCTCTTTTACTATGGGGGCATATGGGACCCGCGCGGCCGGCCTCACTGGAGGGTTGATTCCCACCAGCGAGGCCCGCCCAATGAACAGCATCAAGCCGCGCGTCGGCCCGCGGCGAGTTCCTTGACGGCTTCGGTGGTCAGCGGCTTGCCGCCGATGCCCCAGTCGCCGCTCGTCACCTCGGAGATCTTGACCCAGGTCACCCCGCGCATGTTCTCGCCTTCGATCGAGACCATGGCGTCGGTCAATTTTTCGATGATCTGGCGCTTTTGCTCGGGGTTGAAAACCTTGTCGATGAGATGGACCTCTATCAACGGCATTATGGTGCTCCTTGTCTTTGCTTGCCTCGCGCGAGCGAGGGTGCCGACACTGTGCCCGGCGCCGCGCAGCAAGACTTTGAGAAGCTGTTGATTTGTTCTCCAGACCAGCTTGACGCGGGCTTGATTTTTGTCGCGTTGACCG
>CAWKNH010000011.1:0-28593 GCA_963850855.1 uncultured Alphaproteobacteria bacterium
TTTAGGAGGGAGTGCTGCCCTCTTCGTGAATTGTGAGTCCAGAGGGAAGGCTAATGCCGATGAGAAGCCATAACCCCCAGAACGAGCGGATCAAGCGCGCGTACTTTACCTACTTGGCCGAGGCCAAGGGCTTTAGCGAGGCGACGCTCGATGGCGTCGCCAAGGCCCTGAATCGGTTCGAGACCTACACCAGATTCCGCGACTTCAAGACCTTCCATATCGAGCAGGCCAAGGCATTCAAGGCCAGCCTCGCAGAGCAGATGAGCGAGCGGACCAAGGACCGGCTTAGCAAGGCGACGCTCTACGCCACGTTGGGCTCGCTCAGGCAGTTCTTCATCTGGCTGGCCGGACAGCCCGGATAGCCGGAGGGCCCTTCGCCCTGGCGCTTGATCTCAGCCAAAATTCCGTTGAGGAACGTTACTAGGAAAGTGTCTTGCATATTGGGGTCCGCTGTTTGCGCGGCGCGCTGACCGAAATCCAAAACGTAGTGCTGCATCACCGCAATCATCTTAGCTTTGGTCGGCTGCTTGACGACCGCATCGAGCGTGACGGCGGCCAACATCAGCGCGTGACCCTCTTGCTCGGCCGCACGTGCCTTGCGCTGGTGGTCCTCGATCTCTTCGGTTGTTTGCTCTTTGTCGCTGGCGGCTAAGCTGAAATACTGATCCTTTAACGCGCTCGCGGCAGCGGCCTTTCTGCACTCCTCTCCCCTCGCTCTCAGCCCTGCCAGAAGCTCCTCGGCTTCTGCCGCTTCCGCGCGCTTCTTTTTGATGTGTTGAAAGACCGCGTACGCAACCGCAGCCAGGATCAGCCAGCTGACGATCTCGCTTAGTGGGGACACGGGGGCGGTTTGTGTACCGCCCCGATAATGAGCTATTGACCGGGCGGCTTGAAGGAGGCCTGTATCTGCACTCGCTTTTGCCGGGCGGCAACCACTTCATCCCTAGTGAAGAGACGTTGCAACTTGACGTTATGAAGGCCATCGGTTGCTGCCCCGACACCGGTTATTGCCGCTGCCGCAATGGGGTCGGCGTCGAAGATCACCATCGCACCCGGTCCCTCGGCCATGGTGCCATACATGTCGACCAACTTGCCGCCAGCGGCGTTCACCAGTTTCTCGACCGCTTCGCGGCGGTTGGTGTTTGGGTTTTTACCCATAGCTTCCAGAGCTTTGTGCGTGTAGTTCGCTGTGAGGCAGAATAGCATTGCAATTCCTCCCTGTTGTTGGTTGCAGGTGAACCTACCACACCATAAGCGCCGGTTGCGTGACATCGGAAACGGCGAGCAATCCTCCTGCCTTCACTTGCTCTGCCCTCAGCCGAAAGCCACGCCGACATGGGCATAAGCCTCCCGAGGATACGTCTCGCACAGAACGCATCCGGCGTTCTGAGATAGTTCACATAGCCGCCCGTGGAATGGCCAAAGACGAGCACCGCGATCAAGGGCGGGCGAGCTGACATCGACCAGCTGGCGCATTTGCAGCTTGAATGGACGGAATTTAATACTGCCAGGTGCTCACAGCTTGTGGTCCAAGAAAAGTCTGCCACCGGCATATTCTGTATTCATCTATTGTCTCGGTTGATTTGAGCTAAGACCGGTTGCGAAGCCGCGGCATTGGAACTCCGCGCGTCGGGCATCTCGACCACGACCGTATCAAACTCATTCAGCATGGCAGTGTTGATCGGTGGTAGATCAGGCAACTTCTCAGAAGGCTCGTACCACGGACGCCGAGCTGTGACGCCGGCTTCTGCCGCTTGGGCAATCAATTGACCTATCTCCTCGCCTTGGAGCGGTACAAGTTTTCTTTCGGCGTCATATCGGTAGAGTTGAGGACAAAAATACAAAGTGTGAATTCGTGGATTAAATCCTTCCACAAGAATGAAGTATTTTGCTCGCAAGAGGATGTCGTATCTCCTTTTGATCTTTTTGTCTTGCATTGATTGGGCGACACGAATCCTTTGGGGCGATGGACCAACGATGGTGCCCGCTTCCAGTAAGATTGCCCAATCTTTGGTCGTCGCGTTGTCCGGATGAATAGGGACGAGATAGTTTGCGGTTCTTGTTCGGAAAATACTCATAACGCACTCCTACGTCAGCAACGTTGGATAGTACAGGATGGCTTCTATCGTCGCCATATTCGAAGCTGCGGCGCCTGGGAGCTTGAATCACTGGAGTGCACCCACCTCAACGCGCCTTGTGCCTGTCGCGCGCCTAGCCTCAGGTCTGCTTTCGGGGCGAAGCGAACATGAACTGGCAGGCAAGACTGGCCGGATCGGTCGAAAATGACCCGGAGTGGACCTAATGGCGTTTTGGACTGAGGTTGTGCCGCCCGACAGGCAGCCGCGCTAGCGCACGGCCGACCGCGCGAACGTAAAGTCGTTGTTATTTCATGTGAGGTTGGCGACGACTTCGCCGCACTACTCGAAAGAGCGATTGAGCGCTCGGGACGGCAGCGACTGTCCTATTCGACTGTTCGTTTTCAGTTGGGCCTCGTGCACATTCGTTACAGCTGCCTCGACCTCAGATATTTTGAAAACATCCACGCCGCAGAAAAGTGCAACGGCAAGGTCCAGAAACTTGCCGGAACGTCCATGAACGGCGGCCGGAGCACCATCGCGCCTGTTGGCCCTAACATAAGGCGCGATTGACCTCCCGCCTCCTAGTGACCACCACGAGGCAAGAGCCTCGACGAGAGTTCTCAGTCGTTTGGAACGCTCGCCGCTCTTGCCGGACTTGTACGTTTCCGCATCGATAGCGAACTACAGCGCCTGCCTACTCCGGGCGATGTTCAAGCGTATTGCGTCGCCTGCTGCACCGAACCGGTTTCTTTCTCTTTCGCCCCTCGCATCGTCCAAAGGCGGCCCCTCCAAGAGCCGGCTCAAACCGTCCCTCCCATCGGTGCCCGCCGCTTCGAGATGTTTCATCGCCTGACTCAGGTGCCTTTCCGCGCTCCTCGCGTGATCGATCTGACGTTTCGTTGCTTTGCGCAGTTCGCGCGTTTGCGCGGTTCTAAAGTAGACCTGGACCAGAGCCTCTCTGAGCTTGGGCATCAATTGCGCATCATTTCGGACGAGAAGATCTACCGCGAGCTCACCAACCGGAACTGATCGGAGTTTTACGACCGCAAACTGATCGTGCGCGTTGGCCAGAAAGACGAAATCCGGAGGCAGCGGCGGCGAGTTCGCCTTCGAGGCCTCACGCGATCGGCTCAACACCAATGCTGGCGGTGACTTGTGCTTTTGGCCACGCCGCACTTGCGGCTTCGAGCGTCTCATGGGTCGCTCCGTAGGCTAAATTCGTTCGCGCGTGCAGCGACTTAAGATTATTCGGGTAAGACGGTCGAATTGTCGACCAATCTTAGGGTTGTCCGACCTCGTTGCAGTACCGCTTTGGTCGCTTATCCTGTGTGTCAGTGCGGAACGGTGCTCAGGCTATGGGAAAGTTGACAACGAGAAAGGAGATCATGCCGTTCTTGCCGGTGGTGTTTGGCCTCGGCGAACTAGAAGCGGCCGCCGCGATCGGGATTTCCGCAAGCAAGTTTCGCGTGCTGGTTAGCCAAAAGCGTATGCCCTCCCCTCGTCGCCTGGATGGTCGTAAGATTTGGGACGTGGACGAGCTGCGAGAGGCCTTTAAGGCCCTGCCGCACCAGGACCGGGATGAAGACAAAGAGGTTGATTCGTGGGCGGACGTGGTGTGATCCGACTTAAGTATGTGCATGTGTTTCGCGATCGGATGGGTCGCATGCGCTACTATTTTCGTCGTCATGGCATTCGGACCGCCCTCCCCGGTTTGCCTGGATCCAGCGAATTCATGGCCACTTACGGCGCGCTGCTGAGCGTTGCTCCCAAGACCGTCGAACCGCGGCCGAAGGCCCCTCAAGGGACATTCGCCGCCCTTGCTATCCGCTATTACGGATCACCCCAGTATCGGTCGCTCTCAGCGACAAGTCGGGCGAACTACCGTCGCGTGATCGATGGTTTTCTCGAGGAACACGGCCACCGGCTAGTCAAGGAAATGATCCGCGAGCACGTCGACATCATCGTCGGGAAGATGTCCAACAAACCAGGAGCTGGCATCATTCTTTTAAAGCGCGTCCGCACATTGGTGCGCTACGCGTTGGCGCTCGGTTGGATTGATCGTGATCCAACAGCGGGCGCAAGATCCTATCGCTCAAAAGAAATCCACACCTGGAATGAGGAGGAAATCGAAACATTTGAGAAGCGCTGGGCTGAGGGTACCCGTGAGCGCCTTGCATTTGCACTGTTGCTCTATACCGGGCAACGAGGATCTGACGTCCATCGGATGTTGTGGGCGGACTACATCGGCGACGCGATTCGCGTCGCGCAGCAAAAAACCGCCACTAAACTTACTATTCCGATCCACGAGAATTTGGCCTGTTTACTCGCGATGGCAAAACGTGCTGCCCCGACTATTCTGGTGACAGTTTTCAAGAAACCGTTCTCGGTAAAAGGCTTCGGCAACATGGTGTCAGCTGCGACCCGCGACGCCGGACTGCCCCGTCGCTGCAAGCCGCATGGGCTACGGAAGGCCGCTGCCCGACGCCTTGCAGAGGCAGGTTGCTCAGCAAGCGAGATCATGGCGATTACCGGACACAAGACTCTCGCCGAGGTGGAGCGTTACACGCGCGCTGCTGGGCAGGAACAGTTGGCGCGGCGAGCAATCAAACGACAGTCCGAAAATGAAAGTGGCAAACTTGATTCAGAGAGAGTGGCAAACGCTGACGGGCTTATTGAAATTGCTAGCTTAATTAGCAACGTGGCGCTCCCTAGGGGAATCGAACCCCTGTTTCAGCCTTGAGAGGGCCGCGTCCTAGACCGCTAGACGAAGGGAGCGTGGCCTTCGAAATAGCCCCGATGGCGTAGACGCGCAAGCGCGTTGCCGACGCGTCACGGCTCGGTCGCGAACCTGATCCGCCCGGTTTCCTGCGACGTCTTGGCGTCGAAGATGCGGATCTCGGTGGCGCCGGCGACGTCAAGCGTGACCGTAATCCGTTCGCCGGCGACGGCGGTTGCAACGACACGCGCGCCCTTGGGCAGCGTGACGATGCTCTCGGCGGTCGCGGCAGCGCCGCTTCCGCCGGTGCGGAAAACGCGGTAGCCGATGACGGCGAGGACAGCGGCGATCGCGATCAAGGTGGTGAGCCCGGAGATGATCAACAGCCAGCGCGCGCGTGCAACCATGCGCGCGGCCTCGACGCCGGCGTCAGCCGCCTCGGCGGCCTCATGGTGACGTTCGGCTTCGTTCCGGTCGCTTCGCGGTTCAGCGGCAGCTAAATTGGCCATCCGGTTCCTCGCAGCAGTGCCGCCCGCAGAATTGGCAAATGACGTCCACGCAGAAATCGATCCTCGTCGCCGATCATGAAGCCGGCGGACGGCTCGACCGTGTGCTCGCCGCGCATGTCGGCGAACTTTCGCGCACCCGGCTCAAGGGGCTGATCGAAGCCGGGTCGGCCACAATCGACGGCAGCACGATCCGTGATCCGGCCCACCGCGTCAATTCCGGCGCCGCGATCCGGCTCGACATTCCGCCGCCGGCGCCGGCGAAGCCCACGGCCGAGCCCATCCCGCTCGCCGTGGTCTACGAAGACGCCGACATCATCGTGATCGACAAGCCCAAGGGCATGGTCGTGCATCCCGCCGCCGGCAACTGGACCGGCACGCTGGTCAATGCGCTGATCGCCCATTGCGGCGACAGCCTTTCCGGCATCGGCGGCGAGCGGCGGCCCGGCATCGTGCACCGGCTCGACAAGGATACGACCGGCCTCATGGTGGTGGCGAAGAACGATCGCGCGCACCGGGCGCTCGCGGCGCAATTCGCCGGTCACGGCCGCGACGGCGGGCCATTCGAGCGCGGCTATCTCGCCTTCGTCTGGGGCGCGCCGGACCGCCCGCGCGGCAGCATCGACCGGCCGATCGGCCGTCACCCGCGCGCCCGCGACCGCATGGCGGTGCGCGAAGGCGCACGCGAGGCAATCACGCATTGGGAGGTGCGCGAGCGCTTTAGCGGACCCGACGCTCCTCACGGCAAGCGGCGCCAAGCCGTAGCCGGGCTGCTGGCCTGCCGGCTCGAGACTGGCCGCACCCATCAGATTCGGGTCCATTTAGCCTCGATTGGGCACCCCGTGATCGGAGACAGCGTCTACGGGCCCGGCTTTCGCACCAAGACCGCCTTGTTGCCGGTCCCGGCCAGAGCGGCGTTCGCCGATCTTGCCAGACAGGCCCTGCACGCCCATATATTGACCATTGCACACCCTATCACCGGCGAAATCCTTCACTTCCGGTCGGAACTGCCAGCCGACCTTTCCCGTTTGCATAATGTACTGGCGGCTATGCGGGCCGAGCCTAACGGCACATAACACCTTGCCAATACAGACGATTTAGAGCGAATCCAGAGGGTTCACGGACGCGTCGCGCCGATGTTACGCCCTCTTCACTTCCACTCGCATGATTCGACCGTGTATAGGTTTCATGTTGCGAGTGCGAAATAGGAACGAACGCCGTCGGCTTGAGGAGCGACGGCCTAATCCGCCCGCCGCTATTGGGGGCGTGAATATGATTGGAGGGCGCTATCATGGCCCAAACTGCAGCCTTGCCGGTTCTGTCGGGTGAAACCGGCCTAACACGGTACCTGGAAGAGATTCGGCGGTTCCCAATGCTGGAACCGCAGGAAGAGTACATGCTTGCCAAGAGCTGGCGGGAGCACGGCGACCGCGAGGCGGCGCACCGGCTCGTCACCAGCCATTTGCGGCTCGTGGCCAAGATCGCCATGGGCTATCGCGGCTATGGCCTGCCGATCTCGGAAGTGATCTCCGAAGGCAATGTCGGCCTGATGCAGGCGGTCAAGCGCTTCGAGCCCGAGAAGGGCTTCCGGCTGGCGACCTACGCGATGTGGTGGATCAAGGCCGCGATCCAGGAATACATCCTGCGCTCCTGGTCGCTGGTGAAGATGGGCACCACCGCCAACCAGAAGAAGCTGTTCTTCAATTTGCGCAAGGCGAAGAGCCGGATTTCGGCCCTCGAAGAGGGCGACATGCGGCCCGACCAGGTCAAGCTGATCGCCAAGCGCCTGGGCGTCACCGAGCAGGACGTCATCGATATGAACCGCCGCCTTGGCGGCGACGCCTCGCTCAACGCGCCGATCCGCGACGATGGCGATTCCGGCGAATGGATGGATTGGCTGGTCGACGACAGCGCCAGCCAGGAAAGCCGTCTCGCCGAATCCGAGCAATCGGAGAACCGCCACAAGGCGCTCGGCGAGGCGCTCACCGTGCTCAACGACCGCGAGCGCCGCATTTTCGAGGCGCGGCGGCTGGCCGACGAGCCGATCACGCTCGAGGAGCTCGCCGAGGAGTTCGGTGTATCGCGCGAGCGGGTGCGGCAGATCGAGGTGCGCGCCTTCGAGAAGGTGCAGAAGGCGGTGAGGAGCACCATCGCGACGATGGAAAATCCGGCCGCCGCGGCGGCCGCCGTGGCCGCCGCGCACTAACGCATCGCTCTGCATTTCCGGCTTCGTCATGCCCGGCCTTGTGCCGGGCATTGACGTCTTGGCGTCGAAGTCGAAGCCATGGATGGCCCGGGACAAGCCGGCCGTGACGAGCGGCGGCTATTCCCGCAAGGTGCCGCGTAGCGGCCATCGACAGGCGAAGATCGCCGCGCTGGCGAGCGCGGCAATCGCCGCGACGAGCAGAAAGAACTCCGGCTTGTCCATGCGGCTCCAGAAGCTGCCGATATAGCCGGCGAGGAAATTGCCGACAAAGCTCGTCGCCAGCCACACGCCCATCATCATCGAGAGGATGCGCGCCGGCGCGACCTTGGTCACCAGCGACAGTCCGACCGGCGAGAGATAAAGCTCGCCGACGGTGACGACCGCGAAATACCAGAACAGCCACAGCCAGCTCGCCTTGCCGCCGCCCGCCTGGAAGGCGGCGAGCGCCATGATCAGGTTTGCCGCCGCCACCCCGAGGCAGCCCAGCGCCATCTTGCTGATCGTCGAAGGCTCGGTGCCGCGCGCCGCCTGCCGCGTCCACAGCGCGACGACGAACGGGGTGAAAGCGAAGATCATGAAGGGATTGAACGCCTGAAACCAGGTGGTGGGAATCTCGCCCGCCCAAAAGAGAAGATTGATCGTGCGGTCGGTATTGGCGTCGGCCCAGAGCGCGACGGTATTGCCCGCCTGCTCGTAGGTCGCCCAGAACAGCGTGTTGGGAACGAACAAGACGAGGAGCGCGGCAACGGCGCGCCATTCGCCGCGGTCGAGCGGCCGCTTCTCGACATGCGCCGCCCTCGCCTTCTGCAGCTCGTCCGGCGGCAGGAGCGGCATGGCGTAGAGATAAATGGCGAGCCCGATCAGCATGCCGACGCCGGCGGCGGCGAAGCCGTAATGCCAGCCCGCTTGCTCGCCGAGCGTGCCGCAAACGAGCGGCGCCAGGAACGCACCGACATTGATGCCGACATAGAAGATCGAATAGGCGCGGTCGCGCCGCCGATCGCCGGGCGGATAAAGCCCACCGACCTGGGTCGAGATATTCGGCTTGAACGCGCCGTTGCCGAGGATGAGGGCGGCGAGCGCCACCAGGAATAGCTGCTCGACCGCCATCAGGAAATGGCCGATGGCCATGAGGATCGCGCCGATGATGACGGTGCGGCGTTGCCCGAGCACCCGGTCGGCAAGAAGCCCGCCGAAAACCGGCGTGAGATAGACGAGCGCGGTGTAGAGGCCGTAGATCTGCGACGAAAAGGGTTGCACGTCGAGCGGACCGAAGACCGCTTCGAGCATGTGCTTGAGGCCGGCAAGACCGAGCACATTGCCGGAGTGCTCGGGGATCAGCAGATATTTCGTCATGTAGAGGACGAGGAGCGCGCGCATCCCGTAATACGAGAAGCGCTCCCACATCTCGGTGGTGAACAGGAAGGTGAGGCCTTTGGGATGGCCGAAAAGGTCGGTGCGCGCCGGCATCATGGCGTCACCGGCGGAATGAGCGCGTTCAGCCACGAGCAGTCTCCGCCATTCTTCTTCCCGGCGACTCTTCCTATATATCGGTCCCGCCGATGATCGCACGCGCTTTCGCCGATCGGCCGTCGTGCCCGTTTTCGCACCAGTCGAGGAGAATTACGTGAATAAATTCGGCATTGGCCAGCCGGTTCGGCGGCTGGAGGATCCGCGCTTCATCACCGGCCGCGGCCGTTTCGTCGACGATATCGAGCTGCCGCGCCAGTGTCACGGCGTCGTCGTCATGTCGACGCACGCCCACGCCCGCATCAAGCGCGTGGATACCGCGAGGGCCAAGGCGGCCGCCGGCGTCGTCGCCGTGCTCAGCGGCGCCGACGTCGAGGCCGACAAGATCGGCAGCCTCGTTCCGGTCATGCCTGAGGACATGGGCGGCCCGAAGGGGTTGCGTACCCTGCGCCCGGTGCTCGCGCGCGATCGGGTTCGCGCCGTCGGCGACCGTGTTGCCTTCGTCGTCGCCGAAACGCTGCAGCAGGCGCGCGACGCCGCCGAGCTGATCGAGATCGACTACGAGCCGCTGCCGGCGGTGATCGCCGTCGAGGACGCGATCAAGCCCGGCGCGCCGGCGGTGTGGGACGAAGCGCCCAACAACGTCGCGTTCACGCTGATGATGGGCAACAAGGAGGCGACCGACGCCGCTTTCGCCAAGGCGGCGCAAGTCGTTTCGCTCAAGCTCAGCAACAATCGCGTCAACGCCAATTCGATCGAGGCGCGCGCCGCGATCGGCCAATATCATCCCGACAGCGACAGCTATACGCTCTACAGTACGACACAGAATCCGCACGGCACCCGCTCGCAGCTTGCCGGCAACGTGCTGCGAATTCCCGAAACCAAGCTGCGCGTGATCTCACCCGACATCGGCGGCGGCTTCGGCATGAAGGGCGGCGGCTATCCCGAGGACGCGTTGGTGCTGTGGGCCTCGCGCCGCTGCGGCGGCCGCCCGGTCAGATGGGCGGCGACGCGCTCCGAAGCGTTCCTTGGCGATGCCCACGGGCGCGACCAAATCGTTACCGCGGAGCTCGCGCTCGACGGCCACGGAAAAATCCTCGGCCTGCGCGTCCACGCGCTGCACGACATGGGCTCGCATGTATTCGGCGCATCCTTTGTCGTGCCGATGTTTGCGCTGCGGCTCTCACCCGGCGTGTACGACATCCCCGCCGTGCACGCGGTCGCGCGGGCGGTGCTGACCAACACCGTGCCGCTGCATCCCTATCGCGGCGCCGGACGGCCGGAGGCGACCTACGTCATCGAGCGGCTCCTCGACCGCGCTGCGCGCGTGATCGGCATCGATCCTATCGAGATCAGGCGGCGCAATTTCATCGCTGCCGCCGCGATGCCGCACAAGATCCAGACCGGCATCACCTACGACAGCGGCGATTTCGCCCATGTGATGGACGAATGCCTGAAGCTTGCCGACTGGAACGGCTTTGCCGGCCGCGCGGCGCAATCGAAAGAGCGCGGCAAGCTGCGTGGCCGCGGCATCGGCTATTTCCTCGAAGAGGCCGCGGTGTTCAACGAGCGCATGGTGCTGCGCTTCGACCCAAGCGGCGCGCTGACCATCGTCGCCGGCACCCACTCGCACGGCCAGGGCCACCATACGGTCTACGCGCAGATGGTGAGCGACTGGCTTGGTGTCCCGTTCGAATCGATCCGCTTCGTGCAGGGCGACACCGACGAAGTGCCGTTCGGCCGCGGCACCTATGGCTCGCGCAGCATGCATGTCGGCGGCAACGCGCTTCGGCGCGCGGCCGACGCCATCGTCGAGAAGGCAAAGCCGATGGCGGCGATGATGCTGGAGGCGGCGGCGGGCGACATCGAGTTCACCGACGGGCGCTTCCGCATCGTCGGCACCGACCGGGCATTACCGCTGCCCGATGTGGCCAAGGCATTCTACCGCCCGGTGATGCTGCCGCCGCAATTCGACGTCGGCCTCGAGGCTTCCGGCACGTTCGCCGCCGAGCCGCCGAACTATCCCAATGGCTGCCACGTCTGCGAGGTGGAGATCGATCCGGAGACCGGCGTGGTGACGCTCGCGCGCTATGTCGCGGTCGACGACGTCGGCAAGGTGATGAATCACCTGCTGTGTGAAGGGCAAATTCACGGCGGCGTCGCGCAGGGCGTCGGCCAGGCGCTGATGGAAGCGATCGTGTTCGACAGCGACGGACAACTCCTCACCGGCAGTTTTCAGGATTACGCCATGCCGCGCGCCGAGGATTTTCCCGAGCTTGTTTCCGAACTGGCCGAGGTGCCGGCGCGGACCAACCCGCTCGGCGTCAAAGGCGCCGGCGAAGCCGGCGCGACCGGCGCTCCGCCGGCGGTGGTGAGCGCGATCCTCGACGCACTCCGGCCGCTCGGCATCGAGCACATCGACATGCCGGCGACGCCGAACCGCGTTTGGGCGGCGATCCGCGGCCGCGCAATGAGCATGGCGGCCGCGGAGTAGATATCCGCCGTCCGATCGGGCCCGCCGCCGCGGCGCGGCAACGGGCGCGTTACTCCGCGGGCGTTGCGGCCAACGCCCCATCTGACATCGCCTCGTGCGGCGCCGAGCGGTCGAGTGCGCTCGCCGGCGATCGGCTCAACCCGAAGAAGAACACCGCCACGATCAGATAGGCGATGGCGACAGTCGGCGTCACTGCAATGCCGATCGCTTCACCGTGCATGAAGCCGAAGAATGTGAGAACCGCTCCCGCCACAGCGAACCCCGAAGCTTCGAGGAACTTCTTGTCGATGACGAAGGCGCCGATCGCGGCAAGGACCAGCCCGGTCAAGATCGAGCCGCCGCCCATGACCTTGAGGCCCGCGTAGAGGACGCCTTGGTTGGCGAGTTTGTCCAAGCCGAGGGTCGCCGCGTCGGTACCGGCGGCATGCAGCACCCCGTCCAACTGTACGCCGGCCCAAGCGGCAAGATGCGGCGTCAGCGCCAGCACAATGGCGGGTGCGTGCGCTTTCGGCGTGCTTTGGAACGCCTGCGCGCCGATCAGCATGCCGATGTAGAGCAGGATCGGGTAGATCGCCACGACGGGTATGATGGCCAAGAGCAGCGAGATCACCCCGAACCAGGACAGCACGATCACCATGATGCCGGTTGCGGCCGAGTAGCCGATCCGGCCGCCCATCGCCTTCCAGCCGGGATGGCCGATATAGACCGCGTTGATGAAGGGATTGCCCATCAGGCAGCCGATCAGGCTGATGACGCCGTCGGCGGTGAGCACGCGCGTCGTCGGAAAGGCATCGCCAGCGGCCTCCGCGCTCTCCACGTTGTCCATCGCTTCGACCAAGTCGTAAATGCCGAACGGGATGGCGGTCACGAGGATCACGCCGAGATATTCAAAGCCGGAGAAGATGTGGTCCACGGCAGGGAGCGGCACCGAGAAGCCGAAATTCGTGAAGGCGTCGGTGACGCCTTTGACGCCCAGCCCGCCGTAGTTGAGGCCGAAGAGGTTGGAGCCCCACGCAATGATCATTCCCACCGCGATGGCGACCAGTCCGGCAGGAATGCCTCTAGGATATCGAAATCCGCCGAACCAGCTCACCAAGATGACGGCAAAGCAGCTCAGGCCGATCACCGGCGTCAGGTACATTTCCAACGCCGGGCGCATGGAGATGAACGTGATCGATACGCCGGCCAGTGTACCGAGCAGGGCCGCGCGCGGCGTAATCCTGCGGACGATCGGAGCGATGAAGCCGCCGATCATCAGGATGAAGCTCTGGAAGAACACCCAGGTCAGTCCGGCTTCCCAGCCTTTGATCGGATCATGGGTCTTCAGCGCGATCGGCAGCATGATCACGAAGGTGACGATGAACATGTGCGGCACGCTGATGCCGGACGGCAGCGCGCAGACGTCACTGCGGCCGGTCTGCTTGGCGAGGCGGTAAGCGAGATACGCGTAGTAAAACGTCGAAAGGCACAGCATCAGGCCGACCGCCGGCAGGATGCGGCCGAACACGATCGAGTCCGGCATCTTGATCACGAACCGCAACAGGATCGTGAGCGTCAACATGTTGGTAAGGATGTTGGTGCCGAAACCGAAAAAGGCATTCCAGTCGCCGGGGGTGAATAATTTCGGTTGGAACCCCGCCGTCGATGTCGTGGTCGTCATCGAACGCTCCTGTTCATGGCGAAGTCAGCAAAGCTAACGGGTCGAAGACCACCGCCGTCCCGGCAAACGACGGCGCACCTGCGCAATCGTCAGGCAATGGCTCAGTAACCTCGCAAAGGGCATGCCAATCCGCGCCGCCCGTTTCACGCCGACGGGTGGAAGCGCCAAGCAAGACAAAACGGCAATGGAATCAGGTCGATCAACAACGGCTTCGATCCGAGCGCGTGGCTCGGGCATTTTGCGCGCTGTTCGCCTGAACGCGGGGGCGATCAAATAATAGTCGTTCTGCCTGTCATAAAAACGGCAGGCGGCCGGCCGGAATGAGCGCCGGCGCCTTTCAGGCAAGAGCCGCCTCGGGCGCAATCAGGACAGCGCTGCAAGCAGCGGCTTCGAGGCAGCGACCGAGCCGAAAATGCCGCCCTGCGCCTTGATCATGGCAAGCCCGGCTTCGTGGAATTGCGGGAAATACGAGGCGCAGCAGTCCGACAGCACGATGCAGCGGAAGCCGCGGTCATTGGCCTCGCGCACCGTCGTGTTCACGCAGACTTCGGTGGTCACGCCGCAGACGAACAACGTGTCGATGCCGCGATTGTGCAGCATGAGCTCGAGATCGGTCTGATAGAACGCGCCCTTGCCCGGTTTGTCGATCACCGGCTCGTCCTTGAGCGGATAAAGCTCAGGGATGATGTCGTGGCCGGGCTCGCCGCGCACCAGAATACGGCCCATCGGGCCGCGGGCGCCGATCCGGTTGGCCGGATCGCCGCGCTCGACCTTGTGCGGCGGGGCATCGGTCAGATCGGGGCGGTGCCCTTCGCGCGTGTGAATGACCAGAACGCCGCGACGGCGCGCGGCGGCGAGCACCGCGCGGCAGGGCGCGACCGCCGCCTGCAGGCGGGATACGTCGTTGCCGAGCGCGGCGCCGAAGCCGCCGGGTTCGAGGAAATCCCGCTGCATATCGATGATCACCAGCGCCGCCCGATCGAGATCAACGCTAAGCGACGCCGGTTCGGCCTCAAAAGTCACGCTCGGCATTTCGGCCCTCCCATCACAACGCCGACTGATGTGCAAAAACAGGGCCAGCATAGCAGGGACAGCGATTGCGCACGGCGGCCGCGGGCCCGGCCGCAGCCCTTCGTTGCGGGCCTTGGCGCGCGTGAGCACGCGTGCAACAATCGCCGAGAATCAAAGACTTAAGTGTGTTCGGACGCCTTCGCGAATGCCCGGGAAAGCCAAGACAGCGCGAAAGGCCAAGTCGCCGGCGCGACGATCGCGTGCGGAAACGGCCGATTCCATCGACGTGCTCGTCGCGGCGAGCGCGCGGGCGTTGCGGCTGCCGATCGATCCGGGCTGGCATCCGGCCGTGCGGACCAATGTTCAATTGCTCCTGAAGCACGCGGCGCTGGTCGAGGAATTCTCACTCCCCGACGATACCGAGCCTGCGCCGGTGTTCCGTGCTTGAAACGGCGGCGGGCGATTTCGCCTGGAGCACGAGCGCCGATATCGCCGCGGCCGTCGCGGCCGGCCGCACCAGCGCGTCGACGATCATCGAAGCGGCCCTCGCCCGCATTCGCGCGCGCGATCCGCTGATCAATTCCTTCACCGCGGTCACCGAACAGCGCGCGCGGCTTCGCGCCCAGGCGCTCGACCAGGCGCGCGAACGCGGCGAACGACTACCGGCGCTCGCCGGCGTGCCGTTCGCGGCGAAGAACCTCTTCGACATCGCCGGCATGCCGACGCTTGCCGGCGCGAAGATCAATCGCGACGCACCGCCGGCAACGCGCGACGCGACGCTGATCGAGCGGCTCGAAGCCGCCGGCGCCATCCTCGTCGGCGCGCTGAACATGGGCGAGTACGCCTATGATTTCACCGGCGAGAATTTCCATGACGGTCCGGTGCACAACCCGCATGATCGTGCGCGCATGGCCGGCGGCTCCTCGAGCGGCTCGGCCGCCGCGGTCGCCGGCGGTCTCGTGCCGCTTGCGCTCGGCTCCGACACCAATGGCTCGATCCGCGCCCCGGCTTCGCTCTGCGGCGTGTTCGGGTTGAAGCCGACTTACGGGCGGCTGAGCCGAGCGCGGACCTTCCCGTTCGCGGCGAGCCTCGATCATGTCGGCCCGCTGGCGCGCAGCGCGCGCGACCTCGCGCTCGCTTATGACGCGATGCAGGGCTATGACGCCGACGATCCGGTCTGCGCCGAGCGTGCTGCCGAACCGGTCGCTTCGCTTCTGCAACGCGGGGCCGAGGGCCTGCGCATCGCTGTCGCCGGCGGCTACTTCAAATGCAAGACCGCGGAAACGGTCTACGCCGTCGATCGCGTGGCCGCGGCGCTCGGCGCCAATCGCGACATTATCATTCCGCAAGCCGAGCGCGCCCGTTCCGCCGCCTATATCGTCACCGCGAGCGAGGCCGGAAGCCTGCACCTGGAGCGGTTGCGCGCCCGTGCGCGCGATTTCGACCCGGCCGTGCGCGACCGGCTGATCGCGGGCGCCATGCTGCCGGCCTCGCTGGTCGTCAAGGCGCAGAAATTCCGCCGCTGGTATCAGCGCGAGTTTCTGAAGCTGTTTGCCGAGGTCGACGCCATTCTGGCGCCGGCGACGCCGTGCACGGCGCCGCTGATCGGGCAGCAGACCTTCACGTTTGACGGCGTCGAAATACCGCTGCGCCCCAATCTCGGCGTTTACACGCAGCCGATCTCCTTCATCGGAGTGCCGATCGTGACCGTGCCGGTGCCGCTTTCGCCGTTGCCGATCGGCGTGCAGGTTATCGCCGCGCCGTGGCGCGAGGATGTGGCGCTGCGCATCGCCCACGCGCTCGAAGCGCAAGGCGCCGTCGCGGCGATGCGGCCGATGGAATAAGGAGAACACACCATGCAGATCGACCTGCCGGAGGTCGTCGCCGAAGTGCGGGCCGCATTCGACCGCTACGAGGTCGCGCTCGGCGCGAACGACGTCGCGGCGCTCGACGCGACCTTCCACAAAGACCCGCGCACCATCCGCTATGGCGGCACCGAGAATCTCTACGGCTACGCCGAGATCGCGGCGTTCCGCGCCGCGCGCTCGCCGGCCGGCCTCGCGCGCACGCTGTCGAAGACCGTGATCAGCACCTATGGCCGCGACCACGCGGTTGCCTCGACGCTGTTCCGCCGCGCCAGCGTGCCGGGAAAGGTCGGGCGGCAGATGCAGACCTGGGTGCGTTTCGCCGAAGGCTGGCGCGTCGTCGCCGCGCATGTGAGCTTCGTCGACGAACCCAAATGAAAGACGGCCGCTAGACCGGCGCCTTCTCCTTGGCCATGAACGCGCGCCATCCGCCGAAGCTGGAAATATCGCGCGCGCCGGCGACGGCTTCGGCCTCGACCAAAAAACCCTTCACCGCCCGACCGTCCTCGAGTTCGAGCGTGCCGATCGACAAGGGCGGCGGCACGGCCGCGACGAAACGGCCAAACGCTGCCTCCGATAGAGCCCAGACTTCGACTTCGATGGCCGTGCCGGCGTCATTCTTCACGCGCAGGAGGCCCGGCTTCGGCGGCCGCGTGGCGGCGAGCGCATAGAGCCGATAATGCGGGGCGGTTTTCGCGCGCGCGATGAGGCGCGCGCCGGCCGCGCGCAATTCGCCATTGAGCGGCATGCCGGAGAGATGGGCGCCGACAACGGCGATCGGAACTTCGCCCGCAGCCGGCACCGACGATCGCCGTGCCGGCGCCGGCTGTGGGTGCTTGAGCGCGCCAAGCGGCAGGCCGCTCGCGTGATGGAACTCGCAGCCGATCGCGGCAAGCGCCGCGTCCTCGCCCGCAGGCGCAAGCAAGGTGACGCCGAACGGCGTCCCGTCGGGGCGCATGGCGGACGGCACAGCGAGACCGCACAGGTCGAGCAGATTGACGAAGTTGGTGTAGGTGCCGAGCCGGCTGTTGAGCCCGATCGGATCGGCGAGCACTTCGTCGATGGCATAGATCGTGGGCGCCGTCGGCAGCGCCAGCGCATCGATCGAGCGGAAGGTGTGATCGCTCACGCGCCGCAGCTCCTCGAGCTGATAGAGAGCGGCGAAAGCGTCGGCTGCTGTCGCGTGCGCGCCGGCAAGAATGACCTGCCGCGTGACCGGATGCAGGGCCTCCGGCGCGGAAGCAACGAGCGCGCGCACGGCGAGGTAACGCTCGGCGACCCACGGCCCCTCGTAAAGGAGCCGCGCGGCCGCATAGAACGGCTCGATGTCGACCTCGACGATCTCGGCGCCAAGCCCGGCGAAACGCGCGAGCGCCGCCTCATAGGCCGCCTCCGAGGCGCGATCGCCAAAGAACAGGCGCCCGCCCGGCGGCGGAACGCCGAGCCTCAGGCCGTCCGGCATCGGGCCGGGCGCGTGCACCGGCCGCGGATGGGAAAACGGATCGGCGGCATCGGGGCCGGCTATCGCCGTCAGCATCGCCATCGCATCGTCGACCGTCAGCGCGAAGACTGAAACGCAATCGAGCGTGCGGCAGGCGGGAACGACGCCGGCGGCGGAAACAAGGCCGCGGCTCGGCTTGAGCCCGACGATATTGCTGAAGGCGGCAGGCACGCGGCCCGATCCGGCCGTATCGGTGCCGAGCGCGAGCGGCGTGATGCCGGCGCCGACCGCGAGCGCGGAGCCGGAGCTCGATCCGCCGGGAATGAGCTTGGCATTGAACAGATTGCGCGGAATGCCATAGGGCGTGCGCACGCCGACGAGACCGGTCGCGAATTGATCGAGGTTGGTCTTGCCGAGGATGATCGCACCGGCCGCACGCAGCCGCGCCACGGCGGTGGCGTCTCTCGCCGGGCGATAGCTGTAAGCCGGGCACGCCGCCGTGGTCGGCATGCCCTTGACGTCGATATTGTCCTTCACCGCGACCGGAATGCCGTAAAGCGGAAGGTCCTTGTCGCCTGTGCGCGCGAGCTTCTCGGCCTCGGCGAGAACCTCGGCTTCCTCGCGCAGCGCGATGAAAATCGCTGGATCATCGTGCGCGCGGATGCGCGCGAAGCTACGCGCGACGATGTCTTCCGGCTTGGCCGCCCCGGCGCGATAGACGTCGAGGATCTCGGCGACCGTCTCGGTCACGTAAGGCTCCTTAGTGGCGCGACGAAGAGGCCCGGCAACCGCGTTCGCCGGTTCCTTTTGTGCCAATTCGGGGGCGTTTCGCAAGTCGCCCAGGCGGTTGCGCCGGGCGGCGCAGCCGCCTATATTTAAGCTAGTTTCCACTCATCATTGATGACGTGGTGCTTCGCCAGGTTGGCGGGCGGAGCGCGAAGGAGATTTGCCCATGGCTATCGCGCCCCTGATGCCGAAAGCGACGGCGGTATGGCTCGTCGAGAACACCGCGCTGTCATTCGACCAGATCGCACAATTCTGCAATCTGCATCCGCTCGAGGTGAAGGCGATCGCCGACGGCGACGCCGCGCAGGGGATCAAGGGCCTCGACCCGATCCTCACCGGACAGCTCACGCGCGAGCAGATCGCCGAGGCCGAAGCCGATCCGGAGCGCCGGCTGCATATCGCCGATCCCAAGGTGCGGCTGCCCGAGGCCAAGCCGAAGAAAGGCCCGCGCTATACGCCGGTGTCGCGCCGCCAGGACCGGCCGAACGCCATTCTCTGGCTGGTGCGCAATCATCCGGAACTGAAAGACAGCCAGATCATGCGGCTCGTCGGCACGACGAAGTCGACCATCCTGGCGATCCGCGAGCGCACCCACTGGAATTCCACAAACCTGACGCCGCTCGATCCGGTAACGCTCGGCCTGTGCTCGCAGATCGACCTCGATCTCGAGGTCCAACGGGCCGCCAAGGAAAAGCCGGCGCCGGTCGAGGCGCAGGGAGCGACCCTTCTGCCCGCCTCGGTCACCACCGCGCCGAAGGAGGAACTCGAGCCGGAAGTCGAGAAGAAGTCCCAGGAGCTCAACGTCGAAGCGGTGTTCGCCAAGCTCAAGCAGATCGGCAAGGCCGAATAGCCCGCCTCTCTATTTGTCGCCGCCTATTCGTCGCCAATAAGCTCGCGGCGGCGCCGCTCCAACTCCGCGGCGTAGCGGCGCAGCGCATAGGCTTCGGTCAGCAGACCGATGACGCGGCGCTCGCCATAGGAATCGACGACCGCAAGCGCCTCCGCCTCGGCGCGATCGAACGCCTGCACGGCCTCCTTGATCGCCATGCCCGGAAGCAGCACGTCCCCGGCATTGTTGAGCAGATCCTTGACCAACTTGTCCGGCGAGACTTCCGGCGCGTGGGCGTCGGCAACGCGGATCATGCCGGCGTAACGCTCCTGCTCGTTGATGGCGATGACAGAGGCGGTTGAGCCGAGGGGAAAGGCTTCGCGGAAGGCGGCGATGCTGGTCGCCGCCGGCACCGTGCGCACATCCTGGCGCATCATCTTGCCGACGATGAGCTCGCGCATCCAGCCGATATCGGCCGCGCTGCGGATGGTTTCGCCGCGCAGGTGGAAACGCCAGGTCGCGAACGAATAGCCGAACATCTCCCGCGTCACCTGCGCGGCGACAATCACGGCAATCAGCACTGCGGTGGTCAGCCACAGGTCGCCGGTCGTTTCCAGCGCGATGAAAGTCATGGTCAGCGGCCCGCCGATGACCGCCGCGGACAAGGCGCTCATGCCGATCACCGCGTAGGCGTCGGTGTCGAAAGCGGCGCTCGGCCAGACCATGGTCAATGCCACGGCCAACAGATGCCCGCCGAGCGCGCCGATGAGCAGCGAGGAAAAGAACATGCCGCCGCGGAATCCGGAGCCGAGAGACACGATCGACGCCGCGATCTTGAGCACGAAGATCAGCGCTACGGCCGACAGCGAAAGGTTGAGTATTCCAGAAAGGTGCAAGGCGCCGTGGCCGGACGACATCACTTGCGGCGATACCAGCGCTAACAGGCCGACGACGAAGCCGCCGATCATGGTGCGCAGCGTCGGCCGCAAGCGCAGACGAACGAAGAGCTCTTCGCTCAGCGCCACACCGCGCAGCAGCGCAATTCCGAGCATGGCGGCGAGGAGGCCGATGGTGGCGGCAATAACGAGATCGTGGGTCGCCACGACCATCTTGTCGGGCGCGACAATGCCGATCTCGATCGGCGCAAGCGCGTGCGCGACGAGGTAGCCGATCACCGCCGCGATTGCGACCGGCGCCAGGCTGTTGGGCGAATAGCCGCCGATGATGAGCTCGAAGCCGTAGAAAGCGCCGGCGAGCGGCGCACCGAAGGCGCCGGCAATTCCTCCGGCAGCGCCGCAACCGACCAGGATACGCAAATCGGCGCGCCGCAGCCGGAATGCAGAGCCGATGCGCGAGGCAAGACCGCTCGCCAGCTGGGTATAGCCGGCCTCGAGGCCGACCGAGGCGCCGACCCCGCTCGACCAGACGGTCTGCGCCGCGACGATGATGCTGCCGAGAAGCGACATGCGGCCGCCATGCAGCGCATTCGCCTCGATCGGATCGACCTCCCGCTCCGGCCGCCAGCGCGCGATAATTTCCGCGGCGATGCCGAACGCCAGTCCGCCGCCGAGCGGCACCGAGATCGCCAGCACCGGATCGAGGCGCAACAGCCCCGACAGGCGCACGCCTGCATCGAGCTGGAACAGTAGACGGTGCAGCAGGTCGACGCCGGTGCCCATCGCAGCCACGACGACGCCGGACAACGCGCCGACCAGCGCCGCCAGCGCGATCAGGCTTGATTCCCGCGCCCGGACGATGGCCCGCAGACGCCGTGGTATCTCGAAACGGCCGGTCATCTTGGCGATCAACCCAAAGACCTCAGAGACCTGATATATGGAACCCCGACAAGGGCGGCGCTCTGCTCGTCTCCGAAGATGCGAGCGGCAGCATTTGGCGCGTCACCTATACCGGCAAGCCTGCAAAAGCGCGGTAGCGCGGCGGCGCCGGGCTGGAACACTCGCGCGGACTGGACGTTAACTTGCGGGAGCCTGCGCTTGCTGGCGTGCGGGGCCAATCGAACATGGTTCAATTTGCACGCAGCGAACCGCCGCTTTTGGATTCCGCGGATAGTCGTGTGCCCCGCGCACGCTCCTTCGCGAGGCCGACCCACGGACCGGCCCGCTCTGCAGCCGGCGCAATCGTCGAGACCGACATCGCCTCCCGCCTCGACGCCTTGCCATTCGGCCGATTCCATTTGCTGATCATTGCCACGCTCGGCATCACCTGGATACTCGACGGCCTCGAAATCACGCTGTCCGGCACGCTGTCCGGCGAGCTGACGCAGAGTTCCGCCCTAGGCTTGAGCAATACGCAGGTCGGCCTTGCAGGCAGCTCCTACCTGTGCGGCGCGGTGCTCGGCGCGCTTTTCTTCGGCTGGCTCACCGACCGCTGGGGACGCAAGAAGTTGTTTTTCATCACGCTTGCGGTTTATCTGGCGGCGACCGCCGCCACCGGCTTGTCATGGAATATGTGGAGTTTCGTGCTGTTCCGATTCCTCACCGGCGCCGGCATCGGCGGCGAATACACTGCCATCAATTCGACAATCCAGGAGCTTATCCCCGCACGCCTGCGCGGCTGGACCGACCTCCTCATCAACGGCAGCTTCTGGCTCGGCGCGGCGGTGGGAGCGGGCGGCACGATCGTCCTGCTCAATCCCGATTTCATCGATCCGGCGCTCGGCTGGCGGCTGGCGTTCCTGATCGGAGCGGCAATAGGACTCATCGTTCTGATCATGCGGCGCTGGATTCCGGAAAGTCCCCGTTGGCTTGCGACCCATGGTTTCGTGGCGGAAGCCGACGCGGTCGTGCGCGGCATCGAGGCGCGCTTGCCCGGCGCGCCGCATGCGCGCGCGTCCGAACGGACCAAGCTGCGGCTGCGCACGCGCAATCACACGCCGCTCGCGGAGGTCGCGCGCGCGCTGTTCCAGACTTATCGTCAGCGTACATTGGTTGGTCTCAGCCTGATGGCCGCGCAGGCGTTTTTCTACAATGCGATTTTCTTCACCTACGCGCTGATCCTGACCGACTTCTATCGCGTGCCCGCCGACCGGATCGGCTGGTACATCCTGCCATTCGCCGCCGGAAACGTGCTCGGACCGATTCTGCTCGGCCGTCTGTTCGACACGATCGGACGCAAGGTGATGATCGCCGCGACTTACGCCCTGTCCGGACTGCTCCTTGCCGCGACCGGTTATCTGTTCAGCCGGGACGCCCTCTCGGCGCAACAACTGACCGTGGCCTGGATGGTGGTCTTCTTCTTCGCATCGGCGGCCGCAAGCTCCGCCTATCTGACGGTGAGCGAGACCTTCCCGCTGGAAATCCGTGCGCTCGCCATCGCGTTCTTCTACGCCATCGGCACCGCTATCGGCGGGGTCGTCGGCCCGGTGCTGTTCGGCGCCCTGATCAGCACCGGCTCGCGCGGCAGCGTCGCCATCGGCTATTTCATCGGCGCGCTCATGATGATCGGCGCCGCCATGGTCGAAGCCCGCTGGGGCGTCGCCGCCGAGCGCAAGCCGCTGGAAACGGTGAGCCGGCCGTTGTCTTTCATCGAGTCATAGTGGGATAAGGACGTGCAGAGGCAGACAGAAACTCCGATTCTCGACATGGAAATTGCCACAACCTCGCTTACCTCCGACCTGAGCGAATGCGCGATCCTGCTCGACATCGACGGCACCATCCTCGATATCGCGCCGGCGCCGCAGGAGGTCTGGGTCCCGCCGATGCTGCGCCACACGCTCGGCCGGCTGCAGGCGCTGACCGGCGGCGCCTTGGCGCTGGTGAGCGGCCGCAAGCTCGCCGATATCGACTTGATCTTTGCTCCCCTGCAGCTGGCGGCGATCGGCGGTCACGGCGCCGAACTACGGCCAGTCCCCGGCACCGAGCCGCGGACGCGCGTCGGCTCGCTGAGCAAGGATTTAAAACGCAAGCTGGCGACGCTCACCGAGCTCGGGCCCGGCATCATCGTCGAGGACAAGGGTTATTCGCTCGCCCTGCACTATCGACTGGCGCCCGATCAGGGACCGGCCTTGCGCGCGGCGATCGCCGGCATCTGCGCGCGGATGGCGCCGGATACCGTCGATGTGCTGCCGGGCAAGCAGGTCTTCGAGGTCAAGCCGGCCGGGGTGAGCAAGGCGACTGCCGTCCGTGAGCTGATGAACTACCCGCCGTTCAACGACCGGCATCCGATTTTCATCGGCGACGACACGACCGACGAACCGGTCTTCGGCATCATTCCGGATTTCGGCGGTCTCGGATTCTCCGTCGGCCGCATCGTTCCCGGCGTGCATGGCCATTTCGATACGCCGCAGGACGTGCGTCTGTGGCTCGCGCGGATCGTGACCGATCGCGGGGACCGGACGGAATGAAGGATCACGGGCTGGATCTGGCCGTCATCGGGAACGGGCGAACGGCCGCTTTGGTCGATCCCTGCTCGCGCGTGGTGTGGTGGTGCTATCCGCGCTTCGACAGCGATCCGATCTTCTGCCGATTGCTGGCGGGCAAGGAGGAGAAGGGATTCTCCGACATCGTGCTCGACGATCTGGCGGAGTTTCAATCCGAATATATCCGCAACACCGCGATCGTCTCGACCGTGCTCACCGATCGTCAGGGCGGGAAGGTCCGGATCACCGATTTCGTCCCGCGCTTCCGGCAGTTCGGCCGCGTGTTCCGGCCGCCGCAACTGTTTCGCATTGTCGAGCCTATCGGCGGTCTGCCGCGCATCACCATCCGCATGCGGCCGACTTTCCACTACGGCAAGCCGCTGCAGCATCGCTCGCTCGGCAGCAACCACATCCGCTATGCCGGCGATGACACCGTCATCCGCCTCACCACCGACGCGCCGCTGTCGCTGATCGAGGGCGAATCGCCTTTCGTCCTGACGCGCCCCGTGCACCTCGTGTTCGGCCCGGACGAGCCTTTTCCCGGCGACCTGCAGTCGACCTGCCGCGAATTCGCCGACCGGACGCACGACTACTGGATGGAGTGGGTGCGCCGCCTGTCGATCTCGGTCGACTGGCAGGAAGCCATCATCCGCGCCGCCATCACGCTCAAGCTCAGCAACTTCGATGAGACCGGCGCCGTCGTCGCCGCGCATACGACCTCGATCCCGGAGGCGCCGGGCTCCGGCCGCACCTGGGACTACCGCTATTGCTGGCTGCGGGACGCCTATTTCGTCGTTCAGGCGCTCAACCGTATCGGCGCCACGCGCACGATGGAGGAGTTCATCTCGTTCACGCTGTCGATCGTCTCGAAGCCGGACCAGGAGCTGCGGCCGCTCTACAGCGTGGTCCCCTCGGCCACGCTTGAGGAGCGGATCGCGCCCGATCTTGCCGGCTACCGCGGCGACGGGCCGGTGCGGATCGGCAACGCCGCCGTCGATCAGGTGCAGCATGACGCCTATGGCAGCGTCATCCTTGCCGCCATGCCGATGTTCTTCGACCGCCGCCTGCCGCGGCCCGGCGATGAAGGCCTGTTTCATCTCCTGGAGACGCTTGGCGGCCGCGCCGCCAAGAAGGCGTTCGAGCCGGACGCCGGCATCTGGGAATATCGCGGCCGCCTGCGCGTCCACACCCACTCGGCGGCGATGTGCTGGGCCGGCTGCCAGCGGCTCGCGGCGATCGCCGCGCGCATCGGCCTTGAGGATCGCGCGAAATACTGGAATTCGATCGCCGAGCCGATCCACGCCGTGCTTCTCGACCGTGCCTGGAACGAGAAGCGCGGCGCCTTTACCGCGGCGTTCGGCTCCGACGACCTCGACGCCAGCGTGCTCCTCCTGGCCGACCTCGGCGTCGTCGAGGTGGACGATCCGCGCTTCGCCTCGACCGTCGCCGCCATGGAGCGCGAGCTGGTGCGCGAGAAACACGTGATGCGCTACGCCAGCGCCGACGATTTCGGGCTGCCGGTGACGGCGTTCCTGATCTGCCGGTTCTGGCTCATCGACGCGCTGTGGTCGCTTGGGCGGCGCGATGCGGCGCGCGACCTGTTCACCGACGCGCTCCAACACCGCAACCGCTACGGGCTGCTCTCCGAGGACGTCGATCCGCGCACCGGCGAATTGTGGGGCAATTTCCCGCAGACCTATTCGATGGCCGGCCTCATCCTCTCCGCCATGCGGCTGTCGCGAAGCTGGGAAGACCGCTACTGGCGCGGTTGAGCGAGGCAGGGCGGGCCGCAACATGGATTGCGGGGTAAAAGCTGGACCTGCCCGGCCGTGAAAACCATTGTCGCGAATTCTTGATTGACGGAAATTCTTTTCCATATACAAAGGAAATAGCTCGTCTAAACAGAAGAAATATTCTCCTGCCTGCGTAACTCAACTTGGAAGAAACGATGGGGTCTGCGGCCATACCAGAGACGCTCTTTGCCGTCGCCACCAAGCACGCTTCTCCGATCCAGCCAGAGTGAGCGAAGTGGAACGGCTCGACGATCTCGAGGCGCAAAGCGTCTTCATCTTTCGCGAAGCCTTCGCCCGGCTGAAGCGGACCGCGCTGCTGTGGTCGCTGGGCAAGGATTCCAACGTGATGATCTGGATCGCGCGTAAGGCGTTCTTCGGCCGCATTCCTTTCCCGGTGCTGCATGTCGACACCGGCAAGAAATTTCCGGAAATGTACGCCTTTCGCGACCGCTATGGGGTCGAATGGGCGCTCGATCTGAAGATCGAGCCCTGCCCGCCGCTCGAGGTGATCGATCCGACCTTGCCGCCGGCCGCACGCTCCGCGGCGCGCAAGACCGAAGGGCTGCGGCTCGCGCTCGCCAAATACGGCTTCGACGGTCTCATCGCCGGCATCCGCCGTGACGAAGAGCCGACGCGCGCCAAGGAGCGCGTGTTCTCGCCGCGCGGCCGCGAGGGCGAATGGGACGTGCGCGACCAGCCGCCGGAGTTTTGGGACCACTTCAACGCCGCCCCGCCCGCAGGAGCGCATTTGCGCATTCACCCGATCCTGCATTGGACCGAGGCCGACATCTGGGCCTACACCAAGCGCGAGGGTATTCCGATCATCCCGCTCTATCTCGCGCGCGACGGGAAGCGTTACCGCTCGCTCGGCGACGCCGACATCACCTTCCCGGTCGCGTCACGGGCCGCGACCATCGACGCCATCATCAGCGAACTCGAAGCAACGAAGATTCCCGAACGTGCCGGGCGCGCCATGGATCATGAGGCCGAGGACGCGTTCGAACGGCTTCGCCGCAACGGCTACCTCTAGGCAGATCAACGCCAACAAAAAGACCAACGCCATGAACATGCTCGTCCACGATCGCTCCGCCCGCGACCAAAGCACCGGCCGTCCGCTGGTTCGCATTGTCATCGTGGGGCATGTCGACCATGGAAAATCGACATTGATCGGACGGCTGCTGCACGAGACCGACAGCCTTCCCGACGGCAAGCTCGACGCGCTCAAGGCGGTGAGCGATCGGCGTGGCATGGATTTCGAATGGTCGTTCCTGCTCGACGCGTTGCAGACCGAACGCGACCAGGGCATCACCCTCGACACCAGCCAGATCCGTTTCCGCACCGCATCGCGCGACATCGTTCTCATCGACGCGCCGGGGCACGCCGAATTCCTGCGCAACATGATCACCGGCGCGTCTCAGGCCGACGCCGCCGTGCTGATCGTCGACGTAACCGAAGGAGTGAAAGAGCAGACCCGCAGGCACGGCTATTTGCTGCAGCTCCTCGGCATTCGACAGGTCGCCATCGTCATCAACAAGATGGACCGCGTCGACTTCGAAGAAAGCCGTTATCGCGAAATCGAAACGACCATCGTGAAACAGCTTGCCGGCTTCGGCCTAACCCCGAGCGAGATCATCCCCATCTCGGCGCGACATGGAGACGGCGTAGCGCAGCGCACGGCGGCGATTTCCTGGTACACTGGTCCGACCGTGCTCGAGGCGCTGGATCGATTTTCCCCGGCCAAGCCGCTCGCCGATTTGCCGCTGCGCCTGCCGGTGCAGGCGGCTTACAAGTTTGACGACCGGCGGATCATAGCGGGCCGCATCGAGACCGGGCAGGTCGAGGTTGGCGACGTGATTGCGGTGTCGCCGCGGGGAGCGACGGCGCGCGTGCAATCGATCGAGGCCTGGCCGGAGCCTGACGAATCGCGCGCACCGCAGACGGCGAGTGCCGGCCAATCGATCGGGCTGACGCTGGACCAGCGGATTTTCGTCGAGCGCGGCGACATCATTTCCGCGATCGAGACGCCGGCCAAGGCGGCCCACACGCTCCGCGCGCGAGTCTTCTGGCTCAACGAGGCGCCGCTCACCGTCGGCGCCGCGATCAATGTTCGGGTCGGCATGTCCGAATCCCGTGGCAGAATCGCCGCGATCGTCGGTGCAGTCGATCCCGGCCTGCTCTCGCCCAGCGAAGGGAAGGTCATCGCCCAGAACCACGTCGGCGAAATCGAGATTGCGTTGTCTCAGCCGATCGCCGCCGACGTCTACGCGACAAATCCGCGAACCGGGCGGCTGGTGCTCGATCTGGCCGGCAGGATCAGCGGCGGCGGGCTCATTCTCTCCATCGCCGAGGAGGACCGCAGCAGCGCCGCCGTTGACGATCCGGCGCCGCAAGAGACCACGCCTGCAGTCTCCCTGTTCAGTGACGGCGCACGCGCGCGCGCCGGCAAGCTGGCGCAGCGGGCGTCACGGCTTGAGACTGTTCTCGCCAGTCTATCGCCGGCGGAGCGCCTGGCGCGGTTCCGCGGCGAGACCGACGGAAGGATCGTGTTCACGACCAGCTTCGGTTTGGAGGATCAGGTCATTCTCCATCTGATCGCCGAGCACGCGATCGACATTGAGATTGCGACACTCGACACCGGCAGGCTGTTTCGCGAGAGCTACGAGCTTTGGGCGGAGACGGAGCGCCGCTACGGTCGGCGCATCCGCGCGATCTATCCGCAGAATGAAAGCCTCGAAGCGTTGGTCGAGAAGCACGGGATCAACGGTTTTTATGATTCGCGCGATGCGCGACTCGCCTGCTGCCATGTTCGCAAGGTCGAGCCGCTCAATCGCGCGCTCGCCGGCGCGGCGGCATGGGTCGTCGGCCTGCGCGCGGACCAGTCGAGCCAGCGGGAAGCCACCAGGCTGGTCGCGGTCGATGAGCGCAGGCTCCTCAAGCTCAGCCCGCTCTTCGACTGGACGCGCGAGGCGGTTCAAACCTTCGTCGCGGCCAACGAAGTCCCGGTGAATCCGCTGCACGCCGCGGGGTTCGCATCGATCGGTTGCGCGCCATGCACGCGCGCCATCGCGCCGGGCGAGCCGGAACGGGCCGGACGCTGGTGGTGGGAGGACGACAACAAGAAAGAGTGCGGCCTCCATGTCGCGCCCGAACGCCGCACCGCGCGCCTCGCCGGAACCGCCGGCGCCGCGTCCTGATGCCGGTCGCCGGCGATAACGGGCCTATTAGCCTCCTTTAGGCGCCGATCATTAGGCTCGGCCTGCGCCGCCGCCACATGGCAAGCCGCGTGCGGTTGTCCGCCGCGCACATGGGTCCTAAGCTCCTCTCGTCCTCGTAATGGACGCAGCGAGCTCCCGTATTGGC
>CAWKNH010000012.1:0-190440 GCA_963850855.1 uncultured Alphaproteobacteria bacterium
GCTTCGTCGTAGATCCGGAGCACCCACGCGAAATACCGCGACAGTTCGTGTTCGAGCACGACTTTCTCGTCGCGCACAAGCCCGACCATTAGGTCCGGTACAAGAGGCGCATTGAGGTATTGAGGACCGTAGTATTTGGTCGCCGCTTCGCTTAGGAGCCAGGGCTGGTAACTGACCTCCCCGCGCAGCCAGGCGGCAAAATCGACGTCCTCTGGGCCTCCGGGCGCTTGCTTGGGCGGCCTCGGCGGATTGCGCATTATGTCCGCCGACGATTCTTTGGCCGCCAGCATCTTGTCGATTTCCTCCGACGTCGGCGTGGGTAGCCCGCGGATTCGCGCCTCGAGCGAAAGTTGCTGATGGAAATCCAAGCTGACGGGGTCACTAAACAAACCGCTTACTCTGTGTGACAGAGGGTCGCCCGCAAACGATCGAACTCGACCTGTTCGTCCGGGCTGATGGCGTATTGTTTCCACTTCGCATAGAGTTCAGCTTTGGCGGCGCCTTAACCGTTCGCGTTCCGCGTGCTCGTGTTCGCGTTCCGCATGCTCGGCGCTGTTTTCATGCGAGAAGGCCCGCGCCGTGAGATGAATCTGTTCGGCGTCTTCCGCCGGCGTGAGCCCCTGGGCTTTGCGCTTTGCCGCAAGGTAGTAGAGCCGCTCTTTGTCCTGCGCGAGGTCGTCCCAGCGATAGGCGTCCGCGCAGCGCAAGGCCTCCTTGGCGAGCGCGAGCCGCTTTATCAGGACATCCTTCTGTTGCTCATGGCTACCCCGGCCTTTGGTGAGCAAATCATCCAACTGCCCATGGCCATCCTGGCCTTTGGTGAGCAAATCATCCAACGCCTTTTGTGTATCCCGCAGGTTCTTCGCTAGTCCCGGCTCGACCGAGAATCCGTATTCGTCGTCGACCGCAAACTCAGCTTCGCTTTCGGCTTCTGGGATTGCCTTGGCATGCAAATAGGGAGCGAGAACCGACGCGACCCTCAGGCGTAGATGCATGGGCGTATCGGGATGGCGCATCACCGCCCGCAAGAAGCCGAGGGGGCTTAACGCCTTCGCGCCCGCCCCTGCGCCGCCGCTAGGCCTGGCCGCCTCGGCGCCGGCCAAGGCAGTCTGCAATCCGGGCGCGGCCGAGCCGTGCTGCACGTGGGTTTCAGCAGCGCCCACCGGTTCAACGGGCTGGCCTCTTCCTTCGCAGGGCTCTGTCAAGCCAGGCTGCAGCGTTGCGCTATCGGTATCATCGCTCTCGCTGCCTTGGAGTTCGGGACCAAGGTCAAGCTCATCGAGGTCGCTTGGGTCGGTCTTGTGCCGCAGTTTGACTCTTGGCTTGGAGCTCCCATTTTGAGCGAGTGGAGCTGGTAGTTTCTTTGGCGGCCGTGGTTTTGCGTGCATAAAGGGGAGCGCCTCCTCCGCCGCGTGCACGCGAATGGCTAGCGGCAGGGTCGGCTGGTGCATCAGGCGCAGAAAGAAATCGAGCGGCAGAAGATTCGGATCCGCGGCGACGGCGTCGATGAAAGCGTTGCGCAGAAGCGTCTTTTTGTTCGGAGTGCCCAGTTTGCGGCCACCGCGACGCTCGCCAGGCTTTGAACCTCTGGACATTGCTACTTTTGCTTTTTCCTCGATTTCGGCCCGTTAACAAATCGTTAACGCCGATAAACCTTGCACTTTCTTCACTTGCGCCGGACCTTAAACGGCGCATGGTTACTAATTCACTGCTAAATTTTGGCTACTGCCCGTCCCGCTTGCGTTTCAATATCCGATAAGTCGAGAAAGGAGGGCCCCGTCCCGTTCGGGTCAGCCAAGAGCGACGGCGCATCCGCAGGTCTCGGTGTGATGACCCCGCGGCGCACAGTTTCAGTTCACGAGGAAAGCATGGCCGCACCAAAACCTCCCGGCTTCGAAACCCTGAGCCTGCATGCCGGACAGCACCCCGATCCGGTCACGCGTTCGCGCGCGGTCCCGATCTACCAGACCACTTCGTACTTGTTCGACGACGCCGATCATGCGGCCGGTTTGTTCAACCTCGAGCGCGCCGGCCACATCTACACGCGCATTTCCAATCCGACGACGGCGGTGCTGGAGGAGCGGCTCGCCGCGCTCGAGGACGGCGTCGGCGCGGTCTGCACGGCGAGCGGCATGGCGGCGCTGCATCTTGCCATCGCGACGCTCCTCGGTGCCGGCGAGCATATCGTCGCCTCCGCTTCGCTCTATGGCGGCAGCATCAATCTCCTGACCCACACGCTGCCGCGTTTCGGCGTCACCACCACATTCGTCAAGCCGCGCGATCACGACGGCCTTCGCGCCGCCATCCGGCCGAACACGCGGCTGGTGATTGCGGAAACCATCGGCAATCCCGGCCTCGAAGTGCTCGACATCCCGAAGGTGGCCGACATCGCCCACGCCGCCGGCATTCCGCTCCTGATCGACAACACGTTTGCCACGCCGTATCTGAGCCGGCCGATCGCGCTCGGCGCCGACATTGTCATGCACTCGACCACCAAATGGATCGGCGGGCATGGCGTCGCGATCGGCGGTGTGATCGTCGACGGCGGCCGTTTCGACTGGCAGGCCTCGGGCAAATTCCCGACCCTGACGCAGCCCTATGCCGGCTATCACGGCATCGTCTTCGCCGAGGAGTTCGGGCCGGCCGCCTTCATCATGCGCGCGCGCGCCGAGGGATTGCGCGATTTTGGCGCCTGCCTGTCTCCGACCAATGCGTTCCACCTGCTGCAAGGCGTGGAGACGCTGGCTTTGCGCATGGAGCGCCACATGGAGAATACGGCGGCCGTGCTCGCGTTCCTCGGCAACAATCCGGCAGTCGAATGGGTGCTGCACCCCTCGCTCGCGACCCATCCCGATCATGCGCTGGCGCAAGAGCTCCTCCCGAAGGGCGCCGGCTCGATCGTGAGCTTCGGCATCAAGGGCGGACGCGCCGCCGGCCGAAAATTCATCGAGGCGGTGCGGCTCGCGAGCCATCTTGCCAATGTCGGCGACGCCAAGACGCTGGTGATCCATCCCGCCAGCACCACGCACCAGCAGATGGATGCGGCGGCGCTCGCCGCCGCCGGCGTCGGCGAGGAACTGGTGCGGCTGTCGATCGGCCTTGAGGCCGCCGGCGATATCATCGACGATTTCGCCCAGGCGCTGCGCGCCGCGCAGAAGGCTTGAGCCATGCGCCTGACTGTCAACGGCAAAGAGACATTCGCGGGCACCGGCGGACGCGATTTCGATCCGGCGCTGCCGGCCGTCGTTTTCCTGCACGGCGCCGGCCTCGATCATTCGGTGTGGGCCTTGCTCGCGCGCGCGTTCGCGCATCACGGATTTGCCGCGCTCGCGCCCGATCTTCCCGGCCATGGCCGCTCCGCCGGTCCGCCGCTTTCCTCGATCGCCGCGATGGCGGACTGGACGGCGGCGCTCATCGCGGCCGCCGGCGTGCGCGCCGCGCGGCTTGTCGGCCACTCTATGGGATCGCTGGTGGCGCTGGAAACCGGCGCGCGCCACCCGGAAAAGGTCACCGGGCTTGGCCTGATCGCCGTCGCCGCGCCGATGCGTGTTTCCGACGATCTTCTGAACGCGGCGAAGGCGAACGACCATGCGGCCGTCGACATGATCTCCATTTGGGGCCACGGCTATCGTGCGACCATTGGCGGCTGCGAAGTGCCGGGCCTGTGGATGCTGGGCGGCGGCGAGCGCCTCCTGGAACGCGCCCATCCCGGCGTCATCTTCGCCGACCTTGCCGCCTGCAACCACTATCAGGACGGTCTCGCCGCGGCGGCAAAAATCAGCGTCCCGTCGGTGGTCATCCTGGGCAGCCGCGATCTGATGACGCCGATGAAGGGCGGCCGCGCCCTTGCCGATGCGATCAAGACGTGCCGCGTCACCGTGCTCGATGGCGCCGGCCACATGCTGATGAGCGAGCGCCCCAACGAAGTCCTTGCCGCGCTGCGGGTGTGATCGGGCGTGAGCGGGCGCGTGTTGCGTCCGCTATACGCTGTCCCGTCGATATGCTCCTATGTCGGCAAGACTTGAATGTCAGCAAGACTCGAAAACTCGGGAGCATTGCGTGAACGTCGACGAGTTGGTGGCCATCGATGTGCATACCCATGCCGAGGAACCCTGCGGCACGCATCCCGACGACGGCTACGACGAGCTGCAGGCGGCGATGGCGGTCTATTTCAATCAGCCGAACAATCGTCCGACCATCGAGCAAACCGCGGCCTATTATCGCGAGCGCAAGATCGGCGCGGTGATCTTTCCGGTCGATGCCGAACGCGAGACCGGCTACCGCCGCTATGCCAACGAGGAAGTCGCCGAGAAGGCCGCGGCCAATAGCGACGTGCTGATCCCGTTCGCCAGCATCGATCCGGCGAAAGGAAAGACCGGCGCGCGCGAGGCGCGGCGGCTCATCCGCGAGTTCGGCGTGCGCGGTTTCAAGTTCCATCCCTCGATGCAGGGGTTCTTCCCGAACGACCGCAGCGCCTATGTGCTCTACGAGGCGATCGCCGAAGCCGGGCTCCCGGCGCTGTTCCACACCGGACAAACCGGCGTCGGCTCCGGCATGCCGGGCGGCGCCGGCATCCGCCTCAAATACTCCAATCCGATGTATCTCGACGACGTCGCGGTCGATTTTCCGACGATGCCGATCATCATGGCCCACCCTTCGTTTCCTTGGCAGGAGGAGGCGCTGTCGGTCGCGCAGCACAAGCCCAATGTCTACATCGACCTGTCCGGTTGGTCGCCGAAATATTTTCCGCCGATCCTGGTGCGCTACGCGAACACGCTCCTCAAGCACAAGGTGCTGTTCGGTTCCGATTGGCCGGTCATCCTGCCCGACCGCTGGCTGCGTGATTTCGAGAAGCTCGATATCAAGCCCGAGGTCCGGCCTCTCGTCCTCAAGGAGAACGCGATGAAGCTCCTGGGATTGGCCGCCGCTAAGGGCTAGCGGCCGGAGCCAACCGAGGCATCGTTTGCTGGTGCTTGCATCGCCCGCGGACGTGGCGTCGTGCCGCAGCCGCCAACCGCCGTTTTCGTCCTAGTAATTTGATGGGAGCTTGATCATTGCTGCGCCGCAGCACGATTGGTGCGGCACGGAATTGCTTTTTCGCGAAAAATGCCGGGCTGGGGAAGACATATAACGCGAGACGCTCGCCTACGTGCTTGGCGCTGAAAGCCTCGCCCGTTCGCCCTTGTTTGCGCGCCGCGACGGCCTCGCGCGTTTGCCGGGTCGATTTACGGCGCGGCTCGCGCGCGCTGATCGTCATGATCTGGCGGCGACGCTGCTTTTCGCCACGCTCATCGTTCTCGTCGCCTGCACCTTCCGCGATTATGCGATCTCCAATGATGAGGAGGTGCAGCAGCGTTACGGCGAGTTGATCCTCGGCTACTACGCGAGCGGATTTGCCGACCAGGCGGTGTTTCATTTCAAGAATCTTTATCTGTACGGCGGTCTGTTCGATATCGCCGCGGTCGGGCTGGAAAAGATCGTCCCGCTCGACGCCTATGCGGTGCGGCATCTGTTGTCGGCTCTCACCGGCGTCGGCGGAATTGCCGCGGCGTGGGCGACGGCGCGCACCATCGGCGGGCCGCGCGCCGGCCTGTTGGCCGCGTTGGCGCTCGCGGCGTGCGGGATCTGGTATGGCGCGATGTTCAACCATACCAAGGACATCCCCTTTGCCGCGGCCATGATCGGAGGCGTTTACGTCCTCGTGCGTCTCGGGCGCGAACTGCCGCGCCCGCGCTGGCATCTGGTGGTGCTGTTTGGCGTCCTCTGCGGCTGCGCTCTCGGGATTCGCGTGCTGGGCTTGTTCCTTTTCGGCTATGCGCTGCTGGTCGTCGCGATCTATGCGCCGGTCGGTCGGGGCGCAGCGTGGCGGCAAGTGGTTGGCTTTGCGGCCCGCTCCGCGGTCTCGCTGGCGGCGGCATTCCTTATTGCCTACGCGATCATGATCGCGGCGTGGCCGTGGGCCGGCCTGGCGCCGCTCAATCCGCTGCGCGCGCTCTCCGCGTTCGCCGAGTTTCATTATCCGATCAACACCATCCTCGACGGCCACGTGTACCGGATGGCCGACGTTCCGCGCTGGTACGTGCCCACTTATATCGGCATCAAGCTCACGCTGACGCTGCTCGCCGGCGCGTGTCTCGCGCTCCTGCTGGCGATTTTTTCGCGACACCCGGCGAACGCAGCAAACCGCGCGCAGCGGAAGGAGACGATGTTCGTCGCCTTCGCCGCGCTCTTCCCGCTGATTTGCGACGTGGTCATGCGCGGTCCGGCGGACACGGGGATGCGGCACTTTCTGTTCACGCTGCCGCCGATCGCGGTACTGGCCGGCTTGGGACTGGATGGCGCGCTCCTGCGGCTCGAAGCGGTCAACCGGCTCGCCGCGGTGGCCGCAGCGGCGATTTTATTGCTGGGCCTCGGCTCGAACGCGACGACGCTCTACCGGCTGCATCCCGACGAGTATCTGTTCTACAACCCGCTGGTCGGCGGCCTCGCCGGCGCCTCGCGCCGCTATGCGACCGACTACTGGGTCAACATCATGCCGGAGGCGGTCGGCGACCTTAAGCGCTACCTTGATCGAACCGAGCATGCGGCCGGCGGGCAATTTTCGCGGCGCCGTTATCTGGTCATGGTCTGCGGCGAGCGGCTGCCCTTCGAGAAGGAAGCCGATGCGCGCCTCGAATGGACGCGGGATCTGGAGCGGGCGGATTTCTTCATTGCGCCGACGCATATGAATTGCGACCGGCTGCTCGGCGGACGCGTGGTCGCGACTGTCGAGCGGCTCGGCGTGGTGATCGGCGTCGTCAAAGACCGCCGCGCCGTGATGGCCCGGGCGTCGCCGGCGTACGCGGTCGAGGGCGAACCGGTCTGGTCCGCCATCCCGTAACCTCAGGCCCGCGCTACCGGCGGCACATAGGCTTCCAGTTCCGGCGACGGGAACGTCACCACCTGGCCGATCTCCGCCGAGCGATAGAGCGCCATCAGCATTTGCGCCACGGCGACGCCGTCGTGGAACGTCTCCAGCGGACGGCGGCGGTGGCGGAAGGCCTCGACCATGTGCCGGTCCTCGCCGACATAGCCGTAGATGTCCGGCTCGTTCTCCAGGACCGGCATCAGGCCCTGCTCGGCATTCTGCTTCTCGACCAGGTCTTCGCCTTGCCCGCCGCTCACGGCGCGCGATAGAAAGACCTTGAGCCCGGTATTGAGCGAGGAGAACTCCATCGCGTATTCGGGGCCGAGGAGCTCGATCAGGATGCGCAGGCCGGGCCCGACATAGGCCCATGAATTGGTGGCCTCGACGATCACGTCGTGTCCCTCGGCGTCGCGGAAAGTAAGCGCGCCGCGGGCGAAATCTTCCGCCGGGTGCGTGGTGTAGTCGACCTCCGGGCCCATCATCCGCTGCAGCTTTTGCGCATATTCCGGCCGCGTCCATTTCAGATTGCCGACGGTGGCGCTGGCGCTCACCAGTGTGAGGTCGTTGCGCGGCGCGCCCGGCTTGGTGAGCAGAAAGCGTCCGACCTCGACGCTGTGACAGGTCATGTCGGAGAGGACGCCGCCGCCTTGCCGGCGGCCTTGCCAGAACCACGGCATGTGCGGTCCGCTATGCTCCTCGGCGGCGCGGGCGAGATAGGGCCGGCCGCAGACCGGCACCGCGCGGCGCCAGACGATGTCCTTGCCGCGCTGCACCGCGCTGGAGAATACCTGGTTTTCCAGATAGCCGTGATTGAGCTTGGCGTCTTCGGCGAGCCGCAGCATCTCGCGCGCTTCGGCGAGTGTGCGTCCGAGCGGCTTTTCGCAAGCGACGCCGGTGAGCTTCGCCCAGCCGGCCTTCACCAGCCGATGGATCTCGCGCATGGTGTCGAGCCGGGCGAAATTCGGCACGCCGATCCAGACCGCGTCGACCTCGCCGGAAATCAGCATGGCTTCGAGCGAAGCGAAGGCCCGGCAGGGCCCGAGCTCGAGCGCGTTGGCCTTGGCCGCCAGCGCCTCGCGATTGGCGGCGGTGGTGCTGTAGACGCCGGTGACGCTGACATGCCGAACGGAAACGAGCGCCTGCAGGTGGAAATTGTTGATGAAGCCGGAGCCGATCAAACCGATCCGCAGTGTGGCGATAGGTGCGTTGCCGTTCATGCAGGACTTTCCCGGTTAGCCGAGCTTTGCTCCGCGATCATAGACAAGCGGCACGAATTTGGCCGTGACTGTCGATCTTAAAATCCGACGGCGAGCGCGCCGCGCGTGCGCGGATCGGCGGCGCCGACGAAGCCCGCCGGGGTGACCAGGATCGAATTGGCCGAAGTCGGCAGCCGCCGCACCGTGACCTTGTCGCCGCGCGCCTGCAACGCGGCGATGAGATCGTTGGAGAACCCCGGCTCGACGAACACCAGGTCCGGCATCCATTGATTATGCGCACGCGGCGCCGACACCGCCGCGGCGATGTCGATGCCGCGGTCGATCACGTCGACCATGACCTGCAGCACCACATTGATGATCAGGCTGCCGCCCGGCGAGCCGGTGATCAGAAACGGCTTGCCCTCCTTGAGCACGATCGTCGGCGTCATCGAGGAGAGCGGCCGCTTGCCGGGGCCGGGCGCGTTGGCCTCGTAACCGATCAGGCCGTAGGCGTTCGGCGCCTCGGGCTTGGCGGCGAAGTCGTCGAGCTCGTTGTTGAGCACGACGCCGGTGCCGGCGGCGACAAGCCCGACGCCGTAGCTGAAATTGAGCGTGTAGGTGTTCGATACGGCGTTGCCGAAGCGGTCGACCACGGAAAAGTGCGTGGTGTTGCGGCCCTCAGGCGCTACGGCGCGGCCGGGATGCACCTCGCTCGCCGGCGTCGCGTGCGCCGGGTCGATGGTGGCGCGCCACTCTTCAGCATGCTCCTTCGAGATCAGACGCGCAACCGGGACCTCGACGCGATCGGGGTCGCCGAGAAACACCGCGCGATCGGCGTAGGCGCGCTTCATCGCTTCGATCATCAGGAACAGCACCTGCGCCGCGTCGTCATGGGCGAGGTCGTAGCCTTCGAGGATGTTGAGCATCTCCACGAGCACGATGCCGCCGGAGGAGGGCGGCGGCATCGAGATGACGTCATAGCCGCGATAAGTGCCGTGCACGGCGGCGCGCTCGATGGCGCGATAGCTCTTGAGGTCGTCGGTCGTCATCACGCCGCCGGCCGCCTGCACCGCTGCGGCGAGCTTTTCCGCTATGGCGCCCTCGTAGAAGGCGCGCGGGCCTGCCTTGGCGATGGTTGCAAGCGTGTTGGCGAGATCGCTTTGCACGAGCCGGTCGCCGGCCGCGAGCGGGGTGCCGTCGGCTTTGAGGAAGATCTGCGCCGCGGAGGGCCAGCGCGCGAGCCGGGCGCGATCGCGCGGCAGCGAATCGGCGGTGTCGTCGGCAATCGCAATGCCGTCGCGGGCAAGCGCGACCGCCGGCGCGATCAGATCGGCGAGCGTGAAACGGCCGGAGCCGTATTTCTCTTCGGCCAGCGCCAGGCCGGCGACGGTGCCGGGGACGCCGATCGCCAGCGCCGAGTCGCGCGATTTCTGCGGATCGGCGTTTCCTTGCGCGTCGAGGAACGATTTCTCGTTGATCGCCTGCGGCGCGGTCTCGCGATAGTCGATGGTGGTGTCCTCGCCGCTCGCGCGATGGATCACCATGAAGCCGCCGCCGCCGATATTGCCGGCGCGCGGATAGGTCACCGCCAGCGCGAAGCTGACCGCGACCGCGGCATCGATCGCGTTGCCGCCGCGTTGCAGAATGTCGGCGCCGATGCGCGCCGCCAGCGCCTCCTGCGCCACCACCATGCCATGCTCGGCGACGACCGCCTGCGCCTGGCCGATCTCGGGGTCCAAGCGCCCTTCGCCGCGCGCCAAAAGCGGCAGCGCCAGGAGGCCGATGAGCGCGAGGGACGCGAGCTTTGCGATTGAGCGTTTGTCCATGGAGGCAAATTAGCAAGTAGCCTGGATCGAGCGGTAGCGAAACTTGGAATCGGCGGCGACGCTTGCCCGGATTTCGTTTCATTTACTCAAGACGTGGATGCCCGGCACAAGGCCGGGCATGACGAATGTCACGCATTGCGTCGCGTGGTGCTGGCGCTCGGCCCTTACAGCATCGACGGCAACACCCGGTCCGGCGGGCGGTGCCCGTCCATGAAGGTGCGGATGTTGATGATGACCTTCTCGCCCATGTCGACGCGGCCCTCGATCGTTGCCGAGCCGAGATGCGGCAACAGCACGACCTTGCCGATCTTGGCGAGCTTGACCAGCTTCGGGCTCACCGCCGGCTCGTTCTCGAACACGTCGAGGCCGGCGCCGGCGATCTCGCCTGCCTCGATCAGGCGCGCGAGCGCGTTCTCGTCGATCACCTCGCCGCGCGCGGTGTTGACGATGTAGGCCTCGGGCCGGATGAGCTTCAGCCGCCGCGCCGAGAGCAGATGATAGGTCGCCGGCGTGTGCGGGCAGTTGATCGAGATGATGTCCATGCGCACCAGCATCTGGTCGAGGCTCTCCCAGTAGGTGGCATTGAGTTCTTCCTCGATGCGCGGCGCGACGCGGCGGCGGTTGTGATAGTGGATCTGCAATCCGAACGCCTTGGCGCGGCGCGCGACCGCCTGGCCGATACGGCCCATGCCGACAATGCCGAGGCGCTTGCCCCAAATGCGATGGCCGAGCATCCAGGTCGGGCTCCAGCCGGTCCAGTTGTGCTCGCCGGTCAGGACCTGCGAGCCTTCCGCCAGTCGGCGCGGCACGGCGAGGATGAGCGCCATGGTCATGTCGGCGGTGTCCTCGGTGAGGACGCCGGGCGTGTTGGTCACGGTGATGCCGCGCTGGAGCGCGGTCGCGACGTCGATATTGTCGACGCCATTGCCGAAATTGGCGATGAGCTTGAGCCGCTCGCCGGAGTGGCTGAGCACCGAGCGGTCGATCTGATCGGTCACCGTGGGCACCAGCACGTCGGCGATCTTGGCGGCTTCGGCGAGCTCGCTGTGGCTCATCGGCTTGTCGCTCTGGTTGAGCCGGACGTCGAACAATTCGCGCATGCGCGTTTCCACGCTGTCCGGCAGCTTGCGGGTGACCACGACCAGCGGCTTTTTGCCCGATGCCATTCGCTTCCCTCTTGCGCCAAACGGCGCACGAAACCGGCCGCCGGTTCCACGCATTTGCCCCGGCTGCCCGTCTGACCGTTGCGCTCTTTTCAGCCGGTCTCGCCGGGCAGGCGGGAAGGCGGGCGTGAATTTCTCTCTAGCAGAAGGCCGCGCTTCCCACAAAGCGCCGGCCTTCCCGGCGAGATGCCTGGAGCGCGGCGACGCGCGAAGCCTGCTTAATCCTTCGGGTGTCTCTCCACCTGCACCAGCCAGGTTTCGGTGAGAGTGCTTTCGCGGGTCGCCGGGTTGAGAAAGGCCAGCGGCAGGCGGCTGACCGAATGGCGAGCCGTCCGGTGAAGCAGGCGAAACTCGTCCATGAATGGCTGCAACATGCGGGCCTGGCCATACACCAAGGCGCCTTCCGGCAATTGGCCGCTCCCAAGGGTCGCCGCGGGGATCGGCGTCACCGGCGCCTGCAGATAGAACTCCAGCGCCGAGGAGTACAAGTCGCTGCGCGGCTGCAATACCGGCTGGCCCGGGTAGTGCGCGTTCAGATACCACGCCATTTCGCTGCCGGCCTGATACCGCATCAGCGTGGGCATCAAGAAGCAGTTCAGAAACAAATTCCCGCAAACATTCGCCGTCGCCAGCACGACAATCAGCCGGGATTGCCATTGCTCCCAGGGTCTTTTCTGCAGGTAGAGCGTCACGAGAAAGGCCGCCGCCAGGAGCGCCGCCGGGCCGGCCCAGTCGGCGAAGTTCAATGCCAGCTGCAGCGCCACGACGACGGCCAACAGCCCGCTGACAAAGAGCCACTGCCAGATGCCGGCCAGCCGCTCGGCCGTCGGCGCCGCCGAAGCAAAGAGATAGGCTGACGTCACGATCGCGAAAAAGGGAAATGCAATGTTCAGATAATGCGGCAATTGAAATTGCGATTCACTGAACAGCAGAAACGTCACCAGGCCGCCACTGAGATTGAAATAGTCCGCCGCTTGCGGCTGGCGGCGGACCAGCCGGCGTATCGCGTCGTACGCGGCGGCGTAGAGCGGGACCGACCAGGGCAAGAACGCCCACAGCACGATGTGAAAGTATTGCAATGGGTTGCCGTCGTGGCGCTGCACCGGCCCGGTGCGGAAAAATCGGCCGAACTGGCTATCCCAGAAGAAGAAACGCACGCCCGATACGCCGGTGGTTCCGAACACGGTCTTCTCGGGGTGTGAATCGAACTGCGACCACAAACTGTAGATTTCCGGGCTGATGAACAGGAGGATGAGGAGCGCCGCCGCCAGCCATCGAACGTGAAAGGCGCGCCCCCATTGTCGGCTGAGCAGCAGCCCTCCGGCCACGGCGCCGCCGATCGGAATAAGCGCGAAAATTCCCTTGGTCATGACCGCGGCCGCCGCGAAGAGGTTGCCGGCCACCAGATTGGAATGGCTGTCGGTGCTGCTGGCGCGATGGAAATGATAGACACCGCCAATGACAAAGGCGGTCAGATAGGCTTCCGCCCGGACATCGCTGCTGGAAAGAATGATGTGCTCCGCGGACAAGAAAACGGTCGCCGCGGCCAACGCAATGCGCCGGTCGTAAAAGGCCCTGGCAAACGCATACGTATAGAACGCGGCCAGCAGGACGAGGAGGAAAGCCGGCAGCTTGTACGCCCAAGTCGAGAAACCAAAAATGCTGAAGGAAATCGCCGACAGCCAGAACGGCAAATGCGGCTTGTCCAGCCAGTCATCGCCTTGCAGGAACAAGTCGATGAAGTCATGGCGCTGAACCATCGTCTTGGCGATGTCGGCGTAAATAGCGCTGTCCGCCTCGATGACGGTCACGAACAGTCCGCTCGCATTGGCAACGGCCGCCAGGCCGAGGGCGACGCACAGCCAGGCATCGTCGTTCTTGGCGTCGCGCATGCCGAAGCGGCGCAAGATCGTCCCGGCGCGGAGGCCGCAGGACCATGAGGGCATCGCGTGTCGAGCTTTGCTCACAAAATTGTCGTTCGGATTGAGATGGGTCGCGAACAGCGCGCGGAAGGCTGTCTTGACGCGCTGCGGCGGCTTGCGGGTGACTTCGAGCGGCGGCTTCTTGCCGGCTCCCTCTTCGGCGGCTCCCTCTTCGCCGGCTCCAGGGCAAATCAGCCGGCAAAACCGGCCGGCTGCGCCAGCGTTTGGCGGTTTCCGCCCGTTCAGGTCTCTTTAACCGCCGTGGCCGACACTGACCCCGGGGAGGCGGACCATCGATTTCTCTACCAGATGATGGCGCTCCCACAAAGCGCGCCGGTTCCCGGCGCGACTATGCCGGGTTCGGGCCTTGGGGCACGGCGTCCTGGTGATACACGGGTGGCGTGGCAGGTCGATGATGGTGCGGATTCGGGCCGCGGTTGCGGCCCTGTTCATGCTGGCGCTGGTTTTGCCCACCGCGCACGTGCGGAGCGCGCGCGCCGGCGGCGACGCGACGACCGGCGGCCTGCCGGTTCCGCGCTTCGTCAGCCTCAAGGCCGACCGGGTCAATGTGCGTGGCGGGCCGGATAAGGACCACGACGTCGCCTGGATCTACACGCGCATCGGCTGGCCGGTCGAAATCACCGCCGAGTTTGAGAATTGGCGCCGCATCCGAGACTTCGATGGGACCGAAGGCTGGGTCTATCACTCGATGCTGTCGGGCAAGCGCACCGCCTCGGTGCAGCTCAAATCAAAAACCGAAATCGCGCCGCTCTACGCCAAACCCGATACGCAAAGCGCGGTCGAGGCGCGCTTGCAGTCCGGCGTGCTCGGAACCGTCAAGCACTGCACCGGTGCCTGGTGCCGCCTCGTCGGCGAGGGCTTTGACGGCTGGATCGAGCAGAACCGGCTCTGGGGCGTCTATCCCGACGAGAAGGTCGAGTGATCTTGGCTGGTTATGCGCGGCTTGACCCGCGCATCCATGCCGAACTCAATGCAAACGACGGCAGTAAAATTGGCGCAAACCTGATGCGGCGGGTCTCTATGGATTGCCGGGTCAAGCCCGGCAATGAGGATGAAATCGTCAGCGCTTGCGCCGCAGCCGCACTACCACGTCGATGCGGGCGATCTCGTAGCCCTCCGGCGGAATTGGCGCCTTACCGACCACCACGTCGGAGGAGGGGATATCCATGAGATCGTTCTGATCCTCGATGAAGAAGTGGTGGTGCTCGGAGTTGTTGGTGTCGAAATAGGCCTTCGAGCCGTCGATCGCGACCTGGCGCAGCAGGCCGACTTCGGTGAACTGGTGCAGCGTATTGTAGACGGTGGCGAGCGACACCGGCACCTTGGCGCGGGTCGCTTCCTCGTAGAGCATTTCCGCAGTCACGTGCCGGTCGCCCTTGGCGAACAGGATCCAGCCGAGCGCCATGCGCTGGCGGGTGGGACGCAGGCCGACGTCGCGCAGCTTCGCCTTCACATCATGCCACGGGCAGCCGGTGAGATCGGCGCGGCCGGGCAACGCCGGCGACAAAGCCGCCGGCGCGGCGGGTCCGGCGGCGGGAGCGATGGGACGCGACTGGTTCATTGCGGCACCTGAGCGACCCCGTTGCAGGGGTCTTGGTTGCAAGGGTCTTGGTTGCAGGGTCTTGCTAATTCGTTGCAATTGAAATCATTATACGCCGCCCCGCGTTTGCTGCAACTGCCAAGGCAATGGGCCGCGGGGGGCTGATTTTCCACCGGGGCCGGACCGGACCAGCGTGCGCTTTGCCGCCATGTCCCCATATGTTAGGGGTTCACGCGACAGGCTCGGTGCGGCGGAGGTCGACGCGGATGCTGGATCGCCGTTCAAACTTTGAATACGAGGATCTCTTGGCCTGCGGCCGGGGCGAGCTTTTCGCCGAGGGGCCGCAACTGCCGCTGCCGCCGATGCTGATGTTCGACCGCATCTCGGAAATCGCGGAAGCGGGCGGCGAGTACGGGCGCGGCTTGATGCGCGCGGTCCTCGATCTCAAGCCCGATCTCTGGTTCTTCCCCTGCCACTTCAAGGGCGATCCGGTGATGCCCGGCTGCCTCGGCGTCGATGCGCTCTGGCAGATGCTCGGCTTCTTCCTTGGCTGGCTCGGCTCCCACGGCAAAGGCCGCGCCTTGGGCGTGGGCGAGATCAAGATCACCGGTCAGGTGCTGCCGACCATGAAGAAGGTCGTCTACGGCATCGACATCAAGCGGGTGATGCGGTCCAAGCTCGTGCTTGGCATCGCCGACGGCTGGCTTTCCGCCGACGGCTCGATCGTCTGTCGCGCGCTCGACATCAAGGTGGCATTGATTCGCGAGCAAGCGCCGCAGGCCAGCGGCGCCTGAGCATGATCCGGAAAAGTACCAGCCGGTTTTCCGACAAGATCATGTCGCACTGAGCAAGATCATGCCGCACTGAGTAAGCGTATGACCCGGAGGCGGCGACCGGCTTTGCGGACGGGTCATGCTCCACTGGAAGTAAAAACACGCTCCCGAATTGGGATGAGGCGAAGATGAGGCGGGTGGTCGTCACCGGGATGGGCATCGTCTCGTCCATCGGCAACAATGCACAGGAAGTGCTCGCGTCGCTGCGCGAAGCTAGGTCCGGCGTCGTGCGCGCCGAAAAATACGCCGAGATGGGCTTCCGCAGTCAGGTGCACGGCGCCCCCACGCTCGATCCGAGCGGTTCGATCGACCGGCGCGCCATGCGCTTTCTCGGTGGCGGCGCCGCCTGGAACCACGTCGCCATGGAGCAGGCGATCCGCGACGCCGGGCTTGAAGGGGCCGAGGTCTCGAGCGAGCGCACCGGCATCATCATGGGCTCGGGCGGGCCGTCGACGCGCACCCTGGTCGAGGCCGCCGATATCGCCCGCAGCAAAGGGCCGAAGCGCGTCGGGCCGTTTGCGGTGCCGAAAGCGATGTCGTCGACGGCATCGGCGACGCTCTCGACCTGGTTCAAGATCAAGGGCGTAAGCTATTCGATCTCGTCCGCCTGCGCGACCTCGAACCATTGCATCGGCAACGCCTACGAGATCATCCAGGCCGGCAAGCAGGACATCATGTTCGCCGGCGGCTGCGAGGAACTGGACTGGACGCTCTCGGTCCTGTTCGACGCCATGGGCGCGCTGTCGACGAAGTTCAACGACACTCCGGCCAAGGCCTCGCGCGCCTATGACGCCGACCGCGACGGCTTCGTCATCAGCGGCGGCGCCGGCGTCCTAGTGCTCGAGGAACTCAACCGTGCCAAGGCGCGTGGCGCCAGGATCTACGGCGAGATCGCCGGTTACGGCGCCACCTCGGACGGCTCCGACATGGTGGCGCCGTCGGGCGAAGGCGCGGCGCGCTGCATGCGCATGGCGCTCGCCGACGTGAAAGTGCCGGTCGCCTACATCAATCCGCACGCCACCTCGACGCCGATCGGCGATCTCAAAGAGATCGAGGCGATCCGCGAGGTGTTCGGCTCCGGCGAAAAATGTCCGCCGATCTCCGCCACCAAGTCGCTGACCGGCCACTCGCAGGGCGCGACCGGCGTGCATGAGGCGATCTATTCGCTCTTGATGATGAACTCCGGCTTCATTTGTCAGAGCGCCAATATCGAGAACCTCGATCCGGCTTTTGCCGACATGCCGATCGTGCGCGAGCGGCGCGACGGCGTAACGCTCGACTGCGTGCTGTCGAACTCCTTCGGCTTCGGCGGCACCAACGCTTCCATCGTCTTCAAGCGGGTGGAAGCGTAACGCATGCAAGGGCTGATGCACGGCAAGCGCGGCCTGATCATGGGGGTCGCCAACGACCACTCGATCGCCTGGGGTATCGCCAGGGCGCTCGCGGCACAGGGCGCCAAGCTCGCCTTGACCTATCAGGGTGACGCGTTAGGAAAGCGGGTGAAGCCGCTCGCCGCGACGGTCAACGCCGATCTCGTACTGCCGTGCGATGTCGAGGATGTCGGCTCGCTCGACCAGGTGTTCGCCGAAATCGGGCGGACCTGGGGCACGCTCGATTTCCTCGTGCACGCCATCGCCTTCTCCGACAAGACCCAGCTCGCCGGGCGCTACGCCGACACGACGCGCGAAAATTTCCTGCACACCATGCTGATCTCGTGCTTCGCCTTCACCGAGGCGGCGAAACGCGCCGCGGCGCTGATGCCGAACGGCGGCGCCATGCTCACGCTGACCTATAATGGCGGCCTGCGCGCGATGCCGAACTACAACGCCATGGGCGTCGCCAAGGCGGCGCTGGAGGCGTCGGTGCGCTACCTCGCGGTCGATTTCGGCGCGCGGGCGATCCGGGTCAACGCGATTTCCTCCGGGCCGATCCGCACGCTCGCCGGCGTCGGCGTCGGCGACGCGCGCATGATGTTCGCGTTCCAGCAGCGGCACTCGCCGCTGCGCCGCGGGGTGACGCTCGACGAGCTCGGCGGCGCGGCGCTCTATCTGCTCTCCGATCTCTCGACCGCGGTCACCGGCGAAATCCACTTCGTCGACTCCGGCTACAACGTCATCGCCATGCCGCAGCCGGATGCGCTGCGGGCGGATCACGCGCGGCCGGCGGACGATGCGGTGAAGTGATGCATTACAGCTTCTCCAGATGCGGCATCACCTCGCTCCTGAACAAGGCGAGCGAGCGCAGCGCGTCGGCGAGCGTCATATTGCCGAGGAAGAGATAGCTGAGCAGATAGTTGATGCCCAGCGCGGCGGCCTGCTGTTCGATCTGCGCGCGCACATTTGTCGGCGTGCCTGCGATCACCGTTCCGTCGGCGAGCAAATCGTCGAAAGAAGCGCCGAAGGCGACATTGAGCCGTGCGGTCAAAGCGGTGTCGCCGCGCTCGGTGGCGAGCCACTTTACATGGGCGACGTGCGCCTCCACCGCCGGCTGGGCGATCCGTCGCGCCTGCGCGTCGCTATCGGCGACGAAGATGTAACGTGACACGCCGATCACGGCGCCGCCGGGAAACTCCGGCTTGGGCTGGGCCGGCGCGCCGCGTCGCTTGAGCGCGGTCCGGTAGGCATCGATGTTGGCTTTCGCCGACGCGGTCGGTCCGAGCGTGACAAAGTGCAGCCCCTGCTCGCCGGCCCAGGTGGCGCCGACCGCGCTCGAGGAGGCGTACCAGAACGGCGGATGCGGCCGCTGCAGCGGGCGCAGCGCCATCGGCACGTCGTCGTAAGCAAAGTGCTTGCCCTGGTAAGTGAGCGCGTCGGCGGTCAGCCCGGCGCTGATGCATTTGAACGCGTCGACGAAGATATCGCGCGCATCGTCATGCGCGACGTGGTGGAATTTGAGCTCCCACGGCGACACCCCGCGGCCGACGCCGACATCGAGCCGGCCGTGGCTCAAATGATCGAGCATGCAGATCTCCTCGACGAGCCGCAGCGGCGAATAAAGCGGCAGGAGATAGACCAACGGGCCGAGCCGCATGCGCTTGGTCGCGCGCGCGACCGCGGCGAGATAGACGCCGGGCACCGGCGCCATGTTGAGCGGCGTGCCGTGGTGCTCGGCAATGTGCAGGCCGTAGATGCCCGCCTCGTCGGCCGCGGCGGCGAAGGTGAGGCGCTCGTCGAACAGCGCCGCCAGCGGGCGTCCGCCGTATTCGACGTGGTCGAAAAGTCCGATTTTCATGGCGGTCCGCTTCCTCCCCTTGCCACTGCCGGCCGCCCGCGCCACATCTGCGCGGATCATGCCCGCCGTACCCGCCATAGAAGTCCAGCGCCTCGTCAAAATCTACAAGGACGTGCCGGCGGTCGATGGCGTCTCGTTTTCGATCGCGCCCGGCTCGATCACCGGCCTCCTTGGCGGCAACGGCGCCGGCAAGACCACGACCATCGCCATGATCATGGGGCTGATCGCGCCGACCTCGGGACGCGTCACCGTGCTCGGGGCGGAAATGCCGCGGCAGCGTTATCAGGTATTGCACCGCATGAACTTCGAGAGCCCGTATGTGGAGATGCCGATGCGGCTTACGGTGCGGCAGAACCTCACCGTGTTCGGCATGCTCTATGGCGTGTCCGGTCTGGCCGATCGCATCAAGGAGCTGGGCGAGGCGCTTGACCTGACCGAGTTGCTCGACCGGCCGGCCGGCAAGCTGTCAGCCGGACAGAAGACCCGCGTGTCGCTCGCCAAATCGCTGATCAATTCGCCCGAGCTCCTGCTCCTCGACGAGCCGACAGCCTCGCTCGATCCCGACACCGCCGACTGGGTGCGCGCGCGGCTTGAGCGCTATTGTCGCGAACGCGAGGCCACGGTGCTGCTCGCCTCGCACAACATGGCCGAGGTCGAGCGGCTGTGCGAGCGCGTCATCATCATGAAGCAGGGTCGCATCGAGGATGACGACACGCCGGCGCGGCTCCTCGCCCATTACGGCCGCCGCACGCTCGAGGAAGTCTTCCTCGATGTAGCCCGCGGCCGCGAACGGCGGGAGGCGGCGCAATGACGGCGCGCTCCGAAGTCGCGCTCACCTTCTCGCCGCGCCGCGTCGCCGCAATGATGCTGCGCTACTGGTACCTGCTGCGCTCATCATGGCCGCGTCTGGTCGAACTGGTCTACTGGCCTACGGTGCAGATGATCACCTGGGGTTTCATCCAATATTACGTGATGCAGAAAGCCGGGTTCTTCGCCCGCGCCGGCGGCACGCTGATCGGCGCGGTGCTGCTCTGGGACATCCTGTTCCGCGGCCAGCTCGGCTTCTCGATCTCGTTCCTCGAGGAGATGTGGTCGCGCAACATCGGCAATCTGATGATGAGCCCGCTGCGGCCGTTCGAATTCATTCTCGCGCTGATGGCGATGAGCGTCGTGCGGCTGTTGATCGGGGTCGTACCGGTGACGTTGCTGGCGATCGCCTTCTTCGACTTCAATCTTTACAGCCTCGGCTTCGCGCTGGTGGCGTTCTTTTTCAATCTGATGCTCACAAGTTGGGCGGTGGGAATCTTCGTGTCCGGGCTGGTGTTGCGCAACGGGCTCGGCGCCGAGAATCTCGCCTGGACGATCATGTTTTTCTTCATGCCGCTCACCTGCGTTTATTACCCGGTGACCACATTGCCGGTGTGGCTGCAACCGTTCTCCTGGCTGCTGCCGCCGACCTACGTGTTCGAAGGGATGCGTGCGATCATGATCGACCACACCTTCCACCCCGACCTGATGCTCGACGCTCTCGCCCTCAACGCGCTGTTCTTCGCCGCCGGCGCGTTCGGCTTTCTCAAGCTGTTGCAGAGCGCCCGCCGCAACGGCTCGCTGATGCAGACCGGCGAATAGCCGGGAGGGGACGGCGGGAATGGGCGGCAGGAATGGGCGGCAGGAATCGGCAATATGTCGCTGTCCAGTGGCGGGAAAGCGTTCACCCTCATACGTAACGAATAAAGAAAAGATTGCTTTTATGTTGACTCGGATGTCAGAAAGCCGACACAATGCTGCACTGCAGCAAGCCGGGCAAGGTTCATCGATGGCCATTGGGGAGTTCGGCGGCGCGCCCATCGTGCCGGGCGGCAATGGCATATTGCTGTCGACGCCACTCTACTGGTTCTACGAGATGAGCCATGCGGCGCTCAATCCGTCGCGGGCGTGGGCCGACGCCACGCGGTTGATGTTCAAGAACCCGATCAACCCGCTCTCCTTCACCACGTTCGGAAAATCGGTCGCCGCCGCCTGCGAATTGTTCGAGCGCTCGACGCGGCGCTATGGCCGGCCGGAATGGCGGGTCGCCTCGACGCTGGTCGGCGGCGAGCGCGTGCCGATCCATGTCTCGGCGGTGTGGGAACGACCGTTCTGCCGGCTGCTGCGCTTCGAGCGCATCTTTGAGCACCGGCCGAAGCGGCCGCAGCCGCGGCTGCTCATGGTTGCGCCGATGTCCGGCCATTTCGCCACGCTCCTGCGCGGCACGGTCGAGGCCTTCCTGCCTAACCACGACGTCTACGTCACCGACTGGGCGGATGCGCGCATGGTCCCGACCGCCGAAGGCCGCTTCGATCTCGACGATTACATCGACTATCTGATCTCGATCCTGCACGCGCTCGGCGGCGACACTCACGTGGTCGCGGTATGTCAGCCGGCGGTGCCGGTGCTGGCCGCGGCGGCGCTGATGGAGACCGACAACGATCCCTACGCACCGCTTTCGATGACACTGATGGGCGGGCCGATCGACACCCGCGTCAATCCGACCGCGGTGAATACGCTCGCCGAGCAGCGCGGCACCGAGTGGTTCCGCAGCCACGTCATCACCAAAGTGCCGTTTCCCAATCCCGGCTTCATGCGCGACGTCTATCCGGGCTTCCTGCAGCTCAACGGCTTTGTCTCGATAAATCTCGACCGGCACATCGAGGCGCACAAGCAGCTGTTTCTCAACCTCGTGCGCGGCGACGGCAACTCGGCGCATAAGCACAAGGAGTTTTACGACGAATATCTGGCGGTGATGGACCTCGCCGCCGAATATTATCTGCAGACGGTCGACACCGTATTCGTGCGCCATGCGCTGCCGAAGGGCGAGATGACCCATCGCGGCCGGCCGATCGATCCGGGCCGGATCCGCAACACCGCGCTCCTCACCATCGAAGGCGAGCTCGACGACATCTCCGGCGTCGGCCAGACCGAGGCGGCGCATCGCCTGTGCCCGAACATCCCGGCTGACCGGCAGGCGCATTGGCTGCAGCCCGGCGTCGGCCATTACGGAGTGTTCAACGGCTCGCGCTTCCGCTCCGAGATCGCCCCGCGCATCGCCGATTTCGTGCTCTCGATCGGTCAGAGCCGGCGCGCCTCACGCGGCAACGGCGCCGCCCTGCGCCGCCCCAGCAACGGCGCTGTAGCGCAAGCCTGACCGCCACGGTCCCGCTTTCTTAACCTTCCGCAGCCTCCATAGGGGCGAACTCCCAATTCCATCAGGAGAAAACGGAGCCAATGGCCGTTCCGGGGGCTAACGGCTTGAAAATCATGCCGAATTTCAAAATCACGGAGGGTCAATTTCAAGCGCTCTCGCGGCGATAATAACTGAATAGAAGTTCACTCCATAGATTACATGGAATGGCACCGTGCCATCGTACCCTCCCCAAGATGTTGTATGCCGAGGCGGAGTCATTCAAAGGGGCTACGCAGCGCATTGGATAATGGCACTATCCGCGGCCGGGTTGGTTTTGGGGTCGTCCGCCATGGCGCAACGTGCGCTGCTTTATCGCCGTCCAAGTGAGCCGCAGTCGATCGATGTGGTCTTCGACCGCTCGATCTATCTCGTGCGCGTGCGGCGGCACCGGCAGGCGCGCCGCTATACGCTGCGCATCCAGGCGGCGACGCGCGAAGTGGTGCTCACCATTCCGCCGCGCGGCACGCTGAAGGAGGCGCGCGAGTTCGCCGAGAAGCATGGCGGCTGGATCGCGGCGCGGCTCGGGCGGCTGCCGGTCGCGGCGCCGTTCGCCGACGGCGTCAAAGTGCCGTTGCGCGGCGTACCGCACCGCATCGTCCACTATCGCAGCGTGCGCGGCACGGTTTGGACCGGGACGGACGGCAACGGCGAGTCGCTTCTGTGCGTGGCCGGCAACGCGCCGCACCTCAACCGCCGCATCGGCGATTTCCTGCGGCGGGAAGCCAGGCGCGAGCTTGAGGTCGCCAGCCTCCGCTTCGCCAACGAGCTTGGCGTCAACGTCAAGCGCGTCTCGGTGCGCGATCAGTCGAGCCGCTGGGGCTCATGCTCGACGACCGGCGTGCTGTCGTTTTCCTGGCGGCTCATTCTGGCGCCCGGCTTCGTGCTCGACTATCTCGCCGCCCACGAAGTGGCGCACCTCATCGAGATGAATCATTCGGCGCGGTTCTGGCGGCTGGTGCGGCGCCTGTGCCCGGATCACCAACGCGCCAAAATCTGGCTCGACGTGCACGGCAGCGACCTGCATCGCTACGGCCTGCCCGAGAACGGCCGCGACTAGCGCAGGCGCATTGCCTGCGGCCGGGAATCTCCGCCCATCGCCGAGGTATCGCGACGGAGGCATGATCATCGGCATGATCATCGGCCGCTGAGGAAATAGGTCTCCATCATGCCCTTGCCTTTGACCTCGATCACGCCGCGCCGTTCGAGCCTGAAGCCGTCGCCGAGCGCGGCGCGCGTGGCGGCGGAAAGCTGAATGCGGCCCGGCAGCGAGTGCAATTCCATGCGGCTTGCGGTGTTCACCGTGTCGCCCCACACATCGTAGATGAATTTGTGCGTGCCGATGACGCCGGCGGTGATCGGGCCGGTATGCACGCCGATGCGCGCCTGAAGGTCGAGCTCGGTCGCCTCGGCGACCGCGGCGACCGCCTCGAGCATGCGCGGCGCGAGCGTGACGATGCGTTCGGCGTGATCGGATTGCGGCTCGGGGACGCCGGCGGCGACCATGTAGGCGTCGCCGATGGTCTTGATCTTCTCCACTTCGAGTTCCGCGACCAGCCGGTCGAAGGCGGCAAAAGTCCGGCCGAGAAAGTCGATGGTCCGGTCGGCGGTCAAATCCTGGCTCAGCGTCGTGAACCCCACGAGATCGCAGAACAAGATGGTTGCCTCGGCGATCCGGTCGGCGATCACCATTTCGCCGTTGCGCATGCGGTTGACGATGCTTTGCGGCAGGATGTTCAGGAGCAGGGTCTCGGAGCGCTCCTTTTCCCGTTCCAGCTCGGCGACGAACTTCTTCTCCCGGTCGCGCAGCCACTTTTTCTCCAGCGAGGCGCCGATGCGCGCGCGCAGGAGCGTGGGATTGAACGGCTTGGTCAGATAATCCTCGGCGCCGGCTTCGATACAGCGCACGACGCTGTCGATCTCGTCGAGCGCCGAAATCACGATGACCGGGATGTGACTGGTTTGCTCCGTTGCCTTGAGCCGGCGCAGCACCTCGAAGCCGCTCATTTCCGGCATGATGAGATCGAGCAGAATGAGGTCGAACTCCTGGCCGGTCACCAACGCAAGCGCCGACGCCCCGTTCGTGGCGCTCGCGATCTGGTGCCCCTCGCGCGCCAGCCGGCGTTCCAGCACGTCGCGGTTGGCGGCGTTGTCGTCGACGATGAGGATACGGCTCGCGTGCAGCGCTTGGCGCGCGGCGCCGCCTGCTGGCAGCGGCTGCACGGTCCGCAACACGTCGGCCAGGAGGTCGAGTTGCTGCGCCCGGGCGGCGCCTTCGGCCGGCTCGGTCAGCTCCCGGCGGGCCAGCGCCGCCATGGCGTCGATCTGGCCGAGGAGCTGGTCGGCGGAGGCTTTGAGCTTGGCGAGGTCGGTGCGCAGCGGACGCTCGGCAGCCGCCTCCATGTCCTCGAGCAGAAGCTCGCTGTAGCCTTTGATGGCGTTGAGCGGCGTGCGCAGATCGTGCCGCAGGCGACGATTGAATTCTTCGAAGGTCTCGTCCTTGCGCCGATCGGACGATGTATCCTGGATCAGACTTTTCACGAATGCGTTCAACTGCACGCTCGCGCCGCGCATGCGCTCGAGATCGGCAAGCATGCTTTCGGACTGCGAGGCGCGCGCGTCCTCGATGATCATGTCGAGAAAATCGGTGACCGCGCTTGCCGGCGCCTGGACCTCCTGCCGCAGGAACGCCGTCAAGGCGCGGCTTAGGCGTTCGTCCGGCGTCGTCGACAAGGCTCCTCCATGAGCGTCGGCGCGAGCGCTAGCCTTTCGCCGCGCCGAGAAGCCGCTCCATCTTGCCGATCAGGCGGTCCAATTCCACCGGCTTGGTGTCGTAATCGTCGCAGCCGGCCTCGATCGCCTTTTCCCGATCGCCGCTCATGGCGTGCGCCGTGAGCCCGATCACCGGGACGCCGCGCGTTGCGGCGTCGGCCTTGACGCAGCGCGTCGCCTCCCATCCGTCCATGACCGGGAGACTCATGTCCATGAGGATGATGTCGGGCTTTTCGCTGCGCGCGAGATCGACGCCCTGCTTACCGTCCACGGCGAACACCACCTCGAAGCCGCGGCGGATCAGCCGGCGGGAGAGCATGTCGCGGTTCATCTCGTTGTCTTCGACCAGCAAGACTTTCGCCATTGGATTACTCCGACCCTAGCTTTTCGCCTGCATTTGCGCGCGCCGATCGGCGCCGCACCGCTTCACCGATGGCGGCCGCGATATCGACCCCGCTTGCGGTGCCTTTTTCCATGACCTTGCGGGCCTGCCGCAACAGCCTATCGCGCTCCGCCGCAGTGAGCGGCTTGGCGGTGACCACGACCACCGGGATTTCGCGCCATTCGGCGCGCGCCGCGATGGCGTCGAGGAACTCGAATCCGTCCATTTCCGGCATCATCAGGTCGAGCAGGATCATCGCCGGGACCGGATGCTCGCCGAGCCAGGACAGCGCGCGCCGGCCATTGTCCGCCTCGGCGACGGAAAGGCTCAGCTTCTCGATCGTGTGCCGCATCATCTCGCGGGTGTCGGCATCGTCCTCGACCACCAGCACCGGACCGTCGCGGCGGACTAGGCGATGGATCAGCGCCGTGAGCCGCGCGCGATCGACCGGCTTGGTCAGCACATCGACGGCGCCGAGCGACAGGCCGATGCCGCGATCGGGCGCCATGGTCACCATGACCACCGGGATATCGCAGAGATCGGCGTCGGCCTTGAGCGTGCTTAGAACCTCCCAGCCGTCGGGCTTGGGCATCATCACGTCGAGCGTGATCGCGTCCGGGCGGACGGTGCGGGCGAGCGCAAGCGCCTCTTCGCCGCTCGCCGCATGCACGAGACGATAGCCGGCACTTTTCAGGCTCGCGCTCAGGAGCTCGCGGGCCGCCGCATCGTCGTCGACGATGAGGACAGTGGCGCCATTGTTGGCATCCGCGGCAATGCGCGGAGCGGCAGCGGGCTTGACCGGCGCCGGCGCTTCGCTGTGCGCCGGCAAGGTGATGGTGAAGGTCGAGCCTTTGCCGGGCCGGCTGGTGACCGCGATGTCGCCGCCGAGGAGCTGGCAGAACCGCCGGGAAATCGCCAGGCCGAGGCCGGTGCCGCCGTACTTCTTGGTCGTGGACGCATCGGCCTGCGAGAACGCCTGGAACAGCCGGCCGAGCTGCTCCTTGGTCATGCCGATGCCGGTGTCGGAGACGGCAAAGCGCACCATTGGCCGGTCGGCTTTGAAACGCTCCGCCACCAAAGTGAGGCGGCCGTTCTGGGTGAACTTGCTGCCGTTGCTGAGGATGTTGAGCAGGCTTTGTTTGAGCTTGGTGCGGTCGGTACGCATGCTGCCGAGGTTCTTGGCGGGCCTGAGCTTGAGCGTATTGCCGTTCTTCTCGGCCAGCGGAACGATCAGCGCCCGCACCTCTTCGAGCAGCGGCACGATTTCGACGTCTTCGAGGAAGACGTCCATCTTGCCGGCTTCGACTTTCGACAGATCGAGAATGTCGTTGATCAGGCCGAGCAGGTGACGGCCGGCGCCTTCGATCTTCTTCAGATCGCGGCCGACATTGTCCTGTCCGAGATCGGCGACGTCTTCCTGGAGGATCTCGCTGTAGCCGATGATGGCGTTGAGCGGCGTGCGCAGCTCATGGCTCATATTGGCGAGGAACTGCGATTTGTGCTGGCCCGCGACCTCGAGCTCGCGGCGCTTGTCCTCGATCTCGTGGAACAGTCGCGCGTTCTGGATCGCCAGTACCGACTGCGCCGCGAACGTCTTGATCAGGTCGACGGTGCTCTGCGGGAAGGCGCCGGGCGCGCGGCGCCGCACCACCAGCATGCCGACGACGTCGTTGCCGCGGAACAGCGGCGCGGTCAATCGCGCGCGGAAGCCGAAGCGCAGCGTGATCTCGTTGATCTCGTTGGATGGTTGCTCGCGCAAGTCGGCGAACTGCACCGGCTCGCGCTGCGCCAGCGCCGGCGCCACATTCGCGTCGTCGAGGCCGATGTGCCGATGCGACAGCGCGTCGATCAATTCTCGATCCATCTGGTAGGTGGCGCGCAGCTCCAATGCGTGCTGCACCTCGTCATAGACGTAGATCGCGCCGGCATCGGTGTTGGAGAGCTGCACCGCCTTGGCGACGATGGTGGAGAGCACGGTCTCCAGATCGAGCGTTGAGTTCACCGCCTGGGAGACTTCGCCGAGCGCGCGGAGCTCGCCGACCGAGCGGCCAAGCTCATCAGTGCGCTGGCGCAGTTCGCTGAGGAGGCGCGCATTCTCGATGGCGATGACGGCTTGCGCGGCGAAGCTGGTGACCAGCGCGATCTGCTTGTCGGTAAACGGCCGGACTTCCTGCCGGTACAGGGTGAACGAACCAACGAGTTCGTTCTCCTTCAACATGGGGACCGCCATGATCGTGCGCACGCCGCCAAGCTCGACGGCAGCGACGGTCGCCGGATTGCTTCGTTCAACATAGGCCCGATCGGTCGTGAGATCGGCGATGTGAACTGCTTTCTTGGCCGCCACCATGCGGCCAATGATGCCGGCCGTCCCGCCGCCAAACGGTGCACGCCTGCGAGCTTCGGCGAAGGCAGCCGGCGTGTTGTGCGCGGCAACCAAAGAACCGACCCCACCGTCCCAGCGATAGATATTGCCGAATTTGGCGTCGCAAATGCGGACGGCGTTCTCCAGCATGGTTGCAAACACCGGCTCGAGATCGCCCGGAGAGCTGGAGATGACCTTGAGCACCTCGGAGGTGGCGGTCTGCTGCTCCAGCGATTCACGCAGCTCGCTCAAGAGCCGCGTATTCTCGATGGCGATGACCGCCTGGGCGGCGAAGCTTGTGACCAGCGCGACCTGCTTGTCGGTGAACGGACGAACCTCCGTACGGTAGACGGCGATGGCGCCGATTGCTTCGGCGTCCTTGAGCATCGGCACCAAGAGCAGCGTGCGCACTCCGGTCGTATCGGCAAATCCAACGACCGTAGGATCGCGCGTCTTGTAGGCTGCGTCCTTGGTCAAATCGGCAATCTGGAGCAGCTGTTTCGTTGCAACCATGCGCGACAGCGGGGTCAGCGCACCGGACCGAAATGCCGGCTCGCGCCGCCTAAGCTCGGCAAACTCCGGGGGAGCATTGTGCATGGCGACGGCGCGGAACGCGTCGCCACCCTCATGCAGCACCAGGACGCCGAAATTGGCTTCGCACAGCCGCGCGGCGTTCTCCAACATACTTTTGAAGACTGGGTCCAGGCTGCCGGGCGAACTCGAGATGACGCTCAGCACATCCGCCGTGGCCGTCTGCTGCGCCAGCAACTCGCGCAACTCGCTGAGTAGGCGCGTGTTCTCGATAGCGATCACCGCCTGGTTGGCGAAGCTCGCAACCAGCGCGACCTGCTTCTCGGTGAAGGGACGGACTTCCTGGCGGTAGAGCGAGAACGAGCCGATCAGATCGTTTTCTTTCAGCATCGGCACGGCGATACAGGTGCGTACGCCGCCGAGTTCGACGGCGGTGATCGCCGCCGGATCGCGTCGCTCGGTATAGCCCGGATCGGTCGCGGCATCGACAACTTGGCACACGGCTTTCGTCGCCACCATGGGAGCGATAAGTCTGTTTCCTTCCACCGTGAGCGGCACGTTCTTGCGAGCGGCGGCAAGCGCTGGCGGCGTGTTGTGCGCGGCGAGAAGGTGCAGGACCGCGCCGTCCCAGCCGTAGATGTTGCCAAATTTGGCGTCGCAAATGCGCACCGCATTCTCCAGCATGCTGGCGAACACCGGCGCCAGGTCGCCGGGCGAGCCGGAGATGACTTTGAGCACCTCGGAGGTGGCGGTCTGCTGCTCGAGCGATTCGGTCAGCTCCCGCGTGCGCTGCTGCTCGGCCTCGAACAGCCGCACGTTTTCGATCGCGATCACCGCCTGGTCGGCGAACGTCGTCACCAGCTCGATTTCGCGCTCCGAAAACGGTTCGACCCGGTGGCGCGCCAGCCCGATGACGCCGATCGGCTCGCCGTCGCGCATGAGCGGCACGCCGATCATCGAGTGAATCGCTGCGATCTTGGCGTCGTCCTTCTTTTCGTAAAGCGGATCGATCCAGGCATCGTCGATTCGCGCGACTTGCCGGTTCATGGCGGCCCGGCCGACGACCGTTTCCGGGCCCGGCGCAATCGGATTTTGCCGCTCGATTTCCAGATAAGCCGGATCGAGGCTGGAGCCGGCGGCGAAGCGGTAGACGCCGCTCTCCAGTCGGTAGATCGCGGCCGCGTCGGCGCGGCAGAGCCGTGCGGCGGTGTCAGCGACGCTCTGAAGGATGGGTAGCAGTTCGAACTTGGACCGGCTGATGACGCCAAGGACCTCCGATGTCGCGGTCTGCCGCTCCAGCGACTCGGTCAGCTCCCGCGTGCGCTGCTGCTCGGCCTCGAACAGCCGCGCGTTCTCGATCGCGATCACCGCCTGGTCGGCAAAGGTCGTCACCAGCTCGATCTGCTTCTCGGTAAACGGGTCGACCTCGTCGCGAACCAGCGCGAACACGCCGATCGTGGTGCCGTCGCGCAGCAGCGGCACGCCGAGGTTCGTTCTGTAGCCGAACGCCTGCTGGTATTCGGGCGAGTGGTATTCGGGATCGGCGAGCACGTCGTGGACGTGAACGGCCTTGCCCTCCAATGCCACACGCCCGGTCACGCTGCTTCGACCCGGCCGCAGCGGACGGTCGTCGTACTGCGCCGTGTCGCCCGAAAATCCGTAGGTTGTCGCCAAGCGATAGACCTCGCCGTCGCGCTGAAACAGAGCGGCTTTGTCGGCGGCGCAAAGCCGGGCCGCCGATTCCACCAGCGTGGACAGCACTTTCTTCAGATCGAAGGTCGAGCGGCTGATGACCTTGAGCACGTCCGCGGTCGCCGTCTGCTGCTGAAGCGATTCGCGCAATTCGCTGAGCAGCCGCGTATTCTCGATGGCGATGACCGCCTGGGCGGCGAAATTCTTGACCAGATCGATCTGGCGCTCGGTGAACGGCTCCACCCGCTGGCGCGAAAGCCCAAATGCGCCAATTGCCTCGCCCCGCCGGAGCAGCGGTACTCCCAGGATCGTCCTTATGAAGCCTTCACGTGCTGCTTGCTGGCCGACATGTTCATTGTCAGCGCCAATGTCGGATATCTGAACCGGGCGGCGTTCTGCCAGCGCTCGGCCGATGGCCGTCCCGCGGCCGGGTGCATATGATATTGACTGGATCAGCCTCGTCATCTCGGGTGACATCGCAGAGACGGCGACGCTTCGATAATCGTCACCAACGGGAAGTGCGAGATGTCCTGCGTCGGCGTCACACAATCGCCACGCCTTTTCCACCATCGCCTGGAACACGGGCTGGAGATCGCCGCGGGATGCGTTGATTACGCTCAGCACGTCGGCGGTCGCCGTCTGCTGCGCCAGCGATTCGCTCAGCTCGTGCGTGCGCAGCTCGACTTTCTTCTCCAGGTCGGCGTAGGATTCCTGCAGGCGGCCGGCCATGTCGTTGAACTGATCGGCGAGGCTCTCGATTTCGTCGCCGGTCTTGATGGCGATGCGCTGGCTCAGGTCGCCTGAGCCGATGCGCGCCGCTCCGGAGCGCAGCGCCTGGATCGGCACCACCATGCGCCGCACCAGGAACATGCCGGCGGCGAAGGCAAGCGCCAGCGCGCCGAGCAGGATGAAACCGGTCCGCTCGATCGACGCATAGAGCGGCGCGTAGGCCTCGTTGACCGGCGTTTCGACGAAAACGTGCCAGCCGAGCGGCGCAACCGGCGCCGAGGCGGTGAGCACCTTGTGACCCTCGATGTCCTCGGCTTCGCGGACTTGCTCGCCGTCGTCGCCGGCCGCGGAGGCGCGGGCGGCGCGCACCTGCGCCAGCTTCGACATATCGGTATTGCGCAAAACGAGGCTGATATCGGGATGCGCGATCAGCCGGCCGGCGGCGTCGACCACGTAGGCGCGCCCGTGCCCGGTGAATTTGATCTTCGAGAGCACGTCCCAGATCAGTTTCAGATTGACCTGGGCGATGCTCACGCCGGTGTCGCGCCGCGTGCCGGCGAGCGACAGCGTCATGTACGGCTCGGACTCGCGGCGGAAATAGACCGGGCCGAAATAGACCTTGTGCGCCACCGCCTCGGCGAAGCTCGGATCCTTGGAGACGTCGTTGCCGCTGCCGACCACCTCCATGGCGAGCCGCGACACCCGCAATTGCTCGTGGCCGCTCGAATCGATCTCGGCAAGCTCGGTGATCGCCGGCACCTGGCGCAGGAGCCGCAGCGCGTCGAAGCGCCGCTGCTCGAGCGTGCCGGAAGACCACGGCAGTTGCGTGGTCCAGCCGACCTGGCTTTCGATCTCGCTGACGAATTGGCCGATCTTGCCGGCGGCGGATTCGGCCTGCTCGCGTTGAATGCGCACCAGCGCACTCTTCTGCTCCTGATAGGAGAAATAAACGTCGAAGGCGCCGTTGGCGGCGAGCGCAAGCCCGACCACGCCGACAAACAGGGTGACGTATTTGATGAACAACCGGCTGCGCACGATCGAGGCGCCCGACGCCGGAGCAAGGGCGCTCAGGCGGTCGAGCAACATCCGCACGCGTCCCTTGCGATGATCAGGCAGCGCTCTCATGCGATCATCTGACGGCTTTCGCGCTCCGCTGCAATGGAGGTGAAAATCCGGCCTAAACCGTACCTGCTCATTCTATCACTTCATCGGCCAGCGCAAGCAGCGTCGGCGGCACGTCGAGACCGAGCGCCTTGGCGGTTTTGAGGTTGATCGCGAACTCGAACTTTATCGCCGCTTGTGCCGGCAGATCGGCCGGTTTCTCGCCCTTGAGGATGCGGTCGACGTAGGCCGCGGACCGGTGGAAGATGTCGACACTGTCGGGCGCGTATGACATCAGGCCGCCTTCCACCACGGCCTCGCGATAGGAATGGATGGCGGGGACGCCATGCTGCGCCACCGACGCAATGATCGCCTGGCGATGGACCAGCGTGAACGTGTCAGCGGCGACGATCAGCCCGCCGCCCGGCTGCGCAGCGAGTTTGGCGACCTCGCCTTCGATCTCGGCTTCAGAGCCGACGGCGGCCCGCGCGAGCACCGTCGGGAGGATCTGTTTATCCGCGGCGAGCGACTGCAAATAGTTGTCGTAGTACGGGTGGTCAGCCGCTCTGAACATGAGGCCGACGCGGGTCACTTTGGGCGCGATTTGCCGCAGCAGCTCGAGCGACTTTCCGAACAGCGGGAAGTCGACGAATGAAAAACCGGTGACGTTGCCACCCGGGTGCGCCAGGTTGGCAATAAAGCCTTGCTCCGCCGGATCGCTGACGACCACGAAGACGATCGGTATCGAGCGCGTCGCATGCTCCATCGCGCCGGTCGCCGGGCTCCCATTGGTGACGATGACATCCGGCGCAAGCTTCAGCAGCTCGGCGGTGTCATCCTTGAGGCGGTTGGCATCGCCTGCGGACCACCGCACGTCGATCTGCAGATTGCCGCCTTCTCGCCATCCCAACTCCTGCAATCCCGAGCGCAATGCGCCGAAGCGCTGCTGCCCGAGCGGGTCGCTTTCGGCGGTGACCATCAGCACGCCGAGCCGCCGCGGCCGCTGGGCCTTTTGCGCGCGCGCCGTGAGCGGCCAGGCAATGGGCGGAACGGCCGCGCCAGCCAAGACGGTGAGGAACTCCCGCCGCCTCATTCGATCACCTCGTCGGCGGCGACCAGAAGGGATTGCGGAACGGTCAGTCCGAGCGCCTTCGCGACCTTCAGATTGATCACCAGCTCGAACTTGGTCGGTAGCTGGACCGGAAGCTCGTTCGGCTTTGCGCCGCGGAGGATGCGGTCGACATAGGACGCCGCGCCGCGAAGCAGATCGGAGAAGTCAACTCCATAGGACAACAAGCCGCCGGCGGCGGCGAAGAAGCTGGTCGGATAAATTGTCGGCAGGTGGTAACGTACGGCGAGCAAGGAGACTGCGGGGCCATAAGCCGTCATGGCGGCTTCCGGCATGACGATCACTCCGGCGCCACCCTCGCGCCCGAGCTTGGTAACAACGGCTTCAGCTTCCGCCGTGTTGTGCACCGGAGCCTCGATCGGCTTGATCGCGAGCGCCGCCGCCGCCGTCCGGAACGTCTCCAAATAATAGCGGGCGAAAGGGGCGGTTTGCGGATTGAACAAGAAGGCGACGCGCGTGACGGAAGGCGCGATCGCACGCATCAATTCCAGCCATTTGCCGCTCAACGATGCCTCGATGTCGACAAAGCCGGTGATATTGCCGCCGGGCCTCGCCAAACTCGCGACGAGGCCGCTGCCGATCGGATCGGACACGGCCGCGAACACGATCGGGATCGCGCGGGTCTGCGCCTGCAGCGCCTCGGCGGCCGGAGTAGTGATGGCGACAAGCGCATCGGGATTCGGTTGAACCAGTTCCTTGGCGAACATGCGAACGCGATCGACGCTGCCCGCGCCCCAACGGTAATCGATCTGGATGTTGCGGCCGTCGACCCAACCCAGCTCGTCGAGCCGCTTGCGAAAAGCGGCATCCCAGACCCGCGCCTGCAAGTCGGTCTCGGCCAACGAACTCAGGACGCCGACGCGCCGCGATTGCTCCGATTGCTGCGCGCGCGCGGCGAGCGGCCAGAGGGCCGCGGCACCGCCAAGTAGTGCAAAGAAATCGCGCCGATTCATCTCTACGCCCAAAAGGCCGATAGGATCGCATCGTAGGCTAGAAGCTCATGTGCTGGAAAGCGGCGAAGGTTAACGGCGGCATTAGCGACACTCTTGGAACTCTCACGCTTGCTCGGTCGTGAGAAAGCGCAGCGGAGGTGGCGCGAAGGCCGGCAAGGCCGCAAGGGCTCAACGCGGCGTGTTGGTCTTCACCGCAACGACGTCCGAGGGCGGCGCCATCAGGCCGAATGACAGCTTGGTCGCGACCACAAGCAGCGTGACTGCGAGCACAAGGCGAAGCGCGCGATCCGGGACGCGAACGGCGGCATAGCTGCCGAGCAGGATTCCAGGGACCGATCCCAGGATCAGCGAGGTGAAGACGGCAAAATCGATCGATCCCAGGAACCAGTGGCCGATGCCGGCGACGAGCGTGAGCGGCACGGCGTGCGCGATATCCGAGCCGACAATGCGTGCCGCCGGAAGCTTCGGGTAGAGCAGAACAAGCGCAGTCACGCCGATGGCGCCGGCGCCGACCGAGGAGATCGACACGATCGTTCCGATCACCGCGCCGACGGCGACGGTGATGGCGGCGATCTTACGGTCGGCGAGAGCGGCAAACCGGGGCGAGTAACGGGCGACGATCCGGTTGCGGAACACCAGCATCACGGCGGTGATGACCAGAGCGAGGGCCAGCACCGCATTGATGAGGTCGCGCGCCATCGACCCGTTGATGTCGATGGCGCTCAACGCGGCGATGGTGACGATTGTGGTCGGAATGCTGCCGGCCGCGAGCCGCCGCACGATCCGCCACTCGATCGTTCGGTTGCGGCCATGCACGAAGCTGCCGGCGGTCTTGGTCACGGCGGCGTGGAGCAGGTCGGTTCCAACCGCGGTCGCCGGATGAATGCCGAACAACAGGATGAGAATGGGCGTCATCAGCGAGCCGCCGCCGACGCCGGTCAACCCGACCAGAACGCCGACCGCGAACGCGGCCATGGAGTAGGCCGGCTCGATCGCGTGGAACACGCTCATGCCGTAGTTCCGCGGTCTTGCGCATCAGCCATAACGATAGGAACCCCCTCGCTGCACGTAGCAATATAGTAGGGGCTTAAGAGCGGCCGCGCACCGACGACTTGAAAATGAAAATTCACCACGTGCGCTAGGGCTCTGGCTTGAAATGTTTTTCCTCCCCGATCCGCGCCTACGAACAGAATCGCCTAGCGTTGCAGCACACGGCGTTTTGCCGCACCCGATAACACTAACGCGTGATCCGCGTTGCATCGAAGGCCCGCGAGTATATGTCTGGGATATTAGGCCGACCGGACGGCTCCCCCATCCCCCGACACCCCGCCGTCCGGCCTAATAAGCCTAAGTTTGAGGCAACACCTAGAACCCCAAGCGCGTACTTTGCTTGGGGTTCTTTTTTGTGACCAACGGGAACTCGGCCGACCTGCACTTAATGCTTCACCAAGTCGCCGAGGAGGCTCGCCGCGACCGACAGCTTCGACAGCGTGAGCCCGGAATTGGCGATCTCGTGGATCGCGAGACGAATGCGTTCCACCTCAGCTTTGCGCGGGCCGACCCACGCCTCGACCGCGCCGCCGCCGGCGGCGCCATTGCCGACCATGGCGGCAGTGAGCCGCCGCTCGGCATCGCCGATCGAATCCCGCGCGCGGTCGAGCGCCAGCCGGTCGAAATAGTCGGCAATCGGGATGTTGCGCGCGGCGCTGGCGATGCGCTCGAGGCGGAAGAAGGCGCCGGCGGCGAAATAGGTCGCCGCTACTTCGGCGACCGCCTTGCCGGTGCGGTCGGCGACCAGCACGATGTCGGGCGCGGCGGCAAGCGCACCGAGATCGGCAACACGGCCGGCAAGCTCATCGGGAACGCCGGTCGCCGCCAGCTCCTGCCGGCGCGCGGCGCGCGCCGCAAGCGCGTCCTCGGAGAGCACGCCGTCGAGCGCGGCGGCGACCGCGGCGACGCCATCGCGATAATGCGTCACCACGTCGGCGAGGCCCTTGGTCAGCTCGACATTGCGCAGGAACCAGACGATGCGGTCGAGGAGCAGGTCCTCGACCGCCGCGTAGAGATCGAGCTGCACTTTCCCGGGTATGCGGTTGTCGAGGCCGTCGATCGCGGTGTTGAGCGCGGTCATGCCGTAGCTTTCGCGCACGACGGCGAAGGCAGAGGCGATGGCGGCAGGCGCGGCGCCGGTCTGGTCGGCGATGCGCACGACGAGCGAGGGCCCGCCGCGATTGATCATCGAGTTGGCGAGCTGGGTGGCGATGATCTCCCGGCGCAGCCGATGATGTTCGAGCGCGTCGGGGAAACGCGCGCCGATCGCCTTGGGAAAATAACGGCCGAGCTCGCGGCCGAGATACGGGTCGTCCGGTACCGCGGACTCGAGCAGATCGTCGTAGAGCGAGAGCTTGGCATAGGCGAGCAGCACCGCCAGCTCCGGCCGGGTGAAGGGCTGCGAGCGGCGGCGGCGCTCGGTGAGCTGCAGGTCGTCGGGCAAGTACTCGACCGCGCGGTCGAGGAGCCCGCGGGTCTCCAGCGTCTGAATGAGCCGCTGCAGAAAGCCGAAATCCTCCAGGCCGCGCCGCTCGGCGAGCGAGAGCGCGAGCGGCTGCAGATAATTGTTGCGCAGGACGAGACCGGCGACCTCGTCGGTCATCTCGGCCAAAAGCGCGTTACGCGCGCTCAGCGGCAGCCGGCCGTCGCGCAACGGAATGCTCAGCGCGATCTTGATGTTCACTTCCATGTCGGAAGTGTTGACGCCGGCGGAATTGTCGATCGCGTCGGTGTTGAGCCTGATGCCGCGCAACGCCGCCTCGATGCGGCCGCGCTGGGTCATGCCGAGATTGGCGCCTTCGCCGAGCACCTTGCAGCGCAGATCGCGGCCGCAGACGCGGATCGCGTCGTTGGCGCGGTCGCCGGCCGCGTCGTCGCCTTCATCGGCCGCGCGCACGTAGGTGCCGATGCCGCCGAAGAATAGGAGATCGACCTCGGCTTTGAGGATGGCGCGGATCAGTTCCTGCGGGTTGAGCTTTTCGCCGACGCCGAACAGCTTCTGCGCCTCTGCCGAAAGCCGGATTTCCTTCGCCGCGCGGGGAAAAACGCCGCCGCCCTTGGAAATCAGCGTCTTGTCGAAATCCTGCCAGCTCGAGCGCGGCAGGTCGAACAGGCGTTTTCGCTCGGCAAAGGAGCGTTCCGGATCGGGCTCCGGATCGATGAAGATGTCGCGATGATCGAAGGCGGCGAGGAGCTTGGTTGTTTTCTCGCGCAGGAGGCCGTTGCCGAACACGTCGCCCGACATGTCACCGACGCCGACCACGGTGAACGGCGTTACCCCGATATTGACGTCCATCTCGCGGAAATGACGCTTGACCGATTCCCAGGCGCCGCGCGCGGTGATGCCCATTTTCTTGTGGTCGTAGCCGGCGGAGCCGCCCGAGGCGAAAGCATCGCCAAGCCAGAAATCGTGCGCGATCGCGATCTCGTTGGCGATGTCGGAGAAGGTCGCCGTGCCCTTGTCGGCGGCGACGACGAGATAGGGGTCGTCGCCCTCGTGGCGCACGACGTCGGCCGGCGGCACGACGCCGGTCGTTCCGGTGCCGATATTGTCGGTGATCTCGAGGAGCGTCGAGATGAACAGCCGGTAGGCGGCCGTGCCCTCGGCCTGGATCGCTTCGCGCGCGCCGCCGGCGGGCAGCCGTTTGGGGATGAAGCCGCCTTTTGCCCCGACCGGGATGATCACCGCATTCTTGACGTTCTGCGCTTTGACCAGGCCGAGGATCTCGGTGCGAAAATCCTGCGGCCGGTCGGACCAGCGGATGCCGCCGCGCGCCACCTTGCCGAAGCGCAGATGCACGCCCTCGACGCGCGGCGAATAGACGAAGATCTCATAAAGCGGCCGCGGCAGCGGCATGCCGTCGACTTTGCGGCTGGAAAATTTGAGGGCGATGAGCTCCTTGGCGCGGCCGTCGCGGTCGCGCTGGTAGAAATTGGTGCGGATCGCCGCCGCCACCGCGTTGAGGAAGCGGCGCAGGATGCGGTCTTCGTCGAGACTGTCGACCGCCTGCAAGGCGGCCTCGATCTCCGCCATGATGGCGGCCTCGCGCGCCGCGCGTTCGTCCGCCGGAACGACGAGCTGCGGATCGAACCGGGCGTGGAACAGCGCGACGATCTTGGCGGCGATGCCGGCATGCTTACGCAGCGTCGCCCACATGTAATCCTGCGAGAACGGAACGCGGATCTGGCGCAGGAAACGTGAGAGCGCACGGATCAGCGCTACGTCGCGCCAGACCAGCCCGGTCGCGAGCACGAGCGCGTTGTAGCCGTCATTCTCGGCGCTTCTTCCCATCACCGCGAGGAAGCACGCCTCCAGCCGCTCCCGCAGCGCCGCAAGCTCGAATGGCTGGCCCAAGGCGCTTTCGAGCGTCATGTCGTGGAACCAGACATCCGCCGTACCTTGCGGCCGGATGTGGTAGGTGCGCTCGTCGACGACGCGAAAACCCATATTTTCCAGTACCGGCACGCGTTCCGAGAGCGGGATCGGCCGGCTGTGGCTGAACACCTTCAGCCCGGCGCTTGCCGGCCCTTCGCCGCCGTCGCGATAAAGCTCGACGCCGAGCGGTCCCTCCGAGGTGAGGGCTTCGAGGAGGCCGATATCGGCGAGCGCCGTCGGCGGCGGATAGACCTCGCGGTAGTCGATCGGGAAGGCGTCACCGTAGCGCGCGAACAGCGCGGCCGCCTGTCCGCCTCGCGGTCCCGCCGCCAGGGCCTCATGCAGACCATCGGTCCAGCTGCGCACAATGGCTTCGACGGCGCGGTCGAGCTCGGCGCGGTCGGGGCTCGGTGTCTCCCCCTCGTAGCGCCCGATGATGAAGTGGACGCGTACCAGCGGGCCTTCCGGGAAAAACGGATAGAAGGCGCGCAGCCGTCCCTTGAACGCGATTGCGAGGTACTCGCCGATCGCCGCCCGGGTCTGGCTGTCGTAGCGATCGCGCGGAATGTAGACCAGGACCGACACGAAACGATCGAAGCGGTCCGCCCGCGGCAACACGCGCACGCGCGGGCGCTCGTCGAGCTGCAGGATCGCCAGCGCAAACTGGTAGAGCGTGTCTTCATCGATCTGAAACAGCTCGTCGCGCGGATAATTTTCCAGCACATTGACCAGCGCCTTGCCGGAATGGCTCGAGGCGTCGAAGCCGGCACGGCGGACGACGTTGTCCATCTTGCGCCGCAGATAGGGAATGGTGCGAACCGAACGCGTGTAGGCGGTCGAGGTGAACAGGCCGCAGAGCCGGCACTCGCCGACGAGCCTGCCGTCGCGGTCGAAGCGCTTGACCCCGACATAGTCGAGATGCACGCGCCGGTGCACACGCGAGCGCACCGCCGCCTTGGTGACGATGAGCAGCTTCGGCTCCTTGAGGAATTCCAGGATTTCGGGCGTGAAGATCACCAGCTCCTGGCCGCGGCGCAGGAGCCGCATCTCGCGCGCGCGCAAGAGCCCGAGACCGGTCTCGAATTTCGGCTCGAGCGCATCCTCGCCGTCGCTGAAAGCGTAGTCGCGCACGCCAAGGAGCGTGAAATTGTCTCCCGCCATCCATTCGAGGAACTGGATCGCTTCGGCGATCTCGTCGGCGGCAAGCGGCGGCGGATTGGCGCGTAATTCGGCGATGATCTCGCCGACGCGCGCCAGCATCGGCCGCCAGTCCTCGACGCAGGTGCGCACGTCGGCGAGGACCTCTTCGAGCGCGCGGACGATCTCCGCCCGTTGCGCCGCGTCCGCCATGCCCTCGATATGGATGTGGATGAAGCTTTCGCGCCCGCCATCGGCTTTACGCGTGCCCTTGAAGGCGAGGAGGTTTCCTGCCGCGTCGCGCTCGATGGTGAACAGCGGGTGGACCAGGAGCCGGACGTCGAGGCCGCGCTCGTTGAGCTCGCCGAGGACCGAATCGACCAGGAAGGGCATGTCGTCATTGTCGATTTCGAGCACCGCGACGCTCGGCGTCAGCGCCGCCGGCTCGAAGCGGATATTGGGAGCGCCGCTCTTTCGCTTTGCCAGCAACGACCATGACTGCTCGGCGATGGCGGCGAGCTCTTGGGCGCGGTAACGGGCAAGATCCTCCGGCGTGGCATAGCCGTACAGCGCGGCCAGAAAATCGCGCGGGATGTCGCGCCGGCGCTCGGCGAGCAGCGAGGCGGCGGCGACCACGAGCGCAAGGCCGGTACGGTCATCGCCCGGGCGGGGAAAATCCTGCACGTTCATGTTTCCCCCTCTCGCCGGCGCGATTCTTTGCGATATTACGCGCTCGGCCGGCGCGTGCGCCACCGGATCGTGGTCGCGGCAGGGCGCGGCGCGATCACATTATCGACGGCCGCCGACAGCGGCATGACAGAAGGAAACGCCATGAGAAAGCGCAAGATGAAGCCCATCCCGGACAATCGCGCGGCGAAGCCGCGCGCCTCGGCGGCCGCGGGCGACGATACCGATATCATCGCGCTGAAGCTGCCGCCGGGGCCGCTATCCCCAGAAATGGAGGCCTATTTCGCCAAATGCCGGGACAAGCTCGGCTTCGTGCCGAACGTGCTCAAGGCCTACACCTTCGACACGGCGAAGCTTTCCGCCTTCGTCGCCATGTACAACGATCTGATGCTGTCGCCCTCGGGGCTGAGCAAGCTCGAGCGCGAGATGATCGCGGTCGCGGTTTCGGCGCACAACCGCTGCTACTACTGCCTCGTCGCCCATGGCGCCACGGTGCGTCAGCTTTCCGGCGACCCGGTACTCGGCGAGCTTCTGGTGATGAATTATCGCGCCGCCCGGCTGTCGCCGCGCGAGCGCGCCATGCTCGACTTCGCCGTCAAGCTCGCCGCCGAGCCGTGGCTGGTGGAGGAGGAGGATCGCGAAGCGCTGCGCCGCGCCGGCTTTGGCGATCGCGATATCTGGGATATCGGCGCGGTCGCGAGCTTCTTTGCCATGTCGAACCGCATGGCGTTCGCGACCGACATGCGGCCGAACAGCGTCTACCACGCGCAGCACCGCTAGAGCCGCGGCGCTGTCGGGAATGTGAATCGCGGCGGGTATCGGAATATGCAATCCGCTTGCTTTATTATATCGTTCTCGCACCACCGACTGGGAGGATCACGATGCGTGCGGGTTTTGCGGGCTTGGTAGCCGGCGGCGTCCTCGGGGCGCTCCTCGCCGCGCCGGCTTTGGCAGCGCCCGCGGCCAAGCTTGCGCCGGCCGATATTCAGGCGACGTTCTTCAACGGCCAGCCCTTCACCGCCTCGACGCCGTCGAACCTCAAATTCAAGATGATTTTCACGGCGGACGGCAAGATGAAGCGCCAGCCGATCGGCGGCGGCAGCAGGGGCGAGGGCACCTGGAAGCTCTCCAAGGACGGCTTCTGCAGCACCTGGAAAGGCTCGAAGGACAATTGCTTCACGGTGGTCAGTGCCGGCGACAATCAATGGTCGGTGCTCAAGGGCTCGACGATCATGGCGACGTGGAGCAAATAGGCGCGTTCCGGCTTGCGAGCCGTTTGCTCATGTGTACCCGCGTGCTCCCTCTGAACTCTTCCTCCCGGTCGATCCGATAGCCGAGCTTGCCGTAGAGCTGCACATTCCCGGCGAAGCGCTCGTTGGTATAGAGCCTGATTTCGCCGTAGCCGAGCGACGCGGCCACGTCTTCGGCGTGCGCCAGCAATTTGCCGCCGAGGCCGCGTCTCTGGAACGCCGGCGAGACCGCCACATTCTCGATGAGCAGATGCCCGGTTTGCGGGATCATCTCGATCAGCGCCGCCAGCTTGCCGGCGAGGTAGAGAAGATCGATGCGGTGCTTCTGCGCCGCCTCGACATAATCGGCGAGCATCGGCAGCGGCTCACGGCCGATGAGCGGCACCCATTTGGCGTAGGCTTCGCGCGTGAGCGCGCGGATCGCGGGCGCGTCGTCCATCGTCGCGCGTCGCAATACCAGCGCCTCGCCTTGCTTTTCGCCGGTCATGCGGGTCGCGCGTGCACGGAAAGGTCTTTGATGGTCGGGCGCTCGCCGGACAGCGGATTTGCCGGATCCCATGCATAGCGCAAGGTCTCGAAGCGCATCGCGCGGGCATCGACCATGACCAGCCGACCGACCAGGCCCTCGCCGAAGCCGACGATCTCGCGGATCACTTCCAGCGCCGCCATCGAGCCGATCACGCCGGCTAGCGCGCCGAGGATTCCGGCTTCGGCGCAAGCCGGCACCGTGCCGGGCGGCGGCGGCTCGGGAAAGAGACACCGATAGGTCGGATTCGGCTTGCCGTCGGCGCCGCGCTCATGCGCGCGGATGGTGGTGAGCGTGCCGTCGAACGGGCCGAGCGCCGCAGTCACTAGCGGTTTCTTGGCAAAATAGCAGGCATCGGCGACGAGATAGCGGGTGGCGAAGTTGTCGGACCCGTCGGCGACGATATCGTAGCGGCCGATGAGCGCGAGCGCGTTCTGCACGGTCAGTCTCGCGCGGTGCTCTTCCACCGCCACATGCGGATTGAGCCGGCGGATCATCGCCGCGGCGCTTTCGACCTTGGCCATTCCGATGTCGGGCGTGGCGTGGATCACTTGCCGCTGCAGGTTCGAAAGCGAGACTGCGTCATCGTCGATGATGCCGAGCGTGCCGACCCCGGCGGCGGCAAGATAGAGCAGCACCGGCGCACCGAGCCCGCCGGCGCCGATCACCAAAACGCGGGCGCGGCGGAGCGCGGCCTGGCCCGGACCGCCCACCTCCTGCAGCACGATGTGGCGCGCGTAGCGTTCGAGTTCGTCGGCGCTGAGCATGTCGCCAAGATAAGCGCGAACCGGGCGCGGAACCACCGACACCTGCGGCGCCGCGTTTGGCCTTCGCGCCTGCTTCGGTTACGTTTGGCCGGGGCGAGCGGGTGCCGGATATGGGCGTGCGGGATCTGGGCGTGAGAGTTGCCGTCGTCGCGGGCGTGCTGGCCGCAGCCCTGATGCCGGCGAGCGACGGAACGGCCGCACCCAAGGCTGCGCATCGGGCGGCGGCGGTGAAGAGGCCGGCGGCAAAAGAGTCAGCCGCAGCCGCCAGCCCGGCCGCAGCGCCTGCCGCCGACCAAACCGGAACGGTCGGCCGCCGCAAGGCCAAAGGCCGCGCCAAGGCTGCTCCCTCCGCGACGGTCATGAATAGTTATGTCGACATGCCGGAAGCGCAGCGGCTCGCCATTCAGTCCGATCTCGCCGCGGGAAAAGGCCCGGAGGCGAATGCCGGCTGGCGGCTGATCGAGGATCCGGCAACGGGTGCGCGCCTCGGCATACCGGAAAAGCTGGTGCCGAATACGAGCGCGACCCGCACCGGCAGCCGCTGGACCTCGGCGCAGGGGCAAATTCAGATCGAGACGTTCCGCCTCGCCGAGGCGGCATTGCCGGCGCTGTTCGACGACGAGAAGAAGGCAGGACACCGGCAGGTCGAGAGCAGCATCCTCAAGCCCGATACCTTCGCCATTTCCGGAACGCAGGGGCTGAAGAATTTTCTGATCCGCGCCGAGGCAAAAGGCGCGGAAGTGCGCGGCATCACCATTCTTTACGATCAGGCGACCGAGGGCATCATGGGCCGCGTCGCGGTCACCGTCGCCACCGCGTTTACGGGATTTCCCGATCCCAAGGCAGGCCCGTTGCCTGGCATGCAGCGCAGGGTCGAATACGGCACCGCGATCATCGTCAGCGCCCGGGGCGACCTTATCGCGCCGGCGCAACTCACCGAGGATTGCCAATCGATCACCGTGCCCGGCCTCGGCCACGCCGAGCGCGTCGCTGCCGACAAGAGCGATGACCTAGCGCTCCTTCGGCTCTACGGCGCGCGCAATCTGGTGCCGGCGATGCTCGGCGGCGAGGGCAGTCAGAGCGGCGAGCTGACGCTCGTCGGCGTCGCCGACCCGCAGGCCGGCGAAGGCGGCGGGGTGACGAGTGTCCCGGCGCGCTTGACGGCGCAAGGCCTCGATCCGGCGCCGAAGCTCGGCTTTTCGGGAGCGGCGGCCGTCGACGCCCAAGGCCGTTTCGCCGGCATGGTCGATCTTAAGCCGGCGGTCCTCGCCGGCAGCGGCTCGACGGTGCAAGGCGCGACCGTGTTGCCGGCTGATCCCATCCGCGGCTTTCTGCAGGCCCACGGCGCCGCGCCTCCCGCCGCCAACGCTGGCCAGCCGGCACCGATGGCGCAGTCGGTCCTGCGCGTGATCTGCGTGCGCAAGTGACGCCGCCGCTTATTTGTTCTCGAACTTTGGCGGCCGCTTGGCGATGAAGGCGGCCATGCCTTCCTTCTGGTCGGCGGTCGCGAACAAGGAATGGAAGATGCTGCGCTCGAAGCGCACGCCTTCGGCGAGCGAGGTCTCGAATGCGGCGTTGACCGCTTCTTTTGCCGCCAGCACCGAGGGAAGCGACATCGACGCGATCGTCTCCGCGACTTTCATGGCTTCCTCCATCAGGCTTGCCGCCGGCACGATGCGCGCGACGAGGCCGGCGCGCTCGGCTTCCGCCGCATCCATCATCCGGCCGGTGAGCATGATGTCCATCGCCTTCGCCTTGCCGACGGCGCGGGTGAAGCGCTGCGTGCCGCCGATGCCGGGAATGACCCCGAGCTTGATCTCGGGCTGACCGAACTTGGCGTTGTCGGCGGCGATGATGATGTCGCATTGCATGGCGAGCTCGCAGCCGCCGCCGAGCGCAAAACCCGCGACCGCGGCGACCGTCGGCTTGCGCGCCTGCGCGACGCAGTGCCAGCTGGCCATGAAGTTGCCGAGGAAGGCCTCGTTGAAGGTCTTGTCGACCATCTCCTTGATGTCGGCGCCGGCGGCGAACGCCTTCTCCGAGCCGGTGATCAGCATGCAGCGGATGTCGCTATCGGCCTCGAAAGTGTCGACGGCTTGGCTCAATTCGCGGATCAGCGCGCTGTTGAGCGCATTGAGCGCCTGCGGCCGGTTGAGCTGGATCAGTCCGACGTGGCCGCGGGTCTCGACGATGATGGTCTCGTAGCTCATGGCCTGCCTCGGCTTTGCCGCCAGTTCGATCACTTCTGGCACACCGGGCAATAAAACGTCGAGCGTCCATTCTGCACGATGCGTTTGACCACGCCGCGGCAGCCGGGCGTGCGGCATTTCTCGCCCTCGCGATCGTAGACGCGGAAATTATGCTGGAACATGCCGAGCTCACCGTCGGTGAGCTTGTGGTCGCGCAGCGTTGAGCCGCCGTCCTTGATCGCCTCGTTGAGCACCGCCTTGATGCCTTCGACCAGACGTTCGGCACGCTCGTTCGGCGCGCCGGCCCGGTCGGCGATGGTCGCGGCGATGCGCTTGGGCGAGAGCCGTGCGCGATAGAGCGCTTCGCAGACATAAATGTTGCCGAGCCCCGCCACCACGCGCTGGTCCGACAACGCCGCCTTGAGGCTCGTCTTCTTGCCCGCGCAAGCACGCGCCAGCATCGCCGCGTCGAATTCGTTGCCGAGCGGCTCGGGGCCGAGCCGCTTGAGCAGCTTCTCGTCGTCGAGTTTTTGCCGCGGCACGATCTTCATCGAGCCGAAGCGGCGCGGATCGTTGAAGGTCACGACTGCGCCCGAGGACATGTGAAAGACGACGTGATCGTGCGCCGCATGCTGCGCGCGTTGGTGATAGTAGCGGCCGAGCGATTTGTCGCCGTCGTGGCGGAACACATGGAACGAGCCGGACATGCCGAGATGCATGAGCAAAACCTCGCCGGAGGAGAGATCGGCGAGGAGATATTTGGCGCGCCGGCCGAGCCCGGTCACCGTCTTGCCTTCGAGACGGTGCGCGAAGTTCTTGCCGAGCGGCCAGCGCAGATCGCCGCGGCGCGTTTCGACCTTGGTGAAGCGCGCGCCCTCCATGACCGGCGCGAGGCCGCGCCGCACTGTCTCGACTTCGGGAAGTTCGGGCATCGTTCGGTCCGCCGCCTCGTCGCAGCAACGTGGTTAATTTCAGACACATAGCGCCGCTTTCGCCTCCGCGCTATGGTTGCGCGAGAAGGGACCGGCCGTGGCAGACACCGCCCATTTCGGCTCGCGCAAGGTGCCGCTTGCGGAGAAGCAGGCGCTGGTCGACAGCGTATTCCGCAGCGTCGCCCACCGCTACGATTTGATGAACGACCTGATGTCGTTCGGGCTGCATCGCGCCTGGAAGGACGCGCTGGTCGTTGCGGCCAATCCGCCGAAAAATCGCGACTTCGCGCTCCTCGACATCGCCGGCGGCACCGGCGACGTTGCCACGCGCGTGATCGCCGCCGGCGGCGAGCGCACCAAGGCCACGGTGTGTGACATCAGCGCCGACATGCTCGCGGTCGGGCGCGAACGCGCCGCCGCGCGCGGCCTTGGCGACGTTCTCACCTTCATCGAGGGCAATGCCGAGGCGTTGCCGTTCGCCGACCGCAGCTTCGACGCCGCAACCATCGCGTTCGGCATCCGTAACGTGCCGCGCATCGAAACCGCGCTGGCCGAGGCATTTCGCGTGCTCAAGATCGGCGGCCGGTTCCTGTGCCTCGAATTTTCCGCGGCCGACGTCCCCGGGCTCGACCGGCTCTACGAGCTCTACTCGTTCAATCTCATTCCGGCGCTCGGCCGCGCCGTGGTCGGCGACGCCGAATCCTACCGGTATCTGGTGGAATCGATCCGCCGCTTTCCGCGGCCTGAGGATTTCGCCGCCATGCTGCGCGCCGCCGGCTTCGCCCGGGTTTCGTTTCAGCCGATGACCGGCGGCATCGTGGCGCTGCATTCCGGCTGGCGCTTGTGATCTCGGCTCCCGCGGATCTCGTTCGCCTGGCCCGCGCCGGCTTCGTGTTCGCCCGCGAAGGGGTGTTCGGCGTCCTCGATCCGATGGCGGTGCCGGCCCCGGCGCAGCCCTTGTTTCGGCTGGCGCGCCTGCTCGAGCGGCGCAGCACCGGCGCGGCGGAAACACGTCTGTCGGCCGCGCTGACGCGGCTCGGGCCGAGTTACGTCAAGCTCGGTCAATTCCTGGCGACACGGCCGGACGTCGTCGGCTCCGCGCTCGCCCGCGATCTCGAGCGATTGCAGGACCGGATGCCGCCGTTCCCGCAACGCGAGGCCGAAGCCGCGATCGCCGCCTCGTTCGGCCGGCCGGTCGGATCGGTCTTTGCGAGCTTCGGGCCGCCGGTCGCCGCCGCCTCGATCGCGCAGGTGCATCGCGGCGAGGTGGAGACTGCGGCGGGCCGACGGCCGGTCGCGATCAAGGTGCTGCGGCCCGGCATCGAGCGGCGCTTTCTCGCCGATCTGCACTCGTTCGACTTTGCCGCGCGCCACGCCGAGGATTTCTCCGCCGAGGCGCGGCGGCTGCGGCTCGTCGAGGTGGTCGACACGTTGCGCCGCTCGGTCGTGCTGGAAATGGATTTCCGCATGGAGGCGGCGGCGCTTTCGGAGATGGCCGAGAACACCAAGGACGATCCCGATTTTCGCGTGCCGACGATCGACTGGGACCGCACCACCAAGGAAGTGCTCACGCTCGAATGGATCGACGCGACGCCGCTCTCCGACCGCGCCCGCCTGCAAGCCAAGGGATTCGATTTCCGCCGGCTGGCGCGGGCGCTGATCCAGACCTTTCTGCGCCACGCGCTGCGCGACGGCTTCTTTCACGCCGACATGCATCCGGGAAATCTGTTCGTCGACGACGACGGCCGGCTGATCGCCGTCGATTTCGGCATCATGGGCCGCCTCGGGGTCAAGGAGCGGTTGTTCCTTGCCGAAATCCTGCACGGCTTCATCACCCGCGACTATCACCGCACCGCGGAAGTGCACTTCGAAGCCGGTTACGTGCCGCCGTCGCACTCGATCGACAGCTTCGCGCAAGCCATTCGCGCCATCGGCGAGCCGATCCATAACCGCGCCGCCGAGGATATCTCGATGGCGCGGTTGCTCACCTTGCTGTTCGAGGTGACCGGCCTGTTCGACATGCGCACGCGGCCGGAGCTGCTGCTGCTGCAGAAGACCATGGTGGTGGTCGAGGGCGTGGCGCGTTCGTTCGATCCCAAGCTCGACATGTGGTCGACCGCCGAGCCGGTGGTCAGCGAGTGGATGACGCGACATCTCGGCCCCGCCGGCAAGCTCGAAAACGCCGCGGAAGGCGCCGCCGAGCTCGGCCGCTTCATCGGCAATGCGCCCGGGTTGCTCACCCGCGGCGCGCGCGTGCTCGATCAGCTCGACGAGAGCACCCGCGACGGGCTGGTGCTCTCGCCGCAGACTATCGCCGACCTCGGGAAGGCCGAAGCCCGCCGCAGCCGCTGGACCATGGCGGCGCTGTGGGTGATCGCGGCCCTGCTGCTCTGGATCGTCATTCGGATGTGGTGATTGCATTGATTGCAATGCAATCACCGGCTAGGATCGGCCATGGCCAGCCTTACCGTCCGGCAACTCGATGACAAACTGAAGCGGCAGCTGCGCCTGCGCGCGGCGCGCAATGGCCGTTCGATGGAGGACGAGATCCGCGTCATCCTGCGGGCGGCGGCACAGGATGCCGGCCGCGACATGCCGGAGCATTTCGAGGTGCCGACGCGGCCTTCGCGTCAGGCCGCGCGCGTGCCGGCGGCCAGCACGCGGGTCCTGCTCATCATCGGCGGCGGAATTGCCGCCTATAAGTCGCTCGATCTCATCCGCCGGCTGCAGGACCGCGGCGCCGGCGTGCGCTGCGTTCTCACCGGCGCCGCGCAGCATTTCGTGACGCCGCTTGTCGCCGGCGCGCTCTGCGGCGAGCGCGCCTACACCAACCTGTTCGATCCGCAGAGCGAGTTCGATGTCGGCCATATCCGCCTCGCCCGCGACACCGATCTCGTCATCGTCGCGCCGGCGACGGCCGACCTCATCGCCAAGATGGCCGGCGGCCATGCCGACGATCTCGCCACCGCCGTGCTCCTTGCAACCGACAAGCCGATCCTGATCGCCCCGGCCATGAACCCGTTTATGTGGGCCGCCAAGGCGACGCAGCGCAATCTCGCGCGCCTCGTCGCCGACGGCGTGCGCCTCGTCGGACCGGAGGCCGGCGAAATGGCGGAGCGCGGCGAAGCCGGCGTCGGCCGCATGGCCGAGCCGCTCGCGATCGTCGCCGCGCTCGAAGCGATCCTGCGGCAAAGCGGATCGCTGTCGGGCAAGCGCGTGCTCGTCACCTCCGGGCCGACCAGCGAGCCGATCGACCCGGTGCGGTTCATCGCCAACCGTTCCTCGGGGAAGCAGGGCCACGCCATCGCCGCCGCCGCCGCGGCGGCGGGCGCGGACGTGGTGCTGGTCAGCGGCCCGGTCAACCTGCCCGCTCCGCCGGGCGTTTCGGTGATACGGGTCGAGACCGCGCAGCAAATGCTCGCCGCGGTCGAGAAAACGCTGCCGGCCGAAATCGCCGTCTTCGCCGCCGCGGTTGCCGATTGGCGGGTGCGGCGCGTGAGCGAGGGCAAGATCAAGAAACAGGGCGGCGGGCCGCCGACGCTCGACCTCGTGGAGAATCCCGACATCTTGTCGGCCATCGCCCACCGCAAATCCGGCCGGCCGCGCCTGGTGATCGGGTTTGCCGCCGAGACCGATCACGTTATTGCCAACGCCAAGGCGAAGCTCAAGAAGAAGGGCTGCGACTGGATTCTCGCCAACGATGTTTCGCCGGCGACCGGCATCATGGGCGGCGATGCCAATACGGTTCACCTGGTGAGTGCGACCGGCGTCGAATCCTGGCCGCCGCAATCGAAGGACGACGTCGCGCGCGCCCTGATCGAGCGCATCGCCGCGGCGCTGGCGGAGACCAAGCGATGAGCGGCGCGCCAGAGATCGAAGTGCGCGTTGTGCGCTTGCCGCACGCCGCCGATCTGCCATTGCCGCAATACCAAAGCGCGCAGGCGGCGGGACTCGATCTCCTCGCCGCAGTGCCCGCCGAACGACCGGTTGAGCTCGCGCCGGGCGCGCGCGCCACGATTCCGACCGGGGTCGCCATCGCCTTGCCGCCCGGCCATGAGGGCCAGATCAGGCCGCGTTCGGGCCTTGCCGCGCGGCACGGCGTAACGGTGCTCAACGCTCCCGGCACCATCGATGCTGACTACCGGGGAGAATTACAGGTCATTCTTGTGAATATTGGGTCGGAGCTATTTGTAGTTCATCGGGGCATGCGCATCGCCCAGCTAGTAATCGCGCCCATACAACATGCAAAACTTGTTGAAACGACCAGCTTGGACGCGACGGATCGCGCGTCGGGCGGGCTCGGTTCCACGGGCGTCGCCACGAATATTGTCGAAAAGCGCGGCTAGAGCGAAGTTAAACTGGACCGTTCCATCGCCCGGAATATATTACCTCTCCGCAAGCCGAAACCGATTCCCTTCCCGCCGCGTTGATTGCGCTTCATGCCACTGCTTTCCCGCAAAGGAGTCCTCGCCATCGCGGCTGTCATCGACGTGGCATTGCATGCGCATGCCCATCCGATTTCCGCCAAGGCACTGGCGGTGCGTCACGGCTTACCGCCACGGCACCTCGAGCCGGTGTTGCAGGCGCTGGTGCGCGACGGCATCCTCAAAGGCGTCCGCGGCCCGCGCGGCGGTTACGCACTCGCCCGCGAGCGAAAGCGGGTGACGGCCAATGACATCCTGCGCGCCACGGCAGCGATCGACGGCTGCGAAAAGCCGCACCAGGGCTCCGAGCTCCTGAGCAAGGTCGTGCTTCCGGCGCTGGCCAATGCCGAAGAGGAGTTCGGCGTCGCGTTGAGCCGCATCAATGTCGAAGACATGGCGCACAGCGCCGAGAAACTGAACTAGCGCGGCTTCGCTCGGCGCGTTCGCGATCCCGTTCACGATCTGGACTCTTTCGGCGCGATTCCGCTTGAGAGTAGAGTCGACCAATTCGCTGGCACATGGCGGTAACGGCCAGCAGAGGCGGAAGGGGCATGCCGGACACGATCCGGACGAGCCGGGGCTGTGTTCGTCCGTGGCTGGGCAGATTGCTTGCAGCCATTGGTGTCGCTCCGTCGCTGCCGGCCTACGCCGAGCAAAAGCCGGCGCTGGTCCTGCACGAGCTTGTCGTCGGCGCTTCGCGCAGCATCGATCGTCACGAGATCGCGGCGCTGGCGCTGATTATCGGGCTTTCGTTGTTCGCCGTGGTCACCGCGATCCTGTTGGTGCGCACGCGCGCGCGCGCGGCACGGCTCGAAGCCGCGGCGCATGACGAGACCGCGGCGCTGCGCGGCGGGCTCGACCGCGCCAACGCCTTGCTGCTGTCGGAGCCGCAGCTGGTGGTGGATTGGCCGGCGGCATCCGACGAACCAAGCATCGAGGGCGATCCTTCGATCGTCGGCGTTTCGGCGCCGCATCGCGCGCTCGCCTTCGGCAGCTGGCTCGATCCGGGCAAGGCGCGCGCGATGGAGCAGGCGGTCGGGGCGTTGCGGGCGCTGGGCGAACCTTTCGCCATGTCGTTCGTCACGCTGGCCGGCCGCCCGATCGAGGCGCAGGGTCGCGCCATCGCCGGGCGTGCGGTGCTGCGGCTTAAAGATGCGACCGGCGTCAAGCGCGAGCTGGTGGAGCTGGGCAGCCGGCACGCGGCGTTGCTGAGCGAGATCGCGTCGCTGCGCACCTTGATCGAGCGGCTGCCGTCGCCGGTGTGGACGCGCGACGCCGCCGGCCGCCTGACCTTCGTCAACGCCGCCTATGCGCGCGCGGTCGAAGCGCGCGATGCCGCCGATGCAGTGGCGCGCGGCCTGGAACTCCTCGATACCTCGGCGCGCGAGAACCTGGCGCGCTCGCGCGCCTCGAGCGGCGCCTATGCCGGCCGGCTTCCGGCCGTGGTCGCCGGCGCGCGACGCAGCTTCGACGTCCTCGACGTTCGCACCGATTCCGGCAGCGCCGGCCTCGGTATCGACGCGACCGAAGCGGAAACAATGCGCAGCGTGCTCGCGCGCATGGTCGATGCGCATCGGCGCACGCTCGACGCGCTCTCGACCGGCGTCGCCATGTTCGATGCCGCGCACAAGCTGACCTTCTACAATGCCGCCTATCGCGCGCTGTGGGGCCTCGACGCCTTCTATCTCGATCAGCGGCCGACCGACGCGGCGGTGCTCGAGGAATTGCGTGCGGCGCGCAAGCTGCCGGAGGAGCAGGACTTCCGGCTATGGCGCACGCAGCTGCACGACGCCTACCGCGCTATCGAGGCCAAGGAGCACACCTGGCACCTGCCCGACGGGCGCACCTTGCGCGTCGTCACCACGCCCAATCCCGACGGCGGCGTCACCTATCTGTTCAACGACGTGACCGAGCGGCTCGATCTCGAGCGGCGCTTCGAAGAATTAATCCGCGTGCGCGGCGAGACGCTCGACAATCTGGCCGAAGGCGTCGTCGTGTTTGCCAGCGACGGCCGCGTGCGCCTGTACAATCCCACCTTCGCCCGGATGTGGCGGCTCACGCCGCAAATGCTGGCCGAGCGGCCGCATATTGAGACGATCACCGCAGTGGCCCGGCCGCTGCACGGCGACCATCCCACGTGGCAGGCGCTGCGGCAGGTGGTGACCGCGATCGACAGCCGCGAGGCGATATCGGGGCGGCTCGAACGGCGCGACGGCGGCGTGGTCGATTGCCGGACCGTGCCGTTGCCCGACGGCGCCACGCTGGTGACGTTCCACGACGTCACCAACTCGGTCAATGTCGAACGGGCGCTCCTTGAGCGCAACGAAGCGCTCGAGGACGCCGACAAGATCAAGATCGATTTCGTGCATCACGTCTCCTACGAGCTGCGCTCGCCGCTCACCAACATTATCGGCTTCGTGCATCTGCTCGGCGATCCGGCGACCGGTCCGCTGGCCGACAAGCAGCGCGAATATCTCGACTACATCACCGTGTCGACCGATACGCTGCTCGCGCTCATCAACAACATCCTCGATCTCGCCACCATCGACGCCGGCCGCATGCACCTCAATCTCGGCGCGGTCGATATCCGTGCCACCATGGATGCGGCCGCCGAAGGCGTGCAGGACCGGCTGGTCAGCGCCGGCCTCGTGCTCGACATCCGTGCCGCCGCCGACATCGGTACCTTCACTGCCGACGAGCGGCGCCTGCGGCAGATCCTGTTCAACCTTCTGGCCAATGCGTTGAGCTTTTCCCCGGCCGCCGGGACTGTTACGCTCCTCGCCGAACGGCGAGCCGATGCGATCGTCTTCTCGGTCACCGATCACGGGCCGGGCATTCCGCCCGAGGTGCTGGAGCGAGTGTTCGACTGGTTCGAGACCCACTCGCTCGGCTCGCACCATCGCGGCACCGGGATCGGGCTTTCGCTGGTGCGCTCGTTCGTCGAGCTGCATGGCGGCACGGTGACGATCGCTTCGGTCGTCGGGGAGGGCACCACGGTGACGTGCACGTTCCCACTTGGCGAGGCGGCCAGGCTGACGGCGGCCTAGCGCATGCGCATGATCCCGAAAAGTGGACGCCGGTTTTCGGAACAGACCGTGCGCGAACAACGGCGCATAATGCCGAACCGTGTACGCCTCTAGCCGGAGTGCGGTGATGTTTCCGACCGCCGCAGGTGGCGCCAGCTTCGCCGTGACGTTAGCGAACGAGCAGGCGACGGTGCGTTTCGCGCGCGATATCTCCGCCGTGCTCGAGCCCGGCGATCTGGTGACGCTTTCCGGCGCGCTGGGCGCCGGCAAAACGACCTTCGCGCGCGCTCTCATCCGGCAATTGGCGGCCGACGATACGATCGAGGTGCCGAGCCCGACCTTCACCTTGATGCAGACCTACGAGCTTGCGCGCTTCGCGCTCGTTCATGCCGATCTCTATCGGCTCTCGGGTGCAGCCGAGCTTGCCGAGCTCGGCTTCGACGATTTTCCCGATGGCACGGTGATCCTCCTGGAATGGCCGGATCGGGCCGCGGGTCTGCTGCCGCCCGACCGCCTCGACATTACGTTCACGCTCACGCCGCAGCTCGGCGCCGAGGAGCGCAATGCCCGCGTTGTCGGCTATGGCGCCTTCGCGGAGCGCGTGGAACGCATTCAGCCGGTGCGCGCCTTCCTCGACAAGTCCGGCTTCGGCGAGGCCAGGCGCCGGCGCATGCAGGGCGACGCCTCGACGCGTATCTTCGAGCGCCTCAAGCTCGACGACCGCACCGCCATCCTGATGAACGCACCGCGGCGCCCCGATGGCCCGCCGGTGCGCGCCGGCAAGCCCTACAGCGCGATCGCCCGTCTCGCCGAGGACGTCGTCCCCTATGTCGCCATCGCCTCGGCGTTGCGCGCGCGCTCGATCTCGGCGCCGGCGATCATCGATGCCGATCTCGATCGCGGCCTCATCATCATGGAGGATCTCGGCGATGAGCGGATCGTCGCCGGCGAGCGTCCGACGCCGATCGAGGCGCGCTACGCTGCCGCCGTCGATGTCCTTGCCGCACTGCACGGCCAGAAACTTCCCGACGTGCTGCAGGTGGCGCCGCATCTCGATTATCCGCTGCCGCGCTACGACATGGAGGCCTTCCTGATCGAGGCCGAATTGCTGCTCGACTGGTATCTGCCGGCGGTCGGCGCGGCGGCGAGCACCCCGATGCGCGAAACCTTCCTCGCGCTATGGCGCGACGCGCTCGCGCCGGCGATCCAAGCGCCGCCGACCTGGGTGTTGCGCGACTATCATTCGCCCAATCTCTTGTGGCTCCCCGACCGCGAAGGCGTCGCCCAGATCGGCGTCCTCGATTTCCAGGACGCGCTCCTCGGCCCCGCGGCCTACGACGTGGCTTCGCTGCTGCAGGATGCGCGCGTCGATGTTGCGGAATCGCTCGAGGTCGCGCTCCTCGGCCGCTACGCCCGGGCGCGCCGCGCCCAGGACGGGCATTTCGACGTTGCCGTCTTCACCCAGCTCTACGCCACGCTGGCGGCGCAAAGAGCGACCAAGATCCTCGGTATCTTTTCCCGGCTGGACCGGCGCGACGGCAAGCCTCAATACTTGCGTCACATTCCCCGCCTATGGGCCTATCTGCAGCGCTCGCTCGTGCACCCGGCGCTGGCGCCGCTGCGCGCCTGGTACGCCAATGTGCGGGTCAAGGCGCGGCATGGGGTATGATCCGCGAATCGGTGACAGCGGGGGGGGGTGGCCCGGGAGATACCATGACGCCGAACCGCGCGATCGTGCTGGCGGCCGGTCTGGGCACGCGGATGCGGCCGCATAACGGTCACATCCCGAAGCCCCTGGTCGCGATCGCCGGCAAACCCTTGATCGATTACGCGCTCGATCGGCTTGCCGACGCTGGCGTCGAGCGCGCGGTGGTCAACGTGCATCACCTCGCCGACGCTGTGGAGCGGCACCTGGCGGCGCGCGCGCGGCCGCAGATCGTCATTTCCGATGAGCGCGGGGCGCTTCTCGGCACCGGCGGCGGCATCGCCAAGGCGCTGCCGGAGCTCGGCAATGCTCCGTTCTTTCTGGTCAACTCCGACACGGTGTGGCTCGACGGCGTCAAGCCCAACATTGTCAGGCTCGCCGAAGCGTTCGATCCCGGCACGATGGACGCCTTGCTGCTGCTGGCGCCGACGACCGACAGCATCGGCTATGCGGGCCGCGGCGATTTCGCCATGCTCCCCGACGGCCGCCTGCGCCGGCGCGGCGAGCGCGAGGTGGTGCCGTTCGTCTATTCCGGCGCCGCCATCCTCGCGCCGGCGCTGTTTGCCGGAGCGCCCGCGGGCGCCTTTCCGCTCACGCTCCTCTTCGACCGCGCCGGCGCGGCGGGCCGCCTATTCGGGCTGCGCCTGGAAGGCGTGTGGATGCATGTGGGCACGCCGGAAGCGGTCGCCGCCGCCGAGGCGACCCTCGCCGATATGCGATAGCAGGCGACACGCGATAGAATCGGATCGGGCTGTGGGCTATATCGCGAACCGATATGCCCGCTTGCGTCTTCACCATTCCGCCGTCGGCGCCGTTCCTCCCGACGCTGATCACGGCATTGACCGGCGGCAGGCTCGGCTTCCGGTTTGCCGCCGATCCGCTCGCGCTTGCCGCCGCGACGCTCTACCTGCCGACGCGGCGCGCCTGCCGTCTGGCGCGTGACGCTTTTCTCGATGCGCTCGACCGCGACGCGGCGATCCTGCCGCGCATCGTCGCCATCGGCGATATCGACGAGGACGAGATCGCGTTCGCCGAAGCGGCCTCCGGCACCATTGCCGCGGACGCGCTCGCCCTGCCGCCGGCGCTCGGCGGGCTCGAGCGGCGGTTGCTGCTCGCGCGCCTGATCATGACCTGGGCCGCGGCTCCCGAGGTCCGCGGCGCAAGCGGCGGTCCGCTGGTCGCGCAGACGCCAGCGGCTGCCTGCGCGCTGGCCGACGATCTCGCGCGGCTCATCGACGACGTGACCATGCGCGGCGTCTCATGGAACGGGCTCGACGGCCTCGTCCCGGAAGCGCTCGATCCGTATTGGCAGCTGACGCTGAAATTCCTGCAGATCGCGCGGCAGGCCTGGCCGGATGTCTTGCGCGAGCGCGGATTCATCGAGCCGGCGGCGCGGCGCGACGCGCTGATCAAGGCCGAGACGGCGCGGCTCGCGCGCAAGACCGACGCGCCGGTGATCGTCGCCGGCTCGACCGGCTCGATTCCGGCGACCGCCGATTTGATCGCGGCGATCGCGCGTTTGCCGCACGGCGCCGTGGTGCTCCCCGGCCTCGACACCGATCTCGACGAGGCCTCCTGGCGCCTGATCGGTGGCGACGAACGTAACGGCGTTCCTCCCGCGCCCGGCCATCCGCAATTCGCGCTGCAGGCGCTGCTGGCGCGCATCGGCGTCGCCCGCGACGCGGTCGAGCAACTTGCCGAACCTCGCGGGCGCGAGCGGCTCGTCTCGGAAGCGCTGCGCCCGGCGGCGGCGACCGACCTCTGGCGGCAGCGCGCCGCCGATCCGTCGTTCGAGGCGGCGGCCGATGCGGCGCTCGGCACCATGGCGATGATCGAAGCGGGGCACGCCGAGGACGAGGCGCTCGCCATCGCGGTCGCTTTGCGCGAAGCCGTGGAACAAAAAAAGACCGCCGCGCTCGTCACGCCGGATCGCGCGCTCGCGCGCCGGGTCGGCGCCGCGCTCGCGCGCTGGTCGATCGCCGCGGAGGATTCAGCCGGGCAAGCGCTCGCCGACACGCCGGCGGGCGTGTTTGCGCGGCTTGCCGCCGAGGCGGCGCTCGACGGGGTTGCGCCGGTGATTTTGCTCGCCTTGCTCAAGCATCCGCTGCTGCGGCTTTCCTTGCACGGCACCGAGCGTTCCGTCGCCGCGCTTGAGCGCGCGGTCCTGCGTGGCCCGCGCCCGCGTCGCGGCAGCGCCGGCCTTGCCGGCGCGGTCGAGGCCTTGCGAACCCAACTGGAGAAATTCCGCCGCAAGGAGGAGGTCGATCTGCACGCCTCCGATCCGCGCATCGATCTCGCCGATGGCGAGCTTGCGGCCGCCGGCGAACTCGTGCGCCGGCTCGCCGCCGCGCTGGCGCCGCTGGAAGGCATCGGCCGGGAGACACGGCCGCTGAGCGACATGGCCGCGCGCCATCGCGATGTGCTGGCCGCGCTGTCGCGCGACGGCAAGGAGGAAGGCGTCTTCGCCGGTCCCGACGGCGCGAGGCTCGCGGACGCGCTCGATGAATTGGCGACGAGCGGAGCCGCCGGCGACTTCCCCGTTGCGCCTTCCGACTATGTCGAGCTGTTCGCCGCCGCGCTGGCCGGGCGCGTGGTGCGCCGGCCGCCGCAACGCGGCGCGCGCGTGCGCATCCTCGGGCCGCTCGAGGCGCGGCTCACCGAGAGCGACCGCGTCGTGCTCGGCGGGCTGGTCGAAGGGACGTGGCCGCCGGAGACGCAAACCGACGCTTGGCTCAACCGCCCGATGCGCAGAGAGCTGGGCCTCGATCTGCCCGAGCGCCGCATCGGATTGTCCGGGCATGATTTTGCTCAGTTGCTCGGCGCGCGAGAAGTGATCCTGACGCGCGCCGCCAAGGTCGCCGGTGCGCCCACGGTGCCTTCGCGCTTCGTCCAGCGCCTCGCCGCGATTGCCGGCGCGCGATGGGAGAGCGTGATCGAGCGCGGCAACACCTATCTCGCTTGGGCGCGCGACATCGATCGTCCGGAGCGGGTCGCTGCGGCGCCGCGGCCGGCGCCGAAGCCGCCGCGCGCCGCGCGGCCGACCGGCCTCTCGGTCACCGAGATCGAGCACTGGCTGCGCGATCCGTACACGATCTACGCCAAGCACGTCCTGCGCCTGAAGCCGCTCGACGAGGTCGACGCGGCACCCGGCGCCGCCGAGCGCGGCACCATCATTCACGCCGCGATCCGCGATTTCACCCAACGCTTCGCCGCGAGCCTGCCGGCCGACCCGGCGCGCGAGCTCATCGAGCTTGGGCGCGCGCACTTCGCGGGACTCGAAGAATTTCCCGAGGCGCAGGCCTTCTGGTGGCCACGCTTCATGCGTATCGCTCGCTGGTTCGGCGCCTGGGAGGCCGGCCGGCGGCCGGCCATTGCCGCGATCGCCGCCGAGATCCGCGGCGAGATCGAGATCCCGCTCGCCGCCGGCGCTTTCAGGCTGCGCGGCGTCGCCGACCGTATCGAACAGCATGCGGACGGCGGCTACGTCGTCCTCGACTACAAGACCGGCGCGTTGCGGACCGAGAAGCAGGTGCGCACCGGGCTCGCACCGCAGCTCACGCTCGAGGCCGCGATGCTGCGCCAAGGCGGGTTCAAAACCATCCCGGCCGGCGCGTCGGTCGCCGCACTGGCCTATGTGATGCTCAAAGGCGGCGTGCCGCCGGGCAAGCTCGAACCGATCGTGTTCAAGGAAGGCACGCCGGCGAGCCAAGCCGAGCGGGCCTTGGCCAAGCTCACGACGCTGGTGCGGCGCTTCGACGACGATAACGAGCCGTATCGGTCGCTGGTCCATCCGATGTGGAAGGCGCGCTACGGCGACTACGACCACCTCGCGCGCGTCAAGGAATGGTCGGCGACCGGCGGCCCCGAAGACGAAGATTTCGGGAGCGGCGCGCCGTGAGATCGCCGAGCATCATCCCGCCCGACGTGCTCCGGTTGCAGGGCGAAGTCTCCGATCCGGCGGTGTCGGCGTGGGTCGCGGCCAATGCCGGATCGGGCAAGACGCATGTGCTGGCGCAGCGCGTGATCGGTCTTCTGCTCGCCGGCGTCGAGCCGGAAAAAATTCTCTGCATCACCTTCACCAAGGCGGCGGCCGCGAACATGGCGAAGCGGGTGTTCGACACGCTCGGGCGCTGGACCACGCTCGACGACGCCGCGCTCGATGACGCCATTCGCGGGGGCTCCGCCGCCGCACCAAGCGCGCCCCGCCGGGCGTTGGCGCGGCGGCTGTTTGCGCGCGCACTGGAGACGCCGGGCGGCCTCAAGGTGCAGACCATCCACGCCTTCTGCACACAACTCCTGCATCAATTTCCGTTCGAAGCGAACGTCGCCGCCCGCTTCGGCGTGTTCGACGAGGCCCAGCAATCGCAACTGCTGGAGCGGTTGACCCTGGCAGTGCTGCTTGAAGGAGCGGCCGCCGCCGAGAGCCCGCTCGGCCGCGCGCTCGGTATCGCCATGACCGCAGGCGCCGACCAGACCTTCCGTGACGTGGTGCGCGAGGCGATCGGCCGTCGCGATGTGATCGACCGCTGGCTCGGCAGCGCCGGCGGCTTGGATGCCGCGATCAGCTCGCTTTCGCGCGGACTCGGCCTCGAGCCGGGAGCGGACATGGACAGCGTCGAAGCCGAGTTCTTCGCCGGCGCCCTGATCGCGCCGCCGGAGTGGCCGGTGCTGGCTACAGCGTTGGCGCAGGGCGCCAAGACCGATTGCGAGCAGGCCGAGCGGTTCGCCACGCTCGCTGCGCGCTTAGGCTCGGACCGCATCGAAACCTATATCGATATTTTTTGCACCGATCAGCGTACCCCGCGCAAATCGATTGTGACCAAGGCGATCAAAGATCCGGGACTGATCGAGCGGCTTAACGCCGAACAGGAACGCGTGTGCCAAGTCCTGGAGCGGCGCAATGCGGTCGCCTGCCGCGATCGCAGCGCCGCCCTCCTCACCGTCGCCGAGGCGGTGCTGACCCGGTATCGCTGCGAAAAAGAGCGGCGCGGCCTGCTCGACTATGACGACCTCATCGACAAGACCCTGGCTCTGCTCAACAGCGTTGAAGCGGCCTGGGTCCACTACAAGCTCGATCTCGGGATCGACCATGTGCTGATCGACGAGGCGCAGGACACTAGCTTGAAGCAGTGGGAGATCGTCTGCCGCCTCACCGCGGAATTCACCGCCGGAAAGGGAGCGCGCGATCTCCGGCGCACGATGTTTGCCGTCGGCGACGAAAAGCAATCGATCTTCTCGTTTCAGGACGCCGTCCCGGCGGAATTCGCGCTGATGCGCCGGCATTTCGAGCGCGCGCATCAAGCCGGCGGACTGGATTTCGTTTTTCGCGAATTCAAGCACTCGTTCCGCTCCGGCGAGAGCGTGCTCGGCGCCGTCGACGAGGTGTTCAAGGCAAAGGCGATCGCGGCCAGTGTCAGTGCGGACAGCGGCGGCTTTCCGCCGCATATCGCCCTGCCGGACGCGCCGCCGAGCCTCGTCGAGATCTGGGAGCCGACGAAACCGGAAGAGCGCGAGCCGATCGAAGGCTGGGACGCGCCGTTCGATACGGTGAGCGAAACGAGCCCGCGGGTGAGGCTGGCGCAGCGGATTGCGCGCACCGTGCGCCAATACATCGCCGAGCGCCTGCCGGTCGGCATCGAGGGCCGCGCGGCGCGTTATGGCGACGTGCTCGTCCTCGTGCGCCAGCGCGGGCCGCTGTTCGAGGCGATCATCCGCGCGCTCAAGAACGAGGGCGTCGAGGTGGCCGGCGCCGATCGCCTCATGCTGACCGAGCACATCGCGGTCATGGACCTGATGGCGCTCGCCGACGCGCTTTTGTTGCGCGAGGACGATCTCGCACTGGCGGCGGCGCTGCGCAGCCCGCTGTTCGGATTCACCGACGATGATTTGTTCGCCATCGCCTGGAATCGCGGGCGCTCTTCGCTGCGCCATGCGCTCGCCGGCAAGGCCGCGGAGCAGGAAAAATTCAATGAGGCTGCGGCGCGGCTCGACGCGCTTGCGCAAGCGGCGCGGCGCGAGACGCCGTTCGGCTTCTACGCGCAGATTCTCGGCGCCGGCGGCGGCCGGCATCGCTTCCTCGCCCGCCTTGGCGCCGAAGCGAACGACGCGCTGGATGAATTCCTCAATCTGGCGCTCGAATATGAGCGGCGGGAGACGCCGTCGCTGCAGGGCTTTGTCGCCTGGCTGCGCGCCGCGCGCGCCGAGGTCAAACGCGACATGGAGATCGCGCGCGACGAAGTCCGGGTCATGACCGTGCACGGCGCCAAGGGCCTGGAAGCGCCGATCGTGATCCTCGCCGATACCATGACGTCGCCCGCCGGCCCGCGGCCGCCGCGGCTCCTCAAGCTTGCCGACGGCGCGATGATCTGGGTGGGACGCAAGGACGACGACGTCGCGCCGGTCGCGGCGGCGCGGCGCGCGGCGTTGACTGAAGCCGAGCACGAGTACCGCCGGCTCCTTTACGTCGCCATGACCCGCGCCGCCGACCGGCTGATCGTGTGCGGCGCCGACGGCGAACGCAGGCGGCCGGCAGGCTGCTGGTACGATCTCGTGGTCGAGCCGTTGCGGCCGTTCCTGGTCGAGGAAGGTGCAGGCGCGGAGAAAGTCTTGCGCTATCGCAAGCCTGCCGAGATCATCGAGCGTCGCTCACCCGCGGCGGATTTGCCCAAGGCCACCCGCGGCGAGCTTCCGTCATGGCTGCGCCAGCCGGCGCCGGTCGAGGTGCCGGCTCCCGCGCTGCTCTCGCCGTCCTCGGCATTCGCCGATGACATCGGCGATTCTGCGCCGGCGGGCGGATCGGCTGCCGAGCGCGGCAAAGCGCTCAAGCGCGGCCGGCTCGTCCATCGGCTGATGCAGTCATTGCCCGATATTCCGGCGGCCGGCCGCAAGGACGCCGGGCAACTTTATCTCGACCGCGCCGCGGCCGATTTCCTCCCCGCGGAGCGGGCGGAAATCCTGCGGCAGGTCCTCACCGTCCTCAATGATTTGATCTTCGCGCAAGCGTTCGCGCCGGGAAGCCGCGCCGAAGTGCCGATCGTCGGCCGCATTGCGCACGCCGGCGCCCCTGCGGTCGCTGTCTCCGGCCAGGTGGATCGCCTGGCGGTGACGCGCGATGCCGTCGTGATCGTCGACTATAAATCCGACCGAATCGCTCCGCGCGGGCTTGCCGAAGTGCCGCGGGCCTATGCCGCGCAACTCGCGCTCTATTGCGCGGTACTGGCGCGCATTTACCCGGAGAAAACGCTTCGCGCGGCATTAGTGTTCACCGAGGGACCGATCGTCATTGAAGTTCCTGGCGCGGCCACCGACGCGGCGCTGGCGAGGGCTATCGAGGCTATCCACTATTTCACGCTCCGGTGAGGTTCCCTTGACGCCTGCGGACGTCGTTCATACGTTCAGCGCCCTGCCTACTTTCCCGAATCAGTGAGGTCTTCCATGGTCGACAAGGTAACGGACGCGACGTTCGACAAGGACGTGCTCAAAGCGAGCGGACCGGTCGTGGTCGACTTCTGGGCGGAGTGGTGCGGCCCCTGCCGGACGATCTCCCCGGCGCTGGAAGAAATTTCCAACTCGCTCAACGGCAAGGTGAAGATCGTCAAGCTCAATGTCGACGAGAATCCGGGCACGGCGGCGAAATACGGCATCATGTCGATCCCGACTTTGATGCTGTTCAAGAACGGTCAGCTTGCCTCGCGTCAGGTCGGCGCCGCGCCGAAGCAGAAATTGGAGCAGTGGATCACCGCTTCGGTGTGATTCGATCCCTGATTATCGTCTCTTCGTCATTGCCGGGCTTGACCCGGCAATCCATGTCTTGACGCCGCAGGAAACTTAACGCCTCAGGAAAGATGGATCACCGGGTCAAGCCCGGTGATGATGCCGAGCATTGCTAGTGCCGGAAATGCCGCATGCCGGTCAGCACCATGGCGATGCCGTGCTCGTCGGCGGCCCTGATCACCTCATCATCGCGCATTGAGCCGCCGGGCTGGATCACCGCGGTTGCGCCGGCTTCGATCGCGACCAGCAAACCATCGGCGAACGGAAAGAATGCGTCGGAGGCGACCACCGATCCCTTGGTGGCCGGCTGCGCGAGCCCGGCTGCCTTGGCGGCATCCTCCGCCTTGCGCGCGGCAATGCGCGCGGAATCGATCCGGCTCATCTGCCCGGCGCCGATGCCCACCGTCGCCGAATCCTTCGCATAGACGATCGTATTCGATTTCACGTGCTTGGCGACGCGGAAGGCGAAGCGAAGGTCGCGCAGCTCCGCATTGGTCGGCGCCCGCTTGGTCACCGGCTTGAGCTCCATGTCGTCGACTACGGCGTTGTCGCGCGACTGCACCAGGAGGCCGCCGGCGACGGTCTTTGCGGTGAGACCCGGTGCCCGTGGATCGGGCAGGCCGCTGGCGAGCAGCAAACGCAGATTTCTTCTTGCCCCGACGATGCCGATTGCCTCTTCGGTTGCGTCCGGCGCGATGATGACTTCGGTGAAGATATCGTTGATGGCGCGTGCCGCGTCCGCATCGAGCGTGCGGTTGAGCGCGACAATGCCGCCAAAGGCCGAGAGCGGGTCGCAGACGAGCGCCTTGCGGTAGGCGTCGAGCAGGCTTTCGCCCTCGGCGACGCCGCACGGATTGGCGTGCTTGATGATCGCGCAGGCGGCGGTGCGCGCCGGATCGAACTCGGCGACGCATTCATAGGCGGCGTCGGTGTCGTTGATGTTGTTGTAGGAGAGCTCGCGGCCCTGCACCTGCCGCGCGCTCGCAACGCCGAAGCGCAAATCCGGCGTGCGGTAGAAGGCCGCCGACTGGTGCGGATTTTCGCCATAGCGCAATTTCTCGATCAGCCGCCCGCCGATCGCGCGGTAGCCGGGCGCATTCTCGCCAAGCGCGCTGATAAACCAGTTGGAGATCGCGGCATCGTAGGCCGCGGTGCGGGCATAAGCCTTGGCGGCAAGGCGGCGGCGTAACGCCAGCGTCGTTCCGCCACGCTGCGTCAGCTCCGCCAGCACGTCCGCGTAATCCTCGGCGTCGACCAGGACGGCGACGTCGGCATGGTTCTTGGCGGCGGCGCGGATCATCGCCGGTCCGCCGATGTCGATATTCTCGACGCAGGTTTCGAAATCGGCGCCGCGCGCCACGGCGTCCTCGAACGGGTAGAGGTTGACGACCAGGAGATCGATCGGGCGAATGCGGTGCGCGCGCATCGCCTCGGCGTGAGCGGGATTGTCGCGAACGGCCAGGAGGCCGCCATGCACCGCCGGATGCAGCGTCTTGACGCGGCCATCCATCATTTCCGGAAAGCCGGTGAGTTCGGAAACGTCGAGCACGGCAAGGCCGGCCTCGCGCAGCGTCTTGCGCGTCCCCCCGGTGGACACGAGTTCGATGCCGTGGCCGGCGAGCGCGCGGGCGAATTCAACGATGCCGCCTTGTCGGAAACGGAGATGAGGGCGCGCGAAGCGCGACGCAGGTGTTCGGTCATGGCGTATTCGGTCATGGCGCGTTGTTTCATCCTCCACCGCGGAGCGCAAGCGAAGCGGGGGAGGATTTGGTGTCAGGTCGACAGCTTCGGCTCCTCACTGCGCGCCCGCCGCGAATTGGCGCTGGCGGCAACGGCGGCGGCGCTGGCTTGCTGGAAGGTCCAGACCACGCGCGGCGCTTTCCGCGCCTGGCCGTAGATCACCATCTGCACGCTGCGGCGCGGGCCGTCGCTGCCGGCGAGGTAGACGCTGTCCTCCAGTTCGACGACGTGGTCGTCGTAGGTGCTGAAGATCCACACCTCCTTGTTCGGCGCCATCAGCATGACGCCGCGGCCGTCGGTCAAGCGGTTGGCTTTGATCGAGGGGTGCAGATGGAAGCGCACAGCGTAGCGGTCGCGCGTCGTGCGGATTCGTTGGCCGCCATCGGCGGAAAGGAACAGCTCCTCGCCTTCGAGCCGCTTGCCGTCGGCGGCGAGCGCCAGCGTGCGCTCGTGGACAATGCCGTAAGGGCCGGCGTAGCCGTCATGGGCGGCGCGCAGCACGATCGAATCGGCGCGATTTTCGCGCGTCACCGAGACGTAGCTCGGGCCGCCGAACATCGGCGAGCCGCCGAGCACCCGCCGGAACGCCGCGGCTTCGATGAAGCGGGCCGAGGACGTATCGTTGAACGTCACCGTGGAATGCGACGCGGTCGCGCGCGCGTGCCGGCGCCATTCCTCGCGCGAGGTCGCCGGCATGCCGCAATTGACGATGATGAGATTCTGCTTCAGCGAGGAGAACTCGAACGAAAGGCAGCCGGCATGGGCCTCGAGGCTCGCCTCGATCGGCGGCGCGCCGCCGGTATCGATGATCAGGACGCTGCCGCCGGCTTCCATGCGCTGATACGCGGAATGCGGCGCGTTCGAGAGCGGCGCGCCGCGGGTATCGTCATAGGCGAGCAGCGTCATCAGCAGATCGGCCGGCGTCGCCCCCATGCCGTTGAAATGCGCGAAGGTCCCCTCGGAGTGGCGAAAGAAGCGCAGCATCGGCATCATGCGGTCGATGGCGTTGAGCAGCGGCTGCGGCGGCGCTTCGTTGCGCGAGGTAAACACCTGGCGCAGCGGCAGCAACATCAGCAGCAACTCGATGATCGCTCGGGGATTGCGGTCGGCGTGGCCGCCGTCGGGCAGGATCTGCTCTTCGATCACGCGATTGAGCCGGTCGGTGGTCGACTTGATGTGCTTCGCCTGCCCGGCGATGCACAGCGCCGCATAGCTCAGCGCGATCGGAGCCAGCATGCGCGCGACGCCGCGCCGCGCGTCGCCGGCGGTGTGGCGAAGATAGCGGACCTGGCGGACCAGGCTGCGCAGGAAGCGCCGGTAAAAGGCGACATCGGCGTCTTCCAGCACCAGGGTGGCCTGGCTGAGCCAGGAGACGATGCGGCGCGAGAGCACGTCCGGGCGCCAGCCGAGCGGGTGCCAGGAGCCCTGCACCGCGATCCATTCGTTGATCAGCGCCCGCGCATTGGCGCGGGTGACCGCAGAGTCTGCCGCATGCAGATGCCGCAGCCAGCTGAAACCGAGAAGCGCCGTCGCCCATTCCTCGGACGGCGGCTCCATTTCAAAGACCGAGCGGCCGTCGCAGACCACGATCTTGCCGGCGAAGGCGAAGCGGCCGGCGTAGATTTCGCCGGCGCGGGTGGCGTCGGTGGTGCGCAGATCCTGCGGCGCGATCAACAGCCGGTCGGGTTTGAGCGGAATGAACGACCAGCGCAGCAGCGGATGGCCGTTGAGGCGCCCGGCAAGGCGCCGTAGTCCGCCGCGCAGCAGCAGCCACGACAGCTTCGCGTGGTTCGCGATTGAAACGCGCGCCATCGTCCAGATCGCCCTTCCGTCGGCGCATTGCGTCGCCGAATCCAGCTATATCGGATCGCCGCACCGGCGGCCAATTACGAGCTAAAATTAACGTTTCTGCAGCCGTGCGGCATAGAAGCCGTCGAGGCCGGCGAAGCGCGAATCAGGATCGGGTAGCTGGCAGGGCAGGGTGCGCAGGTCGCCATCTTTGCTGATGAACTCGCCGCGGCCGAAAACCTCGGACGGCGCGACCGGCGCCCGCCGCATGCCGTCGTCGCGCGCGAGGAGGTCGGCGACTACATGCTCGGCCTCCTCGGGCTCGAGCGAGCAGGTGCAGTACACCAGGATACCATCGGGCCGAAGGAGCTCCACGGCGTGGGCGATGAGCCGGCGCTGCAAGGCGGCGAGCGCGGCGATATCGGACGCACGCTTGAGCCACGGCACGTCGGGATGGCGGCGGATGGTGCCGGTCGAGGAGCAGGGCGCGTCGAGGAGCACGGCATCGAACGGCTCGGCGGTCCACTCGGCAACATCGGCGCAGACGAGATCGGCGGCAAGCGAGAGGCGCGCGAGATTGTCGCGCAGCCGCGTCAGCCGCGCGGGCGCGCGATCGACGGCGGTGACATGCGCGCCGGCGGCGGCAAGCTGCGCGGTCTTGCCGCCTGGCGCAGCGCAGAGATCGGCGACGCGACGCCCGCTGACATTGCCGAACAGCCGCGCTGGCAGCGCCGCTGCCGCGTCCTGCACCCACCACGCGCCCTCGGCAAAACCGGGCAGCGCGGTCACCGTTCCATGCGCGATCATGCGCACCGAGCCGGTCGGCAGCACCCGCCCGCTTAGCCGTGCGGCCCAGATTTCCGGATCGCTTTTGACCGTCAGATCGAGCGCCGGCTCGGTGCCATTGGCGGCAGCGATGGCGTGCGCCGTCTCCGCGCCGTAGCTCTCGGTCCAGCGCGCCAGCAGCCATTCCGGCGTATCGAGGACGGCGGTGTCGAGCGCGCGCAAACGCTCGGCGCCCTCGCGCGTGAGGCGGCGCAGCACGGCGTTGACCAGGCCGGCATAGTGCATCGCCTGCCGGTCGGCCTGCGCCAGGCGCACCGCGAGATCGACGGCGGCATGATCGGGTACGTCGAGGAAGAGGATCTGCGCGGCGCCGATCAGGAGCGCGGTCTCGACCCGCGGCGCCTTCTCCGGCGCGCCGTGATCGAGAAAGATCCCGATCAGATGGCGCAGCGTGCCCAGCCGGCGCAGCACCGTGGCGGCGAGAGCCCGCACCAGCGCGCGGTCGCGCTCGGGCAAGCCGGCAAATCCCGGATGCGCGGCGGCGCCGTCGAGCACTTCGTCGAGCGCGCGCCGGCGGCGCAGCACGTCCTCGACGATGTCGGCGGCAATCTGCCGGGCCGGCAAGCCCGGTACGGCGTCGGTATTGCCCGGCTGACGCGGGGCCGATTTTCGCTTGGCCTTCATCCGGCGTTCTTGGCATGGTTCGCCGGCACCGGGGAGGGACTTGCGGCCGGCCGAACGCTTCGCCACGTGAACATCATGGCATCCGAGCAAAAATCATCGACCCCAGCCGCAAGCGCGGCGGATCGGACCGGCGGAAAACGCCCGCTGCCGCTGGCCGAACGCGCGCTCGCCGAAGCCGCAGCCCGTCGCGCCGAACGCGGCCGCACCGCGCCCGACCAGCCGAAGGAAATCGGCGGCCGCGACGGTCCGGAGCCGACCCGCTACGGCGACTGGGAAGTAAACGGCCTGACTTCGGATTTCTAGGGTCAGGGGTCAGGGGTCGGGAATCAGGGGTCAGGCATAAGGCGTTCTGATTCCTGACCCCTGACCCCTGACCCCTGACCCCTGATTACTGGACGACCACCGGCGTGCCGACGCTGACCCGTTCGTAAAGATCGGTGATGTCGGCGTTGTACATGCGGATGCAGCCGTGCGAGACGAAACGGCCGATCAAACCCGGCTGGTTGGTGCCGTGGATGGCATATTCTGTGCCGGTGAGCGTCATGGCTGCGACGCCCATCGGGTTATGCGGCGAGCCTCCCGGGATCACGTCGGGAAGCCTTGGGTTTTCCCGCTTGATCGACTCCGGCGGCGCCCATGCCGGGCTCATATACTTGCCGCTGATCGTGGTCGTGCCGGCCCATTGCATGCCGGCCTTGCCAACTCCGACCGGATAGCTGAGCGCCCGCCCGTCGCCGAGGAACAGGTAGAGCCGGCGCTCGCTGGTGCGGATGACGATGGTGCCCGCCGCGTAGCTGTCCTTCGTCGTGACGATGTCGCCATTCGCGTGCGCCGGGTGCGGCGAAAGGGCGAATGAGCCGATACTGGCCACTAGCGCGGCCGCGAAAAGAATTGTCCCCCGCATTGTGGAACCCCCAACACGCAACAAACTACTGGCCCGCGCCCGGGAGGCGCACTCACTAGGCGGAAACCATCTTAGACGAAAACGCGGGTTTCCTCAGCAGCAACCGCGCAACACGGTAAAATTTTCATCAATTTCTCACCGTCGCTGGCGGTGCTCCGGGACTTCAGGCGCTCTTGCGGTTCTGCCGGTTGCTGACCAGGTCGTCGACCACGGCGGGATCGGCGAGCGTCGAGGTGTCGCCGAGATTTGCCGACTCATCCTCGGCGATCTTGCGCAGGATGCGGCGCATGATCTTTCCCGAGCGGGTCTTCGGCAGGTTCGGGGCGAACTGGAGGAGGTCGGGCGAGGCGATCGGGCTGATCTCGGTGCGAACCCAGTTCACCAGCTCCTTGCGCAACGCTTCGGTCGGCTGCTCGCCGGCCATCAGCGTGACATAGGCGTAGATGCCCTGGCCCTTGATATCGTGCGGATAACCGACGACGGCAGCCTCCGATACTTTCGGGTGCGCCACCAGCGCCGACTCGACCTCGGCGGTGCCGAGGCGATGGCCGGCGACGTTGATCACGTCGTCGACGCGGCCGGTGATCCAGTAATAGCCGTCTTCGTCGCGGCGGCAGCCGTCGCCGGTGAAGTATTTTCCCGGATAGGCGCTGAAATAGGTGTCGATGAAGCGCTGATGGTCGCCATAGACCGTGCGCATCTGTCCCGGCCACGAATCCGCGATGCACAGATTGCCGCTGGCCGCGCCGTCGAGCACCTTGCCTTCGGGATCGACGATCTGCGGCACGATGCCGAAATAGGGCCGCGTCGCCGAGCCGGGTTTGAGCCGGGTCGCTCCGGGGAGCGGCGTGATCAGAATGCCGCCGGTCTCGGTCTGCCACCAGGTGTCGACGATCGGGCAGCGGCCGTCGCCGACCACGCGGTGGTACCATTCCCACGCTTCCGGATTGATCGGCTCGCCGACCGAGCCGAGGAGCCGCAACGAGGCGCGCGAGGTCTTCTTTACCGGCGCATCGCCCGCCTGCATCAGCGCCCGGATCGCCGTCGGCGCGGTGTAGAAGGTGTTGACCTTGTGCTTGTCGATCACTTCCCAGAAGCGCGACATCGACGGAAAATTCGGCACGCCTTCGAACATCAGCGTCGTGGCGCCGTTCGCCAGCGGCCCGTAGACGATGTAGCTGTGGCCGGTGACCCAGCCGACGTCCGCCGTGCACCAGTAAATATCTCCATCGTGATAGTCGAACACGTCGCGGTGCGTCATCGCCGTGTAGACCAGATAGCCGCCGGTCGTGTGCAGCACGCCTTTCGGCTTTCCAGTCGAGCCCGACGTGTAAAGGATGAATAGCGGGTCCTCCGCATTCATCTCCGCACACGGGCATTCCGCCGTCACCATGTCGGCAGCGTCGTGATACCAGACGTCGCGCCCCGGCGTCATATCGACCGCCGCGCCGGTGCGCCTGACCACGATGACATGGTCGACGCCGCCGACCTTGGCGATGGCCGCGTCGGTGTTGGCCTTGAGCGGCACCTTGCGGCCGCCGCGCAAGCCTTCGTCGGCGGTGATGACGACGTTCGACTTGCAGTCCTCGATGCGGCCGGCGAGCGAATCGGGCGAGAAGCCGCCGAATACCACCGAATGAATCGCACCGAGGCGCGCGCAGGCGAGGATGGCGTAAGCCGCCTCCGGGATCATCGGCAGGTAGATGGTGACGCGGTCACCCTTCTGGACATTGCGGTTGCGCAGCACATTGGCGAAACGGCAGACCTCGTCGTGCAGCTCTTTGTACGTGATGGTCTTCGAATCCTTCGGATCGTCACCTTCCCAGATGATCGCAGTTTGGTTGGCGCGCTTGGCGAGATGGCGGTCGATGCAGTTGTAGGCGGCGTTGGTGACGCCATCCTCGAACCATTTGATCGAGACATTCGGCTTGGCGAACGAGGTGTTCTTGACCTTGCTGAACGGCTTGAACCAGTGGATGCGCTTGCCCTGCTCGGCCCAGAAGCCGTTCGGATCGGCGAGCGAGCGCTGGTACATTTTCTTGTAGTCGGCTGCGTTGATGAAGGCGTGCTTCGCCCAATCGGCGGGGATCTCGTAGACCTTGTCCGACATCTCGTCCTCCAGGCGCACACGCCGCTGGCGCGGCCTTACTAAAAGGCGTTCCTCGCGGCGGCATTATGCGACGATGCCCGGACGAGCGACAAGGCTCCGAAATAGCCCCCGCGGATGGTGCGACATTCTTGACGCGTTGCCCGCGCCGGGTCCGCGGGCCGAAAATCGGAGATCAGCGGCGAACGGGGAACCGCCGTTCAGGCCAGCGATTGCACCACGTCGGCGATCTCCTGCTCCAGGAGCTTGAGCTTGTAGGCCGCGGCAGGAAGCGGCTTCGCGTGTTTGATCGCCAGCTGGGCGGCCTTGCGGATGCCGGCTTCGTCGAGTGCCGTGGATCGCAGCGCCTCTTCGACCTCGAAGAATCGCAACGGCACCGGCGCGACGCCGCCGGCGACCACGCGAACGAACTCGAACCGCCGCTCGGCGAGCACGCCGCGGACGACCACCTCGACCAGCGGCCATTCGGCGTAGGTGCGACTTATGGCGCGCCGATAGCCCGCGCGCTCCCGCCCGAGCGGCACCGGCATGTCGACATGGGTGATGTACTCGCCGGGCTTGAGCGTGTTGTCGGCGGTTCCCTCGGAGCCGTCGCCGAGGAGGGCCGCGATCGTAATGTTGCTTCGTTCGCTGGTCGTGACCACGGCATCGTAGGCGAGAAGCGCGGCGGCGAGCGTCGAGGGATGCGGGGCGACGCAGGGTCCGAGGTCGAAGGCGACCCCATAGAGGTGATTGCCGACGCGCGCCGGGCACACCGGGTCGCCTTTCTTCAAGCAGGAAAGATGCGGGTTGCGGAAATACCAGCACCGCGTCCGCTGCGCCAAGTTGCCGCCAAGCGTGCCGACGCCGCGGATCTGCGGCGTCGCCAGTCCCGCGGCTGCCGCCGCGAGCCCCGGATAGGCCGTTTGCACGCGAGCGTCGCTCGCGAGCGTTGCGATCGTGACCATCGCGCCGATGCGCGCCGCGCCCTGCGGATTCCAGGCGAGGCCGGTCATCAGGTCGGTCGGTGCGAGATCGGTGATCTTGCCGCGCGAAATGCCCGAGCGGCGGCGCTCGGACAGATCGGTGCCGCCGGCGCGGAACTCGGGCGCCATCTGATGCAAGCTCATGATCCTCTCCCGCCGTTCAACGCCGTTAGCAGGCGGTCCGGCCGCAAGGGAATCTCATACGGCCTTGTGCCGGTCGCATTGTGGACTGCGTTGGCGATTGCCGCGGCAACCGGCAGCGTCGCGACTTCGCCAAGTCCGACCGCACCGCCGGGCACGTGCTCAAAACCCCAATCGTCGAAGTGTATGTCCATCTCGGGCGTGTCGGCGATGCCGGGGATGCGATAGTCCTCCAAGCCCGTGGTCAAAACCTGCCCCGATGCCTGATCGATTTGCCGGCCTTCGTAGAGCGCGTAGCCGACGCCTTGGATGATCGATCCCTCCGCCTGGCTGCGGGCGAGCTGCGGCGCGGCGAGCCGGCCCACGGCCAAGCCGCTATGCACCCGCAGCACGCGGACGCGGCCGAGCAGCGTGTCGACCTCGACCTCGGCGACCTGCACGGCGCTCGGCGCGCCGGAGCCGGTTTCGAGGCGTGCAAATCGGCGCAGGATCCACTTGAACACCGTCCCCATCATGCCGGCCGCGTCGAGCGGCGAGGTAATGCCGCGAACCGCTGCCCGATCGGGGGGACGTCCCGCGGTCACGTTGATGTCCGGCATCCCGACGAGGACTGCGCGCCAATCCGTCTTATCCTCGACCGGACGGTTCGAACGCCGGCGCACCTCGTCCTTGAGCCGATCCGCGGCCGCAAGCGCTGACGGCACTATGGTCGCGGTGCTGCGGCTGCCGCCCGCCATCGCGCCTTCCGGCAGGGAGGAGTCGCCGACCCGCGCCTCGATCTCATGCGGCTCCAGTCCGAACGCGCCAGCGACCGTGTTGGCGAGCACGCTGCGGGCGCCGTTGCCAATGTCTTGCGTCGAGGTGCTGGCGATGAGGCGGCCATTCTTGATTTCAAGCTTCACCTCGCAGCCCGGTTGCCAGAAGTACAACCAAAAGCCTGCCGCTACGCCGATGCCGCGCCGATATCGGCCGCGTTCGGAGCCGACTTCGCCGCGGGCGCGCCAGGTGTCGAGGCCGCTCGCCCAATCGTAGAGGCGTTGGCGATGCGGGTCCGGATCCCAGCGCTGGCGAAGCGCGATCGGGTCGACGGCGAGCCTGAACGCGGCCTCGTCGACCGCCTGCTCCAGTGCGAAGCACAGCACCGGACCTCCGGGGCCGCGGAACGGGGCGCCCGGCGGCAGATTGCTCACGACGTCGTAATCGAGCAGCTCCTTGGCTTCCGCCGGGTAGATCAAGCGCGCGAGCGCGGCGATGGTCGAGTTCACTCCGGCGCCGGTGTCGGCGTAGGCCTTGAACGAGAGAGCCTTGAGCGAGCCATCGCGGCCCGGCAGCAGCGACACCGAAAGCTCGGCTCCCGGCCGATACCCGGTCACGCTGAGTTCCTCGTGACGATCAAGCACGACCCGAACCGGCACGCCGGCGGCGCGGGCGAGTTCGATCGCGGCGAAGGCCTCGGCCCGCAGGGGTCCTTTGGAGCCAAAGCCGCCGCCGACATGGTGCGCGATGACCTGCACGTTCTCCGCGGGGAGGCCGTATTTTTTCGCAATCAGTTCCGCACTGTGTCGCGCTGCCTGGGTCGACAGATAAACCGTCAGGCGGTCGCCCGCGAATGCGGCGACCGCGGCATGCGGCTCAAACGAGGTGTGCGATTGCGCCTGCGTCCGCCAAACGCCCTCGACCAGCAGCGGATCGGCGGCGGCCTTGGCGGCCTCGAGCATCTTGCGGGCCTTGCGCGGCTTGTCCGACATGCCGCCCGTGGGGCCGCGGATATTGTTTTTCCAGGGCGCCGGCAGCGACGGGCCTTCGGACACGTTCCCGGTCTTTTTGCGGAATCCGGAATACACCGTCGGGGCTTTTTCGCGCCGCGCCTCATCCATGCCGACCACGGCGGGGAGGATTTCATAGCGCACCGCGATGACCTCGAGCGCGGCGCGCGCCGTCTTGCCGTCGACCGCCGCCACGGCGGCGATCTCCTGGCCGGCGAAGCGCACGACGCTGTCGGAGCCGAGGAGCGATATGGCCGCGGCGACGCCCGGCAATTTGCGCGCCGCCGCGAAATCGAGTGCGACTACGCGCGCGTGCGCATGCGGTGATCGCAGAATGGCGCCTTCAAGCTGTCCTTCGAGCGCGATGTCGACGGTGTACTTGGCGCGGCCGGTGACTTTTTCGGCGGCCTCGACGCGCGGGCCCTGGATGCCGGCGGCGTCGAATTGGCCCGTGCAAGCCTGTGCGACCGCCTCGCAAATATTCGCATAGGCCCCGCACCGGCATAGATGTCCGGCGAGCGCCGCCGCCACCTCGGTCGGCGAAGGTGCGGCCGTGCCTTTGGCGCGCCGCCATTCGTCGTGAAACACCGCGGCCTCCACCACAAAGCCTGGCGTGCAGAAGCCGCACTGCAGCGCGTCGCGCGCGATGAACGCCTTCTGCACCGGATGCAGATCGGCGGCCGCTGCGATTCCCTCGACGGTCACCACTTGTTTGCCGCGCGCGGCGTTGGCGGGCATCAGGCAACTCACCACCGGCTTGCCGTCGAGGAGCACCGTGCAGGCGCCGCATACACCGGCGCCGCAAACGAGCTTGGTGCCGGTGAGCCCGGCATTGCGCAGGACGTCGATGAGCATGGCGTCATCGTCGGCGACGCCTGCGGCAAGCGCGACAGTCTTGCCGTTCACGATCATGTCCATTGGCCTCTACTCCTCGCAGTCCTCGACTTCGGTTACGAGCCGCTGCAGCAACACCAGCGCCGCGCCGATGGTGAGGAAATAGTGACGCTCCGTTCCCTGGCGGCGGACGCCGACCAGCCCGGCCTGACGCAGCACGCCGAGATGGTGCGAAATCGCCGGGCGGGACAGCGGCAGTTTCCGCGCGAGCTGCGTAACGTTGAGCGACTCGGTCTTCTCCAGCAGCAAAATGATCCGCTGCCGCGTCATGTCGCCCAGGGCGAAGAACATCGGCTTGCACTGGGCGAAGGTGCGCGCCACCTGTTTCATCGGCACGCCCATCAGCGCGTGCACGCGTCAATGCGTTTAATCATTTGAACGGATCATAGTGTCCGATGGCCGCGCGCTCAAGCGCTGCGTAGTCACAAAATCGGGATCAAGCCGGTCAGTGCGGCTTAGCGGCAGGCGCCAACCCGCCCATCTTGCAGATGAGCTTCCATTCCTCCGCGGTCACCGGCTGCACCGACAGGCGCGGATATTTGGCCAGGATCATGTTCTTGAGTTTCGGGTCGGCTTTGATCGCCGCAAGGGTCACCGGCTTCGGCAATGGCTCGACCGCGCCGGTGGTCACCGCGACCCAGGGCTCGCCCTTCTCTGCGGTCGGGTCCGGATAGTGCTCGCGGATCACCTCGCCGATGCCGACCACCTGTTTCTGATCGCCGGTGTGATAGAAGAAGAACTTCTCGCCCTTCTTCATCTCCTTGAGGTGCCGGCGCGCGGTGAAATTGCGCACGCCCGACCAAGCCTCGCCCTTGGCGCCGCGCTTGACCTGATCGTCCCAGGAAAACTCCTCCGGCTCGGTCTTCATCAGCCAATAAGCCATGGTTATTCCTCCGCCTTCAGCGGCCGCGATAATAGCGACTCGATCGCCGCATCGACGCTCATTTTTCCGTCGAGTAGCGCGGCGACGGCAAACGAGATCGGCATGTCGACCGCGCGCTCGCGCGCCATCTCGGCCAGCACCGCCGCCGTGGACGCGCCTTCGGCGAGCCCGGTGGCGGCCTGGATCGTTTCCGGGCGGTGGCCGCGGCCGAGATGGACGCCGAAACTGAAGTTTCGCGACTGCGGGCTCGAGCAGGTGAGCAGTAGATCGCCGAGCCCGGAAAGGCCCATCATGGTCTCCGGCCGCGCGCCGTAAGCCTTGCCGAAGCGCATGAGCTCGGCAAAGCCGCGGGTGGTCAGCGCCGCCGCGGCGCTCGCGCCGAGGCCGCGGCCGGTAACGATTCCGGCAGCGATGGCGAGCACGTTCTTGGCGGCGCCGCCGATCTCGACGCCGCGCAGATCGGTGGAATGGTAAGGGCGGAAGCTTGCCGAGCCGATTGCCTGCGCGAGCGCGCGCGCCAGCTCGCCGTCACTTGCCGCGAGCGTGACCGCCGTCGGCAGGCCGCGCGCCACATCGGCGGCAAAGCTCGGCCCGGAGAGGATCGCCGGCACCGCCTCGGGCGCGCATTCGGCGATCACCTCGCTCATGAATTTCCCGCTGCCGCGCTCGATGCCTTTGGCGCAGACGATCAGCGGCGTACGCGCGGCGAGAAAAGGCGTCAGCGCTGTTGCGGCCGCGCGGACGGATTGCGCGGGAACGGCGAGGAGGAGCGCGTCGGCTGCCGCCGCGTCGGCGAGATCGGCGGCCAGCAAGACGCTGTCGTCGATTCTCACGCCGGGCAGAAGGCGGCTCTCGCGCGTTGCCGCGAGCTGCGCAGCGTTCGCGGGATCGCGCTCCCACAGCGTGACCTTCCGTCCGGCGCGCGCGCAGGTGAGCGCGAGCGCGCTGCCCCAGGCGCCGGCGCCGATGACCGCGATGTGGTTGAAGGCCATAGCGGCGGCGCGACGTCGCTACAGCGTTTCGCCGCGCAGCAATTTCGGTACCTCGCCGACGAGCCCCGCCGCCTCGCGGATGAACAGGCGCTTGAGGTTGGGCACGCGATCGACTAGGCCGAGACCGACGTCGCGGGCGAGACGCAGCACCGCGGAGCGGTTCGAGAACAGACGATTGAGGCCGTCGGTCGCGAGCCCCATGGCCATGGTATCGAACCGCCGCCAGCGCTGATAGCGCTCGAGCACCTGCGCCGCGCCCGGATCGAGGCCGAGCCGTACCGCGTCGACGATCACCTCGGCGAGCGCGGCGACATCTTTCAGGCCCATATTGAGTCCCTGTCCGGCGATCGGGTGGATGACATGGGCGGCGTCGCCGACGAGCGCGATCCGCTCGGCGATGAACGAGCGGGCCACGAAGAAGCCGAGCGGCAGCGCCCGGCGCGGGCCGATGGTCGTGATCTCGCCGAGATGCAGCTTGAAACGGCGCTCGAGCTCGGCGTGGAAGGCGTCGTCGGGCAGGGCGACGATGCGCTCCGCCTCGCGCGTTGCTTCGGTCCACACGATCGAGGAGCGGCGGCCCGGAAGCGGCAGGATGGCGAACGGCCCGGCCGGCAGAAAATGCTCCTCGGCGCGGCCTTGATGATCGCGTTCGTGTCCGACATTGGTCACGATCGCCGACTGCGCGTAGCTCCAGCCATGAGTGGCGATGCCGGCGCCGGTGCGAATCGAGGAGCGCGCGCCGTCGGCGGCGACGAGGAGCCGCGCCGAGATTGCACCGCCGTCCGCCAACTCGACATCGACGTGCTGCGTCCACTCTCCCCTGGAAGGGGCGGGTCGACCGCCGGCAGGCGGCTCGCTTCGCTCGCGACCTGCTCCCTCCGGGGGAGGATAAGTAAATTTCGCAGCGGAGGCCGTTCGTAGATCGACGCCGACCTCTTTCGCCTTCACGGCGAGCGCATCGACGAGACGCCGGTTCTCGATCATATGGGCGAACGGCTCGCCCGGCTCGATCTCGCCGGCGAAAGTGAGAAAGACCGGCCGCACCGCGTCGTCGAGCCGGCTGTCGGTGACGACCATGTCGAGGATCGGCTGGGTTTCCGCCGCGACGTCCTGCCAAACGCCCAGCGTCTCGAACAAGCGGCGCGCGGCGGCAACGATCGCCGAGGCGCGCTCGTCATCGGCGTGGCTCTTGCCGAGCATCGGGTCCACAACAGTGACGGAAAAAGCCGACCCGAGCCCTTGCCGCAAGGCGATCGCAAGCGCGAGGCCGGCAAAGCCGCCGCCGGCGATGAGAACGTCGATCGGACCATTCGGCCGGTTCATGATACGCGCGCCTGTACTGCTAGGCTTATTTCTGCTGGGCCTATTTCTGGACCGCAGCCGCTTGGCAGCATAGCATCGTCCGGCAAGCGTGCGAATTCGCCTTCACCGCCGGCAGCGCCGGCGTTTCCCCCGGACGACAGATTGGGCTCATTCATGTCCGCCATCCAGGACGTACTCGACATCCTCGATCTCGAGCCGCTCGAGGTGAATCTGTTCCGCGGCCGCTCGCCGCAGTCGAAATGGCAACGCGTCTATGGCGGCCAGGTCATCGGCCAAGCCCTGGTCGCTGCCTGCCGCACGGTTGCGGAAGTGGCGCAGCGGCCGCCGCACTCGCTGCACGCCTATTTTCTCCTCGGCGGCGATCCCAAAGTGCCGATCATCTACGAGGTCGATCGCATTCGCGACGGGCGCAGCTTCACCACGCGGCGCGTGACCGCGATCCAGCACGGCGCGGCGATCTTCTCCATGGAGGTGTCGTTCCACGGCACGGAGCAGGGCTTGTCGCATCAATTCCCGATGCCCGAGGTGCCGAAACCGGACACGCTGCCGAGCGAAAGCGACATCAGGGAGCGCATGCTGTCGCGGATGCCGGATCCGGTGCGCACTTATTATCAGCGCGAGCGGCCGATCGAGATGCGGGCGGTCGAATACGGCCGCTATCTCGGCGAGAAGGTCGAAGGCGACGGCTTTCACGTCTGGATCCGCGCCACTGGAAGCCTGCCCGATGAGCCGGCGATTCATCAATGCGTGCTCGCCTACGCTTCCGACATGAGCTTGCTTGGGGCGGCGTTGATCCCGCACCGGCTCAACATCTTCAACAACGAGATCATGGCGGCAAGCCTCGACCACGCGATGTGGTTCCACCGGCCGTTCCGCGCCGATGAGTGGCTGCTTTATGTCCAGGACAGCCCGAACCTTGCCGGCTCGCGCGGTTTCGCGCGGGGCCTGATCTTCGCGGGCGACGGCACCCTGGTCGCCTCGGTCGCGCAGGAGGGCCTTCTGCGGCAGCGCCGCGCCAAGCCGGAATCGGAGAGCCAAGGCAATAAAGAGCCAAGGCAATAAAACGGCTTAATTCTTGGCGGCAAGGCCGGTATGGTGCGTAGCGCCTGCTGGCTGCTGCGCCGGGAACCGATCCATGAAGCTCGTGATTGCCATCATCAAGCCGTTCAAGCTCGAGGAGGTGCGCGACGCGCTCACCGCTCTCGGCATTCGCGGCATGACCATCACCGAAGTCAAAGGTTATGGCCGGCAGAAGGGCCACACCGAGATCTATCGCGGCGCCGAATACGCGGTGAATTTTTTGCCGAAGATCCGCGTCGAAATCGCGGTCCCGGCAGACGAGGCCGACAGGGTGGTTGAGGCGATCGGCACCGCCGCCAAGACCGGGCAGATCGGCGACGGCAAGATCTTCGTGGTTCCGCTCGATCACGCGGTGCGCATCCGCACCAGCGAGACCGATTCCGACGCGCTGTGAGCGGCGCTTCCCGGAACCTCGGGTTCAAAGAATGAACTTGAATTCCGCCCATCCGCGATATTCCGCTGACGCCTATTTCTTGTGCATTATGACTCATCTCTAGGCGAAGGCGTTGGATAGCGATGTGTGGCGGCGTCTATGCTGCCCGAAAAAGCGTCTGACGGCCGTCGATCCCCATCCCGCGCAGGCTAACCGGAACTGGCACGCCGTTTGATTCTCTTGAGCGGTAACGCCGCGGGACCGTAGGCCCGCGCGCGGTGGTCGCTTTTGCTTAGCCCGCCCATTCGCTGCGTCGCAGGAGCGGGCGACGGGGAGATTGCATCAATGAAAATCGTCATGGCCATCATCAAGCCCTTCAAGCTCGACGAGGTCCGCGACGCGCTCACCAAGATCGGCGTTCAGGGACTGACCGTCACCGAGGTGAAGGGCTACGGGCGGCAGAAGGGCCACACCGAAATCTATCGCGGCGCCGAATACGCCGTGAGCTTCCTGCCGAAGATCAAGCTCGAGATCGCCTGTGCGTCCAATCAGGTCGACAAGGTCATCGAGACCATCACCACGGCGGCGAAAACCGGACAGATCGGCGACGGCAAGATCTTTGTCTTCGGCCTCGACCATGCGGTGCGCATCCGCACCGGCGAGACCGACGCCGCGGCCCTTTGAGCTGACCCGCACCAAAATGGACAGGAGTGAAACCATGACCTCGAAGATGTTCTCGCGTGCGGGGCTCGTTGCTCTCGCCGGAGCGATCCTGCTCGCCATCGTGCTGAGCCTGCCGGCATTCCATGCCTCCTACGCGCAGACTTCGGCGACGCCCGCGGCTCCCGCCGCCGCTCCGGCTGCGCCCGCGGCGGCGCCGGCCGAGCCGCCGCCGCCGGCTTGCGACGCCAAGACGCTCGAGAAGTGCACGCCCAATTCCGGCGACACCGCCTGGATGCTGACCTCGATGGCCATCGTGCTGATGATGACCATTCCCGGTCTCGCCCTGTTCTATGGCGGCATGGTGCGCAAGAAGAACGTCGGCGATACGGTGATGACGAGCTTCGCCATCACCTGCCTGGTCAGCATTCTCTGGCTGTTCTTCACCTACAGCCTCGCCTTCCGCTCGGGGACACCGTTCATCGGTGGGCTCGATCGCGCCTTCCTGCAAGGCATCGTCAGCGACTTTTCCAAGAACATCGGCAATCCCAATCCGCTGGCGCCGACCATTCCCGAGACCGTCTATTCGATGTTCCAGCTGACCTTCGCCATCATCACCGCGGCGCTGATCGCCGGCTCTTTTGCCGAGCGCATGAAATTCTCGGCGATGCTCTGGTTCATCGGGCTGTGGGCGATCTTCGTCTATTCGCCGGTCGCGCACTGGGTATGGGGACCGGATGGCGTGTTCAACTCCGCCAACGACCAGGCGTGGTTCAAGGTTCTCGATTTCGCCGGCGGCACGGTGGTGCACGTCAATTCCGGCACCGCTGGGCTGATGGCCGCGCTCATGCTCGGCAAGCGCAAGGACACCGCGCCGCCGCACAATATGGTGCTGACCATGATCGGCGCCTCGCTCCTCTGGGTCGGTTGGTTCGGCTTTAACGCCGGCTCGGCGGTCAGCGCCGGGATGCAGGCGGGCATGGCGATGACGGTGACGCACCTCGCCACCGCGACCGCCGGCTTCACCTGGATGATCGTCGAGTGGATCATGCGCGGCAAGCCGACGGTCATCGGCATCTGCTCCGGCGCCGTCGCCGGGCTCGTCGCCATCACCCCGGCCTCCGGCTTTGTCGGCCCGATGGGGGCTTTCTGCATCGGCGTTGCCGCCGGCATCGTCTGCTATTGGGGCTGTACCGGCCTCAAGCACATGTTCGGTTATGACGATGCGCTCGATACCTTCGGCGTGCACGCGGTCGGCGGCGCGGCCGGCGCGCTCCTTACCGGCGTGTTCGCGGTCAGCGAATATGGCGGCACCGCCGGATTGATCCAGGGCAATGCCGGCCAGGTCTTGAACCAGGCGGTCGGCATCGGCTGCGTGTTCGTCTACGACGTGGTCGTGACGTTGATCATCCTCAAGGTCGTCGATCTGGCGATCGGCCTTCGCGTCAGCGAGGATGTCGAGCGCGGCGGCCTCGATCTCGCGCTGCACGGGGAGACCGTGCAGTAGCGGGCCGCGCCCTGATCGTCGCGGCGGCCCACATCGGCATTTGCTCTGCGGCATCGCGCCTATTAGCGTGAGGGCAACAGAGCGGGGAGCCGCGTGATCAGGTGCGGGACGGCGCTGGGTTTGGTGGCGGCTCTGTTACTTTCGGCAGAGGCGGCACCGGCCGAGGAGAAGGACAAGGAACCGGTGCTCCTCGAACTCGGAGTAGCCGGTGAATGGAGCTTTTCCGGCGGCTCGAGTCTCGGCCCGACAGCGGCGCTCGACATTCCCGTCATCGCCGATTGGCTGGAGATCGAGGCCGGCGTCACGGCGCTTTTGAGCAACAGCCACACCGAGTGGGAAACCGACGTCATATTCAAGAAGCCTTTTGCGCTCAACGATAGCGTGGAGTTCGAGATCGGCGCCGGGCCGGCATGGCTGCACACGACCAACGCAGGCAGAGCGGCCGATTCACTCGGCGCGGAGGCCGCGATCGAATTTCAAATCTGGCCGTGGCCGGACCGAAGGCTCGGTTGGTATGTGGAGTTGAGCTACGGATATGATTTCGGCAAAGGACACGAGCAATCGCTGGGCCTGACCCTGGGCTTGCTCATTCCGATTCGGTGAGGGCGGCTGGGCAAACGTCACCGGCCGCCTTATTTTCCGTGTCGCCAATTTCCCGCGTCGCCAAGCCGCGCGCAGCGGTCTAAAATGTCGCGGGAGCAAGCGCTACCGGGAAAGCGGGTGAACCATGTCCTTGATGACGACGCGACGTTTCGCGCCTCTGTTCTGGTGCCAGTTCTTCTCGGCATTCGGGGATAATTTCCTCAAGACGGCGCTGGTCTTCGTCATCCTGTTCGAGGTGGCGGGCGCCAATTCGGCGGCTCTGGTCACGCTTGCCGGCGCGACGCTCATCGTCCCGTTCTTTTTCCTGTCCGGGCTCGGCGGCGAGCTCGCCGACCGCTACGACAAGGCCTTCATCGCGCGGCGCCTGAAGTTTGCCGAGATCGGCGTCGCGACGATCGCGGTCGCCGGCTTCGCCTTCCATTCGCTGATTATTCTTTTCGTCGCGGTGTTCCTGTACGGCACGATCGCTTCGCTGTTCGGCCCGATCAAATACGGCATCCTGCCCGACCATCTCGCCCGCTCGGAGCTGCCGGCCGGAAACGCGCTGGTCGAAGGCGGGACCTTCCTCGCCATCCTTCTCGGCACCATTGTCGCCGGTATCGCGGCCAGGGGCGGCAGCGATCCGATCCACTTCGCCTGGCTGATGATGGTGTCGGCGTTCGCCTGCTGGATCGCGAGCCGCTTCATCCCGCCGAGCGGGGAGGGCGCGCCCGAGTTGGTGATCAAACGCAACATCCTTGCTTCCACGGGAAGCCTCATCAAATACGTGCGCGCGGACGCCCGCTTGTGGTGGGGCTCGCTGGTGGTGAGTTGGTTCTGGCTCGTCGGCGCGCTGGTCCTGTCGCTGCTGCCGACCCTGGTGACGTTCGACATCGGCGGCACCGAGGCGGTGGTCACCGTGTTCCTCACCATCTTCTCGGTCGCGGTCGCCGTCGGCTCCGGTCTCGCCGCGTGGCTGGCGGCCGGGCGCATCATTCTCCTGCCGACGCTCGTCGGCGCCGCATTGCTTGGGCTCTTTTGCCTCGATCTCGGCTGGACGGTTTCCGCCATCGTGCCGGCGGCGCATCCGATCGGCATCGGCGAGTACTTCGCATCGCGTTACAGCGTCCACACCGCGATCGATCTCGCCGGGGTCGCCATCGCCGGCGGCCTCTATATCGTGCCGAGCTTCACTGCGGTGCAGGCCTGGGCCGGCGCCGACCGCCGCGCCCGCGTGGTCGCCGCCGTCAACGTGCTCAACGCCGCCTTCATGGTGGTCGGCGCGATCATCCTCGCCGTGCTGCAGAAGCTCGGAATGAGCGTCGCGGTCCTGTTTGCGCTCCTCGGCGCCGCCAATCTGGTCATGGCCGTCATCATCGGCCGTACCATGCCGGCGAGCTGGCTGAACGATTTTCTTTCCATCGTCTTCCGCGCTTTCTATCACCTCGAAGTGAAGGGCCTGGAGAACGTCGCCAAGGCCGGCCACAACGCCATCATCGCGCTCAACCATGTGAGCTTCCTCGATCCGCCGCTGGCGACCGCGATCTTGCCCAAGCGTCCGGTGTTCGCGATCGACGTGGCGATGGCGAGGAACTGGTGGATTCAGCCGTTCCTCAAATTCGTGCGCACCATGGCACTCGACCCGCTCAAGCCGATGGCGATGCGCACGATCATCAACGCGGTGCGCGACGGCGACATGCTGGTGATCTTCCCGGAAGGCCGCATCACCGTCACCGGCAGCCTGATGAAGATCTATGACGGCGCCGCGCTGATCGCCGACAAGTCCGACGCAATGGTGGTGCCGGTGCGCATCGACGGCCCCGAGGTGACGGTCTTCAGCCGGCTCAAGAAGACCCAGGTCAACCGGAAATGGTTCCCGAAGATCAAGGTGACGATCCTCGAACCGATGAAGCTCAAGGTCGATCCGGAGCTCAAGGGCCGCAAGCGGCGGCAGGCCGCCGGCGCCGCGCTCTACGACATCATGTCGAACCTGATTTTCTCCACCACCTCGACCGACCACACCATTGTCGAGGGGGTGATCGACGCCGCCAAGGTACACGGCCGCAAATGGATCGCGATCGAGGACCCGCTCAGCGGTCAGCTGACCTACAAGCGGCTCCTGCAGGCGACTGCCATTCTCGGCGCCAAGCTGATGCCGCTCGCTGCCGAAGGCCGCGCGATCGGCGTCATGCTGCCGACCTCGAACGGCGCCGTGGTGACCGTGCTCTCGCTCCTCTCCGGCGGACGCGTTCCGGCGATGATCAACTTCACCGCCGGCGCCGCCAACGTCCTCGGCGCCTGCCGCGCCGCGCAGGTCGACACCATTCTCACCGCCCGCGCCTTCGTGGAAAAGGCACGCCTGGAAAATCTCATCGCCCATCTCGAGAAGCAGGTGCGCATCGTCTATCTGGAAGACATTCGCCAGACGGTGACGTTCGCCGACAAGCTGCGCGGCGCGCTGCGGGCGAAAAAGCCGCTGGTCGCGCGCAAGCCCGACGACTGGGCGGTGATCCTTTTCACCTCCGGCACCGAAGGCACGCCCAAGGGCGTGGTCCTCTCCCATCGCAACGTGCTGGCGAACGTCGCCCAGGTCGAAGCCCGCATCGATTTCGGCCGCGAGGACAGGCTGTTCATGGCGATGCCGGTGTTCCATTCGTTCGGCTTCATGGGCGGCATCGTGCTGCCACTGGTTTCCGGCGTGCCGACTTATCTTTATCCGTCGCCGCTGCATTACCGCACCGTGCCGGAATTGGTCTACGGCATCTGCGCGACCTACATGTTCGGCACCGACACGTTCCTGGCCGGCTATGCGCGCATGGCCAATGCGTATGATTTCCGCTCGCTGCGCTGCATCGTCGCCGGCGCCGAGCCGGTGAAAGAAGCGACCCGCCGGGTCTATCTGGAAAAGTTCGGCCTGCGCATTCTCGAAGGCTATGGCGTGACCGAGACCTCGCCGGTGCTGGCGCTCAACACGCCGATGTTCAACAAATTCGGCACCGTCGGCCGCCTGCTGCCGGCAATGCAGGCGCGGCTGGAGAAGGTCGAGGGCGTCGATGAGGGCGGTCGCCTCTTCGTCAAAGGGCCGAATGTCATGCTCGGCTATCTGCGCGCCGAAAAGCCCGGCGTGCTCGAAGCGCCGCCGGACGGCTGGTACGACACCGGCGACATCGTCACCATCGACGAGCAGGGCTACATCGCCATCAAGGGCCGCGCCAAGCGCTTCGCCAAGGTCGGCGGCGAGATGATCTCGCTCGCCGCCGTCGAGCTGCTGGCCGGCGAACTGTGGCCGAACAACATCTCCGCGGTGGCGGCATTGCCCGATCCGCGCAAGGGGGAGCGGCTCGTCCTGGTCACCGACAAGCACGGCGCGACGCGCAGCGATTTCCAGGTCTATGCGCGGAGCCAGCACGCCTCCGAGCTGATGCTGCCGGCGGAGATCATTGTGCTCGACAAGCTGCCGCTCCTCGGCTCGGGCAAGGTCGATTACCTGACCTTACAGAAATTCGTGCGCGATCAGGCGGCGGCGAAGGCCACCGTGGCGGCGGAGTGAATTCTGGTTCGATATTCTGCCGGTCGGCCTGCTTGGAAATCTTTCAGTGGCGACTGACCGCGAGCGCGGCCGATTTATTGCCGATGCCACATGGTCGGACCGCTGCTACCGGTGATTTCGACGTCGTGCGCGTCCACGGCCCGATAGGTTCCGCTATTGGATTGGCCGGTAACGGCCGAAATCGTGCGCCATTGCTGGTCGGAAGCGACACAATCGCCGTTGTCCTCCGCCCGCCCTTGGTAGTGGTAGGTGCCATTAGGATTGTTCTGGATCGTTAGCGTCCACGTCACGCCGCCTTGCACGGCCGTGGCGCGCCAGGTCCCGAGCATGACCGGATTGGCTGGGTCGATCGGAGCGGCCGGCTGCACCGGCCGGAATATGGCGACGCCCGTGGCACTTCTCACCTCGATCGCTGCATTGCCGACGGCGCGGTAGGTCCCGGTGCGCACGCGGCCGGTCCTGGCGTTGGAGGTGCGGTATTTGCCGCTGGCGGATTGGTAGGTGCCGTCCTCTTCCGCCGTCGTGACCAAGCGATAGCTTCCGCTCGGCTCGATGGAATAGATGAGGCGCCAATCGTAATCGTCGACGACGCCCTCGTGTTCGAAGGTGCCGACCAGGACGGGATCAACGCTTGGCTTGACGGGCTGAGCTGCAGGCTGCGCGAGCGTCGACGGAGGCGCGGGAGCCTGCGGTCCCGGCGTCACCGCAACAAACCGCCAGAGTCCGATCGCACCTCCGGTCAACCCGAGACACGTCAATGCAATTGCGGCCGCTACGCGGCCGTTTGCTCCGATCCACGATGCCGGAGAGCCGGAGACGATACTCGGCGAGACGATGCGCGGTGGCGCGGGATCGATCTGCAAAAGTGCTTTCACGGTTTCGGCGAGCCGGCGCAGATGCGTCTCCAGCGGCGGCGTGAGCGCGTCGAGCCAATGGACGGTGCCGATGAAATATTCGAGCGATCGCGTGGGCGCGATGTCCTGGATGCGCAGGGGGATGATCGGGACCCCTTTGCTCACCGCCCGCTCGACCTCGCGCCGAATCTGCGGCGAGTCGTTGGCGTTTGCCGAGAAGATCAGGATCAGCACGCGGCAATGGTTGATGCCTTCGATAATCGCCTCGCCCCATTCCGCACCCGGCACGATGTCGCGCGGCGCGATCCAACAGCGAATCCCGGACCCCTCCAGGGCGGCACAGGTGGCGTCTGCGGCTGCCTTGTCGTGGGTCGAGTAGCTGATGAATGCGTCGTGAGACATTTGGTGTGACGGAATGGTCGCGAACCCGACGAGCCGATGCTGCCGGCAAGTATCTCGCATATTTTAGCAAATGATTCCTTGCGCGCGCAGTTCGACGATCCGCTCCTCGCTGACGCCTTGCTCGCGCAAGATCGCCTCGCTGTGCTCGCCGATTAGCGGCGCCGGCGTGGCGTGCTGCTTTTCCACGCCGGCGATCCACATCGGGCTGCTGACGGTGTAACCGCCGCCGCTCAACGGCACGATCACCCCGTTGCCGTGCATTTGCCGGTCGTGGAGCGCGTCGCTCGGCCGGGCCACCATGGCCACCACGAAGCCTTTCGACTCGAGAAGACGCATCCAGTCCTCGGCATTGCGTTGCAGAAAAAGCTCATCGAGCAGGGCCAGCAGGGCGCCGGCATTCCTGAACCGGGCCGGCCGGTCGATGAAGCGCGGGTCTTCGGCGAGGTCCGGCCGCCCGATGGTTTCGGCAAAGACCGACCAAAGCCGCGGGTCCTGGGCGACACCGATCGCGAGCAGGAGCCAGCGATCGTCGCGGCAGCGGTAGTGGTTGGAGAGCGCATTGAGCGCTTCGCTGCGCGGCGGCCGTGGGATGAAGCGGGCTCCGTCGAGGCCGGCCTGGATGAAGCAGGCATTGGCCCAAGCGCCGTTCGCCATCAGCGAACTGCCGACCTCGGCGCCTTTGCCGGTGCGCTCGCGCTGGAACAGCGCGGTGACGATCGCGCCATAAAGGGCGAGCGCCGTCGGATGGTCGCCCATGCCGGGCACGGATCGCGCCGGCAGGCTCTGCGCGTCCGGGCGCACCTGGTCCATCAGGCCGGAGCGCGCCCACCAGGCCGTGGAGTCAAAGCCCGGCTTGTTCGCCTCGGCGCCGTGTTCGCCATAGGCGGTGAGCGACGCATAGATCAGGCGCTCGTTGAGATGCGAAAGCTGGTCGAAGGCGATGCCGAGGCGGCGCCGGACCGGCGGCGGATGGTTGGTGATGAACACGTCGGCGCCGAGGACGAGATCGTGGACGATCTTCCGCGCCTCCGGACGTTTGAGATCGAGCGCCAGGCTGCGCTTGTTGCGGGCGTCGACCGTCCAGCAATAGTCCTTCTCGCTCACCGGCATGCCGGGCTGAAAGGAAAGGTTGCGGAAGGCATCGCCGGTGCCGGGGGGCTCGATCTTGATCACCTCCGCGCCGAAATCGGCCATGATGGTTGCTGCTGCGGGCGCCGCAATGAAGCTCGCCGCATCGAGCACCTTGAGCCCGGAGAAAATGCCTGGCTTGCTCACGCGAAGGTCCCTCCCTGATCGGCGGAACATTCCATGAGCCGGCATTATCCGGCAAGCGCGGATCGCTGCGTTGGCTGCCGCCGCGTGATCCGCCACTCCCAAGCCGGATCGCCGCGATCGCGCCGGCCGGCGACTTCCACGCGCAGCCAGCGGTCATGCGCGAGCGCCGCTCCGACCCACAGCTCGTTCCATGCATCGAAAACGGGCGGCGCAAGATCGTCACGCTCTTCCATCAACCGCCACGTGGTCTGTCGCACCGTCCAGCTCTCGCCGCTGCCGCTTACCGATGCGTCGTCGCCTTGCGCCCGGGCGAGCCGCGCCAGATACGCCGCGAATCCCTCAGCGCCTGGAGCGATGCCGCCGAGAAGCGCCGTGGTGTCATCGAACATCTGCATGCCGATCTGCCGTGCGGCCAGTCCGACGACAGCGCCTCCGTCGGTCGGCCCGAGCACCGCGATTGCTTCCGGCAAGCTCGAGGTGACGTATTCCATGGCATAGTTGCGCAGCACCTTCTGCAGCCGCGCCGCCGGCCAGCTCTCGGTGGGCAGGCGCGGGGTGTCTTCGGCGCGAAAAGGCGGACACTCCTCGCCGGGCGAGAACTGCAGTCGTTCCTCCGGCGCCAGATCGCGGTCCCATTCCTTGTAATAGCCTTCGAGGCCGGGCTGGCCGTCGACGGTTTGCCCGGTGCACACGAAGCCGAGCCGCGGATTTCCGAGCACGACGCCATTGTTGCCGTGCCAGCCTCCGAGCATGGCGCGCGAGACCTCGGTCGGGATGCCGCAGACCGCCGTGCCCGACCAGATCCAACGCGGCGGCGGATAGCGGACCCAGGCCTTGCGGTCGCTCTCATAAGCATATTCGACCTTCACGCCGCCGACCTGGTTCGACAGGTAGTGGTATTGCGCGCAGGCGACGGCGTGCGGCAGCCGGTCGAGGCCGAGCTTCTTCAGCCCCGGCAGGAAGCGGGCAAGCTGCTGGCGGCGAAACGTGCGAAACACCACTTCGGCCGCCTGAGCTTTGCCGGCCCGGGTGACGAGCGCGAGAATGAGGCCGGTCAGGTAGGCGTGATAGATCGTGGCGACGGCCGCATAGGCTGCGGTGTCGTCAACTTTGGCGGTTCCGGCTGCGGACATGGCGGCGCTCCCTCGATTGGATCATTGTGCCACGGCGCGGCCGCATGCGATCAAATTCGCCACCCCCGGGCGGTGATGAAATGCGGCGCGGCCACCGGCTACTGCGGCCTTGCGTCGCCTTCTGCCGGCCGTCATGCTTGGTGAAGCGGAAGAGGAAGACCCATGGCTGAGATCGTTTCGCTCGAGACGCTGGCTGCGCAAGTGCGTCGCGGGATGCGCCTCGCGGTGCCCGCCGATTATTGCGGCGTCGCCATGACGGCGACTGCCGCGATCATCGCCCACCGGCCGGAGAACCTGCATCTCGTCTGCGTGCCGGTTACCGGCATGCAGGGCGACATGCTGATCGGCGAAGGCCTTGTCGGCGTGCTCGAGACCAGCGCTGTCACCTTGGGCGAGGCCGGCGGCGCGCCGCGGTTCACCGAGGGCGTGCGCCAAGCCGCCTTCCGGCTCATGGACGCGACCTGTCCCGCCATCCATTCCGGCCTCATCGCCGCACAGAAGGGCGTGCCGTTCCTGCCGATCCGCGGCATCATTGGCAGCGATCTCCTGAAGACCCGCACCGATTGGAAGATCATCGACAATCCCTTCGCCGCCGACGATCCGATTGTCGTCGTGCCGGCGATCCATCCCGACATTGCGCTGTTCCATGCGCCCGAGGCGGATCGCTTCGGTAATGTCCGCATCGGCCGGCGGCGCGAGCTCCTCACCATGGCGCATGCCGCGAAGGCGACGCTGGTCACGGTCGAGCGGCTGAGCGAGAACTCGCTGCTGGGCGATGAGGATTCGGCGGCCGGCGTCCTGCCGGCGCTCTATGTCGATAAGATCGCGGTTGCTCCGCGCGGCGCCTGGCCGCTCGGCCTGTGGGGCGAATATCCAGCCGACAGCGCCGAGATCGCGCGCTATGCCGCCATGGCGCGCACGCTCGAAGGCTTCGCCGCCTATATGGACGGCTTTTCGCGCCGCGTCGCCGAAGCGGCATGAGCGCGCCGGGCGGCATGAGCGCGCCTGGCGGCATGGCGCCGGACTATTCCTCCCGCGAGCTTCTGATCGTAACCATCGCCGGGCTGCTCGACGGGGTTCGCCACGTCGCCGTCGGCGCTTCTTCCCCGATCCCCGCCGCCGGCGCCATGCTGCTGCGGGCGCGCAACGAAATGAGCGGGCGGGAAGCCGTGCGCATTTCCATCCTCGGCTCGCAGGAGCACAATTTCTTCACCAATGGCGGCGCCGAAGTGTTCGACTGCGCCGCGCAGGGCCGCATCGACGCATTCTTTCTCGGCGGCGGCCAGATCGACGGTCAGGCGAATATCAATCTCGTCGGCACCGGCGATTATCCGACCAATGAGGTGCGCTGGCCCGGCTGCTTCGGTTCGGCCTTTCTGTATTTCCTGGTGCCGCGCGTCATCCTGTTCCGCGAAGAGCATTCGCCGCGCGTGTTCGTGGAGAAGGTCGATTACATCAGCGCGCCGGGTACGAGCGAAGGCGTCGCGCGAACGGGCGGCCCTTATGCGCTGTTGACCGGCATGGCGCTCTTTTCCTTCGATCCGGCGCGCAAGCGATTTGCCTTGCGCAGCGTGCACGCCGGCGCGACCGCGGCCGTGGTGCGCGCCAACACCGGCTTCGGCTACGATGCGCCGGCCGATCCGCCGCAGACCAAAGCGCCGGACGAGGCGACGCTGACAATTCTGCGCGGCCGCGTGACGCAAGAGCTGGCCGAGACCTATCCGCAATTCGCGCAGCTTTTGCGCAGCGAACGCGCCGCCGCATAGACGCAATCGGTGCCGGCGTCGAGAAATGAAATCGTTGAATCGATTGAGCAGATAAATCTAGCGGTTGCTTGCCGAATTTATTTTCCCTCCGAGAGTTAGGCGACATTAGAGCGTGTCTGTCGCGACTGCGACGCGGCTTCGACATCAGAACGACATACTTGTCGCTCAACCTCAGATTTCATTTCGACATTCTGCGTATTGGTCACTGCAAATGTTCTCATCCGGGGGGCTCAACCATGGGATCGAGCGGCATTTCGGCGGAGCTATATCTTTGCGTTAACGGCAATTCTGAAATCAAAAGCGCGCGGGGTGCGTCGTCGGCATCCTCGTGCATCGTCGGTTTGACGGTCCTCGGGGCCTGCTGCATCGGTTTCGTGTCAAGCGGGCAGGCGGACGTCTACATCAACGACAGATATCCGATCAGCAATCCCGCCCGCGGCGGGAATTCGCTCTCGCCGCCGCACATCGCGGCGACGAATGAATGCTCGACGCACGTCTACGTCGATTCGTTCATCCCGAAGGCGACGATTCGCGTCTATCTCAACGGCACGACGACGATCATCGGCAGCGCCACGCCGCAAACCGGATTTGCCGCGATCCCGCTGTCACAGCAATTGCAGGTCGGCGACAAGGTCACCGCGACGCAGACCGTCAACGGCGTGGTCAGCGCGCCGTCGGCTGCGGCGGTCATCGACGACATGCCGAAAATCTTGCCGAAGCCGACCGTTGATCCGAACATCTATGCGTGCGGGCGCATTGTGCCGGTGCGCGGCCTCCTTTCCGGGGTCACCGTGCAGGTCACGGATGAAACGGCGCATGCGCCGCTCGGGTCGGGATCGACGCCGAACCTTTGGGGCAGCGACTGGGGTCCGATCGGCACCACGCCGCTCGCCGCCGGCCATCAAGTCACCGCCACGCAGACGGCGTGCAAAGGAAAGCCCAGCGACGCTTCCGCGCCGGCGACCGTCATGGGCGACCCGATGCCGATGGTCAGCCCGAAACTCGTGCCGCCGGTGGTCGGCAACGACACGCTCACCGTCGACAGCGTCTATACCGGCGCCGACCTCGCAGCCGTGAATATCGCGGTCAACCCGCCGGCGTCGCTCGGCGGCGGATTCGCCACTTCGCCCAATGTCTGGATGGAGCTGGCGCAGCCGCTGACCGCGACCGAGGACATCACCGTTGCCGAGAAGCTGTGCAGCAACGATACGGCCAAGTCGACGCCGGAAAAGCCGGTCGCCACATTGACTCCTCCCGTGCTGCTCGGACCGATCTGCCCGGATCAGGCCGACGTCAAGGTGAGCGGCACGACACTAAACGCCACGCTCGTCCTCCTCAAGAACGGCTCGATCGTCGGCTATGGCGGTGCGGCGCCGGGCGACGCCGTTCTCGACGTCGCTCCGCCCAACGCGTTCGCGGTCGGCGACAAGGTCAGCGTGGTCGAGTACATCGGCACGATCGTTGCGCATAGCTCGAATATCGTCACGGTGAACTGCGCCGCGCAGAACGTCGTGACCCAGCACAACGACAATGCGCGCCAGGGAGCTCAGCTGCACGAGACCAAACTAACGCCGAGTACGGTCAGCGGTCCGAATTTCGGCCTGCTCTACGATCGCCACGTGCTGGGGACGTTGTTGGCGCAACCGCTTTACGTGCACGGCGTGAATATCAAGAACGAGATCAGAAACGTGATCTTTGCCGCGACCGCGGCGGACATCGTCTACGCATTCGATGCCGACGACGTCTCCGCCGACACCACGACAAGCGTGAACGGATACGACAACAACGGCAATTTGGTCCCGCTCCCGGAATCGACAAAATGGCTCTGGCGCGCTTCGCTCGGGACGCCGCACGTCGGGGACATCTGCGGAGAGACGGTGCCGCCGATCGTCGGCATTACCAGCGCGCCGGTGATCGACGTGAGCGCCGGCGTCATGTACGTCGTCGCGCGCGACCAGCACGACGAGCACGGCATGGGCCACGATTACCTGCATGCGCTCGACATCGAGACCGGCCACGACCTGCGCAACCGTCAGGTCAAAGCGACCGATCCGGTGCATGGCTTCGTATTCAACGACGCATGTCAGCGCCAGCGCCCGGCGCTGCTTCTGCAGAACGGCGTGGTCTATCTCGGTTACGGGACCTATACGTGCGACGCCGCTTGTTCCAGCACCGAGCCCTACCGAGGTTGGATCCTGGGCTTCCGTGCGACCGACTTCGCGCCCGCCGGCGCGTTCACAAACTCGCAAAGCTACGGCGAGGGCGGAATGGGTGTATGGGCGTCCGGCAACGGTCTCGCCGGCAGCGATGACGGCTCGATCTTCTACCAAACCGGAAACGACATAGACTCGAGCCTCGCCGTGCTCGGCGATTCGTTCGTCAAGCTGCACGGCGACGGAAAGACGCTGTCGATGACGTCGCACTATCAGCCGCCGGCCGCGGACGATTACCGGGCGGGCGATACGGATCTCGGTGCCGGCGGTCCCATGCTGCTGCCGAACGGCAAACTCATCGGCGGCGGCAAGGACGGCATGTTTTTCACCCTGTCGCAGAGCGATCTGAGTTCGAAGCCGGCGAGCTTTCAGGCTTTCTTCAATACGTTCCACCTGCCGACTCCCGGCACGGCGGGTCTCGATCCCAGCGATTCTCTCATTCCCAATCCCTATTACAATTCACCCACGACTTATTCCGCCAAATGTCCGCCCGCGAGCGTCTTTGGCGTCGCCGACGAAGGGCAGCCCTGTTACATCGACGTCGCCGACTACAAGAACGGCGAGTCGTTCGGACCCAACATCCATTTGGGTCCGGTGTTCTGGCGCGATTCCGACAAGCACGGCTTTGTCTACAAGATGGCCGAGAAGGACTATCTCAAAGCGTTCGACTACGACATCGGCGCGGGAACGGTCAGCGGGAAGCCCGCGGCGGTCGCCACCGTGCGGCCGGCCAAAGACGGCATGCCCGGCGGCTTCAGCTCCATCTCAGCCAATGGGCGCTCGCACGGTATCGTCTGGACCGTCGTGCAGCAGGCCAACGGCATGTTTGGCGCTCCGACGCCGGCGCTTCTCTACGCCAACGATGCGACAAATCTGAAAGAACTCTGGAACAACGACAAGGACCGCGTCGCGCTCGCCAAGTTCACGGCGCCGACGATCGCCGACGGCCGGGTGATACTGCCGAGCGCGGGGCTCTTTCAAGTCTATGGGATTTCCGAGCATCGGCAGGATGCACGAGATCGTCAACGTGCCGCTCGAGGCGGCCGTCAGCCAGCGATGGCTCAACACCGGCGGAGCACAGGGATTGCTTGGTCATCCGCAAGGCGACCTCCAGCGCGACGCCAATGGCGGTGTGCGCCAGGATTTCCAAACAATGATCGCCGGGGGCGGTTACGGCCAAGTGAGCGTACCGCCTTCGGTCCAGATCGAGCCGCCAATGTGCGATTCGCGGGTCAAATATGAGCCGAGCGTGTCGGTGGCGGCGTCGCTCTTCGCCTCACCGAAGACCGGCGTGCACTATATCGTGGGAGAGATCCGAGACAAGTTCCTGCAGGCCGGCGGGCTCGAGCAGTTCGGTTATCCGCTGACCGATGAGATTCCCGACGCCCGACGGCTTCGGACTTATGACCCAGTTCGAGCGTGGCACGATCTTCTGGTATCCGGGCCGGAATGCCGAGATCGGCGAACCGAAGACGCCGCCGCTGCACGTCCTGCCGATGAAGGAACATCATTAGCTTTGCAGGCTCGATGCCGATGCTGGCTGAGGCCGTCGCAGGAAGGACCCGTGTAGGGCACAAACAGGAAGGCACCACTATGAATACTCCCATCAAGGCAGTGATGGCCGCTATTGTGGCGTGCGCATTCACCGCTCCGGCATTCGCCTACACGATCAACGGCACGATTCCGCCCGGGCGGGCTCCGGTCGTGATCCATTTGCACAGACCTCTCCAGCCGAGCTTGATGCGCTTTAAGTTTTCTGCGCCGCCGAAGAACGCGGGCGTGCCCTATGCGCTCGATTTCTGTATCGGCCCGGCGGCTAATCCTTGTGGGCTGCCAAGCTCCCACGTCATCAACGTTCCGGAAGGCCAGGAGCGGTTCGCGGACTTCGATTCGGCACTCTTTCGCACCAATATCCTGGTCGTCGGACAAGGCACCAGAGTAGCCGTCCCGTTCTCCGTGGAAGTCGAGTAACGCAACGGCTCTGTGAGCTTAGAGACCGCGCCGCGTTCAGCACGCGGTCCACCGCCGCGCCGGCTTCGCCCAAATAGTTCGCCGGATCGCACAGCCGCTCCAGCGCGGCGCGGTCGAGGTGCTTGGCGATTTCATCGTTCTCGGCGAGCAAATCGACCAGCGGCCGGCCGGTGGCGACCACTTGGCGGCAAATGTCATAGACGAGGTCGTGCGCGTATTGGCGGCCGAGATGCGGCGCGAGGCCCATCATCACTGCCTCCGAGACGATGAGGCCCCCGGTCAAATCGAGATTGGCGCGCATCTTCTTCTCGTCGACCTGCAAACCGGTCAGCACCAACAAGGTCTGCGCCAGCGCGCCGGCGGTGAGGCAGAAGATCTCCGGCAGCACGATCCACTCGATCTCCCACGCCCCGCTCGCGCGCTCATGGTCTCCGACCATGGCGTCGAGCAGCGCGGCGACCTGCTGGCGCACCACGGCGTTGAGCGCGGTGATATAGACCGAGGAGATCGGATTGCGCTTCTGCGGCATGGTCGAGGAGGAGCCGCGACCCTCGTGGAACGGTTCGTAGACCTCCGCGACTTCCGTCTGCATCATCAGCTTCACGTCGAGCGCGAGCTTGCCGCAGGTGCCGGCGACGAGGCCGAGGAAGCAGCCGGCCTCGGCGATGGTGTCGCGCAGCGTGTGCCAGGCGATCGCCGGCACGCCGAGCTTCAGCTCCTTCATCAGCTCGGCCTGCACTTCGAGGCCGCGGCCGCCGAGCGAGGCGAGCGTGCCGGCCGCGCCGCCGAACTCGCCGACCAGCACCCGCGCGCGCAGCTCGTCGAGGCGCTGCTTGTGGCGGCCGAAGGCGGCAAGGAGCGTCGCCATCTTGTAGCCGAAGGTGATCGGCACCGCCTGCTGCAGATTGCTGCGGCCGGCCATCGGCGTGTCGCGGTGTTTGCGGGCGAGTCCGGCGAGCGCCGCGGCGATCGCATCAATGTCGGTCTCGATCAGGGTTAGCGCCTCGCGAATCTGCAGCACGGTGGCGGTGTCGGTCACGTCCTGCGTGGTCGCGCCCCAATGGCACCACTGCCCGTGCCCGGCGCGGCAGAGCGCGACGAGTTGCTGCACCACCGGCAGGACCGGGTAGCCGACGCGCTCGGTCTCGTTCTTTAGCTTAACGAAATCGATCTTGCCGGCGTCGCAATGGTGAACGATTTCATCCGCGGCTTGCGGCGGGATGATACCGAGCCGCGCCTGCGCCTTCGCCAGCGCCGCCTCGAAGTCGAGATATTTCTGTACGCGGCTTGCATCCGCGAACACGCGGCGCATCGCCTCGGTGGAGAAAATGTCGCGGAATATCGCGGAATCGATGACAGTCGCCGACATGGTCGCGGTCATGGTTTCAATTCTCGCAACGGGCGCAACTTCGTAAAGGTTATCTGTTCACTTCGAGCAAAGCGATACACGCGCCGTAAAGAATACCGCTTCAAGCAATCTTCAGCATAGGCCGAGAACCCGGCTTGGCTTCACCAATTCAACACTACCCGAGGACCAATACTCGACGCGAACAACAAAGAAATCCGACGCGTCAATCAGGGTAGAAGAGACGTGCGCACCAGTACAATCGTGATGATCGCCTTCGCCGGTTTGTTCGGGCTGATCGCGGTATTCCTGGCGCAGACCTGGCTCAACAACCAGGCCGAAGCGCGCCTGCGCAGCCTCGAGGCGCAGCGCAACGCGACGCCTGCGGCGCATACGATCGTGGTCGCGAGCAAGCCGTTGCGGTTCGGCGACGAGCTCAGCTCGCGCTCGCTGCGCGAAGTGCCGTGGCCGGACGACGCTTTGCCCGCCGGCGCGTTCGTCAGGGTGGCGGAGCTCACCGCAAGCAAGCGCGTCGTCCTGATGCCGATCGACGCCAACGAAGCGATCCTCGCCGCCAAGATCACCGGTCCGGGCCAGCGCGCCACGCTCTCGGCGATGCTGCGCGACGGCATGAAGGCGGTCACCATCCGGGTCAACGACGTCGAGGGTGTTGCCGGTTTCGTACTGCCGGGCGATCACGTCGACGTCGTGCTCACGCGGCAGTCCGACAAGGACAACGGAACGAACGACGTTGTGATCAAGAACGCGCGCGTGCTCGCCATCGATCAGCTGGCCGATGCGCGCGCCGAGAAGCCGTCGGTGGTCAAGGCCGTGACGCTCGAGGTGGATGTCACCGATGGACAGAAACTCGCGCTCGCCTCGGCGGTCGGCACGCTGTCGCTGTTGCTGCGCAAGGCCGGCGAGATGGCCGAGGACGCGACGCGGCGGGTGACGCTGACCGATCTCGGCCGCTCAGTGCCGTCGGCCGATTCACGCTTCGTCACCGTCGAAGTGCTACGCGCTTCGAAGCGGCAGAACTACAGCGTGCCCACCGAACGCAGCAGCGCGCATGCGGCTGCGCTTTCGGGGCACGAGTGAAGATACGCGAATTCAAGTTTGGGGAAGGTGGACTAAGTGTTGGACGACCAAACGGCGGGGAGGCCGAAGTGAAGAGCCAGTACAAAGATCGAGACATCGCCGGCGCACGGCGCCGCGCGGACAGGAGCAAGACGACCAGGGCGCTGGTGCAGCGCAGCCGATTCGCACCGGCGTTGACGGCGCTGATCGCCGCGGCGCTCGTTTTCGCGGCCGGCGAATCGCGGGCGCAGCAGCGGATCGCATTCGCCGGCTCCGCCCACACCACGACGGTGATGGTGACGCTCGGCAAGTCGGAGGACGTGCATACCGACCAGAACCTGGTCGATATCGCGGTCGGCGATCCCGAAGTCGCCGACGTCAACCCGCTCACCGATCATGCGCTGTCGATCCTCGGCAAGAAGATCGGCACCACGCGGGTCACGGTGTACGGCGAGGGCAAGAAGCAGGTCGGCATTTTCGACGTCGAGGTGTCATATGACATTTCGCGGCTGGCCATTGAGATCGCGCGCTTCACCAGCGGCGGGGTCAAGGTGTCTTCGGTCAACGGCCGCATCATGCTCAGCGGCACCTCTCCGGACGCCGTCACCCTCGACAAGGCGGTGATGATTGCCCGCCAGTTCGGGCCCGATCCGATCAACACCGTGCAGGTCCTGCAGCCGCAGCAGATCATGCTGGAGGTGCGGTTTATCGAGGTCAACCGGCAGGCGAGCCGCCAGCTCGGCTTCCAGTGGAACATGTTCGGCAGCAAGACCATCGCCAATATCGGCGACCAGCAGCCGGCCTCGAAGCTGCCGATCACGGGTGCTGGATTGAATCAATCGGCGCAGGCACAGACCATTTCGCCCGTGGTCGCCGCCGGCGTCCTTTCCGGAACCGCGCCGTTCGGCTTTCTCATCAGCCAACTGGCGGGGGGAAGCAATCCGGTCAATGTCTCGATCAATGCGCTGGAGCAGCAGGGTCTCGCGCGCAGCCTTGCCGAGCCGAATCTGGTGGCGTTGTCGGGCGACACCGCGAGCTTCCTTGCCGGCGGCGAGTTTCCGGTGCCGGTGCCCGGCACGCTCGGCCAAGTCTCGATCGACTATAAGCCCTACGGCGTCGGTCTCGCCTTCACGCCCACCGTGCTCCGCGACGGCGTGATCAACCTCGTGATCAAGCCGGAGGTGAGCGAGCTCGACAACAGCAATCCGGTGCAGGTCGCCGGCATCTCGGTGCCGCCGCTGATCGTGCGCCGCGCTTCGACCACGGTCGAGCTGCGCGACGGCCAGAGCTTCATGCTCGGCGGCCTCTTGCAGAACATCAGCAACACCTCCCAGGACCAGTTGCCGTGGGTCGGCGACGTGCCGGTGCTCGGCGCGCTGTTCCGCTCGGCCCAATACCAGAAGAACGAAACCGATCTCGTGATCCTGGTGACGCCGCATATCGTCCGCCCGATGGCGCCGACGGCGCCAATTCGCACGCCGCTCGACAACACCTTGCCGGGGAACGATGTCGACTTCTTCCTGATGGGCCAGGCCGAGGTCAGCCCGGCGCTCGCCCGCCTCGCGGTCGGTGCGCTGAGCCGGCCTTATGTCGGGCACGTCCTCGATCTGCCGAAAAAGGGAGGCTTCTATGTCACGGCCAAGGACTGAACGCGCCGCCGGCGCGATCGTGGCCGCGGTGACGCTCTGCGTCATGCTCGCCGGCTGCTCCGACATCTACCTCGACCGGCGCGACACCGTGGCGTTCACTGCCAACGACGCGGTTGCCGCCAACGCGGCGCTGCAGACCGCCGATCCGTGGCCGCGCAACAGCGGCAACACCAATATCGCCTTCAACGGCCAGAAGATGCAGTCGGCCGTCGAGCGCTACCGTACCAACAGGGTGGTTCAGCCGGTGAAGCCGACGACCTCCGACGTGGAGAATCAGCAGGAGGCGGCGACGGCAGCCGCGGCCTCGTACGGCGCGGCCGTCGGCAATGCGCCGCCGCCGGCCAGCACCCCGTCGACGGCGAGCAGCGCGTCGGCGCAATAACGCGGGTAACCGGAATGCGAGCCTGAGGTCATGCGCAGCGGCCGATCGATGAACGCGAGGGGTCAGACCAGAGTGGTCGTTCTGACCGCCGATGACGGATTCGAGCAAACCGTCCGCACGACGTTCGGCGCCAGCGCGCAGATCGACCTCAAAATCGTCAAAGGCAAGCTCGCAGGGCAGGAGCGCCCCGATCTCAACGGCGCCACCGTCGTCGTCGCCGACCTCGATGCCGGCGATGAGACCGAGCTGCAGGCACTCGAAAGCATCGTGACCGGTATCGTCGACGGCCCGCCGGTGGTGGCGATCACACAGGGCTTCGACGGCGCGGTCGCGCGGCGTCTGATGCAGATGCGGGTGGCGGATTTGTTGGTCAAGCCGGTGCCGGCGGCGGAACTGGTCCGCGCTTGCGCGCGGGTCGCCAAGGCCCCGACCAATACCGAGCCGACCGAGGCGCAGATTTTCACTTTCCTGCCCGCGGTCGGCGGCGCCGGGGTGACCACGCTCGCGGTGCAGACCGCGATGCTCCTTTTAAACAGCGGCGCGCGCGGAAAGACCGCGACCTGTCTCGTCGATCTCGACTTCCAGCACGGCGCCTGCGCCGATTATCTCGACCTCGAGCCGCGCCTCAATCTCGGCGAGATCGAGCCCCGCCCGGAGCGGCTCGATCGGCAACTGCTCGAAGTCATGCTCTCGCATCATCCTTCGGGCCTGGCCGTGATCGCGGCGCCGAACCGCCCGGCGGAAATGCGCTTGTTCGATCCCGACGTGGTGACCCGGCTCCTCGATCTCGTCTCGTCGCATTTCGATTTCGTGGTGTTCGACATGCCGCGTACCTGGTTTTCCTGGACCGACAGCGTGCTCCTTGGCTCCAACCGGCTGTTCATCGTCAGCGAGACGACGGTGCCGGGGTTGCGCCAAGCCAAGCAGCTGGTCGAGGCGGTGCGCGAGCGGCTCGGCGACGGGCCGCAGCCGCAGGTCATCATCAATCGCTTCGTGCAGAAAATGTTCTCCTCCGGCCTGCGCCGCGCCGATATCGAGCAGACGATCGGCGGGGCACTCGCCGCCTGCGTTCCCAACGATTACGCGCTGGTGCGCGAGGCGATCGACCGCGGCGTTCCGCTCGAGGAGGTCAAGCCCGGCAACAAGATCACGCTCCAGCTCAAGAAGCTCGTTCTGCCGCAAGTCGGCGGCAAGGCCGGCAAGGAAGCCGTCGCCGGCGCCAAGAAGTTCAAGCTCTCATGGGCGCGATCGTAGCGTCCGAACAGGCGGACGCTCCGCGCTGCAGGGAATTGGTATGAAAAGTCGCTTCTCAACGCGCCGCACCGCTGCCCCCGAGCTCGTCCCGGCGGCCGAGGAAAGCGCTCCTGACGGCGTGTCGTGGACCGTATTCCCCGAAGCCGCGGCCGAGCCCGCTCCGGCCGCCGCTCCCAATCCGCTGCTCACCGACAAGCTCCTCGACGCCAAGGTGCGGCTGCATCGCCGGTTGATCGAGGAGATCAATCTCTCGGCGCTGGAAAAGCTGCCGGAAGACGAGATGCGCGGCCATATTCAGGAGCTCGTGGCGCAATATGTCCTGGTCGAGCGGCTCGCGCTCAACACCCAGGAGCTGAACGACTTCGTCTCGGAAATTCTCGATGAGATGACCGGCCTTGGTCCGCTCGAGCCGCTGCTCAAGGATCACGCCGTCAACGACATCCTGATCAACGGCCATGAATGCGTCTACGTCGAGCGTGGCGGCATGCTCGAGCCGACCGGCGTTCGCTTCAAGGACGAGTCGCATCTGCTGCGCATCATCAACAAGATCGTGTCCGCCGTCGGCCGCCGGGTCGATGAATCGCATCCGATGTGCGACGCCCGCCTGCTCGACGGCTCGCGCGTCAACGTCGCGGTGCGGCCGGTGGCGATCGACGGGCCGCTGGTCTCGATCCGCAAATTCTCCAAGAAGCCGTTCAACCTCAACAAGCTGGTCGAGGTCGGCGCCCTGCGCCCGCAAATGGCCGAGCTGCTTGCCGCCTCGGTCAAGGCGCGCGTCACCTTGATCATCTCCGGCGGCACCGGCTCGGGCAAGACCACGATGCTCAATGCGCTCTCGGCTTTCATTTCCGAGAAGGAGCGGCTCCTCACCATCGAAGATGCCGCCGAGCTGCAACTGCAGCAGCCGCATGTCGGCCGCATGGAGACGCGGCCGCCGAGCATCGAAGGCAAGGGCGAGATCCGCCAGCGCGACCTCGTCAAGAACGCGCTGCGCATGCGGCCCGACCGGGTGATCCTCGGCGAGTGCCGCGGCGAAGAAGCCTTCGACATGCTGCAGGCCATGAACACCGGCCACGAAGGCTCGATGGCGACCATCCACGCCAACACCCCGCGCGACGCGATCTCGCGTCTCGAGCAGATGATCGGCATGGCCGGCCTGCCGATGACGGTCGCCTCGATCCGCGGCCAGATCGCCGCCGCCATCCGCATTATCGTGCAGCTGTCGCGGCTTTCCGACGGCAAGCGGCGGGTGATGAGCATCGCCGAGATCACCGGTCTCGAAGGCGACATCATCCAGATGCAGGAGATCTACAAATTCGTGCGCACCGGCACCGCGGCTGACGGCGCCGTGCAGGGCCATTTCCAGGCAACCGGCGTGCGGCCGCGCTTCCTCGCCGATCTCATCGCCATGGGCGTGAAGGTCCCCGGCTCCTATTTCGACCCGGCGCAACCGCTTTGATCCTCGCAGGCCATGATCGACCATGTCGTTTGATATCGATCCGATCTACCTGGTGTGGCTGTTCGTCGCGATCTCGGCGGGATTGACGGCCGAGGCGCTCTATCTTCTGTTCTTCTCCCGGGCCTCCTATCGCAGCCAGATCAACCGGCGGCTGCGGCTGTCGCGGGACCAGAAGAGCCGCGAAAACGTCCTCGTCGAGTTGCGGCGCGAGCGCGGGCTCACCAGCGGCGGCCATTACCAGCTCGGTCTCGTCGGGCTCAACCGGCTGATTCTGCAATCCGGCGTCACCATCGGATTGGCGCGCCTGGTCATCATTGTCGCCGTGATCAGCGTGGTCGCATTCGTCGCCGTGTTTCTGCTGCGCGACGATCTCGTCGAGGCGACGGCTGCAGCCCTGTTGAGCGCAACCGCCCTGCCTTACCTGGCGCTGCGCATGCTGCGCAGCAACCGGCAGAAGAAATTCGCCGCCCAGTTTCCCGACGCGCTCGATACCATCGTGCGCAGCCTGCGCGCCGGCCATCCGGTACCGATCGCCATCACCATGGTCGGGCGCGAGATGCCCGATCCGATGGGCAGCGAGTTCGGCATGGTGTCCGACGAGATCACCTACGGCGCCGATCTGGAAACGGCGATGCGCAACCTCTATTCCCGCATCGGGTCTGACGATCTGCCGCTGTTCGTCACCGCGGTCGGCATCCAGGGCTCGACCGGCGGCAATCTCGGCGAGATCCTGGAGAACCTTTCCGGCGTCATCCGCCAGCGTTTCAAGATGCGGCGCAAGATCCGCGCGCTCGCGGCCGAGGGCCGTGCCTCGGCAATGATCCTCTCGGCGCTGCCGATCGGCATGTTCGTCGTCATCCAGTTCTTGGTGCCCGACTTCTACGGCTCGGTCTGGCACGAGCACTTGACCAAGGTGCTGCTCGCCTGCGGCATCGGCTGGATGCTGGCCGGCAATCTGATCATGTTCAAGATGGTGAACTTCAAGATCTGACCGATGGGCGCAAGCGGCATTTTTAGCATGTTCGGCGGCGACAGCCTCACCGCCACTTTGCGGGTCCTGGTCTTCCTCTCGGCCAGCACGCTCGCTTTCGCGGTGATGATCGGCGTCACGGCGCGCGAGGCGGTGCGCCGCCGCGCTGCGCGCATTGGTCCGGACGAGCAATCAGCCTATGGCGGCCGCCGTTCGCTGCGCCACGCGAGCCTCAAAGCAGCGCAGAAGCTGATCGACTATACGACCAGGCACTACGCCGCGGACGACGGCAAGGACGTGAAGATGCTGCGCCACCGGCTGGTGCAGGCCGGCATCTACGATCCGCGCGGCGCATCCTATTTCTTCTTCGCCCGCCTGGTGATGGCCGTCGGGCTCGCCGCGGCGACGTTCTTCGTCCTGCCGATGTTCGATCTCGCCGGTAAATCCTCGTTCTGGCTCTTCGTGCTGTTCGGCGGCGTCGGCGGATATCTGGCGCCGAGCTTCTATCTCGATCGCCGCATCAAGGCGAGGCGTCAGGAGCATCGCGCCGGCTTTCCCGATCTCATGGACCTCCTGGTCGTTTGCGCGGACGCCGGGCTCGCCATGGAAGCCGCGCTCGACCGGGTCGGGCGCGAGCTCGGCGATTCCTATCCTTCGCTCGCCGCCAACATCCACATGGCCAATCTCGAGATCCGTGCCGGCCGCACCATGAGCGAGGCGCTCGAGCATCTCGGCGACCGGCTCGGCCTCGAGGAGGCGCGCTCCTTCGCCGCGCTCATCCAGCAATCGGACGAGCTCGGTTCCAGCATCAGCAATGCATTGCGTGTGTACAGCGAGGACATGCGCCATAAGCGGCTGTCGCGCGCCGAGGAGAAGGCCTACAGCTTGCCGGCCAAGCTCTCGGTGCCGATGATGGTATGCATCTTCCCGGTGCTGTTCATCGTCATTCTGCTGCCGGTCATCGTCAGGATGGTCACAGGCAATTGGTGAACGCCCCAAACATGGGAGACCGATATGTGCGAATTCTGTGCGACAGAAGCCGAATTCGGGCCGATCGCCCGGCGTAGCGTTCTAAAACTAGCGACGGCCGCGGCGGCGGCGTTGGCCGTTACGCCGCATGCTTTCGCGGCAAAGGCCAAGGCGCCGCCGAAGCCGGAAAACGTCCTTTCCCCCGACGCTGCGCTCGACCGGCTGATGCGGGGCAACGCGCGCTACGTCGAGGGCGTCAGCAAGCGGCACGACTTCAAGCACGAACGCGAGGCGCTCAGCGCCGGGCAGAACCCGTTCGCCGCGGTCCTGAGCTGCGCGGATTCCCGCATCGCGCCGGAATATTGCTTCGACACCGCGCGCGGCGACGTTTTCGTCTGCCGCGTCGCCGGCAATTTCGCCAGCGACGACATCGTCGCCAGTTTCGAATATGCGGTCGAGGTGCTGAACACGCCGCTGATCATGGTGCTCGGCCACGGGGCCTGCGGCGCGGTCGATGCGACCATCAAGTCGGTCAAGGATGGCACCACGCTTCCCGGCCATTTGCCGGCGCTGGTTACCGCCATCAGTCCTGCGGTCGAGGCCGTGCGGGCCGAGCCCGGCGACATGCTCGCCAATGCCATCCGCCGCAACGTCATTCTCAATGTCGAGAAACTGAAGAAAGCCGCGCCGATCCTCAGTGCGGCGGCCGACGCCAAGAAAATCCGCGTGGTCGGCGGCGTCTACGAGTTGGGCTCGGGGCGAGTGAGCCTGGTCTGACGCGCACCGTCGACGAGGCGGGAGTTCCTTGGAAGTCTCCGCGGCAAAACCGCGAAAACCGCGATCTGCGCGCGGGCCGGCATGCCCACGCTTCGACCGGCCGGCGGCGTCTGGCCTGCGACAGGTTCCCCAACAAAACCTGAAGAATGACGGTAAAAATCCGGAGCCGGCTGACTCCGCGCCCTGCGCCAGCGCGGTCGGCTGCTGCTCCGGCAGCAGTCTCTATGCACCGCGCCGGAAAATCACACTGAAATTGTTGGCCGGCATCGGCACCGTCTCGGCCAGCGCAAGACCGTGCCGCGCGGCCAAATCGGTCACCGCGCCGAGGTCGCGCACGCCCCATTGCGGGTTTTGCGCGCGCAGCCACGCGTCGAACTCCTGGTTGCTCGGTGCGGTGTGGCGGCCGTCGATCCGATAAGGACCATAGAGATAGAGGACGCCGCCGGCCGGCAGCGTTCGCCCGGCGCCGGCCATCAGGGCTTCGCTGACCGCCCAGGGCGCGATGTGGATCATGTTGATGCAAACGAGCGCGTCGGCGCGCTCGACCGGCCATGGTGCCGCCGTCGCGTCGAAATGCAGCGGCGCCAGCAGATTCGCAGCGCCGGCGTCCGCACGGTATGCGGCGATGCTCGCCAGCGCTCGCGGATCGGGATCGGTCGGCTGCCAGGTCAGCGCCGGCAGCGATCTGGCGAAATGCGCGGCGTGCTCGCCGCTGCCGCTCGCGACTTCGAGGACCAACCCGCGCGGCGGCAGCACGCGCTTGAGCACGGCGAGGATCGGGTCGCGGTTGCGGACGACGTGCGGATGATGGAGGCGCGGATCGGATGCTGGCGGCATCCTTCCTCCTAAGCCTTTCGGCCCCAGCGCCCGGGAATGGCGGTGCGGTCGACTCTGGCGTTTGCTTCCGTCGCCGCCGCGCGCTCGCTGAGCAGAGCCTCGCCGGCGGGATGGCTGAAACTCGTTTCCAGAAGCTTTTTGTATTGCGGCAAGATCTCCGGCACCACGGCGAGCATCGCTTCGGCCATCGCGCGCGCCTGTGCGAGAAGCTCGCCCGGCGGCACCACGCGATTGACCAGACCCCAGGCTTCCGCCTCCTCCGCGGCGACGAAACGGGCGGTGAACGCCATCTCCTTGGCGCGATGCAGTCCGATGCAGCGGGGCAGGCGCACCGACAATCCCCAGCCTGGCAGGAGGCCGACCTTGGCGTGGGTATCGGCAAACTGCGCGGCGGTGGAAGCGATGAGAATGTCGCAGGCCATCGCCAGCTCGAAGCCGCCGGTCGCCGCCACGCCGTTGATCGCGCCGATCACCGGCCCCTCGAATTGCAGGAGCGCGCCGACGACGTCGAGCTCGAACGCGCGCGCGGAATTGGCTTCGCCGGTGCTCAGCTCGTTGAGATCAAGCCCGGCGCAGAACGCGCGGCCGGCGCCGGTCAGGATGAGCACGCGCACCGCGCGGTCGCGCCGCAGCTCGGCGAGCGCCGCCGTCAATTCGCCGCGCAATCCGATCGACAGCGCATTGAGCTTCTCCGGCCGGTTGAGCGTCAGCACCGCATAGCCGGCGGGATGGCGCTCGACGAGAACCGTTTTGTATGATTGCGGCATGCGACGGGTCCTGCGATTGTAAATCTTGGCGAATATTTTGAAATGCTCGATGCGCATTTTCGGACAACCATACCGCAGCCGCCGCAGACTTGTCAGTATTACGGGCGCCTACTCCGGCTATCCGCGGGTTTGTGATTGGGGACCGCACAATTCTCGACCGTCGCAGCGTCAGATCGCGATACCCATTTACGTCAATCCGTTCTAAGATTTGCGGAAGTCCAGATTTCCGGTGGCGGCAGTGAGCGAGGCGGCGATGAAGACGCGAATCCCTGCGATCGAACATGATCCGTGAGTGTGCGGATGTTTGGGCGATTGACAGCGGTCCGGCTGGTCAGCGCCGTTGTGCTCGGCGCCGCCGCTCATCAGGCGGCGCAGGCGCAGCAGGGACCGCCGGATTCTCGGCAAGGCGCCGGCGATGCCGACGCGATTGAAAACAATGGGCAGGATTTCACTCGTCCGGAAAATTTATTTCAGCTGCGCTACCTTTACCGGACAGCCCCCGGAAGCGGCAGCGAACCCGGCACCATCCGCACCGTGACCACCGATTCCGTGATCCTGCGGTCGGATCTGAAGTTTGATCTTCCCTCGCAATGGACGTTAGCTTTGCGCGGCGATCTGCCGCTCGTCGCCAAGGACCCGATCGCGTCCGACAACCCGACGGGCATGTACCTCTACGGTCTCGGCGACGCCGACATTCAGGCGGCGCTCATTCGGCAATTGGATTCACGATGGGCCGCCGGCGCCGGGGTCCGCATCGTCGCACCGACAGGCTCGGAAGACCTGACCAGCGGGAAGTGGCAGGCCCTTCCGGTGGTTGGCGCGCGCTACACGCTGCCGGAATTGAGCGTCGGCAGCTACGTTGAAGGTCTCGTGCGCTACGATGTCAGCTTTGCCGGGGTCGCATCGGCGAGAAACATCAGCAACCTGCAACTTGCGCCGACGTTGAATATTGCTCTGCCGAACCGGTGGTTCGTCACGTTCTATCCAGATCCCGACATCCGCATCAATTACGGCGATCCGATCACCGGCCAGACCGGACGCCTGTTCTTGCCCTTGGACCTCATGGTAGGTCGTATCATCACCAAGGACGCCACGGTTTCCCTTGAACTCGGCGTTCCGCTGATCAAGGACTATCCCGTCTATGATTTTAAGACGATCGCGCGGCTGAACATAAAATTTTAGGACGGGGACCTCCTTTCGCTCGGGGCGGGAACGGCAACAAACGGCGCAACAAGTGTCGGGAGGAAGCGCATGCGTACGCTGCACATCGGCGACGTCGCCATCGCCAGCATCATCGAGCGGGACGGGCCATGGCGGCGGCCGCAGGACATGTTCCCGGCCTACGATCCCGAGCTCGGCCGGCGCCATCTCGCCGAGCTCGATCCGGAGGTGTTCGATCCGGCCTCCGGGCGCATGGTCATCACTTACCAGACCTATGTGGTGCGCACGCCACGGCACACGATCCTGGTCGACACCTGCACCGGCGAGGACAAGGGTTATCCGCCGCCGATGGATTTCCCGAAACAGCCCTGGCTCGACGGCTTCCGCGCCGCCGGCCTGCGCTTCGAAGATATCGACTACGTGTTTTGTACGCACCTGCACATCGATCATTGCGGTTGGAATACGGTGTTGCGCGACGGCCGCTGGGTCCCGACCTTCCCCAAGGCGAAGTACATATTCCACAAACGCGAATACGCCGCCTGGGAGGAAGCGACCCGGCGCGGCGCGACGCCGCCCGGCAATGTGTGGCGGTTCAACTGCGAGCCGGTGGTCGCCGCCGGGCAGGCGCTTCTGGTCGACGACGATTTTGAGCTCGACGATACGATCTGGCTCAGCCCGACGCCCGGCCATTCGCCGTGCCATTGCTGCGTCAATATCCGCTCCGGCGGCCAACGCGCCGTCGTTATCGGCGATCTCATGCATCACGCCTTGCAATGCCGCGAGCCGGATTGGTCGACCATTTTCTGCTGGGACCCGAAGCAGGCGGCGCAGTCGCGCCGGCGCTTCCTCGGCGAGATCGCCGGGACCGGTACGCTGGTGCTGCCGATCCATTTCCCGCATCCGACCACCGGCCTCATCGAGCCCGATGGCGAGCGATTTCGCTATCGCTTCGTTCGCTGACCGCACCCTCGGGTCCGCCCCCGCGCGTGGGGCGAGGAATTCCTTAACCGTCGTCGCCTAGCTTTGGCTGTCCGGTGCTGTTCGCCCGCGGGCGCGGCAGCGCATTCCTGTAGCCCGGACGGTATTTTGCCGGGGGCGTGGTGGTCCGGAGCGGGTTGATGAGCGTCCGAGTGGGCCCCCTCCTGATCGTCGGCGCGGCGTGCCTTTGGCTTGCCGGCTGCACCTCGTCGACTAAGCTGAGCGATCTGTGGGCGTCGAAGGGCGACGGGGCAAATGCGCCGGCCGCCAATGCCGCCGATGCCAAGCCGAACGACCCGTCCTGGCCGAAGCTCGCCGACGCGCCGAATGCCCCCGCCGCCGGCGGCGACGTGACCGGAACGGTCGTCGTGCAGCCGGCCGAGCCGGGGCCGAGCGGTGAGCCGGTCGCGCCATTGTCGAAGCCCGGCCTCCTTGGCGATGATCCGCATGACGACGTGCAACTCGGCAAGAGGTATTTCCGCAGCAACAATTTCGGCCTCGCCGAGAAGAGCTTCCGCAACGCGGTCGAGAAGCACCCGCGCGACGCCGAGGCCTGGGTCGGTCTGGCGGCCTCCTACGACCGGCTGCATCGTTTCGATCTTGCCGACCGCGCCTATGCCGAAGCGATCCGCATCGTCGGCCGCACGCCGGAGATCCTCAACAACCAGGGCTTCTCCTATATGCTGCGCGGCGACTACGCGCGCGCTCGCAAGGCGCTCGACGACGCCCAGGCCAAGGACCCCGGCAATCCCTACATCCAGGCCAATTTGCGCTTGCTGCAAGACAGCTACCGCGAGGGCAAGGCAATCCAGTAGCGTGCCTTTCATGCTCCGCTCGGGAATGAGCGGGCAGTGAGCGGTATACCGCAACCTTGAACTCCGCGATTCCATCGCGATATGTCGGTTGGGGACGGCGTCCCGCGGGCAGGGTTCATGTTCGATTCCTTCAGAAATTTCCTCGTCGAATTCGTTGACGGCGAAAAACATCCGAGCCAGTTCGCCGAGCATGATTACCGCCTGGCGGCGGTGGCGCTTTTGGTGCACGCGGCGACGATCGACGGCGAGATGTTGCCGCGCGAGCGCGACACGTTGCATGCCGTGGTCAAGCGCCGCTTCGCGCTCGATGATGCCGCGGCCGACGAGCTGATCGACAAGGCCACGCTCGCCGAGCACGATGCCGTCGATCTTTTTCATTTCACCAGCCTGCTCAATCGCGCGCTCGACGAGGAAGGCCGCGCCCGTGTCGTCGAAATGATGTGGGAGATCGTGTACGCCGACGGCCGCCGCGACGAGCTGGAAGACAATCTCGTCTGGCGCGCCGCCGACCTTCTCGGCGTATCGCAGGGCGAGCGGATCGCGTTGCGGCGGCGCATCGGCGGGGAAGCCGGCGGCGAAGGGGGCGTTGACGCATGAAACCGGTCACTCTGATCAGCGGCGCCTCGGCCGGCATCGGCGCCGAACTTGCGCGCGTCTTTGCGGCGCACGGGCATGAGCTCGTTCTGGTGGCGCGGCGCGCCGACCGGCTTGCCGCGCTCGCCGAGGAGATCGCGGTTTCCGGTCGTCCGCGGCCGGCCGTGCTGACCGCCGACCTCGAGCGGCGCGACGCCGTCGCCGGCATTATCGCTGAGCTAAAATCGCTTGGTCTCGAGCCAGCGAACGTGGTCAACAATGCCGGGTTCGGGCTTATCGGTCCGGCCTCGGCGCTCGATCGCGACCAGCAGCTGGCGATGATCGATCTCAATGTGCGCGCGCTCACCGAGCTGTCGCTCGCTTTCGTCGACAGTCTGGAGCGCCATCGCGGCGGCATTCTCAATGTCGCCTCGCTGGCCGCCTTCCTGCCCGGGCCCGGCATGGCCGTCTACTATGCCAGCAAAGCCTATGTGCTCTCGTTCAGCGAAGCCCTGCATCAGGAGCTGGCCGGGCGCGGGGTGCGGGTGACCGCGCTTTGTCCGGGGCCGGTGCCGACCGAGTTTCAGGCGCGGGCCGGGATTCACGGCAGGGGGGTGGAGGGCGTGCTGACGCTTTCCGCCGGGCGCGTGGCGCAGATCGGCTATGCCGGCTTCATGCGCGGCAAGCGCGTGGTCGTCGCCGGCGCCGGCAACTGGGTCTTGGCGTCCTTGCTCCGCCTCATTCCGAACCGCATTCTTCTTCCGGTTTCGGACCTGAGCGTACGCAGGCTGGCAAGCGATTCATAGCTGCCGCGCTTGGATCGTAGCTTGAATTCGCCGCTGAAAGCGCTACGAAATCGCGCTGACGCGATTACGATTCCTTTGGGTCATGCAACAGCCGATTCTGATCATTCTGCACCAAGAGCATTCCAGCTCCGGTCGCGTCGGCCGTGCCTTAAAGCAACTCGGACACGGGCTCGACGTGCGCCGGCCGCGCTTCGGCGATCCGTTGCCGGAGACGCTGCGCGATCATGCCGGCGCCATCATCTTCGGCGGCCCGATGAGCGCCAATGATGCGGACGAATTCATCCGCCGCGAGATCGACTGGATTTCCGTCCCGGTCAAAGAGGAGAAGCCGTTTCTCGGCATCTGCCTCGGCGCGCAAATGTGCGCGCGGGCGCTCGGCGGCCGGGTTTTTAATCATCCGGCCGGCCAGGCCGAGATCGGCTACTACCCGATCCGGCCGACCGCCGCCGGCCTTGCCGTGGTCGATCGCTGGCCCGAACAGGTCTATCAATGGCACCGCGAGGGGTTCGATCTGCCGGAAGGGGCCGAGCTTCTGGCCGAAGGCGACATGTTCGAGGTGCAGGCGTTTCGTTACCGGCGCGCTTACGCGCTGCAATTTCATCCCGACGTGACCCACGCCATGATGCACCGCTGGACGACGCGCGGGCATCATCGCCTGGAGATGCCGGGCGCCAAGCCGCGCGCCGCGCATTTTGCCGACCGCGAGGTCTACGACTACAGCGCCCGCGCTTGGCTCGGCCTGTTCCTCGCCCGCTGGATCGGAGCTTAGAGGTTCGCGCGCGGTTGCTCGAAGCGGCGGCGTCATCCGCCGGCGAGCTGCTGCGCGAAATAGGCGACGGTCTTGGTGTAAACCTGTGACTTGTTCCACTCCAGCAAGACCTGGAAATTGGCGGTGCCCTCGCCCCAGGGCTGGCCGCGCTGCCAGCCGTAACCTTTGAGGTAGTTCGCCGTCGAGGCGAGCACGTCGGGCACGCTGTGAATGAGATCGCGCCGGCCATTGCCGTCATAGTCGACCGCGAATTTCAGATACGAAGACGGGAGAAACTGGGTCTGGCCGATCTCGCCCGCCCAGGCGCCGTGCATATCGTTGGGGCTCATGTCGCCGCGCTCGACGATACGCAGCGCGGCGAGCAATTCGTCGCGAAACTTGTCCGGGCGGCGGCAATCAAAGGCGAGGCTCGCCAGCGAACGAATGGTCGGGAAGCGTCCGGAATTGGCGCCGAAGTCGGTTTCCAGCCCCCAGATGGCGACGATCACCGCACCGGGCACGCCGTATTGCTGCTCGATGCGGCTGAAGGTGGCGCCATATTGCTGCAGCAGCCGTGTGCCGCGGGACAGCCGCGGCGGCACCATGCGGCCGGAGAATTGCTCGAAGCTCTGGCGAAACACGCCTTGCGCGTGATCCCGCGCGATGATCCCCGGATCATAGGTCAAGCCGCCGAGCGCGGATTGGATCGTGCGTTGGGAGATGCCCTGCGTAGCCGCGTCCTTCTTGACGCCGTCGAGCCATGCGCCGAAATCGCCGCCGCAGGGCGCGGCGGCGGCGGCGGGCGCAGAAACGAGGCCGAGCCACAGCGTGACAATGGCCAGTCGGGCAGTGATCGGTCGCATGTCTTTCGTCCCTCGGTGCCGGCGATGAAATCAGCGTATTGGGTCGCGAATATGATGCCGTGGCTAAGCGGCGTCTGCCAGTGTCATGATTGGACGGGCATTCGCAGATGACGCGGTAAGCGGCCGCCTTGGCCCGTTGCGCTCCAGATCGTCCGGTGCCACCTGCCGAGCCGTAGCTCGCGCAGCGAGCGAAGGCTGGTGGAGCCGAGGGGATTTGAACCCCTGACCTCCGCAGTGCGATTGCGGCGCTCTCCCAACTGAGCTACGGCCCCCGCCGCGGGCACGATCAGGCCGATTGGTGCCGGCTTTTGGCGAGTTCGCGGCCATTTAGGGCCGAGGCTGAATAGTGTCAAGGATAGGCGCCGGGCGTTCGCCGTGCTCGCGCTTGTTCGCGCCGGTACAAATCGCTAGGTTCCTCCGTCTTCACTCGCGAAAGCATCCATGCGCGCCCTGTTCGACGTTATCTATCTGGCTCTCGATCTCTACCTTTGGATCGTGATTGCCGCGGCGATCTTCTCCTGGCTGGTGGCGTTCAACGTCGTGAACACGCGCAACCAGGTGGTCGGCATGATCGGTGAATTTCTCTATCGCATCACCGAGCCGGCGCTGCGCCCGATCCGCAACCTGCTGCCGAATCTCGGCGGCATCGACATCTCGCCGGTGATCCTGTTTCTGATCATCATCTTCATTCAGCGGGTGATCGCGCTCTACATCATTCCGAACGTCTATTGAGTGCCGCGGTTCGCGAGCCATGGACGACGACGGCGGAAAGCGTCGTCGTCGATGTGCGCCTCACGCCGCGCGGCGGTCGCGATGCCATCGAAGGGATCGAGCGCCGCGCCGATGGCCGCGCCATGCTCAAGGCGCGCGTGCGCGCGGCGCCGTCTGCGGGAGAAGCCAATACGGCGCTGTGCCTGCTTGTTGCCGAGATACTCGGCGTCGCTGCGGGCAGGGTGACGCTGGTCGGCGGGGCGACAGCGCGCGTGAAGCGAATTCGGGTCGCGGGCGAACCCACGGCGCTCGTTGCCGCGTTGCGATACGCGGTGAGGGGTGGATGACGCAGCTGCAGACGGCGGGAGTGCGCCGCGTTGTCTAACGTATCTGCTTGACGTACCTGCCGTTGATTTCAGCTATTCCAGCCGAAGGCGACCTTGTCGAGCACGCGGGTGCCGAACTTCTCCGACGAACGGGCGACCGCCTTGCCGCCGAGCGCGCGATAAAATTCGACGGCGGTCTCGTTCTCCGACAGCGCCCACACGATCAGCGATTTCAATCCGCTCTGCGCCAGGTCGCGCCGCGCGGCGGTAAAGAGCCGCCGGCCAAAGCCCAGTCCCTGGAACTCCGGCCGCAGATAGAGTTCGTAGATCTCGCCGTCATAGTAGAGGCTGCGTGCCCGATTGCGCCCGTAATTGGCGTAACCCGATACCTTGTCGCCGAACTGCAGGAGGGTGATGCGGCTGCCTTTGCGGATGGCTCCTTCCCACCAGGCCGGGCCGCGGCGGTTGATCAGCTTGTCGAGTTCGGCGCCGGGAATGATCCCCTGATAGGCGGTCCGCCAGGCCTCGTCGTGCGCGTCGGCGACCGGGCCGGCATCAACCGGCCTGGCGCGACGGATTTCGATGAGGACGGTGCTCATGGGGCCATCAAACCAAGCAATTCCACCGCATTCAAGGGTCGAGATTCACGATCGGTTAACGATGGGAATTATTAGCCGAATGGCCCCGGTCATGCCATCAGCGGGCGCGAAAAAATTTGCGTCGGACCTGTATTCTGTCGGCGGCTGTTGCCGAAGCGACACATTCGGCCGGGATTATTACGGATTGTGACGCCGGATTCCGGCTTCTCGCGCACGCCGCCACCCGGGCGAAGGCCGAGGCGTAGCCGCCGGCCGGCTTCGAATCAGAATGAAATCAGACGCGCTCGGCTTCCTTGCGCCGTTCGTTCTTCTTGCGCTCGTTGCGATCGAGCAGCTTCTTGCGCAGCCGGATCGATTTCGGCGTCACTTCGACCAGTTCGTCATCCTGAATATAGGCCAGCGCCTTTTCCAGGGTCATGTTCATCGGCGGGGTGAGCCGGATCGCCTCGTCCTTGGAGTGGGTGCGGATGTTGGTCAACTTCTTGCCCTTGAGCACGTTGACCTCGAGGTCGTTGTCGCGGGTGTGCTCGCCGACGATCATGCCGCGATAGACCTTCCAGCCCGGCTCGATCATCATCGGGCCGCGGTCTTCGAGGTTCCACATCGCATAGGCGACCGCCTCGCCCTGATCGTTGGAAATGAGGACGCCGTTGCGGCGCCCGGCAATATCGCCCCGGTGCGGTCCGTAGGCGTGAAACAGCCGGTTCATCACCGCGGTGCCGCGCGTGTCGGTGAGGAGCTCGCCGTGGTAGCCGATCAGCCCGCGCGTCGGCACGTAGAAGATGAGGCGAACGCGGCCGCCGCCGGACGGGCGCATCTCGATCAGCTCGCCCTTGCGCTCGGCGAGCTTCTGCACGACGATTCCGGCGTGCGGCTGGTCGACGTCGACGACGACTTCCTCGATCGGTTCGCGCAGGTCGCCGGCGGGCCCGTGCTGAAACAATACCTGCGGCCGCGACACCGACAATTCGAATCCCTCGCGCCGCATGGTCTCGATCAGAATGCCGAGCTGCAATTCGCCGCGGCCGGCGACCTCCATCGAATCCTTCTCCCGCGATTCGGAGATCCGCAAGGCGACGTTGCCTTCCGCCTCGCGCAGCAGCCGCTCGCGGATGACCCGGCTCTGCACCTTGTCGCCTTCGGTGCCGGCGAGCGGGGAATCGTTGATGCGGAAGGTCATGGCGAGCGTCGGCGGGTCGATCGGCTGTGCCGGCAGCGGCGCGAAGACTTCCGGCGCGCAGAGTGTGTGCGAGACGGTCGCCTCCGGCAGGCCGGCGATGGAGATGATGTCGCCGGCGAAGCCCTCGTCGATCGGCACCCGCTCCAGGCCGCGGAAGGCGAGGACTTTGGTGGCGCGTCCCTCCTCGATCAGTTCGCCATTGGGATCGAGGACCTTGATCGCCTGGTTGGGTTTCACCGCGCCCGAGAAGATGCGGCCGGTGACGACGCGGCCGAGATAGGGATTGGCCTCCAGAATCGTGCCGATCATGCGGAACGGGCCGGCCTCGACCACGGGCGGCGCGACATGGCGGATGACGAGCTTGAACAGCGGCGCCATGCCCTGATCCTTCGGCCCCGCCGCGCTCGAGGCCATCCAGCCCTGCTTGGCCGAGCCGTAGAGGATCGGGAAATCGAGCTGCTCCTCGCTCGCGTCAAGCGCGGCGAAGAGATCGAACACCTCGTTGGCGACCTCCGTCGGTCGGGCGTCCGACCGGTCGACCTTGTTGATGATGACGATCGGCTTCAATCCGACCTTGAGCGCCTTGGTGACCACGAACTTGGTCTGCGGCAACGGCCCTTCGGCGGCGTCGACCAGCACCAGCGCGCCGTCCACCATGTTGAGGATGCGCTCGACTTCGCCGCCGAAATCGGCGTGGCCGGGTGTGTCCACGATATTGATGCGCACGTCCTGCCAGAGGATCGATGTCACCTTCGACAGGATGGTGATGCCGCGCTCGCGTTCGAGATCGTTCGAATCGAGCGCGCGCTCAGCGACCCGCTGGTTGTCGCGGAAAGAGCCCGCTTGCTGCAGCAGACGGTCGACCAGCGTGGTCTTGCCGTGGTCGACATGGGCGATAATGGCGATATTGCGAAGGTTCATGGGGGTGGCGGTGGGTCGCGTCAAACCGTTGCGGGCCCCGAGGGGCCCGCGATTGGCTGCGTATATAGTCGGTTTCGGCGGGGAAGCAATCGCGGCTCACGCGGCCGCGGCTTTGTCCCCCGGCTTTGCTTCCGCGCCGCCCTGCTCGAGGAGCGCCGTGCGGCGTGCGGCGAGCGCAAAGCGCACCTGGTCGAGCGCCAGCGAGAACGACATCTGCACCGCCTGGTCGTACTCTTCGTGCTCGCTCTGATGGATGATGGCGATCACCAGATTGTCGACGTCGCGCTCGAATTTATCGATCGCTTCGAGCGACGTCGCGGCGTGCGCTTTGCGCACGAGATCGAGAATACGCTGCAGCAGCCGCAAGCGGCGGGTGCGGTGCGTGCCGCGGAAATAGGTGGCGATGGCGGCAATTGCCGAGCCGAAGATCGGAAAGATCAGCAGGCCGTAGAAGATTTGGTCGCCATAGCGATCGAAGAAGGATTTCTCGTCGTCGTTGAGGTAGGCGCGTGCACCCGGATGCACGAGGGCGGCGGCGTCCTTGTCGGTCGACGGCGCCTGGATTTTGACTTCGCCCGGCATTGCGGCGGCAAGCGCAAGCCGCGAGGAATAGATCACGCGCGCCAGCGTCGTGACCGCGCTGTGGCTGAACGTGTTCCGTGCCACCAGATATTCGGGGAAGCTCAAAGTCTTGAGGCTGTCCGCCGGCGCCGGCGGATTGCCCCCGAAGGTGCCGGCGTCGATCTCGATCGAGTCGAAGGCGAGATTTCGCCGGGCGATACCCTCCGCCTGGTCGATCTCGATAAAGCTCGGCGCCGCGCCGTCGCGCGTTGCCGCCGTGACCGCGTCGGTAATCGAACGGCCGGTCGCCGGTCCAGCCACGAAGATCGCGTCGACCTGATCGTCCTGGACGGCGGCGGCGAGGTCGGCTGGATCGATCTGCGAGATCTGCACCTTGTCGAGGGGCACGCCGTAGTGCCCGAGCACGACATTGAGCAAATCCGCGCTCGCCTCGTTCCCGCTCACGATGCCAATTCGTCGCCCGGTGAGTTGCGTCACTTTTGCGAGCTTGCCGTCGTCGTCCGTTGGCTCGGCTTGGTCGGCCTTCTCGGCCTTCTTGTCGGGCTTCACGCTCTTGGTTTTCTTCGCGGGCTTGGCCGCCTTCTCCGCTGCAGCATTCGCCGCCGCGGGCGCAGCGTTCGCCGCCGCGGGCGCGGGAACGATTAGCGCCATCACATTCTGCCGCAAGATGGCGACGACCGGCCAATCCGGCGATTTGCCGATTGTGCTCGGCAGGATGGCAAGATCGGCGTCATGATCGATGATCGCCTGCTCGCTCGCTTTCGGCCCGGCGGTGCCGATGAGCTGAAGGTCTATCTTGTCGCGCTCTTTCGCGATCTTCTTGCCGATGGCCGCCACGAGCTCGGTGTTGATGCCGCCCTCCGGTCCGGCGGCGACCTTCATCACGGTGTCCTTGGTCAGGTAATAGACCGCGAGCCCGGCGAGCCCGGCGAGGACGACTGTGCCGAGAACGGTCACGAGCCAGGTGTGCCGGAGAAATATTCTGATCCGGTTCTGCACCATGTGCTCGATCGAACTCGAGGCTCATGGCCGTGCCGGTGGCGTGACCCGGCGCGCCGGCGGATGCGGTGGCTTGGCTCCGCCGGCTAAAGAGCCGGGTCAGCCAAAGCTTCATGGCGAGCGACGGACCGTGGGGCAATCCCGCAGGCATGATTGATTTTAACACGGCGGCGCGGTTTTGACTCGGCTAGGCCGGCCGTCCGGCCGCGGCGCCTCGCGGCCGCGGAGGGCTATTTCGCCTTGCGGAAGCCGCCTTTCGCCGCCATGTTTCCGGGTGAGATTGCGCGAGGGATCGATGCCATTCGGGCAGAACACCGCATCGTGGCAGGATGCTGAGGCGTTCATCCGCCGTCTCGCCGCCAACGAGGAAACCGTCCGGCGCGGGTTTTGGAGCAAGCTGCGGGCTCTCGCAGCCGGCCTGCCGTTCGCCGAGGATTTGCTTGCGGCGCATTATTGCGCCTTCGACCGGCAGACGCCGGCGCAGGTGAGGGCGGTGCTCCTCGGCGCCATCGCCTATTTCGTACTGCCGACGGATTTGATCCCCGACTACATTCCGGTGGTCGGCTACACCGACGATGCCGCCGTGCTCGCCACCGCGGTCAATCTTGTCGCCGCGCACATGACCGCGGATCATCGCCAGGCGGCGCGGCGCCTGCTCGAGCGGCTGCGCGACGGATAGAGCGCGCGATCGGCACGTCAGGACAAATTCAGCGCACCGCGCACGAGGGCTGCGTAGAGCCATTCCGAAAGCTTGCGCGGCTTCGCCAAGCCCAGTCGGTCGAGGCAATCCGAATCCGCCGACCGGGCAACGAGGCCATGCACGAGCAATGACCCGAGCTGCACCGGCGAGGCGGACTTTAGCGTCTGCAGCGCGGGAATGAGCCGCTGCTCGACTTCGGTGAAATCGGTGCCGAACGGAAATGCCGGAAGGAGGCCGGCATCGGCGGCCGGTTTCAGGCCGCGTTCGATCGCTTCCGGCGTGTTGTCGCGCGCCGCCTTCGGCAGCGCGAATGCGGGCTCGATCTTGCCGGCATCCTTGGCCTGGCGCAGCAATTCGTCCTGAAAGCGTAAATCGGTGATCGCCAGCATCGCCGCGATGACGTCGCGGTCGCTTTTGCCGCGGATGTCCGCGATGCCGTATTCGGTCACGATGATGTCGCGCAAATGGCGCGGGATGGTGGTGTGGCCGTAGCGCCAGCGGATATTCGATTGGCTCTTGCCCCGCTCCGTTCGCGACGCGCGCAGCACGATCGCCGAACGCGCGCCTTCAAGCGCAAAGCCCTGGGCGACGAAATTGTACTGGCCGCCGACGCCGCTGACGATGCGGCCGTCCTCAAGCCCGTCCGAGATCACGTCACCGAGCGCGGTTGCCATCATCGCGTCATTGAGGAAGCGCGCGTTCGTGCGCGCGCGCCGTTTGGCGTCCTCGTCGCCGTAGAGCTGGTTGACGTAGGAGATCGAGGTCATGCCGAATTTCGCCGCGACCTCGCGCGGCATCTCGCGCAGCGCGCGGTAGAATGCGCGCGAGCCGACGAAAAACCCGGCATGCAGCACCACGCCGTCCACCTCGCGCTTAAGGATTCCGGCGCGAAACAGGTCGAGCAGGCCCTCGACGAACATTTCGGTGCAGCCATAGAGCCCGACGTCGAACGGCTCGGTATGCACGGCTGCGTCCCGGGTCGGGTCGCGGCCCAGACCTGAGAGAAGCCTGCAAAATTCGGCGCCGTGCCGATGGCGCAGGATCAAGCATTGCGCGACGGCATCGCCGGCCGAGCCGATGCCGATCTGCAGCGTGCCGCCGTCGGGAACGAGACTGGCGGCATGGAATCCGGCCGCATAGTCGGTGAGCGAGACCGGTTCGCGCGGTGGCGCGAACAGCGGGAAGTCGGTCGCCGCACTGTCGAGCAGGAGATCGAATTCGGCCGCGGCAATTGCCGCATCGCCGGGCATGAACGGCAATTCCGAATTGGTCTCCCCGGCAAACAGAAAATCGACCTGGCCGGCGCGGCGCAGCGCTAAGAGATCGAGCGTAAGGTCGGGATTGCAGCTCAGGCTGTAAGGATGTTGCGTCTCCCCGGCGCGATACGCGACCAATTGCCCGACCACATTGACCCCACGGTCGAGCACGCAGCGCAGCGCCTGCGTATAGTTGGCGGAGATATAGTGCTGCTGCGCATAGGGCGAGCCGAGCCATTGCCCGGCCTCGAAGAAGAATTCATCGATCTGCACGTTCGGCGGCACCTTGCCGGAATGGATCGCCGCCGCGTAGTCGAGCGGCGGATAACCGGCGAACAGCCGCCGCGACAGCGGATCGAAGAAACGGCGCTCTAGCTCGCTCTTGACCCGCGGTAGCTCCAAGGTCAGCGCCGTGAAGATGGTCAGCCGGATGGAGGGGTCGGCGAGCGCTTTGCCGTAGAGCGCATTGACGATGTGATTGGCCTTGCCGAGGCCGAGCGGCAAAGCCAGCACGAGGGTTTTGCCGATTTTCTCTACGATGGCGTCGGCGAGCCGCGCCGGATCGTCGAACCGTGCCGGACCGCCCGGCGAATGCCTCATTATAGCGTGTCCCAGCCCGGATCGGGCTGGAAGCGCGGGCCGTATTTCGCGGCGAGGCGCTTGAGCGTGTCGCGCACCTCGGCGATGCCGCGCGTTCGCGCGTAGTGCAGCGGCCCGCCGCGAAACGGTGCAAAACCGGTGGCAAAGATCATCGCGCCGTCGACGATATCCTCGCCGACGACCACGCCCTCGCGCAGGCAGGTCACGCACACGTCGAGCATCGGCAGGACCAGCCGGTCGATCGTATCCGGCGGCGGTGCGGCCTCCTCATGCGCCTTGACCGCATGCCCGTCTTTCCAGTCGTAGAGGCCCTTGCCGGTCTTCTTGCCGAGCTCGCCCTTGGCCACCTTGTCCTTGAGCCATTGCGGCGCCTCCGGCATCTCCCGGTCGAGGCTGCTGCGCAGCATCTCGGCGACGTGCAGGCAGATGTCGAGGCCGACCTCGTCGGCCAATTCGATCGGCCCCATCGGCATGCCGAAATCAATGGCCGCCTTGTCGATCGTCTCCTTCTTCATGCCGGCGTCGAGCATGATCATTGCTTCGAGCAAATAGGGCGTCAGCGCGCGGTTGACGAGGAAGCCGGGCGCGCTCTTGACCGGCGCCGGCAGCCGGTCGATGCGGCCGAGGAAGGCGCGCGCGTCGGCCAGCACCGTGTCGGCCACCTGGTCGTGGCTGACCACCTCGACGAGCTGCATGCGCGAGACCGGATTGAAGAAGTGGATGCCCACCAGGCGCTCCGGCCGCGGCGATCCCTCGCGCAGTTGCTCGAGCGGGATGCTCGACGTGTTGGTGGCGAGGATCGCGTCGGGCTTCATCTTCGGCTCGATGGCGGAAAAGATCTTCCGCTTGAGGTCGAGAACTTCCGGCACGGCTTCGATGATCAGGTCGGCGGCGGCGACGCCCTCGCCCTTGAGGTCCGGGATCAGGCGGTCGAGGGAATCGCGGATGCGCAGGCGGTTGTCGCGGCCGATTTTCCCGTAAAGCTCCGCTGCACGCTTGACCGCGCCGGCGATCGGCTCAGCCTTGGTGTCGCCGAGGCTGACGATGAAGCCATGCCAGGCGCACCAGGCGGCGATGTCGCCGCCCATGGCGCCGGCGCCGATCACGTGCACGCGTTTTCCGTTCCAGTGACCGTCGGCAAGGTTCTTCAAATCGTCGCGCAGGAAGAAAACGCGCACGAGATTTTGCGCCGTATCAGTGACCAGCAGCTTGGCGAAGGATGAAATCTCCGCCTTCCGCATCGCCACGGCGTCGCCGCCATGCTCGACCCAAAGGTCGATGAGGGCGTAAGGCGCCGGGTAGTGCGCCCGCGGCGCGCGCTTGGCCGCTTCGTTGCGCATGCGCGAAGCGAGGAGCCCGCGCACCGGGCCGGCATTGATCAGCGCCTCGAGCAGGTTCTGCTTCGCCGGACGCCACTCACCGGCGACGGCCGACTTCACCGCGGCGCGCACATGACGCTCCTGCGTCACCGAATCGATGAGGCCAAGCGCCTTGGCGCGGCCCGCCCGTTCGGTCTTGCCGGTCAGCATCAAGGTCATCGCCTGCACCGGGTTGATGAGGCGCGTCAGCCGCACCGTGCCGCCGAGACCGGGATGCAGCCCGAGGAGCACCTCCGGAAAGCCGAAGCTCGCATTGTCGATCGCGAGCCGGTAGTCGCAAGCGAGCGCGACCTCAAGTCCGCCGCCGAGGCAAAAGCCGTGGACCACGGCGATGGTCGGCAGCGGCAGCCGGTCGAGCCGGTCCATGACGCCATGGCCGCGCGCCAGCAGCGCTTCGATCTGCGCGACGTCGGTCACGCCGCGGAACTGCGCAATGTCGGCGCCGGCGATGAAGCCGCTCGGCTTCGCCGAGCGGATCACCAGCCCGCGCGGGCGCTCGCGTTCGAGTTTGTCGAGCACCGCGTCGAACTCGGTAAGCACTTCGGCGGAGAGCGTGTTCGCACCGGCGTCCTTCTTGTCGAACAGGAGCCAGGCGATGCCGTCTTCGTCCGTGCGCAAGCGCCAATTCGCCCACGGTCCGGCCTCCTGTGCCGCTTCATCGATCGCGAACGGGCCGAGCTCGAGGTCGCGCTTGCCGAGAATGGCCAAAGTGGGTTTTGCGGCGGGTGATTTGGTCATGCGCCGCCCCTCAAATCGCTTCGATCAGCATCGCGCCGCCCTGGCCGCCGCCGATGCATTCGGTAGCGATGCCGCGCTTCAAGCCGAGCCGTTTCATGGCGTTGACGAGATGCAGCACGATCCGGTTGCCGCTGGCGCCGACCGGATGGCCGAGGCCGATGGCGCCGCCGTCGACATTGAGCCGGTCGCGGGCGATGCGGCCGGCGGCGTCGGGCAGCCCGAGCGCGTCGCGGCAGAATTCGGCGTCATCCCAGGCGGCGAGGCAGCCGAGCACTTGCGCGGCGAAGGCTTCGTTGAGCTCCCATAGCTCGATGTCGCCTAGCGCGAGCTGGTGGCGTTTGAGGATCGGCGTCGAGCAATAGACCGGGCCGAGGCCCATGACCGAGGGATCGAGCGCCGCCCATTCGCTGTCGAGGATCACGGCCTTGGGCGTAAGCTTGTGTTCCTTCAGCGCGTCCTCCGAGGCGAGGATGACCCACGAGGCGCCGTCGGTGATCTGCGAACTGTTGCCGGGCGTGACCTTGCCCCAGGGCCGCTCGAAGGCCGGCTTGAGCTTGGCCAGGCTGTCGGCGGTGGTTTGCGGGCGCACGCCGTCATCGTGGTCGTAGACCGTGCCGTCGCGCGCGAAGGCGGGCTCGATCTCGCCGGCGAAATGGCCGTCGCGTTGCGCGCCCGCCAATCGCTGCTGGCTTTCGGCCGCGTATTCGTCCGCCTGCCGCCGCGAGATGTGAAAGAGGTGCGCGACCAGCTCCGCGGTCCGGCCCATATTGAGATCGGTGATCGGGTCGGTGAGGCCGCGTTCAAGTCCGATCACCGGCGTGAGGAACGACGGACGGAAGCTCAGCATCGCCGCAAGCCGGGCGCCGAGGCCGCGCGCGGCAAAGAGCCGGCCGTACCACTTGACCGCGCCGCGGTTGAAGACGAGCGGCGCATGGCTGAGCGCTTCGGCGCCGCCGGCCAGGATGAGATCGCTCACGCCTTCGCGGATGTAGCGGTAGGCGGTGTCGATCGACTGCATGCCGGAGCCGCAATTGATCTGCACGGTGAACGCGGTCATCGCTTCGCCCATGCCGAGCCGCAGCGCGGCGACGCGCGCCGGGTTCATCTCGTCGGCGATGACGTTGACGCAGCCGAGAATGACCTGGTCGAAGGCGTCGGGCGCAAACGGCTGGCGCAGCAACAGCGGCCGCCCGCATTGCACGGCGAGATCGACCGGCGTGAACGGGCCGGGCTCACTACGCGCCTTGATGAACGGCGTGCGGCTCCCGTCGACGATATAGACCGGGCGCCGCTCTACTCCGCCGCGAACGGCCGGGGCAGCGATGTCGGTTGCGATGGCACGTCTCCCTTGGTGGCCGCGCCACGGGCGGTGAGCTCTTCCGGCGCGAAATCATCGACCGCGATCGCGGCGGCCACGGCGTCAGCCGCGGCGCGCAGCTGCGCGGCCTCGCTGGCGGTGATTGTGCGCTGCTTCACCGCCTGATCGATATCGCGAACATGCGCGGTGCGCATGCGGTCGCGGATCGGCTGTACGGCGACGGTCACGGCGAAGGCGCGCTCGAGCAGGGCGACGCCATTGGCGTGCTCGCCGGTCTCGGTCGGGTGGAACAGATCCACGGTCAGCCGGTCGCGTGCCGGGCAGGGATTGGCGATGATTGCCGCGCACGCGTCGGTGACGCGGTCGGAGGGACCGCGCCGGCGCGGGCCGAACGGCTGAATGAAGAAGCGCAACAGCCAGGCCACCGGCCGCACCGGGAAGTTGGCGATGATCTCGTCGAAGCGCGTGTCGATGGTGGCGAAGCTCGCCGCCATGCACCATTCGAGCAGCGGGAAGTCGTCCGCCTGCCGGCCCTCATCGTTCCAGCGCTTGAGCGCCGCGCTGGCGAGATAAAGCTCGGAGAGAATGTCGCCAAAGCGCGCCGAGATCATCTCCTTGCGCTTGAGCGTGCCGCCTAATGAGAGCAGCGAAAGATCGACCGCCATCGCGAACGCGGCGGCATGGCGGCTGAGCTGCCGGTAAAACGGCGTCGCCGCGCCGGCGTCCGGCGCCGGGCCGAGCAGTCCGCCGGTCCAGGCGCGGCCGAAGGCGCGCAACGCGTTGGCGATGCTGTGACCGACATGACCCCAGAACGCCTGGTCGAATGCATCGAGACCGCGCGCGCGGTCGGCGTCTTCCAGCGCCAGCATCTCCTTGAGCAGATAAGGATGGCAGCGGATCGCGCCTTGGCCGAATTGAATGAGGCTGCGGGTGACGATGTTGGCGCCTTCCACCGTGATCGCGATCGGTACGCCGCGATAGGTGCTGCCGAGATAGTTCGAGGGTCCCTCCATGATGCCCTTGCCGCCATGCACGTCCATGGCGTCGTTGACGGCGACGCGCATGCGCTCGGTCGCCTGCGCCTTCATGATCGCGGTGACGACCGCCGGGTGGTGCCCCTCGTCGAGCGCCGCGCAGGTCATGCGGCGCGCCGCATCGACCAGATAGGCATTCGCCGCCAGCCGCCCGAGCCGCTCCTGGATCGCCTCGAAATTAGCGATCGAGGTATGGAATTGCTCGCGGATGCGCGCATAGGCGCCGGTGACGTGCGCGGAGAAGGCGGAGCCGGCTGCCGATTGCGACGGCAGCGAGATGCCGCGCCCGGCGGCGAGCGCGCTCATCAGCATCTTCCAGCCCTTGCCGACCTGATCGACGCCGCCGATCACGTGGTCCATCGGGATGAACACGTCGTGGCCCCAGTTCGGTCCGTTCTGAAAGACCAGCATCGCCGGAAGGTGACGGCGGCCGATGCTGACCCCGGGAAGGTGCGTCGGCACCAGGGCAAGCGTAATGCCGATGTCCTCGCGGTCGCCGATCAGATGGTCGGGATCGCGCAGCTTGAAGGCAAGCCCGAGAACGGTCGCGACCGGTCCGAGCGTGATGTAGCGCTTGTGCCAGTTGAGCCTGATGCCGAGCACCTCGCGCCCCTCGAATGTGCCGCGGCAGACGACGCCGTTGTCGACCATCGAGGCGGCGTCGGAGCCCGCTTCCGGGCTGGTGAGGCCGAAGCACGGAATTTCCTCGCCGCGGGCGAGCCGCGGCAGCCAATGATCCTGCTGCTCCTTGGTGCCGAATTGCAGAAGCAGCTCGCCGGGGCCGAGCGAGTTCGGCACCATCGCGGTCACCGCCGCGGCAATCGAACACGACGACAATTTGCGGATCACTTCCGAATGCGCGTAGGCGGAGAAGCCGAGCCCGCCATATTTCTTCGGAATGATCATCGCGAAGAATTTTCGCGATTTCAGGAAATCCCAGGCCTCGGGCGGCAGGTCGTGCCACTCCCAATTGATCCGCCAATCGTCGAGCATGCGGCACAGCTCCTCGACCGGGCCGGCGAGGAACTGCTGCTCCTCCTCGGAAAGCCGGGCGGGCGGGAAGGCGAGGAGCTTCTTCCAGTCCGGGTTGCCGGTGAACAGATCGGCGTCCCACCAGACGTCGCCGGCCTCGATCGCTTCGCGCTCGGTGTCGGAGAGATGCGGCAGGGCATGCTGCGCCATGCCGAAGATCGGCTTGGTGATCCAGTCTCGCCGGAAGGATGCTAGGGTCATCGGAGTGTCCCGGGCCTGCTGGCGGCAGGGATTGCGGCCGCCATGGTTGAGATGATTCGTCGCCCCACTATAAGTTCAACCGGCTTAAATATTACCACTTCCCGCGGCCCGGTTTCCGCCCTGAGATAGGGATCGGACCGGGCGGTTGGCGAGTGGGGTTTCCTCTTCGCCGGCAAGATTTTGGCTCATGTTCGACAGGCTCGAAAGCTATCTCAGCGGCAAAATCCTGCACTACCTGGCGCAGCCGACCGGGCGCTACGCGCCGTTTTTCGCGCCCGACCCCGCGGTCATCCGCCGGACCGTCCAGCCCGGCGACATCCTCTTGATCGAGGGCAACAGCCGGCTCAGCGCCACGATCAAATATTTGACCCAATCCACCTGGTCGCACGCCGCGTTCTGTGTCGGCGAGCGGCCGGGAGACGTGGCCGCCAATGGCGAGCCGAATGTGCTCCTCGAGGCGGAGGCCGCGACCGGCGTCGTCACCGTGCCGCTGTCGAAATATTTCAGCTTCCACACGCGCATCTGCCGTCCGGTCGGCCTCGACGATCAAGCGCGGCAGAAAGTCATCGACTACGCGGTCCAGCGGATCGGCAAGCAGTACGATTCCCGGCGGATCATCGATCTGGCGCGCTATCTGTTTCCCTATCCGCCGGTGCCGGTCTGGTTCCGCCGGCGCATGCTGGCGATCGGCAGCGGCGATCCGACCAAGGCGATCTGCTCGACGCTGATCGCGGAAGCCTTCGCCTCGATCCGCTATCCGATCCTTCCGGAACGCGTCTCGATCAACGGCAAGACCTATGGGGTCGCGCCGTTCGTGCTGAGCGAGACCGAGCATATCCGCAAGCATGGGCTCTACACGCCGCGCGATTTCGACGTGTCGCCGTTTTTCGCGATCGTCAAACCGACGCTCGCCGCCGGCTTCGACTATCACACGGTGCAGTGGGGACCGCCGGGCGCGGCGCCGGTGGATTTGGGAGAGGCGGCCGAGTAGCAACCAAGTAGCCCGGATTGAGCGCCAGCGAAATCCGGGCTACTGCGCAATCGCTTGCGGCCGTCCGTCGGCATCGACGCGCACATAGGTGAAAACGCCTTCGGTGACCTTGATCGCGGTCGTGCCGATGCCGCGCCGCGCCCAGCTCTCGATCCTGATGGTGAGCGAGGTGTGCCCGATCTTCTCAACCTCGCAGAAGCAGGTGACCTCGTCGCCGACAATGACCGGGCGATGAAAGGTCATGGCGGTGATTGCGATCGTCACCACGCGGCCGCCGGCGCGGCGGGTGGCGACGGTCGAGCCGGCAAGGTCCATCTGGCAGAGAAGCCAGCCGCCGAAAATGTCGCCGTGCGGATTGGTGTCGGCCGGCATGGCGATGGCGCGCAGCGCCGGATCGGATTTCGGTTCGACCTCCGGTGCCTCGCCGGGGTTCGCGGCGGGATCGTCCATCTTAAGTCCCTTACGGCCGCAGCACGATCTTGCCCATGGCCTTGCGGTCGGCGATGGCCTTGAGCGCGGTCGCGATCTCGGCGAGCGGATAGACCGCATGCACGTGGCCGCTGAGCTTGCCTTCGGCGCACCAGCGCACGATGTCGGTCATCAGCGCGCGCTGGCCCTGCGGGTTGCGCGCCACCCACGCGCCCCAGATCACGCCGCGGATATCGCAGCTCTTGAGCAGCACGAGATTGAGCGGCAACTTGGGAATCTCGCCGGCGGCAAAGCCGATCACCAGATAACGGCCCTCCCAGCCGAGCGAGCGCACCGCGGGCTCGGCATAAGGACCGCCGACCGGGTCGTAGACCACGTCGATGCCGCGCTCGCCGCCGAGCCGCTTGAGCGCGCCGCGCAGGTCTTCGCTCGCATAGTTCACCGTCTCGTCGGCGCCGTGCGCTCGGGCAAAGTCGAGCTTCTCGGCGGAGGAGGCGCAGGCGATGACGCGCGCGCCCATGATCTTGCCGATCTCGATCGCGGCGAGGCCGACGCCGCCGGAGGCGCCCAGCACGGCAAGCGTCTCGCCGCTCTTGAGCTGTGCACGCTCGCGCAGCGCATAAAGCGTCGTGCCGTAGGTCACGGTGAGGCCGGCGGCGCGCTCGAAATCGAGCTTCTCGGGTATCTTCACCAGTTGCTTGGCCGGCACGACGATGTATTCGCGCGCCGTGCCGTGGCCGGTCGAGCCCAGCACCCGGTCGCCGACGGCAATGTCGGTGACTCCGGCGCCGACGCTCTCGACTATGCCGGCGAATTCCGACGCCGGCGAAAACGGAAACGGCGGCTTGACCTGGTATTTGCCGGCGATGATCAGCAGATCGAAGAAATTGAGCGCCGCCGCCTTGACCCGCACGAGCGCCTCGCCCGGTCCGGCGGTCGGCTGCGGGATGTCGGCGAGCTCGAGTTCGTCGGGGGTGCAATAGCGGGTGCAGAGGATGGCTTTCATGCGGGTCTCGTCATTGCGGGACGCGCGGGACGCGCGAGCCCGCAATCCATAGTCACAAAACACCCATGTTGGAAGGCGTCGCCGGTGCAGGGAGCGCGGCGCCGCTCACGCGCCCGTCACGCCGACTTCCTGGAGGAGGCGGCGCAGCCGCGTGAATGCAAGCCGCAGGCGTGACTTCACCGTCCCGACCGGCAGCTGCAGCCGCCGCGCGATCGTGCGGTGCGAGAGCCCCTCGAAGAAGGCGAGACGCACCAGCGTGACCTGCTCCTGCGGCAAGGCGTCGAGCGCGGTGCGCACCTGCTCGTCGCGCCGCGCGGCGTCGAGGCAGGCGTCGCCGCCGGCGGCGGGGTCGACAATGCTGAGGAATTCCTCGGCCGCGACGCTGAACTCGCGGGTGCGCCGCCGCACATCGATGCGGCGATTACGGGCAATATGGAAGACCCAGGTGGCGGCTGCCGATTTGCACGGATCGTAGAGATGCGCTTTGCGCCAGATCGTCTCCATCACGTCCTGCGCCACGTCCTCGGCGGCAAACGGAGCGAGGCCGCCGCGCACCATCTGCATCTGCAAGCGGGGGCGGAAATGATCGAACAGGATGGCGAAGGCCTCGCCGTCGCGGCTCGCGCCCACCGCGGCGAGAAGACCCTCATGGTCGCTCACTCTCGCCGGCCGGTGTTTTTGCCGGTGCGAGCGATCATCCCCTTGCAGCCAGGAAACCTGGTCCACGGCACCTTCTCGCCCTGGTGAGCACGCTCGTACCTTTGGCGCAGGGCCGAAAGCCACGAGCAGCGCTTGGTTCACGCAGTGCAGTATCGAGACTCGGACGGTATCGGGCTGTGCTCGCCGTCACGTTTTGCCGCCCGTTTGCAGGTCGCGGCGCGCGACTGCGTCGTTTGCGCCATCGCAGCTGTTGCCGATTTCGTTCCCTCCTCGGCCGATATGGGTTAAAGTTGAAGGGCTTGGATTCGCCACCGCCTTAAAACGAGGGCCGATGCATCTTCGGTGGACCAATGTCGCTTCGCTGCTCGTTGTTGCGGCATTCATTGCTCCGGCGCTCGCTCAGCAGTCCGCGCCGGACGCCGCGGCGCCGGCAGCCACGCCCGCAAAGAAACTACCCAAGCCCAAACCCGCTGCCGCGGCGAAACCTGCCGCAGCGGGGGCACCGGCGGCCGCTGCCGCTCCGCCTGTCGCCGGCGGAGCAAAGCCCACTCTGCTGAGCCAGTATGGCGAGTGGGGCGCCTACACGGCCGCGCCGGGAGGCAAGAAGGTCTGCTTCGCGATCGCCAAGCCTTCCTCGTCGGAGACCGTCCCGTCCGACCGGCCGCGCAACCCGTCCTTCATGTTCATTTCCACGCGTCCGGCCGAGAAAGTGAGCAACGAGGTGTCGATCGTCATCGGCTACCCGTTCAAGCCGAATTCCGAGGCAACCGCGGAGGTCGGCACCACGTCCTTTGCGCTCTCCACCCAGCAGGACGGCGCCTGGGTCAAGAACGCGACCGAAGAGGCGCATATGGTCGAGGCGATGCGCGCCGGCCAGAACGCGATCGTGAAGGGCATGTCGGCGAAAGGCACGCGCTCGACCGACACCTTCTCGCTGCGCGGCCTTGCCCAGGCCCTCGACCGCGTCGACCAGGAATGCAAATAGCCGGACCTCGGCGCGTCCGCTCCTGTCGGGAGGGCGGCACGCGCCCCATCTAAGCTCAAGGCGCGAACGCCCCCAACGGATCGACTGATGACGACCTCGCTTGCCGCAACTAAGCCGCCAGGCAGTGCCTCCGCCGCGATCGAGAAACGGCCGCTCGAGCGCTATGTCGCGCCGGAAAAACCCTCGCTCGTCGGCCTATCGCGCGCCGCGCTCGCCGAGGCGCTCGGCGCGATCGACGTGCCGGAGCGGCAACGGCGCATGCGCGTGCAGCAGATCTGGCACTGGCTCTACGTGCGCGGCGCGCAGGACTTCGCCGCCATGACCACCTTGTCGAAGGAGCTGCGCTCGGCGTTGGCGCAGCGCTTCACGCTGGCGCGCCCGGAGATCGCCGCCGAACAGGTCTCGGTCGATGGCACGCGCAAATGGCTCATCCGCCTTCCCGGCGAGGTCGAAGGCCGGCCGCACGAGGTCGAGTGCGTCTACATTCCTGAGGCCGATCGCGGCACGCTGTGCATTTCGAGCCAGGTCGGCTGCACGCTTAACTGCTCGTTCTGCCACACCGGCACGCAGCGTCTCGTGCGCAATCTCACGCCGGGCGAGATCGTCGGCCAGGTCGTGCTGGCGCGCGACCAGCTTTCCGATTGGGCTGCCGCGGGCGGCGAAGGAGACAAGCGCTTGGTCTCCAACGTGGTGATGATGGGCATGGGCGAGCCGCTGTACAATTTCGAGGCGGTACGCGACGGCCTCAACGTGGTGGCCGACGGCGAGGGCCTGAGCCTGTCGAAGCGGCGGATCACCCTGTCGACGTCGGGTGTGGTGCCCAACATCGCCCGCGCCGGCGCCGAGATCGGCGTCATGCTCGCGGTCTCGCTGCACGCGGTCACCGACGAGCTGCGCGAGCAGCTCGTCCCGCTTAACCGCAAATATCCGCTGCGCGATTTGCTCGAGGCCTGCCGCAACTATCCGGGCGTTTCCAACGCGCGGCGCATCACCTTCGAGTATGTGATGCTCAAGGGCGTCAATGATTCGCTGGCCGATGCGCGCGCCCTGGTGCGCCTGCTCAACGGCATCCCGGCGAAGATCAACCTCATCCCGTTCAATCCCTGGCCGGGGACCAAGTACGAGTGCTCCGACTGGGCGCAGATCGAGAAATTCTCCGAAGTCGTGTTCAATGCCGGCTACGCGTCTCCAGTGCGCACCCCGCGCGGGCGCGACATCCTCGCCGCCTGCGGGCAGCTCAAGAGCGCGACGGAGAAGCTTTCCGCCCGCGAGCGCATGGCGCTGCGCGCGATGGCGATGATGGATTGAACGTCCGCGTATGGCGATCCTCGGCCGCATCGTCATGGTGTTCATCGCCTATGGTCTCGCCTGCCTTGCCGCGGCGATCGTGTTCACCATCGGCACGCTGGCGCCGGCCTGGGACGATCTCACCTCGCTCGGCGTGCAATCGGCGGCGCTCTGGTCGATCGTCGCCGTCGCCGCCGCGTTCATCTGGATCATGGCGTTGCTGCCGGCGCTGCTGGTCATCGCGCTGGCCGAAGGTCTGGCCTTGCGTTCGAGCGTGCTCTATGCCGTTCTCGGCGGCGCCTTGGCGCTGGCGTTGTGTTTCGGTCTCGATTTCGCCGGTTATATCGGCGAGCCGGATCTGGCGCGCGAGCGCGAGGTGCTTGCTGCCGCCGGCATTGCCGGGGGTCTCGTTTATTGGCTGTTCGCCGGGCGCCGCGCCGGCTTGTCGAAGTGACGCCATGAACAACCGGCCAAGGGGCGGCTCCTCGTGCATGCTTTTGTTTGAACGATCCGCATGAATCGCACCGGGCTTGTCGTTGCGCTTGCCGTCGCCGCCGCCGTCGGTCTTCTGTTCGCGCTTTATCCGTGGCTTGATCTCGCCATCTCGGCCCTGTTTTTCGATCCGGCGACGAAGCGATTTGGCGGCGGACATGCTCTCGCGATGTCGCGCGCGCGCGACGCGGCGGAGTTGCTGATCACCGCGATCGTCGCGCCCGCTTTTGTCTCGCTCGCCGGCAAGCTCCTCTGGCCGCGCCGCCGCATGCCGCTGCGCGGCCGCGCCGCGGTGTTCCTGCTGCTGACCTTGGCGCTCGGTCCCGGCATCCTCGCCAATGTCGTCCTCAAGGATCATTGGGGCCGCATCCGCCCGATCGACGTGGCCGAGTTCGGCGGGAGCGGCCGCTTTACGCCGTGGTGGGATCCGCGCAGCGCCTGCTCGGCGAATTGCTCGTTTATCGCCGGCGAGCCCTCCGGCGCGTTCTGGACCTTGGCGCCGGCCGCGCTCGCGCCGCCGCAATGGCGCCCGCTTGCCTATGGCGCTGCGCTCGTTTTCGGCGCCGGGGTCGGCGTGCTGCGCATGGCCGCCGGTGCGCATTTCTTCACCGACGTCGCCTTTGCCGGGGTGTTCATGTTCCTGGTGGCCTGGACGCTGCACGGCCTGATTTTTCGTTGGCGGCCGACACGGCTGACCGATGAAGCGATCGAGGACCCGCTGGTGTGGGCGGGTGAGGCCTTGCGCGCCGCGGTGCGGCGCATCGTCGGACGCCCCGGTCCGAAATCTTGAACGCCGGCTTCGCGACCGGCCGGGAAGGCCTGCTGCTTGCGTCGTCCTCACGCGCGCCTATAGTCCGCGCGCATTTCGGGCGGGCCGGTTCGCCCGGCGCAGGAATCTTCCGATGCCGCGAGACCAAGGAAAGAAACACGACGTCAAGAAAGTGGTGCTGGCCTATTCCGGCGGCCTCGATACGTCGATCATCCTCAAATGGCTGCAGACCACCTATGGCTGCGAGGTCGTCACCTTCACTGCTGATCTCGGGCAGGGGGACGAGCTGGAACCGGCGCGCAAGAAGGCGCTCACGCTCGGCATCAAGCCGCAGAACATCTTCATCGAGGATCTGCGCGAGGAGTTCGTGCGCGACTACGTGTTCCCGATGTTCCGCGCCAATGCGCTTTACGAGGGCCAATATCTGCTCGGCACCTCGATCGCCCGGCCGCTCATCGCCAAGAAGCAGATCGAGATCGCCGAGAAAGTCGGCGCCGATGCCGTCGCTCATGGTGCGACCGGCAAAGGCAACGACCAGGTGCGCTTCGAGCTCGCCTATTACGCGCTGAAACCCGACGTGAAAGTGATCGCGCCCTGGCGTGAATGGGAATTCCGCTCGCGCGAGGCGCTCATCGCCTTCGCCGAGCAGCATCAGATCCCGATTGCCAAGGACAAACGAGGCGAGGCGCCGTTCTCGACCGACGCCAATCTCCTGCACACCTCCTCCGAGGGCAAGGTGCTGGAAGACCCGGCCGAGGAAGTGCCGGACTACGTCTATTCGCGCACCGACGATCCGGAAAATGCGCCGGAGGAGCCGGCCTATGTCACGATCGATTTCGAGCGCGGCGATCCGGTCGCGGTCGACGGCAAGAAGCTCAAGCCCGCCGAGCTCCTGGCGCAGCTCAACAGCCTCGGCCGCAAGCACGGCATCGGCCGGCTCGATCTGGTCGAGAACCGCTTCGTCGGCATGAAGTCGCGCGGGATGTACGAGACGCCGGGCGGCACCATCCTCCTTGCCGCGCATCGCGGCATCGAGCAGATCACGCTCGATCGCGGCGCCGCGCATCTCAAGGACGAGCTGATGCCGAAATACGCCGAGCTCATTTATTACGGCTTCTGGTTCTCGCCCGAGCGCGAGATGCTGCAGGCGGCGATCGACAAGAGCCAGGAATTCGTCGGCGGCCGGGTACGGCTCAAGCTCTACAAGGGCAGTGTCGGCGTGGTCGGCAGGCAGAGCAAATATTCGCTCTACGATCAGGACTTGGTGACGTTCGAGGACGGCAAGGTTGCCTACGACCAGCGCGACGCCGAGGGCTTTATCCGCCTCAACGCGCTGCGGCTGCGCACGCTCGGGCAGCGCAAGCGAAAGCTCAAGCTCGACAAGTGATCAGCGGTCGCCGCGCGGCGGCCTCAGGTCCGGCGAGCCGAAGGACAGCGGCTCGGACCGCGCCAGCGTCTCGGGGATGTTCACGTCCACGTCGACGAATCGGACGCAGGCTTGCGGCTGCTTGTGGCTTGTTCCCTCGCGCCATTCTCCGTCGCGTGTTTCCAGATCGCCGATCTCGGCGAGACGAAAGCACCGCCAGCCGGGCAGCGCGCGTCCGCCGCTCAATTCGCCGGCGACCTGATAGGCGGACAATGCCTCGCGGCCGTCGGCGGAATAGCCGAGCACGATGGGACAGGCAGCGCGTGGCTTTCCGTGGTAAGTGAAAACAATCTGCTGGCGCCGGCGAAGCGCCTGCCGGATGGTGTTGTAGATCCCTCTCGGCGTCGCCAAGGCCACGCCGTCCCTCATGCCGGCGCGTGACAGACCGCTTCGATGTTGTGGCCGTCGGGATCGAAGACGAAGGCGCCGTAGTAGTTCGGGTGATAGAGCGGGCGCAGGCCCGGCGCGCCATTGTCCTTGCCGCCGGCGGCGAGCGCCGCGCGGTAAAAGGCATCGACCGTGGCGCGGTCCTTGGCCAGGAGCGCAATATGGACCGCGCGGTTGAGGCCGCCTTCGCTGCCGATCCAGAAATCCGGCTTGCCGTCGGCGCCGAAGCCCGCGGCGCGTTCGCCATTGCCGGTTTGCGGCACCTCCATGACCAAAGAATAGCCGAGCGGCGCCAGCGCTTTCTCGTAGAACGCCTTCGATCGCGCGTAGTCGGCGATGGGAATTCCGACATGGTCGAGCATTGGGACCTCCTGAGCGGCGGCGATTATCGCCGCGCTCATCGTTGGTGCAAGTGAGGCTCGTCGCCGGCAATTTACCGGGAGACGGGTTTCAGTGGCCGTCCACCGAATAGGCGAGGAGCACGTTGCCGGGCATCGTGCCGAAAAAAGCCGATCCGGAATTGACGTAGAGAATGCCGCCGACGACGACCGGGCCCGGCCCGTCGATCGAACCGCCATGAGCGGCAACGCCGTTCACCGTGGCATGTTCGCCTTTGGTGTCGACGTCCCACACGATGCGGCCGTCCTCGGCGGCATAGGCGCGCAGGTGCCCGTCGAGTCCGCCGGAGAAGACGACGCCGGGGATCGCGGTGACGGCGGCCGATTGCGCCGGGCTGCATCCGGGAACGTCGTGGCAGCCGGGATGCGGCGTGTGCCAAACTTCCTCGCCGGTGTCGAGCTTGAGCGCGTGCAGTCCGCCGCCGGTCGCCTGGTCGAGAAGGAACGCAAGCTGCGGGTAGGCCGCCGCGGGCTGCGCGCCCGGCGTGCCCGGCGCGGTGGCGCTGAGCTTGAGGTCGGACACCGCCACGTAAATCTTGCCGCCATCCGTCGCCGGCCCCCACATCACGCCGCCGAGCGAGCCACCGCGTCCGACCCGCTTCTGCCAGACGATTTCGCCGCCGCGATCCGGATCGAGCGCGGTCACCACGCCCGATTTCTGCGCGGCGAGGAGGACACGCTTTCCGTCGGGAAGATCGGCGAGGATCGCCGAGGAGCCGAAATCATGGTCTGGTCCCTTGCGCTCGGGGCAATTTCCAGCCCCGGTCGCGCTGCAGGCCATGTTGTAAGCGTCGCCGGTCGTCATCTGCCGCGACCACAGCAAACCGCCCGACACAGCGTTGAACGCCAGGACCGCGTCCGAAGTATCGGTGGGGGGATCGGAGTAATTGTCGCCGGTCGTCACATAGATCGCGTTTTTCGCGGCGTCGAAGGTCGGCGCCGACCAGACCGCGGCGCCCGATGGCCCGCCCCGGTGGACGCCGGCGCTGTTGGTCGCGAACTCCTTGGGTTCCTGGGCGATGGTGTAGGACTTCCATAAGAGCTTTCCGGTTGAGGCCTGCAAGGCGACGATGCTGCCGCGGAAGCTGCAGCAGGCATATTGCGCGTTCATCGCTCTCGACTCTTCGCTCGACGACACCGGCACGAACAGCGTTGTCCCGGCGAGCAGCGGGGCGCCGGTGATCCGCGCCGCGACATGGTAGTCGACATGGGTCGTCCACAACGTCTTCCCGGTGACGGCGTCCACGGCATGGACCTCGGCGCGAGCATCGCCGAAATAGGCGCGCCAGCCGGCCTCGTCGTTGCCAAGGGTGATTGCCGCGCGCACCGGCGCGCCAGCATCGGTCTCCCAGTAGGTGCAGCCGGTGTTGGCGTCGAGCGAATAGACCTTGCCGGTTTGGCTGCCGAAGAAGAGCCGTCCGCCCATCACCGTCGGCTGCGTGTAAGCGCGCGAGGCGCCGGCAATTCCGAACGCCCATTTCAGCTTGAGGCGGGGAACGTCGGCCGCCGCGAGCTGCGCCATGTCCGCGCCCTGGAAGCGGCGCTGCGAAAGTCCGACGCCCCAACCGTTCCAATGCGGGGCGCTGAGCGGATCGGTAAAGCTCGGCGCGGGAGCCGGACAGGCGGCCTTCGCCGCCGGCGGGGAACTGCTTTCCTCGGCGGCGATCCCGCTTGGGTTCGCCGCGCACAAAATCGACGTCAGCAGCAGAGCTACGACGTTCAATCCGCGGGCGCCCGTTTTCATGGCGGGGATATTCGCACGGCGGCGGCCGCACGAGGAGGGGGCGGCGGCCTTAGACTTGCCGCTCGACCATCATGCGCTTGATCTCGGCGATCGCTTTCGCCGGATTGAGGTGCTTGGGGCAGGCCTTGGCGCAGTTCATGATCGTGTGGCAGCGATAGAGGCGGAACGGATCTTCCAGATTGTCGAGCCGCTCGCCGGTCGCCTCATCGCGCGAATCGACGATCCAGCGCTGCGCCTGCAACAGCGCCGCCGGGCCGAGGAAGCGCTCCGAATTCCACCAGTAGCTCGGGCAGGCGGTCGAGCAGCAGGCGCACAGGATGCACTCGTAGAGGCCGTCGAGCTTCTGCCGGTCGTCGTGGCTCTGCTTCCATTCCTTCTGCGGCGTGGGTGACACCGTTTTTAGCCACGGCTCGATCGAAGCGTGCTGCGCATAGAAATTGGTGAGGTCGGGCACCAAGTCCTTCACCACCGGCATGTGCGGCAGCGGATAGATGCGCACCGGGCCGCCGATATCGCTCATCGCCTTGGTGCAGGCGAGCGTGTTGGTGCCGTCGATGTTCATCGAGCAGGAGCCGCAGATGCCTTCGCGGCAGGAGCGGCGGAAGGTCAGTGTCGCGTCGACCTTATTCTTGATCCAGATGAGCGCGTCGAGGACCATCGGGCCGCAATCGCCGGTGTCGACGTAATAGGTGTCGACGCGCGGATTGCGCCCGTCATCCGGGCTCCAGCGGTAGACGCGGAATTCGCGCTGGGCGCCGGCCGCCGCCGGATGCGGCCAGGTTTTGCCCTCGCCAATCTTGGAGTTTTTCGGCAGCGTGAACTGCACCATTTTTAGACCTCAATAAACCCGCGCCTTGGGCTCGATATAGGCGACGTCGTTGGTCAGCGTGTAGGTGTGCACCGGGCGGTAATCGATGGCGACCTTGCCGGTCAGTGTATCGAGCCAGGCGAGCGTGTGCTTCATCCAGTTCTTGTCGTCGCGATCGGGAAAATCCTCGCGCGCGTGCGCGCCGCGGCTCTCGGTGCGATTGACGGCGGAATCGACGGTCACCACCGCCTGCTCGATCAGATTGATGAATTCGAGCGTCTCGATCAGGTCCGAGTTCCAAATGAGCGAGCGATCACTCACCCGGATGTCGGCTGCGCCGTTGAAGACTTCATGGATCAGCCGGGAGCCTTCCTGCAGCACCTCGCCGGTGCGGAACACGGCGCAATTCGTTTGCATCACGTGTTGCATCTTGGCGCGCAGCTGCGCCGTCGGGGTGCCGCCGGAGGCGTACCGGAATTTGTCGAGCCGCGACAGCGACCGCTCGGCGGAATCTTTCGGCAGCTCCGGCTGCCGGTCGTTTGGCGTGAGGATTTCGGCGCAGCGCAGCGCCGCCGCGCGGCCGAACACCACGAGATCGATCAACGAGTTCGAACCGAGCCGATTGGCGCCGTGGACGGAGACGCATGCCGCCTCGCCCAGCGCCATCATGCCGGGCACGATGTAATCGGGATCACCGTTCTTCTTGATCAACGCCTCGCCGTGATAGTTCGTGGCGATGCCGCCCATGTTGTAGTGCGCCGTCGGCACGATCGGCACCGGCTCGCGGGTGAGATCGACGCCGGCGAAGATGCGCGAGGATTCGGTGATGCCGGGCAGCCGTTCGGCCAGGATCGCCGGGTCGAGATGGTCGAGGTGCAGGAAGATGTGGTCCTTCTTCGGGCCGACGCCGCGGCCTTCCCGGATCTCGATGGTCATGGCGCGGGAGACGACGTCGCGTGAGGCGAGGTCCTTGGCCGACGGCGCATAGCGCTCCATGAAGCGCTCGCCCTGGGAATTGACCAGATAGGCGCCTTCGCCGCGCGCGCCCTCGGTGATCAGCACCCCGGCGCCATAAACGCCGGTTGGATGGAATTGGACGAATTCCATGTCCTCGAGCGGCAGGCCGGCGCGCAGCACCATGGCGTTGCCGTCGCCGGTTTGCGTGTGCGCGCCCGTGCACGACGCGTAGGTGCGCCCGTAGCCGCCGGTCGCCAGCACTGTCATCTGCGCGGCGAAGCGATGGATCGAGCCGTCGTCGAGGTTGAGAGCGATCACGCCGCGGCATCGGCCTTCATCATCCATGATGAGGTCGATGGCGAAATATTCGATGAAGAATTCGGCCGAATGCCTCAGCGCCTGCCCGTACATCGTGTGCAGCATGGCGTGGCCGGTACGGTCGGCGGCGGCGCAGGTGCGCTGCGCGGTGCCCTTGCCGTAATGCGTGGTCATGCCGCCGAACGGGCGCTGGTAGATTTTGCCGTCTTCGCGGCGCGAGAACGGCAGGCCCCAATGTTCCAGCTCGTACACCGCCTCCGGCGCGTTGCGGCACAGATATTCGATCGCGTCCTGGTCGCCGAGCCAGTCGGAGCCCTTGACGGTGTCGTACATGTGCCAGCGCCAGTCGTCCTCGCCCATATTGCCGAGCGCGGCGGCGATGCCGCCCTGCGCCGCGACGGTGTGGGAGCGGGTCGGGAACACCTTGGTGATGCAGGCGGTGCGCAAGCCCGCTTCGCTGCAGCCAACGACGGCGCGCAACCCGGCGCCGCCGGCGCCAATGACGACGACGTCATAGGCGTGATCCTCGATCGGGTAGGCGCGGCCGTTGATCGCCGGACCCGCGTTCCCGCCATTGGTTCCGTTCGATGCCATGTTCACAATCCGAACGACAGTTTGAGGATGCCATAGGCCGCGGCGAGCGCGACCGCGATGGTGAAGAAGGTGTTGGCCATGATCAGGACGAGCTTGGCGACCTCGTCGTGCACGTAGTCCTCGATGATCACCTGCATGCCGATTCGCATGTGCGCGGTGATCGAGGCGATAAACAGGAGCATGATGATGGCGACGAGGGGGGAACCGAGGATCTGCGCGACGGCAGCCTGGTTGCGGCCGAGAAGCAGGATGATGATGACGACTACGGCGATGGTCAGCGGAATATTGGCGACCGCGGTCAGGCGCTGCCGCCAGAAATGATCGGTGCCGGATCGCGCCGCGCCGAGGCCGCGCACCCGGGCGAGCGGCGTGCGGATATGTTTGCCGGGGCTTGCGCTCATCATCTCATCCCATCGCCAACAGGCCGACGACCCACAGCACCACGGTGATCGCGATCGAGCCGATCAGATTGGCGGCGGCGAGCCACTCGCGCTCGGCAGGTCCGAAGCCGCGGCCGGTATCCCAGATCAAATGGCGGATGCCGCCGAGCATGTGGTGGATCAGGGCCCAGGTATAGCCGAACAGAATGAGCCGGCCGATGATCGAGCTTGCGAACCATTCGTAGCGCGAATACGCGCCGGGCGAAGCCGCGGCAATGAGCCACCAGACCAGCAGGAGGGTGCCGAAATAGAGCCCGAAGCCGGTGATGCGATGCACGATCGACATCATCATCGTCAGCATCGGCCGGTAGATTTGCAGGTGCGGCGACAGCGGCCGCGCGGCGGGGGCCTTGATTTCGGCCATTGTGCTCATCCGAATTCGCTCGACGGGCGGCACGCCAAGCTTGGCCAACCGTCCTATCCAATCTGCGCTCATGCCGCAACGGAGCGGAAGGCAACGTCACGGACCAACACGGCGATCACTTCGTCTCATGCGAAAGATTAGCATTGAAATGCCCAAGCGCAATTGGCATTCTGCATAGCCACACTTCGTCAAATACGAAGGCAGCCTTTTCGTGCGCTTCGATCTCGCCGATCTCAGCCTGTTCCGCCACGTGGTCGAGGCGGGCAGCATCACCCACGGCGCCGAGCGCGCGCATCTCGCGCTCGCCGCCGCCTCAACGCGCATCCGCAACATGGAGCAGGCGCTCGGCGTCGCGCTGCTCACGCGCGGGCGGCAAGGCGTCAGCCCGACGCAGGCCGGCCGCACGCTCCTCCAGCATGCGCGTGCAATCCTGCGGCAAGCCGAGCGCCTGCACGAGGATCTCGGCGCCTATGGCGGCGGCCTCGCCGGCCAGATCCGCGTCCTGTCGAACACCAATGCGCTCACCGAGTTTCTGCCGGAGGCGCTGAGCTCGTTCCTTGCGGCGCACCCGAATGTCAGCGTCGATCTGGAGGAACGGCTGAGCGACGAGATCGTCGGCATGATCGCCGAAGGCGTGGCCGACCTCGGCATCGTCGCGGGCACGGTCGATGCCGGCGCGCTCGAGACCTTTCCGTTCCGCCGCGACCGCTTCGTCCTCGTCGTTGCGCACGACCATCCGCTGGCGAAACGAGCCAGGATCGGTTTCGAGGAGGTGCTCGAGCACGACTTCGTCGGCCTCGATCGGGCGAGCGCCTTGCAGCGCTTCCTTGCCGCGAAGGCGGTGCGCATCGGCCGGCCGCTGCGGCTGCGCGTGCAGTTGCGCAGCTTCGACGCCGTGTGCCGGCTGGTCGAATGCCGGGTCGGCATCGGCATCGTGCCGGAGACGACCGCGCGCCGGGTCGCCAAGACCATGGCGATTGCGGCCGTACTGCTCACCGATCCCTGGGCGGTGCGCGATCTGACCATCTGCCTCCGCAACATGAAGGAGCTGCCGCTTTACGCGCGGCAACTCGTCGAGCATTTACGCGCGCGTGGTTAGAGGAGGGACTGCGCCGCATCCTTGGCGCCGCCGGCCCGATCCACTGTAGCGCAAATGCAACACGCGGAGACAAAGAACGCGGCCGAAACTTGACGTCGGCCGATTGCTTCGCCGCGAACAAGGCTGCGCGTTGTGGTTTTGGCCGGGTGTGGCCGCGGCGCTACAGCCGTTGGCGGCGATGCTTGCTATGCCGCGCAGGAGATTTGACGGTCCAACGGCGAGTGCCCGCAATGATGGCCCTGGTGGTGAGCGAAGGCAGACTGTTGTGGTTGAAACCTTCGGAATGGTCGTTGCTGCTTATCAGCGCGGCGTTCTGCGGAATGCTGACGCTGATTTTCTGATCGATTGGCCACGCCGGCCGCAACGTCCGCCGTCCTTCCGGGGAGCGGCAACATCCGACAATCAGAGGCGATAGACGCACGGCGCTCGGCGTTTTGCGCGTTCGATCCAGCCCGATTGTCGTGAAGCTAATGAGCCTCCGCGTTTACCGGCTCTTGGGTGTCGGGCGTCGCGTGCTCGAGATTCATGAATGTGCGGTTTCTTCGCTGCAGTAACGAGGCGATGAGCACGATGCCGCTCGCGAGGAGGCGCCGGGACGTCGTGACCAAGCGTTGCACCAGTGGCGAGGCGATGAGCACGATGCTGGCGAGGAGGCGCCGGGACGTTGTGACCAAGCGTTGCCACAATGGCGAGGCGATGAGCACGAGGCGCGCGAGGAGGCCGCGGGACGTCGTGACCAAGCGCCCGGCCGCATCGCCAACATGCCGCCACGCCGTTCGCAGGTCGCCGCTGCTGATCCATGTCGCGATCGGGCCAAAGAATGCGCCGACCAACACAAGCTCCAGCCCGAACCAGAACGCGGCAACATGATCGATCGGCCAGCGCCAGATTTCCGTATAATAGTGGATCTTGGCGACAATCTTCTTTACCGGAATGACTTTGACGCAAGCAGCTTTGATGGCCCGCTGTTGGTCGTCCGGAAAGCCGCCAAGCCCGAGCAGGGAAAGTCCGTAGTGGTCTAAATCGCGGTCAGTTCTCGAGGACGCCGGAACGTCCGCGCTCCGAAGGCGCGTCTCGCTGAAAGCGTCTCTGCGCCCCGCGAGGTTGCTTAGTCTTTCCTCCCATTGCTTTGCCAGTTCCTCAAGCTTGGAGACGGTGACGTACCATTCCGTATATTTGGCGTGTAATTGCGCGTCGTAATCGGTTCCGGCGATGCTTCGCGCCCGTTCCTGCTGCTCACGTTTCAAGAAATAATAGAAAGGCGTCTTATCGGTAGCCGGCTGTAGCACGAGGCGGCGGTCCGCACGGTCGCGCAATGCGCGAATCTCTTCCGGGGCCGCGTCGCTATACGCTTTGAGCTTCGCTTTTGCTTGAACGGCAGCTTTGACAAAATAGGGCAATTGGCAGCTTGCCGGTGCCCGCCACACTTCTCCTGTTTCGACGGCAGGGGCACTCGAGGAGTCCACGGGCACCCATTGGTACTCATCTTCCGTGTAATACAGACGATGGTGCGGATTAGTGCGGCCCCACGCATACAAGGATGCGCCGAGCACCGCGAAGCCCAGTAAATTGACAATTACGCCGACGCGTAAACGCTGACCTGGAACCAACGACGTCCCCAATTTGGCGGCGCTTGGTTATGCAGCGAGGCCCGTGGGTGCCGAGACATCCGCGCGACCGCCACTCCATATTTCAATATGCGATTGCGCCCACCGACGGTACAAACCCTATGACATCCTCCGGATTACCGGAAGGGTTTTCTGGGCAGAATGAACCATGAGTGCCGCCAAGAAACGCGACATCGTCATCGCCGGATATTCGGAAACTCCGATCGGCTTCAAGACCGGCCGCAGCGCCTACGACCTCGCCGGCGAGGCGCTGGCCGCGCTGTTGGCGGCGACGCGGATCGAAAAAGACGTAATCGACGGAATGTCGGTCACGGCGCCGCTCAGCGAATGCCCCAATCCGTTCTTCGCCGTCTACATGGCCGAAGCGCTCGGGTTGACTCCGACCTGGCTCAACTATGGCGGGATCGGCGGATGTTCGGCCACCGGCGGTGTCGCGCGCGCCGCCTCCGCCATCCGCGATGGAATGTGCGAAGTCGCGCTGGTGCTGTCGGCGGATGCGCCGAGCACCTCATGGCGCGCCAATTACGGTGCCTATCGTTCCGAATTTCAGGATCCGCCTGGCGTGCAGGGGCCGCCGGCGACGTTCGGACTGTTGATGAGCCGCTACCAGCATCAGTTCGGCATCAAGTCGCAGGCGTTGGGCAAGATCGCCATCACCCAGCGCCAGCACGCGCTGCATAACGACAATGCCTACGCGAAATTCAAAACCCCGATCACCATGGAAGACTATGAGAAGTCGCGGGTGATCGCCGATCCGCTGCGGCTTCTCGACTGCGTGATGTTCTGCGACGGCGCCAATGCCTTCCTGGTCACCAGCGAAGCGCGGGCGCGCAGCCTCGGGCTGGCGAAAATGGTCTATCCGACCGCCTATGCCGAGATCACCAATTTCAACGGCGACCGGTCGTGCCCCGACATCACCGAGACCGGCTTCGCCGCTGTCGCGCCCAAGGTCTACCAACAGTCGGGCCTCGGGCCGAAGGACATCCGCATGTTCCAGCCCTATGACGACTTCACCATTGCGGTGATGATGAAGTTCGAGGATTTCGGCTTCTGCAAGCGCGGGCAGGGCAGCGACTTCACGCTCGACACCGATCTCTCGATCAAGGGCACATTGCCGCTCAATACCGGCGGCGGACAAATCTCCGCCGGGCAGCCGGGGCTGGCGAGCGGCGGGCTCAATCTTGCCGAGGCGGTCCGGCAGATGTTCGGCGAGGGCGGCGGCCGGCAGATCGATAATCCGAAAAATGCGCTGGTGACCGGCATCGGAGTGATCCCCTACGCGCGCAACTGGGGCACCAGCGCGGCAATGATTCTGGAGAGCTGACAGTGGCGGAGGAAAAAGCCGGACGTCCGGTCCCCAAGCCCTCGGTCTACGTCGACACCGCGCCGTTCTGGGCGGCGGCGAGCGAGGGCAAGCTGATGCTGCAATACTGCAAGGACACCGGGCAATTTCAGCACTATCCGCGGCCGGTGAGCATCTTCACCGGCAGCCGCAATCTCGAATGGCGCGAAGTCTCCGGCAAAGGCACGATCTACGCCTGCACCGTCATTCGCGTGCCCGGTCCCGGGCTCGAGGGCCGGCTGCCGCTTTCGGTCGCCACCGTCGAGCTCGACGAGGGCGTGCGTATCCTCGGCAACATTCTCGGCAGCGATCCCGAAAAGGTCGCGATCGGGCAGCGCGTCGAGCTGGCGTGGGACCGGCTCGGCGACGATGTCTCCTATCCGGGGTTCAGGATCGTTTGAGGCAATAGGCCGATGCGGCTTGAGACCATTCTGCGCGCACTAGCGCAGCGCGATCCCGACAAGACCGCGCTGATCTGCGGGCATGAGCGGCTCAGCTATGCCGAGCTGACCACGCGGGTCGCGCGGGTCGCGAGCGGCCTCAAGGCGGCCGGCCTCACGGCCGGCGACCGCATCGTCGTTTATCTCTCGAACGGTATACCGGCCGTCGAGCTGTTCTATGCGGCGTTCTCGCTCGGCGCCATTGTGGTGCCGGTCACGACGCGGCTCACCGCGCACGAATTGGCACACATCTGCGCCGACAGCCGACCGTCGGCGCTCGCGTTCGAAGGCGACGGCAACGCGATCCGCAGCGTGCTGGATGCAAATCCGCATATTGCCAGGATCGCGCTCGACGCCGGCGTCGCCGGTGCGACGCCTTACGCCAGCTTGCTCGCCTCGGCGGCCTCGCCGCTGCCGCCGCCGGCGATCGGCAATGACGACGCCTTGATCATGTACACCTCGGGCACCACCGGCAAGCCGAAGGGCGCGATCATCACCCATGCCAACATCGTGACCCAGCATCGCTTCACCAACGCCGTCGAATGGGGCATTTCGGAACAAGATTGCTATCTGGTGACGACGCCGCTCACCCACCGTACCGGCTTCGCGCGGCTGGCGAACGCCTTGACCCTCGGCGGCACGCTGGTGGTGATGAAGAAGTTCGACGCCAGCGCAACCGTGGAAACGATCGCGCGCGAACGGATCACCGTCGCCGGGATGGTGCCGACGGTCTGCCGGATGCTGCTGCCGGAAATAAAGACCGACCCGGCAAAGTGCTCGTCCTTGCGCCGCATCGTGGTGACCGGCGAGGCCTTTCCGGTCGAGTTGAAGCGGCAGTTCCTGTCGTTGCTCCCGCACGTCCGGCTGGTGTCGTTCTTCGCCATGACCGAGGCCGGCGCCGTCACCTCGCTCTCGCACGAGGAACAGTTCGAGCGTCCCGCCTCGATCGGAAGGCCGGCCCCGGGTATCGAGGTGCGGCTGGTGGACGATGCCGGCGCCGAAGTGAGCACCGGGGAGGCGGGCGAGTTGCTGGTGCGCGCCGGCGAGCCCGGCCGGTACTCGGTCATGCGCGGCTATTTCAATCGGCCCGAGGACACCGCGAGCACCATCGAAAACGGGTGGCTGCGCACCGGAGACATCGCCCGCGCCGACGCGGACGGGTATCTCTATATCGTCGATCGCAAGAAGGACATGGTGCTGAGCGGCGGCTTCAATATCTACACCAAGGAAGTCGAGCACGCGCTGGTCAGCCATGCCGACGTGGCGGATGCGGCGGTGATCGGGGTGCCGGACGCGGTCTACGGCGAGGCGGTCGCCGCCTTCGTCGAGCGCCTGCCCGGCCGCGATCCGTCGCCGGAGGCGATCCGCGACCACCTGCGCGACCTGATCGCGAGCTACAAGAAGCCGAAATATGTTTTCGTCGTCGACGAGCTGCCGCGCAATTCGCTGGGCAAGGTTCTCAAAGGTCCGCTGCGCGAGCAGGCGGCGCGCCTCACGGACGCATCGGCGCCTGCGGCCGCGGCCCGCCGCGGCTAGAGCGCATCTTCCCGCAACACCGCCTCGGCGTCGTAGCCATAGAGCCGTTCCTGCTCGGGCGGGAAAATCGCCGCTTCGGGTATCCGGTTTTTGCTCATGCGCGCGTTGCGCGCCGCAATCGCGGCGGCATCGGTCATCTGGTAGAGCTCCTCCTCGCGGCGCGAGAGGCCTTGCATCCATGCGGTGCGCGGCTGACGCAGGCGCACATATCTTTCCAGTGCGCCGGCCGGGTCCTGCGGCGATCGGGCAAGGCAGCCGGCAAGGACGGCGGCGTCTTCGATGCTCTGCGCGGCGCCCTGGGCGTAGAACGGCAGCATCGGATGCGCGGCGTCGCCAAGGAGCACGACGCGCCCCACGCGCCAGTCCGGCAACGGCTCGCGGTCGTAGAGCGCCTGGCGAAGGACGCGCGGCGTCGCGCCGATTACCGCCCGGATCGTCGAATGCCAACCGGCGTATTCGGCAAGCGCATCCTCGATTTTTCCTTCCGCCAGCCACGATTCCCGCGCCGGCTGGGCCGACCGGCTGATGCCGATCCAGTTGAACGTCCGTCCGGCGGATACGTAGTACTGGACGATGCTGCGATTGGGGCCCATCCAGACGCCGGTGACGCGTTGCAGATCGAGATGCGCGACTTGCTCGGCTGGCACCAGCCCGCGCCAGGCGACGTTGCCGGTATAGCGGGGATTTTCCGCGCCAAACAGGCGGGCCCGCACCAGCGAATGGATGCCGTCGGCGCCGATGAGCACGTCGCCGGCGAAGGTGCGGCCGTCGGCGAGCGTCACGGCAACGCCGTTCGCATCCTGGTCGAAGCTCTCGACGCGCGCGTTCAAGTGCACATTGGCGTCGCCAAGGCCGCTCAGCAGCACGTCGAGCAAATCGGCGCGATGGACGTGATAATACGGCGCGCCAAAATGCGCTTCGGCACGCGCGCCGAGCGGCGTCCAGAACAGCCGCTCGCCGGTATCCCAGGCCCGGTAATCGCGCGCCTCGGGATAGACGGCGACGCGGGCCAATGCCTCGCTCAGATCGAGCCCGCGCAGCACCCGCACCGCATTAGAGCTGATCTGGATACCGGCGCCGACCTGCCGGAATGCCTCGGCCTGTTCGAATAAGGCCGCCTCGATCCCATGTCGCCGCAGCGTCAGCGCCGCGGTGATGCCCCCGATCCCGCCGCCTGCGATGAGCACCTTGAGCGCGCTGCCCGGCATGGTCCTCTCAGGTCAGGCGTCGAGCACGAGCGGCAGCTTGCGCGGTCCTCGTACGGTGCCTATCGACCAGGTCACCGGCGCCTGCGGGTCGAGACGGAATTCGGGAAAACGCGCGAGCCATTCGGCGAGCGCCACTCTGATTTCCATGCGCGCGAGGTTCGAGCCGATGCAGCGATGGATGCCCAGCCCGAAGGCGGCGTGGCGGTTCTGCGCGCGATCGATGACGACCTGGTCCGCGTCCGGGAACATCGCCGGATCGCGGTTGGCCGCCGGGAAGGAGAGCAGCACCATGTGCCCGGGCTTGAAGGTGCAGCCGGCGATCTGCGTCTCCTTGACCACCTCGCGCGCCATGGTCACCGGCGCATAGGCGCGCAGGAATTCCTCGACCGCCGCGCCCATGAGATCGGGCTCGGCCGTGAGCCGCCGGCGATCCTGCGCATGCCGGGCGAGATGCCACAGGCAGGAGCCGATCGCGCTCCAGGTCGTGTCGATGCCGGCGATCATGAGGAGCCGCAGCGTGCCGATGATATGCTCGTCGGAGAACGCGCGGCCCTCGACGCGGGCGTTGATCAGATAGCCGATCAGATCATCGCGCGGGCTCGCCCGCCGTGCGGCGATCTTCTCGGCGAAATAGGCGATCATCTCCTCTTGCGCCCGCAACAGCACGGCGATGTCGGTGATGCCGATTTCGAGGATTTCCTTGATCCATTTGCGGAACTGATCGGCGTCCGTTTCCGGTACGCCGAGCATGTGGGCGATCACCCGCGCCGGGATCTCCTGGGCGTATTCGACCGCGGCGTCGCAGCGCGTTCTGCTGCCAATCCGGTCAAGGAGCTCGCGGCAGATGTCGCGCGTGTGCGCCTCGTGGCGGCCGATCATTTCCGGCGTGAATGCGGGCAGCAGAACCTGCTTGGCCGGCCGATGCTCGGGCGGATCGGAGGTGATCGGGGGCGCCGGCGGAAAGGATTGGCGGGTTTCGCGGACCACGACGCGGCGCGAGGAGAAGTGCTCGGTATCGTAGGCGATGGCGCGCACGTCCTCGTAGCGGCTGGGGAAATAGGCGCCCATGAACCGGTCGGTGTGCGCGATCGGGCATGATTGCCGCAGCTTCGTCCCAGATCGGATAGGGGTTTTCGCTCCAGCGCGGATCGAGGTGATCGAAGTCGGTTGACCAATCGCTGGCGGGTGGCCGGTTGCTCATCTTCGCTCCCTCATTCCTCGATGATCTCGATGGCGAGCTCGGGACAGTTGGATTGGGCCAGCCGCGCCTTGGCCTCGAGCGCGGCGGGCACCGTGCCGTCGCCACGCTCGCGCCCGTTGCCGAGCTCGTCGAGCTCGAACAGCTCGGGCGCGAGCGCGAAGCAGCGCGCGTGACCCTGGCAACGCTCGCGGTCGACCCGGACTTCTCAGGACCTTCGCTGTCATCGCATCCACGCTCCGGGGGCGGAGGCTATTTCGGCCAGGCGTCCTCCGCAATACGCGAAGCGGCCCTTCGCCAAAGGCTGGAGCGTCCGCGACATTCAACCCAGGCGCGTCGATCGTCGGCGATGCGTTCACTCCGCATCAGCGCTCAGCGCGGCATCAGCACCCAATAATCGAGGTCGAGCAAGACCGCGGGATCGTAATCCTCGCCGGACTTGGACGGAAAGTCGGCGCAAGGCCGGTCGCGCGTGGCGATGGTGCGTATGCGCAGCGCCCCGACATCCTCGCGCCCCGGCAGCTCGGATTTTCCCAAGACTTCCGACCACGCGAACACCGTGCCGCCGGCAAACATCGGCGCCGTGTGGCGGCCGCCATTGATGGCGGCAACGTGGAAGGCATTGGCGAGCCCGTTGAAGGAGAGTGCGCGGGCAAGCGAAATCACATGGCCGCCATAGATGAGCCGGCGGCCGAAGCGGCCTTTGCCTTCGGTGTATTGGTTGAAATGGACGCGCGCGGTGTTCTGGTAGAGCCGGGTCGCGATCTGGTGCTCCGCCTCCTCGACGGTCATGCCGTCGACATGATCGATGCGCTCGCCGACCTGGTAGTCGCCGAAGCGATGGGCGCTGCCGGAGAGGGCGGTGTCGTAGGCCGTAAGCTTGATCGGCGGGCAGGCTTCGCCCAGCACTTTGGGATCGAGCACGGTCGGCAGGCGCGGTACGTGATCGCCGGGCGCGGGCGCGGCCTGATCGCGCTTGTGCACCATCACCCAGCGGACATATTCGAGCACCGGCGTCTCGCCGTCCTTGTAGCCGGTAGTGCGCACATAAACGATGCCGGTCTTGCCGCTCGAATTCTCCTTCAGCCCGATCACCTCGGAGAGCGCGCTCAGGGTGTCGCCGGGGTAGACCGGCGAGCGGAAATAGCAGCCGGCATAGCCGAGATTGGCCAGCGCGTTGAGCGAGATATCGGCGACGGTCTTGCCGAACACGATGTGGAAGACGAGAAGATCGTCGATCGGCGCGCGCGGATAGCCGATCGCCTTCGCGAACGCATCCGAGGACTGGACGGCGAAACGCGAGCCGTACAATCCCGTGTAGAGCGCGACTTCGCCGCTGGCGACCGTGCGCGGCGTGGCGTGGCGGATCACCTGGCCGACGCGGAAATCTTCGAAATAATTGCCGGGGCTGGTCTTGGACATTGATTGATCTTCCTGCATCGAAGCCCGGCGCGGCGTTCGCGGTTCATACCGCACCGTCCGCGCCGCGCAAAGCGGTACCGCGGTACGCATTCACGCAGCCGTGACAGCGCCAGTGAAACGCCGCTCGGCGACGGCCGTATCTCCAAGCGACGATGCGCTCTTGCGCGTCTCACCGGCGGTCCGCCGCCGCGGTCTCGATAACACAACAGCAAAATGGAGCCTGTCATGTCCAAGCGTTTCGCTTTGATTGCAAGCGCGGCCTTCATCGCCTTTGCCGCGGCCACCACTGCGCCGCTCTATGCCGATGCGATGTCGGAGAAAACGGTGACCGTCGGCGGCGCGCCGATGTACCCGTCGAAGAACATCGTGCAGAACGCGGTGAATTCGAAGGACCACACCACGCTGGTCGCGGCGGTGAAGGCCGCCGGCCTGGTCGATACGCTCTCCGGCCCCGGCCCGTTCACCGTGTTCGCTCCGGTCAACGCCGCGTTCACCAAGCTGCCGGCCGGCACGGTCGAGAGCCTGCTCAAGCCCGAGAACAAGGACACCTTGACCAAGGTGCTCACCTATCACGTCGTTCCGGGCCGCATGACCGCGGTCAACCTGATGAAGGCGGTGAAGGACGGCGAGGGTGAAGCCAAGCTCAAGACCGTCGCCGGCGAAGACATCATCGTCAAGCAGGCCGGTCCCGGCAAACTCTCGATCACCGATTCCAAGGGCGACGTCGCCATGGTCACGATCGCGGACGTTCTGCAGTCGAACGGCGTGATCCACGTCATCGACACCGTGCTGTTGCCGTAAATCGCGCTTGTTGCGTGATGTCCAGCGTGCCTCTCCCCGTTCGCGGGGAGAGGTTTCTGCCCGGTTCACGCCGCCGTGTTGCGGTTTACGGCATCCCGTGACACGAACGTGACCTGCAGCTACAGAGAATCTTGCTATAGCTTCGCCAAACCGGACCAACGCCAAACCGGACCAACGCCATGACCATCGAAGCCACAGCAAGCCCGCCGATGGTGCCGCCGATAGCGATGCGGCCGCTCATCCATCCGCGCTGGGTGCGCGTCACGCATTGGATCAACGCGCTCGCCATGCTGATGATGATCGGGTCGGGCTGGCAGATCTACAACGCCTCGCCGCTGTTCGGCTTCGAATTTCCGTCGCAGATCACGCTCGGCGGCTGGCTCGCCGGGGCGCTGTTGTGGCACTTCGCCGCCATGTGGCTTCTGGTGATCAACGGCCTCGTCTACGTCACGCTCGGTATTGCGACCGGCCGTTTCCGCCGCAAACTGTTCCCGATCCGCCCGAGCGAGGTCATCCGCGATGTCCTCGCCGCGTTGCACGGCCATCTCGCGCATGACGATCTCTCGGTCTACAACGCGGTGCAGAGACTGCTCTATGTCGGCGTCATTTTTGCCGGCTTCGTGATCGTCTTCTCCGGGCTGTCGATCTGGAAGCCGGTTCAGTTTCAGGCATTCACGTCCTTCTTCGGCGGCTACAACACCGCGCGCTATGTGCATTTCGCGGCGATGACCGCGATCGTGACGTTCCTGGTCGTGCATGTAGCGCTTGCCATCCTGGTGCCGAAGAGCCTGCGGGCGATGATCGTCGGCCGCTAGCGCGAGGAGAAAGCCGTGCCGCGCATTCGCAAACAGGTCCCCGGCGTCGATCCGAAGCTCCTGATCAAGGACGCGGCGAAGCTGCTGCCGGAGCCGTCACGGCGGTTCTTCCTGCGCGGCGCCGCGAGCCTCGGCGCGCTCGCCGTGCTCAGCGGCTGCGACATCATCGACGGCGATACCTCCGAGAATGCACTGCGCGCCATCTCGCGCATGAACGACCGCGTGCAAGCCTGGCTGTTCAATCCCAACGTGCTCGCGCCGGAATATCCGGAAAGCGCGATCACGCGGCCGTTCCCGTTCAACGCCTATTACAGCCGCGACGAGGCGCCGGATGTCGACGGCGAGAAATACCAGCTCGAGATCGGCGGCCTGGTCGACAACAAGAAGCCGTGGACCTTGCCGGAGCTCTACCAGCTGCCGGAGGTCTCGCAGATCACGCGGCACGTCTGCGTCGAAGGCTGGAGCGCGATCGGCTCCTGGCAGGGCGTGAAGCTCTCCGATTTTCTCAAGCGCATCGGCGCCGACACCCGCGCCAAATACGTCTGGTTCCAGTGCGCCGAGGGCTATTCGAACACGATCGACATGCCGACCGCGCTGCATCCGCAGACACAGCTCACGCTCAAATTCGATCACCAGATCCTGCCGCGCGACTACGGCTTTCCGATCAAGATCCGCATCCCGACCAAGCTCGGCTTCAAGAATCCGAAATACGTGACCGCGATGTGGGTGCAGAACAACGACGCCGGCGGCTATTGGGAGAACCAGGGCTACAACTGGTTCAGCGGGCTCTAGCGGCGCCGCTCGCGCATTATTTTCCGTAACCGTGCTCGTGAAGGATTCTGGTGAATCCTTCGGTGGTCTGCCGCTGCAAGTCCTGCATCCGCGGCACCAAGAGGGTGGCGAATTCGCCCATGACCTGCGGCAGTTCGTGCAGCGCCTTGGCGCCGGTTGGCGTGCGGTAGAACGCGGCTAGGTCGCGCAACTCGGCGACAGTGAAGTGGCGCGCGTAGATCGGGGGCGCCTCCTTCATCGCGTCGGTCACGAAGCTGATCTGGATGCGCTCGAACTCGGCGCGCAGCTCGGCGATGGTCGCGTCGTCGATCTTGTCGGCGTGCGCCTTCTGCTCGACCACCGGCCAGAAGGCGCCGGTCATCTGCCCGGTGAGCTGTTTCATCATGTCGGCGGAGAGGATCGTAAACAGCTCGTTCGCCGCCGCTATCGCCTCCGGCGAAGGCGTATCGTCCGCCCGGGCCCGTTCGCCGGCGCCGGCGAGCAGCAACACGACGGCAAGGATGCGCAAGGCTCGCATGGGTCGGACCTCCTGTATCGGCCTTCCACTCTAGCACGGCGGCGCCCGGGCGCGGGCTTGGCTTGCCAAGCTGTGCCGGTCACTCTAGCAATCCCGGCGCCGTCAAATGTGAAAGGCGTCATGTCATGGCTACCCGCAAACTCCTCCTCCTTCCCGGCGACGGCATCGGACCCGAAGTCATGGCCGAGGTGAAGCGGCTCCTTGGCTTCTTCGCCAAGAGCGGGATTGCCGCCTTCGAGACCGAGGAGGGCCTCGTCGGCGGTTGTTGCTACGACGTGCACAAAGTCGCGATCACCGAGGAGACCATGGCCAAGGCGCACGCGGCCGATGCCATCATCTTCGGTGCCTGCGGCGGTCCGAAATGGGACAACGTGCCCTACGACGCGCGGCCGGAGGCCGGGCTGCTGCGCTTGCGCAAGGAGCTCGGGCTCTTTGCCAATATCCGGCCGGCGATCTGCTACCCGGCGCTCGCCGACTCCTCGAGCCTCAAGCGCGAGGTGGTGGAGGGCCTCGACATCATCATCCTGCGCGAGCTGACCGGCGGCGTCTATTTCGGCGAGCCGAAAACGATCACCGATCTCGGCAACGGGCAAAAGCGCGCCGTCGATACCCAGGTCTACGACACCTACGAGATCGAGCGCATCGCCCGCGTCGGCTTCGAGCTCGCCCGCAAGCGGCGCAACAAGGTCACCTCGATGGAGAAGCGCAACGTGATGAAGACCGGCGTGCTGTGGCGCGAGGTCGTCGCCGAGGTGCACGCGCGCGCCTACCAGGACGTCGAGCTCGAGCACATGCTGGCTGACGCCGGCGGCATGCAGCTCGTGCGCTGGCCGAAGCAGTTCGACGTCATCGTCACCGACAATCTATTCGGCGACATGCTCTCCGATATCGCCGCGACACTCACCGGCTCGCTCGGCATGCTGCCGTCGGCCTCGCTCGGCGAGGTCGATGCCAAGACCAAACGGCGCAAGGCGCTGTACGAGCCGGTGCACGGCTCGGCGCCCGACATAACCGGCAAGGGTCTCGCCAATCCGATCGCCATGCTGACGTCATTCGGCATGGCGCTGCGCTATTCGTTCAACATGAACGAGGAAGCCGACCGGCTCGACGCCGCAATCGCCGCGGTGCTCGATAAGGGCCTGCGCACCGCCGACATCAAGTCGGAGGGCGCCAAAATCGTCAGCACCAGCGAGATGGGCGCGGCGATCGTCGGCGAGATGGAGCGGCTCGCGGCGTAGCGTCCTGCCAAATCAAGTCTTGCCAAATCAATAGGGGTTGAACGGATTGATCCCCGGCACATCGAACGCCGCCGGCAGCGGCGAGCGCCCGGCGCCGCGTACGTCAGGGCCCATGAACCAGTACGGCCGCCCCGGATCGCCGTCCGGAGGCAAAACGTAGTCGTGGTAGCTGCCGTCGCCGATCGACACTTCGGTGCCGACGTCGAGGTAGGACCGGCGCGGGACTTCGATCACCGTCGTGGTGCCGTTCGGGTTATGGATGATGGTGCGCGTAGGCTGGATCACCGTGCCACGCACCGAGCGCAAGACCAGAGGCTGCTTCTTGGTTGCCGCGCCGGCCGCACCGGCCAAAGCTGAAACAACGGCAATTGCGGCAACAATCACGACAACTATGCGCATGACGCCTCGCTTTCCCGCGACGTAAGTGTACCCTGCCTGCCGGCAATCGCCTACAGGCAATACTCTCGCCGCGGCCGGGTTCCGGTAGCGCGGCCCGCAACCGTCCGCACGCCGATCGCCGAATTTGCGGCTCACTGCACCCGGATGCGTCCGCGCAGCTTCGCCGGCTGGCTCGACGTGAGGTGTTGGCGACGCTCGGGCGTCGCGGCGAGGATCGGACTGCGCTGGCCGCAATAGGTGCGCTTGAGTTCGGCGCCCGCGAACAGTTCGGCGAGCTTGTCGTCACCGCCAGCGGAGATGATGCTGAGCCGGTCGAGGGCGCAGGCGAGGCTCGCGCGGTTGACCACTTCGTCACCGGCGCTGCAGTACCAGCCGGCGATCTGCACCGCCGGCTCGCCGAGGGGCCTGGCGAAGCCGAGGCAGCGGCGTTCCTTGCCCGCCGGAGCGACGGCGAAATCAATGAGCGGCACCGGACCGAACTTGCTCTCGATCGTGCCGGCCGCCTCGACATCGTCGGTGACGTTGAGACCGACGAGGCGGGCGGCGACCTCGCTCGCCGGGTCAAGGAAACCCTCCGGCGGGTTGCCCGGCCGGTAAATCTCGATGACGACGTAAGGCCCGGCGCCGGTCGCCTCGCCCCAGCTCAGCACGTCCTTGCGAGCGCTATCGGTATCCCGGCGCAGGATGGCGTAATCGGTCGCGCCGCCGCCGAGCTCAGGGATGAGGCCTTCGAAGGCGGGGCGGGGCCGCTCGATCTCGATCCATTTCGGCCGCGGCGGCGAGGCGTCGATCGCGGCAATGACCGCGTGGGTCTGGAACAGGCTTGCGGCCACGGTGGCAAGGATGGCGAGGCCGCCCATATAGGCGACGATGCGCACGATGGTGCCCGGCACGTCTTCCGGCTCGGATCGCGACGCGGATCGCATGGCAATCCCCCATTAACGTTGTGCTGGTCACGTTTCTCGCTTAAAAGCGCTTCCGCTCTCGTTCCCGCACGCTCGGAACCGGGGCGAAATTGCGAGGGAGAGTTAACGATGGGTTACAGCGTCGCCGTGGTCGGCGCGACCGGCAATGTCGGCCGCGAGATGCTCGGCATTCTCGCCGAGCGGGCGTTTCCGGCCGACGACGTGATCGCGCTCGCCTCGCGCCGGAGCATGGGCGTGGAAGTCTCCTATGGCGAGCGGACGCTGAAGGTGCGGGCGCTCGAGCATTTCGATTTCTCCGGCGTCGACATCTGCCTGATGTCGGCGGGCTCCGCCATATCGAGGGAGTGGTCGCCGAAGATCGTCGCCGCCGGGGCGGTGGTGATCGATAATTCCTCCTGCTGGCGCTACGATTCCGACGTGCCGCTGGTCGTGCCCGAGGTGAATGCCGACGCGTTGGCCGGCTTCCGCAAGCGCGGCATCATCGCCAATCCCAATTGCTCGACCGCCCAGCTCGTCGTCGCGCTCAAGCCGCTGCATGACCGGGCGAAGATCAAGCGCGTCGTAGTCGCGACCTATCAGTCGGTCTCCGGCGCCGGCAAGGACGCGATGGACGAACTGTTCAGCCAGACCAAGGCGGTCTTTCAGATCAACGAGGTCGCGCCGAAGAACTTTCCCAAGCGCATCGCCTTCAACGTCATCCCGCAGATCGACGTGTTCATGGAGGACGGCTACACGCGGGAAGAATGGAAGATGGTGGTCGAGACCAAGAAGATCCTCGACCTGAAGATCAAGCTCGTCGCCACCTGCGTGCGCGTGCCGGTGTTCATCGGCCACTCCGAGGCGGTCAATATCGAATTTGAGAATCCGATTACGGTCGATGAGGCACGCGAAACCTTACGCAATGCGCCGGGCTGCATCGTTATCGATAAGCACGAGCCGGGCGGCTACGTGACCCCCTACGAGTTGGCGGGCGAGGACGCGACCTATATCAGCCGTATCCGCGAGGACGCGACGGTCGAGAACGGCCTCGCCATGTGGATCGTCTCCGACAATCTGCGCAAGGGCGCGGCGCTCAACGCGATCCAGATCGCCGAGTGCCTGATCAACCGCAAGCTGATTACCGCGAAGCGGAAGGCGGCGTAAAAAGCCGCGCGTGCTGGTCGGCGGCGACCGGCACGAACGCGCCGGTCGTCTCGTCGCGCACCGAGAGCTGTCCCGACGCCACGCCGAAATAGGCGCCATGCAGCGCCACCTGCCCGCGCTCGACGCGTTTGCGCAGGCGCGGAAAGGTCAGCAGATTGTCCATGCTGTTGGTGACATTCGCCTGTTCGAGGCGGGTGAGATAGTCGGGCCACGACAGCGCGCCGCGCGGCCCAGCTTTGTCGGCGGCCGGCGCCATCAGCCGCATCCATTTGCCGATGAAATCGCCCGGCGACAGCGGCTCGGCATCCTCGGCGAAGGCCTTCACCCCGCCGCAGCGCGCATGACCGAGGACGACGATATGCTTCACCTTCAGCGCGGCGACGCCGAACTCGAGCGCGGCGGAAACGCCATGCGCCTGCCCATCGGGCTGGTAGGGCGGCACGATGTTGGCGACATTGCGCACGACGAAGAGCTCCCCCGGGCGCGCGTCGAAAATGACCTCCGGCGAGACCCGCGAATCGCAGCAGCCGATCACCATGACCTCGGGCGATTGCCCGGTTTCCCCAAGCTCGCGATAGCGGTCCTGCTCGCGGCGCAGGCGGCCGTCGAGAAAAGCGCGATAGCCCTGGATGAGACTTTGCGGAAACGGCATGCTGGCCCGTGACACTCGGCTCGCGCACTCAATCACGCCGCGCTTGCCATTGGCAACTGCGCGGGGCCGTTGGCATGGAGCCTGCAAGCCCGCTAGTTTGCCGATCGAGCAAGGGAGCGAGCGATGACAGTCCGGCCGCGGCGCAGTGTCCTCTACATGCCCGGATCGAACGCGCGCGCCATGGAAAAGGCGCGTGAGCTGCCCGCCGACGCCGTCATCCTCGACCTCGAAGACGCGGTGGCGCCGGACGCCAAGGCGAAGGCGCGTGAGCTGATCGGCAAGGCGCTCAAGGATGGCGGCTTCGGCCGCCGCGAGGTGGTGGTGCGCGTGAACGGGCTCGATACCGCCTGGTGGGCCGACGATCTCGCCATCGCCGCGGCCGGGCCCGATGCGGTGCTGGTGCCGAAGGTCTCGACGCCCGCGCAGTTCCGCCAGGTGGCCGAGCGCCTCGCTGCCGTCGGCGTCGCGCCGCAGCTGCGCGTCTGGGCGATGATGGAGACGCCGCTTGCCATGCTCAATGTGCGCGATATCGCGGCCGCCGCGCTCGATCCCGCGGCGCGGCTTGCCGCCTTCGTCATGGGCACCAACGATCTCGCCAAGGACACCCGCGCGCGCATCGTGCCCGGCCGCGCGCCGATGCTGCCCTGGCTGATGACCTGCGTGGCCGCGGCGCGCGCCTTCGGCCTCGATATTCTCGACGGCGTCTACAATGATCTCGGCAACGCCGAAGGCTTTGCAGCGGAGTGCCGCCAGGCGCACGATCTCGGCTTCGACGGCAAGACGCTCATTCATCCGCAACAGATCGCGCCCTGCAACGCCGCATTCTCGCCGGCGCCGGAGGAGGTCGAATGGGCGCGCAAGATCATCGGCGCGTTCGATCTGCCGCAGAACGCCGACAAAGGCGTGATCCAGATCGACGGCCGCATGGTCGAGCGCCTGCACGCCGACATGGCGCGGCGGACGGTGGCGATTGCCGACGCTATCGCGCAGATGCAAGCGGCTTAAATCAATTTTCTCGTTGATCGAGCAAAGCCAGGCGTGGAACGACCGTGCCTGGCGCGATGAATGCGCCCGGGGCGACCACGGCGTTGGCGCCGATCTTGACGCCATCGCCGACCAGGGCGCCGAACTTGTCGACGCCGGTCTCGATCCGTGTACCCTTGTGCATGAACGAAATCGCGGCCGCGGGCACCTCGTTGCGGTAGTTGGCGATGACCGCGCCGGCTTCGAGATTGACGGCGCGGCCGAGAATGCTGTCGCCGACGAAATTGAAATGCGCAAGCTTTGTGCCTTCGAACACGAACGACGATTTCAGCTCGGCTCCTGGCCCGAGAACGCAAGCACCTTCCAGCCAGCAGCCGCCGCGTAGATAGGCTCCCGCGGCGATGAAGCAGTCCGGCCCGATGATGGCTGGTCCTTTGATGATCGCCCCTTCCTCGATGACCGCGGTGCGATGCGCCGCGATGTCGGCGCTCGCGCCGTAGCCTTCGTCCAGGTGGCGCAGGAGCTGCTCGACGATCTCGACCGCATCGCGCGTCAATTCCCACGGCGGCCGATCCGCGAACTCCTGCAGGGGCGATGTCCGCAAGGCAGCAATGTGCTCGTCGAGGACCCGCATGCTGTTTCCTAGCACGCCGGCTCGGATCGCGGCGAACGGCCGGGCAGGGAAATTACGGCAGCTCTCGAAAACTCCGCTCGCCTCACGTCTTCAAGCGATAGCCGGTCTTGAAGATCCACCATATGGTCGCCAGGCATAGGGCGAGAAAGAAGATAATGACCGCGACGCTGATCTCGATATTCACGTCGGCGAGCCCAAAGAAGCTCCAGCGGAAGCCGCTGATCAGATAGACGAGCGGATTGAACAGCGTGATCGTGCGCCAGAACGGCGGCAGCACGCTGGTCGAATAGAACGTGCCGCCGAGGAAGGTGAGCGGCGTGATCAGAAGCAGCGGCACGACCTGCAGCTTGTCGAAGCCGTCGGCCCAGATGCCGAGGATGAAGCCGAACAGGCTGAAGCTGACCGCGGTGAGCAGGAGAAAGGCGAGCATCCAGAACGGATGCAGGATTTGCACCGGCACGAACAGCGTCGAAGTCGCCAGGATGATCAGGCCGAGAACGACCGATTTGGTCGCCGCGGCGCCGACATAGCCGATGATGATCTCGACATACGACACCGGCGCGGAGAGGATCTCGTAGATCGTGCCGACGAAGCGCGGGAAATAGATGCCGAGCGAGGCGTTGGTGACGCTCTGCGTCAGCAGCATCAGCATCATCAGCCCGGGCACGATGAAGGCGCCGTAGCTCACGCCGTCGATCTGGTTGATGCGCGAGCCGATCGCGGCGCCGAACACGATGAAGTAGAGCGAGGTCGAGATCACCGGCGACACGATGCTCTGCAGCATGGTGCGCCCGGTGCGCGCCATCTCGAAGCGATAGATCGCGCCGATGGCGTAGAGATTCATGACGCCTGCCTCACCAGGCCGACGAAGATCTCCTCGAGCGAGCTTTGCGTCGTCTGCAGATCCTTGAACCTGATCCCGGCGCGGCGCAATTCGTCGAGCAGGGTGGTGATGCCGGTGCGCTCGGCCTGCCGGTCGTAGGTGTAGACCAGCTCCTTGCCGCCGGCGGCGAGCGCGAGATTGTGCCCGGCGAGCGCCGCCGGCACCGCATCGATGCGCTCCTGCAGCTCGAGCGTGAGCTGCTTGCGGCCGAGCTTGCGCATCAGCTCGGCCTTGTCCTCGACCAGGATCAGCTCGCCCTTGTTGATCACGCCGACCCGGTCGGCGATCAGCTCGGCTTCCTCGATGTAGTGCGTGGTCAGGATGATGGTCACGCCCGCCGCGCGCAGCGCGCGCAGCATGTCCCACATGTCCTTGCGCAGTTCGACGTCGACGCCGGCGGTCGGCTCGTCGAGGAACAGGATGCGCGGCTCATGCGCCAGCGCCTTGGCGATCATCACCCGGCGCTTCATGCCGCCGGACAGCGTCATGATCTTGTTTTTCTTCTTGTCCCAGAGCGACAGGTCCTGCAGCACCTTCTCGAGATGCGCCGGATCGGCGGCTTTGCCGAACAGCCCGCGGCTGAACGACACCGTCGCCCACACCGAGGAGAAGGCGTCGGTCGCCATCTCCTGCGGCACCAGGCCGATGAGCGCGCGCGCGGCGCGGTAGTTCTTGATGATGTCGTGGCCTTCGACGGCGACGCTGCCGCTCGATAGATTGACAATGCCGCAGACGATGCTGATCAGCGTCGTCTTGCCGGCGCCGTTCGGGCCGAGCAGCGCGAAAATCTCGCCGCGGCGGATTTCCAGGTTGATGTCTTTTAAGGCCTGGAAGCCGCCGGCGTAGGTCTTGCAGAGATGCGAGACGGAGATGGCTGGGGTCATCGGCTTCCGGCTAAACTTCCTCGGCGTCATCACCGGGCTTGACCCGGTGATCCACTTTTCAGCGGGAACGGCAAAGATGGATTGCCGGGTCAAGCCCGGCAATGACGCGCAGAGATGTCCTCACGCCCAAGGTCGCGCCGCTTTGGCCTTTTGCTCGAAGCTGCCGATCTTCTCGCTCTTGACCATGGTGAGGCCGATATCGTCGAGGCCGTTGAGCAGGCAATCCTTGCGGTGCGGATCGATCTCGAACTTCACCACGCCGCCGTCGGGGCCGCGGATTTCCTGCTTGACGAGGTCGACGGTGAGCGTCGCATTGGCGCCGCGCTCGGCGTCGTCGAACAGTTTCTCCAGATCCTGCGGCGAGACCTGCACCGGCAGAATCCCGTTCTTGAAGCAGTTGTTGTAGAAAATGTCGCCGAACGAGGTCGAGATCACGCAGGTGATGCCGAAATCCTTGAGCGCCCACGGCGCGTGCTCGCGCGAGGAGCCGCAGCCGAAATTGTCGTCGGCGACCAGGATCTTCGCCTTGCGGTAAGCCGGCTTGTTGAGCACGAAATCGGGATTCTCGCTGCCGTCGTCGCGGTAGCGCCGCTCGGCGAACAGGCCCTTGCCGAGCCCGGTGCGCTTGACCGTCTTCAGATACTGCTTGGGGATGATCATGTCGGTGTCGACATTGATCATCCGCAGCGGCGCGGCGACGCCTTCGAGTACGGTGAACTTTTCCATTTTCGACCCGGGAGCGGATGCGTTGATCGGTGAGGGCTAAATGGCGCGTGGCCGCGCGCCGGTCAAGCCGGGGCCGCCGCGGCTGCCGGTATGGCGGCGTCTTGCGCCGTGTATTTCGACTCCCGCGTGAGCGTGCAGACCTGCAGGTGATACTCGGTATAGTATTTCTGCCGCGCCAGCTTCTGCGCCGTGAGGTGCTCGGGATTGGTCCGCCACACCCGCAAACCCTCTTCGTTCTCGAACTCGACGACCGTCACCCGCTCGCCATCGTCGGCGACATAGCCCTTATGCGAGATGTAGCCGGGCATGCTCTGCGCCAGCTCGGTCATGCGATTGACCAGGGCGACATATTCGTCGCCCAGCCCCGGCTGCAGCCGGGAGCGAAACACGATCACGATCATGACCCTCATGCCTCCTTGGGTCTGCTGTGCACTTGCGGAACCGTGCCGAAGCTGCTCTTGGGCACGGCGGCGATTTCCACGACCCACGGCCGCGCCGAGCGAAACCAGATTTGCTGCCTGGGCACAAGGGCGTCGCGCTGGCGCAAGATTCCGACCCGCACCGTGTAGGACGGCCGCACGCCGTCGCCCGGCGAGGTCGAATAGATCGGCGAGCCGCATTTCGGGCAGAAGGCCAGTACGCGCGGATTGCCGCTGTCCGCGGTGGTCTTCAGGTAGGTGGTCGGTTGTCCGGTCATCTTGAGCGTGGCGCCGCGGACTGGAATCGAAACCCGAAACGCCGAGCCGGTGCCGCTCTGACAATCGGTGCAATGGCAGATCGTGGTGGTTTCCGGATCGGCCGCGGCTTCGATCTTGATGAAGCCGCAAAGGCAAGCGCCGTCGATCTTCATCTTACTGTTCCCTTCGCCTGCTCGGCAGCCTGTTCGATCGCATGCATATCGTCGTCGGAGAGGCCGAAATGATGGCCGATTTCGTGCACCAGCACGTGCTGGACGATCGCGCCTAAAGTGTCGTCGTGCTCCGCCCAGTAGTCGAGGATCGGGCGGCGGTAGAGCCAGATCATGTTCGGCATGCGCGCCGGCGCGCTCTCCGAGCGGAACGGCAGGCCGACACCCTGGAACAGGCCGAGGAGGTCGAACTCGCTCTCGGCGCCCATCTCGTCGAGCACCTCGTCGCTCGGGAAATCGTCGACCTGGATGACCACGTCCGCGCACAGCTCGCGGAATTTCTTCGGCAACCGGGCGAAAACCTCGCCGGCGAGAATCTCGAGCTCGGCGAGCGAGGGCGCCTTGCGGGACCGCCAGGCGAGCGGATCGGATGCAAGATCGGCCATAATTGCGTTTTAGAACATGATGCCGAAAAGTGGAAACCGCTTTTCGGATACGATCCCGCGATGCAAGAACTGCGATGCAAGATAAAGAGTGTGCCGATGTCTAGGAAATCGCTGGTCGCAATTGTCGCTCTCGCCGTCCTGCCGGTTCTCTTGCCGACCGCAGACGTAGCAGCTCAGGTTCAGCATCGCGCGCGCCATTCGCACGGCGGCACGGCGATCGTTGCGCAGCAGGCGCCGCCGCCGCGCATCGAGATCAACCCGCGGCGGTTGCTCTACCGGCGCTGCAAGGACTGGTACGTCATCCAGTATCGGCCGAGCGGGAGGGTGCTCTTCCCGCAAACGCATTGCTGGTGGGTGCGGGGCTGACGTTCAGTTCCACTCGCGCACGTCGACGAAGTGCCCGGCGATTGCCGCGGCGCCGGCCATGGCCGGCGACACGAGATGGGTGCGGCCCTTGTAGCCCTGCCGGCCCTCGAAATTGCGGTTCGAGGTCGAGGCGCAGCGTTCGCCAGGCGCGAGCTTGTCCGGGTTCATGGCGAGGCACATCGAGCAGCCGGGCTCGCGCCAGTCGAAGCCGGCGGCACGGAAAATCTTGTCGAGCCCTTCGGCTTCGGCCTGCTCTTTGACCAGACCGGAGCCCGGCACGATCATCGCATTGACGTTGGCGTGCACCTTCTTGCCGTCGACGACGCGCGCCACCGCGCGCAGATCCTCGATGCGCCCATTGGTGCATGAGCCGATGAACACGCGGTCGAGCGCGATGTCGGCGATCTTCTCGCCGCCCGTCAGGCCCATATAGGCGAGCGAGCGCTCCGCGGCCTGGCGCTTGTGCGCGTCGGCGATGTCTTCGAGCCGCGGCACGCGGCCGGTCACCGAGACGACCTGCTCCGGGTTCGTCCCCCAGGTGACGAGCGGCGGGAGCTTCTCGGCGTCAAGCCGGATCTCACGATCGAAATGCGCGCCGTCGTCGGAAGCGAGCGTCTCCCAATAGCGCATCGCCTGGTCCCAGGCCTTGCCCTTCGGCGCCTTCGGCCGATCCTTGAGATAGGCATAGGCCTTCTCGTCCGGCGCGATGAACCCGGCCTTGGCGCCGGCCTCGACCGACATGTTGCAGACGGTCATGCGGCCTTCCATCGACAGCGCGCGGATCGCCTCGCCGGCATATTCGAGCGCATAGCCGGTGCCGCCGGCGGTGCCGATCTCGCCGATGATGGCGAGGATCACGTCCTTGGCGGCGACCCCGTGCGGCAGCTTGCCGTCGACTACGGCGCGCATGTTCTTCGATTTCTTCTGGATCAGCGTCTGCGTCGCCAGGACATGCTCGACTTCCGAGGTGCCGATGCCGTAGGCGAGCGCGCCGAAGGCGCCGTGCGTCGCGGTATGGCTGTCGCCGCAAACGAGCGTCACCCCCGGCAGCGTGAAACCCTGCTCCGGCCCGATGATGTGGACGATGCCCTGGCGCTTGTCGAACTCGTTGAAATATTCGACGCCGAAGTGCTTGGCGTTCTCGGCGAGATAGGCGATCTGCTGCTCGCTCTCCGGGTCCGGGTTCTTCTGCCGGCGGTCGGTCGTCGGCACGTTGTGATCGACGACGCAGAGCGTCTTCTCCGGCGCGCGCACCTTGCGGCCGGTAAGCCGCAGCCCTTCGAACGCCTGCGGGCTCGTCACCTCATGCACCAGGTGCCGGTCGACATAGATGAGGCAGGTGCCGTCGGGCGCTTCGTCGACGAGATGATCGTCCCAGATCTTGTCGTAGAGGGTGCGGGGCTTGGCCATGATCGCGGAACTCCACCACGGTGCGGAGTATATAGTCCCGATGCCGCTCTTTGGTACTACTTGGCGGCCTCGCGCTCGCCGGCGCCTTCGGCCTGCGCGGTGTGGTCCTGCCGCTCGACAATGCGCGCGGACTTGCCGCGCCGGCCGCGCAGATAATAGAGCTTGGCGCGGCGCACCTTGCCGCGGCGCACGACTTTGATCGAGTCGATCATCGGCGAATAGAGCGGGAAGACACGCTCGACGCCCTCGCCGTAGGAGATCTTGCGCACGGTGAAGTTCTCGTTGAGGCCCGCGCCGGCGCGGCCGATGCAGACGCCCTCATAGGCTTGCACGCGGCTTCGCTCGCCCTCGACCACCTTGTAGTTGACGAGGAGCGTGTCGCCCGGCTGGAAGTCGGGAATCTCCTTGCCGGCGGTGAGTTTCGCCACCTGTTCGTTTTCGATTTCTTTGAGAAGGTTCATGGCGAATTCTCCATCGGCTGCGCTTGGTTAGCACGCGGCTCCGACCGGGGTCTAAGCGGGTTGGCGGCAGCTTCTACGCTAACGTGCGGGTTTTGTCACCTTCCGGTCATTCGTCGTCATTCCGGGACGCCCCTGCGGGGCGGGCCCGGAATCCATAGTCACGGCCGGAGGTTATGGATTCCGGACTCGCGGGCTGTGCCCGTGCTCCGGAATGACGCAGCGCCCACAGATCGGGCCGGCGCTCGCGCGTGAGCCGTTCGGCCTCGGCGCGCCGCCACGCGGCGATCTTGCCATGATCGCCTGAAGTGAGGATTTCGGGGATCGGCCGGCCTTCCCAAAGCTGCGGGCGGGTGTATTGCGGATATTCCAGCAGGCCGTCGGCAAAGCTCTCCTCGGCGCTCGAGGCCGGTGCGCCCATGACGCCGGGCAGGAGGCGCACGCAGGCGTCGATCAGCACCATCGCCGCCAGCTCGCCACCTGAAAGCACGTAATCGCCGATCGAGACCTCTTCGAGCGCGCGCGCCGCGATGACGCGCTCATCGACGCCCTCGAACCGGCCGCAGACGAGGACGACACCCGCCCCGCCGGCGAGCGCTTCGACCCGCGGCTGCGTCAGCGGCGTGCCGCGCGGCGAAAGGAGGAGGCGAGGGCGCTCGTCCGCCGCCGTCGCGTCGATGGCGCGGCCAAGCACGTCGGCCTTCATCACCATGCCCGGCCCGCCGCCGGCCGGCGTGTCGTCGACGGTGCGGTGCTTGTCGGTGGCGAAGGCGCGGATATCGGCGACCTCGAGCGACCACGCCCCGGCCGCGAGCGCCTTGCCGGCGAGGCTCGCGCCCAACGGTCCGGGAAACACATCCGGGAAAATGGTGAGGACGCTCGCCCGCCACATCTTGCTCTCGTCCCTCATTCCGCGCGCCTGGCGGAGGACGCCGCTTGCGGCGTTGCGACGACGATCCGTCCGGCGGCGATATCAACGACCGGCACGGTCGCCGCGTCGAACGGCAGCATCTGCGTCGTCCCGCCCGCGGCCTGTTGCACTTCGATGAGATCGCCGGCGCCAAAATTGTGGATTGCGACCACGGTGCCAAGCTCGTTGCCGGCAGGGTCGACCACGGCAAGGCCGATGAGATCGGCGTAGTAAAACTCGTCGGCCGCGTCCGGCTCGGGCAGGCGCTCGCGCGGCACGTAGAGCTTGGCGTTGGCGAGAGCGCGCGCCGCGTCGCGGTCGCGCACGCCGGAGAGTTGCGCGATGAAATGATCCTTGGCCGGCCGCAACGCTTCGATCAGGAAGATACGGCCGTCCTCGGTTTCGAGCGGTCCATAGCCGGCGATCGCCGCGGGATCGGCGGTGAAGGAGCGCAGCCGCACCTCGCCGCTGACGCCGTGGGCGGCGCCGACTTGCCCGAGGCAGATGCGGGCGGCCGCCATCGCTCGTCCCGGCTAGGCGGCCGGAGCAGCGCCCGCCGCCGGCGCCGCGCCGGCAGCCGGGGCGGCGCCTCCGGCAGCAGCGGCTTTGGCGGCTTCCTCTTTCGCCTTGCGCTCCTTGCGCGGCACCGCCTTCTCCGGATTGTTGCGCTTCTCGCGCTTGACGACGCCGGCGGCATCGAGGAAGCGCATCACCCGATCCGAAGGCTGCGCGCCCTTGGCCATCCACGCCTTCGCCTTGTCGAGATCGAACTTGAGCCGCTCGGTTTTTTCCTTCGGCAGCAGCGGATTGAAATAACCGAGGCGCTCGATGAAGCGCCCGTCGCGCGGCGCGCGGCTGTCGGCGACGACGATGTGATAGAACGGCCGTTTCTTGGTGCCGGCGCGCGCCATACGGATGACGAGAGGCATTTCAGTTTCCTTTCTTGCGGGTCAATGAGTTTCGCTGACGAGGACGCGTCCTTTTGCACCCACGGCGGTTTCGCCGGTTTCTTTGCGGATGCGGCCGCGCAAATCGATAACGTCGCCGCCGAGGCGGGGATTGTGCTTCACGGCGACGACGAGCCACTCCAGCGTGATGGTCTCGTCCGCGTAGACCGGCCGCCGGAAGCGGAACCAGAATTCGAGACCGAGCATCGCGCCGCGCTTGGAGAAATGCGACGCCGTCAGCCCCATCAGATGCGCCGTCGTCTGCGGCCCGCTGGCCAGCAAGCGGCCGAAGCGGGTCGTTGCCGCGTACTGGGCGTCGTGATGCACCGGATTGGGGTCGCCCGCCGCGCGCGCGAATGCGCTGGTTGCGCCTGGCGCGAGCGACAGCACTTGCGAAAAGCGCTCGTGCGGTTGCGTCCTGATCATTTCTTTTTTCCAAGGCCGGGAAATCCGCCCGGCAATCCGCCGGGCAGCTTGGGGCCAAGTCCGGGAAGTCCACCGGGAAGTCCACCGGGAAGCCCGCCCGGTAGTCCGCCGGGCAATCCGGGGAAATTCGGCGGCAATCCGCCGGCGCCCGGCATTCCCGGCGGCAACCCGCCCGGCATTTTTGCCGCGAGCTTCGCCATCTCCTCCGGGCTCGGCATGCCGCCCGCACCGCCGAGGCCGAGCATGTTGGCGAGGCCGGCCATGGGACCGCGTTTGCCGCCGCCGCCCATCGCCTTCATCACGTCGGCCATGGTGCGGTGCATTTTCAAGAGGCGATTGATGTCCTCCGGCTTGGTGCCGGAGCCGGCGGCGATGCGCCGCTTGCGGCTCGCCTTGAGCAAATCCGGATTGCGCCGTTCCCGCGGCGTCATCGAATCGATGATCGCCATCTGCCGCTTCAGCACGGTCTCGTCGAGATTGCGCTCGGCGAGCTGGTTCTTCATCTTGGCGATCCCCGGCAGCATCGACATCAGGCCGCTCACGCCGCCCATATGCTGCATCTGCGCCAGCTGCTCGCGCAGATCGGAGAGATCGAAGGCGCCCCTGCGCATCTTCTCGGCGACGCGCGCCGCCTTCTCGGCATCGATGGTCGCGGCCGCCTTCTCCACCAGCGAGACGATGTCGCCCATGCCGAGGATGCGATCGGCGATGCGCGCCGGATGAAAGTCCTCGATGGCGTCGAGTTTTTCCCCGGTGCCGATGAGCTTGATCGGCTTGCCGGTCACCGCGCGCATCGACAGCGCCGCGCCGCCACGGCCGTCGCCGTCCACCCGCGTGAGCACGATGCCGGTGAGGCCGACGCGCTCGTCGAAGCTGCGCGCGAGATTGACGGCGTCCTGGCCGGTGAGAGCGTCGGCGACGAGGAGGATCTCGTGCGGATTGGCGGCGCGGCGCACCTCGGCCGCCTCGGTCATCATCGCTTCGTCGAGGGTGATGCGGCCGGCGGTGTCGAGCAGCACCACGTCATAGCCGCCAAGCCGTGCCGCCTGCTGCGCGCGCGCCGCGATCTGCACCGGGCTCTGTCCGGCGACGACCGGCAGCGTGTCGACCTCGACCTGGCGGCCGAGCACCGCGAGCTGCTCCATGGCCGCCGGCCGGCGCGTGTCGAGCGAGGCCATCAGCGTCTTGCGCTTTTGCGTCTCGGCGAGGCGTTTGGCGATCTTCGCCGTGGTCGTGGTTTTGCCCGAGCCCTGCAAGCCGACCATCATGATGACCACCGGCGCCGGCGCGTTGAGGTCGATCGGCTGCGCCTCCGCGCCCAGCGTCTCGATCAGCTGGTCATGCACGATCTTCACGACCATCTGGCCGGGCGTGACCGACTTGATCACCTCGATCCCGACGGCGCGCTTCTTCACCTCCTCGGTGAAGGCGCGGGCCACGTCGAGCGCGACGTCGGCTTCGAGGAGCGCGCGGCGCACTTCGCGCAGCGCCGCCTCGACGTCGGCCTCCGACAGCGCGCCGCGCCGGGTCAGCCGGTCGAGGACCGCGCTCAGACGTTCGGAAAGACTGTCGAACATCGTCGTCCTTCTTGGTTCGTCATGGCCTGGTTAGGCGAGGGCATGACGAACGAAAACACCTTTGCGCCCGAGGGCGCATCGCGCTGTCGGGCGGGGGCCTCCGGCCTCTCGAGCCGGTCGGTATTTGCGGTCTTCCAATCTCTTGCGAGAGCGGCCGGAACCTAGTGAGCGCCTCTCACCGTGTCAACCGCAGGTCATTTGATCGGGACGAAGACGTTGATGACCAGATTGTCCTCGCTGGTGGACAGCGGGTCGGTCACATATTGCTCGATGAACACGTCCTTGGCTTCGAGCCGTTTCTCGTCGAGATAGTTGGTGATCGCCTCATAGGTATTGTCCAACCCGTCATACGACCCGCGATGGACGAATTTGAGCGCGTGGCCCTCCGGCGACTTGCCGGTGGCGATCTCGCCATGCGGCGGGTTCTTGGGCGGTTCGGCGACCGGCACGGCCGCCTCGAACTGGAAGCCGGTGTCGTCGGTCGCGGTGAAGATCGTCATCGACGGGCCGTCGGTCTTAAGGCCCTCCTTGTCGACATAAATCTTCAGCTTCTTGAACGCGCCGGTGATGGTCTCGTAGGCGCTGTCCCAATTGCCGGTGCCCTTCAGGTAGACGATCGGCTTTGCCGCGAGCGTGGCGTCCTCGCCGAACGGATCGCCCGGCTGGGTGGTTTTGCCGGGCGAGGGTGCCGCAGGCACTGCGGGGGCGGCCGGTGCGTCCGGCTTGGCCGCCGGAGCCGGCGGCGTTTGCGCCGGTTGCTCCGCCGATGACGGCGGCGCGGCAAAACCGATCAACGCCGCCACCAAACCGACATGCAATGCCAAGCGAAGGAACATCAGTTTCTCCCTACGAACGGCGCTCCCGGCGCCGGCCCTTGCGATCTTTTTCGAGTCGATTGATTTTAGCACGGCGGCGCGTTTGCGCCGCGCCCAAATCGTCTCACGCCACTGGCGCAGGCGACCCAACTCCTCATATAAGTCCAGCATATTCGAGCTTTATCATGAGCGCACTGGCGAACCGGGAATACGTGAAGATGAACGGTCTCGGCAACGAGATCGTGATCGTCGATCTGCGCCGCGCTCCCGGCCCGATCACCGCAGAGGAGGCGCGCGTCGCCGCGCGGCACGAGCCTTACGACCAGCTCATGGCGCTCTATCCGGCGTGCGGGAGCGCCGACGCTTCGCTTCGGATCTACAACACCGACGGCTCGGAGGCGGGCGCCTGCGGCAACGGCATGCGCTGCCTGGCGTCGCTCGTCGCCGCCGAAACCGGCAAGGCGGCTTCGAATTTCGAGACGGAGGCCGGGCTCGTTTCCTGCTGGCGCGCGGGCGAGGGGCTGTTCACGGTCGACATGGGCGCGCCGCGTTTCCGCTGGGACGAGATTCCGCTGGCGCGGGAAACGCCCGACACGCGGGCCATCGATCTGACCTTCGAGGCGCCCGGCGCGCCGATCCTACGTTCGCCGTCCGGCGTGAGCATGGGCAATCCGCATGCGATCTTCTGGGTCGACGATCCGCAAGCCTACGATTTGCGCCAGATCGGCCCGCAACTCGAGCACCATCGGCTGTTTCCGCAGCGCGCCAATATCACGCTGGCGAAGATCGCCGCGCGCGATCGCCTGGCGATCCGCACCTGGGAGCGTGGCGCCGGCCTCACCAAGGCCTGCGGCTCGGCGGCGTGCGCCGCCGTGGTCGCCGCCGCGCGGCTCGATCGCGCCGGGCGCAAGGTGACGGTGAGCTTGCCCGGCGGCGATCTCGCGATCGAATGGCGCGAGGCCGACGACCATGTGCTGATGACCGGGCCGGTCGAATATGAGCACAAGGGCCGCTTCGATGCGGCGCTCTTTGCCGGCGCGGGAGTGGCCTGAGCGATGAGCGTCGAAATCGTCACCTTCGGCTGCCGGCTCAACGCCGCCGAGTCGGAAGTGATCCGCCGCGAGGCGGAGCGCGCCGGTGTCACCGACACGGTGGTGGTCAACACCTGCGCGGTCACGGCGGAAGCAGTGCGCCAGGCGCGGCAGACCATCCGGGCGCTGCGCCGCCAAAATCCGCAGGCGAAGATCGTGGTCACCGGCTGCGCGGCGCAGACCGAGCCGCAAACCTTCGCCGCCATGCCCGAGACCGATCGCGTCCTCGGTAACGCGGAAAAGCTCAGCGCCGCCTCCTGGGCCGACACGCGCGCCGCGTTCGGCATCGATGACGCGCCGAAGGCGATCGTCAACGACATCATGGCGGTCAAGGAGGCCGGCGCGCATCTGATCGAGGCGTTCGAGGGCCACACCCGCGCCTTCGTCCAGGTGCAGAACGGCTGCGACCACCGCTGCACCTTCTGCATCATCCCTTACGGCCGCGGCAATTCGCGCTCGGTGCCGATGGGCGCGGTCGTCGAGGACGTGCGCCGCCTCCTCGCCAATGGCTATTGCGAGGTCGTGCTCACCGGCGTCGATATCACGAGCTACGGCGCCGACCTCCCCGGCGCGCCGAAGCTCGGCACGCTGGTCAAGCAGATCCTCAAGCATGTCCAGGGGCTCAAGCGGTTGCGCCTGTCGTCGATCAACTCGGTCGAGGCCGATGGCGATCTGCTCGACGCCTTCGCCCGCGACGAGCGGCTGATGCCGCATCTGCACCTTTCGCTCCAGGCCGGCGACGATCTCATCCTCAAGCGCATGAAGCGCCGGCATTCGCGCCAAGACGCGATCGCGTTCTGCGCCGCGATGCGCCGCTTGCGGCCGGACATGGTGTTCGGCGCCGATCTCATCGCCGGCTTTCCGACCGAGACCGAGGCAATGTTCCAGCGCTCGCTCGACCTCGTCGGGGAATGCGGGCTGACGCATCTGCATGTGTTTCCATTCTCGGCGCGGCCGGGCACGCCGGCGGCGCGGATGCCGCAGCTTCACGGCGCGCTCGTCAAGGAGCGGGCCCGTCGTCTGCGCGAGCGCGGCGCGCTCGCTTTGCAGCGGCACCTCGACGCCGAGATCGGCGCCACGCGGCGCGTGCTCGCCGAAACCGGCGAGCGCGGGCGCACCGAGCAATTCACGCTTGTGAAGCTCGCGACGCCGGCCGCGCCGGGCGCCATCGTCGAAGCGCGGATCGCCGCGCATGATGGCAAGCAATTGCTCGCGGCTTAGCTAGGCGTCATTCGAGGATTCTCGCTATCCGCCTGCCACCCGCATTGCCCCAGCGTGGCGTGCATGTGCGGCGGCGGCGGCGCGGTGACGCGGATCGGCGCGCGGTTCTTGTAGAGCGGCACCACGACCTCGCGCGAATGCAGATGCAGGATCTGGCCGCCGGTCCGCGGCGCCGAGCCGTAGATCGCATCGCCCAAGATCGGCCAGCCCATTTCCGCGCAATGCACGCGCAGCTGGTGCGTGCGCCCGGTCAAGGGCTCGAGGGCGAGCCAGGTCAATATACGACCCTCCCCTGCAGGGGGAGGGTCGACGACGCGCGTCAGCGCGGCGTCGGGGTGGGGTGACGCGGCGAGGCCGTTCACCCCCTCCTGCCCGCCTTCGCGCTGCGCGCTACGGCCGGCGAGCTCCCCCCTCCAGGGGGAGGTGGGAGAATAGCGCCCCATCACGTTCCATTTCGTCGCCGCCGGCTGACCCTCGGGATCGGGCTTCATCCACCAGCCGCGGGTCACGTCGCGGCGGCCGAGCGGGAGCTCGATGACGCCTTCGGCGGTCTCGGGAGAGCCCTCGACCATCGCCCAATAGGTCTTGCCGATGGCGCCGTTCTTGAACAGCTTGCCGAGTTGCGCGAGCGCCTTGCGGTGGCGGCCGAGCACGAGGCAGCCGGAGGTGTCGCGGTCGAGCCGGTGCGCGAGCGCCGGCGAGCGCGGCAGGCCGAAACGCAAGGCGTCAAAATGATCCTCCAGGCTCTCGCCGCCGTTCGGGCCGCGATGCACGGCAAAGCCCGCCGGCTTGTCGATCACCAGCATCAGCCCGTCGCGGTAGAGGAGCCGCGACACCATCTCTGCCGGGGTCATGTTTGCGTACTCCGGCGAAACCGCTATCACGAGCGCCGCAACGGCGACAACGTACCGAGATGGACGACAGCGCGACGGAAACGGGCAATTGGTGGCAGCGCCTCGCCGGCGGGCTCAAGCGCAGCTCCTCCGCGCTTGGCGGCGCCATCACCGATCTTGTCGTCAAGCGCAAGCTTGATGCCGCGGCCATTGCCGACATCGAGGACGCGCTGATCCGCGCCGATCTCGGCCTCGAGACGGCGGCGCACATCGCCGCCGCGCTCGGTGAAGGCCGCTACGACGCGTCGATCTCGCCGGAGGAGGTCAAGGCCGTGGTGGCGGCGGAAGTCGAGAAAGCGCTGGCCGGCGTCGCGCAGCCGCTTGCGATCGACGCGGCGAAGAAGCCATTCGTCATCCTCGTCGTCGGCGTCAACGGCTCCGGCAAGACCACGACCATCGGCAAGCTCGCAGCCAGGTTTCGCGCCGCGGGCCGCACGGTGATGCTCGCCGCCGGCGACACGTTCCGCGCCGCCGCCATCGACCAGCTCAAGATCTGGGGCGAGCGCGCCGGCGCGCCGGTGATCGCACGCGAAGCCGGCGCCGACGCCGCCGGCCTCGTCTTCGACGCGGTGCGCGCAGCGAAGGAGGAGCGCGTCGATATCTTGCTCGTCGATACCGCCGGCCGGCTGCAGAACCGCACCGAGCTGATGGGGGAATTGGAAAAGATCGTGCGGGTGATCAAGAAGGCCGACCCTTCGGCGCCGCACGCCGTGCTGCTCGTGCTCGACGCCACCGTCGGGCAGAACGCACTGTCGCAGGTCGAGGTCTTCCGCAAAGCCGTCGGCGTCACCGGTCTCGCCATGACCAAGCTCGACGGCACCGCCCGCGGCGGCATTCTCGTCGCGCTGGCGACGAAGTTCGCCGTGCCCGTGCACTTCATCGGCGTCGGCGAAAGCGTCGAGGATTTGGCGCCGTTCTCCGCGCGTGAATTTGCCCGCGCCATTGCAGGAATTGAGCCGTCATGACCGCAACGACCAAGCCGCAGCTCCATCCGCTGCTCAAGCTCGTGTTCGATCTTGGGCCGCTGGTGCTGTTCTTCGCCGCCAATTCCCGTTTCGGCATCTTCACCGCCACGGCGACGTTCATGGTGGCGGTAGTCGCGGCGCTGGCGGCGTCCTATGCGCTCACGCGTGCGCTGCCGATCATGCCGGTGGTCACCGCGGTCATCGTGCTCGTGTTCGGCGGCTTGACCCTCGCCCTGCACAACGACCTGTTCATCAAGATCAAGCCGACCATCATCTATGTGCTGTTCGGCGCCGTACTGGTCGGCGGGCTCCTGTTCAACAAGCCGCTCCTCGGCGTGGTGTTCGATTCGCTCTTCCACCTCACGGCGGAGGGCTGGCGCAAGCTCACCTGGCGCTGGGCGATCTTCTTCTTCTTGCTCGCCGTGCTCAACGAGATCGTCTGGCGCAACACCTCGACCGACACCTGGGTGACGTTCAAGGCGTTCGGCGTGGTGCCGCTCACCTTCCTGTTCGGCGCGCTGCAGTACCCGCTGCTGAAGAAATATGCCGCCGAGCCGGCGGCGCAGGAAGAACGCCCGAACTAAAGGCCGAGCGCGCTCGGCGCGACGGCGACTGCCGCGGCGGCCGCCATCGCCGGGCGCACATCGGCGACTGTCGTCGGCGCGAATTGCCCGACGCCGTCATGCGCGAGCACGAACAGCGGCACCACCCGGCGCATTTCGCTGTCTTCGATCAGTGTCAGCCAGCGGTTGTCGAGCACGATCCAGCTTGCCGCGAAACGGACCATGACGACGGCATGATCCTCATCGATGGCGAGGTCGTGCACGATCACCAGACGCAGATCGTCTTCGGCGATGCCGGCCGCCCGCAGCGCGACGTATTTGGCGATGGCGTAGTCCTCGCAATCGCCGCGGCCGGTGGTCAAAGTCGCGAGCGGTGCGCTCCAGCGGTCGGGCACGCCCCACTGCGCGAGGTCGCTGGTGGCGCGGATCGCCATGTTGATGTCGCGGTTGACGATGCCGATGCGCGCGCGGCCGTCATGGGCGCGGCCCGCGGCGATGACGGCGAGAAATTTTTGCGCCGCCGGCGGGCAGGTCCCGGTGTGGTCGCGGCAGTGCGCCAAGATGTCGCTCTCGGCGCGGATATCGGCGGCGACGCCGCTCCATTTGACCAACAGCGCGCCGTTTGTCACCGGCACGGCTTTGAGTCCGAACGGCTCGGCCGCGACTGGCCCCGGGCTTGCGAGCAGCGCCGGGTCGAGCGCGGCTACGTCCACTTGCAGCTGCGCCTGCGCAGCAACCGGGCTGCCGACGGCAGCCAATGCGAGCAGGAAGAACGCGGCCCATTTGCGTGCCGCAACGCGACCGAACATGTTTGACGTCCCTGCAGGCCCGGATGCGGCGCGCGAGCGCCTTCCGGACTCTTTGTTCAGGGACGCGATAACCCCGGCGCTGCTGCCGCCCGGTTAAAACGGGCGGGCCTGGCGCCGGCGGAGCAGAAACAGCGTGCAGGAACCGTGACGCCGGTGCAGACAATTTTAGCGAATGCGCGCCGCGGCCCGCCGGTGCCGTCCTGCTGTACAGTCCGCCGATTTTGCGATTAAATGTAAAAGTTGGGAATGCAACTAAATAACAGGGAGGACGTCATGCGCCGGATGCACCCATTGAAGCTTTGCGGCTTCGCCATGCTTGGGCTCGCATTCGGATTTCACCCGGCAGCGGCGCAGGACAAGACCTTCGAGCTCAAGCTCTCGCACTGGGTCCCGCCGTCGCATCCACTGCAGAAGTCGATGGAGGAGTGGGGCGCCTCGATCGAGAAGGATTCCGGCGGCACCATCAAATACAAAGTCTACCCGGCGCAGCAGCTCGGCAAGGCCTTCGACCACTACGACATGGCGCGCGACGGCATTGCCGACGTGACCTATGTCAGCCCCGGCTACCAGCCCGGCCGTTTCCCGATTTTCGACGCCGCCAACCTGCCGTTCATGCTGAGCAACGCTAAGGGCGGCTCCGAGGCGCTCGACGATTGGTACCGCCACTACGCCGAGAAGGAGATGAAGGACGTCAAGTTCTGCTTCGCCTTCGCGCACGATCCCGGCACGTTCCATTCGCGCACCAAGAAGATCATGGTGCCGGCCGACATCAAGGGCATGAAGATCCGTCCCGCGCACGCGACCATGGCCTCGATGGTCACCGAGCTCGGCGGCACCAATGTGCAGGCTTCGGCGCCGGAGGTGCGCGACATCCTGGAGAAGGGCGTCGCCGATGCGGTCACCTTCCCCTGGGGCTCGATCGTGCTGTTCGGCATCGACAAGGTCACCAAATACCACATGGAGGCTGCGCTCTACACTACCGGTTTCGTCTGGGTGATGAACAAATCGACCTACGCGCAGATGTCGCCGTCGCAGCAGAAAGTGATCGACGAGCATTGCAACAGGCAATGGGCCGAGAAGATCGCGGCACCGTGGGCCGCCTTCGAGCATGACGGCATCGCCAAGCTCAAGGCCGAGCCCGGCCAGGAGGTCTACCCGATCACCGACGCGCAGCTCGGTGAATGGAAAGCCGCGGCCGGGCCGGTGGTGAAGAACTGGGACGCGGCGGTGAAGAAAACCGGCAATGATCCGGACGCGATCCTCAAGGACCTCAAGGCGACGCTCACCAAGTACAATTCCGGGTATTGATCGGATCGGCTGGCCTTGCCGGATCGGGTCATGATGGAACCGAGCGCAGCCGTCGCGCCGCGCGCCGCGCCGCCGCCACGCAACCTCATGGACCGCTTCATCGACGGCATCGAGCTGATCGCGGCGATTTTCGTCGGGCTGGTCGCCGCCGACATCTTCATCTCGGTGATGCTGCGCTACTTCTTCAGCGTGCAGATCCCCGACAGCTATGATTTCGGCCGGCTGCTGCTCGGCATCCTGATCTTCTGGGGCATCGCCGCGACCTCCTATCGCGGCACTCACATCACCGTCGATCTGATCTACGCCAATGTCGGCCAATCGTGGCAGCGGGTGATCGATGTGTTCGCGACGCTGGTGCTCCTCTTCGTCGTCACGGTGCAGACCTACACCTTGTTCGACAAGGTGATAGGCACCTACGCCGACAACGTCTCCACTTTCGATCTGCGGCTGCCGGTCTGGCCGTTCTTCCTGGTAGCGTGGATCGGCGATGCGTCCGCGGTGCTGCTCATCGCCGTGCGCACCTATCGGCTGATCTTCCGTCCGGAGCTTCTCGGCGGCGGCCAATACCGGATCAAGCCGGTCGAATGAGGCGCAATCCTTGCGGCGCAATTCTGTGAGACGCCATTGAGCACCGACGCCGTCGCCATCATCGGCTTCGTCGCGCTGTTCGTGCTGATGCTGCTGCGCGTGCCCGTGGGCATGGCGATGGGGCTCGTCGGCGTCAGCGGTTACGCCTACATCGTCGGCGGCACGCCGGCGCTGAAGAATGTCGGGCTCACCTCGATGCGCACGGTGACCGACTACACCTTCGGCGTCATTCCGATGTTCCTGCTGATGGGGGCCTTCGTCTCCAATTCCGGCATGAGCCGCGAGCTGTTTCGCGCCGCCAATGCCTTCGTCGGCCACTTCAAGGGTGGGCTCGGCATCGCCACCATCGCCGCCTGCGCCGGCTTCGCCGCGATCTCCGGATCCTCGGTGGCGACCGCGGCGACCTTCTCCACCGTCGCCTACCCGGAGATGCGCCGCTACAACTACCCGCAATCCTTCGCCACCGGGGTCATCGCCGCCGGCGGCACGCTCGGCGCCATGCTGCCGCCTTCGACCGTGCTCGCGGTCTACGGCATCATCACCGAGCAGGATATCGGCAAGCTGTTCATCGCCGGGATCATTCCCGGCCTCCTTGCCGCCGCGATGGATATGCTCACCGTCGTGATCATCGGCCGGGTGCGGCCGAAATTCCTTCCCTCGGCGCCGCGCCACTCCTGGCAGGAACGGCTCGCCGGGCTGCGCGACATCTGGGCGACGCTCCTTCTTTTCGTTTTCGCCATCGGCGGCCTCTATGGCGGGCTGTTCACGCCGACCGAGGCCGGCGGCATGGGCGCGGCGGGCGCGCTGATCATCGGCGTCGCCCGCGGCAGGCTCACCCGGCCGGAGATCCGCCGCTCGCTCCTGCAGGCGGTGCGCACCGCCGCCGCGGTGCTTACCGTGCTCATCGGCGCGCTCCTCTTTGGCTATTTCCTCACGGTGACGCAGACACCGCAAAAGGTGACTGAATTCCTCACCGGGCTCGGCCTCGGCCGCTACGGCGTGCTGGCGCTGATCATGCTGATGTACCTCGTGCTCGGCTGCCTGATGGACGCGCTGGCCATGATCATCCTCACCATTCCGATCATCTTCCCGGTGATCATGCAGCTCGGCTTCGATCCGATCTGGTTCGGCGTCATCATCGTGATGACGGTCGAGCTCGGGCTTATTCATCCGCCGGTCGGGATGAACGTGTTCGTGATCAAGAGCGTGGTGCAGGACGTGAGCTTCGCGACGATCTTCTCCGGCGTGCTGCCGTTCATCGTCACCGATCTGATCCGGCTGGTGATTCTGATCGCGTTCCCGATCCTGGCGCTGTGGCTGCCGTCGCACATGTGATACCCGTGCCGGCACCATCATCGCTTCCTAACAAAACGGAGGTTGCCATGCTACGCCTCATCCTCGCCGCCGCGGTGATCGCATTCGCCCCGGCGGCTTTCGCCGCCGACGCCAAGCAGATGGAAGAGAACAAGAAGGCGGTGACGGCATTCTACGACGCTGCGATCAACCAGAAGGACTTCGAGGCGGCGGCGAAGTTCATCGGCCCGCGCTACGTCCAGCACAATCCGAGGGCGGCGGACGGGCCGGAAGGGCTCAAGACCTTCCTCAGCGTCCTGCGCGAGAAATTCCCCGACTATCACAGCGAGATCAAACGCGTCTTCGCCGACGGGGACTACGTCATTCTACATGTGCACAACGTGCCGACGCCGGGCGCGCGCGGCGCCGCCATCGTCGATATTTTCAAGCTCGAAGACGGCAAGATCGTCGAGCATTGGGACGTGCGTCAGGAGATCCCGGAGCAATCGGCCAATTCCAACACGATGTTCTAGCGGGCAACGGGTAATCGAACGAGAGGATAAGAAATGGATCTGAAGCTTTCCGGCCGCACCGCGCTCATTACCGGCAGCTCGAAGGGGATCGGGCTTTCGGTCGCGCAATGGTTTGCGCGCGAGGGCGTGCATGTCTGCATGGTGGCGCGCTCGGCGGAGCGCCTGGAGAAGGAAGGGGCCGCGATCGGCAAGGCGACGGGTGTCACCGCGCGCACGCTTGCCGCCGACCTCACCGATCCGGCGGCGCGCAAGCTCGTCGCCGAAACCTTTCCCGACGTCGACATTCTGGTCAACAATGCCGGCGCCATTCCCGGCGGAACGATCGACCAGATCGACGAGCCGGCTTGGCGCGCCGGCTGGGAGCTCAAGCTTTACGGCTATATCGGGCTGACCCGGCTCTATCTGGAAAAGATGAAGGCGCGGCAACGCGGCGTGATCGTCAACATCATCGGCGCCGGCGGCGAGCGGCTCGACCCGATGTATATCGTCGGCGCGGTCGGCAATTCCGGGCTGATGTCGCTTACTCGCGCCATCGGCGGCAACTCTCCGCAATTCGGCGTGCGTGTCCTCGGCGTCAATCCGGGCCCGGTGATGACCGACCGCATCGAGGCGCTCGGCCGCCGCCGGGCGGCGACGCTCTATGGCGATGAGAACCGGTGGCGCGAGAGCTTTGCGACCATGCCGTTCGGCCGGCCGGCCTCGGTCGATGAAATCGCCGCGACCGTCGTCTTCCTCGCCTCCGATCTTTGCTCCTACACGAGCGGGACGATCGTCACCATCGATGGTGGGCTCACTCATCGGAGCTGATCGGCTTTCATTCCGGCGCCGGCATGCGGCTCATCGCGGCGGCCTCAATCGTCGGGAGGCTTTCTCGAAACGTCGCGACGAGATGCCGTTCAAAAGCGGGTCGTCAGATCGGTCAGCCAGCGCGGTGAGGCATCGACGAGCGCGGTTTCTACGGTCTTGTCGAAACCGGACAACACCAGCGCGCCGATAGCCAGCAAAAGCAGTCCGAGCGCCATTTTCATGCCGTGGCTCGTCGAGAGCATTTGCTTGCGCCAGCGCAACAGAAACTCGCGCGAGAACATGCCGAGCCCGAGCAGCGGGAGCGCCGCGCCGACGCCGAAGGCAAACATGACCAGGGCAACCTGCGGCAGATCACGTTCCTGCGCCGCCAGAAGCGACGCCGCTCCGAGCGTCGGGCCGACGCAGGGGCTCCACACCGCCCCGAGCAGCAGACCCACCAAGACCTGACCGGGAAGGCCGCCCGGCCGCGCGCCGCCGCCATAGCGGTCGCTCAGATTGGCCAGCGGCGCTCCGGCGAGCGCCAGCCGCGCCTGCAGGCGCGGCACCAGCAGGATGGCTCCGAGTACGATCATGAGGAGAGCGGCGGCACTGCGGAACACGCCAGCGTCGAGGCCTACCGAATAGCCGATGGTTGCCACGAACAGCCCGATGGCGACAAACGAGGCGGCGAGCCCGCCGGCGAGGGCCGCTGGCCCGAAGCGATGCTCCGAGGTCGCCGCGCCGAGCACGATCGGAACAATCGGCAACACGCACGGCGAAAGGATCGAGAGCACGCCCGCGACGAACGCCAAAGGCAGCGCGCCGAGGTTCATCGGCCGTTTAGAGAGTCTTGCTCAGCAGCGCGGCGATCGAGGAACGATTGGTGTCGCCGACGGAGCGGCCGGTTTCCTTTTCGCCCTTGAATGCGATCAGCGTCGACTGCACGCGGGCGCCGAAGTATTTCACGGCATCCTTCTGGCGGTCGAAATCGACCACGAAATAGACCAGGTCGTTGAATTTCGGCGCCGACATCAGTTCGCCGAGGATCGGATCTTGCGCCTTGCAGGTTGGGCACCACGAGGCGTGGATGCCGATCAAAATCGGCTTGTCCGCCTTCTGCGCAGCCGCGAAGGATTCCGGGGTGAAAGTCTTGGTATCGGTGGCAAAAGCCGGCGCGACCAAGGCGGCGGTTGTGGAAACGGTGGCGAAGACGACGGTGCGGCGTGACCACATGGCTGGGCAGCTCCCCTAGGGTGTCATGGTGCTGGCTTAAGGCCAGAGGCGACGGCGCGCACGTCACAAGTCCACGGCCGCGGATCAAATTCCGGTCATCGGCGCATATCAGGCGAATGACGCCAAAACGTTGCCGCCGCTGCGGGCGCGCGGTCGGCGGCTGCCCGAGCTGCAGCCGCTCATCGGCGATCAAATGGACTTGGATTAATTCCGTCCGCCACCGGCGAGGACGGCGCGTGTGGCGCGGTCCGGGCCGAAATCGTCGACGCTGTCGATGGCGAGGAGATCGGCGAGCCGCGTGCGGGCGCGGTTCACCCGGCTCTTGATCGTGCCGACCGCGCAGCCGCAGATCGCCGCCGCGTCTTCGTAGGAGAAGCCGGAAGCGCCAACCAGGATCAGCGCCTCGCGCTGGTCCGAAGGCAGTTTGGCAAGCGCGGTGCGGAATTCGTTGAATTCGACCCGGCCGGTCTGCTCGGGCTGCGATTTCAGCGTCTCGGCATAACGTCCGTCGGCGTCCTCGACCTCGCGCCGGCGCTTGCGATATTCGGAGCGGAACAGGTTGCGCAGGATGGTGAACAGCCAGGCCGGCATGTTGGTGCCCGGCTCGAACGAATCGATGTGGGCGAGCGCGCGCAGCAGGGTCTCCTGCACGAGATCGTCGGCGCGGTCGATATTGCCGCACAGCGAAATGGCGAACGCGCGCAGGGACGGCACGGTCCCGAGCACTTGGTCGCGTATGGCAGGATCAAGCTTCATGCCGCCCCATCGTCTTGATCGCCCAACTTGCGGACCAAGTCGGCGATATGCGGCGGCACGCCCTCATTGACGACCGCTTCGTACATGGCGCGCAATTGCTGACCGATTCGTGCCTGGGCTTCGCGCCCGATGCGCATCTCGGTCTTCCGGGGGGTCAGGGGCCTACCCATTGCATCACGCGGTTCCGATGTATCCGCATCCGAGGCCGGAGCTTCAACGCCAACTGTCTTACGGGTCTTCATTTTTCGCCTTGCCCCTTCAACCAGCTCCCGCAACTTCGCATGGCATAACCCCCGGGCTGTCCAGCGCTAACGCCCTGCCTGGGCATTGGTTCCGGGCCAGGGAACTATTTTTGGGAACTTTGTTCGCCCGGCAACGTTTTAACCGGTAGCTTCGGGAAATCGAGGGGAGGATCGCCCTTGCCTGCCTCACAAGCCGTACTCCAGCACCTGCCATACCTGCGCCGCTACGCGCGCGCCCTGACCGGGAGCCAGGCCTCCGGCGACGCCTATGTCGCCGCCACCCTGGAATCGCTGATTGCCAGCCCGCAAATCCTCGAATCCGGCCCCAGCCGGCGGATCGCCCTCTACCGGCTGTTCACGAAAATCTGGAATTCAGTCCCGGTTAACGAAAAAGCCGACGCCGCGGCGCCGACGCTGACCCCCGAGCAGCATCTGACCCAGCTGACGCCGCTGCCGCGCCAGGCCTTCCTGCTGGTGGCGCTCGAAGGATTTTCCGAGGCGGACGCGGCGCAGATCCTCGACTGCGATCTGCCGACGCTGCGCGGCCTGGTCGAGGAATCCGGCCGCGAGCTCGCCGCCGAGATCGCGACCGATGTGCTCATCATCGAGGATGAGACCTTTATCGCCATGGATATCGAAGCGCTGGTCGAGAGCCTCGGCCATAAGGTGATCGGCGTCGCCCGCACCCATGCCGAGGCCGTCGCCCTCGCCAAACAGAAACGGCCGGGCCTCATTCTTGCGGATATCCAGCTTGCCGACGGAAGTTCCGGCCTCGATGCAGTCAATGAGCTTCTCGGTACGTTCGAGGTCCCGGTGATCTTCATCACCGCCTACCCGGAGCGTTTCCTCACCGGGCAACGGCCGGAACCGGCATTCCTTATTGCCAAGCCGTTCCAGCTCGCCGTGGTTTCGGCCGTCGCCAGCCAGGCCTTGTTCTTCGGCCGCAAGGCGCGTCAGCGCGAGCGCCAGCCGACGGCTTAAGTTTCCTCTTCGCGGATCGTCATTCCGGGGCGCGGGCGCAGCCCGCGAGCCCGGAATCCATAATCACTGCCGGTGCAGGTTCTGCATGGCGCGTGGCTATGGATTCCAGGCTCGCGCCTTCGGCGCGCCCTGGAATGACTCCTGAAAAATATTAGGGCGCAGCCGATCGGTCCAATACCCGTAAGCCCTTATTTTGCTAACGTTTTTGGCTTATGACACACCTGTTACACACATCGAGGTGCGGCTCTTTGAGGCACGCCGGGGCACGTCGGTGCAGTGTTGACCGGAATCCTGAAGCCGTGTTAGCGACGCGCCTGGCGGCTGGAGAATAGGCCGCCAGTTCGCTACTCCGTCGCCGACAAGATCACTAAGGAGCCCTCGGGCAGGCGATAGATGGACGGATGGCCGCCGAGCACATCCGCGTCAAGGCATCGTCCCTTGGCGCTCCCGCCCGTAACGGGATTGGCTCGGATCGACGGCGCGAAGCTCGGTTAAGCACGAGCGACATGCGGGCAAACCTCAGTCGAGGTCTGCCATGTCCGTTGAGCTTCAACCGCTGGCCATGCCGCCCGGCGCGGCCGCTCGTTACATCGGTATCTCTAAGCGCCATCTGTACCGGCTGCTCGCCGTTGGTACGGTCACTGCTCGCAAGGACGGGCGGCGCACGCTCGTCGATGTCGCGAGTTTGAAAGCCTACTACGCGAACTTGCCTGAGCACGCGACCGGCGATCCGCTGTTCCCGGTGCGCTGAGCGCATGCGGTCGCTCGACGCTTGAGGCGCTTTCCCCATAATTCACAAGAAGGCGTCGAGGTCGATTTTGCTAGAGGATTGACTCTTGCAGGTGGCGATTTGGCCGCCGCGATGTCGGATCGCCCCAATCGGCATGCCCCACCTGTGGTAGACTGCCATTCGAATCGGGGGCTCGTCCACAGTCGCGAGTAGCGTCACGTCCTAAACTCAAGGAACGGGACCATGGCCTCTTGGCGCGAAATTGATCGCATCCGCAAAGCCCCCGCGGAATTCCGCGCACTCGCGAAGCGGTTACTGAATCTCGGCGCTGAATTGACCGATTGGGAAAGCATTTTCCTTGAGTTGATCCGCAACGATACCGAAACAAAGGAATTTACGACGCGGCAGTCAGAGAAGCTTTTGCAAATTCGCGACGACTACGAAACTCTCACCAAATTTCAAGGATTCAGCGTTGAGATTTTGCTTGATAAATGTTGGCTGGCCCGTCTCGACCTTTCCGAGGGCCAAGAGGAAAGGCTAAAAAAATTGCGCGAGCGGAGCCGGGTGTCAGTGCGGCGCAGAGAAATCGCCTTTTTGATGCGCTGCGCCCGCCAACTGGAAATCATTGAGGATGATTTCACCGAACACTACGAGGCCGCCTAACCGGAGCGACTCCTGACGGACGATGTGCAATTAAGACCGTTTTCAGGCACTTGAACCGTGAAGTGGATTACGGGGAGGCCATAAAAATCGTCCATAACAACAGGGCGAATCTGATTAGAAGCGACACAGCCAGTCACTGAAATATGGAGCAGACGATGGCCGAGCAAGCCCGGTATGTGGCCGTGGTCGAGAAGGAAAATCGAGTTGAGGAAACCTATGTGTTCGGCGGGAATTCGACCTTAGATGAAATTTTCAAGTTCATTGATGATCGGCGAATTCTTGGCGGTCGGCTTCACGGCATTTCCGTCCACCGGGACGAAAGCGGTCAGCCTTCCATGGTCGAAATCTTGGCGAACAACCCTAGGCCTTCTCGGCCTTCTCTGCTCGCTGCATTGAACGACGATTCCGGAGCTAGTCCGGCGTAGTTGGGCGCAAGAGACTTGGAGACGATGACCGAACGTCAGCCAATATCGAGGAAACTCCGCTTCGAGGTTTTCAAGCAATTCGTTCACCTGCCAATATTGCGGGCGGCAAGCTCCAAATATCATTCTGCAATGTGACCACCTGGAGCCGGTCGCGGAAGGTGGTGCGAGTACGATCTTAAATTTGATCACATCATGTGCGGATTGCAACGCTGGCAAGGGAGCGCGTCGGCTTTCCGATGATGCCGCGCTGGCCAAACAACTTCATCAGCTTGTGGAGCTAAATGAACGCCGCGAGCAGATAGAAATGATGCTTGCATGGCAAAAGGAATTGGCTGCACTGGAGGTCGATACGGTCGGTCGTGTTGCCGAACAGTGGCAGGCGCTTGCTGAGGACCGAGTGTCACTCACGCCCACAGGAAGGGACAAGCTCCAGCGTTTCATCAACAAATATGGCGTTCAGCTTGTGCTTCAAGCGATGCGTGAGGCGCTCTCTTCGTACGCACGCCGAGACGACAACCAACTGTTCACCAAGGAAAGTCTCGACACCGCCTTTGACGCTGTCGGGAGGGTGGCGAGCGTTCTTAGAGCATCCGAAGGCAAGCCCTATCTTAGGAGGTTGTTTTATATCCGTGGCATACTCAGGAATCGCTTGCACTACCTAAACGAAAGAATGGTGATGATGCTCATGGAAGAGGGCGCTAAGGCGGGCATTGATCTTGACGACTTGGAGAATTTTGCCAAGCAAGTGACTAGCTGGTCGCAATTTCGCGACGCGCTTGAGACCTTTGTAGAAGCTCAACAGATGGCGAGCCATTCGGGCGGTACAATTACTGACTGCGGCACAGATCAACCAACCGCGTGACCGCAAGCGAAACGATTACAGAACGAGAAATCGCGCTCTTGTCGGATGATACGCCGGTACAATGAAACCGAACGTCCGCGACGAAGCGCGGACTCTGTAGCGTTATTTGTCTAGGAACCTCTTCACGGCAAAAGTCTTATTCCTTCCATTGGATTCGAAGTGGTATTTGACGCCCGGATCATTCGAGTCATCTCCGCGCTCAAAGGAACGCCAGAGTTGCTCTGTTCCGAGCAACTTATAATCCGACAAGTTGCGCGAATCGCAGTACGCAGCGCGCTCGTATCCTACCCGGCGACTAAAGTCTTCGTCCTGCAGGGCATCACAGATCGCCATATCGACGACTACGTTATCTAGCTTTGCATACGCCGCTATTAGGTCAGCTTCACCCGCAATCTTCAAATTTGACAGACCGAAACCGTCCAATAGCGCATTGCTCAGCCGGTCGTAGTCTTTCCAGACACGGTAGCTTACGGCCGAATTCTTGTCCGCGACGACGCGAATGCCGGTTGGATCAACTATATGTTGAAAGATCGGCAGAAATCGGAGTTCGACGGCTTTCTTGACTGCATACTTATAGAGTCCTTGCACAATCCAATCGCCGACGCGTAGACGTTCGTTGGAATGAGACTCTTAGCAGAGCAACGCTTGAGCAAGGGCGGTTGGTAGGCAGTCGCCTTGTTTCTTGCTATTGTAAAGAAAACCGCCGGCGATCGCATACACCAGCAGCGCGGGTGCCATCCCGAGCGCCGGTCGGACTCGTCGACCCCCCGCGCCAAGGGATAAAGAGCGCCAGCGCGCCAGCGCAAAATTCGGGAGCGAAGGCCGACGTAGACAAGTTGGAGGCTGCGTTTGCAACGCTTGTCGAACAGGGTGCAGCTGCACTGCTTGTCACCGCCGATCCATTCTTTGATACGAAGCGAGCTCGGATCGTCGCGTCGGCCGCGCAATCAAGCTGCCGACGATCTACCAATTTCGCGATTATGTGCTTGCAGGCGGACTAATGAGCTACGGGATCAGCATTACTGACGGGTACCGCCAAGTGGGCATTTACGCAGGACAAATACTCAAAGGCGCCAAGCCAGCCGATCTGCCGGTCTATCAATCGATCAAATTCGAGCTCGTCATCAATCTCAAGACTGCAAAGGCACTCGGCGTCCCAATCTCGGACAATCCGCTCTCGATTGCTGATGATGTGATCGATAGAGATGCCGTTCGCTGCGGTGCGTCGGTCGCTAATGGCCCATCGCGTGATTTCGCGGCCGCGCGGCAATTCGGTAGCTTTCGGACTGAAGCGGACATTGGGCCGGATTTTATGCAAACGCGGCCTTAGCACGCGGATGTCGGTCGCCGCTTTCCGGGCGAAGCGAACTGAACTGGCGGGCACGACTGGCCGGATCGGTCGGAAATGATCCCAAACGGACATGAGCCCCCACATCTGCCCACGATCACCAAGACAGAATTCAGGCTCGCTCCTTAAGGTCGTTGTCCTCCAGTTTTTTCTCCACCGCCGTTACGACGCGATGGACAGTTTCTATGTCCTTGGCCGAAAGGCCGTCGGAAAGTCTGTTCACCCAAGGTGCCTGTAAGGTCATGGCGGCTTCAAAGGCCCGCTTTCCTTTGTCAGTCAGGACCACGAGTTGCGCCCGCCGATGGTGCGGGTTCGCCTCGAATGCAACAAGTCCCTCTTTGTGCAGATCATTGACGATCCGCTGAACGTTTTGACGATGCGCACCCAGGTCGCGAGCGAGCCATGCGACAGGCTGCGGCCGATCCGCCTCGGTAATGGCGCCGAGGACCTGCCAGCGTGCGCTCGTCAAACCTAGCCCGGCCACCAGCTTGTCTCCCGCCGTGAGCATTCTGCTGTTGAGCCTGAACAGGTCGATAATGAGATAGGTCAAGGCGGTTCCGGCAGGCGTCCTTTTTGTCTTGGTCATTTGTCACCATAAGTCTATATTGACATCATAATGTCAATACAATATGTCTTATACCAATTTGACATCATGTCATCAATAAGGAGGTTTGTCATGTCGCTACTGCGCCCTTTAGACCCCTCTTTCCCAATCGAACGTCAAATCGCGATCGACGCCAGCCCGGTCGTGCTGGTGAACCTATTTACGCTCGACAAAGCCGACGAGGAAACGTTTCTCAAAGCTTGGCAGGACGATGCCGTCTTCATGAAGCGGCAGCCGGGCTTCATCTCCACCCAGCTTCATCGCGCAATCGGCGAAAGCCCAACTTACCTCAACTACGCGGTCTGGGAGTCGAACGCTGACTTCCGGGCAGCCCTCGCGCATCCAGAGTTCACGGCACTCTCGGCTTACCCGTCTTCGGCCGTTGCCTCCCCGCACCTGTTTCAGAAGGTTGCGGTCCACGGCATCTGCGTCGCGTAGCCGCTTGGAACGGGAGTAAAGCCATGATTAAAATCATCCATCCAACGGCAGGCGTGGTCGCGATCCTCACGATTGCGACCTTCTGGCTCTCGACCGCTATCGCCGAACTGTTTGGTTCTCAGGTGGTCGTCACCACTGTAAAAACGGCCATACCGTGGGGCTTTCTGTTGCTGATACCGGCGCTCGCGGCAGCGGGAGGCTCCGGGTTTGTGATGGCAAAAGGGCGGCGTTCCAGTTTAATCGATGCGAAGCTCAAGCGCATGCCGATTATCGCTGCTAACGGCATCCTCGTTCTCATTCCTTCGGCGCTCTTTCTCGCGTCGAAGGCAAGGGCCGGGGAATTCGATATTAGCTTCTATGCGGTGCAGGTGCTCGAACTCGCTGCGGGTGCGGCGAATATCACGCTACTTGCGCTTAATATGCGTGACGGCCTCAAAATGAGAGGCTGGTTCCGCCACCGGCCAGCATGACCGCCGCCAAATCGCCGGCCGCGAGAGGATACGTCCGCGCAGCATGTCAGCTTGTGGCCCATTTCGGTCGCGCCGACCGTCAGCTTTCGTGTCCGTTATCGGGGCCATAGCTGTCGCGCAGGCCAGGTTGTCGGCGAGGCAGTTCATTTCCGGAATGGTTGATGGTGCTGCCGGGATTTTCAGTACGGAACCTCTGGAATATCGAGCGCGGGATTAGTCGCTGACCGAAAATGGGCGCTGATGTTGCTAACCCATATCTAGGGGAAATCAGTGTCCCCTAGTCGATACCATCCACAGCTACAATGATCGACTTCGATGTTCTCTTTCGAGTTGCCTTCAACTCGGCGTTCTCGGGGTCAGCGAAGAAATTACGGATCGCTTGCCGGTTCGGAAAGCGAAACAAAGTCAGGCGGTGCGGGTGCCAATCACCCTCGATCACCTCGAATTCACCTCCACGCACGAGATATTCACCGCCGTGCTTCGCAATGATTGCGGACACATGCATGCGGTAGCTTTGAAAGCCTGCTTGGTCGTGAATGTCGAGATCGACAATCAAATACGCTATCATGCCAGCTCCTTGCCCAGCTAGTCGGGGCTGAAAGTTAGCATATGCGCCTAGTCTGCAGAGGCGAAAACCGTGCCGTCTAATCGCGAGCCAGATGTCAGCACATTGCCCGTCGCTTCACTTAGTTGCGACGCAGCGAAATGTCTGCAATTGGGTGTGAGGCGGACGTCATCCTCCCGTCGCGCTCGCTTGAAATGGCGTGACTCACCCTAACCGACATGAGCCCCAATAGACACGGTGTTGGTCTGCGCAGCAACTAGAGAAGCCATCTAGCTACCGCTCCCGCGGCGATGTTAGCTATATCGATGAGTTGAAAGGCGCGAGGGTGTAATGCCGCAGCGTTACCTGGACGATTTCAAACCTGGTGAAGTGTTTAAATCGAACCCGCAAACACTGAGCAAGAAACATTTTTCTGCGTTCGCCGAAATGACCGGTGATGCTGATCCCATTCACTACGACGTCGATTATGCGCGCGCCAAGGGTTGGGATGCGCCGCTCGCTCACGGCCTTCTGCTTCTCGGATTATGCGCGATCGGGGCCGCGCCGATCAACAGGGAAGCTACTGATTCTACGGCGGCAATGCTCGGCAATGACGCTCGCTATAAGCGGCCGGCCTTCGTCGGGGATACAGTGACGCCGCAATTTACGGTATTGGCAGTCGAGGCCAAGGACGACAGCCGCGGAGTGCTCCGGCTTGCGATCGCGCTTCACAATCAGCGCGACGAATTGGTCCTCGAGGGCACGCATATCCTAATGTTGAGACGCCGCATGGAATTGAATTAGTCTGAACTGGCGATCAATGGGTTTGGCCCGCTGCGCTAGGTGTTGCGGTGCAAGCGATTGTCAGCTTTCAGGGTAACTGCGGAAGTGCCGGGAGTACGCTCGAAACAGCGCTGTTAACCCTTATGCGCTTGACCCTGGCTTCCGGCCATACCGCTTGTGGCTCCACAAAAGAACCCCAAGCAGTCTACGCGCTTGGGGTTCCTGAGTTGTTGCCTCAACTAGGCTCTTATTTGGCCGGGCGGCGGGGTGTCGGGGGATGGGGTGCCGCTCGGTTGGCCCATATGCACGAAAATAGGAGCGCTCCCCGCGGATAAAATGCCACAGCGCTTCTATCTAAGATCAAGCTACCTTACGGGACTCCTCGGTGTGGCCGTGACGCCAGTCTTTAGCAGCGATTTGGTCGTCACCTTCTGGGCGAGCTCAGTGAGCTCCTTGGTCTGCGCGGCCATCGCCTCGAACTGCTACGTGCATGCGCGGTCGACAGCTCAATGAACTCGGACGGGGACTTCACCCCCAACAGTTCATGGGCGTAGTCAAAGGCGGCGTGAGCATTGGTACCGGCGATTCGATGACCTTGCGGTTATAGTCTGCGGTGCCCTTGGCGGCCGTCGTTAGGCGCTGTTGAGGAGTTCCGTTTCTCCCTCGGCGGCCGCCTGTATCTTTTCGTGATTGTCCTTGGCCTGAGCAACGCCCTTCTCGGCCATCTCACGAAATACGTCTGGCATTTCCATTTTCGAGAGCTCGAATTTCGGCACCTCGTAGTTCGGCATGGCAAACGGGGAGGCGCTATGCTTCGCCGTCTTAGCTGTGCTGGTGCCGGTGGGGGTGTCTGTCATGACAATCATCCTTTAGAGGGCTTCCTGGTTTGGATCCCGGACCCGTCGCCCTTCAACGCGGGTCGGATGTTGAAGGGGCTGCGCGCGCAAGCGGCGTGCGGACGCACCGGCGCGGGTGCTGTCAGCACCTGCGTCGAAGACAACCTACTCGGAGTGAAATTGTGCCTGCCGATGGCACCTGCGCTGCCACCTGAAGAAAAACGGTGACTTCGGTATGTCCCCGATTTACGAGC
>CAWKNH010000013.1:0-155582 GCA_963850855.1 uncultured Alphaproteobacteria bacterium
TGCCGAAGAGCCGGGGCGCCATATCGGCCTGCAGGTACCTGACCACGCTGGCGTACAGATGACCGCGAAGCCGACCTGAAGATCGGCCGTCCGGAACGCTCTCATGGCTACGGCGTCTGGATCATGGGCCAGTCCGTCGGCAACTGGCAGGCGACGGGAATTCTTGCTGGCACCGGCGTAGCAGTCGTGAGCTGGGCTTCTTGCCTGGTGACGCTAACGCTACGGCCAGGCGGGAGCTTGAACCAGAGCAGGTGGGACGGGATCTGCAGGACTCGCGCCCAGTGCGCGAGGGTGTCGAGATTACGGACGGGAGGACCGTTCTCGATCCGGCTGACCTGCGCCTGGGTGAGTCCGAGCCAGGTGCCGAGCAGTTCCTGGGAAACGCCGTCACGCCCGTAGCGGGCCGCGAATTCGCCGTGCCGGCGGTAGGCGCGGGCAACGCGGCCGATGTGCTGGGCGGCGAGCGCGTCCCGGAGTGCTGGAGTGTCCAGAAGGCAGGTGTCACCGCCGGCGGTTCGGCGCGGTCGTCGACCGTCTGGCGCTCGCAGGAGCCGCACAGCGCACCCGCGTGGTTCCAGGCAAGGCGGTTCCCGCAGCGGCAGTACCTGGGGGCGTTGGTGCTAATCTGGTCTTTCCTGCCTGCCTCCGGAAAGGGATATAGCTCCTGCCTGGCCATTCTAGCCGCCTACATATGCGGAGCGTCATGGCTTATATACGCCACATGTATATGCGTCATGCCTGTTTCGTCATAGCCGACATTGACGTGACGATGCGAGTCTCGAACCAGCCGGTACACCGGCGCGGAATCGAAGGCGAGGGAGGCGAGCCCGATGGATTGCCAGAGCATAGCGGCCACCGAAACCAACAACATCGGGTCGCGCTCTGCCGCCGACGGGGTGCCCGCCAGGAGGATACACGCCGAGAGGCGCTTTCCTCGGCGCAGTTCGCTGCTGCTCGGCGCGCTTCCCTCTGCCGTGCCCTGTGCCCGGCTGCACGCCCGGCAGGTGCTGTGGGAATGGGGTCTTTCCGAGGTCGCTGAGACTGCTGAGCTGCTGCTTTCCGAACTTGTGACCAATGCATGCAGGCGGCACGGGCCACCGTCAGCGACCTGCCGGTGAATGTCCGCCTCTCTGCTAACCGCGACCGTCTTCTCATCGAGGTATGGGACAGCAACGTCCAGCCGCCGGTACCCCGGGTGCTCGAAAACGGATTTCCCGAGGTCGATGCGGAGAGCGGCCGGGGCCTGTTTCTCGTGGAAACGCTGAGCGAGCGATGGGGCTGGTACCCGACGCGGAAACCCGAGGGCAAGGTCACCTGGTGCGAACTCGGCCGGGATGACAAGAGGAACTAGGCCATGCGCATCACGCGAACATCCAGGTACCGCTGGCTGCCGGTCCGAATCGATGACTTCGAGAAATGGCAGTCGGGCCTGCTCGAAGAATCGGCAAGGCGACTGGGCGCTCTCCTGGATCCTGGCGGACGTGTTCATCGCTGGGGCTTTGTCGGCTCGCCGGTTACGTTCCGCGGGCAGCGTGCGTGGCTGCGGGTGAGTCCCTTCCTTGAGCACGAGATGAGCGGGAAGGCATGGCGGGGCACCGCCGAGGCGGCGGCAATCCCGGGAGTCAGCAAGCCCGCGCTGCTCCACCGGATCGAGTGGCACACCGACGGACCGCCGTCCGTCCCGGTCAGCGCCGAAGTCCTCACGCTCGTCACCGACCCGCCCGCCTCCCGGGAGCGGTTCCTGCGGACGGCCCCGGACCTTCCGGCGGACTGGTTCAGCGACCTGCGCGCGTCGCTTGCGGCGCTGCGCGCGTATCCCACCGACCGCCAGTTCCCGGTCCATGATGCCGAGGAGTACGGCTACCTGCTCAGCGCGACCTACCGCCGTCCGGTCCCCGCCGACTGCGTTCCGGCGTTCGGGACCGAGCACATCGACCTGAACTGGCAGAACATCACCGCTCCGCGCTTCTGCATCCTCGATATGGAGCACTGGTGCTCGGCCGTCACCGGCTACGGCGCCGCCTACCTCTACCTCACGGCGCTGGAAGTCCCCGCCGTGGCCGACCAGGTCCATAAGGCGCTCGCGGACGTGCTGAACACCCCGAGCGGCAGGTACGCCCAGCTGGTCGCCGCCGCGCTCATCCTCCGGAACCTCACCCGGCTTCCCGACCCTGGCCGGCCTCGCGGCCCGGCTCCACGCCTACACCGACACGCTGCTCGCCTGACCCGCATACCCCTCAGCCACGGAGGCGCTCATGACCCATCAGCTCATCGCCAGCCCCTACCCCGAAGGGCACGTCGTCGTCCGGCCCGGCTACGACGGAGCAGTCCGGATCGGGGCCGGCCGGTACGCCGAACTGCGCGACGCGCCTGCCGACGCCCCGGTCCCCGCCTGGCTCGCCGGCGCCGGTCCGCGCCGGGTGGGGCACGGACCTGACCGGCCGCCTGATCGGTGAAACGATCCTGGTCCGGCCGGAGACCGCCTACGGGTACGCCCGCGCCAGCTACGAGGTGAACCTCGGCTGCAACTACGACTGCGAGCACTGCTACCTCGGGGAAAAGATGTTCGCGGGCATGGACTGGCCCGGCCGGGAGCGGCTGCTGCAGGTGATGGCCGACGCCGGGGTGCTGTGGCTCCAGCTCACCGGCGGCGAGCCGCTGATCGACCCGCTGTTCGCCGAAACCCACGCCGCCGCCTGGGACATGGGCATGATGATCCAGATCTCCTCCAACGGGTCACGGCTGGACCGGCCCAGGACCCTCGACCTGCTGACGACCCGCCGGCCGTACCGGCTGACGCTCAGCCTGTACGGGGCCACCGAGGAGTCCTACGACGGGATGACCCGCCGCCGGGGATCGTTCCGCCGGTTCATGCGCGGCCTGGCCGCCGCCCACGAGGCCGGGCTGGCGATGCGGATCAACATCGTCGTCTCCAACCGCAACGCCCACGAGGTCCCCGCAGATGAAGGCGATCGCCGACCGCTACGGCATCGAGTCGTTCGAGTACACCAACATCAGCCCCACCATCCACGGCGGCGGCGAGGTGCTGCCCAGCCAGTCCCGGGAGATGCTCCGCACGCGCAAGCCCTACACCGGGTGCAACGCCGGGATCACCCACTTCCACGCCGACCCGCACGGCAAGGCGTCCATCTGCAAGGTCGGCCGCGACCCCCAGGTCGACCTGATCGCCGAGGGCGCCGACGGCCTGCGCAGGCTCGCCGCTGCCGCCGACTCGCTGCTCACCCGGCACGGCGGCTGCTCCGGCTGCACCCTCCAGAAGACATGCGGGACCTGCATGCCGCTGGCCAGCCTCTACCGGCAGGCCAAGGCCCCGCTCGAAGTGTTCTGCCAGCACGGAGGGAGGTGAGAACGCCCGTCACTCGTCCGAGGAAGGAGGTGAAACGCCCATGACCGCAGTCGCCGTGGAACTGCTCACCCGCCCGCCCGAGCCGGCCGACGTGCCGCGAAGCCGGCACGCTGCCGGCGCTCGCGCCGGATGCCGTCGAGTTCGTCGCCGACACCGATACGCTGCTCACGATGTGCTCGTGCAGCGCGAGCAGCGACCAGCCGTACTGAGGCTGAGCAACCCGCGCGGCCTGACAGGGGACCCGGCATCGCGCCGGGTCCCCTCGGACATGACGTGAGGAGCACCGTGGAACAGCGCATCGCGTGGGACGACCTGCCCGGGCCGCTGAAGCAGGCGATCGAGGCCCGCACCGGCCCGATCACGGGCGTCCGCATCGCGACGCGCCGGGCAGAACTCGCCGCTGGCCGCGATCATCGACACCCGCGACGGCAAGGTGTTCGCCAAGGGCCTGCCGTCCGCCCACCGCCGGGTCATCACCCAGGCCCGCGAGGCCGCGGTCGCCCCGCTCGTCCGGGACATCTCCCCGGCCCTGCTGTGGCACTTCGACGAGGCCGGATGGAACGTCCTCGGCTACCAGTACGCGCCCGGCCGCCACGCCGACTACTCCCCGGGCTCACCCGACCTCGACCGGCTGGTGCAGCTCATGGACGCGCTGAGCGCGATCAAGGTTCCGGACGATCCCGGGCCGTTCAAGCGAGCCGAGGACCGCTGGAAGCCCTACCTTGATGACCCGGAAACGGCCGCGGTCTTCGCCGGGCCGGTACTGACCCACTCGGACTGGACCCCGGACAACGTGCTGGTATCAGAGCACCGCGCCTGGCTGATCGACTGGGCCTGGCCCACCCTCGGCGCCGCCTGGACCGACCCGGCCTGCTGGGTACTGCGCCTCATGGCATCCGGCGGCCACACCGCGCACGAGGCCGAACGGCAAGCCTCCCGCCTCCCCGCGTTCCAGGCCGCCGACCCGGCGCACATCGACCTGTTCGCCGCCGCCAACGTCCGGCTGTGGGACGAGATCGCACAGGCGAGCACAAGCGACTGGACAGCCAAGATGGCACAAGCCGCCAAATCATGGGCTGCCTATCGCCAGGCTCGCTGAGCCCAGCGGACGACGCGCCAGGCGCCGCTGCACCGGCCTGACTGTCGGCGAGCAGGCACGCAGGCGGTTATGGCCGATGCGTGCCGAGCAGGTCAGGTAGATCCGCCCCCTGCCCACCAGTTGGCATTCCATGCCGCCAGCTAATCCGTACTCTATTCCGTACTCCGCTTACGCCGGAGTAACTTGACCGCGGGGAATGCGCAGGACCCGGCGGAAATAAACCTTCCGGTGGACTCCCAGACTTTATATACGCGCATAGCTCGTAAAACAATCGTAGATGGCGCGGCGGAGATGCATGCTGACATATAAATCCCACGGTCTCCTTCTCAGGACAGGGAGCCGGACAGCGACGCGGTCTGACTCCTGCCCGTGCGCTGAAGCGCGTGCTCATCCTTGAGCAGAGAGCGCGAGGGCCTGGCATGGGCAGGTACGCGACGCGGCAAGCAGGCAGGCGGCAGGGCGAGGTAGCAGCGGATCAGCGGGAAAGAAACGGCAGGGGTCAACCGACACGGTCGCCGCCAACTTGGCGGTAGGACCGACGATCTCGCTGGCCTTCGAGCAGCCACTTTGCCTTCGCCGACAAGAAAAACGGGGCTGGAGGTGAAAAAAGAGGCTGAAAACCCGATTTATGAGTTGTCAGCGTTTTGCGGCGGCAGCGGGACCTGGGTCCCATGTCCATACTGCCATGCCTTCATCCCGTGCCCGCGCTGCCAGGGGCACTGTCCAGAAAACAGATCGTTCTCCCCGCCGTTCATGGTGCCGACGACGGCGCCCCGCCTGAACGCCTGAGCGCCCGGCCACGGCGGCTCGCTGCGCCGTCCCCGGCCCCGTTCCCCCTGGCCGGGCGCCTGCGGCGCACGTGCGGCGCGTCCGGGCCGGACAGCGGCAAGCCCGCCGACGGCCAGCCCCGCCGTCCTGCCGCCCGCGGCACCCTCGGACGCCGTGCCCGGCCAGGCCGACTCCCGGCTACTGCCATCGGCTTGACATCGCGGGCGGAGCCGGCGCTGGATATCGCCGGTCCCGGGCGGCAGGCCAGCCCGTGCTGCTCCCCGGCCCGCACAGGAGCCGGGTCACCGGGAGGAACCAGCACGGCGCCGACGGCCGCCGCCCGGGAACCCCGCCCCCTGGCCCGCGCCACACCGAAACGCCGCACCCCCGGCGGCCGGAGGCTGCCGTGACCACCGCCCGGGGCAACCGCGAACTTGACGACGTGGCCGCAGGTGAGCGTGCATCCGTCCGGCACCGGGCTGCCCGGCGCACGGCTCCCGTGGGCGGCTCGAACCGGCTGCTGTCGGTCGAGGAGCTGGCTGCCTACCTGGGCGTGCCGAAGAAGACCGTCTACGGCTGCTGGCGGCAATGGGGCCTGCGGGGTTACCGGGTCGGCCGGTACCTGCGGTTCCGCGAGCGGCACGTGGAGGAATGGCTCCAGAACCGGGAGGTATGACACGTGGCCAGCATCTTCAAGCGCTGCGACTGCGGCGACTGGGACGAGCTGCCCGCACCCGTGGGTGGTCCGCTACCGCACCGACCGGCGGCCGGTCGAGCCGCCAGCGCGAGCAGTCCTTCGGCGACGACCTGCGCGAGGCCGAGGACTTCGCTGCTCAAGGTCGAGCACGACAAGCGCGCCCACGTCTTCGTCGACCCCGAAGGCCGGGCAGGGCGCTGTTCCGCGACGCGGCCGAGGCCTGGCTGGACCAGCACCTCGGCGCGGACAGCAGCATCGCCACCTACAGGTCGGTGCTGCGCGCCCACATCGACCCCGCGATCGGCGGCAGGCCGATCGGCGCCATCCGCCGCGAGGACATCAAGGCGCTCATCGCCGGGATGCACCGCAAGGGCCTGTCCGCGAGCCGGATCGGCTGCGCGCACCTGGTCATCAGCGCGGTGCTCGCCGAGGCGGTCCGCAACAAGAAGCTCGCCGAGTCGCCCTGCACCGGCATCCAGCTCCCCGGCGTCGTCACCGCCGCCGACTTCATCCTTCCCGCGCACGACGCAGAGCTGGAGGCGCTCGCGGCCGGGCTGCCGGCGGACTGGGCCGCCACCGTCTGGCTGATGCACGGCTGCGGGCTGCGGATCGGCGAGGCCCTCGCGGTCAGACCTGCGCTGCCGCATCAACCGGGGCAACGACCCTGCGGGTCCGGGAGCAGGTCAACCCGGTCGCGCAGCTGAAGCCGCTGAAGTTCCGCGGCCGAGGGGCAGTTCCGCGACATCCCGCTGCCGCTGTACGTGTCGCGAGGCGATCGACAAGCACGTCGCCGAGCCACGGCACCACCGAGCGACGGGTACCTGTTCCAGGGGCGCAAGCACAAGCACGTCGATCCGCCGCAGCTACCAGGAGGACTTCCAGCGCGCCGCCGCCAAGGCCGGGCTGCCGCCGGAGTTCATCCCGCACTCGCTGCGCCACTGCTACGCCTCCACCGCCCTGGCCGAGGGCATCCCGATCACCGAGGTGTCCCGCTGGCTCGGCCACAAGAGCATCGAGGTCACCCACCAGATCTACGGCCACCTCGTCCCCTCCTCCTTCGACCGCGCCCGCACCGCCCTCGACGCCGCCTACCAGCGAAGTCAGCAAAATAGCCAACCGCAAAACTGACGCTAATCCTAACTACGTACTACAGCGGGAGACGCATAGCGAGATAACTCGTCACCAATTCAGATGCGGGCAGTGCGCTTCTAGAGGTTATCTAGCGTACTTGTGCCAAAGATGGACGTGGTGATCGGCGACTCGCCCCTAAGCGGCATACTATGCCAGGGTATGCTACTCAGGGGCGGTTCGGCCGACCCAATCGATCATGCGGTAAATCGCCGATACTTGTGAGGTCTCATGGCTGATGTCGATTTCTACGAGCTAGACATTGTTGACATAGCTTCAGAAATTGCCAGAGAAATCACTGGGGTAATCTCCGTTTCCCTATTTGGAAGCAGGAAATACCCAGGAAAAATCCGCTCAGATCTAGACCTTCTTGTTACAGGACCCCTAAATATGGGTGCCCTCACGCATTTCCGAGAAAAGTTCCAGCACTATGGGCCGTTGGATCTTTGGCTTGCTGTCGGTGAAACTGCGGCAAGCGTTGTTAACGGTTCCGTCTTGCCTGTCAATGAACTACGAAAGATCGAGCTGTACCCTGACCATTCGATGCTTCCCGTTGATTTGAAGAAACAGCGCTTCCGTTCGGACATAGAATATCAAATGACAATTGTTACGCCGGGCACTTATGTCCCAATACGCGGAGACCATCTAGGGGTGACCCGCCGCTGCCCGTTGCTGCTGGATGGAAATATCGACCAATCGGCAGAGGCGGTCGTCCGGATCCTAGAGAACGCGATCGAGGCGGTTCGCCGCATGCGCCATCATGGCATTGCCAAACGTGGTAAAGGAACCCAGATCTCAATTCGCACAGAGTATGATTTTCAGAACCTGACAGAAGTGGTCCTATCTCCGTTCATAGCTCTTCAGCGAGAACCGTTCACAATCAAATGCCAGGGAGTAAGGCGGGTAGCCGATTTTGCGCTCGCAGGCGGGAGATTGATCTTGGAGCTTAAGATGGCAAGGAACTCTTCGGAGGTTGCTTCCGTGATTAAGGATGCAAAGGGAGTACTATCCTGCTATCTGGACCATCCGGGAACAGAAATCGCACTCGCCGTCCTCGCCATTTCCTCTAATGTGCATACAGAAAAGAACTCAATTGAGTCATGGGCGGAAGTTCGTGGTAGCCGTCACGCAGTTATGAGAGTTGTAAATCTGCCGATCGATTTGTTGGATTAGACTTGATTGTATCGAAACAGTAGATACTGCAGAAAAGGTCCATGTTCGCCTATGATGCCAGCTTGAGTGATGGTGTTGTACGCCATGCCAGGCCGCGGCCGGAGAGGCAGAATTTGCGGGAGCCCATACCTTCCGCAAATCCAAAGGACCCACATGCGCGCTGTTCTGCCGTTCCCGTTGACAAACGGGTGTATCCTTACCCATTCACAATGCAACCAGGAAGCGGTCTCAAGTATTTTTTTGATAAACCCTGGCGAAGCGACATTGGGATCCTCTTGATCGCCAAGTATATCGTTTGCAGACACTTGATCCCGAAGCTCAGACAGTGCCAAGTCGACTTCCGCGCCTACATTACAGGATCTAGTAACAGGAAGCCCAGCGACCTCGACCTCGTAATCGAACAACGCGGGATGCGGGTCTCCGCGGAAGCCACCCCTGTAAGCATCGTCGGGCACTTCGACGCCCATTACCATCTCGCGATGCCAACTGCGGACCAAATCGTCAGTAGGAAGCCTGCGCGTCTGGCTACTTTCCGAGGGGATGGCGACAGCTAGCCTAGATAGGTTCTCGTCAGCACGAACCGATGCGACGTCGTCGTCCCATGGGGGGCCAGCCATCTCTGCATTCTAGCGGCTGCTGCCGTTCGTAGTGTAATCAGTCAGGTAGCCATAAATGCCGCAATCCGGACTCTTAATTAGTAAAGTGATTAAGAGTCCTAATGACCTTACTGGGTTTCCCCTGTCCGCTCTTCCTGTATCTTGGCAGCACCAGGCCAGAAAGGCTCATCAGGTCTCAAGTCATCTGTCCTGTGAGCCGGTTGTGATGCATAGTCGCCGTGACGCATGCGCGGCCGTGGTTTTATCTGCGTCACTTCTCCGAGTGCAGCCTCAGCTTCGGCAAGCACTTGCGTGAAAACTGTCTCGCTCCCTTGTAGCCTGTCGAAGCGGTCGGAGGATAGTATCCAGTCCCGCATGCGCTCCCTGCCGAGGGTCTCATCAAGGAGTGCGACTTGAGCCTGCAGCCTCAGCAAGCGGCTCACGGTCGGTGTACGGATGATTGCCTGCGGGTTATTCTGCCAGGAATAGAACGTCGAGTTTGGAACGCCTGTCATTTTTAGAATTGTTGGGCGGCTCAGACCTAGTATGTCGACGAGGCGAGATACTGCCGTAAGTCCTGCATGCTTTGCCTGTGCCGAAATTGCTCGCTGTCGACTAAGTGCCTCTTCTATCTCTGATAGAAGTTCATCTGTAGCTGCTTTAATCGGTTCAAGGGTACGACGAAAACCTCGCCAGGCAGAATCTGTTACATTACCCGAACTTGCAAATGACGCAAAAGCGACGTCCGTATAACGTATAGCAGAGTTATCCATCTGCAAATCTATCCCAGGCAGGAGTTGACTGGCGGACTGCGGAACTGGACCAGTTTGAGAAATCTTGCAGTCGCGTGGTTCGTGCCAGCTATAAATCCAAGTCTCGCGATCCTGGGTAGCGCCGGAAAGCTCGCCATTTATGACTGTCGCCCTGTACAGAGGCACGTTCACGCCGAGGAAAACACCTCGCCGCGGAAGCGTCGTGCCCCGTGAGTCCGACACGGCTGTCAGGGTGCTCACGATAGATCCTTGGCTGAAGTGTCACTCGAACGCATTGCTTGCATCGTCTCCCTTGTAAACGACGCCTGAAACAGGCCAAGCGCTGCAGTGTGCAATGCCGCAGTCCCCGGGGCGATATCTTCGATTCGAAAGGCCCGGCCGCCTTCGCGATATGTATCAATATCGACGACATATCCCAATTCGCGAGCTTCTGTGGTGATAACACCATAATTTAGGATCACGTTTGCTTGATCGATTGCGAGTACAGCTCTGCCTTGGCTTGCTTGTACTGCGTTTTGGAGGTCTGGGTCTTGCAGAGGACCCAGCAGCCACGGGGCAATTAGCCCAGATAGCTCGTTAGGTGAAGATATTGGAGGCTTCCCGATTGCGCTGCCTGTGAGCACATTTATGTATCGTAGACCTAGGCGCGTCTCTATGACAGGAGCCCCTACTTTTTGGAGGGCATCTAGAACCTGCTGCAACCTAGGCAAGAAATCCTCCTGCCATGTACCGTATCGGGTTGTTTCCACAGCGAGACTGACCGGCTCAATGCTTATGCTCCAAGAGCCATCGACTGAAGTAAGTCTCCATCCGCCCCCCGACGCCCCCACCTGGGGCTTGGGTGCGTTCTCAGAGGTCGGAGTAATGGGTTGCACGGAGAGTTGAACCCTTGGCAGGGGGGCAAGCAAAAACTGTGCTGGACCGCCCAGAAGCTCGTGAAACCGCAGAACCGTTTCCGGTGAAATCAGCACGAGATGGTCCTCGAAACGCAGCTGCCACACCACTGAGACGATTGGCGAGCGCATTAGGGGCGCCTCGTCTAGCTCCCCGAACCTAGCAGATAGCACCACACGCCTACCGTACCCCGACTAGGTCAACGCTACAACCCGCTACTTGGAGTCCACTTGGAGTGTCTCGGGGTTAGAGCACCCCCAGGGCATCAAGATCGGTTGACGCAGCGCACCCGAGTGTCGGCCCGATCCTGCACACAGGTACACCGCATCCGAAGCACAGAGTTGGTGCGGCAGCACGAAGCCCATGTCACCCGTTCAGCGCGATCGGGCCGACCGCCAATCGCGTGCTGAATCGGTGCTGACCCACGCCCACCCGGCATGCGATCTACCTGCGGAAACTGCCCGCTGGTCCACGATTACCCAGATCTACGAGGGGACGAATCAGATCCAGCGCGTAGTGATGGCCTGGCAGCTCCTCAAGGGCTGATAGCGGGTCACTGACCTGCGGGTTCTCACGTTTTTCTCGTTGGGAAACGGGTCGTCCGACGCTGGACGTGGCGGCCCGTTCTCACGTCTGGATTGTCCGGTTGATGCCGGTTGTTGCTCGTCATTTCCCAACCCCGTGCTGAATCCGTGCTGACCCCTGACGCGGGGTTGGCGGCGGTCTGGCTAGCTCCACACTCCGGGATCGGGCTTGACGTCATTGACGTCAGGCCTCAAGGCAGCGGCCCGAAGTCGGCGTTCGCCTTCTGTTGATACGCCGAAACTTTCGGCAGTGCTCTGGGTGGCGGCCACGGCCACCAGGCTGCCGCCGGACTGGGCGGCCACCGTGTGGCTGATGCACGGCTGCGCGCGTGTAAGTTTCAGAACCAACACGCAATATCCAGGGTAAATGCCCTGGGCTCTTGTGGGCAGAGCGTGTGATGTCCTTCACTTCATGCAGTTATCGCAACTTTCTCCGATAACTTTCGATGACGAGGAGGGTCATGAAGATGTGGCGATCCCGCCCGGCGCCCGATGCGACCAGGTCCCCTGGCAGCGCGTCGCGGCGCCGGATGTTTGCAGCCGGGGCAATAACCACGACCGTGGCAGCCATGGCAACACTGGCGATCGGAAGCACCGCGCAGGCGGCGCTGGCGCCAGGGACGCCCCTGAAGACGCTCGCCCAGGCGGCAGGCGGCCGGTACTTCGGCAGTGACATGACTGGAAACTTGCTGTCCCAGTCGACGGTGACCCAGCTCCAGTCCCAGCAGTTCAACATGGTCACGCCGGGCAACGAGATGAAGTGGGACACCACCGAGCCGTCCAACGGCACGTTCAACTTCGGCCCGGGCGACCAGATCGTCTCCTATGCCCAGGCGAACGGCGAGCGGGTGCGCTGTCACAACCTGGTCTGGCAGAGCCAGCTCCCCTCGTGGGTGTCCTCCCTGCCGGCTAGCCAGGTGCAGGCGGCGATGGAGACCCACATCACCACCGAGGCCACCCACTACAAGGGCGAGTGCTACGCGTGGGACGTGGTCAACGAGCCGTTCAACAGCGACGGATCGTTCGTGGCGGACCCGTTCTTCAACGCGATGGGCAGCGGCTACATCGCCGACGCGCTGAGGACCGCGCACGCCGCCGACCCGAACGCCAAGCTGTACCTGAACGACTACAACATCGAGGGCGAGAACGCCAAGAGCAACGCGATGTTCAGCCTCGCGCAGTCGCTGCTGGCGCAGGGCGTGCCGCTCAACGGCATCGGCTTCGAGAGCCACTTCATCCTCGGCCAGGTCCCGTGCGACATGGAGGCGAACATGCAGCGGTTCGCGAACCTCGGCCTGGATGTCGCGGTCACCGAGCTTGACGACCGCATCACGCTCCCGGCCACCAGCGCCAACCTGCACCAGCAGGCCACCGATTTCTCCAACGTGGTCAAGGACTGCCTGGGCGTCTCCCGCTGCGTGGGCGTGACCCAGTGGGCCGTCGGCGACGCCGACTCCTGGGTCCCCGGCACGTTCTCCGGCCAGGGCGCCGCCACCATGTTCGACCAGAACTACAACCCCAAGCCCGCCTTCACCGCGGTGCAGAACACGCTCGCCGGCGGCAGCGGCAGCCAGAACACGGTGACGGTGACCAACCCGGGCACGCGGACCGGGACCGTCGGCACCGCTGCCAGCCTCCAGATCCAGGCCACCGACTCGGCGTCGGGACAGACCCTGTCCTACTCCGCGACCGGCCTGCCCGCCGGGCTGGCGATCAACGCCTCCACCGGCCTGATCTCCGGCACGCCCACCGCGTCGGGCAACAACACCGTCACCGTCACCGTCAAGGACACCACGGGCGCCACTGGCACCGCCAGCTTCGCCTGGAACATCAGCGGCGGTGGCGGGGCGGTGGCACCTGCCACGTCACCTACACCAAGAACAGTGAATGGCCCGGTGGCTTCACCGCCCAGGTGGCCATCGCCAACACCGGTACGACCACGATCAACGGATGGTCGCTGACCTTCACCTTCCCGGGCGACCAGAAGATCACCAGCAACTTCAACGGCGGCTTCTCCCAGACCGGTGAGAACGCGACCCTCACCAACGCCAGCTACAACGGCACCATCGCGCCAGGCGCCAGCATCACGGACGGCTTCCAGGGCACCTGGACCAGCAGCGACGCCAACCCGACCAGCTTCTCCGTCAACGGCACCGCATGTAACTAAGTCCATCAGGACATAACCGCGGTCCGTCCCGCTGGCGGCAGCCACCCGCTGCCGCCAGCGGTCATCTCGTGCTCGTCGAAGATGAAGTTGAGGAAGTCATCCCTGGGGCGGTGGGGTGAGACCCAGTCGATTCCGGACCCCGTGCGGAATGATGCGCGACTGGGTCCTCGGTGAGGGCTACCCAGCCGAAGAGTCGCCGGCCGGGTAGGCGAAGTAACCGAACCGCGCGTTTGGTGCGAGCGCGAACATGATCGCGAGCGCCAGTGCGAGGCGGACCGCCGCCGCCCGGGCGTTCCTAGGTGGTCGCAGGACGAGCGACGCTGACGACCCCGGCGGCTGCCGCCAGCAGCAAGCCGAGGGCGGCCAGGCGGCCGGGTCCAGTTCTTGCCAGTAGGTGGCCGGGCGGGGTGCTCGATTCCGGCGTGCATCTGATCAGCAAGCCGTTCACGCTCAATCATCTCGCCGCCAAAGTGCGCGCGGTGCTGGATGAGGAATAGGCGCGCGAGAGCCGCTGCCGCGCGATTTAAACCGTCCACCTGCGAACGCACGGTTCCGGCTTGGTCAAGCGCCGGTCGAGTTCCTGCTTGCGCAACAGGCCGGTCTGCGTGTCGATGTGCCCGACCACCGAAGCGGAATTGATCGCCGCGGCGCGTAGCGCCTCCTCGATCGCGCGGCCGAGCGCCACATAGGCGGTGAAGGTCGCGCCGAATGCGTCTCCCGCTCCGGCGGTGCCGACGACCGCGGATTTGACCGACGGCGCGAACAGGATTTGTCCGGCCGATCCGACGAAGGCGCCGCGCCCGCCGTCGGTCACCAGCACGTATTTGGGGCCCAATCGCACCAGCGCGCGAAAATACGCGGCAACGCTCATCTCGAAACCGCCGCCGGCGAGACCGCGCGCGGCCAGCGCCGGCGCCTCCTCGCCCGGAGCGAGCGCAAGCGCCGGGCCGCCTTCGCCGGCGCGGGCGACGAGACTCGGCACCAGCAGGTCGGCCTCCCTGCGGTTGAGCAGCAAGATGTCGATCGCCGAGAGATTGTCGAGAAACGCCTGGCCGCGCGCGGACAGCTGCCGCGGCCCGGGATTGGCCGCGATCAGCGCGCCGTGCGACTTGGCGCGGCTGACGATCGCCGGGAAGCAATCGGCCAATTCGTTGCTCAGATTTGAGATGTAGACGACGTCGACGGCGAAGGCGTCGTCGCGAAGGTCCTGCACTTCGAGGAGCGTGTTGGCGCCGCGGAAGGTGAAGATCGCCGCGTCCCGCTCATGCGAGGAGACGAAGACGGAAGCGCCGGTCGGCTGGCGGCTGTCGCGCATGGTCCAGCGGCTCGATACGCCCTCTTGCGCGAGCCGCGCCAGGACTGCATCGGCCCGCGCATCGGTGCCGAGCTTGGCAAGTACCGCGGCATCGATGTCGAGCCGCGCCATGGCGACCGCCGCATTGACGGCGCCGCCGCCGGGATGGGTGGAAACTTCCTCGGCTTCGGTCTTGCGGCCTTCTTCCAGCAGCAAGAACGAGCTGTCGGCATTGAGCATGGTCATGCGCTCGATGCGCTCACTGTCGATGATCGCAATGGTGTCGATCGTCGCGCCGCCGATGGTGAGAATCTTCATTCACCGGCTCCGCGACGAACAAATTGCGGGCATGATATGCGTTCCCATTTCGTTCTGCGCGGCAAACTGCCGATGCACGAACAGGGTCGGAGACGAATATCTGCGGCGGCTCGCGCATCGGTTCTGGTTCCAATCGTTTGGCGCCGTGATGGGAATGAATTGGCATTACTCGGCCATCACGACAAGCGTGTTGCGATTGATCAGCGAGGAGCGCGAGCGATCGCATGCGTATGGCGGCCGCAGCGTCTTCGGATAGAAGGCCGCCGCGGCCGGCGATCGCCGCGCCCGCCGCGTGACCTTAAGAAAAATACCAAGAGACATTCGCTAGCTGCTAGCATTTCGGTAAACCGGCCGCGGCCGAATGCTTGAGAAGCGTATCCCATGAACGAGTACGATCTGAAAGAGCGCGTGGCGATCGTCACCGGCGGCGCGCAAGGCATCGGTCTGGCGACCGCCAACCGCATCCTCGCCTGCGGCGGACGCGTGAGCCTGTGGGACCGCGACCGCGCGCTCCTCGACAAGACGGTGGCGGGCCTCGACAAGCGCGATCGGGTGCAGGGCCTTGCCGTCGATATCGCCGACCTTGCCGCCGTCGAAGGCGCGACCAAGGCGACGATGGCGCATTTCGGCAAGATCGACATTCTCATCAACAATGCCGCGATTGTCGGGCCGAACGCGCCGACCTGGGAATATCCGCCCGAGGCTTTCCGCGACGTGGTCAATGTCGGATTGATCGGCACATTCTACTGCTGCCGGGCCGTCGTGCCGCACATGATCGCGGCAAACTACGGGCGGATCGTCAATCTCGCCTCCATCGCCGGCAAGGAAGGCAATCCGAAAGCGCCGGCCTACAGCGCGATGAAGGCGGGGGTGATCGGGCTCACCAAATCGCTCGGCAAGGAACTCGCGACCTACAATATCGGCGTCAATTGCGTGACGCCGGCGGTCGCCAAAACCACATTGGCGATGAGCCAGGCGCCGGATTTTCTGGCGATGATCGTCTCGAAGATCCCGCGCGGCCGGATGCTCGAGCTCGAGGAGGCGGCCGCGATGATCTGTTGGCTGGCGAGCGCGGAGAATTCCTTCACCACCGGCGCGGTGTTCGACCTGTCGGGCGGCCGGGCGACTTATTGATGGTGACAGCGTGATCAAGCTTTACTATGCGCCGGGCGCCTGCTCGCTCGCCCCGCACATCGTGCTCGAAGAGGTCGGCGACCGCTTCGAGCTGGCGCGCGTCGATCTCGCCGCCAATCAGCAGAATACCGCCGACTACCTTCGCGTCAATCCGAAGGCGCGCGTGCCGGCGCTCACCGACGGCGATTGGATCCTCACCGAGGCTCCGGCCATCCTGCGCTACATCGCGGCGCGCCATCCGGCCGCCGGGCTGTGGCCGTGGGAGCCGCGGGAAGAGGCGCGCTGCACCGAGTGGCTCAACTGGCTTTCCTCGACCATTCATGTCGCCTTCGTCCATGTCCGCCGCGCCGCGCGCTACGCATCCGATCCGCGCGCGGTCGAGGACGTGGCCGCCACCGCGAAAAAAACCTGCCGCGAGCTCTGGCAGGCGGTCGACGCCAAGATCGGGGAGGGGCCCTGGGCGATCGGCGAGCGCTACACCGTCGCCGATCCGTACCTCATGGTCTACTGGAACTGGGGACGCGGGCCCGTTCTTGCCTTCGACATGGAAGGCGATTTTCCGCATTGGACGGCGCATGCGCGGCGCCTCGCCGCGCGCCGGGCGGTGCAAAAGGCGTTCGCCAGCGAAGGGCTGACGCTGCCGTCCTAACCAAGGGCGGCGATCACTTCGCTCGATTTCGTCACCGCGGCGACGTTGGTCATGGCGTATTGGACCGACGCGCGATGCCAGTCGGCGTTCATCGTCGAGCAGCAATCCTCCGGCACCACGACGAAGTAGCCCTTGTCGGCCGCCGTGCGGGCGGTGTGCTCGATCGACATGTTGGTCCACGCCCCGGTGTCGATGATCGTGTCGCGCCCGCCGGACCTGAGCACGATTTCGAGGTGGCTTCCCTCGAACGCGCTCATGCGGATTTTTTCGACCACGTGGTCGCCGGGCTGCGGCTCGAGGCCGGCGACCGGCGCCGCGCCCCAGGTTCCGCGCACCATCGCCTTCGAGTCGACGAGGCCTTCGAACAGCGGCGCGTTGAGCGTGACGCCCGGCGCGCCCGGCTCGACGACGAACCAGACATGGATGATCATCACTCCGCGCGAGCGGCACGCTTCGGCAAGGCGGCGGATGTTCTCGACCACGTTCTGCTCGCGGGCGTGTTGCGGCGCGCCCGAGGAGGCGAAGGCGCCGCCGTCCATCATCACGTCGTTCTGCATGTCCTGGATGATGAGCGCGCAGCGCGACGGATCGAGGCGGAGCCCGTCCTTGCCGCCGGCGCGCTCCGGCCCGGACGACGAGGCCGCGGCGCTCGAGCCGGCTGATGCAGTCGCGCGCATAAACGGTTCGGCGCGCGGCCCGATCTTGGTGCGTACCGCGTAGAGCGAATGCGTGGCGCACATGAACAGCGTGCGCCAGTCGGACTTGCCCCAATGCAGATTGGCGACGAGCTCGGGCACCCGGACCTTGCCCAGGAGCGCGCCGGAGCGCGAATAGACCCAGACGCCGCCCGGCGCCGTGACCCAGATATTGCCGGCGCTGTCGCATTTCATGCCGTCGGGAACACCCGGCTCCAGCTCGGAGCGCAGCCCGGAGGCGAAGATGCGATCGGGGCCGAGCGTGCCGTCGGCGTTGACGTCGAACACGCGGATCAGCGCCCGCACCGTATCGTTGACGTAGAGCTGCCGCTCGTCGGGCGAAAAGCACAACCCGTTCGGCTGATCGAACAGGTTGCGATCGACGAGAAGCTGCGGCTGGCCGCCGCCCGGCGGTACGCGGTAGACGCCTTGGAAGCCGAGCTGGCGCGGCCGTTCGACGCCGTAGACCGGCATGCGCCCGTACCACGGATCGGAAAAATAGATCGAGCCGTCGGAACGCACGCAGACATCGTTCGGACTGTTGAGCTCTTTGCCTTCGAAATGCGAAGCGATGGTCTCGCGCCGGCCGTCGCGCTCGCGCACCAGCGTCGAGGTCGCGTGCTCGCAGACGATGAGCCCGAGATCGGCGTCATAGGTCATGCCGTTGCACTTGTTGGACGGCTTCATCGCTTCGCGCACGCCGCCGCGCTCATCGTAGCGGCGGCGCACGTCGGCCGGCATGTCGGAGAACAGAAGATATTGGTCGCGCGGGTGCCAGATCGGTCCCTCGGTGAAGGTAAAGCCGCCCGCCAGCCGTTCGACGGGCGCGTCGAGGTCGATCAGATCGGAAAATTCGCGACGCAGCGCGGAATGACTCATCGGTTGCCTCCCTTCCTTACGCCGGGAACCATTGCCGCTTCGGCAACGACTGGACGATCGGCCCGGGGACCGTGTCCTGCAGCCGGCCGACGACCTGTCCGGCCTCGATCAGCGCCGGCCGGTCGTGCACCGGCAGCACGAAGCGCGAAGAGGCGACGACCTTCTTGATCGCCGCCTTCTCCTGGCGCTTGGTGGTGCCGTGATTGCCGGTGACGCGCGGCTCCATGTCGCTGATCTCGCGGAAGGGCTCGACCAGCTGGTCGTTGATGTCGTAGAGCACGTCGCCGCAGATCGTCGCTACGCCCTCGGCGGTCTTGACGATGACATTCATCGAGCCTTCGGTGTGGCCGCCGGCTGCCTCGCAGATCACGCCCGGCATCAGCTCGGTCGGCCCGGATATCTCCAGATCGAGAAAGCGCAGCGCGCCCTTGGTGTGCAGGCGATCGACCAGATGCTTGATGTCGACCGCCGGATATTGCGGATGCATGAGGCCGGAGACGGAATATTCAAGCTCGCGCCGATTGAGGACCACCGCGGTGTTCATCGGGAAGAGATCGTCCTTGCCGGCGTGATCGATATGCAAATGCGTGTGCAGGACGTAGCGGATGTCGCCGAGCTTGAGCCCGTGCTTCTTGAGCTGATTCTCGATCATGGTCTCGTGCGATTGCAGACCGCGCATCCCCAGCGTCTCCATGATCTGGTTGGAGCGGTAGCCGGTATCGACCACGATCGGCCAGGTTCCCCCGAGGATAAGAAAGCCCAGGGTCGGCACCCGGCGCGTGCGGCCGCAGTCGCGGCCGAGCACCAGGAAGCTCGATTCCAGCTCAATGTCGCCGTAATCGAGAATTTTTATTTCGAGCGCCATGCATTCCTCCCCGCTCGGAGCGAGATACCCCGAGTCAATTAAGCCGGTAAACCCGTGCCGCCGTATCGTGGAGCGCCGCGCGCGCGGTTGCTTCGCCCAAGGGCGTGAGCGCGCGCCGGTAGGCGGCGATGAGATCGGCGTACCGCGTCCACAATTTCTCCACCGGGAAATTCGATCCGAACAGGCAGCGGGTCGGACCGAAAATCTCGACGGTCTCGCGCACGATGGCGGCGATGTGGTCGGGATCGTTGCTGTGGATGAAGGTGCCGAGACCGGAGAGCTTCGACACCACATTGGGACAGGCGGCGAGGCGGCGCATGCCGTCGCGCCAGCGCGCCCATCCGGCGGCGGAAAGATCTTCCAGCATGCCGGCGTGCTGCAGGATGAAGATCACCTTGGGGCTGCCGGCGGCAAGCGCCGCCGCGCCGTCCATCTGCTCGGCGAAGACCTGCAGATCGAAAGTCCAGCCATAGTCGGCGAGGCGGGTGACGTTTTGCTGGAGCGTCGGGTCGCGGGCGAGGTCGCGCTTGGCGGCGAACCGGTATTGCGGATTTTCATGCCAATGCAGCTGCATGCGCAAACCGCGCATGCCGCGATATTTGGTCAGCCGGTCGAGCTGCGGGCGCACGTCATCGGCCAGAAAATCGGCATAGCCAACGATCCCCTGCGGAAATCCGGTCTCGTCGGCGGCGCGCTGCACATAGGCGACTTCGTTCTCGAAGCCGCCCTTCGCCCAATTGGCCTGAACATAGACGGAGCGGGTGACCTCGCAGCCGGCAATGTCGGCGAGATATTCGCTGATCGGATAATCGCGCCGGATCGGCTCGTAGGGGCCGAAGATGCGCGGCTGCATCGGCCCGTCGAGCCATGGCAGGTCGGCGCGCCGCCAGATGTGGTGATGGGCGTCGACGATCGCGGTCATGCCGCCCTCTCGCGCGTGCGATCGAGGACCTGGGCGAGGCCGAGGACATGGGCGCAGATGCTCTCGATCGATCCGCCATTGCCGAGTTCGTCGAGGAACGGCCGCGCCGCGGCAAGCCCGGCGGTGCGCGGCTCGAAGCCGGGATCGGCGGCGAGCGGCGTCAGCCAGACGGTCCGCCAGGCGAGGCGGGAGAAACGCGCGACCGCGTCGGCCATCGTCGCCGGATCGCCGCGCTCGAGGCCGTCGGAGAGCACGACGACCGCCGCGCCGCGCGCCAGCGCGGAGAAGCGCGGGATGGCGAGGAAGGCGTCGAGCGCCTCGCCGATGCGGGTGCCGCCGTCCCAGTCGGCGACCAGGAGCGAGGCGGTGGCGAGCGCCTGTTCGCGATTGCGCAGGCGCAGCGCCCGCGTGATGCGGGTGAGCCGCGTGCCGATGGTGAACACTTCGACCGTGTCGGCGGCGCGCGCCAACGCGTGGGCGAAGGCAAGATGGGCCTGCGTGCGCTCCTTCATCGAGCCGGAGACGTCGATCAGAAGCACGATGCGGCGCTGGCGCTGATCGCGCTTGCGCCGGCGCAGGCGGATGAACTCGCCGGCGTGGCGCATGGCGTCGCGGAACATGCGCCGCGCATCAGTGCGGGGTCCGCCGGGCGCCCCGCGCCAGCGATAGCCGCGCCGCCGCGGCACGCGGGCGGGGAGCGCGCGGGCGAAGCGGCGCAAGGTCTCGGCCTCCTCGCCCGGCGTCAGGCGGCGCGCCGAGAGGCGCTCGGCGCCGGTCGCCTTGGCGCCCGACTCGTGCGTGTCCTCGCCGAAGATCGGCTCCGGACCGACGGAGGATTCGTCGGCGGCGCGCAGCGGCTCCTCTTCGCTCGGCTCGCTCTCGACGACCGTGCCGACCGCGCCGAGAAAGTGCGCGTCGAACAGCGCGTCGAACTCGGCGAAACGCTCCGGCTGCGGCGCGAGCGTGGCGTGCGCGGCACGGCGGATGTCGCCGATCTCTCGCGGCCCGAGAAGGTCGATCGCCGCGAGCCAGGCCATCGTCTGCTCCGGCGCGACGGCGAAACCCGCGCGCCGCAACAGCGCGGTGAAGCCGAGGAAATGGGCGATCGGGCCGGACGTGTCCATCATGCCCCGGCCTCGACCAGAATGGCGTCGATCTTCGGCGCGATATGGATGAGATCGTCCTCGTCCTTGAGCACGACGCCGAGCGAGCGCCGGAACGCCTCCGGCCAGCGCGCGCCCTGCTCGTTGAGGAGCGTCGCGGCTTCCGCCCATTCGACCGCCTCGGCGATGCCGGGATGCTTGGCGAGCGGCTCGCGGCGCAAGCGGCCGACGGCTGAGACGACGGCGCGCGCCGCGCGCTCGCTCACGCCCGATGCGCGCATCATGATGATGCGCATCTCACGTTCGGGCGTCGGATAATCGATCCAGTGATAGACGCAGCGGCGGCGCAGCGCTTCGTGCAATTCGCGGGTGCGGTTGGAGGTCAGCACGACCACCGGCCGCTCGTAGGCGCGAATGGTGCCGCGTTCGGGGATCGAGATCTGGAAGTCGGACAGAAATTCCAGCAGGAACGCTTCGAACTCGTGGTCCGAGCGGTCGATCTCGTCGATCAGCAGCACCGTCTCTTCCGGGCGCCGCAGGCAGGCAAGCATCGGCCGCTCGATCAGGAATTCGTCGCGATAGATGTCGATGTGGCCGTCTTGGCCCGGCGCGCCGGTGCCTTGGCTTTCCTGCCGCAGCGCCAGCATCTGGCGCGGAAAATTCCATTCGTAGAGCGCCGCCGCCGCGTCGATGCCCTCGTAGCATTGCAGGCGAAGGAGCGTGCGGCCGAGCACGCCGGCAATCGCCTTGGCGGCTTCGGTCTTGCCGACGCCCGGCGCGCCCTCGAGCAGGAGCGGCTTGCCGAGCGCAAGCGCGAGGTAAGCAGCGGTCGCGACCTTCTCGTCGGCGAGGTAGTAGGCGGCCCGCAGCGCCTCCTCGAGCTCGTGCGGGTTACTGATGCCGACAATGGTACGGCGCACCGCCATGAGCGCTTACCGCGCGCGTCCCGGGGCGGCGGCGCCCCGCGCCTTCAGCGCCCGGAGAATTCTCTCCGGCGTGATCGGCAGCTCGTCGATGCGCACGCCGACGGCGTTGAACACCGCATTGGCGATCGCCGGCAGCACCGGATTGGCGCACATCTCGCCCGGCCCTTTGGCGCCGAACGGGCCGTCGGGGGCAGGGCGCTCCAACACGGCGATGTCGTGCGGACAAATGTCGCCGGGGCCGGGCATCAGATATTCGTTGAAGTCGCGCGGCCCTTCGCGGGTGTCCGGATAATAAGGCTCCGGCGTCTCGTAGAGCGCGTGGCTCATGCCCATCCAGGTGCCGCCGACGAGCTGCTGCTCGACGAGCTTCGGGTTGATCGCGCGGCCGAGCTCGTAGGCGCTGGTCATCTTCAGCACGGCGACGTCGCCGGTCTCGTCGTCGACTTCGACTTCGGCGATGAGGCAGGCGTGGGCGTAGCAGGTCGCCGGCGACATCTCGCCGGTTTCCGGATTGACGTCCGACAGCGGCACCAAAAAAATGCCGCGTCCCGAAATCGTCTTTCCTTGCTTGAACTGCGCCGCGATCGCAACGTCGCGCACCGAGATCGAGCGGTGCGGTGCGCCCTTGACCTGAATCGAGCCGCGTCCGTCGGTTTCGAGGTCGCCCGCGTCGACTTCAAGCTCCTCGGCGGCGGCCTCCATCATCACCGCGCGTGCCTCGCGCGCCGCCGCCATCACCGCGTTGCCGACGCGGTGCGTGCCGCGCGAGGCGAACGAGCCCATGCAATGCGGCCCGGTATCGGAATCGGCGGTGTCGACATAAACGTCCTCGACCGGCACCCCCAATGTCTCCGCACAGATTTGCCGCGTCACCGATTTCATCCCCTGGCCGAGATCGATCGAGGAGAGGGCGACGGTGAATTTCCCGGTCGGATTGGAATGAACCAGCGCCTGACTCGGATCGCCGCCGAGATTCATGCCGATCGGGTAGTTGATGGTGGCGACGCCGCGCCCGCGATGCTTGGCCATGATCAGCGCCTCCGTGTGCCAAAAACCGAAGAGAAGCGTGCTGCGCCGTGCGTCGATCCTGCGGGCTGGGCCGCGGGCGGCGGCGAAGGCGGGCGCGACGGTGGCGGCGGTACGTTCTGCGCCGGCGCAGCGGCGGCGGGCCGCTCATAGGCGACCCGCTGTGGCGCTGCTGGCGCAGGCGCCGGCGCGCGATGGCGCAGGCACTGGCGCCGGAGCCGGCGCGCGCGTCCGATCGGCGCCGCCGCCGACGCGTTGCGCGCCGCCGCCGGTCCGCGACGACATCCGGCGGAATTCGTCGCGCAGCGGCCAATTGGCCTTCTCGGCGGCGACCTGGGCGCACTCGATCAGCGCGCAGTTCTTCGCCTCGCGCCGGTGCGCCTTCATGTCGCCGTCGCGATAGGCGTTGAGCATGCGGTACTCGAGCGGGTCCATGCCGACCGCGACCGCGCCCTTGTCCATCTGGCATTCGAGCGCGAAGTCGAGCGCGGTGACGCCGAACCCGCGCATCGCGGTCGCCGGCGTGCGGTTGGTGAAGACGCAGAACACGTCGGCGTAGACGTTGGGGATCGTGTACGGCCCGGGAATATGGGCGGCGCATTTGACCGCGGCGTAGCTCGAAAGCCGGGTGTAGGCGCCGCTGTCGAAATAAGCGTGCACCTTGCGGGCGATGATGCGCCCGTCGCGCATGACGCCGTCCTTGACGTAGATGCGCTCGCCGCCGCGCGGCGAGCCGAACTGCATCTCCTCGTGCCGGCTGAGGCGATAGCGCACCGGCGCGCCGAGCAGCCGCGCGGCGAGGATGGATAGCGGCTCGGTCAGCGTATCGACCTTGCCGCCGAACCCGCCGCCGACGGTGCCGCCGATGAAATGCAATTGGTTCGACGGCACTGCGTTGATCTTCGCCGAGGTGTCGAGCGAAAAGAACAGCGCCTGGGTCGAGGTGTAGACGACGAAGCGGCCGTTGGTGTCGGGAACCGCGATCGAGCCGTTGGTCTCGGTCGGCGCGTGCTCGATCGGCGACATCTGGTAGCGCTCGTCGAGCACGATGTCGGCCTGCGCGAAGGCGGCATCGGCATCGCCGAAGCGCAGCTTCTGGTGATCGTATTTGTTGTAGTACTCGAACGTGTTCTTCGGATAGGCGGCGTTGACCGACACCGCGCCGGGCTTGAGCGCTTCCTCGACGTCGAACACCGCCGGCAGCGGCTCGTAGGCGACGCGCACCTGCGCCAGCGCTTCGAGCGCCGCCCGCTCGCTGGTGGCGACGATGGCGAGCACCGGCTCGCCCTTGTAGCGCACCACGTCGGTCGCGAGCGAAGGCTCGTCGTCCTTGCCGAACTGGATCAGGCTCAAAAGCGTGTTGAGATTGACCGGCACATCGGCCGCGCGAATGATCCGTTTGACCCCCGGCGCCCGCGCCGCGACGGAATCGTCGATCGAGCGGATGCGCGCATGGGCGTGCGGGCTGCGCAGCACCTTCAGATGCAGGAGGTTGCCGAAGCGGTGGTCGTCGTAATAGGCCGAGGTGCCGGTGACGTGCCCGAGCATGTCCTGGCGCTGCGTCGGCTGGCCGACTTCCTTGAGATTGTCGTCGCGTTCGTCGGCGAAGATGTCTTTGCGCAGTTCGAGCATGATCCTGTCCTTCAGGCGCGGCGACGATTATCGCCGCGCGCAGCGTCGAGCACCGCGGCGATGATCGGCTCGTAGCCGGTGCAGCGGCAGATATTCCCACAGATGGCGTCGACAACCTCCTCGCGGGAGGGATTGGGATTGCGATCAAGCAGCGCCTTGGCCGCCATCAGCATCCCCGGCGTGCAATAGCCGCATTGGGCGGCGAAGTGCTCCATAAAGGCGCTTTGCAGCGGATGCAGGTCCGCGCCGCGCCGCAGGCCGGCTACGGTCTCGACCGACTTGCCGGCGCAACTCTCGGCAAGCGTGATGCAGGAAAGGCGCGGCAGGCCGTCGATCAGCACCGTGCAGGTGCCGCAAGTGCCCTGCCAGCAGCCGCCCTTGACCGACAGGTCGCCGACCGACTCGCGCAGCACGTCGAGCAAATTCGCGCCGCCCTCGGCGAAGGCGGCAACGTCATCGCCATTGAGGCGGAATTGAACCGGCGTCTTCATCGGCGTCTCATGCGTGGCCGGCGCCGATGAGCAAGCGGCGCAAGTGAACGGGCAGGATTTCGCGCCGCCACCAGGCGCTGGCGATCGCGTCGTCGACCGGTGCGGTTCCGTCGGTCGCGACCGCAAGGGCGGGAGCGATGCCGGCGGCGTCGAGCGTGCGGCCTTCGAGCGCGCGTTCGGCGGCTTTGGCGCGCAGCGGCGCGCGGGCCATTGCGTTGTAGGCGATTCGCGCGCCGGCGACCCGGCCGCTGGCGAGCGGCAGTTGCGCCGCGATCGAAAGAACCGACACCCCCTTGGGGTGGACGCGCGTGACCTTCACGAACCGGAACGCGTCCGCCGCCGGACGCTTGCAGACGACGCTGGCGACGAGCGCAGAGCCGCGCTCGCGCCGGCCGAGAAATTCTTCGAGCGGCGCCTCGCGCTGGCCGAAGCCGCCGGCGAGCATGACCACCGCGTCGAGCGCGAGCAGCGCCGCCGCGAAATCGCCGTAAGGGGAGGGGGCGAACAAATTGCCGCCGACGGTCGCCGCCTCGCGCACCGCCGGACCGCCGACAGCGCGCGCCACCGGATGCAGAAATGCCAGGTCACGCTCGGCGAGGATCGCCGCCATGGTGACGCCGGCGCCAAGCTCGATCCGGCCGGAGGAGAGCGCGATGTTGACGAAGCTCGGATCGGTCGAGCGCACGATCGTTTCGATCGACGGATCGGCTTCGTTGAGCGCACGCATGACCAGCGTGCCGCCGGCAAGAAAGCGCGCGCCGCGTTCGCTCGACAGCGCCCCGGCCGCGTCGGCGAGTTTGGCGAAGGTCTTGACCGTCACGCTCACGCGCGGGCCTCCACTGCCGAGGCGGCGAGGTGGGTGCGCACCGCCGCGAAACCGGCCTCGTAGATGTCCTCGCTGACCATGCGCGTCATCTCCGCCTCTTCGCCCTTGCGCGTCGAGAACGAACAGCGCCAGTCCCAGAAGGTCCGGTCGCCGTCGGTGACCGGCGCGAGCCGCACATGGGCGACGTAGTTGAACAGCGGCACCGGCGTGTCCAGGAGGCAATAGCTGAAGGTCTGCTCGAGATCGGAGAGCGTCAGCAGCCGCTCGCGCAATTCCGCGCCGTCGCGCAGGAAGAAACGGCGCACGCAGCCGAGCTTGTCGGCGCTCTGGCCGCGCTCGATCGCGCTCTTGGCGACGGCCGGATGCCAGCGATCATGCCCGTTGAAATCGCGCAGGAACGCCCACACGCGGTCGGTGGGTGCGTCGATGATCGTCGAGCGGACAATCCGGATCATCGCCTCAGCCCCCGAACTGGCGCTTCAAGGCGTCGAAGCCGCCCTGAAAGACGCCGCCTCCGATCGAGGAGACAAGCTCGGCCTCGCGCTCCGCCGGGCAGTCGAACTCCGCCGTCCACTCGACGAAGGTCCGCTCGCCGTCGGTGATCGGGGTGAGCCGCAGCGTGGCGACGTAGTTCTCGACCCCCATCGGCGATTCGAGGATCGAGTAGGTGCAGAACAGATCGAAATCCGAGAGACCGAGAAGTTTTTCCCGGATGCGGTCGCCGTTACGCAGGCGGAAATCGCGCACGCAGCCGACCTTGTCCGCCGGCTCGCCGTTCTCGATCCGGCTCTCGGCGATTCCCGGATGCCACGAGGGCAGGCCGTTGAAATCGCGCACCCGCGCCCAAACGCGGTCGGAGCGGCCATTGATGACGCTCGAGACGTAGACGCGGGCCATGTCGCTCTTTCCCTGCTCCTTAAAGATTGCCGTCAGCTCTGCCCGGAGGATGAGCCGCCGCCGCCTTCCTCCGGCGGCTTCTTCGGCGCCGTGTCCTTGCGGATCCCTTGCATGTCGCGCGCCTCGCGGATGAGGCCGGGCATGCGCGAGAGACTGCCGCCTTCGATGCCGATCTCGGCAAGGAGCTGGTCGATCATCGGCGCCTGCACGCGGTAGCGCAGCGCCGAGTCGATCACCTCGTCGGTGGCGCTGCGCCCGCCATGGCCGCCCCCGCCACTGCCGAGGCCGTCGACCTGTAGGATGCGGATGCCTTCGATCTTCTCCATCGGCTTGACGCTTTCGCGCACGATGCCCTCGATCCGCTCGAGCAGCCTGCGGCGGAACAGCGAAGCCCGCGACGCGTCGGAGAGGACGTTCTCGGCTTCGTTGAACGCCCGTTGCGCTTCGGCTTCGACCGCAGCGCGCACCTGTTCGGCCGCCGCCGCGATCCGCACTTCGTCGGCCTCCTTTTCGGCGATGAGCACTTCGACCGCGCGCCGGCGGCGCGCCGCCTCGCTCTCGCGCACCGTCTTGACCCGCTCCTCGGCCTCGACCGCCTGGGCGCGGGCCGTCTCGGCGTCGGCCTGCGCCGCCGACTGCTCGCGCGACTTGCGATGGATTTCGATCGCGCTTTCCATGCGCGCGGTTTCGACCGCGGTCTCGCGGCCGATTTCGAGCTGGCGCAACTCCCGATCGCGCAGGATCCGCGCTTCGTCGATGCCCCGTTCCGAGGAGATCCGCGCGCGCTCGACCTCCTCGCGGGCGGCGATCTGCGCTTCCTGCAGCGACTGGCTGCGCGCGACCTCGAATTGCTCGACCGCCCGTTGCCGTTCGAGCCGGGCGAGGTCGAGGATCTGCTCGCGCACGACGTCGGTGCGTCCGACTTGCTGCGCGGCGACGATATCGGCTTCCTTCACCCGGCGATCGGCGTCGGCACGCTCGGCGAGCTTGGCCGCGATCTCGATCGAGCGCTGCTGCTCGGCGATTTCCAGGACTTTCCGGCGCTCGACGTCGAGGACATCACGCGTCTTCGACGACTCGATTCGCTCCTGCTCCAGAGTAAGCTCGACCGCGATGCGCGCAGCCTCGACGGCCTCGCGCCGCCGGATCTCGGCGTCCTCGATCGCCTGCTCGCGCGCGATGTCGCGCGATCGCGTCTCCTGCTCGGCGGCGATGCGCTCGGCGGCGAGCCGTTTCTCCTGCGCGATGCGGTTTACTTCGACCGCTTCGCGCGCCGCGATCTCGGCCGTGTCGACGGCGCGATTGCGGGCGATCTCCAGCGAGCGCACTTCTTCGTCGCGCGATATTTTCTCCGCCGAGATCTTGCGATCCTCCAGAATCCGGACCAACTCGACGGTCTGGCGCGAAGCGATTTCGGCCGACTCGATCGCTTCGTTGCGGGCGATCTCCAGCCCGCGCGTTTCCTGCTCGGCGCCGATGCGGTCGGCGGCGATCTTCTTGTCGAGCGCGATGCGCGCAATCTCGGTCGACTCGCGGGCGGTGATCTCGGCGGCCTCGATGGCCTTGATGCGCTCGATCTCGCGGCTGCGCGTCAATTCCTCGGCGGCGATCCGCTCGACGGCGATCTTCCTCTCCTGCCCGATGCGCGAGGCCTCGACCGCCTCGCGTGCCGCGATCTCGGCCTCCTCGATGGAGCGGCCGCGGGCGATGTCGAGCGCGCGGATGCGCTCCTCCTGCTGGATGCGCGCCGCGGCCATGACCTCGCGCGCCGCGATGTCGCTTTCCTCGAGCGAACGCGTGCGCTCGATCTCGAGCGTGCGGGTGGCAAGCTCCGAGGCGATGCGGTCGGCGGCGAGCGCCTTTTCGCGGGCGATACGCGCGGCTTCGGTGGACTTCGCGGCGGCGATCTCCTCCTCGTCGACCGCGCGGTTACGGGCGATCTCGCGGCGGCGGATTTCTTCTTCGAGCGTGATGCGCTCGTCGGTGACGACGCGCTCCTGCGCGATGCGCGCCCGCTCGGTGGTCTCGCGCGCCGCGATCTCGGCCTGCTCCAGATTGCGCGTGCGCTCGATCTCGAGCCGCCGGTTCTCCTCGTCCTTTGCGATGCGCGCCGTGTTTACCGCGAGTTCCTGGGCGATGCGCGCCTTCTCGGTCTCCTCGCGCGCGGCGATCTCGGCATGCTCGACGGCGCGGGTCTTTTCGATCTCGCGCCGCTGGTCCTCCTCTTCGCGGGCGATCCGCGCCTCGGTGATGACGCCTTCCTGGGCGATGCGCGCTCGCTCCACCCGTTCGCGGGCGGCGATCTCGGCCTCGTCGATCTGGCGGCCGCGTTCGATCTCGCGCTCGCGAATCTCGCGCTCGGAGATGATCCGTGCCTCCGCGATCGCGCGCTCGTGGCCGATGCGGGTCTTCTCGACTTCCTCGCGGGCGGCGATCTGCGCCTGCTCCGCCTCGGTGTCGCGCAGCGAACGCTCGCGGGCGAGCTCGGCGCGCTGAACGGCGCGCCGCACCTCGATATCGCGTTCCTGATTGAGGCGCGCGGTCTCGCCTTCGCGATCGATATCGAGCGCCTGCTTCTCGGCTTCGAGGTTGCGGCTGCGGATGAGGATCATCGATTCCTGCTCGATGTCGTTGCGCAGCTTGCGCCGGGATTCGATGTCCTCGATGAGCTTGGTCAAGCCTTCGGCGTCGAACCGGTTCGACGGATTGAAGAACTCGAGGTCGGTCTGGTCGAGATCGGTGATGGCGACCGATTCGAGCTCGAGGCCGTTCTGCTTGAGGCTGTCCAGCGCCGATTCCTTGACCCGGGTGACGTATTCGCCGCGCCGCTCATGCATCTCCACCATGGTCATTTCGGAGGCGACCGAGCGCAGCGCGGAGACGAGCTTGCCGGAAAGAAGGGCATCGAGCTCGCCGACATTCATCGTGCGCCGGCCGAGCGTTGCCGCGGCGATGGTCACCGCCTCGCGCGTCGGCGGCACCCGGACGTAGAACTCCGATTCGATGTCGACGCGCATGCGGTCCTTGGTGATGAGCGCGTTCTCCCGGTTGCGCACCACCTGCATGCGCAGGACGTTCATGTTGACCGGGGTGACCTCGTGAATGAACGGAAGGACGAAGGCACCGCTGTTGATCACCACTTTTTCGCCGAACAGGCCGGTGCGCACGAAGGAGACCTCCTTCGATGAGCGGCGGTAGAGCCAGTTGACGAAGTAGACGACGATCGCGATGACGATGACCGCGACGATGAGCCAAATGATCAGGCTACCGAGAATGGCGACGGACATCTTAGTTCCTCCCCGCCCGCCGACCGTCCGGTCCGACGCGGGCCTGTTCTTCGCTCTGGTCTGAAGCTTTCTTGATCGCTTTGAATTTTGCAACCTGGCCGGAAACAGCGCGTTCGACCGGCAGGCGCTCCATCGACGACGCACCGTAGAAGCCGTGGCAGTGGCGGGCGCGCGCGAGGACATACTCGGCGTCGGCCGGCTCGGCGACCGGGCCGCCATGCACCAAGATAAAGACGTCGCGGTTCACCGCCAGCGCCGCCTCGGCCATGGCATCGGTCAGCGCTGGGCAATCTTCCAGCTTGACCGAGGTCGCCGCGCCGATCGAACCGCCGACGGTGAGCCCGAAATGACAAACGAGGACATCGGCGCCGGCCTGCGCCATCGCCACCGCCTCGGCCGGATCGAAGACGTAAGGCGTGGTCAGAAGATCGCGGGCGCGCGCCTTGGCGATCATCTCGACCTCGCGGCCATAGCCCATGCCGGTCTCTTCCAGTCCGGCGCGGAAGCGGCCATCGATCAGCCCGACGGTCGGGAAGTTCTGCACGCCGCTGAAGCCGAGCCGCGCGACCTCGTCCAGGAACAGATCCATCTCGCGGAACGGGTCGGTGCCGCAGACCCCGGCGAGGACCGGCGTGCGGGCGACGACCGGCAGCACCTCGCGCGCCATCTCGACGACGATGCCGTTAGCGTCGCCGAAGGGCATCATGCCGGCGAGCGAGCCGCGACCGGCCATGCGGTAGCGGCCGGAATTGTAGATGACGATGAGATCGGCGCCGCCGGCTTCTTCGCCCTTGGCCGAAAGGCCGGTGCCGGCGCCGGCGCCGATGATCGGTTCGCCGCTCGCGCGCATCGCGTGGAAGCGGGACAGGATGTTGGAGCGCGGGATGCGCGGCATGCCGCTATCCTCTCGCTCGACGGCGGGTGAGGCGGCCGCCGAACAGGCGGCGGAATTCGGCGGCGATCTCCGCCGAAAATTGCGGATCGTTGATATGCAGCGGCAGCCGGATCAGCCGGCGCGATCCGGTTTGCCGCACGGTCGCCTCCAGCGACCGGAACAGCTCTTCGTCGGCGTTCGGATCGGAGAACGGACGGCCGGGTGCGTCGAGCGCCGACACGCCGCCTTCGGGCAGGAAGAAGCGCACCGGACCGTCCATGAGATTGAGGCGCTCACCGATCCAGCGCCCGATCCGGACGTTCTCCTCCGGCGTCGTGCGCATCAGGGTGACGGTCGGATTGTGGACCTGCAGCGTGCGGCCGCGATAGCGCTCGGGAACGCTGTCCATCGGCCCGAAATTCACCATGTCGAGCGCGCCGCAGGAGCCGACATAGGGAAGTTTCGTGCGTGCGATCGCGCCGAAGCGATCTTCGGTCGCCGGCAACACGCCGCCGCACAAGAGATCGCAAACCTCGGTCGTGGTGATGTCGATCACGCCGGAAAGCGCCCCGGAATCGGCGAGCTTCTCCATCGATTGCCCGCCGACGCCGGTGGCGTGGAAAACCAGGCACTCGAAGTCGGCTTCGAGCGCGTCGACGATCGCGTCGACGCAAGGCGTGGTCACGCCGAACATGGTGAGACCGATCGCCGGCTTGCCGTCACCGCGGCGCGCCGGACCGCGCTCGCGCTCGGCGCCGGCCGCGCGCGCTTTCACCATGCCGACCATCGCCGCCGCCCCATTGGCGAGAACCTGGCGCGACACCGAATTGAGGCCGGCGACGTCGGTCACGGAATACAGCATCATAATGTCCGAGGGGCCGACATAAGGGGCGACATTGCCCGAGGCGACCGAGGAGATCAGGACCTTGGGCACGCCGATCGGGAGAGCCCGCATCGCCGGCGCCACCAGCGAGCTGCCTCCCGATCCGCCCGCGGAAATGAGGCCGCCGACCGGTTCCTGCCGCCGGACCCAGGCCTCGAAGGCTTCCGCCATCGCGGTGATTGCGGCGCCGCGTTCGCCGGTGAAGACCGCGTTGGGCCCGCCGCGATAATAGGTGGCGATGTGGTGCGGCGGCACGTCCGCCGGCGACGGCCCGCCCGACGTGGAAAGATCGACCAGGATGACGCGCACGCCGCCGGCGGCGATCTGATCGCGAATGAAGCGCAGCTCCGCGCCTTTGGTGTCGAGCGTTCCGGCAACGATCACCGGCGCCGCGCCGCCGCGATGCATCGGCCGCAGATCGATTGCCGGCGCTGCGGTCGTCGCGGCCGGCTCGGGCGCAATGGTGTGCGTGCGCGCGGCGGTTTCGATCTGGGTCACCGGCACCGGCTGCGACCAGCGCGTCGGCGTCCCCGGATTTGACAGGTAAACGCGGACCGGGCCGCGCGCCTTGGCGGGATGACGCCCGTTCTCCTCGGGCTGCGCCTGCGCATCCTCTTCGACAGGCTCCGCCTCGCCGTGCTGGCCGACGCCAAGCAGGCGCTGTTGCAGTTCGCGGTCAGCCGCGAGCCGCGCCGCGTCCATGATCCGGTTGACCCGGCCGTTGATCATGATCGCGACGTTGTCGGCCACCGTGGTCGCGACCCCGATATTCTGCTCGACGACGAGCACGCCGATGTCGCCGTCATCGCCGAGATTGAGCAGAATCTCTTCGACCCGTTCGATAATGACCGGCGCCAGGCCCTCGGTCGGCTCGTCCATGATCAGGAGCCGCGGGTTGAGCAGGAACGCGCGGGCAATGGCCAGCATCTGCTGCTCGCCGCCGGAGAGCTGATTGCCGCGATTGGTGCGCCGTTCGGCGAGGCGCGGAAACGCCTCGTAGACGCGCGGGATCGTCCATTGCGACTTGCCGTTGCCGGCGGCGAGCCGCAGATGCTCATCGACGGTGAGCGAAGGCCACAGGCGGCGGCCCTGCGGAACGTACGCAAGGCCGAGCCGCGCGATCTCGGCCGGGCTGCGCCCGACGAGCTCCTCGCCGAGGAAACGAATCGAGCCGCTGGCGACCGGCGTGAGGCCGACGATCGCTTTGCACAGCGTGGTCTTGCCCATGCCGTTGCGGCCGACGAGCGAGAGCACGCCGTGCTCGAGCTTCAGGTCGACGCCCTGCAGCGCGTGGCTGCGGCCGTAATAGACGTTGAGGCCTTTGATCTCGAGGAGGTTGGCGGGGCGACGGTCAGGCATGGACGCCACCCAGATACAATTCCTGCACCTCGGGATCCGCCTCGATCTCGTGCGGCGCGCCTTCCTTGAAGATGCGGCCATTATGCATCATCGTGACGCTTTCGACGACGCGCAGCGCGACGTCCATGTCGTGTTCGATGATGATATAGCCGATATGCGCGGGAAGCGCGGTGAGGATCGCCACCAGATCGCCGCGCTCGTTCGGCGACAGGCCGGCTGCCGGTTCGTCGAACAGGATGAAGCGCGGCGCGCCGGCGAGCGCCAGCGCGATTTCGAGCTGCCGCTGCTGGCCGTGCGCCAATTCGCCGACCAGGCGGTCGGCGACCGACTCAAGATGAACGAGCGAGACGAGGTCGGCGACCGATTGCATGATCGCGTCGCTCGCGCGCGTGCGGATGAAGGAGAAGCGGCCGCGCGAGACGCCGCGGCAGGCGAGATAGACGTTCTCGCGCACGGTGAGCCGCTGGAACAGGAGCGAAATCTGGTAGGTGCGGCGCAGCCCGCGGCGGATGCGCTCGTGCGGCGGCAGCACGGTCACGTCCTCGCCGAAGAACCGCACCGTGCCCGCGGTCGGCGGAAAATCGCCGGTCACGCAATTCAAGAGCGTGGTCTTGCCGGCGCCGTTCGAGCCGAGCACGGCACGCCGCTCGCCGGGCCGCACATTGAGCGTGATGTCGGTCAAGGCGCGCAGCGCCCCGAACAGGCGGCTCACCCCGCGCAACTCGATGGCGTTGCCGGTGCCGGCCGCGGTCATCCGTTCGGCGATCGTGCTCAACGGCCGTTCCTCCCGTCAGTCGCGCGCATCCGCGCCGACACACGCTGCCAGATGCCGATCACGCCGTCGGGCGAAAACAGCACTATGATGAGAAAGCCAAGCCCGATGATGGTCTGGAAGCGGCGTCCGTCCAGTCCAACCGAGACCAGCGCGTCGAGTGCGAAGGTGCGCAGGATCACGTAGATGAGCGCGCCGATAAACGGCCCGATCGGGTGGCCGAGCCCGCCGACGACCGCGATGATGAGAACGTTGATCACCACGTCGACGCCGACCGAGAAGGGGGAGATCTGATTGTTCTGCCATACCAGCAGGATTCCGCCGACCGCGGCGATCAGCGCCGCGACCGCGTACGCGGCGACGCGGTGAGCGGTGACGTTGTAGCCGATCGCTTCCATGCGCCGCGGATTGTCACGCACACCCTGCAACGCGAGGCCGAATGGTGCCCGGGAGATATAAACGACCACGACATAGCTGAGCGCGGCGAAGAACAGGATCATGTAGTAGAGCGGGATAGGGGCCTTCCAGTTGATGCCGAAGAACTGCGGCGCCGGGATCGTCGTGAAGCCGTTGAAGCCGTTGAAGATCGGCCAGTTTTGCAGGGTCAGGTAGAAGAACGCCGCCGCAATCGCCAGCGTGATCATGATCGTATAGATGCCTTCGGTGCGCGCGGAGAGCGCGCCCACAAATGTGCCGAACGCGACCGCAATCGCGATGGCCACCGGCGCCGCTACCCACCAGGGCCAGAACAAACTGATGTTGGGAAGCGAGCTGGCGCCAAAAACGGCGACCATGTAGCCGGCAACGCCGGCCACGGTCATCTGCGCCAGGCTGACCATGCCGCCATAACCGGCGAGGAACATCAGCGACAGCGCGATCATGCCCAGGATCAGCGCCCAGCCGGCGACCTGGACGAGAATGAAATCGCCGGCGACCGCCGGCAGAAGCACCAGCACAAGACCGAGGATCAGAATCGGCGAATGCTGCGAGACCCAGCCCGACACAGTGCCACTGCGCGGCGCCTGTTGCGCGCCGATCGGACTCGAATTTGTCGCCTGCACCAGCGCCATATCAGCTTCTTCCCAGCAGCCCTTGCGGACGAATTGTCAGCACCAGGACCATGATCAGGAACGTCAACATGGTCGCGTAGTTCTGGAAGTAAGTTTGGCCGAATTGTTCGGCGCAGCCGATGATAATGGCGCCGAGCGCAGCACCCGGAATCGATCCCATGCCGCCGACAATGACTACGGTCAGCGACGCCAGCAAAAAGTGCGAGTCCTCGCCGAGCGAAATCGATTGGAAGGTTCCGCCGACGATGCCGGCCATTCCCGCGAGCCCGGCGCCGAAGGCGAATACCAGGACAAAAAGCAATTGCACCCGGTAGCCGAGAACCGAGAGCATGTCGCGATCGTCGACCCCGGCACGGATCATGACGCCGATCCGCGTGCGGTGGAGAGCGAGCCACATGCCGATACCAATGACGACGGCGGCGGCGAAAATGACGAGCCGCACGCGCGGATATTGAAGAAACACGGCCTCGCCGCTTGATCTGACGGAAACGACGATCGGCGTCGGCAGCGGACCCAACAGACTGTCCGGCGTATCGATCTGGATGGCGTTGCCGCCCCAGACCCAGACCATGAGATCGGAGAAGACGATCGAAAGGCCGAGCGTGACCAGAGTTTGGCGCAGATCCTGCCCCTCCATCCGGCGGAAGATCAGGAACTGCATGGCGATGCCGACGATGGCGCAACAGACAAACGCCACGACGTAGCTGAAAAGCCACGAGCCGGTCCACTGCGTCGCCTCGTAGCCCATATAGCCGCCAAACAAATAAAGCGAGCCATGCGCAAGATTGACGTTGCGCATGAGCCCGAAAATCAGCGTAAAGCCTGAGGCGACGAGAAAATAAAGCCCACCGAGGGTGATGCCGTTGAAAAGCGCGTTGACGAAGAGCCGCTTCTTCCCGAACACTTCCTCGAAGCCCGCGGGCCACGGCGCCAGGATCAGCCAAAGCGCGAAGATCACGACAACGGCGATGACCAGCGCGGCGATGGGATGATGTCCAATCCAGCGGGCAAGCGCGTCGCCGCGGCCAGCGCCGTGGGTCCGCCCGTCATCGCCAAAAGCCGTCGTCACCTCCCGCCCTCCGATGCTGCCGAATAACTACCGAAGCAGGGGCGTCACGAAATGCTCGATAGTCTGATTTTCGCGCTCGTGGACCGCAGCCCCGGGCCATGGTCCAGGTTTTACGCGGGCATGACCCTTTCGCAAAACCGGTCGCCGCCATCGGGATCATGCCCTATTCGCTTACGACACGCGCGATGGTCCGGTAAAGCGTCGGCGCAATCCCGACATGCGCGGAGAAGAAATGGGTAAAATGGCTTTGCGAGGAAAAGCCGAGCTCGAAACCGATGTCGGTGATCGAGGTCTGCGAGCTCATCAGCCGGTCGAGGGCCCGCTCGACGCGCATGGTGTTGGCGTAAAGCGCCGGCGTCAGCCCGGTGTTCTCGCGGAACAGCTTGAAGAAATGCGGACGCGAAAGGCCGACGTCGCGTGCCACCGCGCCGAACTCGATGCCCTGTGGCAGGCCGTCATTGAGCAGCCGCAGCGATTTGCGAACGCGAAAGTCGATAGGAGCCTGCAGCCGCACGCGCAGGTTGGAGCGCCCGCTGTGCGCCCAGGAATTGTCAAAACAGGCGTCGAAGAGCTCGTTCAAGGCGCGATCGACGATCCGATAATTCGCGCCGGTGACGAGCGCGTCGGCGAGGTTCAAGGCGGTGGCGCGGATGGTCGTTCCGAACCGGATGCCGTTGGCCCCGAAGCGGAGGCTGCCGCGGCCCTCCTGATCGCGGTCGAGCCAGCGGTCGGAGATATAGGCGACCAGAAAGACCGAGAGCCTGTCGCCGGGATAAGGGTGAAAAGAGTGCGGCTGCCAAGGGTTTATCGCGACCCCCGCGGTTTGATCGACGCGGTGCGGGACCTCGTCGATGGTGACGATGGCCGGCGGGCCGCCGAGGTGAAAGGTCAAATGGCCTTCGCGATGAGCGTGCGTGCGCATCGGTCGGTCGAGCTGGTACACCGTCACCCGGCCAAACGAGCCATGACAGACCGCCAAGGCGGTACTCATACGCTCTCTCCCAACGTTCTCTCCACGCCGCACGTTGTTGTTTTATTTGTGGGATTAAACGCCCGCAGGGCCTAATTGACAAGTGGCGCTCACGCTCGCGGCGGTGGTGTCGCCCGCCGCTCGTTGACGCCCAGCCACCAAATAATCAGACTGGCAGACACGACCCCGCGACCCGCCGCGACCGCGAGCGGGCTTGTGGCGCGGTGCCGCGCACTGCTACGGTTTTGCCGTCGGCTAGTGGGGGGCGACGGTCGCGCCCCGAAGAAACGCGTAAGCGCATTCGGCCGGCAAACGACGCCGCTAACGGCGCTCGATCAAGGAGGGAACCTCATGCAGAAGGCTATCGGATTAACGGCTGCGGTTGCGTTGACCGCAGCTGTCGGTATCGGCGCGGCCAATGCCGCCGACAAACTCAAGGTCGGCGTCACCGCGACGCTCGAGGGCACTTACACCGTGCTCGGCGAAGACGGCATGCGCGGCTATGAGCTCGCGGTGAAGGCGCATGGCGGCAAGGCCGCCGGCAGGGAAATCGAAACCATCGTCGGCTCAACCGACGCCAGCCCGGATTCGGCGCTGCGCGCCGCCAAGAAGCTCGTCGAGCAGGACAAGGTCGACATGCTCATCTCGCCGCTTTCTGGCGCCGAAGGCATCGCGATGCGCGACTATTCGAAGACCCAGCCGCAGATCACGGTGATGAATGCCGCGTCCGGCGCGCTGGAGACGACCTATGGCGACCCGGCTGCCGGGATTTCTCCGTCGCCCAATTTCTTCCGCACCAACATGGACGGCGCGCAATGGCAGGCAGGGCTTGGCGACTACGCTTACAACGTCAAGCACTACAAGAAGATCGCAACAATCGGCGAGGACTACGCCTTCGTTTACACCCAAGTCGCCGGTCTGGTGCTCGAATACTGCAAGGCGGGAGGCCAAATTACCAAGCGTCTCTGGGTGCCACTCGGCACTAAGGACTTCGCCTCCTATATTCCGCAGCTTCTGTCGGAAGACGTCGACGCCATCTATCTCGGTCTCGGCGGCGCCGACGCCGTGAACTTCCTCAATCAATACCAGCAGGCCGGCGGCAACGCCCACCTCATCGGCGGCTCGATCATGGTCGACCAGACCGTGCTGTCGTCGAAGGGCAAGGCGAAGGAATCGCTGATCGGCACCGTCGCCGCCAGCGGCATGGCCGACGCCGATCCGAGCCCGAAGTGGCAGGCATTTGTCAAAGCCTACCAGCAAATGCCGAAAGAAGGATATTTCAAGAATCCGTTCGGCAGCCCGTCGCTGCTGGCGATCAACTACTACAACTCGGCCGACGCTATGTTCAAGGCGCTCGACGAGGTTAACGGCGACCTCAGCGACAACAACAAGAAATTCCGCGCGGCGCTGAGCAAGATCGTGCTCGATGCCCCGAATGGAAAAATCACACTCGATGAGAACCGCCAGGCGATCGGCACGAATTTCGTCACCGAAGTCGTCAAGGACGACAAGGGCGAGCTGATCAGCAAGGTGGTCAAGGTCATACCGAACGTGCAGCAGCGGCTCGGCTTCTCCAAGGCGGTCTTCGACAAACTCATCCCGCCCGGGCGGGAAAACCCGCCCTGCAAGAAGAGCTACGAATAACCGCGACAGCGGCTAAAGCCCGGCTATGTGGCGGCGGCGCCTTGATGGCGCCGCCGCTGCCTTTTTAAGGGGTGCGCACCGGATAAGACGCACCATATAATGCGTGAGATTCGGGCGCCCTATGCCGCCCGCAGTCGCGACGTCGCCGGGCGAGGGAAGGATCCGAGAGCATGCGCATCGTTTGCATCGGCGGCGGCCCGGCCGGGCTCTATTTCGGCATCCTGATGAAAAAGGAGAACCCGGCCCACCAGATAACGGTGGTCGAGCGCAATCGCCCCTACGATACCTTCGGCTGGGGCGTCGTCTTCTCCGACGCCACCATGGAGAACATGCGCGCCTGGGATGTCGAAACCGCGGACGCCATCGAGAGCGCCTTCAACCACTGGGACGACATCGAGGTGCTGATCAAAGGCCGGCGCATGCGCACTACCGGCCACGGCTTCGTCGGCATCGGCCGCAAGAAGCTGCTCAACATCCTGCAGGAGCGGTGCGAGCAGCTGGGCGTCGAGCTCGTCTTCAACCAAGAGGTCGATTCCGATCTTGAATTCCTCGATGCCGACCTCATCGTCGCGTCGGACGGGGTGAATTCGAAGATGCGCAATCGCTACCAGGCGGTGTTCAAGCCCGATCTGGTGGTGCGGCCGAACCGCTTCATCTGGCTCGGCACCGACAAACGCTACGATGCCTTCACCTTCGATTTCCGCCGCACCGAGCACGGCTGGTTTCAGGCGCATATCTACAAATTCGACGAGGATACTTCGACCTTCATCGTCGAGACGACCGAGGACACGTTCAAGGCGCAGGGCCTCGACAAGGCCGACGAGGCGGCCTCGATCGGCTTCTGCGAAACCCTGTTCGCCGAAGTGCTCGAAGGCGCCAAGCTGATGAGCAATGCGCCGCATCTGCGCGGCTCGGCCTGGCTCAATTTCGGCCGGCTGATTTGCGGGAAATGGAGTCACTTCAACGGCCGCAGCCATGTGGCGCTGATGGGCGATGCCGCGCACACCGCGCATTTCGCCATTGGCTCAGGCACCAAGCTCGCTCTCGAAGACGCCATCGAGCTCACCAAGCAGTTCAATACGCTCGGCGCCACGCGCGACAAGATCCCGGCGGTGCTCGCGGCCTACGAGCAGGTCCGCAGCGTCGAAGTGGCGCGCATGCAGAATGCGGCGCGCAATGCCATGGAATGGTTCGAGGTGGTCGGCGGCCGCTATGCCGACACGCTCGAGCCGGAGCAATTCATGTATTCGCTGCTGACCCGCTCGCAGCGCATCAGCCACGAGAACCTGCGTCTGCGCGACAAGAAATGGCTCGAAGGCTATGAGCGCTGGTTCGCCGCGCGCTCCGGCCTCACCGTGCTGGCCGACGGCCCGACCGTGCCGCCGATGTTCACGCCTTACACGATCCGCGGCGTGACCTTGCCGAACCGCATCGTGGTCTCGCCGATGGCGATGTATTCGGCGGTCGACGGCATGCCGAATGATTTTCACCTGGTGCATCTCGGTAGCCGTGCGCTCGGTGGCGCCGGCCTCGTGTTCGGCGAGATGACCTGCGTGTCGCCGGATGCGCGGATCACGCCCGGCTGTCTCGGCCTGTGGAACGACGAGCAGGCGCTCGCCTGGAAGCGCCTCGTTGATTTCATCCACACCACGCCGGCCAAGGCCGGACTGCAGCTCGGTCATTCCGGCCGCAAGGGATCGACCCGGGTCGCGTGGGAAGGCGCCGACCAGCCGCTCGACGAGGATAATTGGCCGGTGATCTCGGCTTCGGCGGTGCCGTATCTGTCGAACGGCGCCATGCCGCGGGAGATGACCCGCGAAGACATGGAGCGGGTGAAGGCGGATTTCTGCGCCGCCGCGCTGCGCGGCGTCACGGCCGGCTTCGACGTTCTCGAACTGCATTGCGCGCACGGCTATCTGCTCTCGAGCTTCCTCTCGCCGCTGACCAACCGGCGCACCGACGAATATGGCGGCTCGCCGGAGAACCGCGCCCGCTATCCGCTCGAGATCTTCCGCGCCATCCGCGCGATCTGGCCGCCGGAGCGGCCGATATCGGTACGCCTGTCGTGTCACGACTGGACCGATGGCGGCAACACGCCGGAGGACGCGGCGCTGTTCGCGCGCCTGTTCAAGGCCGACGGCGCCGACATGATCGACTGCTCTTCCGGCCAGGTCTGGTACGGGGAAAAGCCGGTCTACGGCCGGCTCTTTCAGACCCCCTTCGCCGACAAGATCCGCAACGAGGTCGGCATCGCCACCATGGCGGTCGGCGCCATTTCGGAAGCCGACCACGCCAACTCGATCATCGCCGCCGGCCGCGCCGATCTGTGCGCGATTGCGCGGCCGCATCTCGCCGACCCGGCCTGGACCCTGCACGAAGCCGCCAAGATCGGCATGACCACCGTGCCGTGGCCGAAGCAATATCGCTCGGCCAAGATCCAGCACGAAACCAACCTCGCGCGCGCGGCTGCCGGCCGGTCGCCGAGCTGAGCGAAGGCGGCCCGGTCGTGGCGGACAAATCGCTCGACGATCAGCACGTGCTCGTCACCGGCGCCGGAACCGGGATCGGCGCCGCCATTGCGGCCGCGTGCGTCGGAGCCGGCGCGCGCGTGAGCCTCGCCGGCCGCCGCCGCGATCCGCTGGTGGCGTTGCAAGCCTCGCTCGGGAAGGGCCGTACGCATGTCGCCGCCGATTTCGACGTCACTGACGAGAACAAGGTCAGTTCCGGCGTCGCCGCGGCGCGCGCCGCCTTCGGCCCGGTCGATGTCCTGATCAACAATGCCGGCGAGGCGCCGAGCGCGCCGTTTGCCAAAACCGATGCGGCGACCTGGAGCCGGGCGCTGGCCGTCAATCTTACCGGCACCTTCCTGGTCACCAAGGCGGTGTTGCCCGACATGCTCGCCAAGCGCGCCGGACGGGTGATCAACATCGCCTCGACCGCGGGATTGATCGGCTACGCTTACGCTTCGGCCTATGTGGCGGCGAAACACGGCGTCATCGGCCTCACGCGTAGCCTGGCGCTCGAACTCGCCGGCGCCGGCATCACCGTCAATGCCGTTTGCCCCGGATTTACCGAAACGCCGCTGTTCGAGCGCGCCATCGACAACATCGTAGCCAAGACCAAACGCAGCCGCGAGGAGGCGCGCGCGACGCTCGCCGCATCGAACCCGCAGCGCCGGCTGGTAAGGCCGGAGGAAATCGCCGACGCGGTCATCTGGCTCGCGTCGGCGGGCGCCGCGTCGATCACCGGCCAGGCGATCGCGGTCGCCGGCGGCGAAGTGATGACAGGTTAGGGCTACTTGAAGCCTATAAATTTGAACCTTAAAATGATTGCCCGCGTTGCGAGTTGGCCGCGCGAATTTCGCCGGCCCTCGACCGAAGAGGTATCGTGTGCAGGAAACCACCGGCGTTCCGCTCGACGCGGAAACCAAGGTCACCGAGCGGCCCGGCGACCATGAGAGCGAATTGCGCCTATGGCTGCGGCTCCTCACCTGCACGACTTTGATCGAGGGCGAGATCCGCCGCCGGCTGCGGCAGGAATTCGACGTCACCTTGCCGCGCTTCGACCTCATGGCGCAACTCGACAAGTCGCCCGGCGGCATGACGCTGGGCGAGCTGTCGCAGCGGATGATGGTGTCGAACGGCAACGTCACCGGACTTTCGGAGCGGCTCGTGGCGCTGGGGCTGTTGGATCGCCGCCAGTCGCCGAGCGACCGCCGCGCGCAGCTCGTAAGCCTCACGCCGGAAGGGCGCCGGGCGTTTCGCGCCATGGCGCGCGCGCATGAGGGCTGGATCGCCGAGTTCTTCGCCAATCTCGGGCCGGCCGACATCGAGGCGCTGATGCGGCTTCTCGCCAGGACCAAGTCCTCGGCGCGGCGTGCGATCTCCGCGGAGCCGCCGCGATGACCAGCGTTAATCCGGTCCTGCTGCCGCTGTCGGCCTATACGGCGCAACATGTGCGCCTCGCGGTCACCGGCCGCATCGCTGCGATCATGCTCAACCGTCCCGAGCGGAAGAATCCGCTGACCTTCGAGAGCTACGCGGAGCTGGCGAACATCTTTCGCGCCGCCGCGCGCGACAAGAGCATCAAGGCGATCGTCATCGCCGGCGAGGGCGGGAATTTCTGTTCCGGCGGCGACGTGTTCGAGATCATCAAGCCGCTCACCGAGATGCCGGCGGCCGGCCTTCTCGACTTCACGCGCATGACCGGCGAGCTGGTCAAGGCGATGCGCGCCGCGCCGCAGCCGATCATCGCCGCGATCGACGGCGTGTGCGCGGGGGCCGGCGCGATCATCGCCATGGCTTCCGACATCCGCATCGGCACGCCGAGCGCCAAGGTCGCCTTTCTGTTCAATCGGGTCGGCCTTGGCGGCTGCGACATGGGCGCCTGCGCTATCCTGCCCCGGATCATCGGCCAGGGCCGCGCCGCGGAATTGCTGTTCACCGGCCGCGCGCTCGGCGGCGAGGACGCCGAGCGATGGGGATTTTTCAACCGGCTCTCGACGCCCGACAAGGTTGTCGCGGAGGCGCATGCGCTCGCGGCCGAGCTTGCCGCCGGGCCGACTTTCGGCAATGCCATGACCAAGCGCATGCTGGAAATGGAATGGGCTATGTCGGTCGAGACCGCGATCGAAGCCGAGGCCGTGGCGCAGGCCCTGTGCATGGAAACCGAAGACTTTGCCCGCGCCTATCGGGCCTTTGCCGAGAAGCGCAAGCCGGTGTTCGAGGGCAACTGAACGCGTTGCGGGCCGCCGGTCGCGGGACCGCGCAGCCAAGGGATGACGCACCATGATCCGCTCGGCACATGTCGATACCTTCGCGCGGGATCATTTGCCGGCGCCGGAGCAATGGCCCGAGTTCTCGTTCGATCTGCCGGACCTGCGCTATCCGGAGCGGCTCAACTGCGTGAGCGCGTTCGTCGACGATTGGCTCGCCGCCGGCCATGGCGACCGCGACTGCCTGATCTCGCCGAGTGAGCGGCTCTCCTATGCCGATCTTGCCGAGCGCGTCAATCGCATCGCCAACGTGTTGACCCGCGATCTGGCGATGGTGCCGGGCAACCGGGTGCTGCTGCGCGGACCCAACAGCCCGATGATGGTGGCGGCCTATTTTGCCGTCATCAAAGCCGGCGGCGTCGTGGTCGCGACCATGCCGTTGTTGCGCGCCAAGGAGCTCGCATTTCCGGTCGCGAAGGCCGAAATCCGGCTGGCGCTGTGCGACGCGCGGCTGGCCGACGAGATGGAGAAGACGCGGCCGCTCGCGCCCTCGCTCGCTCGGGTCGTCTATTGGGGGTCGGCTTCCGCAGACAGCCTCGACATCCTGATGAAGAGGCCGGGCTACGAACGCTTCGAGCCCTGCGATACGGCGAGCGACGATGTGTGCCTGATCGCCTTCACCTCGGGCACCACCGGCGTGCCCAAGGGCACCATGCATTTCCACCGCGACATGCTGGCGATCTGCGACACCTTCGGCAAACACGTGCTGCGCGCGGTTCTCGAGGACCGCTTCATCGGCTCGCCGCCGATCGCCTTCACCTTCGGGCTTGGCGGCCTGGTGCTGTTCCCGTTGCGCGTCGGCGCCGCCGCCATCCTTCTGGAGAAGGCGACGCCGGACGACCTGTTGCCCGCGTTCGGCAAATTCCGCCCCACGATCTGCTTCACCGCGCCGACCGCCTATCGGGCCATGCTCGGCAAGCTCGCCGCGCACGACCTTTCCGCGCTGCGCAAATGTGTCTCCGCCGGCGAGACGCTTCCGGCCGCCACCTTCAACGCCTGGCTCGGCGCCACCGGCATCCGCATCATCGACGGCCTCGGCTCGACCGAAATGTTGCACATCTTCATCGCCTCGCCGGAACAAGAGATGCGGGCCGGCGCGACCGGAAGGCCGGTCCCGGGATTCGCAGCGCGGGTGATCGATGAGGCCGGCCGCGAGCTGCCGCCCGGCGCCGCCGGTCGTCTCGCGGTCAAGGGCCCGACCGGCTGTCGCTATCTCGACGACAAACGGCAGGCGGAGTACGTGCAGGGCGGGTGGAACGTCACCGGCGACACCTACGTCAAGGATGCCGACGGCTATTTCTGTTACCAGGCGCGCTCCGACGACATGATCATTTCGGCGGGGTACAACATCGCCGGGCCGGAAGTGGAAACCGTGCTGCTCGAGCATTCCGCCGTCGCCGAGTGCGGCGTCGTCGGCCAGCCCGATGCGGAACGCGGACAGATCGTCAAAGCCTATGTGGTTCTCAATCAAGGTTTTACGCCCGCCGCCGCGCTCACCCGCGCGCTGCAGGAGCACGTCAAGGCGACCGTGGCGCCGTACAAATATCCGCGCGCCATCGAATATGTGAAAAGCCTGCCGCGCACCGAAACGGGCAAATTGCAGCGTTTCGCCTTGCGACGCATGGCGGCAGAACCGGCCACCAGCGAACTCGCGTCCTGAAGGAGATTGAATTGTCCGAGAGCCCGATCCGCACGCTCCCGCCGCGCACGAAGCCCAATCTCGTGCTGCAGCCGGCCGGCTGGCCGCAGCCCAAAGGTTACGCCAACGGCATCAAGGCGCGCGGCGACATGGTGTTCATCGGCGGCATGATCGGCTGGGACGAGCATGGCCGCTTTCCCCCAGACTTCGTCGGCCAGGCGCGCCAGCTCCTCAACAACATTGTCGCCGTGCTCGCCGAAGGCGGCGCGGCGCCGCAGCACATCGTGCGCATGACCTGGTACGTGCGCGACATGGACGAATACCTCAAGGCGCGCTCCGCGCTCGGTGAAGTCTACCGGGAGGTGATGGGCGACCACTATCCGGCGATGGCGCTCGTCGCCGTCGCCCGGCTGGTCGAGCCGCAGGCGCGCCTCGAGATCGAAACGACGGCGGTGGTGCCGGAGCGCTGAGCCGCGCCGTTTACGCTGTTACCGGATTGCGCGCGGCCGACATGGCGGGACCGGCGCTCGCGTGCTTGAATGGTCTCCGCCAATTGCGCGTAGGGGAGTGAGCGTCCGATGACCGCGATGACACCAGGAATCACCAAAGCCGGAACCGGCATAGACGGCATCGTCTGGAATATTTTGGGCCAGACCTATGTGCCGAAGCAGCTTTCGGAGAACTCCTTCTCGTGGCACGCGACGCTTCCGCCCGGCACGTTCGTTCCGCCGCACATCCATCCGACCCAGGACGAATTCATCTACATGCTCGAAGGGCGCTTCGACCTGGTGCTCGACGGCCGCGAGTTTGTCGCCACCGCCGGCGATCTGATCCGGCTGCCGATGCAAATCCCCCACGGCCTCTTCAACAAGTCTGACCAGCCGATCAAATGCTTCTTCTGGGTGTCCCCGACGCGCAAGCTCTACGACCTGTTCTGGGCCATCCACAGCATGAAGGAGCAGACGCCGCCGGAAGTGGTGGCGCTCTCGGCCAAGCACGAAGTGATGTTCCTGCCGCCGCCCGAGTAGGCCCTTCGGTTCGCTGGGGCTTCTCCGCTCCCCTCGGTCTTTCGATCCGTAAGGTCAGGGTGCGCTCGTCGACGGGGCGGTAGCACCCTGGACGCGCTATTTCATCCGGAAGATCATGAGCGCGGAGCCGCGTAGGGCGCGACCATGGATGTGGGTGATTGGCTGCGAAGCCTTGGGCTCGGCCAGTTCGAGGCCGCGTTCCGCGATAGAGAAATCGACGCGGATGTCCAGCCGGAGCTGAACGAGAGCGACCTCGAAAAGCCTGGTCTGCCGCTCGGGCATTCGAAGATTGGTGATCTTTGACCGCGGATCGACGCCCAGGCGGCGGACAACGTAATCAACGTCCGCCGCGTCATTACCTGTTTGCGAATTGTTTCATGGCCAATCGACTGTGCCAAGTGCGTCCAGTGCCCGAGGAGGGCGATCCCCCGATCATTACAGCAAGGCGGCGGGTTCCCTTAAATAAGGAGGCACTCGTGAGCGCCTTCGGAGGCGATACGTTGCTCAGAGTCGTCGCTTCGGTCAAATTATCAAAGGTCCTTCGCGGTCGGCAAGGCGGCCGGGATGCGCCTGCCCACGCGATCGCTTGCGGTGAGGTTGACCGGCTGGACGAAGCAGGCGGTCGGGTGCGGCGGGTTGCGCGGGTCGGCCAAAGCCGCAACTCGGGAATCGGCCGGTCAATCCGCGCGTCCCAACATTACACCCCCATCGACGATGATGTGAGCGCCGGTCACATAATTTGAGGCCGGCGATGCAAGGAACAAGGCCGCTCCTTGAATCTCGTCCGTTGACGCGAGCCGGTGCAGCGGAACTGCTTGCCCGAAGGCCCTGGCGACCTCCGCCGTGCGCATATGTCCGCCGGCGATGTTGGTGACGAAGGGACCTGGTGCTATCGCATTCACCAAAATGTTGAACTTCGCCAGTTCAAACGCGGCTTGGCGAACGAGGTGGGCTGCGCCGGCTTTGGCTGGCATGTATGGCGTGCCGACGACGGCTTCGCTGCGCATGGCGGCGACGGAAGTCGTCACAATAATGCGCCCGCCCGATCTGTTTTTCTTCATATGCGGCACGGCGCAGCGGATCGAGGTGAAGACGGAAGTAAAATTGGTGGCAATTACCTTGTCCCATCGTTCGTCCGAAATGTTTTCGAATGCGCCATCAGCACTTCGCTCGCCGGTCATAGAGAGGAAACCTGGCCCCCAATCGATTCCAGCGTTGGCGAAAAGCACATCGAGACGATTGAATTCGCGGGCAGTGTCATCGATCGCGGTGCGCAGCGCCGCCCGGTCAGTCACGTCGACAACGACACTGCGGACCTTGCCTCCCTTCGCGCGAAGTTTTGCGACCGCCGCGGAAAGACCGGCGTCATCGATATCGAGCAACGTGACGGACGCGCCGTTATCGGCCATGGCTTCGGCATAGGCATACCCAATGCCGCTCGCGCCCCCTGTTACGATGGTGACGAGGCCAGCGACGTCGAAAAGCTCGATCGTTTTCATTTATCGCTCCTTAGAATGTTGATTGACCGTACTCTGCTCCAAAAGTAGTATTTATATCGAGTGTGTAGCATCGCTGCGTTTCTCTAAACCGAAATAAACGGAAATAACAGAACCAAGGGAGGGATGAATGAAGCGGATTTCTTGGCTTCTGACCGGAGGACTTGCGCTCGGCCTGTTGTTGGGCGCGGCACCGGCATTCGCAAAGCCCGATTGCGGCGACAATACCGGACAGAAGGCGACCGGTAAGCCAATTCCGATCGGCGCTGTGACCACAATGAGCGGCTTCGGCAGCTTCAAGGAAGCCGACGATGCCGCCAGGGCTTATTTCGATTGCGTCAACGCCAACGGCGGCATTCATGGCCGGCCAATCACCTATCACGACGAGGACGATCAAACCCAACTTGATGTCGCGGCGCAGGCCGCCAAGAAGCTGGTCGGCGACGAAGGCGTCTATGCCATGGTCGGCGGCGCCAGCATCATCGAGTGCATCCCCAACGCCAACTACTACTTGAAGGAAAACGTCCTCGAGATCGCGGGGGTCGGCATTCCGCCGCAGTGCTATCAGTCGAAAAATATTGCGCCCATTAACGCCGGACCCCGGCAAAGCGGCCTCGCCGGCGTCGATTACGCCCGGCGTGTGCTCGGAGCAAAGAGCGTCACCTGTACGATACCGAAATTCCCCGGCTCCGACTGGAGCTGCGGTGGCATCGAGGAGTGGGGCAAGAAATACGGGGTCAAGGTGACGAGCGTCTATTCCGATCCGGTTTCCCCCGACTTCACGTCACTGGTCTTGCAGTTGCTGGCGACCGGCTCCGACGCCGTCATGACTTATGGCGTCGATGATTATGGGGCCCGCCTCGTTGAGGCCGCGCAGCAGCAGGACGGCGCAGCGAAGATGAAGTGGTTGGCGCCGACCTCGTATTACACGGTCCGTTTCCCCAGCGCGATCGATACGAAATATTGGAACGATCGCTACTGGGTGAATGCCGAGCTGGCGCCGCTCGAAAGCAAAGGCAAGGACAATCAGAACTGGATCGCGGTGATGGATGCTTACGGCGGCAAGGCCTTGCGCGACAGCTTCTCGCAGGCCGGCTATATCGCCGCTCGGGTCGCGGTCAAGGCCATGCTGACGATCAAGAACCCGGACGAGATCAATCGCAATACGGTGACTGCCGCCATTCAAAATGTGAAGCCGTATGAGACCGACATCCTGTGCATGCCGTGGTACTGGGGCGGCCCGGAGGCGACCGAGCATAATCCCAACCATGTCACGCGCACGGTGCGAATCCACGACGGAAAATGGCAGAACGTGGAGGGTTGCGTCGCCGATGCCGATCCGGCTCTCGCCCCGATCGAGGCGATGGAAAAGAAAATGGGCATCACGATTTCCGACACAGCCAAGTAACTGACGGGCAACCGCTTCGCAGCGAGAGCTGTCGAGGATTCCTGTGGCCGATGCCGGCCAGGGAATCCTCGATGTCGTTTCGGGCCGATACAACCGCCATATCGCAAGACTAGGCGCGCGCCGCCACGAGCTGGCCCGAAGCCAGATACGCGCCGTGCAAGATTTCCGGATGCTGCCGCAACTCCTCGCTGCTGCCGGCGAACGCCACGGTGCCGCGTTCCAGAACGTAGGCGCGTTTCGTCAAGCTCAGCGCCAAGGTCGTGAACTGTTCGATGAGCAGAATACCGACGCCGCGTTGGGCGATGATCTGGATCGTCTCGGCGAGCCGGCTGACGATCGACGGTGCAAGGCCGAAGGATAATTCGTCAATCAGGAGGTAGCGCGGTCGCGATATCATCCCCTGCGCGATGACCACCATCTGCTTCTGACCGCCCGACAGATTCTGCGCGGCGGTCGAGAGCCGGTCGCGCAGTTCCGGAAAAATCTCCAGCGCCGCCTCGATTTCGCGATCGGCGTCACGCCGCGTGTGCATCAGGGCCGCGGCCGCGAGATTGTCGCGTACCGAGAGGCCGGTAAGGACGGGATGGCCCTCCAGCACCAGCGCCACGCCGTGCCGCCGCACCGCGTCGGGCGCCTGCCCCAGGAGCCGCACGCCGTCACAGGAAATATCGCCACGCAGCGCGGGCAATACGCCGGCGATGGTCAGCACCAGCGTCGATTTGCCGGCGCCGTTGGCGCCGAGCAGCGCCGTGATCTCGCCGGGCGGGACGCTGATCGATACGTCGCGCAGCACCGGGCGGCCGCCCCGCGCCACGAAGAGATTGCGTACCGTCAGTTCGGGCCCGGCCATCGGTTCACTCTCGTCCGAGATAAGCGCGGCGCACGGCAGGATCGTCGAGCACCGCGCGGGTCGGCCCCATGGCCAGGCGCCTGCCGAAATCCAAGACCAGCGTCTCCATGCAAACCGACGCAATCAGATCGGCGTCGTGATCGATGAGTACAAGCCGAGAGTTGAACGCCGAGGGAATTTTGACCAGCAGCCGGCGCAGCCGCTCAGTTTCCGCCTCGTTCAGCCCGGCCCCCGGCTCGTCCATAAGTATGACCCTAGGGCGGCCGATCAGCGTCTTGGCGATCTCGACCATGCGGCGTTCGAACAGATTGAGCTGACGGCCGAGCGTATGGCGCCCTTCGCTCAGACCGACAAAATCCAACGCCAAGGCAACCTCGCGTCGAGCGCTGGCGCGGTCGGCCGACAGGTGATCGGCAATCGCCTGGATATTTTCCATCGCCGTCAATTCATCGACGACGAGTTCCTGCTGAAAAGTCCGGCGCAGCCCAAGCCGGACCCGGCGGAGCGGCGAAAGGCTCAGCAGCGAGGTATCGTTGAGCACGATCGTGCCCTTGATCGGGGCGACGAAGCCGGAGAGCACGTTGACCAAAGTCGTCTTGCCGGCGCCATTGGGACCGATGAGCCCGCAAATCGGCGCGGCAAATTGCGCGTCGAGCGCGTCCAGCGCCTTGATGCCGCCGAATTGAACCGTCAGCGCATCGATTTTTATCATGACGGGTGCTGCGCCTGGTATTTTTTGTAGAGACGCTCCGCCAGGAGGGTGAGTTGGCCGCCTACGCCGAGTGGATCGCGCAAAGCGAACAACAACGCTGCGCCGAAGATTATGAAACCGACATTGGTATTGACGTTGAGGTCGATCAGCAGCGCCGGGACGAAGCGGGTCAGAATGCCGCCTAAGAACGAGCCAAGCCAGACTTGGTATCCACCCAGCAATGTGCCGATGAAAATCACGATAGAGCTCGTGGGCAGGAAGGCCGAAGCGTCGAGCTGGCCGAACAGGCCGGCCAACAGGGCCCCGGCGACGCCGGCGAGAAATCCCGAGAGCGCAAAGGCCCACGCCTTGTAGAACACGAGTCTGACGCCGGCCGCGACCGCCATTTGCTCGTTCTTGCGAATCAAAGCCCAGGCGCGTCCCGGCTTGGTGCGCCGATGCGCCTCGACCAAAAGGACGCCGAACAGCGTCACCAGCGCAACAAAGAGAAAATAACCGGTGTCGCTCGCAGCGAAGATCGGTCGCGCCATCATGATACGGTCATTGCCGCTGGCGCCGACCTGGCCCAGAAATCCCGGGCCTCCTACCGGAAAGCTGGTGACTGTGGCTACAATCTGAAAGGCGCCCGCAAGCATCAGCGTCACGAGCGCGAGATAGAGCCCGCGCATGCGTAGCGCCGGCAATCCCCAGATCATGCCGATCAGCGATGCACCAACGCCGCCGGCAAGCATAGTGACGAAGAAGGGGGGATGAAACGAGTGGTAGACGCGAAGACTCACCCAACCGCCGACGCCGACCAGCGCCCATTGACAAAGCGAGACCAGGCCGAGTTGGCCATAGAGCAGCGCGCAGCCAAGCACGGCCAAGGTCATGCAATAGGCCTGGGAGAAATTCGACAGCCAATAGCCGCCCGAGGTCAGCGCGATGGCACTCGAGACGGTGCCGACCACGGCGACGATCGCGACCACCCGGAGGCCGGGCGTGATTTCGGGCCCGGCCGGCTCGATCGATGGAATGGCCTCGGTCTTGACGACTTCGGTCATTCCCGCGCTCCGACGCCCTGACCCACGCCGACGATCATCAGGAAGATGAGAGCGGCGACATAGGGCCCCGCGCTGCGCAAATTGGCCGCTTCGGGGACCGCGACGAGCAGGGCTTCGATCAGGCCGGCGACCATGCCGCCGACGAAAGCACCCGGTAGTGACGACAAGCGCGCCAGAATCGCGGCGGCGATTGCCGGAATGACCAAAAAGGTCAAAAAACCCGGATCGAGCCGGTTAATGTTCGCCAAAAGGATGCCGGCGATGCCGGCGAACAAGCCGTTGATCAGCCAGGCAATGGAGTCGATCTGAAGGACGCGTACCCCGATAGCGGCGCTGACGTGACGGTCGCTGGCGAGCGCGCGCATGCCAAGACCGATGCGCGTGCGGCTCAACAGCAGGCCAGTGCCACAGACCATCAGCAGCGCGACGCCGAGGGCGATGAGGCGTGTCAGCGACAACCTGACGCCGAACAGCAGCACATAATCCAAATCGGTCGGCAAGACGAGGCGCCGCGCTACGCCGACGCCCCAATACCAAGCCATGCCGCCAAACAGGACCAGAGCCAATCCAAGCGTGGCAATGGCGCGTACCACCCGATCGCGATGCGCCAAGCGGGGCGCGAAAACGCGGCCATACCCGTAGGCGATGCTGGTCGATACGACGACGCCTGTGATCCAGCTGATCGGTGCCGGAACGCCGTCATGCGTCAACTGCCATGCCAGGAATGCGGAGACGCCGCCGAACGCGCCGAAGGCGAAGTTCAACGTGCCCGAGGCCCGGTAGAGAATGACCAAACCGACGCTGGAAAGCGCATAAACCGCGCCGAGGCCTATTCCGGAGGCGACGAAGGGAAGCAGATTCATGTCGAACGCAACCCCGACACTCCAACGTTTCGTCCCACGACGATCCTAGCCGCTATGGCGCGGTGTCGGCAATCTTTACTCGGCGCCTGGCGCTCAAAGACCGCTCGCGGCCGAGAATGGCCTTGACGGATTCGACGATGACCAAACGCGGCGCGCTGGTTTGCGCTCACGACGACCCAAACGCGCGGGCTGGCCAGCCCGCAAATCTTCCAGCAGCGCCCGATAACTTCCATCGCATGCCCGAAAGTAGTGCTAGTGCCTATCGACAATCCGGTCGCGCTTGACACCAAGCGGCGATCTCCTAACCTCGACGGCAAAAGGGGAAGCAAGCCCGCGCAGCGCCGGTCCGCCGAACGCCCGCGGTCGATGCGAGCACCATGTCCGCTCCGGTATCGCCATAGGGAGGCCCTCGATGAGCACGAACGTCCGTTTCAACTTCATGCATTTTTTGCCCTACGTGCCCCTGCCCGAGAACCACAAAGAGTTTCATTCGCTCTGGGTCGATTTCCCGAATAAATATTACGACCCGGAACGGGGTCACGCGCTCTATGAGCGGTATCTTGCCGAATTGATACTCGCGGACACGTTGGGATTCGATGCCGTCGTGGTCAACGAGCACCACAACACGGCGTACAGCATGATGGCGGCGCCGAACCTTATCGCGGCGGCGATCATCCCGCAGATCAAGAATGCCAAGATCTGCGTCTGGGGCACGCCGCCCAATCTCGAATATCCGAACCGCCTAGCCGAAGAATACGCGATGCTCGACGTGCTCTCGCAGGGGCGCCTGGAAGTGGCGTTCCCGCTCGGCACCGGCATGGAATATTGGGCCAATCCGATCAGCCCGGCGACGGCACGTGAGCGTTACCGGGAATCGATCGACATCATCCTGCAGGCCTGGACGCAGGACGGCCCGACCACCTATTACGGCGACTTCTATACCTACCGCTACCTCAATCCATGGCCGCGGCCGTATCAGAAACCGCATCCGCCTTGTTACATCGTCGGCACCGGCAGCCCGGAGACCGTCGAACTTGCGGCGAAGCTCGGCTTCGGCTATTCGGCAGTTTTCGTCACCAAACAGCGTGCGGCCGAGCTCAACGAGCAATTGCGCCGCAGCGCGACTGCACATGGTCATCACATCCGGCCGGAGCAGCTTCCGCTTGGGGTCATCGCCTATGTTGCCGAGACGAAGCAAAAGGCCGAGGAGGAGGCGCTCGATCACATCTGCTATTTCTTCGAGGACGCGCTGCGCACCACGCCGACATTCCTGGCTCCGCCCGGCTACCTATCAGTCGATCAGTTGAAGAAGCGCGCCGCGCTTGCCGACAAGCTGCATGGCGGTTTTGATTTCCAAGCTATCAACGACGCGTTCTTCGTCGCCGTCGGCACGGCCGATCAGGTCGTCGAGCAACTCGAAGAATGGGGTGAGACGATGGGCACCAATCATTTCAACATTCTCGGCGCGATCGGCAACATGCCGCACTGGAAAGTAGTGAAGAACATGAGCTTCTTCTCGCAGGATGTGATGCCGCGCATGCGCGCCCGCGCGGCGCAGCCACGCCGAGCGGCAGCCGAGTAGAGGAGGAAAGCCAATGGGCGCCCAAGCCTTCCCTGCCCAATTCGAGCGGCAAGTTCACACTATCAACGGCGTGAAGACGGTCGTGCTCGCGGCCGGACGCGGCGAGCCGCTGGTGTTCCTGCATGGCGCCGGCATCTGGCATGGGATCAATTTCGCCCTGCCGTGGACTGAGAAATTCCGCGTCATCGTCCCGTTTCATCCGGGATTTGCCGAGTCAGATGACGACCCGGCGATGACCGACATGCATGACTACGTCATGCACTATCTCGATCTGTTCGACGCTCTCCGCATCGAGAAGGCCCGGCTGGTAGGCTTCTCGCTGGGCGGCTTCCTGGCTGCGAAGTTCGCCGTCGAGCACGGCCATCGCATTCACCGGCTCGTGCTGGTCGGGCCGGCCGGTCTACGCGATAGGGCGCATCCAGGCCCCGACCTCTTCACGCTGCCGCCTGAGCAGATTCCTTCAATGCTGGTGACGAACTTCGAGGTGATCAAGCCGTACCTTCCGGAAAAGCCCGATCTCGACTTCGTCGGCGACCGCTATCGCGAAGGGGCAACGCTGGCGCGGCTGCTTTGGGAGCATCCCTGGGACGCGAAGTTGCCCCGCTATCTGCACCGGCTGACCATGCCCACATTGCTGGTGTGGGGCGAAGACGACCGCCTCATCCCGGTGCAGCAGGCCGAACTCTGGCGGCGGTTCATTCCCAAAGCGGACATTCAGATCTTCAAGGGTGCGGGTCACCTCGTGCTCGACGAGAAGCGGGAAGCTGTAGACGCTGTGCAACGGTTCCTAGCCTGATCGTGTTTGGGGTCTCGGATCTCTAACCCCCCGTCGTCTACTCGGACACCTCGTGCGACCTCCCAGCGCCGCAGGGCGGCGCGCTGTGCGCGCCGACCTTTCCGGCGAGGGGAAAGGTGAAATGCCCCGTCACGCCGCCTTGTTGACCTGCTCGCGCGCAAAGCCGGCCTTGGAGGCGTAGCCGCGCACGATCGCCTTGCGTTGCTCGAACGAGAGCACGTCGTCGATATTGCTGAAGCCGTCCGGCGCCCGCGCTTCGACGGCATCGATGACGCCTTCCGGGCCGCCGCGGCGATTGCTGCGCACGATCTCGGCGGTCATCGGCAGCCGCGTCTGCTCGTAGAGCCAGAGCGCATGCGCCGGATGTTCGCTGTCCTTGAGCCGGTCGGCGAGGAACCGGGCGTCGAGGATCGCCTGCGAGGCGCCGTTCGAGCCGACCGGATACATCGGATGCGCGGCGTCGCCGAGGAGCGTGATGCGGCCGTGGCTCCAGCGCGGCAGCGGATCGCGATCGCACATCGGATATTCCCAGAATTCGTTGGTCGCTTCGATCAAAGCGCGCGCATCCATATAAGGGATGCGGAAGCGCTGCACGTGCGGCATCAGATCCTCGAAGCGGCCCGGCCGCGACCAATCCTGCTTCTGCGGCACCGGCATCGACGGATCGCCGACCCGGCCGACCACCGCCCAGTTGGTCAGCCGCTTGTCGGGCCGCGAGCCTTCGGCGATCGGATAGACCACGAGCTTGGCCGCCAGTCCGCCGGCCACCACCATCGAGCGTCCGGTCAGGAACGCCGGCCAATCGATGGCGCCGCGCCACAACATCAGGCCGTTCCACGCCGGCGGGCCTTCGTTCGGATAGAGCTTCTCGCGCACCAGCGAGTGGATGCCGTCGGCGCCGACGAGCACGTCGCCGCGCGCGGTGTGCCGATGCGCGCCGTTGCGGTCGAAGAAATAGGCGGTCACCCCGGCCTCGTCGGGCGCGAACGAGCCGAGCCGGCAATTGAAATGAATGCGCGATTCTCCGAGACGCGCGCGCACCGCCTGGTAGATCACCCCCTGCAGCCGGCCGCGATGGATCGAGAATTGCGGAATGTCATAGCCGGCGTCGAGCCCGCGCGGCTCGCGCCAGATCTCCTGCCCGAAGCGGTTAGTGTAGAACAGCTCGTAGGTGCGGATCGCGACCGCGTCGAGGCGGTCGAGGAGGCCGAGCTCGGCCAGTTCTTTGATCGCGTGCGGCAGCGTGTTGATGCCGACGCCGAGCTCGCGGATCGCGTCCGCCTGCTCGAAAATCTCGCAATCGATGCCGCGCGCGTGCAGCATCAGCGCCGTCACCAGACCGCCGACGCCTGCTCCCGCGATGATGACCTTCATGGCCGAGAACTCCCGCTATCACCTCACAGTGGGCATGGATAATGTGCCGCGGGCCGCTGGAAATGCAATGATTTGCCGTCGGGATGGTTATGGCGGCCTGATCGCGCGGGGAACGCCCAGAAATCCGGGCTTTCGACCGGGAGGAGAACAAACATGAGCCGGACTGCACATTTGGGCGTCCCATTTTTCGACGCCCAGCATCGCGCCTTCGCGGCGGAGCTCGACCAATGGGCTCAGCACGCGGTCGACGATGTGGAAGATGGCGACGCCGGCCACGCTGATGTCGGCGCGACCTGCGTGCGCTGGGTGCGCACGCTCGGCGCCGCCGGGTGCCTGCGGCACTGCGTCCCGGCAAGCTTCGGCGGGGCGCACGAGGCGCTGCAGTCGCGCTATCTGGTGATCGCGCGCGAAACACTGGCGCGGCACAGCGGGCTTGCCGACTTCGCCTTCACCATGCAGGGCCTCGGCAGCGGCCCGATCTCGCTCGCCGGTACGGACGAGCTCAGGCGCCGCTATCTGCCGCGCGTCGCCGAGGGCGCCGCCATCGCCGCCTTCGCGCTGACCGAGTCCGAGGCCGGCTCGGACGTCGCCGCCATGTCCACCGCGGCGCGGGCCGAGGGCCGCGACTACGTGATCGATGGCGAGAAGACCTTCATCTCCAACGGCGGCATTGCCGACTTCTATGTGGTCTTCGCCCGTACCGGCGAAGCGCCCGGCGCCCGCGGCATCTCCGCCTTCGTTGTCGAGGCAGGGACGCCCGGCTTCGACGTCGCCGAACGCATCGAAGTGGTCGCTCCGCATCCGCTGGCGCGGCTCCGGTTCGATTCCTGCCGCATTCCGGCGTCGCATCTCATCGGCGCGCCGGGCGAGGGTTTCAAGATCGCCATGCGCACGCTCGACATCTTTCGTGCCGGCGTCGCCGCCGCAGCCCTCGGCTTTGCCCGCCGCGCGCTCGACGAGGCGCTGGTGCGCGCCAAGTCGCGAAAGATGTTCGGCCAGACCCTCGCCGACTTCCAGCTGACCCAGGCCGCGCTCGCCGACATGGCGCTCGAGATCGACGCAGCGGCGCTCCTCACCTATCGGGCGGCGTGGCTGCGCGACGTCGAGGGCGTCGCCACCACGCGGGAAGCGGCGATGGCCAAGATAGCCGCGACCGAGGGCGCGCAGCGGGTCATCGACCGGGCGGTGCAGATGTTCGGCGGCCTCGGCGTCAGCGTCGGCTCCGTGGTCGAACGGCTCTATCGGGAAATTCGTCCGCTGCGCATCTACGAGGGCGCGACCGAAGTGCAGAAGCTGATCATCGGCCGCGATCTGCTCAAGGAGCGGAACTAGGGCGCACCTATCTGGCGCTCGTCAAACTCGCATCAATCCGAATCCGGCTGCGTGTTAGTTGAGTCCACGGCGGTTATTTACACGCCGAACGCCGAGCGTTTGTTGGGCAGCATCGGCTTGATCGCGGTCCATTCATAATCACCGAGTTCGCGACGCATGATTCGAGGCTCCGGCTTCGGAGCTTGAATCACGTCCCGGGCAGCGTCATCAACCCGCAATGGCCTATGGCGTTGCCGCCAATTTTCTGAATTTACTTCCGCTTTCGGCCGCATAGCGGACTTGGCCGGGCTTGCACTGACTCGACCCGGTCGCGATTGACCCACAGCGTCATTTTCCACGCTCAAGTGACGCACTGCGAAAGGTTCATTCGCCTTGATGTTGGGAGCCTCATACAAGCGAAGTTCACTTAACGGACCGCGCGGTGGTCGGCGAGTTCATCGGCGGCAAGGCAGGGCTCGCGCGCCATGCTGGGATAGCGCCTGGGTCGTGATCTCCGCTCAGCTCCCGAGTTGCGAGAGGATGCTTCTCAGAGCCTGCGAGGCGCGCGCCCTGTCCAGTTTTTGCAGGTCCAAGAAAATCCTCAGGCCCTCTTGTTCCTCGCGGATGACCTTCCCGCGCTCTGGCAATCTGTCTAACTGGTCGAGAATCTTATAGTTGCGAACCGGTTTGGCGAAACCCTTGGCCTGGATGGGGTCCTGCTCCTCGGCCAACACGGTATCTTTGACCAGCGAATAGGTTTCATGGCTAATGAGAATGCCGCCCAACTCGGCATGCGATTGCAGCCGGGACGCGAGATTCACCTCATTGCCGATGATGGTGTAGTCCATGCGGTCCTCGCTACCGAAATTGCCAACAGTGCAATAGCCTGTGGTGATTCCGATGCGCAGCTGGAACGGATTTTCCAACCCGGCATCGCGCCACTCGAACTGGAGGTCCCGCATCCGCCGCTGCATCGCGATGGCCATAGTGACGCACGCTATGGCGTCCTCCTTGACCCCCTTCGTCTCGGGGTCGCCGAAGAATGCCATGATCGCATCGCCAACGTACTTGTCGATCGTCGCGCCATACTCAAGAGCGATCTTCGACATCTCCGTCAGGTAGTAGTTGAGCAGTCCTGTCAACTCCTCGGATTCCAGATCGTCGGTAGTCGCGGTGAAATCCGCAATATCGGAGAAGAACACGGTCAGCTTCTTGCGGTTCGAGGCGATCTCGACACTGCGCTGGCCCGTGAAAATCGACGAATAGACCTGCGGTGATAGGTATTTGGACAGCTTCGTAGATAGGATCTCCAACTCTCGCTTCTGTTCGCTGACGAGTTCGTTTGCGAGATCCGCCGTGCGCTTGGCCTGGCGGACCTGCTCCTCGGCTCGTTTTATCTCGGTAATGTTCGTGTAGATGGCTACCATGCCGCCTTCTGCGGTCTTACGCTCGTTGATTTGAACCCACAGGCCGCCGGCACGGCGCTGAACATGAGGCTCACCCGGCTGCCTGCGTTTTGCCAGTCGCTCGGCAATCCACGCATCCACCCGTCCTTTCGCGTCCTCGACCAGGCCTTCCTCTGCCGCATTACGGACCAGAGTTTCATACGACGTGCCCGGCGTAGGGGTCCCCAGTCCGGGATAGAGCAGCTCTCCATACGCTCTGTTGCAGACGATCAGTCGGTCGTCCGCATCGTACAGCGAGAACCCCTCCGAGATCGTTTCGATTGCGTCCGTCAGCCGCTGCTCGCTGCGCCGGAAAGCAATCTCCGCCTCCTTGCGCTCGGTGACATCGCTCCACGAGCCGACTACCTCGGCCGCTTGACCCTTCTCGTCGCGTATTAGCTGCTGCGCATCATTCACCCAGCAGTAGGTGCCGTCCTTTTTGAGAAATCGGTACTCGACCGTGTTTCGGCCTTTCTTGAACAGTTGGATGGACTCAGCTTCCACTGCGGCTGAGTCATCGGGATGGACGCGGCTGCGCCAGAAATCCGGGTGCTCGAGGTATTCCTCCGGCGCGTAACCCAGATGCTCCCTGATGTTCTGACTGACGAAGGTCGGCGCGAAATCTCCCGCCGCCTTGTAGCTGTAGATCACCGCGGGCGCAGACGACAACAAGCGACCGATACGGTCCTGGGCGGCGACTAGGGCTTCGCCAAGCTGCTTACGCGCCGTGATGTCGCTCCAGGAGCCCACCACCTCGATCGGATCGCCCGCCGCATCGCGCAGGAGCTGCAGTTCATCGTTGATCCAGCAGTAGCTGTCATCCTTTTTCCGGAAGCGGTATTCAATGCTGAGGCGTCCCTCCGCAAACAGTCGCGGATATTCACCGAGGATGCGCTGGCTGTCCTCGGGATGGACACGACTTCGCCAGAAATCCGGGCTTTCAAGGTATTCTTCACGGTCGTAGCCCAGCAGGCTTTTCACGTTCTGGCTTATGAATGTTGGTGTGTAGTTGCCAGTCGCTAGGAAGCTGTAGATGACAGCCGGCGCGCTAGAGAGCAGGTACTCAACGCGATCCCGGGCTGCCGCCGCTGCTTCTTCCGCTCGCTTGCGCTCGGTGACATCGCTCCAAGAGCCGACCACCTCGGTCGCTTGACCCTTCTCGTCGCGGATTAGCTGCTGCGCATCGTTCACCCAGCAGTAAGTGCCATCTTTCTTGAGAAACCGATATTCGACTGTGTTTCGGCCTTTCTTGAACAGCTGAATAAACTCAGCTTCCACTGCGGCTAACTCATCTGGATGGACGCGGCTGCGCCAGAAATCCGGGTGTTCAAGGTATTCCTCCGGCTCGTAGCCCAGACGCTCCCTGATGTTCTGACTGACGAAGGTCGGCGCGAAATCTCCCACCGCCTTGTAGCTGTAGATCACAGCGGGCGAGCTGGTAAGCAACTGTGACAACCGGACGTGCGCCGCAGCTTTCTCCTCCTCCGCCGCCTTGCGCACCGTGATGTCGCTCCAAGCCCCGACGATTTCCACAGGTTTGCCGTCGAAGCCGCGAATTAGATGCTGATCGTCGTTCACCCAGCAATAGGAGCCATTCTTACGGCGAAAGCGATATTCCACCGAGTGCACTCCATTCTGGAAGAATGTGGATATTACCTTTTCGACTCGGGCTAAATCGTCGGGATGCACCCGGTCGCGCCAGAAGGGCGCATCTTCCAAATATTCGGCTGGCGCGTAGCCGAACACGTCGATGATGTTGTCGCTGACGAAGGTCGGCGCAAAATCGCCGGTGGCCTTGAAGCTGTAGATCACCGCAGGTGACGCACTAAGCAATCGTACCAGACGGTCCTGCGCCGCCGCCTGCGCCTCCCTAACCTGCCGGCGAGCCTTGGTCTCGCGCTCGCGTGTTGCGTTCTTTATGGCCCGTTCGATGACTATGGCGGTGCCCTTGGCGTCGAAATCGCCAGGCGCGATGCCCAGAACTTCATGCAAGGTCGCTGTGGCTTTCTGGGCGTATTCGCTCGATGTCGTCATGGCGCGCGCCTCCCGGACACATATTCCCACCGTCCAATTGATTGTCACTGATACCGCCCGTTAGGGGCACGAGGCCGGGGCGGTAAACACTATTACCACGCTTTGATTGCGGGTTGTGTGAAATGAATCACGCTCGCCGGTTACTCTTGGACGAGCGGCAGGATTCAGTTCAAGGAGGTGAAGTTCTCTGTGACTCTTTTCTTGCAGTGCATGAGTCCGTTTGTGGCCCAAAGCCGACGTGCCAGATCGGCGGTTCGATGTCTGCTTTGGGGGGTGAAGCAGACGTGACGCAGACGTCGCGGAATGTCCGTTGATGACCCAAAGGCGACGTGTGGCCGGCAGATAATTGTTGCGCAAAAAATAAAAACCGCTCTTACACGGGTCTAGCAACGACCGTGTAGGTCTGCGGCAGTTGCTGGAGGGCGTCTTTAAGCTTCTGGATGCTAGCGGCGTCGTTGGTCGGAACCTCAACCAGTACTACAGTATTCAGCTTCTCGTCCTTTGCGACCGCCACGACGGGGGTAATCGTGGCGCCGAAGATGCGCTCGGCCTCGATCTTCACCTTCTCGCTTACAGCGCGGTCCCGTAGATCATTCTTCACGATCTTGCCGACAGCGGTTGTGGGCAAGGCATCGATCAAGATGACTCGTTTCGGTTTTGCCGGAGGCTCCGCAACGTGCTCATCCAGATATCGTTGCAGGAGACTTGCGTCGAGCTGTGCGCCCGGTGCGGGAACGGCATAGAGGATGGGTACTTCACCCGCATAGGCGTCCGGCATCCCGACGGCCGCGCTGATTTGAACGCCAGAAAAAGTGTTGGCCACGTCCTCGATGTCGGCAGGATTGATGTTGTGGCCGCTTCGGACGATCAAATCCTTCGCGCGACCTGTCAGAATCAGCCTTTGATCCTCGGTTAAATAGCCGACATCGCCGGTGTCGAGCCAACCACCCTGGTGCCGTATGCCATGATCGTGCTTCGGGTCGACATAGCCCGGGAACACCTGCGGTCCTTTGACCTGCACCAGACCACTCGTCTGCGGCGGACACATTGCTTCGCTGTTGTCCGCACCGAGGCTGACAATCCGCGTTTGAGCGAACGGCGCTCGAAACCCAACGCTTCCTTGAACCGGTGCCCCGCGGCCGGGATTGAAGGCAATGGCGGCCGCGGTTTCGGTCATGCCATAGGTCTCGTAGAGCTTGATCCCGGTCCGATCGAAAAACCGCTCGCTGACGGCTTTGGGACAAACGGCTCCGCCTGTCAGCCCCATGCGAACTGACGTGATCTCGGCATTTCCGACCGGTATTTCGGCTAGCGCCGTAATCGATGTAGGAACGCCACTCACGATGGTAACGTGGAAAGCTTTGACCAGCTCCCAATACGTTCGGATGGCCTCACGGTCTCTTAAGCTGTGCGGCGACGGAAAGATCACGTGGCCGCCGGCCGCCAGCACCGAGAGACCGGCCGTCATGGTTCCGCCCACATGAAAAAGGGGGAAACCGTTGATCACGACGTCGCTCTCGTTCAAGCCGTGGACCTGCGCAAAGCTCCAGGCCGCGTGGATTTGATTGCCGTGCGTCAGGCGGACGAGTTTGGGCTGACCGGTCGTGCCGCCTGTATGGAAGAACGCGCAGACGGTTTCCCTGGATGATCGCGGCTCGAACTCCACTGCCTGGTCGCTGTGCCGGCTGGCCGCTTGCGAGAACGCGATTATCGATCCGTCGGCGACACCCGGCTTTCCGAGCACTACGATCTTCTTCAACGACTTCGCCCGTTCGATGACGCTCAGCGCCTTCCGCCAAATTGCTGGGTCGGCGTCCGGGGGCGACACTACGAGAACGGACGCGTTCATCGCGACCAACAAATCGGCAATGACTTCGGCACTGAGAAGATAGTTGATCGTAGCGGCGACACCTGCGGTCTGCGCGCCGAGGATCGCTTCCATCATTCCTTCGACGATCGGACCAAGGAACGCGACCGCGCGGCCTTCCGCTTCCAGAAGGCCGTAAAAGAGGTTCGCCCCGCGGATGACCTTCTTATACAGGTCGAGATGCGAGATCGTTGACGACCGCCCCGAGAAGCCTCCCCCCGGAATGGTCGTGATTGCCGGCCGGTCGGGGTGCAAATGGGCGGTCGCTTGCAATAGGTCGATCAGCGTCCTCGCTGGAATCAGTTCGTCGTAAGGGCGGGCCTCCAAAGCTTCGATGTCCGCAATCGTAATGACATCGCGCACCGCCCTTGTCGTCTTCATCGCCGTAGGCATCAGTGAATTGCCGCGTACATGATCTTCTCTTCGGTCGCCTCAAGCGCCGAGAATTCCTCCACGACCTTGCCTTGGCGCGAGACCAGGATACGGTCCGACAACCCGAGGATCTCAGGCAGGTAGGAGGAGATGACGACCACCGCCTTGCCCTCGTCGGCGAGCCGGTTGATCAACTCGTGGATTTCAACGATAGCGCCGACATCGACGCCGCGTGTCGGCTCGTCGAATATGATGATGTTAGGCTCTTGGATGAGCGACTTGGCGATGACGACCTTTTGCTGGTTGCCGCCGGACAGCTCAATCACCTTCGCCGCGTCGCCAATCGCGCGCACATTGAGGCGCTTGATCCAATCTGTGCCGGCCGCCGACTCGTCGCGCCGGGACAGTAGCGCGCGCCCGGCCGGAAATTTCGCTAACAGACCGAGATAAATATTGCGCGCGATCGAGGTCGTCTCGAAGAAGCCTTCAATTTTGCGGTCTTCGGTGACGTAGGCGACGCCCGCTTTTATAGCCGGCGCGGGCACCCGATAGCGCACCGGCTTGTCGCGCAGGATGATGTCGCCGCCATGAAAGAAATCGCGTTTCATGACGCCGGCAACGATCTTGAACGTTTCCGTGCGCCCGGCGCCGACCAAGCCGAATACACCGGTAATTTGGCCGGCGAAAACGGATAGCGAATTATTCTTGACCATGGGCGCCATCTTGAGGTTCTGAATCGTAAGGACGCGCTCACCCGCCGGACGCACCGTCGTCTTCTTGACACCATAAAGCGTATGCGAAAGGTCGCGACCGACCATCGCCTGCACGATGCGCGCGCGATCGAATTTGTTAGCGTCATCGGTGACGATTTTCTTGCCATCGCGCAGCACGGTGATCCGGTCAGCCAAAATCAGCGCCTCTTCGAGCGCGTGGCTGATGAAGATGATAGAAACGCCGCGTTTTTTTAGGTCGCGAACAAGATCGAAGAAGTACTTCCGTTCTTCCGGAGTCAACGCGGCGGTCGGCTCGTCGAAAATGATTATCTTTACGTTGTGCAGCACCGCACGCGCGATCTCGACCATTTGTTTTTTTGCTGCGCCCAGCGAGCCAACGATGGCGGTAGGTGGAACGTCAAAGTTGAGCGACTGAAGGAACTGCTGCGCCGCGATATTGATGCCGCGCAGGCGATTGTAGAAGCGCTCTTGACCAAGGAACAGGTTTTGCGCAACCGTCATGGTTGGAACAAGGCTGTTCTCCTGGAACACCATGGCGACGCCGAGGTGACGTGCCTCCAGCGGCGTAGCCGGTGAGGCTTCCGCCCCATCGATTTTCATCGCGCCCGAGGTCAAGGTCACGACACCCGCCATGACCTTCGTCAGGGTCGATTTGCCGGCGCCATTCTCGCCAACGAGCGCATGGATTTCCCCGCGTTTGAGTTCGAAGTCGACGTCCTCGATCGCCGGCACGCCCGTGTAAAGCTTCGTTGCCTTCTCCATGGTAAGAATAAATTCGCTCATGCCGTGAATTCCTTCGCCAGCCCCTTGGTCGGCAAGCGCAACACGCGGCGCGGCCCCTTTGCGATCATGTAAAGCCAATCGCCGGTTTCGATCGCCGAAACGATTCCGTGATTGACGCCGTCGACCCGGCTGTGCAGCGAAAACATCGGCTTGCATGTCGCATCGAGGCGGATCACCAATCCGTACGAGCGCGGCGGCGCCCAAGGCTTGACGACTCCCATCGTCTTTAGATGCGCGCCCTGCATCGGCTCCTTGAACGATTTGCCCGAACGCAGACGCGGCGCGACCCAGTATTCCGGATTGATCTCTGCCATCATGCGTTTGCGGTAGGCGGGTTCGCGCAGCACAAATTCGACGAGCTGCGTGCGAGCGATGAAAGCGGTTAGCCACCAGCCCCCGCCGCTAGCCGGGGAAAGGCGCGAAGGATAAACCGGCAAATTGCTCAGGACGACTTTACTTGTCCCATCCGGCCCAACTGCGATCAGCCGGTGCCGCCAGCTTTCCGAAATGAGCGCGGAACTGTCCATAGCGGATGCGCCGAAGGCGTAGCGCAGATCGCGGGCGAATACGGCAACATCCTTGGAATTCAAATCCAGCCGCAGTGCCCGTCCCGAGCAGCCGCGCTCCATCAGGTCCCAGACCCATTGATCGACGTCGTGCGCGGCGGAGCCGTCGGTCGCGTAGATCGCATTGCTTCCGGCTGGTGCGAGTGCATTGATGCTGCGCATACCCGCGCCTGCAAAGGTCGAACTCGGCGCAGCTGCAGCTGGGTCAGAATAGACGCGAACCTCACGGCCGCTGAGCGCGACGGCCAAGCCGCCGCCAGGCAGGCAGGCAAGCGCGGTGATGGGCCGATCAAACTCTCGTATGGTGATCGCGCCGTTGCCTTCGAGGCGCGCGAGGCTTGCGCCGACGGCGAGATAGACGTTGGTCCCGTCCGTCGCCAGGTCTTCCGGCGCATCGCATTCAAGCAAAGTCTCGGCGCGCGCGAGCGCCTGGTTCGGCTTCAGCGCGCCGTCGAATGACGGTACGGTGATAGTCGCTTCGCCGCGGCCTAGAAGGCTCTGCGCCAAATCGCGAAGAACGCCGAACACTATTGCTTCCCCCAGCGCTTTTCGTACTGCGCGAATTTCGGATCGGCGTCTTGAAGTTTGTAGCGGCCTATGCGGTTATTGGCTATGCCACCAAGATAGAGATAGCCTCGATGCTCGCGCATGGAGGTGATCATCGGATGGTTGACACCTTGTAGGTCCCAGTAGGACTCGAGGATTTCTCCTTTCTCATTGAATTTAACGACACAGCCGGTGTTGATGTTGGGAAACAGCCATTCGTCGCCGGGCACGCGTTTGGCCATGCGCCGGCGAAAGCCCGGCATCTTCCACGCGAGGTCGAGTGCAGGGCTGCGCATGCCAACGACGGCGAGCCAGTAGTTGCCGTCCGAAGCGAGGTTGATGTTGTCGGGATAACCCGGAAGATTGTTGATCACCGTCTCGACAGCGCCTTTTTTCGCTCCGTCGAACCAATATCGTTTGACCGAACAGCCCCAGGTCTCGGCGAACAAAATCGATTGGCCATCGCTGGCGACGCAAATACCGTTCGGGAATTTGAGCCCGCGCAGCACCGTGTGCGTCCTGCCGGTGTTCGTGTCATAGCAGATGATGCGCCCGTTGCCGCGCGCCTCTAGCCCGTCGATTGGCCATTCGTCCATCTCGTAGCGGACCGTGGCTTCCGAGAAAAACACGAGGCCGTTGTCGGTGATGTCAAGGTCGTCCGCCAGCCGCAGCCGGCTGTCGTCGTTGACGGAGTAAAGGCTGCGGTTTGTTTCGTCTGTCGCTTTTTCGACTTTGCCGTCCGGAGCGATGCGGTAGAGCCCCATGCCGCCGATGCAGACGTAGAGATTGTCGCTGCGGTCGAATGCCATCCCCAACGGTTGACCGCCGATATGAGCGAACACTTCCATTCGTTCGTAATCAGGAGGGAAAAAGCGGATGATGTCGCCGTGGCGCGACCCGGCGTAAAGATTGTCGTTGCGATCGAGGATCACATCTTCAGGCGCCTCGATTCGTCCCAGGCCGATCAAGGTCACGTCGCGCAGTTTGTCGTTCTGTTCGAACGGCCCCCTGCTGCCGATCTCGGTCGGCGGCGGTTCGGGCAGCGCAAGATAGGTCGGACTTACATAGACTTTGCTGATGATGCGCGAGCAATTCTTTAGCCAGCGGATATCGACAATTGCGGCGGTCAGAAGGATGCTGGCCAGCATGATCCGATTGAAACCACCGCGCGCGTTGAGCGTGGTTAGCCCATTGATGATCAAGAGCACGATCAGCGTTCCAACCAGGGATTTTGCGACCGAGCCCCTGCCGCCGCCAAGCGTGATGCCGCCCAGCACCGTGGCGGTTAGCACGATAATTTCGAGACCAACTCCGATATCTCCGCCGACCGTGCCGAGGCGCGCGGCAAAGAAAAGTGCACCGACGGACGTGAGCCCACCGCTGGCGACGTAGCAAAGTGCAATCGTGCGTCTGACCGGGATGCCCGAATTGTAGGCCGAGCGCCGCGACCCGCCGATGGCAGTGACGTGCCAGCCGGGACGCAAACGGGTCAGGAAGATATGGCCGAAAATCGCGACAATGATATACAGGAGCGCAACGCTCGGTATGCCGAGCACCGTACCGCCGCCGAGAAAATCCCAGGACGGAAAATCAGGAAACGCGGCGGCGACCGTGTTCGAATAACGCTGGATCAGGAGGTCGTAAGCCGAACGGTATATGATCAGCGTGATCAGCGTGGTAATGAAGGCGCGCAAGCGCAGATAGCCGATCAGCACGCCGTTCAAAGCCCCGAGCGACATGCCGCAAACAATGGTCGCCAGAGCGACGAGCGGTACCGGCCAGCCAAGCACGTCTAGGGTAAAAAGGGCGCAAAAGTCGGTCAGCGCGAACATCGATCCGACCGACAGATCGATGCCGCCGACGATGACCACGAGCGCCATGCCAAGTGTGATGAATCCAATCTCGCAGGCCTGACGGGCCGTGTCGGCAAGGCTCGCCGGCGAAAGGAAATTGTGGATCGACTGGCTTAGCCAGAAGCCGACGATCAGCAGCACGAAAACCGGAATGGCGGTTTCGGTCCAACGCTTCGAAAGTATTTCACCAAGCCAGTGGTCGGGCCAGTACCGGTAACGCAGACGAATAATGGCTTCTCGCATTGGAAAAGCGAACTCCGGAACCGCTAGCAGAAGAGCCAGCCGGGCGTATTGCGCCCGGCTGGCATTGGGTTATTCGCCGGCCTCTTTCTTCAGTTCGTCGAGGTTCCAACAGGTACCCGGCGAATCGGCATTCGCCTTGGTGATCGGGATCAGCGTCGTATATTCCGACCCTTTCACGGCGCCCGCCTTCGCGTCGGTGGAGGAGAGCAGCCATTTGATGGTGCCGGCCATCTGCGCGGCCTGGGTTGGTACGTCGTAGCTGAGGTCGAGGTCGAAAGCACCGGTCTTGACCAGGTCGCAAGCTCCCCGATGTTCGCCGCCGCCCGAGGTCGCAACGAACACCTTGCCCGTCAGGCCGGCTTCCTTGACTGCCGCCGCCGTGCCGATGTCCATGCCGTCCCAGAAGCCGACGATGCCGCAGAGGTCGGGGTTCTGCTTAAGAACGGTCTGGGTTATCCCTTTCGCCTTGGCTGCGTCCCAATCGGCTGCTTGACTGGAGACAACCGTGATTTCGGGATGCTTGGCGAGGACGTTCGAGACGCCCCGCAGCGTATAGGCGCTCGCCGCGGCCGAGACCGCGCCCTGCACGATGGCGATCTTATTCGACTTGCCTTTGCAGGCATTGACGACCGCGTCGGTGTCCCGCTCGCCGATCTCGATCCAGTTTGCCCCGACGAAAGCCGAACTGCGGTAGGCCGAACCCATATTGATCTGCACGACATAGATGCCCGAATCCTCGGCGCGCTTCAGCAGTTTGGCGTATGTCTGCACGTCGGGATTGTGGATGACCATCACCGCCGGCTTTTCGGAGACGAGCGAGGTGACGGCCTGTGCCCCCGCATTGGTGTTCCAGTTGGGATCTCGAAGCTCGAATTTTATGCCGTAAGGCTTGAGCTCTTTCTTCAGCCCCGCCCACCAGCCTTCGGTAAGGTCGAAGCCCATCGCCACGGGTACAAACGCCACCGTCTTGCCCGACAAATCCGAGCGAAACTGCCCCTGGAAGGGCTCGTTAAGTCCTTGTTCTTGGGCGAAAACGCCGGAGCTTGCGGCCGCCGCGATACCAGCGACCATGAGTCCCGCACACGTCCATTTCGAAAGCGAAGTCATCGGATTCCTCCCTTTGTAGAGACCACGGTTGCAGTTTCAAATGTCGCCTTGCTGCGCCGTCTCTTCATTGCGCGGATTGAGAAACGAGTCCGCAAGAACGGCGGCAAGCAAAACGACGCCCTTCACCAGATTCTGTGCCGCGTAGGACATGTTCATGATCGTCATGCCGTTCAGCATCGTTCCGATCAGCAACGTGCCGAGGATCACATTGATCACGCCGCCGCGACCGCCCGACAGGCCGATGCCGCCGAGGACGACGACGAGGATGACGTCGTAGATCAGTGTCGAATTGAAGATACGCGTCGGCATAGAATCAACCGACGCCGCCAGCACAAGACCAGCAAAGCATCCGATGACTGCCGCAAACACATATTGCAGCACGACGATCGGGCGCGTCGGAATTCCAGTCACTCGCGCAGCGGAGCGATTGTCGCCGACTGCATAGATGTAGGCGCCCCAGCGGGTGCGACGAAGCAGAAAAGCGACGGCCACGCAGGTGAGCGCCAACAGGATAATCGGCATCGGCACGCCGAGCACGCTGGCTTGGCCCAGCCGGTCGAACCCCGCCATGCCGTCGCTCCACTGCACGACTTCCACCCGGAACAGAAAAGCCTGGCCGACGCCCGCGAGAAAGATGCCGCTGGCGAGTGTTGCGAAGAGAGAGGGCACTTCGGCGTAGGCGATCAGCCATCCGTTGGTAAGACCGAAGGCGATCGAGATCGCAAAAGCCGTGACGATCGATCCGCTCAGCGAGTGGCCATCCTGCACCATCTGCAAGACCACGCCAGGCGGCACGGCAAGCGCGGCGATCAGCGAGATGTCGATGCCGCCACCGATCACCACGATCGCCATTGCCAGGCCGAGAATGCCGAGCACCGACACATTCTGCAGCAACGCCAAAATATTCTCAGACGTCAAAAATCCCTTGAGGAACAAAGAGCAGAAGAGAAACAACGCGGCGAACACCACGAAGACAATTTCCTGTTGAGTGACGCGAAAGCGTTTCATCGTCTTAGTCCTGCCCCGCGCATCGTCCCGCACATGAGCATTCATTCCTCCAGCCGGCGATCCGCCAGCTCACGGTTTATGGCATCTGAAGGCCAATTTGCCGTGATTACAGCATGGTACCGGACAAAAGGGGGGTCTTGCCTCTGCGCGCAGGGCACTTGCTTGACCGTGCACTCATATGCTTATTTTTTGGGGCTAGCTGGGCGGAATAAGCCCCGGCGAGCCAAAGAAAAAACGAAAACGGGCAAAGGCACTGACACTTTGATGTTACGATGGCATTGGCTATCGGGCGTAGCTCATGAAGAGTTGGTCGGCCTCCACTGCGGGAGGGAAAACTTGGAACTCGTTTTCTCGACGGAGAGCCTGGAGCGGGAAAAGCGCTATGCTGCTTGGCGCGACGCGATTTGCGACGTGTACGTGCACGTGGATGTCCACGCCGAGGATCAGTCCAACTACGACGGATTTATCCGCGAGGTGCAATTCGGCTCGGTCGCCCTGACCGACGTTCTGCTTTCACACCAACAGATATCGAGACGCCGCTCGCATTTATCGAAACTCGACAAGGATTGTTATTACGTTCAGTTGATTCAGACCGGAAATATCAATGTTCTTCAGGATGGAGCGATCCTTCCAACTAATGCCGGCATCGGCGCGCTTTTCTGCGCGTCCGAACCGTATATCCTTGAGTGTCGGGGCAAGGTCCGCTCCTACTATCTTGAACTACCGCGGAGGGATTTCGCCTCCCGTTTTGCAAAAGACCGGGTGCCGCTATCAACGACCATGAGCACCGGTCAGGGGCTCGGCCGCATCGCGACCGAATTCTGCGCCACGCTGGCATCCCAAGGTTCCTCGCTCGATGTTTCCGCTCGCGCGCGCCTCGGCGATGAGCTGATGGACGTGTTGGCATTGGCTTTCGACTCAGCACAGCAGGCAGAGCCACTCGCAGATCAGGTCGTGCGGAGAGCGCGTCTTCGGTCCGTCAAGGCGTGGCTTGAACACCACCTTGGCGACTCAAACCTGACGCTTGAGGCCATCGCCAAAGCCAACGAGATATCATTGCGCTATCTCCATTCACTCTTCCGGCTCGAAGGAACATCGGTCTCCCATTGGATTTGGAACCGAAGACTGGAGCGAAGCTTCGACATGCTGCTGAAAGGCGACAACGACGCACTGTCGCTGACAGAGATTGCGTATCTTGTCGGGTTCAATAGCTCCTCCCATTTCAGTACGATGTTTCGCCGGAAATTCGGCATGCGTCCTTCGGATGTTAGACGCAAGACTTCAAATGGCCTTTAACTCATTGATCGGATTTCGGAATTTGCGGCAGATCTTGTCAAAGGCAACGTCGATGTCATCTATGCGACTGGGGACGCTGGAATTCGCGCGGCACAGCGAGCGACGACAACGATTCCGATCCTCGGGACGACCGACGACATGGTCGCTGGCCCGACCCGAGGGCAACACGACAGGCACGAGCTTCCTCTCGGCCGATCTTGACGGCAAGCGGCAGGAAATCTTGATCGAGTCAGTGCCGGGACTTCGCCGCATTGCGGCCCTTGCCGATCCGTCCTCACCCGCGGACGAGGTGATCGAATAGGATTGCCGATGTCGCTTGTTGGCCGATCGCTGCGCTTAGCTCAGCGCCCTTCTGACGTCTGCTTTGCGAGGAACTCGGAAGTGGCTGCTAGGCAGCAGACAACTCGATCGGCTCGACGATCGACGGATCGTCGTTCTCCGGCTTGTTGACCCGCGTCGAGATCGGCCACATCCGCATCGGCTCCGCCGGGAACGGCCGCAGCAGATCGCCCGGATCCGGCTCGTTGCTCAGCCAGTGGACGTAGTCGCCGGGCGCAAGGATCAGCGGCATGCGGTCATGGATTTCGGCCACCATTTCGTTGGCGTCGGTCGTGATAATCGCGAAGGTGCGAACCCACTGGCCGGAAGTTGGGTCTTTCCAGTTCTCCCACAGCCCGCCGAGGCCAAACGGGCTGCCGTCCTTCATGGCGATGGCGTAAGGCTGCTTGGCTTTCTGTCCTTTGATCGCCTTCCACTCGAAGAAGCCATCGACTGGGACGATGCAGCGCCGTCGGCGGTAGGCTTTGCGGAAGGTCGGCAGAGTGCGGACGGTCTCGCATTTGGCATTGATCGGCTTGCGTCCGCCCTTGGGGTCCTCGCACCAATAGGGGATGAGACCCCAGCGCAACGGGTCGAGCGAAACTTGCCCGGTCTGTTGATTGCGCCGGATCACCAGCAGGTCTTGGCTCGGCGCGCCGTTCCACCGTGGCGGATAGTTGTGGACGCGGCTGTCACGCATTTCCATGCCGGCGACAATGCCGTAGCGCAGCGGCCCGCTGCTTTGGATGACCCTCCCGCACATGATTGCTTATGTGGTGACCGGTCGCTTTAGCGCCAACACACCAGCCGGTCGTCTTCGGGCGCACTGATCGCTGCGGCCATTTCCGCTTTGGAGGAAAGCGGACATCGGGCGGACGAGCCGGAAATGTCGCCTTTTGACCCTGTTGCAGAGGTGGACGATATGACCCGGCTCTTTACCCAATCATTGGCCAAATGGAGCGCGCCGCTCAGTTCGCGCATGAGGACACACCGCGCAAGCAAAAGCTCGACAAGTTCGAAGCGCAATACGACGATTGAACCCTAACCGCGCGCCAATTGCTGCAGCTTCTTCACTGGGTCCGGCCACTGGATCTGTTGAGGAGATCTTTCGTAGATGCTTAGCGGGAATTGCAAATCCAGCCTTGGCCGCCACGGTGTTCAATGGAAAAGCGTCGAAACACCGACTCACAGAGCTCGCGCTGGGAACCTAACGAGGGGAGTCGTCGCTTCCTTGGGACCCGCTGAATTTACGAAATGGCGAAGGCGGTCCTTAAGGTCGAACAGTTCGTCCAAGGGCATGTTCAGGAAGCAGTAAAACTCGCCCAGCATCTGCTCGGTCCGCTTCCGCAGCGAAACCCCCTTCGGAGTTAGGTCGACAAGCACGCGTCGTTCATCGGCGGCCTGCCTGCGTCGGGTAACCAAGCCCTTGCTCTCCAGCCGTTTGAGCATTGGCGAAAGAGTACCAAAATCCATTCGTAGCAGCGAGGCAAGATCCCCAACTCCTTGCGGCCCGCGTTCCCAAAGCACCACGAGAACCAGGTATTGGGGGTAGGTCACGCCAAGCTTTTGCAGGAACGGTACGAACAGACGCGTCATGTGGTTGCTGGCGGCGTAGAGCGCGAAGCAAAGGTGGCTATCAAGTCCCGGCATTGGCACGGGAGCAATGGAGCTTTGAAAATTCGGGCTTTTTCTCTTTGCGTCACGTCGCATTTCATCGGATCCCTGACGGCTGTCTAACTCGGCCGCAATATTTGGGTTATCACCGGGTCACATTTAGCCGCCTTTGCGTGAAGACCTCCAAAATACGCATTAGTCGAACTGAATCCTAGCGTTAGCCCTCCGGGTTACGCAAGTCGCACATAAAGAAATGCGCCGGAGGCGCCACCGCGGTTCGTGTCAAATCGGCAATCGGCGGCCGGCGTTCCCTCCTGAACTTTTTTTACATCGTGTCACATATCATTGACTCATATTAAATATCGTGCAATATAATAATGCCTTCCATAACTGTCAAAGACCGTTTGGGAAGCGGCCAGTTTTGCCTACGGGGCGCGCCGGCCTTCATAAGACAACAACTGTAGGGAGAGGAATCATCATGTCACACATGGATCGCCGTGCATTCGTTGGTGCCGCCGCTTTAGGTGGCGTGGCGGCTGCCGTTCTCACGTGTTCATCGGCCGAGGCCGCGGGCGATAACAGCGGCTACTTCGTAATTGCGGAAATCGTATCCACTAAGGAAAAGGCGGATGAAGTCCGCGCATTGCTCGTACCCTACGCGGAAAAGTCCGCCAAGGAACCGGGGTGTTTGAAATACGTGCTGATGGAAGTCATAGCCGAGCCGGGTCGCTTCCTGACTTATGAACGGTGGACGAACAAAGCGGCCCTCGATGCCCACATGGTCACGCCGGATATCAAGGAAATCGTGCCAAAGCTGCAGCCGATTCTGGCCAAGCCGGTCACTCAGATCTTCCTCGATGGGCGCACCGGCGTATAGGCGGCGAGCTTACTGAAAATCAGCGACGGGTCGCCGCTTGACGGCGACCCAGCCGAGTAATGGCTTGAATCCAATAAGCGACAACAGGGAGGGAAGAATGCGCGGTCTAATCTATGGGTTGGGTGCGGTGGTGGCACTCGCAATTGCTGCTCCGGCGGTTGCCGGCGATCTGACGAGCATTGAACTCGATTCCAGCGGCAAGGCGATTGCGGTCAAGAAGGAGCCTGGAAAGCTCGCTCTGATTCCGGACATTGCCGGCAAGCCGAACAAGGGTTTCGAGTATGCGGCAATCTATCAAGTGCCGCCGAACAGCGTTGATATCAGCAAAGGCATCAATGTGATGCGCGGGCACGTCGACGCCAACGGCTCGATCGCGCTTCACGAGGGACCTGCGGAACAGGGATACGTTCTTTACGTCATCAGCGGCACTGGCAAGATGACCCTGAACGACAAGGATGGCAAACAGTACGGCGAGATCAACTACAAGCCCGATGACATCCTTCTGTTCCACCCGCATACGTGGCACAGCTGGGTCAATGGCGACAAGCCGTTCGAATTCCTCGGCTTCGACATGCAGGAAAAGAAATAGCGCGCCAGCCTATCGGCGCGAGCAAAAGATCCAATGGTGACAACCCCATTGCACGGCTGGATCGATGGCGACAGCCGTTCGAATTCCTCGGCTTCGACATGCCGGCGCTGCGAAAGTATGTAGTCACCGCATTGCCGATCCTCAGTCTTCGAATTCCGGTATGGACGCCCCGTCCCAAGCTCACGCCGATGACGAATCTGCTTCAGGGAGGAAACCATGATCAAGATCCATCATCTCAACTACTCGCGCTCGACCCGGGTCATTTGGTTGATGGAAGAGCTGGGCGAGCCTTACGAGATTGTGCAGCACATGCGGGATCCCAACACCTTCCGCTCGCCGCAGACGCTCGAGCGAGTCCATCCGCTCGGCAAGGCCCCGGTGATCGAAGACGGCCCCCTGATGCTCGCGGAGTCCGGCGCCATCATCGAGTATCTCATCTCGACCTATGGCCGCGGCAAGCTCGCGCCGGCGCCGGGCGGGTCTTCCTGGCCGCGGTATATCGAACTACTGCACTTCGCGGAGGGATCAGCCATGTTTCCTCTGCTTGTCCACCTTCTCGGCATGTTGACCGGCGGGCTCTCCGATGGTCTGAAGGGGTTCATCACACCGGACATTGCCAAGATCCTGAAATACCTTGACGCCGAGGTTGCTAGAAACGGCTACCTCATGGCAGAGGGCTTCACCGGCGCGGACATCCAGATGTCCTACGTCGTCGAGATAGCCCGCATGGGTAAGCTGCACGAACCGTATGCGTCCCTGGGGGCCTGGATGGCGCGACTCGAGCAACGCCCCGCCTACAAGCGTGCGATCGAACGGGGCGGACCGGTACGGCTCCCGATCTGATTGGATCTTGTGGTCCGGTGATGGGAAACGTCCGGTCTTGGCCCATTGCGTCATTTCGTTGCGCTGTGGGCGTTGGTCGCTATCGAAGCATTGCGGACTCTGGCGAGCCGCTCGCCCGGCAGATTTATGGGTTCACGGCCTATCCAGAAAAAGCTCACGCGCCCGCTAGCATCTTCGCCAGCATGAAGCCGGAACCGGCGCCGGTGCCGGCGCCCGGCCAGGTCGAGGCGCCGATCATGAACAGGCGCTCGATCGGCGTGCGGTAGCGCGACCAGCCGAAGGCCGGGCGGAAGAGGAAGTTCTGATCGAGGTGATGGCTGCCGCTCAGGCTGTCGCCATCGACCAGATTGGGATTGTCGCGCTCGAGATCGGCGGGGGACAGCACGGTGCGCGCGAGAATGGTCGTGGCCAAGCCCGGCGCGTAGCGCTCGATGATGCCGATCACGCGATCGGCATAGGCTTCCTTGACCTCATCCCATTGCGTGCCGCGGATGCTGCGCGCCGCATCGCCGCGGATGCGCGCGGGCAATGCGCGCACCTGCACCCACAGCACATGCTGCCCGGCCGGCGCGCGCGATGGATCGATCGCCGTCGGCTGCCCGACCACCAGCACCGGCTCCTCCGGCAGCAGCCCGTCGAGCGCCTCGGTATAGGTCCTGGCCATCGCCGCGAACGACGGCGCGAGATGCACATAGGCGAACTTCCGCAGCTCGGCCCCGGCGGCCCAGCTCGGCAAATCGCTGAGCGCCAGATGGATCATCATCGTCGCCGGGCCGGGCCGCAGTCTTGTGAGCCGTTGCGCCGCCGCCGGAGCTGGCGAGACCAGTTCGCCGAACAGGACCCGCGGGTGAATATTGGCGATCACGGCGCGCTTCGCCTCGATGTGTTCGCCGCTTGCCAGCACGGCGCCCGTGGCTGCGCCGGCTTCGAGCGCGATGTTGCGCACCGGCGTGCCCAGCCGCACTTCGCCGCCGGCCGCGGCAATCGCCCGCACCATCGCGGAGATGATCGTGTCGGCCCCGCCTTGCCCGAGCGCCATGCCGAAGCTCTGGTTCGCCATCGATTCCAGATAGGGAAACAGCGCACCGCCGGCGCAGTCCGGCGCGAAATCGAGATGCATGCCCCAGGCGGCCATCATCGTCTTGAGCTTGGCGTCCTCGAAATTCTCGTCGAGCCACTCCCGCGGCGAGGCGACAAGGAGACGCGCCGTGTCGGCGACCCACGCCGTTCCGCGCGAGCGCCACGCCGTAAAGAACGCGCGCAGCGCCTGCAGGGACGGCAGCGGCGAGGCGAGCAGCGCGAAGAGATGCGGCGCGTCCTGCGCGAAGGCCGCGACCATGGCGCGCCAGCGTTGCGCGTCGGCTGGGCTCAACGCCGCGATCCGGTTTGCCGTCGCGTCGAGATTGCGTTCGACGCCGAGCCAGCTGCCGTCGGGAAACGCCGTCGCGAAACACTGCTCGGCGCCGACAAAGGCGAGGCCTTGCGCAAGCAATCGATCCTTGTGGGCGGCAAAGAACGGCGAGCCGGCAAACAGGCTCAGATTCATCGCATAGAGGTCATGACGGAAGCCGGGCCGCGTGATCTCGCCGGTCTTGACCGCGCCGCCGGCGATTTCCGCGCGTTCGAGGACGGCGACCTTCCAGCCCTTGGCGGCGAGGTGCAGCGCCGCCGCCAGCCCGTTGATTCCGGCCCCGATCACGATCGCGTCGTACGGCATTCTCGCACCTACGTTGCGCCGGATGACGCCGGCATGACGGATCGGCCGTCCGCTCGGTCGCTTGCCAGCGCAGATATTTCATATCTAAAATGTCGACGCTAGGCTCCCCGCCTTATTTCATCCCCGCAAACGAGCGCCACGGAGAAATCACATGGCCAGCACTCAAGCTCTCAACGACCTTGCCGCGGCGCTCGCGTCCGGCGCCGTCGAAGTGGTCGACCTGACCGCGCCGCTCGGCCCGCAAACGCCGCTGATCAAGCTGCCGCCCGAGATCGGCAAGAACACGCCGGCGATCGAAATTCATTCGATCTCGCACTACGACAAGGACGGCCCGTTCTGGTCGTGGAATTGGCTCAAGCTCGGCGAGCACTCGGGCACGCATTTCGATGCGCCGGTGCACTGGATCAGCGGCAAGGATTACAAGGACGGCAGCACCGACACCATCCCGGTGAAGAATTTCGTCGCCCCGGCCTGCGTGATCGACTGCTCGGCGGAATCGGCGAAGAACAACGATTTCCTCCTCACCGTCGACGGGGTGAAAGCCTGGGAGAAGACCCATGGCGACATCCCGGCCGGCTCATGGGTGCTGATGCGCACCGACTGGTACAAGCGCAACGACAGCGAAGCGAAATTCCTCAACGTCGACAACAAGGGGCCGCACTCGCCGGGCCCGGCCGCCGAGACGATCCATTATCTGGTTGCGAAGGGCGTCGTCGGCTGGGGGTCGGAGACCGTCGGCACCGATGCCGGCTCGGCGGGCGGCATGGATCCGCCGTTCCCGGCGCACACCTTCATGCACAAGAGCAACCGCTACGGCCTGGCCAGCCTCTGCCATCTCGACAAGCTGCCGCCCAAGGGAGCGATCCTGATCGCGGCGCCGCTGAAGATCGTCAACGGCACCGGCAGTCCGCTGCGGGTGCTTGCGCTCGTTCCCAGGAAGTGAGCTAAGCCGGCGGCATTCGCGCCGGCGGCATTTCGGGGCAGGGGAACATGGCGGCCGACTACGTCATCGTCGGGAGCGGCATCAACGCGCTCGTTGCGGCCGCGCTCCTCGGCCGCAAGGGCCGCAAGGTGCTGCTCCTCGAGCGCAATGACCGCATCGGCGGCTGCATCCGCACCGAGGAGATCACCGCGCCGGGCTTCGTCCACGACGTCATGGCGACAACGTTCGTATTGTTCCTGACCTCGCCCGCCTACGCGGAGCTCGGACCGGAGCTGGAGAAGCGCGGCCTTGCCTTCGCGCATACGCCGACCCCGACCGCGGTGCTGCTGCCCGACGGCCGGCATGCGATCCTCGCCATGGACCGCAAGGCGAATGTCGCGGCCTTCGACAAGCTCGCCGACGGCGACGGCGCGCGCTTTGCCGCCGACATCGACCAGGTAGGCGCCGACGCTCCATTCCTGTTCGCGTTGCTCGGCGGCTCGCTGTGGTCGCGCGCCATGCTCAAGATCATGGCGCGCGAAGTCTGGCGCCGCGGCTTGCGCGAGCTTGCGGATTTCTTCGGCGAAGCGCTCGGCACCGCGCGCGGCTGGCTCGAGACCCGCTACCAGTCCGAGGTCGTCCGCGCGCTGTTCGCGCCGTGGGTGCTGCACACCGGTCTCGGCCCGGAGAGCGCTTATTCGGGCCAGATGGGCAAGGTCATCGCCTTCGCGCTCGAAGCCGCCGGCGCACCGATCGCCAAGGGCGGCGCGCGCAGCGCGCTTACTGCGTTCGCGCGCCTGATCCACGATCAGGGCGGTGAAATCCTGCTCGATGCCGATGTCGAGCGCATCCTCATCGGCGGGAAAGGCGCCCGCGGCGTGCGGCTCGCGAGCGGCAAGGAGATCGAGGCTGCGCAAGGCGTCATCTGCTCGGTCACGCCCACGCAGCTTTACGGACGGCTGCTCGCCGACGCCAGGCTGCCGGGACAGGTGACCCAGGCGCTCGCGCAATATCGCTACGGCAAAGGCAATATGCAGATCCACTACGCGCTGAAGACGCCGCCGAAATGGAAGGCGGCGGAGCTTGGCGCGGTCGCGCTCATCCATCTCACGCCGGGGCTCGACGGTGTGTCGAAAGCCGCCAACGAGGCCGAGCGCGGCATGCTGCCGGCGACGCCGACCGTCTGCGTCGGCCAGCCGGCGGCGCTCGATCCGAGCCGCTGCCCGCCCGGACACGCGATCCTCTGGCTGCAACTGCCGGAAGCGCCGCGCGTGATCAAAGGCGACGCTGCCGGAGAGATTGCCGCGCCGGCCGACGGCAGCTGGACCGAAGCGGTGCGGGAAAAATTCGCCGACCGGGTCGAGGCGATCCTTGCCGCGCACATCGAGGATTTCCGCGACAGCGTCATCGCCCGCAAGACGTATTCGCCGAGCGATCTCGAAGCACTCAATGTCAATCTGGTCGGCGGGGATCCTTACGGTGGATTTTGCGGCATCGACCAGTTTTTCCTCTGGCGGCCCTTCCACAGCACGGTCAACCACGCGACGCCGGTGGCGCGGCTGCATCACATCGGCGCCTCGACCCATCCGGGTCCGGGGCTCGGCGGCGGCTCGGGTTACTTGCTGGCGAAATCGCTGCGCTGAGCCGGCTATCCGGCCTTGCCAGCGAGCGGGAATTCAACCATCGCTTCGCCGATGGCGACTTTCTCGTCGTCCTGGTTCTGCACCGTCACGTCGATCAGCACCCAGCGCGATTTTGCCGTGGTCTGCTTGGATTTGACGATTCCGCTCGGCCTGATCGTCTCGCCCGGCCGCACCGGCTTGAGCCATCGCGTCTCCAGGCGGCGATGAATGGCGCCGGCGGGATAGGCCCAATCGGTCAGCATGCGCGAGATCAGCCCGAAATTGTTCATGCCGTGCATGATGACGCCGCCGAAATTGGTCTTGCCGAAATCGCCCTTCATGTACGCGTCGTCGAGATGCAGCGGGTTGTAGTCGAGCGAAGCGTCGCAAAACAGCCGGATCGATTCGCGCGACACGGCAAAGCGCGGGCCGTCGATCACGTCGCCGATGCTGAGAGTGTCGAATGTGACCGGCATGTCGGCGGCTCCTTGCGCAAACTACATCGGGCGGATGGTCTGGCCGCGGCCCGAGCAGATCACCTCGCCATGCTGATTGAAGAACACGTTGTCGTGGACGACGAACAGCCGCTCGCGCTTGATGAATTTGTCGAGCGCGCGCGCTGTAAGCGTGATCGTGTCGCCGGGGCGGGCGGGAATGTTGTAGCTCCACGATTGCCCGGCATTGACCGTCCCCGGGCTGCGCATCCAGTCGTCCGCCGGCGTGCAGGCGAACATCAAGAGAATGTGGATCGACGGCGGCGCAATGAGCCCGCCGAACGGACCGGCCTTGGCGGCGGCCTCGTCGAGGTAGAGCGGATTGGTTTCGCCGACCGCCTGGCAGTAGAGCGCGATCGCTTCCCGCGTCAACGTGTAGGGCAGGGTCTTGCGCGGCTCGCCGGGCACGATCTCGTCCCAGATCTTGCGCAGGTTCGCGTCTTTCCAGAAATCGGTCTCGAAATCCTTCGCGGCTGCCGGCAGGGTCATGGCGTCACCGGCCTCGCTCGTCACTTCGGCAGTGCCGCCTGGATGGCTTTCCAGTTGAATTTCTTTGCCAGCGCGAGCGCTTCGTCATCGGTGATGCCGTTGAACGAAACGCTGAGCAAGGCGCTGGTGCCAAGCGCGATCAGGATCGCACCCGTCTTCGCCTTGATGGTGAAGTTCCGGGTGACCTGGAGGCCGTCGATCGTCGAGGTGTTCAACCGCGCCTCACTGGTCTCGATGTTCATTCCGCTCCTGATTGCCGCCAGCGCGCCCTGAGCGGCCTGGCCAATGATGATCTGCACGCTCAGACGCGCCGGATCGCGGCGGTATTCGCGCGTGGCGGTGATCATGCTGACGCCGGTCGTCTCCATCGACAGGCCTTCGGGCTTGTTGCCCTTCCAGCCATCGAGGTCGACCAGAAACGGCACAAAGCGCTGGAAGCTCTGCTCGGCGCGTGCCGCAGAAGATCGCAGGAGCTGGGCGGCCGGTAGCACGGCCAATGCGAGACGGATTGCACGGCGCCGATCGATCATCTGAACCCCCAATTCACCGGTCGCGCAGCATACCAATACAGGCGGCCGGCGGCCAACGCGAACAAGGCAAAGCCCTATAGCGTCGCCACGGTCTTGAGCGCGCCGTCGAGCGCGATGCCGTTCTCGTCGAGCAAGGCCGCCTCGCGCAGCCGGCGCAGCCAGTCGGCGCCGTCGGCGCGCTGGGCGAGGAACGGTACCGCGCCGATCACGCGGTCGAATTTCGACAGCCCGCGCGCATGCGTGTCGGAATAGCCTTTCACCAGGCGGCGCGCGGAAATGATCTCGACGGCGAGATCGTAGTTCTCGGCAACGTGCTCGGCGGCGAGCGCGAGCCAGCGGTCGAGATGCTCCATCTCGCGTCCGTGCCGCAGCGTCCTGCGGCGCATCGGCTTGAGCGCGGCGAGCGTGTAGAGCATCAGGAACCAGTGGATCGTTCCCGAGCGCACGCGCCGGCCCTTGCGGAACGCCCAGCCGAACAGGCGCGGATGCGCTTCGAGGAAACGCCCGAGCGAAGTGGGGAGTGTGCCCGCCACCTCCTCGAGGCGCGGATGCATGTATTCGGTGGTGTAGACGATCTGTCCGGTGCCGACGCTGTTGTCGCGCTCGACGCGCTCGAAACGGCTGGCCCTGGTCTTCAGCTCGGCGACGCGGATCACGTCGTCATAGGCCATGGCCATGGCGATGTATTTGGCGGCGGCGGTGGTGAGCGCGTAGCCGTTCACCGCCTCGCCATGCGCGCGGTCGAGGTCGTAGAATTTCGTCGCCCGATCGAGATACTCGTCCGCGTAGGCCGGATCCTGGAAATCGGTGACGCGCTTGACGCCGGCGAACAGAATCTCGTGCAGGGCGAGCGGAAAAGCGCGGATGCGGGCGACGAGCTTGTCGAGTTCGGGGTGCCCGGCGGAGGCCGGCAGCGGCGCATAGCGCTTTTCCGGCTTGGCGGTCACTGCGGGCCGCGCCGCCGCCGGCGATTTCGATGCCTGGATGTAGGCGGCGCCGAACGCATTCAGGTTCGACTCGACGCCGCGGCCGCCGGATTTGATGATCGCCTCGAAGCTGTCGCGCTCGAAGGGGAGCGTGCCCGATGCGGCGAGCGCGCCGAACAGGCAGGCCGAGATCACGCTGTTGTTGCGGTTGGCCAGCACCTCCATATCGAAGGCGATGACGCGCTTTGCCGCCACGTCGGCCGCCTCCATCACCACGTTCGGATCGGCGATGGCGTCGCCGGGTTTTTCTTTCTCGGCAACGGAGTAGAGGCGGTGGGTCGAGGCGATCAGCGTCGAGCGGTCGGGAGTGACCAGGCCGCGCAAGATCGAGCGCCCGGCCTCCATCAGTTCGGCGGCAAGGACGATGTCGACCTCGCCCTGTGCCGGCATCAGCGACAGGATCGGCGCCTTGCCGCCCTTCGGCGGCAGCATCTCGACATAATAAAGAGTAGCGCCGGTGCGCTGTGCGACGCCTGGAATCGAGGTCGATTGCGCGTGCCAGCCCCGCGATTCCGCCAGCTCCACGATCCAGTCGGCGAGGACGCCGCCGCCCTGGCCGCCCATGGCGAGAACGGCGACACAGATCGGCCGCTCGGTCGCGTATCGGGTCGGCATTCTCGACAGATCGTTCATGACGCCGCGGTTCCGCGTCAATCCGCGAAGGCGACGCGGTGCGCCTCGCGCCGGCGCTGCAGGAAGCCGATCACCGACCGACGCAGTGCGGACACGAAGCGATCGAACCAGCTCGGATTGTGGATGATGTCGGCGCGGTAAAACGAGGGGCACAACACCGCCGCCTCCGCCACCTCGCCGCAATTGCCGCAACCGACGCAGTTGTTGTCGATCGCCGCGACCGGGTCGTCCTTGAGCGGATCGTCGGTGTGCTTGACCGAGAGCGACGGGCAGCCGGAGAGCCGGATGCAGGCGTGATCGCCGGTGCAAACGTCCTCGTCGACGCCGAAGCGCTCGCGCACCATGCGCCGCCCGTCGCGCACCGATTTCTGGAACAGCGGCTTCACCCGGCGCTGCTTGTTGAGCATGCATTCGGAGGAAGCGACGATGACTTTCGGTCCGCTTTCCTTGCTCGTGAGTGCTTGGCGCAGCGTCTCGCGCATCTTGCCCACATCATACGTGCGATCGATATGGCGCACCCATTTGACGCCGACGCCTTTCACCGCATCGACGATGGTGTTGTTGGTCGAGCGCGCCGGATTGAGCGCGCGCGAGGACATGATGTCCTGGCCGCCGGTCGCCGCCGAATAGAAATTGTCGACCACCATGATCACGCCGTCGTGCTTGTTGTAGACGGCGTTGCCGATCGAGGAGGAAAGCCCGTTGTGCCAGAAGCCGCCGTCGCCCATGATCGAGATCGGCTTCTTATCGGCCTTGACGTTGAAGGCCGACGACGAGGCCGGGCCGAGGCCGTAGCCCATGGTGGTGCCGCCGATGTTGAATGGCGGCAGGCTGGCGAACAGATGGCAGCCGATGTCGCCGGCGATCTGATGCTGGCCGAGCTCCTCCTGGACGAGCTTCATCGCCGCAAAGATCGGACGCTCGGGACAGCCGATGCAAAAGCTCGGCGGCCGCGGCGGCACCGTCCTCGCCAGTTCCTTCACCTTCGGATCGGCAAGGACGGCGGCGGCGTCGGGAGGCGGCGGCGCGTTGCCGAGAAGATTTCTGCCGTGCAGCTCGAGGAAGCTTTTGATGCCTTTGGTGACGACCTGCGGTGTGTACTCGCCCGCCATCGGCAACACGTCCTTGCCGCAGATCCTGGTCTGGATGTCGCGGCGGCGCAGGATGGTGTTCAGCGCCTGCTCGATGAATTCGGGTTGGCCCTCCTCGACCATGAGGATGGCCTTCTTGTCGGCGGCAAAGGCGGCGACCTCGTCGTCGATGAGCGGATAGGTGACGTTGAGGCAGTAGATCGGCACCGAGGTCTCGCCATAGACATCGGCCAGGCCGAGCTGCTGCAGCGCGCGCAGCACAGAATTGTACATTCCGCCCTGGACGACAATGCCGACATCGGCGGCCTCGGGACCAAAAAATTCGTTGAGCTTGCGTTCCTTGATGAATTTGACCGCGGCCGGCCAGCGCTGCTCGATCTTTTCCCGCTCGTGCAGATAGGAAGCGGGCGGCAGCACCACGCGGTCGGTATCGCGCCGCGGATTTTCCAGCGCCTGGCGCAGCGTAAAGCTCGGCTTCTTGTTGTCTTTGGCGATGAAGCGGCCGTGCACGTGGCAGGCGCGGATGCGAACCTCGAGCATCACCGGCGTGTGCGAAGCCTCGGACAGCTCGAAACCGTCTTCCACGGCCTTGACGATCGTCGGCAGATCTGGCCGCGGATCAAGCAGCCAAACCTGCGATTTCATCGCGAAGGGATGCGAGCGCTCCTGCATGATCGAGGAGCCTTCGCCGTAGTCCTCGCCGATGATGATCAGCGCGCCGCCATTGACGCCGCCGGAGGCGAGATTGGCGATGGCGTCGGAGGCGACGTTGATGCCGACCGGGGCCTTGAAGGTCACCGCGCCGCGGATCGGATACATCACCGACGCGGCGAGCGTCGCCGCCGCCGCCGCTTCGGATGCCGAGTTCTCGAAATGCACGCCGAGATCGTCGAGCACGTCCTTGGCGTCGGCCAGCACATCCATCAGATGCGAGATCGGCGCGCCCTGGTAGCCGCCGACATAGGAGACGCCGGATTGCAGCAGCGCCTTGGTGATGGCGAGAATTCCCTCGCCGCGGAATTCCTCGCCCTCGCCGAGTTTGAGGTCTTGGACTTCACGCGCAAACGATCGTTCCGCCATAAAAACCTCCGGGCCGGTTCATTCGCTCAAGCAAAGCCGGCCGCGCCGGTACTTATGAGACCTTCCATTTGCTCTTGCAACGGCCTCCCGCGCCGGCGCAGAGCAGCTCATCGGCAGGCGCCGGGCGCGCCAGAACTCCGCGCCGATCGCCGCGGATGTGGCCGCGGATATTGCCCAACAGATAGCGGCGCCAATGCCCGAAAATGAGCCAGCGCATCTGCTTGTCCTGGTCTTGTTTTAGGCTTAAAGTATCTCCGGTCAACAGCGGTTTGGCCGAGCGCAACGACACCGCTTGAGCTTGCCGCCAGGGAGGGTGGATTATGTTCAACGTCACGCGGCGCCAGGCCCTTGCGGGCAGTGGCGGTCTCATCTCGTCGTTGCTTCTGCCGCAGCGCTTCGCGCGCGCGGCCACCGGCAGCACGCTCAACATCGCCTACAACGTCAACCTGCCATCCTTCGACCCTGACGTCGGCCCTTCCTCGGTCAACCCGACCATCCAGGCGATCTATCGCTCGGTGTTCGATCAGTATGTCGGTCAGAAACCCAATCTCGCATTCGAGCCCGGTCTGCTCACCGGCTGGGGCTGGAGCGACGACAAGAGCAAAGTTTGGATGGATGTGCGGCAGAACGTCGTCTGGCACGACGGCACCCCGTTCACGCCCGAAGACGTCATCTGGTCGATCCAGCGCGAGGGCAAGCCGGACGGCGGCAATCCAGTGTCGTTCATCTGGGCCGGCATCGACAACTTCAAGGTCGACGGCAAGCGCATCACCGCCGACGTGAAGCAATACGATCCCGTCCTGTTCAAATGGATGGCGTTCCTCACCGGCTACGTGCTGCCCAAGGCCTACTACGAGAAAGTCGGCCCGCAGGGCTTTGAGAAGAAGCCGGTCGGCACCGGTCCGTACATGGTCGACGCCTATGAGGGCAACGCCTATCTGCGGCTCAAGGCCAATCCGAAATACTGGGGCGGCAAGCCGGCATTCGAGACCGTGGTGTTCAAGTTCGTCCCCGATGCGACGAGCCGCGTCGCCGAGATCGAAAGCGGCTCCTCGGACGTGACGCTCGAGGTGCCGTACGAGGAATTCGACCGGCTCAAGGGCAAGGCGGGGCTCAAGGGCGTGGTCACGCCGATTTCCGACATCGGCCAGATCTTCATCACCAATGGCGGGGTGATGGACGACAAGAACGTCCGTCTCGCCATGTGTCACGCCGTCGACAAGGAAACGATCGTCAAGCGTCTGCTGCGTGGCCATGGCGTGCCGATCGCTACGCTGGAGGCGCCGGAATACGCGGCCTTCGATCCCACGATCAAGGTGGCTTACGACCCGGCGCTGGCCGCCAAGCTCCTCGGCGCCAGCGGTTATTCGAAGGAAAAGCCGGTCAAGTTCACCATCCAGACGACGCGCGGCTTCAAGCCGAAGGATTACGAGATGATCCAGGCGATCGTCGGCATGTGGCGCAATGTCGGCATCGAAGCCAACATCGAGATCTACGAAATCGCCAAGCATTTCGAGCTGCGCATGTCGCACAAGCTCGCCCCGGCGGCGTTCTACAATTGGGGCAACGCGATCGGCGATCCGACCACCTCGACCGGCTTCGCGATGTTCTCGAAGTCGCCGCACTCGGGCTGGCATTCGGACGACCTCGACGCCAAGATCGGCCCGCTCTGGGGCGAGAAGGACGAGAAGAAGCGCATCCAGGGCTGGAAGGACGTCGACCGCTACATTGCCGAGCAGGGCTACATCCTGCCGCTGCTGCAATACGCCCAGCCGATCCTGTACAAGTCCGATCTCAAGGTGACCCCGAACGTGTCGGGCGCCCTGCAGCCGACGCTGGTCTCGAAGTAATCTCGTCGAAGCGGTCCGCCGCCGCGCCGGGGCGCGCGGCGGCAAATTGACGAGATCGGTTTCAAGGACCGTCCATGTTGCTCTTCGCCGTCCTCGTCAACCGCATGGCCTTGGCGCTGGTGACGCTTGCCGGCGTCGCGGTGATCGTGTTCGTGCTGTTGCGCGTGGTGCCGGGCGATCCGGTGGCGATGATGATCTCGCCGGGCGCGGGGCCCGCCGATATCGCGGCGCTCAAGGCGCATTACGGGCTCGATGCGCCGCTCGCCACCCAGTTCTGGATCTGGTTGCAAGGGGTGGTCACCGGAGATTTCGGTACCTCGATCACGCTGCATCGCTATGTGACCGAGGTGCTGGCCGCGCGGCTGCCGGCAACCATCGAGCTTGCGATGCTCGCACTCCTCGTTGCGGTGCTTTTGGGCGGCACGATCGCGATCGTCGGCACGCTGATGCGGCGTACTGCCGGCGAAACCGTCATCGATGGATTGAACAGCATCATGCTCGCCGTGCCCGATTTCATCTGGGCGTTGGCCTTGGTGCTGCTGTTTGCGGTGGCGATACCGGTGTTGCCGCTCAGCGGCCGCATTGACCCGGAGCTTGCGGAAGGTTTCTCCACCAAGTTCTATCTTGCCGAGAGTCTTCTCACCGGCCGCTTCGCGGTAGCGGGCAATATCATCACCCACATGGCCATGCCGACATTTGCGCTCGCCTTGCCGCTCGCCGCGGTGATTGTGCGATTGCTCAAGCAATCGCTGAAGGAAGCGATGGTGCAGGACTACGTGCTGCTGGCGCGGATCAAAGGCTTCGGCGAGCTTCGTCTGGTGCTGCAGGAGGCGTTGCGCAATGCCGTCGGCCCGACGCTGGCGCTCACCGGCGTCCAGTTCACTTTCCTGATCGGCGGCACGGTGATCGTCGAGCGCATCTTCTCCTATCCGGGCATCGGCAATCTGGCGATCGATGCCGTCATCAATCGCGACTTCCCGCTGATCCAGGGTCTCGTCCTGCTGTTCGGGTTGATCTTCATCCTGATCAATATCGGGGTCGATCTCACCGTCGCGGCGCTCAATCCGCGACTGCGGCATGCCTGAGCCGGAACCGGCACGACGTGGAACACTGGTCACCAAAATCGACGATCGACACCGATCAGCAGCCGCCCTCGGTTGCCGTCCGGCTGTTGCGCGACCCGAAGGTCGTCTGCGCCGGCGGCTTCATCCTGTTCCTGATCGTCCTTGCGCTTGGCGCACCGCTGATCGCGCCCAAGGATCCGTTGGCGCAGAACCTCCTCCTCGCCACCGTGCCGCCGCCGGGGTTCGCCGAAGCCGAGCCGGGCTATCTCCTCGGCACCGACGGCCTCGGCCGCGACGTGCTTTCGCGGGTGATCTTCGGCACGCAGGTCTCGCTCACGGTGGCGTTCGTCGCCGCCGGGCTTGCCTGCCTGATCGGCTCGCTGCTCGGTCTTCTCGCCGGCTTCCTCGGCGGCTTCGTCGAGGCTTTGATCTCGCGCCTCGTCGACGTGTGGATGGCCTTTCCGCCGGTGCTGCTCTCGATCCTGCTGGTCGCCGTGCTTGGCACCGGGCTGCATTCGGTGATCGCCGCCATCGTGGTCATCGACTGGACGCGCTTCTGCCGCGTGGTGCGCACCGAGACCATGGGGCAGGCGCAGATGGATTACGTGACCGCCGCGCGCACCATCGGCTTCGCGCGCCCGACGATTCTGTTCCGCGAAATCCTTCCCAACGTGATGCCGGTGCTCATTGCCCTGCTGACGCTGGAAATGGGTATCGCCGTGGTGGTCGAGGCGATCCTCTCCTTCGTCGGCCTTTCCGTCTCGTCGGACACGCCGACCTGGGGCGGCATGATCGCCGAAGGCCGGCAGATCGTGCATGAGGCCTGGTGGGTGCTGGCGGTGCCGCTCGCCGCGCTGTTCGCCACCGTCGTCGCCTTCAATCAGCTCGGCGACGGCCTCGCCCGCAGCCTCGATCCGGTGCTGCGCCGATGAGCGAGCCTCGGCTTTCGATCGAAGCGCTCTCCGCGATTTCGCTGCGCGACGGCAACCGGCCGGTGCTGCGCCGGGTGTCGCTTGCGGTCGATGTCGGTGAGGTGCACGGCATCGTCGGCGAGAGCGGCGCCGGCAAGTCGACGATCGCCAAGGCGATCCTCGGCATCATTCCCTCGCAGGTGAAGCTTACCGGCGGGCGGATCGCGTTCGAGGGCCGCGATCTGTTGTCGTTGTCGCGCAACGAGCTGCGCGCATTGCTCGGCCGCGACATTGCGCTGGTGCCGCAGGACCCCTCGACCGCGCTCAACCCGTCGCGCCGGATCGAGGCGCAGCTCACCGACGGGCTGCGGCTCAAGCGCGGCCTTTCGGCAAAGGCCGCGCGCGAACGCGCCGGCGCCTTGCTCGAAGAGGTGCAAATCCGCGATCCGGAGCGCGTGCTCACCAGTTATCCGCACCAGCTTTCCGGCGGCATGCGCCAGCGCGTGCTGATCGCCGCGGCGTTCGGGCTCGAGCCGAAGCTCGTCATTGCCGACGAGCCGACCACCGCGCTCGACGTCACCGTGCAGAAGCAGATTCTCCGGCTGATCCGTTCGCTGCAGGAACGCCACGGCACCAGCGTGCTGTTCGTCTCTCACGACCTCGGCGTGGTGGCGAAGATCTGCGACCGCCTGAGCGTGCTCTACATGGGCCGGGTGATGGAGCAGGGCACGACCGAGGCGGTGCTGAGCGCGCCGCGTCACGCCTATACCAGGGCGCTGCTCGCGGCCAATCCCCGCTACGACCGGCCGGATACCGGGCTCGAGCCGACCCCGCCCGAAGTCATTGCCGCGCTACGCACGGAAATTGCCGCCTTCGACGCGCGCGGGCGGGAGATGCCGGATGGCTGACGATCTCCTCGCCGCGCATGGCCTCGTCGTCGCCTATGGGCGGCCGGGATCGCCGGCAGTGCTGCACGGCGTCGACATGCGCGTCGGCAAGGGCGAGACCGTCGGCATTGTCGGGGAGTCCGGCTCCGGCAAGACGACGCTGGGGCGCGCGCTGCTCGGCCTCATCAGGCCGGTCGCCGGATCGGTCATATTCGACGGCAGCGACATCACCGCGCTCGAGGAGCGTGCGCGCCGGCCGCTACGCCGGCGCATGCAGATGATCTTTCAGGACCCGATGTCGTCGCTCAATCCGCGGCACACGATCGGACGTATCCTGGTCGAACCGGTGCTGTTGCACGGCCTGGCGAAAAGCCGCGCGGCGGCGCTCGGCCTGGTGCACGGCGTTCTCGATCGCGTCGGCTTGGCGCGCGGCACGGTCGATCGGTATTCCTATGAGCTTTCCGGCGGCCAGCGCCAGCGCGTCGGCATCGCCCGCGCGGTGGTGCTGCGGCCGGACTTTGTGCTCGCCGACGAGATCGTATCCGGGCTCGACGTCTCCACGCAGGCGCAGGTGCTGCGCCTGCTCAAGGAGCTGACCAGCGAGATGCATCTCGCGCTCGCCTTCATCAGTCATGATCTGTCGGTGATCCGTTCGATCTGCCAGCGGGTGGTGGTGATGCGCGAAGGCAGCGTGGTGGAAGAGGGCCCGTGCGAACGGGTCTTCGCCGCGCCGGCTGCCGCCTACACGCGCATGCTGATCGACGCCATCCCGCTGCCGGCGGTCGATCCCGGATGGCTTACCCGCGGCGCGGCGGTCGAGGCCGCCGCAACCGGCTGACGTTTCAAGTCGCGCCGTTGGCAACGGGACAGCCCGGCGCGATCCCTCACCAACCAGGTCCCGACCAGGAGGTAACCGTGTCTCGATCCGCCAGATATTTCGCCATAGCCGCCGTTGGCGCCGCGCTCGCCGCGACGGCAACCACCGCCCGCGCCGACGGTGTTCCCGGTCTGCGCGGCCATGACCATACCGGCATCACCGTGCCGGATATCAAGCAGGCGGCCGATTTTTTCGTCAACGTGCTCGGCTGCAAGGAGGCGATGTCGTTCGGCCCGTTCGCCGACGACAAGGGCACGTTCATGCACGACCTCCTCAACGTCAATCCGCGCGCGGTGATCAATCAGATTACTTTGGTGCGCTGCGGCTACGGCTCCAATATCGAGCTGTTCCAGTACAGCTCGCCCGACCAGCAGAACATGACGCCGAAGAACAGCGACATCGGCGGCTATCACATCGCCTTCTATGTCGACGATCTCAAAGCCGCGAAGGATTATCTCGACAGCAAGGGCGTGAAGACCTTCTTCGGTCCGTTCCCGGTGGAGCAGGGACCGGCGGCGGGCCAGAGCATCACTTATTTTCTCGCGCCCTGGGGCCTGCAGATGGAGCTGATCAGCTACCCGAAGGGCATGGCCTATGAGAAGGGCTCACCGGTGGTGTTGTGGTCGCCGCGCGACCCGGCGAAGTAAGCGGATAAGCCGTCATGGCCGGGCATTGCCGTTCGCAGAACGGCGGCGCCTCGCTTGCCTATGTCCTGGCCATGACGAACTAAGGGCGGACTCATAAATGCGTTTGGCAATGTCTGCTTTGGCGAGGCAAAGCAGACATCCCAATCCAAGGGCGCGTCAGGTCAGGCCGCACACTGCTCGGGCATCCCGACGAGTATTTTGGAGAATGTCCGGCCGTCGGCGTTTCGTACTTCGACCGACCAGGCAGCCCATTTGCGGTCGCGACTGTGCTTCAAATCCTCGGCAATGACCTCCGCAAACTCGCAAGCGGCCTGACTGTTGAGGAAATCGTCCCCGCGATAGTCGTAAAGGGACTGACTCCCTGCTGTGAAATCGAAGAAAAAGCGCGTCATCGTCGATCCCTGCGAATAACTGCACATACGCTTCTAGCTGAACTCTCCTGAGCGCCGCTTAAATCAACCGATAAAAAGTTTCAGCTTAAATCAACCGATAGAAGACCACTCAGTGACGGCTGATTAAATTGTGCGACGAAGCCGGAAGCCGCCAGTTTTATTGCAGAAATGGCGGGACGTTTCCCGAGTTAATGGCTCATTAGGCTTTTGCCTTATGGTAGATTTTACATCTCACCCGTATCGTCCGTTTGGACAATTGCTGGCGGTTTCGCGAGGCGACGTTGGTACCGAACAATCTCATCTCCGATCTTGAGAACGCAATTGCAACGCGGTCGGCCGAAGCTGGCGCGATGCTGCAGCAAATAACCGACCTCTTTCTCCTGAACGTAGGGCATTATTCCGCTGAGCAACTAGACGTGTACGACGGCGTTTTAAGTGAACTGATTGCCTGCGTCGAAGTTGCTGCTCGCGCGAAACTTGCCCAACGGCTTGCGCCGCTAAACAGCGCGCCTACCAATACAATCCGCTCGCTCGCTCTCGACGATGCGATCGAGGTCGCCGAGCCGGTTCTCTCTCAATCGTGTGCACTGGACGACGATACTCTTACCCATTGCATAGCCGTAAAAGGGCAAGAATATCTGCTTGCCATCGCTACTCGCAATAAGGTCAGCGAAACGGTCAGTTATCGGTTGATAGAAAAGGGCAACAATAAAGTTCTGGGCACTTTGGCCAGCAATCCAGGCGCGGCAATCTCCGACCCGGGCTTCGGTATGCTCGTCGAAAAAAGCGCCGACGATGATTGGCTGATGGAATGCGTCGCAGAGCGAAAGGACATTCCGGAGCATCACCTTCGCGCGCTCCTCTCCAAGGCGTCGGAAATTGTGCGGCAAAGACTGCTGACGGCGCACCCTGAGCTTGGTGAAGTAATTCAAACGATTTTCCCCGCCAATGTTCCATCGACGAACAAAACACCAATCCCGTCGATGAATTACAGAGCTGCCGAGGACGCCGTTAGATCGCAGGAACTTACCGAGGCGGTTGTGAACGATTTTGCGAAAGAAAAGAAACTTGCAGAAATCGTTGTCTCAATCGCACAGCTGTCGGGCCTTTCGGTGGACGAGATTGAACGGTTGTTTATGGGTCCTTGGACCAGCCCAGTTGCCGTTATTCTGAAAGCAGTCGGTTTCCGCTTGGCGACGGTCGACGCGATTTATCGTTCGCGCTTGGCAAGCGGGGAGATCGCTCACGACGATCTAATACAGACGAAAGCGGAATTCATTGCTCTCCGTCGTCCTACCGCAGAGCGCATTTTGCGGTTTTTTTACGCCAAAAGAGCCGTCAAGATTTCAAACCTCTCCGGAGGTCCGTCCTTGGGCCAGCGCCTCAGCTAGCGCGCCTTGCGGGTAGTCCAGCGCCGAAGCACGCGCCCTGACATCAATCGGCCTTCGATTGCTCGCGCACGAGGTTGATGATCCCGGAGAAATCGTCGCCGCTGTGCCCCTGCTGTGCCATGTCTTCGTAGATCTGCGCGGCATGCGCGCCGAGCGCGGTTTTTGCCTTGACCGATTCCGCGGCCGCTCTCGCCAGCTTGAGGTCTTTGAGCATCAACGCCGCGGCAAAGCCTGGCTTGTAGTGGTTGTTCGCCGGGCTCGCCGGCACCGGACCCGGCACCGGGCAATAGCTGGTCAGCGACCAGCACTGGCCCGAGGACGCCGAAGCGACCTCGAACAAAGCCTGATGCGAGAGGCCGAGCCGTTCGCCCAGCACGAACGCTTCGCTGACGCCGATCATGGAGATGCCGAGGATCATGTTGTTGCAGATCTTCGCCACCTGACCGTTGCCGGCCTCGCCGCAATGCACGATGCGCTTGCCCATCCGCTCGAGCACCGGCTTGCCGTGCTCGAAGGCGTGGGTCGAGCCGCCGACCATGAAGGTGAGCGTCGCCGCCTTGGCGCCGCCGACGCCGCCCGACACCGGGGCGTCGAGGGTGGCGATGCCGCGCGCGGCGGCCAGCGCGTGCGCCTTGCGCGCGCTCGCCGACGTCGATCGTCGAGCAATCGATGAACAGGGTGCCCTGCCGCGCCGCCGGCACGATCTCGTTCCACACCGAGAGCACATGCTCGCCTGCCGGCAGCATGGTGATGACGATATCGGCGTTTTCCACGGTCGCCCGCGCATTGGCGACAATCTGCACGCCGTCGCGGGCGGATGCCGCAAGTGAGGCCGGCACCATGTCGAAGCCCAGAACGTGACGGCCCGCTTTGACCAGATTGGCGGCCATCGGCGCGCCCATATTGCCCAAACCGATGAATCCGATGCTCGCCATGTTCGCCTCTTTCAATCGGGAAATTTCAATTCCAGTTCGCCGACGGAGCGGAAGTGACGGTCCACAATCTCCGCCGTGACGCCTTCGATGGTGTCGGGCCGCCAGGCCGGATTGCGGTCCTTGTCGACGATCGCGGCGCGGATGCCTTCGATGAAGTCATGCCCGGCAATGCACGCCAGCGCGATGCGGTAGTCCTGCTGGAAGCTTTCTTCGACCCTGGCGAATGATAACGCCGAACGGATGTTGCGCAACGCGACCTTGAGCGAGGTCGGCGATTTCGTCCGCATCGTCGCGAGCGTGGCGAGGGCGTCTTCGACATTGCTGGCGCGCAGCCGCTCGACAATATCTTCGATGCTGTTAGCCGCGTAGCAGCTGTCGATCCATGGCCGCGCCGCCGGCAATTTGCCGGCCGGAGGCGAAGTGGACAGGTCCTTGAGGCGGGCGCCCACGTCATCCACCGTATGACAGTCGGCCAGCGCCGTGGGCAGTTCGGCGAGGCGCTGCGAAGCGATGTTGATGTCGGCGAGGCCGCAATAGATCGCATCCGCCGCGCCCATGCGTTCCCCGGTCAGCATCAGGTAGGTGCCGGCGTAGCCGGGCGAGCGCGCCAGCCGAAAGGCGACGCCGACGTCGGGGAAAAACCCGATCCCGACCTCCGGCATGGCGACCGCCGAGCGCTCGGTCACGACGCGGTGCGCCGCGTGCGCCGAAAGCCCGACCCCGCCGCCCATCACCAGCCCATCCATCACCGCAATCACCGGTTTCGGATAGCGCGCGACCAACACATCCAGATGATATTCGTCCGACCAGAAACGCTCGGGGAGGGGATCGCCGGCTTTCGCCGCATCGTAGAGCGCGCGGATGTCGCCGCCGGCGCAAAATGCGCGCTCGCCGGCGCCGTCGAGCATGATCGCGCCGACCTGCGGATCGGCGGCCCATGCGCGCAACATCCGGGCGATAGTGACGCCCATGTCCAGCGTCAGCGCATTCAACGCCTTCGGCCGGTTGAGCGTGATCCGCCGCAGCGAGCGCTCGCGGCGAACGATGACGTCGCCGTCCTGAAGAACCTCTGCGCTCATCGTCCGACGAGGCTTCTCGCCACGATGAGGCGCATGATCTCGTTGGTGCCTTCGAGGATCTGGTGCACGCGCAGATCGCGCACCAGCTTCTCGATGCCGTACTCGGACAGATAGCCATAGCCGCCGTGCAGTTGCAGCGCCTGGTTGGCGATCTCGAAGCAGCTATCGGTGACGAAGCGTTTGGCCATGGCGCAGAGCGTGGTGGCGTCGGCATCCTTGCGGTCGAGCGCCGCCGCCGCGCGCCACAGGAAGGTGCGCGAGGCTTCGAGCGCGGTCGCCATATCGGCGAGACGAAATTGCAGCGCCTGGAATTCGTCGAGGCGTTTGCCGAAGGCCTTGCGTTCCTTCATGTAGCCGAGCGTCTTCTCGAGCGCGATCAGCGCGCCGCCGAGCGAGCAGGCCGCGATGTTGAGCCGGCCGCCGTCCAACCCGGCCATGGCGATCTTGAAGCCGATGCCTTCCTCGCCGAGCCGGTTGGCAACGGGCACGCGCGCATTCTCGAACACGACCGCGCGGGTCGGCTGCGCGCTCCAGCCCATCTTGCGCTCGTTGGCGCCGAGCGAGATGCCGGCGGTATCGCCGGGCACGATGAGCGTCGAAATCCCGGACGGCCCTTCGCCGCCGGTCCGCGCCATCACCACATAAAGGTCGCCGGCGCCGGCTCCGGAAATGAACTGTTTCTGCCCGTTGAGCAGGTAATCGTCGCCGTCACGCTGGGCGCGTGTGGTCAACGCCGCCGCATCCGAGCCGGCGCCCGGCTCGGTCAGGCAGTAGCTGGCCAGAAGCTCCATGCTGCACAGCCTCGGCAGCCAAGTTTTGCGCTGCTCGTCCGACCCATAGGCGTCGATCATCCAAGCGGCCATGTTGTGGATCGACATATAGGCCGCGACCGTCGGACAGCCGGTTGCCAGCGCCTCGAAGATCAAGGCCGCGTCCAGCCGCGAGAGCCCCGACCCGCCCACATCCTCGGAGATATAGACCCCGCCCATGCCCAGTTCGGCCGCCTTGCGCATCTCGGCGACCGGGAAATGCCTGGCCTCGTCCCAGGCGAGCGCGTTCGGCGCGAAAACGTCGTCGGCAAAGGCGCGGGCCATGTCGCGCAGCGCGATCTGGTCTTCGCCGAGCGAAAACTGGGGTGGCGCGCCCACGGTCGGATTAAGCATAAAGTCTTAGTCCCGGCTGACCGGCTGCTGGCTCGGGTATTTGGAAACCCCTGCGAGCCCCCGGTGCGGCATGGTCGCACATTTTCAGGCAGCGGCAAGGCCGGGGGGCTCCGGCCTTGGGGCAGCTTGATCGGCGAAAGGTCACCGTTTTGCAGAACGGCAAACTCACGTATAAGGCTCCTACCAAAGAGTGCCCCGGGAGAAACGTCACCGCGTGGAAAGGCCCTTGCGCCGCAACCGCGCCGGGTGAAAGCGACAAAGGTACCCATGGCGATCGCGCCGCCGGTATGCTTTCCGAAATACCGGTCCACGGTCCGTCCCCGCCCGCGGCGAGGGATGTGCCGCTTCATCGCGCGCGCCCAGGGATAGCGGAGGACTGACCCCGTGCCGTCAAGCGATCTCGGCCTCGACACCCTCCCCAAGCTTCTGATCCACAATGCCGCGACCATCGGCGGCCGGCCCGCCATCCGCCACAAGAATCTCGGCATCTGGCAAACCTGGACCTGGGAGGAGATGCTCGAGGAGATTCGCGCCTTCTCGGTCGGCATGGCCGAGGTCGGCCTCAAGCGCGGCGACCATTTCGCCATCATCGGCAGCAATCGGCCGCGACTCTATTGGGCGATCTGCGCCGGCCAGGCGCTCGGCGCCGTGCCGGTGCCGATCTATTCCGACGCCGTCGCCGAGGAAATGGCCTATGTGCTCGCGCATGCCGAGGTGAAGCTCGCCGTCGTCGAGGATCAGGAGCAGGTCGACAAGATCGTCGCGCTCTCCGAACGGCTGCCGCAGCTTGCCCGCGTCATCTATGACGAGCCGCGCGGGCTCAAGGACTACGACCACACCCGGCTGATCGCGTTCGAGGATGTGCAGCGCCTCGGCCGCAAGAAGCTCGCCGATGACCCCGCGCGCCTGCGGCAATGGGAAGCCGAAGTCGCCGCCGGCAAGGGCAGCGATATCGGCATCATTCTTTATACATCGGGCACCACCGGGCGTTCCAAAGGCGTGATGCTCACCTACGAGAACGCGATCGTCTCCGCGCGCAACGCCAACGCCTTCGACCGGCTCGGTGCGAATGAAGAGGTGATCGCCTATCTGCCGATGGCGTGGATCGGCGACCACATATTCTCATACGTCCAGTCCTATGCTGCGGGCTATTGCGTCAGCTGTCCGGAGACCCCGGACACCGTGCTCGAAGACCGGCGCGAGATCGGCACCACCTACGCCTTCGCGCCGCCGCGGGTTTACGAAAATCTTCTCACGCTCACCATGGTGCAGATGGCGGACGCCAGTGCGCTCAAGCGCCGGATGTTCGATTTCTTCATCGCTTTTGCGCGGCGCTGGGGCGAGAAGATTCTCAATGGCGAGAAGGTGCCGCTGGCCGCGCGCCTCGTCTATCGCCTCGGCGATGTCCTCGTATACGGGCCGCTCAAGAACCGGTTCGGGCTCTCGCGCATTCGCGTCGCCTATACCGCCGGCGAAGCGATCGGACCGGAAATCTTCCGCTTCTATCGCGCGCTCGGCATCAACCTGAAGCAGCTCTACGGGCAGACCGAGGCTTCGGTCTACGTCACCGCCCAGCCGGACGGCGAGATCGACGCCGAGACCGTCGGCAAAGCCTCACCCGACGTCGAGATCAAGATCGCCGACAGCGGCGAGGTTCTGTTCCGCTCGCCCGGCGTGTTCGCCGGCTACTACAAGGATCCGGAAAAGACCGCCGAGGTGCGCACGCCGGACGGCTGGGTGCATACCGGCGATGCCGGGTTCTTCGATCCGAAGACCGGGCATCTGAAGATCATCGATCGCGCCAAGGATGTCGGCCGCCTCAATGACGGCACGCTGTTCGCGCCGAAATATATCGAGAACAAGCTGAAATTCTATCCGAACATCCGCGAGGCGGTGGCGATCGGCGCCGGGCGCGATTTCGTCTGCGTCATGCTCAACATCGACATGACCGCGGTCGGCAGCTGGGCCGAACGCAACAACGTCGTCTACGGCTCCTATCAGGAGCTCGCCGGCCATCCGCTCGTCTATGACATGATCGCCAAGCACGTCGACGAGGTTAACCGGTCGCTCGCCGATGAGGAGGTCATGGCCGGCGCGCAGATCCGCCGCTTCCTGGTGCTGCACAAGGAGCTCGATCCGGACGACGGCGAGCTCACCCGCACGCAGAAGATCCGCCGCGGATTCATCGGCGAGCGCTACGCGCCGCTGGTCGAGGCGCTCTACGACGGCGTCAACGCCGCGCAGATTTCGACGCTTGTCACCTTCGAGGACGGACATCAGGGCACCGTTTCCGCGCGCGTCGCCATCCGCGACATGCGCCCCTATGCGGCGCGCGCGGCGAAGATGGAGCGCGCGGCATGAGGGCGCCGTCTTCGGACGAGGTGAAACTCGGCGAGCCGTTGCTCGCGGTCGAGGACGTTTCGCTCACCTTCGGCGGCGTGCGCGCGCTCACCGGCGTCTCCTTCGACATCCGCAAGGGCGAGATCCGCGCCATCATCGGCCCGAACGGCGCCGGCAAGACCTCGATGCTCAACGTCATCAACGGCTTCTACCGGCCGCAGGCCGGGCGCATCACCTTCAAGGGCGAGGAACGGCGCGCGATGCGGCCGTTTGCCGCGGCGCGCGGCGGCATCGCGCGCACCTTCCAGAATCTCGCGCTGTTTCGCGGCATGACCACGCTCGACAACATCATGGCCGGCCGGGCGCTGAAGATGCACAGCAACTTCTTCTGGCAGCTCATCCGCCACGGCCCGGCGCTCAAGGAGGAAGTCGAGCACCGGCACCGGGTCGAGGAGATCATCGACTTTCTCGAAATCGCGGCGCTGCGCAAGATTCCGGTCGGGCGTCTGCCCTACGGCCTGCAGAAACGGGTGGAGCTCGGCCGGGCGCTCGCCATGGAGCCAGACCTTTTGTTGCTCGACGAGCCGATGGCCGGCATGAACCTCGAGGAGAAGGAAGACATGTCGCGCTTCATCCTCGACGTGAACCAGCAATACGGCACGACGATCGCGTTGATCGAGCACGACATGGGCGTGGTCATGGACCTTTCCGACCGCGTCGTCGTGCTCGAATACGGCCGCAAGATCGCCGACGCCACGCCCAACGAAGTCAAACGCGACAAGAACGTGATCCGCGCCTATCTCGGCGAGCCGCATGGGGTGAGCGTATGACCCGGCGCTCCGCATCGGCGACGCGTCGGCGCGGCGGGATGCGGTAGCCCGCCCATGCATATCCTCTACCAGATCTTCGTCGATCCGTTCGTGCAGATGGGCACGGCGCCGGACCTCCTGGTGCAGACGCTGTGGGACGGCCTCGTCGCCGGCATCCTCTACGCGCTGATCGCGCTCGGCTTCGTCCTCATCTTCAAGGCCTCCGGCGTGTTCAATTTCGCGCAGGGGATCATGGTCGTGTTCGCGGCGCTGACGCTGGTCGGGCTGCACGAGCACGGCGTGCCGGCCTTTCTCGCCCTCGGCCTCACCGTCGTGGTCATGTTCATTTTGGCGTTCGGCGTCGAGCGCTTGGTGCTGCGGCCGCTGGTCAACCAGTCTGAAATCATCCTGTTCATGGCGACCTTCGGGCTCACCTATTTCCTCATCGGGTTGGGCCAGATCGTGTTCGGCGGCGATCCGAAAGTGATGATCGCGCGCGATCTCTACCTGCCGAGCGGCGCCATCGAGTTCAAGAGATTCGGCGGCTTCGTTTCGGTGCAGAAGATCGACATCGCCGCCGTGATCATCGCTTCGATCATGGTGGCGGGTCTCGCGGTCTTCTTCCAGCGCACCCGGATCGGACGGGCGCTGCGCGCGGTCGCCGACAGCCACCAGGCGGCGCTGTCGGTCGGCATCTCGCTCGAGCAGATCTGGGTGATCGTGTGGTTTGCCGCCGGCATCGTGGCGCTGACCACCGGCATCATGTGGGGCGCCCGCTCGGAAGTCTCGTTCTCGCTGCAGATCATCGCGCTCAAGGCGCTGCCGGTGCTGATCCTCGGCGGCTTCACCTCGATCCCGGGCGCGATTGTCGGCGGCCTGATCATCGGTATCGGCGAGAAGCTCGGCGAATTCTACTGGGGCCCGCTCCTTGGCGGCGGGATCGAAAGTTGGCTCGCCTACGTGATCGCGCTCGGATTCCTGATCTTCCGTCCCCAGGGTCTGTTCGGCGAACGGCTCATCGAGCGGATCTGACGATGCTTTATCGCGAAGTCGGCCAGTACAAGACGAGCTACGCCGCCGACATGGCGATCTTCCCGATTCTGCAGGACCGGATCGCCATGGTGGTCATCCTGCTCATCGCCTTCATCGTCATTCCGCTTACCGGCAGCGATTTCCTGCTCAACGCAGTGCTGATCCCGTTCCTGATTTTCGCGCTGGCGGCGATCGGGCTCAACCTGCTCACCGGCTATACCGGGCTGCTCTCGCTCGGCACCGGCGCGTTCATGGGGGTCGGCGCCTATGCCTGCCTGAAGCTGACGACGATCTTTCCGCACGTGAACATCATCATCTGGATTCTCGCTTCGGGATTTTTCTCTGCCGCCGTCGGCGTGCTGTTCGGTTTGCCGTCGCTGCGCATCAAGGGCTTCTATCTCGCGGTGGCGACGTTGGCGGCGCAATTCTTCCTCGAATGGTGCTTCATCCGCGTTCCCTGGCTGTACAATTACAGCGTCTCGGGCGCAATCGAGGTGCCTTTGCGCACCACCTTCGGCGTTCCGGTCACCGGCCCGACGGCGACCTCGCTGACGCGTTATCTCGTCGTGCTCGCCATCGTCGTGGCGATGACCTGGATCGCCTCGAACCTCGTTCACGGCCGCATCGGCCGCATGTGGATGGCGGTGCGCGACATGGATCTCGCCGCCGAACTTGTCGGCATCAGGCTATTCCGCACCAAGCTTCTCGCCTTCGCCGTCTCCTCGTTCTATTGCGGCGTGGCCGGCGCGATGATGGTGTTCCTCTGGTACGGCGGCGCCGAGGCCGAAGTCTTCGCCATCGATCAGAGCTTTCTGGTGCTGTTCATGGTCATCATCGGCGGCCTCGGGACGCTGATCGGTTCGTTCTTCGGCGCCGGTCTCATCTACATCCTGCCGATCGCGTTGCGCGCGATCCCGGGCGCCTTCGGCCTGCCGATCCGCCCGGCGACCGCCGAGCAGCTGACCTTCGTCATTGTCGGCATGTTGATCATCGTCTTTCTGGTGGTAGAGCCGAACGGCCTCGCGCGCCTGTGGCAGATCGGTAAACAGAAATTGAGGGTGTGGCCCTTTCCGTACTGATGGTACACACTGCGTCCAAATTCCCGCCCCGGCCGGTTGGCCGGCCGGGAGAACCTCGGTCCCGCTGAGGAGATCGAGGATTTGTGAATGCGCCGGCTGCGCGCCGGCGTAACAAGGGAGAAACGCCATGCGTCTGAAGCATCTTGCTCTCGGGCTGGCAGTAGCGACGTTAGCGTCCGCGGCGGTTGCGACCGCGCAGGCGGAAGACGGCATCTACGTTCCGCTGTTCAGCTATCGGACCGGTCCTTACTCCGGAGCCGGCGCGGCCATCTTCAATGGCATGCAGGACTATCTGACTATGCTTAACGAGCGAGACGGCGGCGTCGGCGGCGCCCGCCTGATCGTCGAGGAGTGCGAGACCGGCTACGACACCAAGAAGGGTGTCGAATGTTACGACGCCACCAAGGGCAAGAACCCGGTGATCGTTAACCCCTATTCGACCGGGATCACGCTCCAGCTCATTCCGAAGGCCGCGGTCGATAGGATCCCGGTGCTGTCCATGGCCTATGGCCTCTCGGCCTCGGCCGACGGCAACGACTTCCCGTGGGTGTTCAATCCGCCCGCGACCTATTGGGACGGTGCGTCGGCGTTCGTGCGCCACGTCGCCGACGTCGAAGGCGGCTTTGACAAGCTCAAGGGCAAGACCATCGGTCTCGTCCATCTCGATGCGCCCTATGGCAAGGAGCCGATCCCGCTGCTCGAAGCGCTCGCCAAGGACTACGGCTTCGCGCTCAAGCTCTATCCGGTGCCGCCGCAGCAGATGCAGAACCAGACGTCGCTCTGGCTCGACATCCGGCGCGACAAGCCGGACTGGATCTACATGCAGGGCTGGGGCGCCATGAACCCGACCGCGCTCAAGGAAGCCGCCAAGATCGGTTACCCGATGGATCACTTCATCGGCGTCTGGTGGGCGGGCGGCGAGGACGATGTGCGTCCGGCGGGCGCCGAGGCCAAAGGCTACTCGGCGCTCAGCATCAGCGCGGTCGGCCAGAACTATCCGGCGGTCCAGGACATCCTCAAATACGTGGTCGACAAGGGTAAGAGCCAAGTCCCGTCGAAGGACAAGGTCGGCGAGGCGCTCTACAACCGCGGCATGATGAACGGCGTCCTCATCGGCGAGGCGATCCGCGCGGCCCAGCAGCTCACCGGCAAGAAACAAGTAACCGGCGAAGACGTGCGCCGCGGTCTGGAGACGCTCAACATCACCGAGGCGCGCTGGAAGGAGCTCGGCCTCGAAGGCTTCGCCGCGCCGATCCATTTGAGCTGTGCCGACCACAACGGCCACAACGGCATCTCGCTCACGCGATGGGACGGCACCAAGTGGACCAAGGCGTCCGGCTGGATCGAGCCGATCAAGGACAAGGTCCTGCCGCTGATCGAGAGCGCCGCGGCGAGTTACGTTAACGCCAATGCGGGCTGGCCGAAGCGCACCGAGGCTTGCGACAAGTCGTCATGAGGTGGCCTGCGTCCTGATGGTGCACAATTCACCCGATCCCCGCGCCGGCCGACCGCCGGCCGGGTGCTCTCGTTCTCGTTGACCGGATCGAGGGGGCTCATATCGGCGCGCCGGCTGATTGCCGGCGCAACTCAAGGAGGAGAAACAGCCAATGCGTCTGAAACATCTTGCTCTCGGCCTCGCGGTCGTGACGGCGGCGGGCGCCGCGGTCACCGTGGCGCAGGCGGAAGACGGCATCTATGTTCCGCTCTTCACCTATCGGACCGGCCCCTACGCGGGCTCGGGGATACCCGTCGCCAACGGCATGTCGGACTACCTGAACATGCTGAACGAGCGCGACGGCGGCATCGGCGGCGCCAAGCTCATCGTCGAGGAGTGCGAAACCGGCTACGACACCAAAAAGGGCGTCGAGTGCTACGATACCGTGAAGGGCAAGAACCCGGTCGTCATCAACCCGTATTCGACCGGGATCACCCTGCAACTGATCCCCAAGGCCGCAGTCGACAAGATCCCGATCCTGTCGATGGCCTATGGCCTCTCGGCGTCCGCCGACGGCAATCTGTTCCCGTGGATCTTCAATCCGCCGGCAACCTATTGGGACGGGGCCTCGGCATTCGTGCGCCACGTCGCCGACGTCGAGGGCGGCTTCGCCAAGCTCAAGGGTAAGACCATCGGTCTCGTCCATCTCGATGCGCCCTACGGCAAGGAGCCGATTCCGCTCCTTCAGGCGCTGGCTCAGGACTATGGCTTCACGCTCAAGCTCTATCCGGTTCCTGGTTCGCAGATGCAGAACCAGACGTCGCTCTGGCTCGACGTGCGGCGCGACAAGCCGGATTGGATCTATCTGCAGGGCTGGGGCGCCATGAACCCGACCGCGATCAAGGAGGCGGCCAAGATCGGCTTCCCGATGAACCGGCTGGTCGGCGTCTGGTGGTCGGGCAACGATGACGACGCGCGTCCCGCCGGCGAGGAGGCAAAAGGTTACTCTTCGCTCGACCTCAACGCCGTCGGCTCGAATTTCCCGGTGATCCGCGATATCCTCAAATACGTCGTGGACAAGGGCAAGAGCCAGCTGACCTCCAAGGATAAGGTCGGCGAGAACTTCTACAACCGCGCGATCTGGAATTCGGTGCTCGTGGCCGAAGCGATCCGCACCGCCCAGCAATTGACCGGCAAGAAACTGGTCAACGGCGAAGATGTGCGGCGCGGCTTCGAAGGGCTCAACATCACCACCGCGCGGTTGAAGGAGCTGGGGCTCGAAGGCTTTGCCTCGCCGGTGAAGCTGAGCTGCGCCGACCACAACGGTCATGGCGGTATCTCGCTCGTCCAATGGGACGGCACCAAGTGGAACACGGTGTCCAGTTCGGTCGAGCCGATCAAGGACAAGGTCCTGCCGCTGATCAACAGCGCCGCCGAGGACTATGTGAAGGCCAATGCCGGCTGGCCGAAGCGCACCGAGCCTTGCGACAAGTCGTCGTAAGTCTCGTCATTCCGGATCGACGCGACGCGTCGAGTCCGGAATCCAAGCTCCCGGACTGGGGTTATGGATTCCGGGCTCCTCGCTTCGCTGAGCTCCGGAATGATGGTTAGGGGAGTGAAAGACGATGACCGCCGTCGAGTCGATCAAGTCCGCGCCTGCAGCGGTGGAAAGCTCGGCGGCGATTCTCGCGCTCAACAATATCGAGGTGGTCTACGACCGCGTCATCCTCGTGCTCAAGGGCGTTTCGCTGACGGTGCCGAACGGGGGAATCGTGGCGCTTCTTGGCGCCAACGGGGCGGGTAAGACCACCACGCTCAAGGCGATCTCCAATCTCCTTCATTCCGAGCGCGGCGAGGTGACCAAGGGCTCGATCGTGTTCGCCGGCGCCGAGGTGCAGGCGCTCTCGCCCAACGAGGTGGTGCGACGCGGCTGCATCCAGGTGATGCAGGGCCGCTACTGCTTCGGCCATCTCAGCATCGAGGAGAACCTGCTCACCGGGGCGTTCACCCGCCGCGACGGGTCGCGCGCGATCCGCGCCGATCTCGACAAGGTCTACGGCTATTTTCCGCGGCTCGCCGAACGGCGCACCGCGCTGGCCGGCTACACCTCCGGCGGCGAGCAGCAGATGTGCGCGATCGGCCGCGCGCTGATGTCGCGCCCGAAGATGATCCTGCTCGACGAGCCTTCGCTCGGGCTGGCGCCGCAGATCGTGGAGGAGATCTTCGCGATCATGAAGAACCTCAACGACACCGAGGGCGTCTCCTTCCTGCTCGCCGAGCAGAACACCAACCTGGCGCTCAAATACGCCGGCTACGGCTATATCCTGGAAAACGGACGCCTGGTGCTCGACGGGACGGCGGAAGCGTTGCGCCAGAACGACGACGTCAAGGAGTTCTACCTCGGCATCGCCGAGGGCAAGCGCAAATCCTTCCGCGACGCCAAGCACTACAAGCGGCGCAAGCGCTGGCTGGCATAGGCGGCCGCCGCGCCGCGAGCCGACGCGTCCGGCGCGAAAAAGCCGGCCCGAGCCGCCAATAATTTATTTCAGGAATCATCGAAATATCCCTTGACGGCGGCTCAATATTTCGATAGCTATTGAAATATGAACAAGCCCCATGCTTTGGCGGCCTTGGCCGCTCTCGCGCAGGACAATCGGCTCGACGTGTTCCGTCTGCTCGTCGAGGCGGGTCCGCAGGGCGTGCCGGCCGGAGGCGTCGCCAAGGCGCTCAAGCTTGCGCCGAACACGCTCACCTTTCATTTCGATCGCCTGCGCGACGCCGGCCTCGTTGCCGTGCGCCGGGAAGGCCGCTCGATGATCTACACCGCGCAGTACGAGGCGATGAACGCCTTGATTGCGTTTCTCACCGAGAACTGCTGCCGGGGTGCGGCGGACACGTGCGAGCAACCGGCGGTCTGCAAACCCGCGTCTGCAAAGCGCGCCAAAGCTTTAGCCTAGAGGAGTCATCCCATGAAACGCCTGCATGTGCATGTTGCCGTCGACGATCTGCAACGCTCGATTGGCTTCTATTCGGCGCTGTTCGCCGCCCGGCCGTCTGTCACCAAGCCGGACTATGCCAAGTGGATGCTGGACGATCCGCGCGTCAATTTCGCCATCTCGACGCGCGGCGGTCGGGTGGGCCTCGATCATCTCGGGATCCAGGCGGAGGACAAGGACGAGCTGAGGGAGATCTACGGCCGTCTTCATCAGGCGGACGGCAACGTCATCGAGCAAGGGCAAACGAGCTGCTGCTACGCCAAATCGGAAAAATCCTGGATCGACGATCCGGCCGGGATTTCCTGGGAGACGTTCCTGACGACGGGCGAAAGCACCGATTACGGCGACGGCAGCGGCGAACGCGACGCGCGCGTTGCCCACAGCCAGGCCTGCTGCGCGCCGCAGGCTGCGCCAGCATCGGCGGTTCGCGGCCAAACTGTGTAAGGCGCGCGTGTCGTGGCCGATCGTCCGTACGCGGTGCTGTTTCTTTGCGCCGGCAATTCGGCCCGCTCGATCGCCCGATCGCTGTCCGACACTTTCGCGGGCATCGCGCCGGCCGGCGTTGCGGCCTTTGTTGGCGCACAGCTCCTCGGCATGCTGGCGGCGGTTGTGTTGGGCCGCTGGCTCTGGGCTGGTCCGCCCGCAAAAGAAGCGGAGTGAGGTTTGATGACGATGCTCTTTGGCATTCCCATTCCGTCCACGAATCCGATTTTTGTCGCGATTGTCGCGATCCATATTCTGTTTGCTCTTGCGGCCATCTTGACGGGGGCCACGGCCATGCTGAGCCGCAAGGCGCGCGGCCGACATTCGAATTTCGGCATCGCGTATTTTTGGTGCCTCTTTGGCGTGTTCGTGACCATGAGCGTCTTGGCGTTCGCGCGATGGCAGGAGGACTATGACCTGTTCATCCTCGGCGCGCTTTCGTTTGGTGCCGCATGGTTGGGGCGCACGATTTTGCGGCGCCGCTGGCGCCAATGGCCCCGCTGGCATCTCGCCAGCATGGGCGCGTCGTTCGTCCTGATGATTACGGCGTTCTATGTCGACAATGGAAAGAACTTGCCGCTGTGGCGCGAGCTCCCGCAAATTGCCTTCTGGTTCTTGCCCGCGGTGATCGGTACCCCGATCGTGCTTTACGTTCTGCGAAGGCACCCGCTGGTCCTTGCGTACGACCGGGCGCATGGCGAAGTCTCAAGTCCAGACGCCGCGTAAGGCGCCGGAGCGCGTCACAGTATTCAGCGCGCCACCGCCTCGAAGCTCACGCCCTTCGGCGGCAGAAAATCGTCCGGCACGAAGAAATCGGGCGCCAGCTTTTGCGTCGGGTCGACCCGATATTGATCGAAATCGCTGACGCCGTTCTCCGCCAGGAAAGTATCGTCGATCAGAAAGCGCCCGGTGAACTCGCGCGCGGGCTTGTGGAATATGCGCGTAGGCCGCGTCGGCCATGATCTCCGGCTTGCGCGATGCGCGCATCATGGCGTCGCCGCCGAGCAGATTCCGCACCGCGGCGGTGGCGATGACCGTGCGCGGCCACAGCGCATTGACGGCGATCCCCTTCGGCCGCAGCTCGCCGGCCAGCCCGAGCACGACGAGGCTCATGCCGAACTTCGCCATGGTGTAGGCGGTGTGCCGCGCGAACCATTTCTCCTGCATGTCGAGCGGCGGCGAGATCATGAGAATGTGCGGGTTCGCGGCCTTCTCCAGATGCGGGATCGCCCATTTCGAGACGACGAAGGTGCCGCGGGTGTTGATCTGGTGCATGAGGTCGAAGCGCCGCATGTCGGTATCGACCGCCGGCGTGAGCTGGATCGCGCTCGCATTGTTGACCACGATATCGACGCCGCCGAAGCGGGCCGCGGTCTGGTCGAGCGCGTCCTTCACCATCGCCTCGTCGCGGACGTCGACCGTCAGCGGCAGCGCCTTGCCGCCGGCGCGTTCGATCTCCTCGGCCGCGGTGTAGATGGTGCCGGCGAGCTTCGGATGCGGCTCGGCGGTCTTGGCCGCGATCGCGACATTGGCGCCGTCGCGCGCGGCGCGCAGCCCGATCGCGAGCCCAATGCCGCGCGAAGCGCCGGTGATGAACAGGGTTTTGCCAGCAAGCGACATGTTCGGCCTCACTTCCTGCGGGCGAGAAACGCCTGGAAGGCGGTGCGCGCCTCGTCGGAACTCAAGAGATCCTTGAAGTGCGACGATTCGGCGTCGATCTGCTTGTTGACCGCCTCGAGATGGCCGCGCATCAGCCGGCGCGCCACCGCGACGCCGCCGCGGGGAAGCGCGGCGATCTCTTGCGCGGCCTTCAGCGCGACGCCGTCGACGGCCGAGGCGTCAACGACCGTGTTGACCATTCCCGCGTCCTTGGCATCCGCGGCGGAGAGCGGGCGGCCCATGATCAGCAGCGAGAACGCACGCGCATGGCCCATGCGCATCGGCGCCAGCAGGGTGGAGGCCGCCTCGGGAATGAGCCCGAGCTTTACGAATGGCGTCGTAAACGTCGCTTCGGCGGCGGCGACGACGTGATCGCAATGCAGCAGCATGGTCACGCCGACCCCGACGGCAAGCCCGCCGACGGCGGCGACCAGCGGTTTTTGGCAGCCGGCCAGCGTCTTGAGAAAACTATGGCCGCGCGGGTCGAGTCCGCCCTCCGATGCATTGAGAAAATCGCTGATGTCGTTGCCGGCGCAGAACACCCCGGGCGCGCCGGCGAGCAGGACGCAGCGGATGGCGTCGTTGCTGTCGGCTTCGTGCAACGCCCGGGTGATCCCGTCATACATGGCGCGGGTCAGCGCGTTCTTCTTCTCGGGACGGTTCATCCGGATCGTTCGGATGGCGCCATCGTCCGTCACCAAGACGTTATCGGTCATTTTTCCTCCCGCACGCGACCGCTCTGCCCGAGAATCTCACCGGCACGCGGTCAGCCCGGACAATCAGGCAACGAAGTACAGCCGATATGAGTGAAGCCGCCGATTTTCTCCTGCGTGGCCGCCGCAGCCTCCAGGTCGTCGTCCGAGACCTCGAAGATAAGGACTTGTTCTCCAGTGTGGTGACGCTCGATTTCGGTGTCAGTCATGTCAGTGATTCTCCTATTTGCTTGGTGCCTTTGCATCCACGCTTTGATGGCGGATCAACTTCCCGATCGCGCGAAATTCTCCTCCCGCGGCGGTCCGGGCATGCAATTCGATAGTACGATAAAGGCCGACGACGCGCTCGCCGACCGGCGTAACCACGGCGCCGCCGCCGCCGGCGCCGCCGGTTTCGGCCGTGACCGCCGGTTCACGCAGCGTATGGTTGATCTCTTCGACCAGGAGCCAGGCCCGGCGGTAGGACATGCCGATCGAGCGCGCCGCCGCCGAAATCGACCCGGTCGACCGGATTGCTTCCAAAAGCGCGATCTTTCCGGGACCGATCCGCTCCCCGGACGCCAGATCGATGCGGATGGAGAGATGTGTGCTGGCCATAATGCCTCATCCCCGAGAACGCCGCCCTGAGAAATCACGCCGATGGCGGCCGTTCGTCAAGGGAGATGTTTGCGCGCGATGTCGTCCAGAGGTGCAAGCAGCAATTGGAGAATGGCGACAAAGTGCGGCGGCCGAACAGCCGCCGCACTGAGTGTGGTCCGGCTCGGCCACTATTGGAACAGCTTCATCGAGTTGATCAGCGTCTCCAGGACGCCGAGCGTCAGCGGGATGCCGACGAAGCCCCAGGCCAGGACAAGATGCAATGTAGTGGTGCCGCTTTGCTGATTGGTATCCGGCATGGCAGTTCCTCCTCTATGCGCCGGCCGGTTTGGCCACCGCGCCGACCCGCATCTGCGCACGTTCGGCGTCGCTTTCCGGCTTCATGTGGTAGCGCGCATTCACCGCCTTCACGAGCGCATTGGCGATGAAGCCGATCACCAGCAGTCCGGCCATGATGTACATGGTGATGTTGTAGGCCTGCGCCTTCGGCACGCCGTGGGTCAATCTGGTACTGGCGGATGTAGTTGACCAGCACCGGTCCGAAAATCCCGGCCATCGACCACGCGGTGATCAGCCAGCCGTGAATGGCGCCGACATAGCGTGTGCCGAACATATCCTTGAGATAGGCCGGCACGGTGGCGAAGCCGCCGCCATACATGCTGATGATCACCAGGAAGCACAGGACGAACAGCGGTCACGCTGCCGATCGCGCCCGTGTACGGGACCAGCGCATAAAGCGCCGATGCCGAGCACGAAGAAGCACGAAGTAGGTGTTCTTGCGCCCGATGTAGTCCGAGGTGGAGGCCCAGAAGAAGCGGCCGACCATGTTGAACAGGCTCAGCAACCCGACGAAGCCTGCCGCGGCGATGGCCGTAACCTTGCCCGGGAACATTTCCTGGCTCATCGCCGAGGCCTGGCCCGAGCACGCCGATGCCGGCGGTGACGTTAAGGCAGAGCACCCACCAGATCAGCCAGAACTGCGGCGTCTTGAGCGCGTCGTAGACGAAGACGTCGTTCTTGGTGATCAGCTTCTGCGCCTGCGACCGGCGGCGTATAGCCTTCCGGCTTCCAGCCCGGCGCCGGCACGCGCACGATGACCGCGCCGACCACATGAAGAGAAGATAGATCACGCCGATGACCGATGAACGTCTCCGCGACGCCGACGTGGGTCGGCGTCCGAAAACCGCTCATCAGCCAGACCGAGAGCGGCGACGGCGATGAACGCGCCGCCGCCGAATCCCATGATCGCCATGCCGGTCGCCATTCCCGGACGGTCGGGGAACCATTTGATCAGGGTCGAGACCGGCGAGATGTAGCCGAGGCCGAGACCGCAGCCGCCGAAGAATGCCGTAACCGACGATAGACGATCCAAAGAGTGTGGATGAGACGCCGACCGCCGAGATGAAGAACCCGCCGGCCCAGCACAGAGCCGGCGGCGAACATCGCCCGGCGCGGACCGCCTTCCTCGACCCAACGGCCGAATACCGCCGCCGAGATGCCGAGGAAGAAGATCGCGATCGAGAAGATCCAGCCGAGTTCCGTCAGTTTCCAGTCGCCCGGTGCGGATTGGGTAATGCCGAGCAGCTTGGTCATCGGCAGATTGAAGACGCTAAACGCATAGGCCTGGCCGATGCACAAATGGATGCACAACGCGGCCGGCGGTACCATCCAGCGGCTGAACCCCGGCTTAGCGATCGTCCGATTTCGGTCAAGAAAACCGAACAGCCCCCCAGATGCTTGCGCTTGCTCCACGGCACTCATCATTTTCCTCCTGTCCCGGTTTATATGCAGTGCTCCTGCATTTATTGTTTGTGTCGTGCTTGTCCCTTCGTCCCTGCGATTCCGCTCTTGCCAGATGCTCGATGGCCTCGCGGACGGCCGGATCGAGTCCCGCGCCGCCCGCTTGCAGATGCGCAAAAATCTGTGCGCGCATCCGTGGATCCCAGAACTTTTTGATGTGATCAGCCGTCCCGGCGGACGCTGTTTCGTGCCCCTGACTCGCGAAAAACTTGCCAATTTGATTGGCCATGTAGACGAGCTTGTCAAGCGACATTGGGGACGGTTTCTTTGTTCGCTTGTTTCGCGACGCGGTGCGGATGCGTGAAAATCTCAAAGCCGTCGCCGCGAGCGACCGCGACGAGCGTGATCCCGGCGGTCTGTGCCGTGCGCAGCGCGAGCGCGGTCGGCGCGGAGACCGCGACGATGAGCGGCGCGCCGACGGCGGCAGTCTTCTGCACCATTTCCACTGAGACTCGGCTGGTGAGCAGCACCATGCCGTCATGGCCGGACACATTGTCCCGCGCCAGCGCACCGGCGAGCTTATCGAGCGCATTGTGCCGGCCGACGTCTTCGCGCACCGCCACCAGGCCGTCGCCCGGGCGCCAAAATGCCGCAGCGTGGATCGCCCGAGTCTGGCGATTGAGTTCCTGGCGCGGCGGCAGCGCTTCGAGTGCGCGCATGATCTCGGCCGGGGTGAAGGTTCCACCGTCGCCAACGCGCGCCGGCGCGCGTACCGCTTCGTCGAGGCTGTCGATGCCGCACAGCCCGCAGCCGGTCGGACCGGCGAGATACCGCCGCCGCTCGCTCAAGGCGGCCGCGCGCGGCTCGGCGAGCCACATGCGCAATTCGACGCCGGCGTCATGCTCGACGATGTCGAGCTGACGGATATCGGCCGGCGAAGAAATGAGGCCTTCGGTGAAGCTGAAGCCGAGCGCAAAGTCCTCGAGATCGTGCGGCGTCGCCATCATCACCGCATAGGAGCCGCCGTCATAGGTGAAGGCGATCGGCGGTTTCCTCGGGGATGATACGCTCGCCGTCGGTCGTGCTGTGCTGACGCCAAACCGATGAGGCGACGGCGACCGTCGGCGCGCGCATGCCGCTACTCCGCCGCCTCGATCGTCGCGGATATGCGGCGGCTCTTGCGCGCGAGCTCGTTGTACTGCTCCTGCCATTCCGTCGGGCCGTTCGAGGGCGAGACCTGGACCGCAGTCACTTTGTATTCGGGACAATTCGTGGCCCAGTCGGAATACTCGGTGGTAACGACGTTGACCTGCGTGTCCGGGTGGTGGAACGTCGTATAGACGACGCCCGGAGCCACGCGCTCGGTGATCAGCGCGCGCAGCGTGGTCTCGCCGGCGCGGCTCGCGAGCTTGACCCAATCGCCATCGTTGATGCCGCGCTGTTCGGCGTCGTGTGGATGGATTTCCAGCCGGTCTTCCTCGTGCCACATGATGTTGGCGGTGCGGCGGGTCTGCGCGCCGACATTATACTGGCTGAGGATGCGGCCGGTGGTGAGCAGGAGCGGGAAGCGCGGGCCGCTCTTTTCGTCGGTCGGGATGTATTCGGTGACGACGAACTTGCCCTTGCCGCGCACGAAGCCGTTCATGTGCATTACCGGCGTGCCCTCGGGCGCCTTTTCGTTGCACGGCCACTGGATCGACCCGAGCTCCTCGAGCCGCTTGAACGACACGCCGGCAAAAGTCGGCGTCAGTTGCGCGATCTCATCCATGATCTCGGACGGATGGTTGTAGTGCATGGGATATCCCATGGCGTCGCTGATCAGGCCGGTAATCTCCCAGTCTTCGTAGCCGTTCTTCGGCGCCATGACCTTGCGCACCAGCTGGATCCGCCGCTCGGCATTGATGAAGGTCCCGTCCTTTTCCAGGAAGGTGGAGCCGGGCAGGAACACGTGCGCGTAGTTCGCGGTCTCGTTCAGGAACAGATCCTGGACGACGACGCACTCCATCGCGGCGAGGCCGGCGGCGACGTGGTGCGTGTCGGGATCGGACTGGAGAATGTCTTCGCCCTGGATGTAGATGCCCTTGAAGCTGCCGTCGACCGAGGCGTCGAGCATGTTGGGGATGCGCAGCCCCGGCTCGCTGTCGAGCGGCTTCTGCCACAACGCCTCGAACATCGCGCGCGTCGCATCGTCGGCGATGTGCCGATAGCCGGAGAGCTCATGCGGGAACGAACCCATGTCGCACGAGCCCTGGACGTTGTTCTGGCCGCGCAGCGGATTAACGCCGACGCCCGGCCGGCCGATATTTCCGGTGGCCATGGCGAGATTGGCGATCGCCATCACCGCGGTCGAGCCCTGGCTGTGCTCGGTGATGCCGAGCCCGTAATAGATGGCGCCGTTGCCGCCGGTGGCGTAAAGCCGCGCCGCGGCGCGGATCGTTTCCGCCGGAACGCCGGCCAGCTTGCCGACCGCTTCGGGGCTGTTGTGCTCTTGCGCGACGAAATTTGCCCAGTCCTGGAAGGCGTCCCATTCGCAGCGCTCGCGCACGAACTTCTCGTCGACGAGCCCCTCGGTGACCACGACATGCGCGAGCGCCGTGAGGATGGCGACGTTGGTGCCGGGCAGGATCGGCAGGTGATAGGCCGCTTCCACGTGCGGCATGCGCACGAGATCGATCCGCCGCGGATCGATGACAATGAGCTTGGCGCCCTGCCGCAAGCGCTTTTTCAGACGCGAGGCGAAGACCGGATGGGCGTCGGTCGGATTGGCGCCGATGATGATGGCGACGTCGGTCGCCTCGACCGAATCGAAATCCTGCGTTCCGGCCGAGGTGCCGAAGGTCGTGCGCAGGCCGTAGCCGGTCGGCGAATGGCAGACGCGGGCGCAGGTGTCGACATTGTTGTTGCCGAACGCGGCGCGCACCAGCTTTTGCACCAGGAAGGTCTCTTCGTCGGTGCAGCGCGAGGAGGTGATGCCGCCGATCGCGCCGCGGCCGTATTTCGCCTGGATGCGCTTGAACTCGGAGGCGACGCGGTCGATCGCTTCTGGCCATGATACCTCGCGCCACGGCTCGCTGATCTTCTCGCGCAGCATCGGCTTGAGGATGCGTTCCTGGTGATTGGCGTAACCCCAGGCGAAGCGCCCCTTCACGCAGGAATGGCCGCGGTTCGCCTTGCCGTCCTTGTACGGCACCATGCGTACGACTTCCTCGCCGCGCATCTCCGCCTTGAACGAGCAGCCGACGCCGCAATAGGCGCAGGTGGTGATCGCCGACCATTCCGGCTTGCCCACCTCGATGACTTTCTTCTCCAGGAGCGAGCCGGTCGGGCAGGCCTGCACGCAGGCGCCGCAGGAGACGCATTCGGATTCGATGAACTTCTCGTCCATCCCGGCGGCGATGATCGAATCGAAGCCGCGGCCGGAGACGGTCAGCGCGAAGGTGCCTTGCACCTCCTCGCAGGCGCGCACGCAGCGCGAGCAGACGATGCATTTGGCCGGATCGAAGGAGAAATAGGGATTGGAATCGTCGATGCCGGGATTGCGGTGGCGGGCGCCGTCGAACCCGTAACGCACCTCGGCAAGACCGACCGCCTCCGCGGTCTCCAGCAGGTCGACGTCGCTATGTTTGCTGCGGTCGAGCGAATCCACCGGATGGTCGGAGACGTAAAGCTCCATCACGCCCTTGCGCAGCCGGTCGAGCCGTTCGCTTGCGGTGTGCACCACCATGCCTTCGGCAACCGGCGTCGTGCACGACGCCGGCGTGCCGGCGCGGCCCTCGATCTCGACCAGGCAGAGCCGGCAGGAGCCGAATGCCTCGAGCATGTCGGTCGCGCAAAGCTTCGGAATCTCGATGCCGGTCTCCATCGCCGCGCGCATGATCGAGGTGCCTTCGGGCACCGAGACCTGCTTGCCGTCGACCGAGAGCGTCACCGTCTTCTCCGATTTGGAGCGCGGCGTGCCGAAATCGATCTCGTGTACCAGCGAGTGGGGGAGTGATGTTTCCTGGAGCGCCATGGCGCGTTTCCTATTCAGCAGCTTGCAGGCGCGGGGGCGCGCCGAAATCTTCGGGGAAATGGGTGAGCGCGCTCATCACCGGATAGGGCGTGAAGCCGCCGAGCGCGCATAGCGACCCGAACTTCAGGGTATGACAAAGGTCTTCCAGCAGCGTCATGTTGGCGGCGCGGTTCTCGCCACGGATGATGTGGTCGATCACTTCCATGCCGCGGGTCGAGCCGACCCGGCACGGCGTGCATTTGCCGCAGGACTCGATGGCGCAGAATTCCATGGCGAAATGCGCCTGTTTGGCCATGTCCACGGTATCATCGAACACCACGATGCCGCCATGGCCTATCAGGCCCTCGCGCGCGGCAAAGGCCTCGTAGTCGAACGGCGTATCGAACAGCGCACGCGGAAAATAGGCGCCGAGCGGACCGCCGACCTGCACCGCCCGCACCGGCCGGCCGCTGCGGGTGCCGCCGCCGACATCGTCGACGAGCTCGCCGAGCGTGATCCCGAATGCCGTCTCGAACAGGCCGCCATATTTGATGTTGCCGGCAAGCTGGATCGGCATGGTGCCGCGCGACTTGCCCATGCCGAAATCCCGGTAAAACGCCGCGCCCTTGTCCATGATGATCGGCACGGAGGCGAACGAGAGGACGTTGTTGATCACCGTCGGCCGGCCGAACAGGCCTTTGTGGGCGGGGAGCGGAGGCTTGGCGCGGACGAGGCCGCGCTTGCCTTCGAGGCTGTCGAGGAGGGAGGTTTCCTCGCCGCACACATAGGCGCCGGCGCCGAGCCGCACTTCCAGGTCGAAGACGAAAGACGAGCCGGCGACGCGCTTGCCAATGAAGCCGCCGCGCCGCGCCGCGGAGATCGCCGCCTCCATCGTCGCCGCCGCGTGCGGATATTCCGAGCGGATGTAGATGTAGCCTTTGGTCGCTCCGACCGCGATGCCGGCGATCGCCATGCCTTCGATCAATACGAAAGGATCGCCTTCCATGATCATGCGGTCGGCGAAGGTGCCGCTGTCGCCCTCGTCGGCGTTGCAGACGACGTATTTCTGCGGCGCCTGGGTTTGCGCCACGGTGCGCCATTTGATCCCGGTCGGGAAACCGGCGCCGCCGCGGCCGCGCAGGCCGGACTGGACGACGTCCTCGACGGTCGCCTCCGCACGGAGCGCGAGCGCGCGTTCAATCCCCTTGCCGCCGCCATGCGCGCGGTAGTCTTCGAGCGAGCGCGGGTCGACCACGCCGCAGCGCGCGAAGGTGAGCCGCGTCTGCCGCTTGAGCCAGGGGATTTCCTCGGTCAGCCCGTGACCAAGCTTATGCCGACCGTCGGCGAGGAGCGATCCGAGCAGGCTTTCGGCGTCGCCCGGCGCGACCGGCCCATACGCCACGCGGCCCACCGGCGTTTCCGCCTCGACCATCGGCTCGAGCCAGTAGAGCCCACGCGAGCCGGTGCGAACGATATCGACCGCGACGTTCCGCCGCGCGGCGGCGGCGCGCAGTGCGGCCGCCACCTCCTCGGCGCCCACCGCCAAAGCCCCGGCATCGACCGGTATGAACAGCCGCAGCGTCATTGCTGCGTCTCCGCCAGCAAGGCATCGAGGTGGCTTGCGTCGAGCCGTCCGACGACGCGCCCGTCGAGCATGGCCGATGGCGCGGTCGCGCACAGTCCGAGGCAATAGACCGGTTCGAGCGTGACGCTGCCATCGGGCGCGGTCGCTCCCATCTTCAGCCCCAGCCGCGCTTCGGCACGCGCGGCCAAGGGATCGCCGCCGGCGGACTGGCAGGCCTCGGCCCGGCAGAGTTTGAGCACGTGCCGGCCGGCCGGTTCGCGGCGGAAGTCATGGTAAAAGGTGATGACGCCGTGCACCTCGGCGCGGGTGATATTGAGCGCCTCGGCGATCAGCGGCTCGGCCGCGGTGTCGATGTAGCCGAACTCCTCTTGCACCGCATGAAGAATAGGCAGCAGCGGGCCTTCGCGATCGAGGTGCTCGCGAATGAGGCGAAGCGCCACGTCCCTATCCCAGGGCGCGCGATCTCGATGGCCACGGCTTTGTTGCATTTCAGCACACCTGCGGGCGCATCTGTTCACTATGCGCCGGTCCACTTATCATGCGGATAAATATGCATTTTATAGTAATTACAAAAGGCCGCCGCATAAACAGAAAATTTTGTGGGCAGGGTCCTTCGCACTGCAGCAACCGCCGCGCCTAATTTTTGGTGTAGAGAGGTGTGGTCATGGGAGGCAGCCCATCGGGTGATGGGCTCGCGCGTGGCGTCGGGGCAAGCCATTCGGCCGCCGCCTGCTGAAATGATGGGCGCGTCCTCGCCGACATCGTTTGTCGGGGACGGGCGGGGCTCGCCAGTCAAGCGCGGCGCCCGCGACGCCTTTAGCAGGGCGCCTGCTGGCGCTATGCTGGGCAGATCCAGGGAGGTTCCAGTGCAGAAACTTGCCGTCCGTCCTTCGCTCGCCGAGCCGACCCTCGGCGCTTCGCTCGCGCGCGATGCCGAGGCCGCCGGCGCCTACGCGGCCGAGATCGAAGCGGCCCTGCGCGCCATGGGCCCGAAGGCGGAGCGCGTGGGCGAAAAGCGGACCGAGTCGGAGGCGCTCAAGGCCAGCGCCCGCGCGGTCAAGGAGCGTTTCTTCCGGCGTCACGCGGTTGCGATCTACGACGAACTCACCGGCCATGGCGCGCGCTGCTTGCGGATTTCCGAGCTGGTGGCGGCCGCAGCAGCCCGCTATCCGGCGCTGCTGCCGACGCCCGAGCGGCTCGCGGAAGAGCGTGCGCTGATGCAGCAGAGCGCCAAGGAGGGTTACGAGGTCGATCAGGGCCTGTTCCTCGCTCATGTTCTCGCCGACGAGCGCTGCGGCATGCATTTGATCCACGCGATGCTCAAGCCGAAGCGCGAGGCGCTGGACCGCCTCGGCGAATTCCGCCGCACCGGCTTTGCCGATCTCGGCGAGGCAAAGGTCGAGCGCAAAGGCAAGATCGGCTACGTCACCGTGACCAATCCTAAATTTCTCAATGCCGAAAGCGATGTCACCACGGTCGCCACGGAAATCGCGATCGATCTCGTCTTGCTCGACGATGCCATCGAGGTGGGCGTGCTGCGCGGCGGCGTGGTGCAGCACCCGAAATACGCTGGCCGCCGCGTGTTCGATTCCGGCATCAATCTCACGCATCTCTATTACGGGCAGATCTCGTTCGTCGAGTTTTTGATCGAGCGCGAAATGGGGCTGATGCACAAGATCCTGCGCGGCCATTGGCGCTCTGAATCTTACGACGAGCAATTCGAGGACTATGTCGAGAAGCCGTGGCTCGCCGCGGTCGAAACCTTCGCCATCGGCGGCGGCTGTCAGCTCCTCTGCGTGATGGATCGCGTGCTCGCCGAGCCCGGCTCTTATTTCAACCTGCCGGCCAGCAAGGAGGGCTTCATTCCCGGCGCCGGTAATCTGCGCCTGCCGCGGCTCGTCGGCATCAAGCTCGCGCGCGAGGGTATTTTCTTCGAGCGCGTCTTCCACGCGGAATCGCCGGAAGGGCGGATGATCTGCGACGCGATCGTCCCCGCCGCGGAGATGGACGCGGCGATCGAGCGGGACGCGCTGCAGCTCGTGCAGGCGGGAATGACCAGCACCGTCGCCAACCGCAAGGCGCTGCGCGTCGCGCAGGAGCCGTTGTCGACCTATCGCCGCTACATGGCGACCTACGCGCGGCAGCAGGCTCTCTGTCTCTACGACCCGCGTCTCATCGACAATCTCGAGCACAATTGGCAACCCGGCCGCCGGAGCATGTGACGCGCCGCTCGGGCAAAGAGGATTTACGATGAGCGCTTCGGAAACCGCCGCCGGTTCGATTCCCGAACTCACCTCGACTACCCGGGTGATCGTTGAGGAGAAAAACACCGTCGGCGCGATGGTGCCGGGTATGCCTTACGTGGCGGCCACGCCTTATCTCGTGGGCGTCGCCGAGATGGCCTGCAGCCAATTGGTGAAGGATCTGTTGGAGCCGGGCCAGATCACGGTCGGCAGAAGGGTCCTCATCGACCATCTCGGCCCGAGCAAGGTCGGCGCCGAGCTGGTGCTTGAGACCGCGCTGGTGAAACGCGACCGCAATCGCTTCAATTTCACCGTCCGCATCGACGATGGCGGCCGGACCGTGGCGACAGTCGAACACGAGCGCGCCGCCGTCTCATTGCAAAAAATCATGAGCGCGCTGGGCTGAGCCGTTAAGGCGTCGCCGCGGGGAGCGAAGTCGCATGCGGACGATCGCGGAGATGCTGCGTTGGCGCGCCCGGCGCCATCCGTCGCTGCCGGCGGTCTGGTTCGAGGGAAAATCGCAAGGCTACGGCGAACTTGATGCGTCGAGCTCGCAGCTCGCGGCCGGTTTCGTGGCAAAACTCGGCCTCGCGCCCGGCGACCGGGTCGCCATACTGGACAAGAACAGCGCCGCCTATCTCGAGCTGTTCTTTGCGCTCGACAAGGCCGGTTTGGTCGCGGCGCCGCTCAACTGGCGGCTCACGCCGCATGAAGTCAAACAGATCATCGACGACATCAAGCCGCGGCTGATCGTCACCGGGCCGGAATTCAAGGCGCATGTCGCCGGGATCAACGTCCCGGCGATGACGTTTGCCGACCTGCCGCGCGGCGGCGAAGATCCGATGCGCGACGTCGACGGCGCGGTGTGTTGCCAGTTCTGCACCTCGGGAACCACCGGCCTTCCCAAGGGCGCGATGCTCACCGGCTGGAACGTGCTCAATGTCGGGCTCTGCATCGCGATTGAGATTCCGGAGATCCGCGAGGGCGGCCGCCATCTTGTTTGTTTGCCCATGTTCCACATCGGCGGCGCCGGCTGGGCGATCTGGGCAATGCAGCAGGGCTCGGCCGCGATCATCGTGCGCGAGACCGTGCCGGACTTGCTGCTCAAGACCATGGTGGAGCAGAAAGTCGAAACCGCGCTCCTCGCGCCGACGCTGATGCTGTTCCTCACCGAGCTGCCGCAGGCGCGCAGCGCCGATTTCTCCGCACTCAAGCACATCATCTACGGCACCGCGCCGATCTCGCCCGATCTCTTGCGCCGCTCGCTCGAGACATTCAAATGCCGCTTCTCGCAGCTCTACGGGCTCACCGAGACGACCGGTCCCTTCACTTCGCTCGGCCACGAATACCATTCCGGCGAGCGGCTCTGGTCCTGCGGCCGGCCGATGTTCGGCGGGCGCGTTCGCATCGTGGACGCCGAAGACAACGACCTTCCGCCGCACCAGGTCGGCGAGATTTTGTATCAGGGCGAGAACCTGATGGCCGGCTATTGGGCGCGCGAGGAGGCGAGCGCGGAAGCGATGCGCGGCGGCTGGTTTCACACCGGCGACGCCGGCTACATGGACGCCGACGGCTTCATCTTCCTCAAGGACCGCATCAGGGACATGATCGTGTCCGGCGGCGAGAACGTCTATCCGGCAGAAGTCGAAGGCGTGCTGATGGGCCACCCGGCGATCCTGGAGTGCGCCGTCATCGGCGTGCCCGATCCGAAATGGGGCGAGACGGTAAAGGCGGTGGTGGTCAGGCGCGCCGACGCCGCGCTGACCGAGGCGGCGCTGCTCGAATGGACCCGCGGCAAGCTCGCCGGCTTCAAGCGGCCGCGTTCGGTCGACTTCATCGATACGCTGCCGCGCAATGCCAGCGGCAAGCTCCTTAAGCGCACGCTGCGCGAGCCTTATTGGCAAGGCTATGCGCGGCGGGTCAACTGAGCTCTCGGCGACCGCGCAAACTTCGTTTATAATCGTTCCATGCCCGATGGGGTGAAGTAGCCGTCCCGTGCCAGTGAAGGGATGACGGCATGCCGGTGACCTACGAGTCGTGGCTCGTTTTGCTGTCCATCGTGATGGCGATCCAGGGCGCCTATGTCGGCTTAAGTCTCGCGGTGCAGATCGCCGATGCGACCGGCACCAGGCGGCGTCTGCTTCTCGCCGGCGCGACCGTATCGCTGGCGCTCGCCATCTGGACCATGCACTTCGTCGGCATGCTGTCGGTGCGGCTCAATTTCCCGGTCGACTATCTGGTCTTCCCGACGCTTCTCTCCTTCCTGGTCTGCGCCATCGTGGTCGGCGCCGCGGTCTTCGCCACCAGTTCCGGGCCGTTCACGCCCCTGCGTTTGACATTGTCGGCGTGCCTGATGGGCGGCGGCATTTTCTCCATGCACTATCTCGGCATGAGCGCGCTTGATGCCTCGACCTATATGATTCACGACCGCGTTTTTGTCGCCGCGAGCATGGCGATCGCCATCGCCGCCTCGGGGCTGGCGCTGTGGCTTGCGGCCGGGCGCGGCCGGCGCCCGCCGCTTCTTCTCTCGGCGGTCGCTTTCGGCGTCGCCATCTCCGGCATGCACTATACGGCGATGGGCGGCGTCACGCTTTATCCCTACGCGCCGGCCGCCACCGGGGCGCCGGCGCTGTCGACCGACCTTCTCGCCATTGTCGTCGCCGTGGTGGCGTTCTGCATCTCCGGAATCTTTCTGCTGCTGCTCCTGCCCGACCAGTCGCGCGCGGCGGAGCCCATCGAACTGCAGCGCGGTGATTTGGCGGCTGCCGCCGTGGAAATGGCGGCGTCGCCGGCGACGGTCCCGGCCGCTGCGGGCGGGAATGGCGACGATCCGCAGTTCGGACGCGGCACCTACGCCCCGCTCGGCGGCGTCGGCGCGCCGCCGCGCCGCTTCGCCCGTCACCTGCCGATCGAGCGCGAGGGCGGCACGCACTTCCTCGCCGTGGACGACGTGGTCGCGATCCACGCCAACGCGCATTACACCTACATCTTCGACGGCAGCGACAAGCTGTTCTGTCCGCTGGCGATCGGCAATGTCGAATCCCGGCTCGACAACAGCCGGTTCGTGCGCGTGCACCGCAGCCACATCGTCAACATCGATCGGGTCGTCGGCTATAAGCGTTCCGGCGACAATGAATTGGTGGAGATGGCCGGCGTGCAGCATTATGTGGTGCCGGTCAGCCGCAGCCGGATCGGTCCGCTCAAATTGCGCGTGGCCGCGCTCACCGGCACCGACCCGGCATTGGCATCGCGGCGCCGACATCGTTTGGCATCGCAGTAGCGGGATGCTCATTCCGGCTTGATGCGTCAATAGACCTGACGCAATTCGTGCAGCCGCGCCGTCGTTCGTGCGCTTTGCCGGTCATTCGTGCATCCCCGGCGCGCTGGTGCACCAGCGCTTGCTGCTGCAGGGCACAATTCGCCAAGATTTTCGTGCAGGATTTCTGCGTCAGAAAGCTGACGGTATTGCGCGCACGTTGGGCGGGCCTCGGTGATGACCCTGGCCACGCCGGCGGCGCCAGGGAGGATGCCCGTGATACCTGCCTCTTTCGAATATCATCGCCCGACATCCATCAAGGACGCGGTCGGTTTGCTCGCGCAAGTTCGGCGATGAAGGCCGCGCGCTCGCCGGAGGGCACAGCCTCATCCCGATGATGAAGCTGCGCCTCGCCAGCCCGGCACATCTCATCGATCTCGCCGGCGTCGCCGAGCTCAAAGGCACCCGCACCGACGGCAATGACATCGTCATCGGCGCCATGGTGACCCAGCACGAGCTCGCCGGCTCGGAGCTCGTAGCCGGAAAGATTCCGCTGCTGCGCGAAACCTCGCTGCAGATCGCCGATCCGCAGGTGCGCTATCTCGGCACGCTCGGCGGCAACGTCGCCAATGGCGACCCCGGCAACGACATGCCGGCGGTGATGCTGTGCCTTAACGCCACCTACCAGGTCATGGGCAAAGGCGGCGAACGTCGCGTCGCGGCGCGCGACTTCTACCAGGGCGCCTATTTCACCGCGCTCGAACCCGGCGACGTGCTCACGGCGATCCGCATTCCCATTCCGCCCGCGGGCCACGGCTACGCCTACGAAAAGCTCAAGCGCAAGATCGGCGACTACGCCACCGCGGCCGCCGCCGTGGTGCTGACCATGAGCGGGGGCAAGGTGGCGAGCTGCTCGATCGGCCTCACCAATGTCGCCGAGACGCCGCTATGGGCGCAGGAGGCGGGGAAAATCCTCGCCGGCTCGGCGCTCGATGCGGCGACGGTGAAGAAAGCCGTGGCCGCCGCGGAAGCCATCACCTCGCCGGCCGCCGACGCCCGCGGACCCGCGCATTACCGCAGCAAAATGGCCGGCGTGATGCTCACGCGCGCGCTCGCCCGCGCCAAATCGCGCGCCCGCGGCTGAGGGAGGAGGAAACGCCATGGCCAAATCCCAGATCGCAATGAAGGTGAACGGCAAGACGGTCGAGGCGCTGGTCGAGCCGCGCACCTTGCTCATCCATTTCCTGCGCGAGCAGCTCAGCCTGACCGGCCCGCATATCGGCTGCGAGACCAGCCATTGCGGCGCCTGCACCGTCGACCTCGACGGCAAATCGGTAAAATCCTGCACCGTGTTCGCGGTGCAGGCGAACAACGCCGAGATCCGCACCATCGAAGGCATGGCCAACGCCGACGGCACGCTGCACGCGCTGCAGGAAGGCTTCCGTGAGATGCACGGGCTGCAATGCGGCTTCTGCACGCCGGGAATGATCCTGCGCGCCTATCGGCTGCTGCAGGAGAACAAAAACCCGTCCGAGGAAGAGATCCGCTACGGCATCTCCGGCAATCTGTGCCGCTGCACCGGTTATCAGAACATCGTCAAGGCTATTCAATTCGCCGCCGCCAAGCTCAACGGCGTGCCGTTCCAGGAGGCCGCAGAATGAACGCCCAGACCCCAACCTCCGCCGAACGCGCCGCCAAGCTCGAAGGCATGGGCTGCAAAAGGAAGCGCGTCGAGGACGTCCGCTTCGTCCAAGGCAAGGGCAATTATGTCGACGACCTGAAGCTGCCGGGCATGCTCTATGGCGACCTGGTGCGCTCGCCGCACGGCCACGCCCGGGTCAAGAAGATCGACACCGCCAAGGCCGCGGCGGTGCCCGGCGTCGTCGCGGTGATCACGGCGGAAACTCTCAAGACCGTGAATCTCGCCTGGATGCCGACGCTCGCCGGCGACGTGCAGATGGTGCTCGCCGACGGCAAGGTGCTTTTCCAGAACCAGGAAGTCGCGTTCGTGATCGCGGAAAGCCGCGAGGCCGCCGCCGACGGCGTCGAACTGGTCGAGGTCGAGTACGAGCCGCTCCCGGTCAACGTCGATCCGCTCAAGGCGATGGCGCCGAACGCGCCGGTGATCCGCGAGGACGTCAAGGACAAGACCGAAGGCGCGCACGGCAAGCGCAAGCACTACAATCACATCTTCTCCTGGCAGGCGGGCGACAAAGCGGCGACCGACGCGGCGTTTGCCAAGGCCGACGTCACCATCAAGGAGCTGATCGTCTATCCGCGCTGCCATCCGTGCCCGCTCGAGACCTGCCAGTGCGTCGCCTCCTTCGACAAGATCAAGGGCGAGCTCACGCTCTGGGGCACGTTCCAGGCGCCGCACGTCATTCGCACCGTCGGTTCGCTGATCTCGAAAATCCCGGAGCACAAGATCCACGTCATCGCCCCCGACATCGGCGGCGGCTTCGGCAACAAGGTCGGCGCCTATTCCGGCTACATCTGCGCCATCGTCGCCTCGATCGTGACCGGCCGGCCGGTGAAATGGGTCGAAGACCGCATCGAGAACCTCTCCACCACCGCGTTCGCCCGCGACTTCCACATGGACATGGAAATCGCCGCCACCAAGGACGGCAAGGTGACGGCGATGCGCTGCTACACCATCGCCGACCACGGCGCGTTCGACGCCTGCGCCAACGCCACCAAATGGCCGGCCGGCCTGTTCAGCATCATCAGCGGCTCATACGACTTTCCGACCGCGCACGTGCTGGTCGACGGCGTCTACACCAACAAGGCGCCGGGCGGCGTCGCCTATCGCTGCTCGTTCCGCGTCACCGAAGCGGCCTATTGCATCGAGCGCGCCATGGACATCATGGCGCAGAAGCTCGGCATGGATCCGGCGGAATTCCGCATCAAGAACCTGATCCGCCGCGAGCAGTTCCCCTACACCTCGGCGTTCGGCTGGCAGTACGATTCCGGCGACTATCACACCGCCATGAACAAGGCGCTGCAGGCCGTCGACTACAAGAAGCTGCGCGCGGAGCAGAAAGCCAAGCGCGAGGCGTTCAAGCGCGGCGAGACACGCGAGGTGATGGGCATCGGTGTCGCCTTCTTCACCGAGATCGTGGGCGCGGGTCCCTCGCGCGCCTGCGATATTCTCGGCATCGCGATGTTCAACTCGGCGGAAATCCGCATCCATCCGACCGGGACCGGGATTTGCCGGCTCGGCACCAAGTCGCAGGGTCAGGGGCATGAGACGACCTATGCCCAGATCATCGCGACCGAGCTTGGGCTTCCCGCCGACAACATCGCGGTCGAGGAAGGCAACACCGACACCGCCCCCTACGGGCTCGGCACCTATGGCTCGCGTTCGACGCCGGTTTCCGGCGCAGCGACGGCGATGGCCTGCCGCAAGATCAAGGCCAAGGCGCAGATGATCGCCGCCTACACACTCGAAGTGCACGACGACGATCTGGAATGGGACGTCGACCGCTTCCAGGTGAAGGGCAATCCCGAACGCTTCAAGACCATGACCGAGCTCGCCTGGGCGGCCTATCACGAAGTGCCGCCCGGCATGGAGCCCGGGCTCGAGGCGATCAACTATTACGATCCGCCGAATTTCACCTTCCCCTATGGCGCCTATGTCTGCGTCCTCGACATCGACGTCGATACCGGCACCACCAAGGTGCGGCGCTTCTACGCGCTCGACGATTGCGGCACGCGCATCAACCCGATGATCATCGAAGGCCAGATCCATGGCGGGCTCACCGAAGCCTTCGGCATCGCCATGGGCCAGGAAATCCACTACGACGAGGACGGCAACGTGACCACGGCCTCGTTGATGGACTATTTCCTGCCGACCGCGGTCGAGACCCCGCACTGGGAAACCGACTGGACTGAAGTGCCCTCGCCGCATCACCCGATCGGCGCCAAGGGCGTCGGCGAAAGCCCGAATGTCGGCGGCGTGCCGTGCTTCTCGAACGCCGTCAACGACGCCTTCGCGTTCCTCGGCTCGACCCACATCCAGATGCCGCACGACCACTGGCGCACCTGGACGGCCGCGGACAAGCTCGGCTTGCATGGGTAATGCGTTGCCGGCGCTCTCAGGATCGTCATTGCCGGGCTTGACCCGGCTATCCATCTTATTGATCGGAGGAGGGGTGGATGCGCGGGTCAAGCCCGCGCGTGACGAAAAAAAGGGCCGACCGCGGTGAACTTGAAGCGCGAAGAGATTTCAGACCGCCTCGCCGCCGTCGGCTATATCGCCGACCGCGACATCGCGACTGCGCTGTCGCTGATGGAATTCCTCAAGCGCCCGCTGCTCTTGGAAGGCGAAGCCGGCGTCGGCAAGACCGAGGTGGCGAAGGCGCTTGCCGCCGTGCACGAGGCCGAGCTCATCCGGCTGCAATGCTATGAGGGCCTCGACCAGAACGCCGCGCTCTACGAGTGGAACTATCAGCGCCAGCTCCTCGCCATCAAGACCCGCGAAGGCGCCGGCGAGAACGCCGACGCGATCGAGGAGCACATCTTTTCCGAGAAATATCTGCTCGAACGGCCGCTCCTTGCCGCAATCCGCCGCGCCACGCCGCCGGTGCTGCTGGTCGACGAGGTCGATCGCGCCGACGAGGAATTCGAGGCGTTCCTGCTCGAGCTTCTTTCCGATTTTCAGGTCAGCATTCCCGAGCTGGGCACCATCAAGGCCACCTCGATCCCGCGCGTCGTGCTCACCTCGAACGGCACCCGCGAGCTTTCCGATGCGTTGCGCCGGCGCTGCCTTTATCACTATGTCGATTTCCCCGACGTCGAACGCGAGGCGAAAATCATCCTGATCCGCACGCCCGGGATCGACACGGCGCTGGCGCTGCAGATCGCGCGCCTGGTCGCGGCCGTGCGCAAGGAAGATTTGCGCAAGGTGCCCGGCGTCGCTGAGACGCTCGACTGGGCGGCGACGCTCGCCGGCCTGGAGGTGCAGGATTTGCGGCAGGAGCCGGAAGCCGTGCACGAGACGATGATTTGCTTGCTCAAGACCCACGAGGATCGCGTCCGGCTCACGCGCGAAGTGAGCGAGCGGCTTCTCGGCAAGGTGGCATGAATGACCGCCGACCTTCCGCACACCGCTCGTCGCGGCGAAGGTGGGGATCCGGCGCTGGATTCCAGCCTGCGCGGGAATGAGCGGAAGGAGACGATCGGCGAACCGACCCGCCGCCGCTTCGCCGGTTTCGCCCGCACCTTGCGCGACAATGGCTACCGTATCGGCCTCGCCGAGACGCGCGATGCGCTTGCGATCCTCGCTTCGCCGGCCGCGCTTCGCCCGGCATCGCTCAAGCCGGCCCTGCGCGCGCTGTTCTGCGCCACGCATTCCGACTGGGAGCGCTTTGACGAAATCTTCGCCGCCTTCTGGCAAGGCCACGGCATGCGGCAGCGGCAAACTCTCTCGGGCTCGCCGCTGCAAAGCCGCGCGCCGGCGCGCCGTCTTGCCGAGGCGCAGGTGCCGCAAGATGCTTTGGGCCTTCCCGACCGGGTCCAGCGCCGCAGCGAAGGCGATGCGGACGTTGCCGCCGACGGTCGCGGCCGCCGCGAAGGCGCCTCGCGCGTCGAAGCGTTGACCACGGCGGACCTTCGCCACATCGTCGATCCGGAAGACGTGGCGGCGACGCATGCGCTCGCCGCGCGCCTCGCCCGCGTGATGCGCGCGCGGCTGGTGCGCCGCGAACAGGTGCGCCGGCGCGGGCGGCGGCTCGACCTGCGCCGCACCATCCATCGCAGCGTCTCGCATGGCGGAGTGCCGGTCGAACTCGCCTGGCGCCGCCGCAAGATCAAGCCGCTGCGCCTCGTCGTGCTGCTCGACGCCTCGGGCTCGATGAGCCTTTACACCGCCTTCTTCGTGCGCTTCCTGCACGGCGTCGTCGACAGCTTCCGCGAGGCCGAAGCCTTCGTCTTCCACACCCGCCTGGCGCATGTCTCGCCCTCGCTGCGCGATCGCGACGTCACCCGCGCGGTCGACAAGCTCGCCTTGATGGCGCAAGGCATCGGCGGCGGCACGCGCATCGGCGAGAGCCTCGCCACCTTCAATCGCTGGCATGCGCAGCGCGTGATCAACTCGCGCACCGCGGTGATGATCGTCTCCGACGGCTACGATACCGGCGAGCCGGAGCGGCTCGGCGCGGAGATGCGGCGCCTGCGCCGCCGCTGCCGCAAGATCGTGTGGCTCAACCCGCTGATCGGCTGGCGCGACTACTCACCGCAGGCGCGCGGCATGCAGGCGGCATTGCCCTATGTCGATCTGTTTGCGCCGGCGCACAATCTCGAAAGCCTCGCCGCCCTTGAGCCGTTCCTGGCGAAGATCTGACCATGGCGCGCGCACCCGACATTCTGGAGATCATCTCGACGCGCAAGGCCGCCGGCGAGCCGTTTGCGCTGGCGACCGTCGTGCGCACGGTCGCGGCGACGGCGGCCAAGGCCGGCGCCAAGGCGGTGATCCTGCCGGACGGCACGATATCCGAAGGCTGGATCGGCGGCGGCTGCGCCCGCGCGGCCGTGCTCAAGGCGGCGAAGGAAGCGCTCGCCGACGGGCGCTCGCGCCTCGTCTCGGTGGCGCCCGCCGACCTACTCGCCGATCGCGGCGTCAAGGCCGGCGAGGAGAAGGAGGGCGTGCGTTTCGCCAACAATATGTGCCCGAGCCAGGGCACCATGGACATCTTCGTCGAGCCGGTGCTGCCGCGGCCGCAAGTCGTCATTTGCGGTTCGAGCCCGGTCGCCGTCGCTGTCGCCGACCTGGCCAAGCGCACCGGCTTCGCCGTCACCGTCTGCGCGCCGGCGGCCGAGCAGCCGGCCATCGCCGAAGCCGATCGCCGGATCGAAGGCTATGCGCTTCCGGTCGAGGAAGGCGGCGCGCGCTTCGTCGTGGTCTCGACGCAGGGGCGCGGCGACGAGGCCGCGCTCCTTGCCGCGCTCGCCGTCGATGTCGACTACGTCGCCTTTGTCGGCAGCCGCAAAAAAGCCGAGGCGCTCAAGGCCACGCTCGCCAAGCGCGGCGTTGCGGCCGCGCGCCTAGCCAAGCTCAAGGCGCCGGCCGGCCTCGATCTCGGCGCGATCACGCCGGACGAGATCGCGATCTCGATCGTCGCGGAGATTATTGCGGTCAAGCGCAGCAAGGGCTCGCGCGGCGTAGCGCAGCCCTCATCGCCGGCTTGACCGATCGATTGGATCGGCGCACCGACTTTCCGGTCGAGCGAGGCCGCAGAATTATTTCACTGTTTTCTGCACCTTAGCTGCAATAATTGTATTTTCGTGCGCGTCTTGCTTGACTGATGTAGAAGATTAATACTCCTTACCGAGCGCGCGGCGGTGGGCGAGATTGCATCGAAACCGGCGCGCTTTGTATTCGGGAGATCGCGTTCATGTCCTCAGCATCGAAACATCCGGAAACCATTGCGCTGCACGCTGGATGGCGCGCCGACCCCGCCACCGGGGCCGTGGCCGTGCCGATCTACCAGACCACCTCGTATCAGTTCCGCGACACCGAGCACGCCGCCAATCTGTTCGCGCTCAAGGAGCTGGGCAACATCTACACCCGCATCATGAATCCGACGAACGACGTGCTGGAGAAGCGCGTCGCGGCGCTGGAAGGCGGCGTCGCCGCCTTGGCGCTGGCGTCGGGGCAGGCGGCCTCGGCGTTTGCCTTGCAGAACCTCGCGCGCGTCGGCGACAACGTGGTCAGCTCGACCGACCTTTACGGCGGCACCTGGAATCTGTTCGCCAACACGCTGAAGGATCAAGGCATCGAAGTCCGCTTCGTCGATCCGGTCGATCCGAACAATTTCCGCCGCGCGACCGACGATCGTACCCGCGCCTATTATGCCGAGACCCTGCCCAATCCAAAGCTGACGGTATTTCCCATCGCCGAAGTCGCCGCCATCGGCAACAATTTCGGCGTTCCGCTGGTCATGGACAATACCGCCGCGCCGATCCTGGTGCGGCCGTTCGATCACGGCGCCGCGGTGATCGTCTACTCGACGACCAAATATATCGGCGGCCACGGCAACTCGATCGGCGGGCTCCTGGTCGACAGCGGCACCTTCGACTGGGCCGCGCATCCGACGCGCCAGCCGGCGCTCAACACGCCCGATCCGAGCTATCACGGCGCGGTGTGGACCGAGGCGGTCAAGCCGCTCGGGCCGATCGCCTACATCATCAAGGCGCGGGTGACGCTGCTGCGCGACATGGGCTCGGCGCTGTCGCCGTTCAATGCGTTCCTCACCCTGCAGGGATTGGAGACGCTGGCACTGCGCATGGCCAAGCACTGCGAGAACACGCAAGCGGTGACCGATTTCCTGCGCAAGCGGCCGGAAATCGTCAAGGTCATTCACCCGTCGGTGCAGACCGGCGTGCATCGCGAGCGTGCCGCCAAATATCTCAAGGGCGGAATGGGCGGCCTCGTCGGCTTCGAGCTCGCCGGCGGCAAGGAGGCCGGCCGCCGCTTCATCGATGGGCTGCAGATGTTCTATCACGTCGCCAATATCGGCGATGCGCGCAGCCTCGCCATCCATCCCGCCACCACCACGCACTCGCAGCTCTCGCCGCAGGAGCAGGAAGCGACCGGCGTGTCCGACGGCTACGTGCGGCTCTCCGTCGGCATCGAGCATATCGACGATATCATCGCCGATATCGAGCGCGGGCTTGCGGCGGCGGGAAAAGTCGCGAAGGCGGCTTGACCGCACCGCGCGGAGCGAAGCAACGAAGCAATCCGGAAACTCGCACCCAATACCGGATTGCTTCGCCGAGCCTGTCATCGGGCCGGCCACTTCGGGCCGACCCGTTAGCCCGCAACGATGCGCGGATTGGATTTCAAAATCCGCCGGCGGTGAAATTCAGCCGCTGCACCACGTCGTAATTCTGCTTGGCGACCGGGTAGGCGTAATCGACGCGGATCGGGCCGAACATCGAATCCCAGATCAGGCTCGCGCCGACCGAGGCGCGGACCGCGTGCGAGTTGGCGATCTGCTGGGCGGGCGACAGCGAGGACGCCAGCGTCGAGACGCTCGACGCATTGGTCGCCCACAGGCTGCCGGCGTCGGAGAACAACGCCACCTTGAGCTGCGCATCCGGCGTCACCAGTGGCATCGGCGCCTGCAGCTCGGCGGTGGTCGTCCAATAGACATTGCCGCCGAGATTGTCCTGCGTCGTCCCCGGGGTGATGTCGCGCGGGCCGAAACCATTCGGCGCGAAGCCGCGCACCAATTGCGGACCGCCGAAGAAGCCGTCGAGCAGCGGCAGTGACTGGCCGCCCCACGGCGTCGCGTAGCCGCTCTGCGCCCGTACCATGCCGACGACATCGCCGGCGATCTGATGGTAGTAGCGCGTATCTTGCGTGGTCCGGGCGAATTTGGCGGCGCCGCCGAGGCCGGCAAACTCGACATTGGACTGGGTGCGAATGCCGCTCGTCGGATTGCGCGGATTGTCGAGCGTGCTGTAGGTGAGGCCGGTGCCGACCGAGGACACCCAGATCGGCCCGGCCGCGGCCGCCTGCTGAATGGGCAGCGAGGCCGTGCCCAACGCCGGATCGAGCGACAGGCCCTGATTGTAGATCGAGTAGCTCCACTGCACCGCCGTCTGGTCGTTCAGCGGCGTGCCGACCGCGACTTTGGCGCCATAGATGGTGCTGTCATAGGACTGATAGCTCGAGGCGAACGTCTCCTTGCCGAAGAGATCGACGCCGAGCGACAGCCGCGGACCGAGCGCATAGGGGTCGGTGAAGCCGAGATCGAAGCCTCTGGCATATTGGCCGAGGAGCACCGAGGCCTTCACCGCGTCGCCGGTGCCGAGGAAATTGCGGTCGCCGATGCTCAGCTCGACGGCCCACCCGTCGGTCGAGGAGTAGCCGCCGGAATACTTGAAGTCTCCAGTCTGGTCTTCCTCGACCGCGACATCGACGACGAGGCGGTCCGGCGCCGAGCCCGGTTTGGTGCCGATCTTGACCGACTTGAAATAGCCGAGCTGCTTCAAGCGCCGCTCGCCGCGATCGGCCAGCGCCCGATTGTAGGCGTCGCCTTCGACGAACTCGAATTCGCGGCGGATTACCTCGTCGCGCGTCTTGGTGTTGCCGTGAATGTCGATCCGCTCGACATAGAGGCGTTTGCCCGCGTCGACGGCGTAGACGAGATTGATCAGCCGGCCTTCCGGCGCGCGCTCGCTGCGCGCCACGGCGGCGGCGAAAGGCTCGCCGCTCTTCGCCAGTCCGATGGTGAGGTCGTCGACCGTCTTGGCCACGGCGTCGGCGTCATAGATCTCGCCGGCTTGCGTGTGCAGGTAGGAGCGCAGCGTGGCGGGATCGACCGACTTTACGCTCGATTCGATGTCCACCTTGCCGAGGCGATACTGCGCGCCTTCCTCGATCGCGAAGGTGACCACGACGCCTTTCTTCTCCGGCTCATAGCTCGCGGCGGCGCGTATCCGCACATCGGCGTAGCCGTGGGCGAGATAAAAGCGGCGCAGGAGATCGCGGTCCGCTTCGATACGGTCGGCGTCGTAGACGTCGTTGTCGAGGAGAAAGCTCAGCACGTTGGTCGCGCCGGTTTTGATCACGCTTCTGAGCTTGTCGGGCGCAAAGGCGTCGTTGCCGGCGAACAGGACCTGCCTGACCGCGAGCTTCTCGCCCTCCTTGATCTCGAAGACGAGATCGACGCGCTCGTTCTTGCCGGTGATCGTCTTCGGCTCGACCTTGGCGTCGAAATAGCCGTGCTCACGATAGAGCGCGATGATCTCTTTGACGTCGCCCTGGACCGTCGCGCGCGACAGCGGCCCCCGCTCTTTGGACTGCACCGCCTTTTTGAGGTCCTCGTCCTTGATCTTCCGGTTGCCGTCGAAGGCGATGCGGGCGATGGTCGGGTTTTCCACGACCGTCACCACGAGGCGCTCGCCGTTCCGCGCAATCCGCACGTCCTGAAAGAGGCCGGTGGCATAGAGGCTCTTGAGCGCCGCATCGAGCGCGGCGGCGTCAAGCCGCCCGTCGGCGGCAGGGCGAAAATGCGAGCGGATCATCGCCGCATCGATGTGCCGGTTGCCGGCGACCACGACGGTGGAATCCGCCGACGGCCCCGCGGCCGCCGGTGCGGCGGCAACGATAGCGATCAATCCAAGAATGCAAGCGGAGACGATGGCTGCGGTTACGCGGCCGTACATCACTCCAACTCCCCGACCGGTCGGGCGCGAATTAAAACGGCCGGGCAGGCGGAACCATGACCGATTATGTTGAAATCTGAGGAATTGTTGCGGCGCGAGCCGCGCCGCCGCACAAGCGGCCGGTTCTCGACACAATGGTTTACGCTTGGCGCACCCGGGCGGGCTGCGGCGCGGCCGATCCTAGCGCGCGCTGCGGCGCGCCCAGCGCTCTGCCCAATGATGGAACGGCAGCAAGATATCGACGAGCTTCTCGCCTTCGTCGGTGAGCTGATAGCCGGCGGGGCCAAGTTCAACGATTCCGGCCTCGCGCAATTCGGCAAGCCGGGTGTTGAGAATGGTCGGCGACAGCTTCTCGGATCGCTCGCGCAGGTCGCGGAAGTTCAACGGGCCGGCGCGGAGCTCCCAAAGAATGCGAAGCGACCAGCGGCGGCCGAGAAGATCCAGGAGCGCCATCACCGGCCGGCCGGACCTCGATCCACGAACACGCGTGCCGGGTTTTGGGATTTTCATTTGATGGAGGGTCCGATGATTGCTACATATTATGTAGCAAGCCGATGCCGATTTCAATCGGCAAGACGCCGGCCCTAGCCGGCGCGCCGCTCGGGCGGCAAAACTTCGTCGGGAAACAACTGGTCCGAGTCGACGGCGTATTGCGCCGCGTTTTCATGGAGCTTGGCGTTGTTGGCCTCGCGCAGCGCCGCGTCGGCCTCGCCATAGAGGAAAGCGAGGAACGCGTAGCGCCGCCCGCGCGTCGCCGGCGTGACCTGATGCAGCGCCCCGCAAGAGAACACGACGGCCCCGCCATGCGGCGCGCGATAGACGCGGCGTCCGAACTCCGGAAAGACGAGATCGCAGCCGTCGTAGTCCCGGTTGAGGTTGATGGTGACGGCGAAGCGCCGGTGCTGCGCGCCGATATTGACGTTGTCGCGATGGCGATGGAAATGGCCGCCGACGGCGCTGTCGTAGCAGGCGACGATATAGCGGTCCATGCGCGTCGCCTCGAACTGGAAATATTGCGCTATGGCCGGGACGAGCCGGCGCACGATCTGGCTGCGGATCGCCTCGCGCAGCTCCGGGTGGGCGACAACGAGATCGTTGCGGCGTTTGAGCCGGTAATCGACCACCCGCGCGGTCTTGCCTTCGACGTCGAACAGAAAGCCGGAATCGTCGCCGCCGAGCTTTTCGTAGAACTGGATGAGCACGTCGCAGAGCGCAAAATCGAAGATGCGCGGCACGATCAGCACCGGCGCGCAAAGCGGCACGCCGGCGGCGTCGTCGACCGCCGGCAGGCTCCGCAACACGCCACGCACGGTCTGCGCATGCCCGGCGGGTTCGTCCCAAGGGACATTGGCGACCGCGCGCAACATCGGGTCGAGCACGATGGTGCGCGGCATTTCGGCGGCGCCGAAGGCGCTGCTGACCGCGCCGTCATAGTCGGCGATGAATGACAGCGCGGCGGTGCACAGCTCGATGTACGGCGCCGGATCGGCCGGCGGCGCCGTGAGCACGCCGTAGAAGACGATCCGCTCCGGGTCGAAGAGGTGGGCTTCGCGCATGAGCTCGGCCAGCTCTTGGCCGGCACGCGGGTTTGCCGGCGAGCCGAGGAAGGCGAGGACGATCCAGCGGCCGGCGGCCACCTGAAGATTGAACGAGCCGTCCACGATCAGCGGTGCGCCGAACCAGGGCACGGGGTCGCCGAGAATGATCCCGCCAGTGCCGCCTGCAATCTTGCCCATGATGGAGCCTTCGGGGGCCTGCTGCCCCAGAGGGAACAATCCTAATTCTTGGTAAATTTTGTTCTAACCCGCGGCGGCGGCGAGCTCGGAACCGATCGTTTCGATGGCGTCGACCAATATGTCGAGGTCGCTATCGCGGGTGCGATGGTTGGTGATGGAGATGCGGATGCACGAGCGATTGTCGATCTTGCAGGTCGAAGGCGCCGCGATCCCGCGCCGCTGCATGGTGGCGACCAGCTTGACATTGAGCGCGTCGATAGCCGCGTCGTCCATTCCCGGCGGCTCGTAGCGGCAACAGACGATCTGCAGCGGCGCCGGAGCCATCAGCCGCAGCAGCGGCCGCTTCTCGATTCGCGCCGCCAAAATCCGCGCCTGGGCGCAATTGCGTTCGATCGCTTCGCCCAACGCCTGGGTGCCGTGTTCCTGGAGCGTGAACCAAACCTTGAGCGCGCGGAATCCGCGGGACAGCTCGATACCGAGATCGCTGGGCCAGGTGCCGCCGCCTGCAAGTCCGTCGGCCGCCGCCAGGTAGGGCGGCCGATCGTCGAACGTCGCCAGCAGCGTTGCCCGGTCGCGAACCAGAAGACAGCCCGCGTCGTAGGGGACGTGCAGCCATTTGTGCAGATCGAACGCGAGCGAATGCGCGGACTCGATTCCGGCGAGGCGCGGAGCGAGTTGCGGCGAGAGAATGGTCAAGGCGCCGAACGCGCCGTCGACGTGAAACCAAAGCTCTTCGTCGCGACACAGCTCGGCGAGCGCGGCAAGGTCGTCGGTGGCGCCGGTGTTGACCGTCCCCGCGGTGCCGACGACGCAGAATGGCTGCAGGCCGGCGGCGCGGTCCTCCTTGATGCTCCGGTGCAGGGCGTCAACGTCCATGCGAAACTCGCGGTCGACGGTCACCCGGCGCAAGGCTGCGCCGCCAAGCCCGAGCAACTCGAAGGATTTCGCCAGGCACGAATGGCCTTCGCTCGAAACGTAGCCGACCAGACGCGCACTGCCGACGCCTTGCCGGCGCACATCGGTGATGGCGGAAGTTCGCGCGGCCGCAAGCCCGAGGAGGTTCGCCATCGAACTGCCGGTGGTGAGCAAGCCCGCCGCGCTTGCCGGAAGCCCGAACCAGCGCGCCATCCAGTCGATGACGCATTTTTCGACATGAATGCCGCCGTGATCGCGGCCGCCGCAATTGGCGTTGAGCGCGGCCGCGGCCATTTCCGCCAGCACGCCGCCGGCCGTTCCGGTGCCGTGAACCCAGCCCCAGAAGCGAGGATGGGTGTTGCCGGTGCCAAACGGCAGGATCAATTCGCGCAGATCGGCGCAAACCTTGCGCACGTCTTGCGGGAGGCGCGGCGGCGGTTCGGCCAGGCGCTGCTGCACCGCTTCCGGCATGGGCGTCCACACCGGACCGTCGGCGGCGTGCTCCAATCGCGTGATCAATGTGTCCAACAGCGCATGAGCCTCGCCGCGGAAGGCCTGCCAGTCCGCCGGGTCGAGCAGTGACCGCCCGTCCGTGATCGCCGGTCGAATGGCGTCTGAGGCTCGTTTCATGGCCGCCGCCTTTGTCTTTCGGGTTTTTGATCCCCGGGCATTTTACTATGGTCGGCAGGCAATGACCAATTCGCGGTTGTGACGCGACAATGAGGTCCAAATCGACCCTGAGCGAGGCGCCGCCGCCGGCCTTTCGGCGTGAGCGGATCCGGGAGCTCAACCGCTTGCTGGAGCAAGATCCGGACGCGGTCGAAGCCCGTTTCGAACGCGCGGGGCTCCTGCGCGAGCAGGGCGCATTCGAAGCAGCCAAGCGCGACTATCTCGAAGTGCTGCGGCAAAGGCCGACCGACTTCGCCGCGTTGAATGACTTCGGCGCGCTGGTCCTCAAAGCCGGATTCCGCAGCGCCGCACGCACGCTGTTCAGCGCGGCCGTCGAGCACCACCGGGACAATCCCAGCGGCCACGTCAATCTGGCGAACCTGCTGTTGCTGATCGGCGAGCTGGACCAAGCCAGCACCCATTTCGAAGCCGCGTTACGGATCGATCCCGATCATATTCATGCGCATCGGGGAATGAGCAATCTTCTGGCCGAAATCGGCGATGAAGCGGGCGCAAGGCGGCACCGCGACCAGGGCTTCAGAAATCATGCGCTGACCACGTTGCCCTATCGCGGGGAGCAAGCCCCCGTTTCGGTGCTGCTCTTGGTCTCCGCCGTCGGCGGCAACACGCCGACGGATTCCTTCCTCGATGACCGCTATTTTCACACCACCGTGCTGGTGACGGAATACTACGATCCGAAGTTGCCGTTGCCGCCCCACGATCTGGTCTTCAACAGTATCGGCGATGCGGATTTATGCCGCGAGGGCCTCGAAGCGGCGTGTTCGATCGTCGCCCGAACCGGCCGTCCGGTGATCAATCATCCGCAGGCCGTACGCAAGACCGGGCGTGTCGCCAACGCCGAGCGCCTGCGCGGCCTGCCGGACATCATCGTTCCGAGGATGATGACGCTGCCGCGACGCGCGCTCGCCGATGCCGGCGGCGTCGAGGCTGTCGCCGGCAATGGCTTTTCCTTTCCATTGCTGGTGCGTGCGCCGGGTTTCCACACCGGCCGCTATTTCGTCCGTGTCGAAACTCCGGAACGGCTTGCCGCCGCCATTGCGGAATTCCCCGGCGAGGATGTGTGGCTCATCGAGCAGCTTGACGCCCGGGACAACGAGGGCACGTTTCGCAAGTTTCGCGTGATGATCATCGATGGGCAATTGTATCCGCTGCACCTCGCGATATCGCGAGACTGGAAAGTCCACTATTTCACCGCCGACATGGCGCACTCCGCGGAGAATCGGTCCAAGGACGCCGCGTTTCTCGACAATATGACGAGCGCCGTCGGGCGGCGCGGCATCGCGGCGCTTGAGCGCATCGGCAAGATGCTCGGCCTCGACTATGGCGGCATCGACTTCGCCGTGAACGCGCAGGGTGAGATTGTGTTCTTCGAAGCCAACGCCACCATGGTCGTGGTCCCGCTCTCGCTCGACGAGAAGTGGGATTATCGCCGGCCGGCTGTCGATAGAATATTCGCGGCCGTGCGCATGATGCTCGTGGAAAGATCGATCGGGAGCAGCGCGGCGGGTCGCCGCGCGTCCTCGGGCAAGCTTGCTCAGTAGCGCCAGTCGGCCTTCAGGCCGGCGCCGTTCGCGCGATCCGATGAATGGATCGTGCCCAGCATTGTCGGTACCTGCACATTTTTTAGTCAGCGGCGACGGGAGGCCACCACGGCGCAGACCTTTGCGGCGGCCCGTGCCGGCGAGGATTTGGAAGTCAATTCAAAGCGATAGACATCGAAGCGGCGCGCGGCCGCGCTGGCACGGGCTTTGCGAAGCGCCTCCTGCCTAATCACCAATCGCCCATCGTCCTGATGGCAAGCCCAAGCAGCAGCGTCTTAAGCGCTCGCATGCCCGACAAGGAGAGCGTCCCATGACCTTCGACAAGATTTCGCGCCGCCGTGTTCTGCAGGGAACGGCCGCTGTCGCCGCGGCGACGGCACTGCCGCTGCGCCAAGCCGCCGCGAGCGACACCACCGTCGGCTTCATCTATGTCGGCTCGCGCGACGACTATGGCTACAACCAGGCGCACGCCGCCGGCGCCGCCGCGCTCAAGAGCATGCCCGGCATCAAGGTCGTCGAGGAAGAGAAGGTCCCGGAGACCGACGCCGTGGAAAAGACCATGGAGTCGATGATCAATCTCGACGGCGCCACGCTCCTGTTCCCGACCTCGTTCGGATACTACAACCCGCACATGATCAAGATGGCGATGAAGTTTCCGAAGCTGCGCTTCGAGCATTGCGGCGGGCTGTGGACCGACAAGGACCCGAAGAACGCCGGCAGCTATTTCGGCTACATCGACGAAGCCCAGCACGTCAGCGGCATCGTCGCCGGCCATATGACCAAGAGCGGCAAGCTGGGCTTCGTCGCCGCCAAGCCCATTCCGCAGGTGCTGCGCAACATCAATGCGTTCACCATGGGCGCCAAGCTCGCCAATCCGAAGGCGACGCTGCAGGTGATCTTCACCGGCGACTGGTCGATGCCGGTAAAGGAGGCCGAAGCGACCAACGCGCTCATCGATCAGGGCGTCGATGTCGTCACCTGCCACGTCGACGGCCCAAAGACCGTGGTCGAGAACGCCGCGCGCCGCGGCGCCATGGTCGGCGGCTACCACGTCAACCAGGCGGTGCTGGCGCCGAAAGCCTATCTCACCGGCGCGGAATGGAACTGGGAAGTGCTCTATCCGCGTTTCGTCAAGATGTTCACGGCTGGTGAGATGATCCCCAATTTCTACCGCGGCGGGCTCAAGGAACAGCTGGTGAAGGTCTCGCCCTATGGCCCGATGGTGTCGGAGGCTGCGCGCAAGCATGCCGACGAGGTGAAGGCGGCGCTGATGGCCGGCACTTACGTGATCTTCAAGGGGCCGGTCGTCGACAACAAGGGCAAGACCGTCATCGCCGCCGGCGTCTCGCGCGGCCAGACCGACGCCGAGCTCGAAAAGATGGACTATCTGGTCGAGGGCGTCATCGGAGCGACTTCGTGAAGGCAGACGTCGGCGCGCCACTTGCCCCCTCGGGGGCAAGCCCATTTTTGCGCGTGCCGGCCTTCGGCCGCAAGATCGGCGGCGCGGCGGAATTCGTCCTCATCCCCGCGCTCGCCATTGCGGCCTCGCTCGTCCTGTTCGGCATCTTTGTCGCGCTGTTCCGCAAGAACCCGCTCGACCTCTACTTCTATATGTATCAGGGCGCGTTCGGCACCTGGTTCTCCTGGCAGAACACGCTGACGCGCGCCGCGCCGCTCATCTTGACGGCGCTGTGCACTGCGCTGCCGGCGCAGCTCGGCATGGTGATCATTGGCGGGGAGGGGGCGTTGCTCATCGGCGCGCTCTGCGCGACCAGCGCGGCGCTGGCGCTGCAGGCGGCGCCGCCGCTGTTCGTGCAGGTGGCCATGGCCTGTGCCGGCATGATCGGCGGCGGGCTGTGGATCATGCTGTCGGGCGCGCTGCGCCACTATCGCGGCGTCAACGAAACGATCTCGAGTCTCCTCCTCGTCTACATCGCGCTGGCGATCCTCAATCATCTGGTCGAAGGCCCGATGCGCGACCCGACCAGCCTCAACAAGCCCTCGACGCGGGAGATCGGCGCCGTCAACATGATCGGCACCATTCCCGGCACCGACGTGCACTGGGGCTTTGCCTTCGGCATCATCGCGGCGGTGCTCGCCTACATCCTCATCTACCATACGGTGTTCGGCTTCGCCGCGCGCGTTGCCGGCGGCAATATCCGCGCCGCCAAGGTGGTGGGGCTCGGCGTCGGCAAGCTCATTCTCATCACCTGCTTTCTTGCCGGCGCTGCCGCCGGGCTCGCCGGCATGATGGAGGTCGCCGCCGTGCAGGGCCGCACCAACGCCAATCTGGCGGCGGGCTACGGCTTCAGCGGCATCCTGGTGGCGTTCCTGGCGCGGCAAAATCCGCTGGCGGTCATTCCGGTCGCCATCCTCCTCGGCGGCATCGGCGCGAGCGGCGGGCTGTTGCAGCGGCGTCTCGGCTTGCCCGACGCCTCGGTGCTGGTGCTGCAGGGCACCATCTTCGTCGTCGTGCTTGCGAGCGACGCGCTCTATGGCCGCGTAGGCTTCCTGCAGCGAAAGGCGTCCTGACGTGACTGACCCGGGATCGATCGGATACTGGACCGTGCCGCTCGCCGTGCTCGGCGGTGCCATCCGCGTCTCGACGCCGTTCCTGTTCGTCAGCCTCGGCGAGTGCATCACCGAGCGGAGCGGCCGGATCAATCTCGGCCTCGAAGGCACGCTGGTCATGGGGGCGATGACCGGCTACGGCGTTTCCTATCTCACCGGCTCGCCCTGGCTCGGCGTGCTCGCTGCCGGCATTGCCGGCGCGGGAATGGGCGCGCTGCACGCCGGCATTTGCGGACTGCCGCGCGTCAACGACATTGCCGTCGGCATCGCCTTGATGCTGTTCGGCACCGGGCTCGCCTTCTATCTCGGCAAGCCGTTGATCGAGCCCACGGCGCCGCGGCTTCCCTCGATCGATTTCGGCTGGTGGAGCGACATTCCGCAAGTGCGCGCCGTGCTGCGGATCAATGTCCTGTTCATCATCGGCGTGGCGCTGGCGCCGATCCTCGTCTGGGCGCTCAAGACCACGCGCTGGGGCCTGATCATCCGCACCGCCGGCGAGAGCGCCGATGCCGCGCGCGCCATGGGTTATTCGGTCAATCTCATTCGCCTGCGCGCCACCATGTTCGGCGGCTTCCTCGGCGGCATCGGCGGCTCGTTCCTCTCGCTCGTCTATCCGGGCAGCTGGAACGAGGGCCTCTCCAGCGGCCAAGGCATCACCGCGGTCGCGCTCGTCATCTTCGCGCGCTGGAACCCGATGCTGTGCCTCGCCGCCTCGCTGCTGTTCGGCGGCGCCGCCGCGCTCGGGCCGGCGCTGCAATCGGTCGGCGTGAGCCAGGGCTATCACCTGTTCAACGCCGCGCCGTATATTCTCACCCTGCTGATCATGATCGCGACCTGTTCGCCGAAGCGCACGCTCGTTGGCGCGCCGGCCGAGCTGTCGATCACGCGATAAGCGCGCGCGGCAGGGCAGGGCGGGCAGGGGCAAGGAGGGCGAGATGCTGGAACGTTCGTCGGGGCGTTACGTGGAAGCCGATCCCTACCGGTGGCCCTATAACGGCGATCTGCGTCCGCAAAACACCGCGCTGATCATCATCGACATGCAGACCGACTTCTGCGGCGTCGGCGGCTATGTCGACAAGATGGGCTACGACCTCTCGCTCACCCGCGCGCCGATCGAGCCGATCAAGCGCACGCTCGAGGCCGCGCGCGGCAAGGGCTTTCACGTCTTCCACACCCGCGAAGGCCATCGTCCCGATCTCGCCGATTTGCCGGCGAACAAGCGTTGGCGCTCGCGCCAGATCGGCGCCGGCATCGGCGATCCCGGTCCGTGCGGCCGCATCCTGGTGCGCGGCGAGCCGGGCTGGGAGATCATCGCCGAGCTGGCGCCGCGCGAGGGCGAGCCGATCATCGACAAGCCCGGCAAGGGCTCGTTCTGCGCCACCGATCTCGAATTGCTGCTGCGGCTGCGCGGCATCGACAACATCGTGCTCACCGGCATCACCACCGATGTGTGCGTGCACACCACCATGCGCGAGGCCAATGATCGCGGCTTCGAATGTCTGTTGCTCGAAGACTGCTGCGGAGCGACCGACAGGGGCAATCACGACCACGCGCTCAAGATGATCAAGATGCAGGGCGGCGTGTTCGGCGCGGTCTCGGATTCGGCGAAGTTCATCGAGGTCGATCGCGTGAGCGCCGCGACCGTGCGCGAAACCTTCGGCGTCGAAGCGATCAGCATGACCAAGCGCTTCGGCGAGTTCGCCGCGCTCGATCAGGTGTCGCTGAAGGTCAAAGCCGGCACGTTCCACGCGCTCCTCGGCGAGAACGGCGCCGGCAAGTCGACGCTGGTCAAATGCATCATGGGCTACTACCAGGCCGACGCCGGCGACCTTCTGGTCGGCGACCGGCAGGAGATCATCAACAATCCGCGCGCCGCGCACGCGCTCGGCCTCGGCATGGTGTATCAGCACTTTACGCTGGTGCCGGCGATGACGGTGGCCGAGAATTTCGTGCTGGCGCGCGACGAACTGCCGGCGGTGGTCGATTGGGCACGCGAGCGCAAGGCGCTGGAAGAGTTCCTGGCGGGCATGCCGTTCCGCGTCCCGCTCAACGCCAGGGTTTCCGCGATCTCCGCCGGCGAGCGGCAGAAGTGCGAAATCCTCAAGCAGCTTTATCTCAAACGGCGCTTTCTCATCCTCGACGAGCCGACCTCGGTGCTCACCCCCGGCGAAGCCGACGAAGTGCTCGGCATGCTGCGCGACATGGTAGCGAAGGGCGCCCTCACCATCCTGATGATCACGCACAAATTCCGCGAAGTCATGGCCTTTGCCGACGAGGTGACGATCCTGCGCCGCGGCCGCCTGGCCGGGCAGGGCCGGGTCAAGGAGCTAAGCCCCGACGCCATGGCGCGCACCATGATCGGCGCCGAGGAACTCACCGTGCAGCCGGCGCGCACCGGCGAGTTCGGCGCGCCGCGGCTCGACATCGAGAAGCTCAACGCGCTCGACGATGGCGGCCAGCCGGCGGTGCGCAACGTCTCGCTGTCGATCCGCGGCGGCGAGATCGTCGGCGTTGCCGGCGTATCCGGCAACGGGCAGCGCCAGCTCATCGAGGTGCTCGCCGGCCAGCGCGAGGCCGAGAGCGGCGACATCTATCTGCAAGGCGACAAATATCACGCCACCCGCGAGGAGATGCGGCGGAACCACTTGTCGGTGCTCCCCGAGGAGCCGCTGAAGAACGCCTGCGTCGCCCGCATGAGCGTTGCCGACAATCTCGCCTTCCGCGAATTCGATCAGTGCGCCGTTCGCCGCGGGCGGCTGGTGGCTCAACCGCGCCGAATTCCACGAAGACGCCTTACGCAAGATCGCGCTCTACAAGATCAAGACGCGCTCCGACGATACCGCGATCGGCGAACTTTCCGGCGGCAACGTCCAGCGCACCGTGCTCGCGCGCGAGCTCGCCGGCGACGTCGCCATCCTGATCGCGGCCAATCCGTGCTTCGGGCTCGATTTCGCGGCGGTGGCGCAGATCCATGCCGAGATCATGGCGGCGCGCAACCGCGGCGCCGCGGTGCTCTTGGTCAGCGAGGACCTCGACGAGCTCCTCGAGCTCGCTGATCGGCTGGTAGTGATGTTCCACGGCGAGATCGTCTACGAAGCGCGCGCCAGCGAAGCCGACCTCACCGAAATCGGCCGCCACATGGCCGGGCATTGACGCCGTCATTGCGGGCGAGGCGAAGACTCCGGCGACGCGGCTTACGGTCCGGTGACCGCAAGCACCGCTTCTTTGATCTTTGCGATCGCGTAATTGCCGATTTTCTCGAGCTCGAGATGCGGAAAATTGGGCATTTCCTCGGCGTAGACGACGCAATCGACAATGGCCGGGCCGTCGACCGCGAACGCATCCTTGATGGCGCCGTGCAGGTCGCCAGGTTTGGCCGCCTTGAACCCGTGTCCGCCGCAGGCGCGCGCGAATGCCGTGAAATCCGGATTTGGAAATTCGATACCTTTGGCGAAGGGCGCCAACCCGACCAATTCTGCCTCCAGATTGATGAGCCCGAACGCCGAATTGTTGTAGACGATCACCTTGACCGGCAGCTTGTGATGTGCGGCGGTCAGGAATTCCGACATCAGCATGTTGAAGCCGCCGTCGCCGCAAAGCGCAATGACCTGACGCGTGCGATCGAGCGCCTGAATGCCGTTGGACTGGCCGAGCGCCGTGCCGACCGCGGCATTGTTGAACGAGCCGATGATCCGCTGCGCTCCGCTCTGGCGTATCCAATTCCCCGACCACAGCGTGTTGAGCCCGGTATCGAGGACGAAGACCGCATCGCGAGCAGCAAGGTCGCTCACCGCCCGCGCCACCGCCTGCGGATGGATGCGATCGGTGCTGCGCGACGGGTCGGCCTGGCGGTCAAGCATCTCATCCCACTTCCGCCGTTCCCGGGTCACCCGGTCGCAGAACTTGCTGTCGTCCTTGGCGGCGACCTTGTCGAGCAGCAGTTTCAGTGTCGGCCGTACCGCGCCGAGGACGCCGAGCGCCGTCGGAGCGCGCCGCCCGAGGACGCGCGCTCGGTCGTCGAGCTGGATGACCGAGCCCTTGTGCGGCAGAAATTCCGCATACGGATAGTCGGTGCCGAGCATCAGCAGCAGGTCGCAATGCATGACCGCGTTGTAGACGGCCTTGGTGCCGATCATGCCGATGCCGCCCATCCATCGCGGGTCGTCATACGGCATGATGTCCTTGCCCTTGACCGAGTGGACCAGCGGCGCCTTCAGGCGATCCGAAAGCGCGCGCAGCTCGTCGGCCGCGCCCTGGCATCCGGCGCCGCACATGATCACGACACTGCCGGCCGCGTCGATGCGGCCGGCAATTTCGGAAATGTCCGCCGTCGCTCGCTGCGAGCTCGGGCTTCGGTTTCAAGGTCGCAACGCTCACATTCCCCGTCGGCCGCCGCCGCGATGATATCCTGCGGCAGCGTAAGATGGGCGACGCCGCGTCCGGCATAGGCAGCCGAGATCGCCTGATGAATGACGGCCGGCGCCTGGGCCGGAGAGGAAACCGTTTCGGTGTAGAGCGAGACGTCACGGAACAACAAATCGGGTTCGGTGGTCTGGATGAAATCGGTGCCGTGCATTTTGCGCGGCATGTCGCCGGAAAGCGCCAGCACCGGCGCGTGGTCGCGGCTCGCTTCGTACAGGCCGGCCACCAGGTGGGTGCTGCCGGGCCCGGTGGTGCCGGCGCACACGCTCAGCCGGCCGGTGAGCTTGGCTTGGCCAGCGGCGGCAAGCGCGGCGCCTTCTTCGTGGCGCACGCCGATCCATTCGATGTCGCTGCGGCGCACGGCGTCGGCGATGGGATTTAGCGAGTCGCCGATCAATCCGAAAATGTGTTTGACCCCGATTTGCTGCAGGGTGCCGACCAGGAGATCCGCAACCGTCCGGGACATCGGTACCTCCCATTTCGCGCGACATTCGGCGCCGTATGCGCGGGCCGTAGGGCATATAAGCGGCGCAACCGGCTATCCCAAGAAGCTCGCAGCAGCCACGCCCGCCCGGAAAAGCGCCACGACGCGCGTGCGTCGTCCCCCGGCGCTTATGCCGGCTCGCTCGTGCTTCCCGGCCGCCGCGGCACTAAGGCGGTGCCGATAAGGTCCTGCACCATCTCGCCGTTCTGATTGATCGTTTGCGTCCGCAGCTTGACCAGTCCGCGATCGGGGCGCGATTTGGAGGTGCGCACCTCGAGCACTTCGGTCTCGATATGCAGCTCGTCGCCGGGACGCACCGGAAGCGGCCAGCGCAGCTGATCGAAGCCGAGCCCGATGCTGCCGCCTGCCGGCTTGTATTCGCTCCCGGCCACGAGGCGCATGGTCATCGCCGCGGTGTGCCAGCCGCTCGCGACCAGGCCGCGGAAGATCGATTTGCGCCCCGCTTCCTCGTCGAGATGAAAGGGTTGCGGATCGAACTCTTTGGCGAAAGCAATGATGGCAGCCTTCTCGACCCGCAGCCGGCCGGTCGGTTTGAGAACCTCGCCGACGACATAATCCTCGAGGTATCGCTCGCTCATATTGGGCTGGCTCCTGGGTCGGTAAGCGGGGGCGCTGGCGCAAGAGTTTCCGCTTGCCCCGTTCTTGCGACAAAGTCACATCGGCCGTGTGCATCCTCCGGCCATCGATAGATAGCATCTTACGTCTGCGTTGGCCCTCGCCTCAGATATTGAAACGCAGGCGAGTGTCGGCTTTCAGGGGGAACGGCGGACGTGGCCGGAGCGAACTCGAAACGAAGCTAATGGAGCCGGACCGGACTTGATCTCTGCCGCCCGCCAAAGCAATCGACAACCGGCTGTCCTTTCGGGGGCGAGGCCTCTTATGCCGTCAACTCACTGTTTTGTGACTTGAGAGTGTCGCTTCCGAGCCACACTATGCGTTAATCGCTCCCGCCGGACGGGCATTTTGCGTCGATAGCGTTGTGCAAAATCTGCTCTGTCGTAAGCTGATGAAGTGCGGCTATGGCCGGATCGATGGTTCCGTTGGCATGCGCGGCATATTCAGACTGAGCGTCAAGTCCAAGCGGTTCTTGCGACCGCTGACCGGCATCGTCGTCGCATATGCGGTCGCCGCGCAAAGCCTGTTGATCGCGGTTGGCGGCTTTTACCTTCATGCAAATGTTGGCGATAACGCACCGGCTTTCGAGCTTTGCCTGCACGATGCGCAGGACACGCCGGAACTGCCGGCGGGCAATCCCGACCATACCGGCAGCACGCATTGCATCTTCTGCTTTGCCGGATCGCATCATGCGGCAATCGCGGCGGCGCCCGTCGCCTTCCACCGCGTGCATGTTGAAACCGTTGATGCCCCGCAGGTGGCGGATCGGCAGCACCTCCCCCGTCTTCCTGCCTACTCGATAGCAGGTCCTCGCGGTCCTCCGCTCGACGCATAAGGCCAAGCGGCCCGATTTCGCGGCCACTGCATCGTGCGGCCTTTGGCTCAGGCCATTCCATTTCGTTGAGATGTCATATCCCGAGCGTCATTGCGCGCGAGGGAGCGGCAACACGCCAAAGCGCGAACACTCACACTTCCTCGGGGGACAACATGTCCAATCCATTCACCGAAGCGTGGCCACCGGTCCATAGAATGATCCTGGCTGGCTATCTCGTCACGGCAACAATGGCGCTTGCCTGCGGTTCGAAAGCCGCCATCGCGGCCGACATGCCGCTGAAGGCGCCGGAGGCACCCGCTTATCAATGGGGCGGCTGTTATCTTGGGGTGAACCTCGGAGGCGGTTCGAGCGGAACGAACTTCAGCAGCACCGTCGACCCAGGAACCTACCTCGTAGCGGGCGGACGCCGCGACGGTCAGCGGAAGCGGCGGCGGCGGCGCGAACGCCGACGGTATCCTGGCCGGCGGACAGGTCGGATGTAATTTGCAATCCGGGACGCTGGTCTACGGCCTGGAAGGTGACTTCGACTATTTCCACAGCAATCCAAACTTCAACAACAACACAAACATACTGGCTGACGGCAACACGTTTGCCATCTCGCAATCGCTCACAACTAATTTCCTGGCGACAGTGCGTCCGCGGATCGGCATCGCGGCGGATCGCAATCTCGCTTACATCACCGGCGGCGCGGCCTTCACCAGCATCAGCTACACCGAAGGCTATGTGGACGCGAACGCTCCGCCCGGCACCGGCACCGCTACCGCCTCCAGATCACTCTTGGGTTGGACCGCCGGGGCGGGCTGGGAATATGCCTTCGCCGACCATTGGACGGTCCGAGCCGAATATCTATACGCGAGCTTCCCGACGACGAGTGCACTTGGGACGATCACCGGAGCCGGCGGAGCCAATCCGCTCCACGGTTCCTCGGATCTCGCGATCCAGCTTATCCGCGCCGGCCTGAATCTTAAATTCTGATCGCGTGGGATCGCAATGTCCGGCCCCGCTTTCGCTTCAACCTTTATCGCTCCCATGCGCGCGCCATCATCCGGCCGCGGTGCGGCGAAGAAATCGGAAGGGTAACACCATGTCGATCACCATCGAGACCAAACAGGCGCCCCCGCGCAGCCGTCCAACAATGCGGAGCGTAGCGGCAAAATTGACCAGATACCTTCGTCACGATCGTCGCATCCTGCGTGCCGCCAGCCGCCTTCACAACGACGGCGGCGCACGCGTGCGCCTGTGGCTGCAGTGTTTTCGACGTCGGCGGCCTCGACCTGCCGCAGGAACAGGATCACGGCGGGCGGGTTTTCTTCGAATTTTGGAGCGCTGATCAGACGCAGAACTATGTTGGCAGCTCGAAAGCCCCCGCCTCTCTCAATTTAGACAAGCAACTCAATACCCAATGGTACAATGTTGGCTTCAGCTACAATTTCAATCGCGATTGGGGCGTGATGGTACGCATACCGACCGCCAATCGCACTCTGACCACCGACACCGGGGCTTTCGCCGGAATCACTTCCTTTAACGCCAAGGATCTCGCCGATATCGAGATCATGGGCATGTACACCGGCTTCTTCAAAGACCTGTCGACCGGTATCATCTTCGGTGTGAAGCTGCCGACTGGCACCTTCACCGCCCCCGGGATGGACCGCGACAACCAGATTGGAACCGGCAGCACCGACCTGCTACTCGGCGCCTTCCACCGCGGCCTGCTCAGCGGCGACAATGCCTGGCAGTATTTTTCCCAGATTATGTGGCGACAGCCGTTCCTATATCAGGCCGCTGCGGACCCTCAGGGCTTCTTCGACGGTAACCCTGGCGTCGTGCAAACTTACTTCCCGGGCGCACAGATCGATGCGGCGGCCGGCATCGTTTATAACAACTTGTATCACGTGCTTGGCCTCGACAAGATCACGCCGGTCGGGCAGGTGATCGTATCGCATCGTGATCACGATACCGGCACCGGCGCCGATCCCTTCAACAGCGGTTTTGACCGCGTGATGCTGTCGCCCGGCGTCGAGTTCACAAAGGTCGTCGACGAAGCCAACAACAAAGTCGTCAAGCTCTATGCCGACGTTGAGGTTCCGATCTACTACCGGGCCAACGCCGCCAACAACGCTGGGACCGAAGGCCAACTCCTCGCTCCGTATCAGATCAAGGTCGTAGCGAGCTACAATTTCTGAGCAACTATCGGCCGCTGCGTCCACAGCGGCGCATCGGTCCACAAAAGGCGTTACGATGCTAGTCGTCGCGAGCAGAGCTTCGGTGCCATCGAGCGTGCTTGCCCGAGCACTTGACCCGCTTGAGGCACTCGACGGGCTTGGGATGGTAGCTCGGCATATCGGTGAAATTGGTGCCGGGCATCGTTTCCGCTGGACCGCCGCCGCGGGCGCTTGCCGCACCGGCGCATACCGACGGTCGCGAGCAGGACGGCGGTAAATATCTTCAACAAGGTTTTCTCGTGGTTTGTTCGATGACCGTTTGGTTTGGCAACATCGGTCTTCGGCTCGGCAAGTCAAATCGTGCCATAATGTCGACGGTTCACAGTCGATGACAGCGATAGCGGCGGTTGACCATGTGCGGGACCAGAAGGTCCGCCGGTTCTAGGTGCGATGATGTTAGTCATTGCCACAAAACTCACGGCGTTGGTTCGCCTCGCGCATATCGCCGCAACGGTTGCCATCGTGTGGCTCGCTTCGGCATCCGGGCCGGCACGCGCCGCACCGGAGATCGGTAAAGCGGCGCCGGCGCTCGTCGTCAACACGCTCGATGGGACGACGTTCGATCTCGCCAAGCTGCGCGGCAAGGTCGTGCTGGTCAATTACTGGGCGACGTGGTGTGCGCCTTGCCGCAAGGAAATGCCGAAACTCGACGCGTTCTACAGACGCTACCACGCCCAAGGGCTGGAGATCATCGGCATCAGCATCGACTTTGAGCGTGACTTCGAAAAGGCCCGCAAAGCGGCCCAAGCGGTCACCTATCCGACCGCCGTGGCAAAAGCCATCACCGACGACGGGTTCGGGATTCCAAAAGGAGTGCCGATCACCTGGATCATCGATGTCGACGGCAAAGTGCGCGACAGGCTCATCGATGTGCGCGACGAATTGCTCAACGGGATTGTCGTGCCGCTCTTACCGCACTGACGAAAACAGAGGTCTTGGGATCGTGTGCATGTTGATGATTACTCGCTGGACCTTGTGCGGAATCGCGGCGACGACGCTGTCGGCCGGCATCGTGGCCACGGCCGTGCCGGCATACGCCGGCGCGTGGGTTGTCGATGTCAAATCCGGTTGCCAAGTATGGAACCCCAATCCGCAATTGGAAGAATCGGTCGCTTGGTCGGGATCGTGCGCCAACGGTCGCGCAGAGGGGCACGGGATCGCGCAATGGTCGAAGGGCGGCAGTCCCAGCGAGACCGACGAAGGCGAGTGGCGCGATGGCCGTCAGGTCAATACAGGCACGCAATCCTGGTCGAGCGGACGTTACGAAGGGGAACTATCTGACGGTGAGCCCAACGGGCACGGCATATTGACCCTGCAAAAACTGCGTTACGAAGGTGACTTTCGAAATGGAAAACCTAATGGCGTTGGCACGCTCACGGCCGGTAGCGAAACGGTGCGTGGCACTTGGAAAGATGGATGTCTGCAGGGTCAGAGGAAGGGCTCAATCGGCGTCCCCTTGTCGGCTTGTCGGTGATCGTAAGTGCGATGTGGCTTCTCAAGGCGCCCATGATTTCCTGAAGGAGAAAACAATGAAGCGGACTTTGCTTTTAAGCTGCGGAATTTTCGCGCTGATCTCGATCTGCAGCCCTCCAGCGGCCTGGGCTCAAGACGCAAAAGGCAAAAACTGCCGCATGGAGCAACAATGCCATTGGGAGAACTTCAAGAAGATATGCACGTGGGTGAAGGTTTGCCGATAGGTCGCGGAGCGTGAGCTAGCGCGCGCAGCCGTTCGGGGCATACAGATGAGGAGTAACTCCATGAAACGCTCAATTGGAAGAACATCTCTACCGCTTGTACGACCTTCTCAGCGCTCGCTGTTGCGCAAATCTCAACAACACCCGCTCAGGCTGCGGACTACGATATCGGCTCGATCCACATCACCCAGCCCTGGGCCCGGGCAACGCCAAAGGGCGCATCGTCAGGCGCCGCCTACATGACAATCACGAACAACGGCAAGACACCGGATCGGGTCAGCTGCGTGTCGAGCGACGTCAGTGCCGAATGTCAAATTCACACCATGACCATGGACAACGGCGTGATGAAGATGCGGCCCGTGCGAGGGCGGCCTCGAAATCAAGCCGGGCGAAACGGTCATGCTCAAGCCGTCCAGCCTCCACATGATGCTGGTGAACCTTAAGCACCCGCTGGAACAGGGCAAGACGGTCAAAGGCTACACTCCAATTCGAGAACGCCGGGACGATCAATGTCGAATTCCCCATTGCAGCCATAGGCGCGGCCGCGCCCGGCGCTCCTGCGGGCGGAGGCGGCATGAAGATGGAAGGTCACGGCGGCATGATGCAAATGGACAAACCCTAGCAGCTGGCCTGACTATGGTGCCGACCCTGGCACGGACGTGTGCTACTACATTTTCATGTGTCCCATCGGCTTGGATGGAGCTTCGGATGCAGTGACGTCAAAGTCTGTCGGCTGGTCATTGACGGTAACGGTGATTTTGTAGGGTCCCGCGGGCATCGAGACGTTATTCCCGTAGTGAGTAGATGAAGGTCCCTTTCCGATCGCCCGCATGACGACGACCGGAACCTCGACTGGTGTATTGGCAGTTCCTTTGACCAGAGGAGCAAAGTTCATCGTCACCGTGGCGTCGGCGATCGCCTGGTGGGTCTTCTTGTCGAATACGTGAACGACGAGGTGGTGATTTGGATGGGAAGCCGCGTCCAACATGACCGGGCTGGCGCCGTCCTCTATTTCCATTCCTTCCTTAACATGCTTGGCGGCCACATCCTCTTTGGTGAAGAACGGCTCGGCCGGCAGCACGTGGAGTTCAACCGTATAGGGTCCGACGGTCTTTGCGCGCATCACCTCAGCGGCATTGGCGGACTCGACGAAAGTCATTGCAGGCGCCAACACAGCGATCGCAAAACATTTTCCATACCTAGGCATGCAATCCTCCCGTGAAGTGACATCGTAATATCAAACATCTGGCATTTAAGTCCCGATGTGAAGCGAGCCTCACTGGTTTGCTGCGACGCACTTTGAGACATACGACGTCGGCCAATAGGGCGTCGGGCTTCCAGGGCTAAGGAGGCATGGTCGAGGAGCGCCGGCCTCGATCCCTGTGGACGTTAGGCAGGTCTGAGCGCCTCGGCTGCCACGACGTCCTGATAAACCTGCGGCAGTAATCGCGCGAGCAGCGCACTCCACGCTCGCTGCCCGTTCTCGTCACCAATCAAATCCTGCCGAATCTCGATCAGCACATGATGCAGGCCGCGGCGCTCGGCGTGGACCGGGATGGTGTAGTCCGTCGCGTCGCTCACGGAATAGGGCGCGTTGTCGCCGACGGTGAATTCCTTTTCCGCGTTGAGCAGCGCCATGAGGCGGTGGGCGAAACGCGGATCGCGATTGTAGAGCACGGCGGCATGCCATGGCCGCGCCACGCCTTTGAAGACCGGCGTGAAGCTGTGTAGCGCGATCAGCACCGCCGGGCGGCCGGCTTGCCGCCGGCGGTCAAGCTCGGCATCGATCCGTTCGTGGTAGGGCAAAAAAATCTCGCGGACGCGCGCGGCCCGGCTTGCTTCGTTCAGGCCCACATTGCCGGGGACCGGCGTGTGTTCGCTGATGTCCGGGATCGACGTCGGCGTGCCCGGCGGGCGGTTGCAGTCGATGACGAGGCGCGAATAATTTTGTTGGATCAGCGTCGCGTCGAGCGCGTCCGCCAAAAGCCGGCCGAGACCGGCGATGCCGATGTCCCAGGCGATGTGCCGCTCGCATTCGGCTTCGGCAACGCCGAGCCGGCGGAGCGCGCGCGGCATCGCATTGCCCGCGTGGTCGGCGACCAGCAGGAACGGCGACTTTCCGTTGGTATTGTAAGCCGTGACCGGCGCCGGCTCGTCGGCCGCCAGCAGGTTTTCAGGCCCGTCGTTCATTGGCCTTCACGATCGCCGGAAAAACGTGTGCAATATCTGGCGCGAGAAATGCATGTTGTCGGGGCATCGATTATCGTGGGGCGGCGATGCCGATTTTCAGTATCAGACACGTTACGACCTATCACTATCATCAGCCGGTCGCGTTCGGCGCGCACCGGATGATGCTGCGTCCGCGCGACGATGATGATCAAAAGGTAATCCACTCCGAGATCGAAATCACCCCCAAGCCGCGGCAGCTTGCCTGGACGCGGGATGCTTTCGGCAATCACGTGGCGACCGCCGATTTCGCCGACCGGGCCGCCGAGCTTCGCTTTGTCAGCAACATTCGTCTCGACCATGCACCGGCCGGCTTTCGCGCCACCGATATCGAGGATTTTGCCCGCACCTATCCGTTTGCCTACGCGGCGGAAGATGGGCCCGCTCTCGAACGCTTCACCCAGCCGCCATCCTCCCATGCCGAACTCGACCGCTGGAGCGCGGCCTTCTTCCGCACAGACGGCTCTGCCGACACGCACGAGCTGCTCGTCGACATGACGCGGACCATCAGGCGGACTTTTAAGCACGTAGCGCGGCACGAGAAGGGAATCCAGAATCCGGTACAGACCCTTAATCTCGGGAGTGGGAGTTGTCGTGACCTCGCAATGCTCATGATTGCGGTACTGCGCTCGCGTGGCATCGCCGCGCGGTTCGTATCGGGATATCTGCATTTGCCGGATGATGACGACGACGAAGATGCCACCGGCGGCAATACCCACGCCTGGGTCCAGGTCTATGTTCCCGGTCCTGGCTGGGTCGACTTCGATCCATCGGGCGGCATCGTGGGAAACCGGAACCTCGTCCGCGTCGCGGTCGCGCATCACCCGAGCGAGGCGATCCCGCTGCAAGGCACGTGGTTCGGGAACGCTTGCGACCATCTCGCCATGAAAGTCGCGGTCAAGGTCACCGCTGAGGCGGATATCGGCACAGGCATAGGTCGATGAGTTTGGCCCGCGACGATTGCGGCGGCCCCACGAGCGGTCATCGCGTGACGGAAGGAAGGAATTTTCTTGCCGTCGTATTATTGCACACATTCATTCTGCCGGCACTTCATCTGCCCAGACGCGGAAGGCCGACAATGTTCCTGGACCAAAGGTATGGGTTAGAGGCACGTCGGCGGCGTCGCGGCCCTGCCCGATCAGGACGCGCCCGATCCGGGGGGCGTTGTTGCGCGGGTCGAACGTGTGCCAACGGCCGCCGAGATAAACTTCGATCCACGCTGCAAAATCATTAGGCGGATAAGGCGGTGGAAGGCCGACATCGGTAATATAACCAGTGCAATAGCGTGCCGGGATGTTCAAGCAGCGGCAAAAAGTGACGGCAAGATGAGCGAAGTCGCGGCACACCCCGCTGCGCTCTCCGTATGTCTCAAATGCCGTTCTGGTTGCACGGGAATGCTCGTAACCGAATGTTATGTGATTATGTACGAAGTCGCAAATAGCCTGCACCCGCGGCCAACCAAGCGGCGTGTTTCCGAAGAGACGCCAAGCCTCGTCGGATAGCCGATCGGTTTCACAGTAACGGCTGCCTAGCAAAAACAGTATTACTTCCGCCGGCAAGTGCTGAACTTGGTGCTGCAGAGCGGTCAGATCGATCGGGTCCGACAAACCTGAAACGCGAATAATGGCGTCCGTGCTGAGGCTGAAATTTCCGCGCGGAGCAACGAGGCGACTGCACCAATTTCCGAAGCTGTCGCGATAGCCTTCAATGGGAACCGAAGGTTTCGTTATTAGATAATCTGGACGCTCCAGTTCGGAGACGCGTGAAAAGTGCACGTTCAACGTCACAATCATAGGCGTTATTTGCGGGAATTCGAAGCGGAGCTCGCAACCGACATTGATACGCATGAGACTCCCATTCCGAATAAGCATCGCTTCGTAGCCACGCGTTATTATCTAATTGACGGGGCACGAACTGA
>CAWKNH010000014.1:0-59715 GCA_963850855.1 uncultured Alphaproteobacteria bacterium
CGTGCTGTTTGTCGGCCTCGGGGTCGATTTCGGCCTCCAGTACAGTGTGCGTTACCGGGCCGAGCGGCACGAGGTTGACGGCCTGCGCGAGGCGCTGCTGCACGCCGGCCGGCGCGCCGGCGCGCCGCTGACGCTCGCCGCGCTTGCCACGGCCGCCGGCTTCCTGTCGTTCCTGCCGACGGCGTATCGCGGCCTGTCCGAGCTCGGATTGATCGCCGGCGTCGGCATGTTGATCGCATTCCTCACCAGCATCACGCTGTTGCCGGCGCTGCTGAGCAAGCTGAAGCCGCGCAGCGAGCCGCAGCAGCTCGGCTATGCGGTTCTCGCGCCAGTCGACAGCTTCCTGGAGCGGCACCGCACGGCGATCCTCATCGTCACCGCCCTCGTCGTGGCCGGGGCGTCGCCGCTGTTGTTCTGGCTGCGGTTCGATTTCAATCCGATCAATCTGCGCAGCCCCAAGGTCGAGTTGGTCGCGACCTATATCGAGCTCGAGCAAGACCCGGACAGCAGCGCCAACAATATCGGGGCGCTGGAGCCCTCGCTTGCCGCGGCAGACGAGGTCGCGGCCAAGCTGCGGGCGTTACCGCAGGTCGCGCGCGTGGTGACGCTGTCGACCTTCATTCCCGATCACCAGGAGCAGAAGCTGCCGCTGATCGAGGAGACGGAAAAGGCGCTCCACGCCAGCCTATACCCGAATGCGCCGAGCCAGCCTCCAACCGACGCACAGGACGTCGGCATGCTCAATTCGACCGTCGCCGCGCTCAATCGGCTCGCCGGCGACGGCACCGGCCCCGGTGCCCAGGCGGCGCGGCGCCTTGCCGCCGACATGACCACGCTGGCCAACGCCGACCAGGCGGCGCGCCAACGCGCCGAGGTGGCGTTCGTGCAGCCGTTACGGACCGCGCTCGACGATCTGCGCAATCTCCTCAAGGCGCAGGAAGTCACCCGCGACAATCTTCCGCCCGAGCTGGCGCATCAATGGGTGACGCCGGACGGCCAGGCGCGGCTCGATATCGCGCCGAGCGGCAGTGCCAACGACAACGCGAAGGTGCAGGCGTTCGCGCAGGCGGTCCAGAACGTCGAGCCCAACGCCACCGAAGGGCCGATTTCGATCCTGCAGGCGCGCCGCACGGTCATCACCGCTTTTCTCCAGGCCGGCGGCTGGGCGCTGCTTTCGATCGCCGTCCTGTTGTGGATCACGCTTCGCCGCATCGGCGATGTGCTGTTGACGCTCATCCCGCTGTTGGTGGCCGGCCTGGTCACGCTGGAGATTTGCGTGGTGATCGGCCTTCCGCTCAACTTCGCCAACATCATCGCGCTGCCGCTGCTCCTGGGCGTCGGCGTCGCCTTCAAGATCTACTACATCATGGCCTGGCGCGAAGGGCAGACCAACCTGTTGCAGTCGGTGCTCACCCGCGCCGTGACCTTCAGCGCATGTACGACCGCGACCGCCTTCGGCAGCCTCTACTTTTCAAGCCACCCCGGCACCTCCAGCATGGGCAAGCTTCTCGCCATATCGCTGTTGACGACGATGGCGGCGGCGGCGCTGTTCCAGCCGATTCTGATGGGCAAGCCGCGCACGGAGAGCGACGGTCACTCGCGGGCGTGACCGCTGGGCCTCAGTGCTTGGCCGAGTTCTCCGGCTTCGGCGGCGTCTGCGATTTGTGCGGATGCGCGGCTGGTTTCGGATTAATCGAAGGATCGAGCTCGTTGTAGGCGGTGTCCGGCAGGCGCGTCCAATATTGATTGCGTCCCAGGAGCGAGATGCCGAGATAGCCGCGCACCACCAGCGTCTGGCCGTCGGGTGCGAGCGTCATCATCGCGCTGTAGACGTTGCCGTCGCGCGGATCGAGGATGCTGCCGTCCTCGTACGTCAGACCTTCTTGCTTCATGCCGCGGATGATCTCGAGACCGAGCCACGGCTTGTTGTGCCGGTCGTCCCGGCATTGAGCGCAGGCGACGTTTGGATCCTGGCCGGGCTGGAGGAACATCTTGGCGATGATCCCGTCATAGACGCCGTCATGATCCCTGATGAGAAACCAGCCGGTCGGCTGCCCGGTTTCCTCGTCGGTCGCTTGCCAAAGACCGGACGCGGTCAGCGCGGCAGGCTGCGTGCCCACAGCCTGAGCGGCGGCGATCAGCGACAGGAGTGCGGCAAGGGCGGTCACGATCTTTGCTCGCATCGTCGATTCTCCATCAAGGACGCCCACCCCCAACCCGCTCCCCGATCGGTGAACGATTTTACAGCAATGACCGTGCTGCTCAAGGCGGGGCCAAGAAACGAAATCTTGCAACGGCGAATGGCGGCAGAATCTTGAATTTGATGTAAAGTCGTGTCGCCGCGGCGGCGGGAATTCGGCGGCTTTTCGCCGCGACTGCGGCTCTCGTCATTGCCGCCGGGTAAGGAAGACTTCAGTCGCGCCACCATCGACGTGGACGGGGAGAAAACAACCATGGCAGCCAAGGTCATCATCAGCTGCGCGATCACCGGCTCGATCCACACGCCGACGATGTCGGAGGCGCTGCCGATCACGCCCGATCAGATCGCGACGCAGGCGATCGACGCCGCAGCGGCCGGCGCCGCGATCCTGCACCTGCATGCGCGCGATCCGAAGGACGGGCGGCCGTCGCCGGACCCGAAGATCTTTTTGCAGTTCCTGCCGCGCATCAAGCAAAGCTGTGACGCCGTGGTCAACATCACTACCGGCGGCGCCGTGACCATGACCGTGGAGCAGCGCATCGCCGCGGCGCAGGAATTGTCGCCGGAGATGTGCTCGCTCAACATGGGATCGATGAATTTCGCCCTCTACCCGATGGCGCGGCGCTACAAGACCTGGAAGTACGATTGGGAGGAGAGCTACCTCACCAATTCCGACGCCTACATCTTCCCGAATACGTTTCGCGATATCGAGAAGATCTACAGGACATTGGGCGAGGGGCAGGGCGTGAAGTTCGAGCACGAATGCTACGACACCGGCCACCTCTACAATCTCGCCCATTGCATCGACCGCGGCTGGTTCAAGCCGCCGGTCTTTGTGCAGCTCATCTTCGGCATCCTGGGCGGCATCGGCGCCGAGCTCGACAATCTTCTGTTCATGAAGCGCACCGCCGACCGGCTGTTCGGCGACCAGTATCTGTGGTCGGTGCTCGCCGGCGGCCGTCATCAGATGAATTTCTGCACCAATGCCGCGATGATGGGCGGCAACGTGCGCGTCGGCCTCGAGGACTCGCTCTATATCGGGCCGGGGAAGCTGGCGAAGAGCAATGCCGAGCAGGTGGCGAAGATCCGCCGCATCGTCGAGGAGCTCGGCTTCGAAATCGCAACGGCGAGCGAGGCGCGCGCTACGCTCGGCCTCAAAGGCGCTGACCGTGTGAAATTCTGATCGCGCGCGGGCGGCGCGACGGAACAACAATTAAATGGTGGGCGGTACAGGATTTGAACCTGTGACCCCATCCATGTCAAGGATGTGCTCTCCCACTGAGCTAACCGCCCGATCAGTGACCTGGATGTAGCGTCGCGCCTCCGGCGGGGTCAAGCCCGGCCGGAGGCAAGCGAGCGATGCAAGCGGACGATGGCGCGCCCTCAGGCGGTCACATCCCTTCCGCTTTCTTGCGCTTGTTGCATTCGCTCCAGTATTGCGGCCACTTCATTCCCGGCGGCCTCGTTCCGGCTGCCTTCGCGGCTTTCCAATCGGCGCCGCAGGCGCGCTCGCGCGCGTATTCGGCCTGACGTCCGGCGGACACCGGCTTTTTCTCGCCGGGCGCGGCGGCGGTTGCGGGCGTCGGGGCCGGCTTCTCTGCCGCCGGCGGCGGCGCGGCCGCCGGAGGGGCGCCCTCCGACATGCATTGCTTACTGAAATCGCGATATTTCATGCCGTTGGTCTGGTTCGCCGCCTTCATCTCCTGCCACTGGGCGGCGCACTCTTTCATGGTTTTGGCGCCCGCCGGTACGGATAGGGCGGCGAACGCTGCAAGACAGACTCCCGACGCGATTAAGAGGCGGGTTTTCATGACGACAAGTCTCCTGTGCCAAGGACTTAGATTTGCCAAGGACTCAATTTGCCAAGGACTTAATTTTCCAATCACTAAATTTTCTGAGGACTTGGATTTGCCAAGCACTCAAATTTACCGAGCCCTTAAGTCGCGACGCGCTCGCGGCGCCGCAACGGCTCGGGTTCAGTCACCGGTTGCGTCCGTTACGCACTTCTTGGTGAAGCTCGTCTTCGCCGCCCCGGCGAGTTTCTTGTCGGCGGCCTGGGTGTCGCAGCTCATCTGCGCATCCTTCGAGCATTTGGTCATGAAGCTGGTCAACGCGGCGCCGGCGAGCTTCTTGGCGCCCGCCTGATCCTTGCAGCTGTCCGCCATGGCGGTGCCCACGAGACAAAACGAAGCGAGGATTATTGCGATCGTCTTCATGTTCCACTCCCTGTTCCGATCCATTCGGCGTTGCAACAAATCGTTCGCAAGCAGACCGTTCTACGATGCTTTCAGCGTGCCATTCGGCGACGCCTTGTCGACAATTTCCGGCAGATACTGCGCCAGCAATTTGAGCGTCTCGTCGACGGGCAGTCCGAGATGGCGGGCAAATTCCTGCACCTGGGCGTTGCCGAGCACCGCTTTCAACTGATCCGCCGTGATCGGCATATTGGCGCCGTTGCCGAGCCACGACTTGACCTGAGGACCGAGGCCGCCTTGTTCCAGCGCCGCGACCAGCCCGTTGAGATCGTGGTATTGGGTCTGCGCCAACACGGCGTTGACGACCCCCGGCAATGCCGACGCCTCGACCTGACCGAGGGCACCCTTGAGACTGTCCAGCAAACCCACGATGTCCTCCCTGCGCAGACGAAGACTGCGCTACGCCGAAGTGCGTTAGAACCACGACGCGAGCTTAGTCGAACTCAGCCGGCCGCACCAGTGGTCGGTGATCGGCCCCACCCAATTTGCGCTTTATTTTCGCAGTTCGTCGGGGACCTTGCCGCCATTGTCTGCAAGCTTCTGCATGACCTGCTTATGCAGCCAGATATTCATCGTGGCGCTGTCGTTGGTATCGCCGGTGTAGTGGAGTTCTCCGGCCAGCTCCTTGCGCGCCGCCAGGCTGCTGTCGAGGTTCAAGAGTTTCATCAGGTCGACGATTGAGCGGCGCCAGTCGAGCTTTTCCTTGCTCTTTGCCGCCAGCTTGGTGAGGACGTCGGCAACATCGACCGGCGTCGCGGGCTTCGCCGTCGGCGATGCGGGGGCGGATGACGGCGCGGTGGCCGGCCCCGATGGCGCGGACGGGGCCGCCGGCGTGCCCGCGGGTGCGGCGCTGGCGTGACCGAATATCGTCGATATAATTTTTCCAAGAATGCTCATTGTAACCTCCCTCGATGCGTTCGTTCAGGACGCACATTATCGCATTGGCGCTGTCGCAATAATGTGGCAGCGCGGGCAAGCGAACAACCGGCAGGGCGTCGACGACCCGGCGAGCTGCCGACGAGCATCGGCCGGTTCAGGCCGTCCGTCGGGGTGCGAACAAACCGTAAGCCGCGATCGCCGCGAGCGCGAGCGAGATGAGCACGTTATAGCCGGCAAGCGAGAGGCCGAGGAAGCGCCACGCCGCCTCGTCGCAGCGCACGACGCGGATCGACTGCAGCTGGTCGATGAGCCGGCCCTGGGCGGTGAAATCGGTCACCGGGCCCGAGCAATCGGTCGGGCCAGCCCACCAGCGCCATTCCACGCCGGAATGATAGGCGCCGAGGGCCGCGCCGGCGAGGGCAACGAGGATGATGGCGAGGAAGCCGACGGCAATGAGCTGCCGCGGCGCGTGCACTAGCGCGGCGATCGCCATCAACAGCGCCAGCGGGACGACGATATGATAGGGCAGGCGCTCCTCGAGACAGAGCGGACAGGGCGGCAGCTTGAGCACGTATTGGAAATACCACGCGCCGAGGAGTGTCGCCGCGGCAAGCGCGAAGACCACCAGCGCCGCCGCCACGGCCTGCTCGCGGCGAAGATACTCGCTCCACGTCGTTTTCATCCCGGCCTCGTTGCCATGTCACCCGCCGCCGGCAGCAATTTGCCGATCCTGAAGGTCGATGCAAGTCCGGCGCGGCGCCGACGCGTCGGGTTGTGATTTTCTTTTTGCCCGCAGTTGCCTCGGCGGATATAGGTAGCGGCCTAAGCCCGTGTGGCGGAACTGGTAGACGCGCACGACTCAAAATCGTGTTCCGCAAGGAGTGGGGGTTCGATTCCCTCCACGGGCACCATCAGCGAAAATCATCACTGAAATGATTTATCTTTTTTTCGATTTTCCCAAACCTGATTTGGAGGGTTGGGAATTCGCGTCCAGCTTTTGTTCCGTTAGCTTGGCAACAGCTCCAGCCGCAAGCCGCTTCTGGTCTGCCGCACGGGTGTAGCGTGCTACTTCCTTGAGCGTGGTGTGGCCAGTGACGGCGGCAATTTCCTTTTCCGTGCATCCGGCCTCTGCAAGTCGGCGGGCCGCTGCCTTACGCAAACCGTGCAACACGCATCGGTCGGGGAGACCCGCGGCAGCAATCGCGTCCGCCATCATGTTCCCATACCCAGCATCGCTAAACGGTTTGTTGTATGCGGTCGTCAACATAACCACGTGCTTGCGTGGCCAGGCACGAAGCGCCGCAGATATAGGGTCCATGGCGCTAGGGTCCACGGTGACCTCGGTGGGGCGCCATTCAAGGGTAGGATGCAATCGTTTCGGGTTGGCAAGCCGCCGAATCATGAGCGCATTCTACGCCGAAGCCCAGGCGATGGCCTCGGTTGTGGGTGTGGTTGAAGCGATATCGGACCAGAGGTCGCCAATATTCCAAACCGAAGAATCGAATCTGCGCGGCGGCGCGCGGCCTAACTATGCGCGGGAGGGTGACACGACGTACTCCTACGCACACAGAAGGACCGAGAAGAACGGGAGGATAATTCACCGTTTCTTAAACCGCGAACCCCGGCCCCGGCAGAAGCCACAATTCGTTCGACCGGGAACGCCGGCGGAACATGTAAGCGGCGATCGGGCGCGATTTCTCCTATGGAAACGACATCTGGTATTCCGCGCCGACCAAGCCCTCCCAGGGCTCGTCATATTGACTCTTGTTCATGGTTTGTCCTGTATACCGCTATGAGCGTCCTTCTCGAGATCAACCGGGATTTTCCGTACCAGGTCGCGCTGTCGTTCGATGAAGCGGCGATGGACGTATTGGACTGGCTCGAAGAGTGCGACTTCGAGTGGGACATGTACGTTGATCTTCCGGAGAACACGGTCCGGTACTGCTTTCGCACGGCGGGGGACGCGGCTGCATTCAAGCGGCGGTTCGCGCATGCGGCGCAAGGGCGAGCTGTCGCCGGCGGCCATTGACCGGGGCTGGCTCGATCGGGTCGTCCTGCCGTCGCGCGGGCGGAACGCGGGGTCCGACGTCTAGGCGTTAAATTGTGCCGGGAAATCATTGGAGAATTGGGCGCGGCGGGCTTTGCGGCATCAGTAACTGCCGGGGGAGCGGCCCCTCGCCACTTTGTCAACATTCACATCGGGATTAAATACGCGCCAACTTACCTTCTTCTCCTCCACTGCCTTCTTAACCGCCTTTTCGCGCGCCGACAGGACTGATCCACCCGTCTTCACTTCGATGAACACAATCTCGACCTCGCAAGAAGCATTGAGTCCCTTAAAGGCAATCAGGTCAATCGGCGTACCAAGAAATCGAATATCCTTGGGGTCAAGGTCGAAGCCCGGTAAGTAAGGCACGATGTGTTCCGTCACCTTGCCTTTGGTGATAGCCAAGCTGCGCTGTATGGCGTCCACTCTAATTTGCTGTTCGTGGTCTTGCTTCCATCGCTCGAACTGAAGGCGTGTATCGGTATCGGCTAATTGCTTCAATTCAGTTTCGAGCGCCTGCTTCTCCTCATTGCGCCATCGAGTTATTCCCGCTTGAACGCGACGAGACATCGTCATGCTCAAGTAGATGCAAGCAGCGACCGCCACCATGAATAGGACGAGAAATAAAACTCCGAGTTGCTCTGACATGATGTCCTGCTTTCGCTGCTGTTACGGTCCTAACGCACATTAGCGACGGCGTAACGCATCTTCTTATTGCGGATTGGGACAAAGCTTGCCGGATCCGCCGCGTTGACCTCGATCAAAAAAAGGATTGCGCGTCTGATGAGTGACAGCGATAGGTGAGGATCGTGGTCAGCAGTTAGCTCGACGCCAATATCCTGCGATTTCCCGAGCCCCTGCTGGTAATCCGCAGCCTGGCTACCCAGCCGGCGAGCGCATCATGGAATTCCAGGGGGTCGTCCGTCGGCGGGGGCGCGCAAAATGATGAGGGTCTCCCGAGGCCGCCCCTTTAATTCAGAGCTTCCCGCCTGGCTACGCTTGGCTGTGACTGACTAGGCAGCAAGGCCCGCGTTATGCGACCAACGGCAACGGAGAAATTTCGTCCCTCGCCGTGTTATTCTCCATCGACGGGATGCTGACGATGGTTTCAAAACAATAATCGCATTTCCAACAGCGCCAAAGATGACGATTTTGCTGCTTACTCCGATACTCCGACCATTCGGGAGCAATCAGCTCGTTGCCGCATTGGAGGCAGCTCATCCCAAAGGAAGAACAACGATTGGGTACCATCGTCGACATGGTAACCTCCCTCAGTCGCCTTCCCCCGACGAACAAACATTACCATGACAGCTAACCTCAGGGCGAGTCCCTTTCGATTCGCGTTCTCCCGCGCTGCGGTAAGCGCCTCAGCCGAATCAAGAATATTAATATCGGACCATGGCGCGTACCAGGATCCGGTGCCAAAGCGGGTAGTTCTCGGCAATGATGCTTCCGTCGCCAGTGCGCTTCACCACGCGCCCGTTATGCATAGCCATGGTTGGATCGCCGGCGCGGCTCCGCGCACTGCGGAGCGATCAGGTGACGCGCACAACCGAACCTTTCAGATTTGGGTCGCTCAAACGTGGAGGGAAATGCGATGTTGAACAGCGACCTTGACATCCCATCCGACCTTGCCGCCACCTTGGTGGACCCGACAGCGTATGCCGATCAACGTCTTCACGACGCCTATCGCTGGCTTCGGGCTAATAACCCACTTGGGATTGCCAGGCCGCAGGGCTTCGATCCGTTCTGGGTCGTGACCAAGCACGCCGATATTCAGACTGTCAGCCGGCAGAATGAATTGTATCGCAACGCAGACCGTCCGACGACGCTCACGGCGAAGGCGGTCGAGGAGCGCGTGCGCAAGATCACCGGAGGGCCTAACCTTGTGCGTTCGCTGGTCCAGATGGACGCTCCGGACCATCCGAGATACCGGGCATTGACCCAAGCCTGGTTCCTGCCCGGTAATCTCAGAAAACTGGAGGAGCAGGTTCGGACTATCGCAGGCCACGCCGTTGAGCAAATGGCCGGGCATGGCGGACGGTGCGATTTCGTTGCTGATGTTGCACTCGGCTATCCGCTCCATGTCATTATGCAAATTCTCGGGGTGCCGGAGCAGGACGAGCCGAGAATGCTGAGACTAACACAAGAGCTGTTTGGGCCGCAGGATCCAGACACGGCGCGGGTCAGGGATGCGCTCAGTCCCGAGCAGTTCGCCGCCATGATCGCCTCAGTCGTGAATGATTTTGGCGCCTATTTCGGAAACATCACCGCCGACAGGCGCGCCAATCCGCGCGACGATCTCGCCACCGTCATCGCCAATGCGAAAATCGATGGTAAATACCTGCCGGAGCATGATGCAACCAGCTACTACATGATCGTCGCAACCGCTGGACACGATACCACGTCGTCCTCGACCGCCGGCGCGATCTGGGCATTGGCCGAAAATCCTGAAGAGTTCGCAAAGGTGAGAGCAAATCCCGAGCTCATACCCGGTCTTGTCGACGAGGCGATCCGCTGGATGACTCCGGTCAAGCATTTCATGCGATCGGCGACCGCGGATACGGAACTCGGCGGCCGCCGGATCTCAAAGGGCGACTGGCTGATGTTGTGTTACGCGTCCGGCAATCGGGATGAAGAGGTGTTCGAGGACCCGTTCACGTTTCGCTCCGATCGCAAGCCGAATCGACACCTCGCCTTCGGCTACGGCGCCCATCTCTGCCTTGGGCAGTATCTTGCCAAGATGGAAATGCGAATCCTATTCGAGCAATTGTTGCCGCGCCTGAAATCGCTCGCCCTCGATGGCGAGGTAAAGATGACGCAGGCTATCTTCGTCAACGGGCCAAAGAGATTGCCAATCCGGTTTGAACTGCAGTGAGAGAATTGGTTCGAAAGAAGGAATGCGATGTTCGGGCATTCGAAGATCGCGACCGCCCGGCAACTTTCCCCCCTAATTTGCCAGGCCGGCGAAAGATTGAGGCGGAAGCTCCTGCCGAGTGGAATGCCGTGATCGAAGCTCTACCTTGCCGTTCAGTCGGCCTTTAGCCAGCGGGCGGCCGCATCGGCGCTGTTCTCTGGGTGCGTATTGAATGCGATGGCGGCGCCTGGCGCGGCTCTGTGTACTGCGTTTATCACGGCCTCAAACATCGACAGGCTGAGCAGGCGAATGCCAGCGCCAATCACCACACAGTCGTAAGCTTGGGCCTTGAGCCTTTGGTCCAATTCGGGTCCAGCCGTATCATCGGGCTTAAGCAGGCACAGGTCCGCGTGCCATCCGCGTTCAGCCATTTGCTTCAGGGCCACGCGGATGCCGACATGAATTTTCTCGGCGTTCATGCCAGGCGGCAGCGTGGGATCAGAGAAATTCACGGTTTCGGGTTGCTGACCTACGAACAAAACACGCGTCATCTGACCCTCCCTCCCTTCCTCCCGGCGGCGCCGGCCGCAGAAAAAGCGCACGCCAACAAGAGCCTTAGCCCAAAGTCCGTCATACCGCACGGCTTTTGCACTGAAAGGACCAGACGACAGAATAGGCGGCTAACGAGCGGTCGGACGGCTACAACGTGCGCGCAGCGTGGTGGAGGAAAGGGGGCCGCTGTACTAAGGATCGCATGTCATCATGCGTTCTAATCTGGCCTTTGATCCTCTGCACGGTTCCGTTGCGGAGCCTTACAATCTTGGCCACGCGATTGACGCCAATGCCATTGCGAACTCCGTGCGCCCCGTCAACCGCATCGAGTTATTTAGTGGGCGACCGACTTTCGTCCCGTCAGCTATCGGACGCTGCACGCAAGCATGGCTACGTGCTGGGCTCGAGCGCCCGAACTCATCGAATGCCGCGGCCAAGAACTGTCACAACCTCAAGCGCCTTGCGATGGACCTAGAAATTTGGCCCCCACAATGGGATCGTTACGCCAAATGACTTGGTAAGCGCCGTCCCTGAAATGTCCACTGTCGGAAAAGCGCAGCTCAAAAACGTCGGGAATCTTCACGCCATTGGAATTTACCCGCACTCCACCATCGGAAGAATCGGTGACGAGACAATAGCGTGGCGGAACTCCGCCACCAACGAGCATTGTGGCCAAGCGTCCGAGGCGCTGGCGCGGCGCCCCCCGTCGTTCCACAAATGTTGCCGACGACATGATGATGGCTCCAACCGGAGGACCCGACGGAAGCCATCATCGATGGAAGTCATGACAACTCGCTTAAACAGCGCCCTAACATCCACTTCAAAGTCTTATAAAGTTATCGTAGTTCCCCATCGAGTAGCGCTATAACGCCGACGCTGCTCGGCGGCCGCGCCTTAGGGGTACGCCGGGCAGCGCGGTGCCACTTATGACTGGCCGATCACGACCAGCGCTGCAACGACCAGCGCCACGGCTGCAACCGCACCACAGACCAGCCACGACACGGCGCGCCATTTGGCAAAGCCGGCCAGCGCTGCCACTAGGCAAATGGCCGCAATAAGTTCAGCAATTGACGCAGCGCCTGTTGAAGAGAGCATGGGTCTTAGTGAGGGCGAGCGCCAGCCTAAGTCTGTTCAAAATTGACCAACATCCCTCATGCTCACCGTCAGACGGACGCGGGGCAGCGCCGGCCGCTCGCTAGCGAATTGCGCGGGTGTGCGGAACGCGGCGGCCATCGTCTTTTGCCGCGCCCCGCACACTACGGCCGCCCCCGCGGCAGCGGGAAAGATGGTAGGCGAAGGGCGAGAGCCGAGGCAAGGAAGCGTTAGGCACGCGGATATTCCGCAGAGGTCATCGACATTTTTAAGTATCGCATTTACTCGGTCGAAGGTTGAGCACCACATCGTCGTCGGCGCGTGCAACAAATATCTTAAAAGGGGCTGCCCATGAGAAAGCTTGTCCTGCGTTTCGTGAATGAGGAGACTGGTGCGACCGCCATCGAATATGGCCTTATCGCCGCCGGCATTTCGATCGCGATTATCACCGTCGTATTCACGCTTGGCACACAACTCAACAGCACGTTCAACAGCGTCTCCAGCGCGCTCAAATAACTTCCGCCTGTAGCTGGCAGCCGGAAACCGATGTGGGGTAGTCGTGCCTGCTCGCCCCGCACGAGCCCCAAGCGCGGTACCACCCTTTCCCGCTTGGGGCTCTCTGCTTTTGTGGTGGGGCAGCGCCGGCCGCCCCGCGCCTGCTAACACGCTATCCCTGATTTCTTAGGATCATTGCACGGATTGGGATCGAGGTGGCGGTTGTATGGAGGGTTTGAAGGCCTGCACCCATTCGCCGGATGCCCAGTGAGGTGCGCGTTGCCAGGTATGAATCGCAAAGTGCAATCTTTCGGCACCACTTTCGGCCGTCCCGTAAAATTGATTCCACGATTGACAACTTTTTGCTGACCATCTGGACCGGTACAGACGAGCTCCCAAGCGCCGCGACCTAAGAAACACTCTTCGTAGGTATAGACTGGATAGACATTAGGGTTTCCTGCGCACTCGCACCCTTGGCACTGTTGCGCCAATGTGGCGCCTTGTTGAAAAACACAAACAGCGGCCAGAGTGACGACTAGTTGCGTCAGCCTCTTAAGCATCACAAACTTCCCCTTGGTCGTGGCTTTGATTTTCGAACGCCAGAAAGGGCGCCCCTGGAGATGAGACGCCCCAAGTTTGCTTCGAAGTGAGACGAGTGGATTATCTGACCACATTGAACGTCCACCCTCTCACCAGCGCTTGTCAACACTGTGTGCCGGGCAGCGCCGGCCGCATTGACGGCTTCCGGGCTGCTCAAAAATCGCTTACCGTCTATGCGGCCGAACTTCGGCTAATTTGTATGGGGCGCATGAGGGAGGAATCCATGCGAAAGATGATAGCTGCCTTAGCTTTTACTGCCGGTATTGGTCTTATGTGCTGCCAAAGCGCGAGCGCCGTTCCGGCCGGCACAACTACGGACGGAGTCTCAACGGCCCACTTGCAACAGTTCGCGATGATGGGAGCCGGCGGGCGCGATGCACGGCAAGCAAATCGCGACGCGCATAGCACTCACAAAACGGTTAAGCCTAAACCGAAGCACTAACCGGCTGTCCCGTCGCGCGGGACCACAAGTACGCGGGGCACCGCCGGCCAGCTGGCCAGGGCAGCATCCGTGCCCGCGCTTGCGTTGCCGGCCCCGAGACATCGCGGCAGCAAGGGCGGTAGTGATGGCGGGAAACGGTTTTGAAGTGCGGCGTCTGTCGGGTTCGATCGGCGCGGAAATCTTAGGCATCGATCTAACGATCGAGCCGGGCGACAATGCCATCGGCGAAATTCGCCGGGCCTGGCTTGAGCACAACGTGATTTTCTTCCGCGATCAGGACCTGCCGCCCGCCAAGTTTCTGGCGTTCGCTAAGCGCTTTGGCGAGGTGATCGAATATCCCTTCATCAAGGGCATCGAAGGTTTTCCGGAGATCACCCCGGTCATCAAGCTAGAGCACGAGACGCAGAATTTCGGCGGCATCTGGCACACTGACACCGCATATCTCGAAATACCACCGATGGGTACCATGCTGATCGCGCGTGAGGTGCCGCCCTATGGCGGCGATACGCTATTCGCCAACACCTATCTCGCCTACGAGACGCTGTCCGAGGGGATGAAGCGCACGCTCCAAGGGTTAATTGCGGTCAATCATTCGGCTAAAGCGGACGTGTCTCGCACGCGCGAGGACCGCGTGCGCGACGGCGGCAAGGTTGAAGAGAAGAAGGAATATATCAGCGAGCATCCGGTAGTGCGTACCCATCCGGAAACCGGACGCAAAGCGCTTTACATCAATACGGGCCACACGGTGCGTTTCAAGGATATGACTGAGACCGAGAGTGCACCGCTGCTCAATTTCCTGTTTGAGCACCAGACCAAGCCGGAATTCACCTGCCGCTTCAATTGGCGCGTCGGCTCGCTGGCGTTTTGGGACAATCGCTGCGCCCTGCACAATCCGGTCAACGACTATCACGGCTTCCGCCGCGTGATGCACCGCGTGACGTTGGCCGGTGATAGGCCGCGTTAGGACCGACAAAGTTGGAATCCCTGACATTCAGCGACTTAGAAGCGTCCCAGTAACATGAGCGTGTGGTTCACCTGTGCGCGATGGCAGTACACCACAATTTATCTTGAACGCATCAACGCGATGGGCGCTTTGACGCATTCTTAGGGAGGCTCGCGTGGCGGCTCTTACTCTTAAAGACGTACAGAGCATGCAAGACAACGAGGATATAGGGAATTTGGTGTTTGATCTTCTACAGCTATTTGATGCCAGCGGACCTCTACAAAAGGAATCGGTCATGAGGTGGAAGAGCCGTCATGGGCTAAGGGCCGAAACAATAAAGAACACCTTTGAACTGGTGCTGAAGAACGGGTGGGTATTGGAAGACCCTACCGGCATTTATCTCACGCATGAAGGTCAGAAAACGAGAGACGGATAGGGTGCGCGGGCACGACGTTGCAATTTACGTCACGGATTTTGGAAGATCCGCGTGTGTTTGGCGGCCTGGTTGAGGGACCGATGAGCGTTGGTTGCCTCTCTCGGCGAGCGGGGAGGCGGGAGGTGAAATTTTATGGCATAGGCGCGCGATAGCTAGGGAGAGCAGACGAAAATTGCTAGGCTGTCGGGATGCGTGCTCGACCGCCGATTGCAATCCGTCAATGACGACCGACGGGCGGATTACGGAACTGCATCTCTGGGCTGTGCGCGAAGGGCTGCGCAGGGCGCCGGCTGCGATATTGTTCGAGGAGTTCTGCAATCGGCTCGTTGCTGCCGGCGTGCCGCTTTGGCGCGCCTTCGTCGGAATGCGAACGCTGCATCCGCGATGGGGCGGTTACACTTACACATGGTGGCGCGATCGCGACGCCGTAGATCCGGCGCGGCCGGAGCGCGGCGGTGCCTATGATCAGGATCTGCGGGATAGCCCCTTTACCTATCTGCGCGATGCCGCAATCTCACACGATCTGCCACTGCGCTTGCGGCGTGTGCTTGCCGGCAATCGGGCGCAACGCGATTTTCCAGTTCTCGAACAGTTGGCAGTTGCAGGTGGGACCGACTATTTCGCCGAACTAATCCCTGTTGGTATGGTGACAGAGGCGTTCCCCGACAGCGGAATTGGCTTTTCCTTTGCGACGGATCACCCTGACGGCTTTGGGGACGACGATCTCCGATTAATCCAGGCGGTGTTGCCGCCGGTGTCGCTTGCGATTGTCTCGGATGCCGAGCACACGATTAGCGCTGGCCTGCTCGCCGCATATCTCGGCAGCGATGCCGGCCGTCGTGTTCACGCCGGCGTGGTCGAACGCGGTTCGGTGGAGAGCATTCGCGCCGTGCTCTGGTACGCCGATATCCGCGGCTTCACTCCAATCGCCGACGCCACGCCTGGTCCCGTTCTCGTTGATATGCTCGACGATATATTCGAGATTCTGGCCGCCGCGTTGCGCCCGCGCGGCGGCGAGGTGCTGAAGTTTCTTGGCGACGGTATGCTTGCGAGCTTTACCTTTGTCGATGTGACACGTGACGAAACCGGCGGCCACGCGCTCGATGCCGCCGCCGAAGCAATGCGCAACCTCGACCGACTTAACGCCGACCGAGCGCGGATAGGGAAGCCAACCGCCATGGTCGATCTCGCGCTGCACCTCGGCGAGGTGCTTTACGGCAACGTCGGCGCTGTCGACCGTCTCGACTTTACGGTCATCGGGCCGGCGGTCAACGAGGTCGCTCGGATCGAGACCCTGTGCGAGTCGTTGGCGCGCAGGGTTCTTGTCTCGGCCGAACTCGCCGCCGCAATTCGCAACAGAGCTCGGCTCGAGCCGCTCGGCGCCCACCTTCTCCGAGGGGTACGCGAGCCAAAAGAAATTTTCGCATTGCGGCTGTGAAAATTTGATCCTTGGCGAACTTCATTGCCACGACTATCCGCGCCGGGCAGCCTGCCATACGCCGGTGCAGGACTCGCCAGAGGATTCACCGCGCCACGTACCATTGCCGTACGTGGGCGACAGCCGTCCTTGGCCAACCGCGTGCGCGTCGCCGGCTGAAACGCTCACCGAGACCGCTCCGTTGGGCAAGACGTGCCCGCTTACGCCGGTGGAGTCGCCGGCGTCCGTGGTAACGTTGCCGTTGATGATCTGCACGCCGTAGCGGTATTCCGGGCCGCAGCTGCCAGCTTGCGTGTGAATGACCACGCTCCAACGGCCGTCGAACGCATTGATCCCAGCGGGCGCTCTTTCGGCCGGAGCTGGAGCAACTTTTGCGTTTCGGGTCGGGCGCGCGCTGACCGGAGGGCCTGGCACCGGACCACGGAAGGAACTGGGACCACGGAAGGAACTGGGACCACGGAAGGAACTGGCACGACAGGCGTCAGTGCAGCGAGATCGCGTTGCCAGACGGTCCCGCGATCGAATTGGATCGTCATACCGTCGACGGAATAAACCGCGCCTTCGTGCCAAAAGTCGACCCAGATGTGACCGGGTCGATCGATCCACGCTCGCGATGGCATGCCTGCTTCATTAACAAGGCTGAGGTCCCAGCCGTGTTGCGTGATGAATGCGGGTTGATCGATCAATCCCTCGATGCATCCCTGGACACATCGATATGGGCCAGAAAGATTCTGCACTTGTGCCGAGGTCTCCGTCGATGCCATTGCGATCAATGCAGCCGCCGCCAAAAATCCGACCCTCATCGCTTACTCCCGTGATAGTCTTTACAAATCAAACGTTACGTCCTCGACGTCGGGCATAATCTACACGATCCGGAGGAACGGATTTAGGGCCTTTCTTCATGATGTCAAGGAAGCTTTCGAAGCTGCGCTTGCATCTTCGAAAATTCGTTTTGTTCAATGACTCCGTTTACGGGAATGTAAGGATGGCGGAAAAAATTCTTGGTTTTATCGGCGTGGGGCGCATGGGCAGCCACATGTCGAGACGGCTTGTTGCGGCCAATCACAAAGTAGTGGTCTTTGATGCCGATCCACGTGCCCTACAGCGAGCGACTGCAGCGGGCGCCAGCGCGGCGCATTCGCCGGCTGATGTCGCGTCCCAGACCGAAATCGTGATGGTCAGTTTGCCGACGCCCGATATCGTCAGCACAGTCGCGCTTTCGTCAAACGGCGTTGCGATGGGAACGAAGATCAAAACCTTCATCGACTTGTCGACGACCGGTCCTCGCGTCGCGAGCGAGGTCGCCAAAAGTCTGGCCGCGAAGGGAATCGTTGCCGTGGATGCGCCGGTGAGCGGCGGGCCCTCCGGCGCCGAGAAGGGGACGCTCGCGGTCATGGTCTCCGGGCCAAAGAGCCTGACCGGCGAGTTGACGCCCATTCTCGGTGTCATCGGAAATGTATTTTGGGTCGGCGAGCGCCCCGGTCTCGGCCAGACGATGAAGCTCTGCAACAATCTTCTTTCTGCCGCCGCCATCGCAATTACATCGGAAGCGCTGGTGATGGGAACGAAAGCCGGGCTCGACCCTGCAGTCATGCTCGACGTCATTAACGCCGGCAGCGGTCGTAACACGGCGAGCGCAGATAAGTTTCCGCGCTGCGTGCTGCCGCGGAAATTCGATTTCGGTTTCGCGACCGATCTCCTCTATAAGGACGTGCGGCTTTGCCTCGAAGAGGGCGAACGACTTGGCGTGCCTATGATGGTCGGCAATGCGGTGCGACAGCTCATCGGTATTGCTAAGGCACTCAACGGACCGGATTCGGACATTACGGAGATCGTGCAGGCCGTTGAGCAATGGGCCGGCGTTGAAGTGAGATCGAACGAGCGTTGATTGTCACGGGTGTCGACTGTCATGGGCGACGAAGACACATACGAAATTCATGCGATTCACTACGGGCATCACGATCGCCAGTCGGGAGAAAATTACATCGGCGGCGATCCGCATGACATCTTGCAGCCGCTTGACTACTACGTCTGGGCAATCATTGGCCGGCGCGGCACTTACGTCTTCGATACCGGCTTTGACGAGGCTATGGGCAAGAGGCGCAACCGCACCCTGGTGCGACCCGTCGCCGACGGCCTCAAGGCGATCGGAATAAAGCCTGATAGCATCGAGCACGTCATCGTGTCGCACCTGCATTACGATCACACCGGGAATTACGGTCTTTTTCCGCGCGCAAAATATCATTTGCAGGACACCGAAATGGCATATGCGACGGGCCGTTGCATGTGCCACCAATTTCTCAAAACGCCGTTCGAGGAAGAAGACGTCGTCGCGATGGTGCGCAAGCTGTTTGCAGGCCGGGTGGTCTTTCATCAAGGCGCCGAAGAAATCGTGCCCGGTATCACGGTCCATAAGATTGGCGGGCACTCCAAGGGGCTGCAGTGTGTGCGAGTGAAAACGCAGCGAGGTCATGTCGTTCTCGCGTCTGATGCCACGCATCTCTACGATCATGTTGAACGGAACCGCGTCTATCCGGTCACCTATAGCCCTGCCGAAGTCCTCGAGGGCTACGATCATCTGCGGAAGCTTGCGACCTCTGAAGCTCATATCATCCCAGGTCACGATCCAGCGGTGCTGAAACGATATCCGGCGACGCGACCTGGTCTCGAAGGCTGGATAGTGCGTCTCGATGCCGATCCGCGTGGATGAGCGGAATGCGTCTTGCTCGACACGTTTGCGCGCTGGGTCAACGCGGCGGTCACATGGCGAGCCAGCCGCCGTCCACCGGCAGCGCCGCGCCGGTGACGTCGCGGCCGGCGGGACCGCAGAGGAACGCGATCATGGCAGCAACATTCTCCGCTTCGATGAAGCGGTCATCCGGCCGGCGTCCGGCCAGATAGCGTCTGGTCGCCTCGGCTTCGCCGACGCCTTCGGACGCGGCTTTCTCGCGGATGCGCCTCATGATGTCCGGCGTCGCCAGGGTACCAGGGCATATGGCGTTGCAGGTGATGTCCATGTCGGCGTTTTCGAGCGCGACCGCACGCGTCATGCCGAGCAGCGCAGTCTTAGTTGTGACGTAGTCGATGCGCTCCTTGCCGCCGCGGAAGCCGTAATAGGAAGACAGGTTGAAGATGCGCCCCCAGCGGCGCTTCCGCATCATCGGCAGGGTCAGGCGGATGATATGGAACGGCGCCGACAGATTGACCGCAAGCAACTCGTTCCACTGCGCCGGCGTCAGGTTTTCAACCCGGCAGAAATGGCGCACGACCGCGTTGTTCACGACAATATCGATTGCGCCGAACTTTTCGGCGGCGTTGGCGATCAGGCGTTCGATCTGCACTGGATCGCCGATGTCGGCCTCCTCGTAGAGTACGCCGACGCCGGATTTCTGCGCGAGACGGTCCCGTGCCGCGGCCGCGCTCCCGGGCGGCCCGATACCGTTCAGCACGATGTTGCAGCCGGCAGCCGCAAGGGCTTCGGCGATGGCGTAGCCGAGACCCGCAACCGAGCCGGTAATGAGCGCGCATTTCCCTTTCAACATTGTCACGTCCCAGCGAAGCGATGCAACTCAGATATTTCGTCAATGTTCGGTCGGCACTGCCAACCGCAGCAGGGTTGACGCATCCTCGGCGCCGTCGAGAGCCCAGACCGCATCGATCAGGGGCCGTACGTCGCGGTCGGTGTGCCAGCCGGCCGCCAACGTCCGAACCTTCTCCTCGATGTCGCGGTCGCTCATCGGCCGGGCCACACTGCCGCGCGCATGGGGCACCATGATGCTGCGTTCCTGCCCATTCGTGGTCCAGATACGTACGGCCGCAGCATCGATGGCAATCGCCGAATCCTGCTCCACCTCGACCTTTGCGCGGAGCGCTAGCACGGCCGGGTCGCGGACGCAGGCATCGGTAAACTGGGCAAGACCCGCCTGCCCGAACAGCAGGGCGGCTGCCACGCTATGCTGCACGCTCACCTGCGATTCTCTTCCGGTCGTCACGTGTGGACGATCCGCGCGCGCGCCCAGGAGCGGGTGACCGCGAACCACGATGCGCGAAATGGTCGGCGGCGCAATCGCGTGCTCCGCGCGCAGTTCCAGCACGGCGTCGATCACGGGATGAACAACGACCCCGGCGGGATAGGGTTTGTAGGCGTTTTGCAAGATTTCCCAGCTTTGACCTAGCCCGTCGGACAGCGTGGCCCAATCGGGCGGCGCGCCCATAGCGGCAAAGTATCCCTGCCGTCCTTCAATCGGCGCGGCGGGCCCCTTCAGGCCGCGTTGCGCGAGAAGTGCCGACCACAGTCCCTGACGCGCGGAGTTTCCAACACTGATACTTTTGGCGGCAGTCCCAAGGCATTCCACGAGCCCGGAGGATTGCGTCGCCGCACTCCCGATTGCCCAGATCATTTGTTCGGCGCTGAGGCCCAATAGCTTGCCGGCGGCTGCCGCCGATCCGAAGAATCCGCATGTGGAAGTGATGTGCCAGCCGCGCGCATAGTGATCCCGCGCGATGGCGTTGCCGATCCGGCATTCGACTTCCACGCCGAGAATAAAGGCGAGCAACAGATCGGAACCGGAGATGCGCCGCAATTCGCCGAGGGCGAACAGCGCCGGCATAACGGGCGCGGTCGGATGGATCACCGTGCGCAGGTGAGTGTCGTCGAAATCGAACACATTCCCGCTCGCAGCATTGAGGAAAGCCGCGCTCAGCGCGTCGACCCGCTCGGTTCGGCCGATCACAGTCGCTTGTCGGTTGCTTGAAAAATCTGCTAGCGACGCCAGCGTGATTTCAATCGGCTCCTCGCGGCAGCCGGCAAGCGCGGTGCCGATGAAATTGAGGATGGAACGTTTCGCCTCATGGCGTACGCGCTCCGGAATATCGTTCCAGCGCGCATTGAGAACGAAGCGGGCGAGCGTGCTCGTGATCCCGGATTGATCCGTCATGGGTTTCGAATCTCACGCGCGTTCGCTATGGCGCCGGCACGAATTTCCCGTCCTTCACCGTCATGATGACGCCTTCATAGAGCGCGCCTCGGTCGGCGTCGAAGTTGAACTTGCCGCGCCCGAGGATGACGGGAAAATCCTTGATCTTGAGTAGTCCTTCGCGCACGGCGTCAGGCGAGGGGCTCGCGCCCGCGCTCTTGAGTGCCGCCGCGGCGAGCTTAGCCGCGGTGTAACCCAGCGCCGCGCCATTGTCGGGGCTGCGGCTGTACTTCTTGCGGTAGGCCTCGACGAAGTGTTTGTTCTCCTCACTCGCCATGCCGGCGAAATAGTCGGCGACGTAGACGGCGCCCTCGACCGCCTTTCCGCCGATAAGGATGAACTGGTCGGACCCGAAATTCGGCACGCCGAGGAACTTCACCTCGGGATCGATACCCTGCTGGCGCGCTTGAATGATGAAGTTCGCCGACTGTTCGGCCACGAGAGCGAGAAAGACGGCGTCCGGCTTCGTGCCGATGATTTTCGTGATGACGGCCAGGAAGTCGGTGTCGGACGTGAGCACCGAGTCCTCGGCTAAGATTTTCGTGCCGCCCGCTTTGAACACTTCGAGCGCTGCGTTCTTCTGACCGATCTGGCCGTCATTGTTGCGGCCCCATACCATGGCGACGCTTTTGATGCTCATCTTCTCGACGGCGTATCTCGCTACGTCGCCGATCACGAGCGCGGGGCTCGCCGGCGTTTTGAAGACCCAGGGGCCGCTCTTGTTTATCGTCTGCGAGACCGCGGTCGTGCTGAGCAGCGGAATTTTCAGCTCATTGGCCACCGGTGCGATGGCAACGCCTTCCGAACTCGAGCTCGGCCCCAGAACCATCAGTGCCTTGTCGCGTGTGCTGAAGCGGTTGATGAGCGAGATCGCCTGCGTCTTGTCGCTGGCGGTGTCCTCGATCAGGACCCTGAGGATGTTTCCGCCCAGCATGCCGCTCGCGTTGACATCCTCGATGCCGACGTCGAGGCCCTCACGGCTCGGCACGCCGACCCACGCGTAGGTGCCGGTGAGCGCGAGCTCAGCGCCGACGACGTAGTCTTCGGCCAGCGCCGGTTGCGCTGCGGCAACCAGGCATGTCGCCGCCATGCCGAGCCACAGCCCGGGCGGCATCGTCTTTCTTCTGTCCATGATACTTCCCCTCGATGCGCGGATTTAACCCTCGTGTTTACGACGGAGTTTCGGCGGATGTCTGGGCCGAAGGCGAGGCGATGCCGAGATAATGTGACTGTATGTTCGGATCGCGGCGCAGCCTAGCGCTCTCGCCCTCGTCGACGATGCGGCCGCGCTCCATCACGTACGCGTATTCGGCAATGTCGAAGGCGCGCCGCGCATTCTGCTCGACCAGCAGGATGGTGAGACCCGAGGCATTGAGTCGCTTGAGCGCTTCGAACACGGCGGATACGACGATCGGCGCAAGGCCAAGGCTAGGTTCGTCGAGCAACAGGAGTTGCGGTCCTCCCATCAGCGCGCGGGCGATTGCCAGCATCTGTTGCTCGCCGCCGGAGAGCGAGCCCGCGATCTGCTTGATGCGCTCTGCGAGGCGTGGAAACAGCTCGAGCACCGCGTCGAGGCTCGCATAAGGCTCGCTCAGGCGCGATCCCAGCGCAAGGTGGCCCAGTTCGAGATTCTCGCGTACCGACAGCGGCGCGAGAATCTGGCGGCCTTCCGGCACCAGCAGGATGCCTCGGCGCGCGACGCGGTAGGCCGCGTCGCCGGCGATGTTCGCGTCGCGGAACAGAATGCTTCCGGACACCGGCGGCATGAGGCCGCATATTGCATGCAGCAGCGTCGTCTTCCCGGCGCCGTTGGAGCCGATCAATGCGACGCATTGGCCGAGCGCGACGGTGAGACTCGCGCCGCGCACTGCAACGATGCCGCCATAGGCCGCAGTGAGATCGCGTACCTCTAGCATGCCTCGGCCCCGAGATAAGCCTCGATGACCCTCGGGTTGGCGCGCACTTTGTCGGGGGTTCCGTGGTCGATCAGTTCACCGGTCGCGACCACGTAGATCTCGTCGCACAGTGCCATGACGAGGCGCATGTTGTGCTCGATCAGGAGAATGGCGATGCCGCGCGCCGCGAGCTTGCGAAAGATGCGACCGAGCTCCTCGGCCTCGGTGTTGTTCATGCCGGCTACCGGTTCGTCAAGCAACAGCACTGTCGGCTCGAGTGCGAGCGCGCGCATGATCTCGACGCGGCGCTGGTGTCCATAGGACAACTCGCCGGCGAGGTGGGCGGCGTATTCGCTCATTCCCATTTCCGCCATTAGCGCGTGGGCGCGCACGATCGAAGCGGCCCGCGCGTGTCGCATCGCGGGGAGGCCGAGCGCCTGCGCATAGAGCGGCACCGCCTCCTCCTCCCGGCAACCGGCGACGATGTTATCCAGCACACTCGCTTCCTTGAGCAGGCGGACGTTCTGGAACGTGCGCACGACGCCGAGCCGCGCCACCTGGTGCGGTGGCAGTTGGTGGATATCGCGGTCGTCGAGGCGAATGCTCCCGGTGCTGAGCTTCAACAGGCCGGTGATCAAGTTGACGACAGTCGTCTTCCCGGCGCCGTTGGGGCCGATCAGCCCGGTGATCCGGCCGGGTCCGACGGTCATGGAGAGATCCTGCACCGCTTGTACGCCGCCGAACCGGCGCGATACCCCGGCAAGACTAAGCGCGGCCATCGGCAGCCTCCCGAACGGAAGTATGGGCGCCGGGCGAACTGGCCGCGCGACGGCGCGCGATCACAATCGAATCTACGATGCCGTGCGGCAGATAGATGATGGCGAGCATGATCAGCGCGCCGAGGAGGATCATCCGGTTGTCGGCGAGCGGTCGCGCGATCTCGGGCAACAGCGAGAGGACCACGGCGCCGACTATCGGTCCCGCGACTGATTGGCGGCCGCCGAGCACCACATAGGCGAGCACGGTGGTGAGCATGTCGAAGCCGAATTCCTCCGGCACGACGCTATGGTTGTGGCACGCCATCAATGCGCCGGTCGCGCCTGCGATGACGCCCGACAAAGCGAAGGCAAGCGCCTGATAACGTCCGACCGAGATGCCGAGCGAGACCGCGACGGTCTCGTCCTGGCGGATGGTATCGAACGCGGCGCCGACGCGCCCGCGGCCGAGACACCACAGGCCGTAGATGCAGATGCCGATGAACAAGACTAGCGCCGGCGTACCGACGAGCCGCGGAATGCCATTGAGCCCATTGGCGCCGCCGGTGATGTCGTCGGCGTAGAGGGCGACCGAGAGGATGATCTGCACCATCGCAACGGTCGCGATCGCCTGGAACACGCCGCGAAGCCGCGCGAGCGGCAGCGACAGGATCAATGCCGCAATCATGGCGCTCAGCGCGCCACCGAGCACCGCAACGGGCGCCGGAACGCCGGCACGAAGAATCAGAATTCCCGCCGTGTAAGCGCCGATCGAGGCAAGGCCCGCGGTCGCGAGCGAGAACACGCCGGCACGCAGCACGGCATACTGGCTCAGCGCCAGCCCGCAATTGAGGATGACGAGATTGACGAGGGGAAGATAGGCGACGACGAAATCGGTCATTCGCGCGCCACCCGCCGTTCCTTCCGCAAGGTGCCGAAGAAGCCGGTCGGCCGCAGAAGGAGCGCCACGAAGAGGATGGAGAAGATGATGGCATCGCTTAACCCCGACGACACGTAGGCTATCGTTAGCGTCTGTACCAGGCCAAGCAGGAGGCCGGCGATCAACGCACCCATGATGCTGCCGAGACCGCCAAGCACGATCACCACAAATGCGCGCAGCATGTAGGGGTCGCCCATGAGAAAATGCACGGAGTTGAAGGCGATACCGATGAGCACGCCAGCCGCGCCGGCGAGAGCACCGGAAATGAAGAAGGTTTGGAAATAGACGAAATCGGGATTCACACCGAGCAGCGTTGCCGTGCGCTCATTCACGGCGACGGCGCGGATCTGCCGGCCGAAGCGCGTGTAAAACAGATAGACGAACAGTGCGCTCACGATCACGGCCGCGCTCACGACCATGAGCGCTTGGATTAGCGTCATGCGTAATCCGAACAACGTGTAGATGCCAACCGGCAGCGTGCCAAACGGATAGCGAAGTACACGCGTGTCGGAGACTCGCTGTGCGATATTCATGAGCACGAGGCTGGCGCCTATCGATGAGATGATAGCGGAGAATTCCGGCGCGCTGCGTTTGCGCAAGGGACGGAATGCGACCCAGTCGAGCGCGACACTGAGCAAGCCCGCGAGCACGATCGCTATCACGACGCCGAGCGGGAAGGGGAGATCGAGCCGCGTCACCGCGAACAATCCGAAGAACGCACCCCACATGAACACCGCGCCGTGCGCCATGTTGAGGATGTGGTGCACGCCGAAGATCAGCGTGAAACCGAGTGCGAACAGTGCATAGACGCTGCCAACGACCAGGCCGTTGAGAATCTGCTGCGCGATCATCCGGCGTCCGACCTCGGCCGAGACGTGGCGGCGGCCACCGAGACGGCAGCCGGAGCAATCGTTGAGATTTTAGGACGCGAGACGCCCCTCGCGCTACAACCCCAGGCAGACCCACGAAGGGGTCAAATTCCTCAAACGAGGTCAGACAGAAGGCGACCGTGTTGGTAAGAGCCCTCGCGCATGGAGATTTCTCATCTTCATGACTGCCTTGTGCATCGCAAAGCGCCGTTCTGCTGTCAAGTTTAGAAGCTGGGTGGTCTCCTTGCCGCCCGTTTCGTGGAAATACGCTAGCTGGCTTGGCAGCCTTTGCACGTCATCGGTGCTGCACCGCCAGGCGCTTTTGATCTTCCGGCCGACATCAGGGTCAAATCTGCTGGGGCCGAAAGATCAATGGGCCTTTAGAATTTTGGAAGGTCTCAAACGTCTGGGGCTGAAGCCGCACTAACGAGCTTGGCTCCGACGTCATGACCAAGGCGCCAAATGACTCTGTAGGTGCCATCTCGGGCAGGTCCGTCGCCGGAGAGGAGCAACTCGAATTCGTCGGGCGGATTGAACCCAAAGGTATTGATCCGCACGCCGCCGTCGGAAATATCGGTAATGAGGCAGTAGCGCGGCGGATTCCCCGGTCCGGGCTGGATCTTCGCCAGACGTTCGAGCGGGTAGCGGGGCGACGCGCGTTTTTCCTCAGCCTTTGGCGAGAGCATGTTGGTGCACGGCTCCTCATTGCGACCGCGCCTTGGCGGCCTCTCCCACTTTGCGAACGGCTTATTGCGCGCTGGCTAACGCCCGCGCTCGAGTTTTCCTCGAATTTGGTCAAAATCCCGCGTCGCCGTCCCGTTTTCGTTTGGACGGTAAGGTCTGGTTCAACGGCAATTGGACGGATGATACCGATTGTTTTCAAAGGCGGTTACACCGGGACCGAAGGTAAGAACATCAAGGTCGACACTGGCAGACCCAGCGCGCGCCTTGGCAGGTTCCGCAATCATTAGTGATGTCGTAGCGCGATCAGACGGTTGTTATCTTGTCTAAATGGCAGGAAGAGAAGGCCGAGAGAAATCTGCGCTCGCTCGCGCGCCTCGTCGCCATCTACTCGGCGTTGAAGAGATTACCAGTCCAGGCTGGACTCGTAATCCTCGGCGACCTGAGCATTCAGAGACGTTGGTCACACTAATCGTGTGGTGCTTCCGCCCGGATATCCTCGAAATAAAGTGTTGGTATCATTGTTGGTATCGGCTCGCCTTGTTGCGAGAAAATATGACGCGTAATCAGTAGCTTAGCGGTTCAACTGAGGGTGCCATCCACGGCACCAAAATTAAAGGTTCAATGCGTGCGGGATTTTACGGAGAGGGCTCACAACAGTCCTCTGAATCTTACGCAGAAGTCAGGATTAATCTGACCAATGCGACGATGTCGGCGGGTAAGCTCTCGGCAACCCGTTCCCAGCAGAACTAGCAGACAAGGCGAACGTACAATAATTACTATCGCTCCTAGCTTTCAGTGAGCAAATTTATTTCAGGTACGGCGCGAGAGCATCAATAGCTGCCTTCACGACACCGGCTCTGGCTCGGTTGTACTCAATGACAAATGATGCCATGGCGGTCGGTAGCGAAACGAGCCGACGCCCCTGTGGCAAGTTCTGCGCTACTCCGCCGACCAAAATTAAACCTTCGAAATACTGACCAAGCAAGATGTAAGAATCTATCACTTTCCGTGTAGTCGCAGGGTCAAGCAGGCCAACCTTCGAAAGCATATCCTTGAAAACGAGCGAGGAGTGCATCACATCCGGCACCAAGAAACCGCTGCCTTCTTCAGGCGGCTTCTCGGTTAGGCGCTTTGCGTTTTCGAGCAGTGTATGCTCGATACTCGACAACTCAGTGTGTAGGGCTACCGCGACCATTTGCCGGTCCTGACGTCTAAGCCGATCATCGCGTTTCCTATTGAGGTGTGCGTTGATAGGGCGCCAAGCAACAGAGCAATTAACCCCAGCGTTGAGCCGGCCAATGTGCCGACAAAGCTCGCGCTCCCTTGCGGGAGCGTAGCAAGCCAATCCCAAAAGCATTTCCACATCCCGAACATTCCCACTCGCTGATGCGTGGTGCATCATAGCGCCCGACCATTTGCCAACCAGCATGAGTATACGACCGAGTATACGGACATTTTCCGCACTGGCGGAAAAGAGTGTTGTCAGTGGCTTAGTTGCTCAGTGAGGGGTCGCTCCACGGCACCAGAGCTGCAGGAATTTGAGGCGCTATTGCGCCTGCCGCAGCTCGGGACGCGCGTCGAGCCGCGCCTCGTTGAGCCGATGAATCGCAAAGCAGACGACCGCGCCGACAGCGAACGGCAGCGCCGACCACATATAAAGCCGCTCGACCGGCAGGCCGACGAACAGTGCGCCGACGAGCGGGCCGACGATCGATCCCAGCCGGCCGAGGCCGAGCTGCCATCCCGAGCCGTTGGCGCGTAGCGAAGTCGGGTAGAGCATCGCGCCGACAGCATTGATGCCGATCTGGATACCGACCACCAGGAAGCCGGCGCAGAACGTCGCCGTCAGCAGTGCACTTTCCGAATGGAGCCCGGCGAAGCCGATCGAGCCGACGAGCGGGGTGGCGAGCACGAACAGGATGGAAATGCCGAAGAAGCGCCGCCGCTGCACCCACCAGCATAGCGTCAGTGCGCCGACCGCGCCGCCGGCCTGCAGGAGCGCACCGGCGAGCGCGCCAGTTGCCGGTGGCAGCTTCGCGCTCGCGAGCAGGGTCGGCGTCCAGCTGATCAGGAAGAAGAAGCCCATGAGATTGAGGGCAAACAACAGCCAGGTAAGCGGCGTGATCAACCACAGGCCGTTGCGGAACAGATAAATCGGATTGGAGGCGGGAGACTGCTTCTCATCTTCGATGACGAAGCGGGCGTTGGGCGGCAAACCGGGACGGATAGCGGCGATGACCCGCGCCAAATTTCGCCGTTGGCTCTCGTGCAGCGCCATGTATTTGATCGATTCCGGGAGGCCGATGATCGCCGCAAGCGCGATCGCGACCGGCACGACGCCGCCGACCTGAAACAGAGCCGGCCAGCCATAGTGCGGAACGAGCGTCGCGCTGGCGAGGCCGGCAAGGGCGCCGCCCAGCGGCACGCCGCTCATGGCGACGATGGCGAGCGTCGCGCGCAGGTGCCGCGGCGCCGATTCGGCGTTGATCGCCACCACGTTGGGGATGACGCCGCCGATGCCAAACCCGGCAGCGAGCCGCAGCCAGAACATTTGCGTGAGATCGGTCGAGTAGGCGGCGGCGAAGGTAAGGACGCCGAACAGGAGGCTGGCGCCGATCAGCGCCGCCCTGCGCCCGTGCTGGTCGCCGATCCAGCCGAATAGCGCCGAACCGAACAGGACGCCGATATTGCTGGCGCTGAGGACCGGGCCGAGCGCGCTGCGCTCGACGCCCCAGGACGCGACCAGATGCGGGGCGGCAAACGAGATGGCGCCGATGTCATAGCCGTCGATGAGCGCAATCAGGATCGACCAGACGAGCATCCTGATCTGGAATGAGCCGAGGCCGTGCTCGTCGAGCAGGCGCGAAACCTGGATCGCGGTCTCGCCGCCCATCGCTTTCCCCCGGCTGCTCGATTATTCCCGCATTTCGTGGAGTTCGTCATCGGGCCAGCCGGCACGAGCCGGACCGTTGGCCCAATCCGGCCAACTGACAACGCTTACGGATCGAGTTCGGTATCCCAATAGAGATAATCGAGCCAGCTCTCGTGCAGGTAGTTCGGCGGGAACAGCCGGCCGTTGCGGTGCAGGTGCTGCACCGACGGCTGGAACGGCCGCTGCGAGGGCCACATCTTCGATTCTTCCGGCGTCAGATTGCCCTTGCGCAGATTGCAGGGCGAGCAGGCGGCGACGACATTGATCCAAGTCGTATGCCCGCCGCGCGAACGCGGCAAAAGATGATCGAAGGTCAGGTCGTCGCGCGTACCGCAATACTGGCAGGAGAAGCGGTCGCGCAGGAACACGTTGAAGCGCGTGAACGCCGGATGCGTCGAGGGCTTCACGAAGGTCTTGAGCGACACCACGCTCGGCAGCTTCATCTCGAAGCTTGGGCTGTGCACGGAGCGGTCGTAATTGGCGACGATATTGACCCGCTCGAGAAACACCGCCTTGATCGCGTCCTGCCACGACCACAGCGACAGCGGGTAGTAACTCAGCGGCCGGAAATCCGCATTGAGAACGAGAGCCGGCCACCCGGATGGCGATACATGAGCGTGCAAGACGACGCCCCTTACCTCGACTCGAAGCCGCACCGCGGCGATGGCGCTAGTTTATAGGCAGACGTGACAGGATTGTGAAGCCCGGTCCGGGGGTTATGGCTGCCGGCGGCACCCGGCATCGGTCAGAATCCGGCGAGGTGCACGACGATCCGGCGCAGTGCGCGGTCGCGGGAACCTTTGCCGGCCTGCCGCATCTAACAGCAAACGTGCGTGATCGAGGCCTGACATGCCGACAAAACACGTCAAGACGACCCCGCTTGCCGCCGAGGAGGAACTCCTCATTCGCGCCCGGCGTCGCGAAGAGGCAGCGGTCAGGGCGATTATTCGGGCGAACAACCGCCGGCTTTTTCGCCTCGCTCGCTCGATCGTAAAGGATGACCGTGAAGCCGAGGACGTGGTGCAGGAAGGCTATTTTCGCGCTTTCACCCGGCTCGGCCAATTTCGCGGCGAGTTGAGTCTGAGCACTTGGCTCACGCGAATCGTGATCAACGAAGCGCTCGGCCGTCTGCGCCGCCGGCGCAAGACGGTCGATTGGGAGAGTGTCGAAACGAACCAGGGCGGCGAGGCACAGATTATTCCCTTCCCTTCATCTCAGCCGGATCCCGAACGCACCATGGCTCAACGCCAGATTCACCAGATACTCGAACGCGCGATCGACGCGTTGCCCGAGCCGTTCCGCGTCGTCCTGGTGGCGCGGCTGGTCGAAGAAATGAGCATCGAGGAAACCGCCGACCTCCTCGATCTTCGGCCCGAGACGGTAAAGACGCGGCTGCATCGCGCACGGCTCTTGTTGCGCGACGATCTCGAGCGACAAGTCGGGCCGATGCTGACCGACGTGTTTCCGTTCGACGGAGCGCGCTGCGAGCGCATGGCGGACGTGGTGATCGCGAGGCTCGCTCTCGCCGGATGAATCTTGGGATGAATCTTGGGAACCTTTGCGCCGCTGCCGCTTCCAATGGCGGTGCGAAACAGGGCGGTAAGACGGGCCGGATTTCCATCGCCAAATGAGCCGGAGCGAGGCTGCGTCAGCGGCTCAAAAATCTCCGCGCCAGGAATTCGCCGCCATGGCGCAGGCCCTCGGCGTCGATACCGTGGCCGACGCCGGCGGAGAGATGCCATTCGACCGGCACGCCGATTGCGGAGAGGCCCTGCGTGGCCTGGAACAGCGCCTGCGGCGGAATGAGGTCGTCCTGGTCGCCATGCACCAGGAGCACCGGCGGGCGCGATTTGATCTGCGCAGCGAAGGCTTCGACGTTGTCGTCCGGCGGCAGCACCAGAAGGCCCGAATAGCCGACGATCGCCGCCGGCGACACCGCGCGGCGCAATCCCACATGCAGCGCCATCATCGTTCCCTGGCTGAAGCCCACCAGCGCGAGCGCCGTGCCCGGCAGCTCGTGGCGGAGAAGCTCGGCGTCGAGAAATCGCTCCAGGTCCGGCGCCGCCTGGGTGACGCCGCGCCAGCGTTCGTTCGGATCGCGGAAGGTCAGGCCGAACCATTGCCGCCCGACCGGCGCCTGGCCGCACGGCTCGGGCGCATGCGGGGACGCGAACGCCGCCTGCGGCAGATATTGCTGCCAGGCGCGGCCGATCTCGATCAGATCGTTGCCGTCGGCGCCGTAGCCGTGCAGGAACACCACGAGCTGTCGCGCCGACCCGGAGCGCGGCGCGAGCCGCGGACCATCGAGCTCAACGGCCATTGGCGCTCCGTGGGTCGTGGCGCTGCGTCAGCGCACCGAACAGCAGGCCGATCGTCGCCCACATGATGAATTGCGCGCCGATCGAGGCGACCCGGAATTGCCAGAGGACGGCGGCCGGAAACTGATCGGGCACTTCGTCGATCGCCGGCAGCGAGAACGCGGCGAGAGCAACCAGCGCGACATAGCATCCGGCGGCGATGACGGTCGCATTCCAGTCGCCGAACCGGGGAACAAGCAAGCGCTTGAGCGAGACCGACGCGACCATCGCCACAAGCGAAAGCGCGATCATGATGAAGTAGAGCGCGGTGCGCAGCCCGATCGTTTCCGCGTCTCCGACCGCCGGCGGGCTCGCCGGGTATTTCAAACTCGGCACGAGATAGACGACGACGAAGCCGATCGCCGCCAGCAGCGCCGCCATCGCCTGCGGCGTCAGGCCGGCGCCGACGCGGCCATACGCGAAGGCGAAGGCGAGGCCGAACAGGCCGCCGAACGCCGCGCAGTAGACGAGGACGCCGGTGAACAGGCCGATGCCGGCCTGCACCGGGCGGCTGACCAGTTCGCGCTGTTCGTCGGTCGCGCTCGCGCCCGCCTTCTCGCCGGCGGCTTCACCGTGTTCCAGCTGCGTCTCGAATAACAGCGCGCGGTCGAGCTGCGGCTCGCCGTAGAGTTTGAGGAACCCAAAGGAGACGAGGCCCGCGACGATGCCGACAAGCATGCCGCGGACGAGAAGCGTCCTGACCATGCGGAAACGCTCGTGTCAGTGACAGGGAAAGCCGAGCAGGTGCCGCCCGTCGTGCACGAACTCGTGCACATACATGCCGCTGATCAGCGAGGTCGCTCCCTGTTCCGCGCCGACGAAATAGATCGCCAGCAAGAGAATGAGGCCGGCGAAGATGGCCCACGGAAGCCATTCGCGAAGCGGTATGGCGGCTGCCGGCAATGCCGGCGCGAATGTTGTGGTGGTCATCTCGCTCTGTCCTGAGATCGCGGGTGCGACGGAAGCATAGGGATACGTGCCGCGTTGTCAACGAACCGGCTTTGCGCGTGGTTTCGGTTTCTTGTCGCGCTTGCCGGCGGCCGGCGATTTGGCCGCCAGCATGGCGGCGCGATAATAGGTCCACAGGATCCGGGCAGCCACCGCGCGCCACGGCCGCCAGGCGTCGGCCATCGCCGCCATCTCCTTGGCGGTCGGGCGGGCGGGGAGGGCGAAGGCCAGCCGCGCGGCTTCCTGCAGCGCGAGGTCGCCGGCCGGCCAGGCGTCGGCATGGCCGAGGCAGGAGAGAAGATAGATGTCGGCGGTCCACGGGCCGATGCCGTGCACGGCGGTAAGAGTGGCGTGGGCGGTGTCGGCGGGAAGCTCGGCGAGGGTCGCGAGCGTAAGCTCGCGGTGCTCGATGGCGCGGGCGATCGCCTTGAGGGTACGGATCTTGGGCGCGGAGAGGCCAAGCCGCGCCAGGCGAGCCGGCCGGGCGCGCAGGATCGCCCTAGGCTCGAACGGGTCGAACGCCGCTTCGAGGCGTCCCCAGATCGCGTTGGCGCTCGCGGTCGACAATTGCTGCGCCATGATGATGGCGGCAAGCCCCGCAAAGCCGTCAGCTCGCCGTCGCAGCGGCGGCCGCCCTGCCGCGGCCAAGATTGCAATGAACCGTGGATCGGCCGCGCGTAACGCCGCAAGGCCGGCGTCGAGATCGGCATCGGTGTGGATGTGGGACTGCATTTCGTGGGGCTCGGCGTCTCCGGGAGCGGCTGCGGTCCGTCGGCGGTTGGTATGGGGTGATGGATTGACCGCGGCCGGCCGGTCAACCTCGAAGTAACGAGAAGCGTAGCGTCGATGTATACTCGCGTCCTTCGTTTCGCGCCGAGCCCTAACGGGTATCTGCATCTCGGCCACGCCTATTCGGCGCTGCTCAATCACGACATGGCGCGCGAGCAGGGCGGGCGGCTTCTGCTGCGCATCGAGGATATCGACGCGTCGCGCTGCCGGCCTGAATACGAGGCGGCGATCTACGAGGATCTCGACTGGCTCGGCATTTCCTGGCAGCTGCCGGTGCGCCGGCAGAGCGAGCACTTCGCCGATTACGAGGCGGCGCTCGGCAAGCTCGAGGCGCAGGGGCTGATCTATCCGAGCTTCGAGAGCCGCAAGGAGATCGCCGCGCTCGTCGCCGAGCGCGACCAGCGCGGCCGCTGGCCGCGCGATCCCGACGGCGCGCCGCTTTATCCCGGACGCGCCCGCAAGCTGTCGCGCGCCGAGCGTGAGCGGCGCCGCAATGCCGGCGAGCCATACGCGCTGCGGCTGGCCATGGATGCAGCCGCCGCGCGGGCCGGTACGCTCACCTGGAGCGAAACCGGCATCGGGCCGCAAGGGCAAACCGGCCTCGTCGCCGCGGTGCCGCAGATGTGGGGCGACGTCGTGCTCGCGCGCAAGGAGGTGCCGACCAGCTATCACCTCGCGGTCGCGCTCGACGACGCCTTCCAGGGCGTGAGCGAGGTGGTGCGCGGGCAGGACCTGTTCTGGTCGACCGGCGTCCATCGGCTGCTGCAGGCGCTGCTCGGCCTGCCCGAGCCGGCCTATCATCACCATCGGCTCATTCTCGATACCGAGGGCCATAAGCTCGCCAAATCGACGCAGGCGACGAGCCTGCGGGAGCTGCGCGCCGGCGGCGCGGCGCCGGTGGATATAAGGCGCATGGTCGGGCTGGGTCGCTGAATTGGGCCGCTGAATTGGCCGCTGAATTTGTTTTGTTCGGCCGGCCGCCATGCCATGCTTGTTTGCGGTGGCTGAGGGGCTGCCAATGTCGCAAGTGAAATTGGCGCAAGTGAAATTGGCGCGAGTGAAATCCAAACAAAAATCCGCCGCCAAGCCGGCGCGCCGCGGCGCGTCGCGCGGCAAGCCGGCGGCCACCGGCAATGACGCCGCGCTCGCCGCGTTCGCCCACGATTTCCGCACCGCGCTCACCGGCATCCTCGCGCTCGGCGAGCTCCTGGCCAGCTCCAATCTCGGCGAGCGCGAGCGGCTCTGGGCTGCCGGCATCAAAGGGAGCGCCGAGCATCTCGGCGCGCTCACCACGCTGGTGATCGACGCCGCCAAAGCCGATGCCGGCGGCATCACGCTGCAGCGCGAGGCCTTTTCGCCGCGCGGTCTCCTCGCGGCGCTGGCGCAATCGCTCGCCGCGCGCGCGGAGATGAAGGCCCTCGCCGCCGAAGTCGCGATCGCCGACGATTTGCCGGCGATGCTGATCGGCGATCCGGTGCGGCTGCGCGCGGCGCTGGAAAACCTCATCGACAACGCGGTGAAGTTCACGACGCGCGGCGCGGTGCGGCTCGAGGCGCGGGGCCGGCGCGCTCCTCGCGGCAATTTCAAGCTCACCGTCACCATCACCGACAGCGGCATCGGGCTTGCCGCCGCCGAGATCAAGCGCCTGTTCCGGCCGTTCGCGCAGGCGAGCACCGAGATCGCGCGCCGCTATGGCGGCGCCGGCCTCGGCCTCGTTATCGTCAAGCGCCTCGCCAAGCTGATGGGCGGCGATCTCACCGTCACCAGCAAGCCGGGCCTCGGCTCGCGTTTCAGCTTTACTGCGCTGCTGCCGGTCGCGTCTGCCGCGGCCGTCGAAGGAAACCCGAGCGGGCGAAGCAAGGCGACGCCGGCAAAGGCGCTGACCGTCCTGTGCGCCGAAGACAACCCTTACGGCCGCGTCATCCTCAACACCATCCTCACCGAGCTCGGCCATCGCGCCGATTTCGTCGGCTCGGGCGAGGAGGCGGTCGAGGCGGTCAAGCGCGGCTACGACGTCGTGCTCATGGACGTGACGCTCTCCGGCATCGACGGCCTCGAAGCCTCGCGCCGCATCCGCGCGCTTAACGGCGCCGCGGCGCGCACGCCGATCATCGGCATTTCCGGCCGCAGCGAAGCCGGCGACGAGCAGGCCGCGCGCGCCGCCGGCATGGACTTTTACCTGCACAAGCCGGTCGCCCCGAGCGCGCTTGGCGAGGCGATCGCGGCGGTGACATCTCGATCGCGTACGCCGTAACATCGTCATGCCCGGCCTTGAGCCGGGCATCCACGTCTTTCTTCCGACTGCAAATGACAAAGTCGTGGATGGCCGGGACGAGCCCGGCCATGACGAGCTGAACTACTCCGCGGCGTCCGCTGCGCCTTCCACGATCCTCACCAGATCGCTCATGATCCGGTTCAACTCGAAATCCTTCGGCGTGTAGACCTCGGCGACGCCGGCGTCTTTGAGCGCGCTCGCGTCCTCCTTCGGGATGATGCCGCCGACCACGACCGGGACGTCGAGGCCGGCTGCCTTCATCCGCGACATCACGTCGTGCACCAGCGGCAGGTGCGAGCCGGAGAGGATCGACAGGCCGACGACGTGCACCTTCTTCTCGGCGGCGGCGGCGGCGATCGCCTCGGCGGTGAGGCGGATGCCGTCATAAACGACCTCCATGCCGGCGTCGCGGGCGCGGGCGGCGATCTGTTCGGCGCCGTTCGAATGGCCGTCGAGGCCGGGCTTGCCGACCAGGAATTTGAGCCGCCTTCCGAGCTTCTTCGACACCCGGTCGACCTCGGCGCGGATGTCGTCGAGGCCCTCGGCGTCGTTGCGCATGGCGGTGCCGACGCCGGTCGGCGCGCGGTATTCGCCGAAGGCGGAGCGCAGCGCAAAGCCCCACTCGCCGGTGGTGACGCCGGCTTTGGCGCAGACGATCGAGGCCGGCATGATGTTGGCGCCGCTTTTTGCCGCCTTGCGTAACGCGTCAAGCGCGGCGGCGACCGCCTTGCCATCGCGCGCTTCGCGCCAGGCCTTGAGCCGCTCGACCTGGCCGGTCTCGGCTTCTTCGGAAACCGTGAGCACCGCCTCGGCCGCGTCGGCGAGCGGCGACGGCTCGGTCTCGGTAAAGCGGTTGACGCCGACCACGATCTGCTCGCCGCGCTCGATCGCTTCGACGCGGCGCGAATTCGAATTCGACCAGTTGTTGTTTCAGATAACCGGATTCGACCGCCTTGACCGTGCCGCCCATCTCTTCGATCTGCCTGAGCTCCTCCTTCGCCGCGGATTTCAGCGCGGCGACCTTGGCGGCGATCGCCGGCGAGCCGTCGAAGACGTCGCCATATTCGAGGAGGTCGGTCTCGTAGGCGAGGATCTGCTGCATGCGCAGCGACCATTGCTGGTCGAACGGACGCGGCAGCCCGAGCGCCTCGTTCCAGGCCGGAAGCTGCACCGCGCGCGCCCGCGCCCCTTTCGACAGCGTCACCGCCAGCATCTCGAGGAGGATGCGGGTGACGTTGTTCTCCGGCTGCTGCTCGGTTAAGCCCAGCGAATTGACCTGCACGCCGTAGCGGAACAGCCGGTGCTTGGCGTCGGTGACGCCATAGCGCTCGCGGGTGATCTCGTCCCACAGCTCGGAAAACGCGCGCATCTTGCAGATCTCGGTGACGAAGCGCAGCCCGGCATTGACGAAGAACGAGATGCGCCCGACCACCTCGCCGAATTCCTCCGGCGCGCACTGGCCCGAGGCTTTGACCGCGTCGAGCACGCCGATCGCGGTGGCGAGCGCAAAGGCGAGCTCCTGCACCGGCGTCGCGCCCGCCTCCTGCAGATGATACGAGCAGACATTCATCGGATTCCATTTCGGCATCTCCTTGGTCGTGAACAGGATCACGTCCTTGGTGAGCCGCATCGACGGCGCCGGCGGAAACACATAGGTGCCGCGCGAGAGATATTCCTTGATGATGTCGTTCTGCGTCGTGCCGGTGAGTTTCTTGCGCGCGACGCCTTGTTCGTCGGCGAGCGCGACATAGAGCGCGAGCAGCCAGGCGGCGGTGGCGTTGATCGTCATCGACGTGTTCATCTCGCCGAGCGGGATGCCGTCGAACAGCATGCGCATGTCGCCGATATGCGAGATCGGCACGCCGACCTTGCCGACCTCGCCCTTGGCGTGCGGATGGTCGCTGTCATAGCCGGTCTGCGTCGGCAGGTCGAAGGCGACGGACAGGCCGGTCTGCCCCTTGCCGAGGTTCTTGCGGTAAAGCGCGTTCGAGGCCTCAGCGGTCGAATGCCCCGCATAGGTGCGGAAGATCCAGGGTTTGTCCCGCGTTGGCTTATCGCGGGAAGCCCCGTCGCGCGAAGCCTTATCGCGCAATCGCTGGTCGCTTTTCCGCGGGTCGGTCACGGCTCTCGCATCCATTTCCGGCATCTAACAATGTGACGTGAAATTTATTGCGACGCAACACGCGCTCTTTTCATCCTCCCCCGCAAAGCTCTGCTTTGCGGGGGAGGGGGACCGCCCGCAGGGCGGTGGAAGGGGCGCGGCGACGCAGTTTGCTCCTCCGTCGGAGAAAAATCCGCGACTCAGCACGCCCCCTCCACCATGCTTCGCATGGTCCCCCTCTCCCGCACTGCGTGCGGGGGCGGATAAGCGCCGTCGTTCTCGCGGCGCGCTTTTGCGCCCGAGTTTTTGCAAACGCCGTAGCCCGGATGGAGCGAAGCGCAATCCGGGATCAGCGTTCGAGCTCGTCAATCATCCCCGGATTACGCTCCGCTCCATCCGGGCTACAAAATAAAGGGAAGCGGACGCCGGCAGACGCATGGTGTCCCTGTCCGCATCAAGCGGATGCGGCGCGCGTCCAGCGGGACGCGCTCGCCTGTCGGCGTTCCACCGCGGCTCTTGCCAGGGGGCTCTCGCCCCTTTCGCTCAGCTCCAGGCCAGGCTTCCCGGGACGCGGCGAGAGCGCATGATCCTCAAAACCCGCCCGACCCGGGGCGGAGACCCTGCGCTACTAAACGGGTGTTACCCGCGCCCGCCTGTCCCAGTCCAGGGAAAGCACCTCCCGCACCGGCCGTAATACCGGCGCGCATGATGCCCGGAGCTGCCCGGGAGCGGAGTGTATCGTTCCGCGCGCGGGCACCGCTCTCGCTCCGCTTTCGGGAGTACCCTCGGCCGAAGGCGTCCCCTCGATTCGAGCGAGATTCGCAGTTTGTAGCTAAAATAGTGACGATAGTCAAGTGTGTCCCCGATACGGGGACATTGAAATTCACTTTTCGAGCGGTAGCTACCGTAGCGCCTAAGTGCAGATCGAATTGGCTCATTGGTCAGCACTCACATTCATCGTCCACTGGCAGCGTACTTCAATGCATTCACTCGTGGTGGCTTCATTGTTAGAACCATTGTGGAACCATCGCCTCCTCACGACGTGGACGAAGCATACAAAGCTGCGTGGAAATTCCCCCGCTACATTGTCGGACTGTTGCAAGGGGTCGGACAACGATGAAACAACGAATAGGGCCAATCGCGCGCTCCGGCGATAAGGTCGTGTTTCACGCGGATGTAGCGCCGTAGGGCGGATCAGCGCAGCGCGATTCGCGAAATCGATTGTTGCGAAACGACGACAAATTACGCCTACGACATACGTTATTATTGCAGTGCAGCATCCCATTTCCCGCACTGCACAACGGCTCGCTAAGCGCCACATAGACCCGTTCGAGGCCGAATAGGCTTTGTCGGAAAAGGGCTTGATAATATGAAGAAATTTATCCCGCTGGCGTTGGTGCTGGCGGTTTTCATGGCCGGCGCCGCGATTGCGCTGGCGCGCACCATCCATAACGGGGCCACGCAAGGTGGCCCTGATGCCGTGTCGGGCCGGCCGGCGGCGGCCGGGCCATCAAAGGGGACTTATCTCGTTCCCAATTGCCAACAGCGTAAGCCGCTTTGCGATCTGCAGACTTATTGAGTCGATGAATCTCTGGGGCAAGCGTCGGCCGCGAGGCTTGCCCCGGATTTCGTTTCACTCAATCCGGGCTACTCCCTTTGTTCGTCACCGCCGGGCTTGACCCGGTGGTCCATGCCGAGATGCGGCGAACGCAGCCGGTGCGGTCAATGCGAGCAAGCGACGCGTCCGCATGGATTGCCGGGTCAAGCCCGGCAATGACGGAATGGAAATCCCGGCGCGAATCATCCTCCCCCGCAGAGCGGGGGAGGTGGCGCGCGAAGCGCGCCGGTAGGGGCGCGTGGCGATGCCATTTGCTCCTCCGTCAGAGAAATCCGCGACTCAGCATGCCCCCTCCACCGCGCTTGCGCGCGGTCCCCCTCCCGCACTGGGTGCGGGGGAGGATAAACGCTCTCGTTCCCGCGGCGCGCTCACGCCCGAGTTTTGTGAAAGCCGTAGATGCGGCGAACGCTGTCGGTGCCGTCAATGCGAGCAAGCGACGCGTCCGCATGGATTGCCGGGTCAAGCCCGGCAATGACGGAATGGAAATGTTCCCGCAAATGGGCGCGGCGCACCGACGATTTGTTAATTATCGAGAGTAATTGCTCGCTGGCACAACCATTTATTGAGCTTGATCCGGTAGACGGGCAGGTCAATTGCCCGGGCTCATTGTTGATTGGACGCGGACGGCGCCGCGCTGAAACCGGATGAAGACCGTGAGAATGCGCAGCTTTGTCGTCCTGTGCGGCCTCGCACTGGCGGCGTGCGATCGCGCGCCGACGTTCGATGCGTCGAGCTTGCCCGCATACCAGAAAAGCCTCGGCGAAATCACGGCGCAACTGAGCGCCCAAGATCAGCGCAAACTGGAAATTGCGTTGCTGACACTGGCGATCGGAAATGCCGCCGATACCAACGCACTCCAATCGGCGAATCCCGGGTCGCTTGCGGTGCTTGCGTCACTCAATGGTGTCGCCAATCCGCTGACTTACTTCGACAGGATGCGGCCAAGGATCAACGGCAGAAGCGCTGCCGCGGTCATACGCCTGGTCACCTCCGAACTCGACGCCCAGATTTCTCTGGCTGAGTCACAGTTGGCCGGCGTCGAGAAGTTGCTGGATCCCGTCGTGATCGAGCACCCGAGATATTCTTGGACTGACGGTCGGGTTCAGAGTGAGCCCACTGCTGGTGTCAGGGTTCAGAGTCAGCGCACTGGCGGTGTTAGGATTGTGATTCAGTCCGCTGGCAGTAAGGTTCAGCGTCAGCCCAATACTGGCAATAAGGGTCCGGGCCAGCCCACTGTAGAATTCTCGGTCTACAATGGCACCAAGAACGTGATTTCGCGCATCTATGTCAGCGGCGTGCTGACGACACATGATCGGCCGACGCCGTGGGCGAGGGGCCTCATCATCCACAGCTTCGAGCGCGGGCTGCAGCCCGGCGAACAGGTGCCAGTCGTCATCAGGGCAACTGGCGCGTGGGCGGATATACGGCTGGCGACAGTTTATGATGCCGACGTCGCGCTGAAGGTCGTCAATATTGAAAATACCAACGGGGAAAGGCTCGTTCCCCTGAACCTCGACGCCTTGGAAGCGATGCGACAGAAGCGAGACGCGCTGCGCGCGAGCTGACCTGTCGGAAGCTATCCGCGCGGCTCGCCGCCGGCGGCGAGAATGAGCGCCCAGAACACCTTGTATTTCGACTTCGGCGCATAGACCGCGGCGATGCCCATGCGGGTGACGCTGGCGTTGAGCATGTTGGCGCGGTGCGGCGGCGAATCGCGCCAGCCGGAAAATGCCTCGGCCAAAGTGTGGTAGCCGGCGGAGATGTTCTCGACCGCGACGCGGCCGCGGAAGCCTGAATTGCGGATGCGCTCCTGGAACGGCCGGCCGATATCGTGATCCATCTTGTCGTGCGCCGCCATGGCGTGCGCCTGCTCGCTCGCGAGCCGCATCAGCTCGGGATCGACGGTGACGGCGGGAAGGCCGTTGTTGCCGCGATAACCGGAGATCATCGATTGCGCGGCGGCTTCATCGAGCGTGCCGTCGGGCTTGGCGAGGTCCTGATAGAAGGTCGGCTCGCCCGCGGGCGGCGGATTGTCGGAGGCGCAGCGCGCGAGCACCGCCACGCTCAGCACGGCGCCGCAAAGCAGGAGCGCGGTCGATGGCCGGATCATTGGTGATTCCCCAGAGGCGCTTGCTTTACATCCTTCCGCGCGACGCAGGGAAGGGGGACCGCTTCGCGTGGTCCCTCCCCCGCTTCGTTTCACTTCGCGGGGGCGGAAGTAAGGATTGCGCGCTGGGCGGTGAGCGCCAGGACGATCAGCGCCGCGGCGAGGCCGACTTGGGTCGCCTGATACGGATAGATCAAGATGAGCGCGCCGGCGACGGCGAGCCCGACGAGCTCGCTCGTCAGGAAGCCGCGCGCGAGCGCGAAGCGAACGAGGAAGGCGACGGCGACGGCGAGCGCGACGAGGTCGTAGATATAGACATAGGGCGTGGCGAGGAGCGTGCCGGCGGCGAGCGCGGCGGCTTTGAGCTCGTATGCGGCGCGGCTGCGCCACAGCCAGACGAGTCCGGCGGCAAGCGCGAGCGTGCCGGCGGCCTGCACGGTCCAGGCCAGCTGCTCATCGGCGCCGTGCGCGCGCATAAAGCCGAACAGGCTTTGCAGGCGGCTCCAGCCGGCGGCGCCTTCGCCGAGGACGACGCGGCCGGTGATCGGCGTCCAATGTATAAAGGCTTCCCAGCTGGCGCTGCCGAAGGCGAGCCAGGAGAGCGCGGCAAGCGCGATGGCAACGAGCGCGGCGACCGCGAAGGTGCGCCAGCGCCGGTCGGCGATCAGCACCAGCGGAAACAGCAAGCCGAATTGCGGCTTGTAGCTGAGAAGCCCGAGGCAAAGCCCGGCCAGCGCCGGGCGCCGCTCCATCAATCCGAGCGTGCCGCCGAGGAGCGCCGCGGTGAGGAAGCCGTTCTGCCCGGCGGTCGCGTTCCACAGGACGGCGGGAAATCCGAGCGCAAGGAAGATGCCGGCGCGGGAGCCGACGATGCCGGCAAGCGCCGCCGCATAGCCGGCGAGCGTCGCGATAAGCCACACGATGGCGGCGGCGAGATACGGCAGGGTCGCCAGCGCCGCGGCGACGAACAGGAAGGTCGGCGGGTAATGCCAGCCGTAATAGTTCGCGAAATCATGGCCGACGGCGCGCACCTCGGCCGCCTTGTGCACCGACCAGTCGTAGGCCGCGGCCGGATCGCCGTCGAGCGTGAGGCGTCCCGCCGCCCAGACATTGACGAAGTCGTTGGCGATCGGCTGGCCCTGCGCATCGGCGAGGAAATGGCCTTGCAGATAAGCGCTACCGAGCGCGGCGAGGTAACCGAGCGCCAACGTCAGGCCGATGAGCGAGAGGTAACGCGCCGCAGAACCCTCAACCGCTCGTCCCCGCGAAAGCGGGGACCCAGCGGATTCACCGCTGCGTTGGTGCTCTCCAGCTGGATTCCCGCTGGCGCGGGAATGAGCGGAAATTGTCGACGCGCTCATGTCGCGGCGCTGTTCGGCGCGATGCTCAGCGGCGCTTCAGGCTGCGGCGTGAGCACGCGGCGCGCGATCAGGCCGGCCACGATGAGGACGGCGGCGAAACCGACCGGCGCCTTCACGAACGGGAAGATTACGATCAGCAAACAAACAAAGCCCATGGCGGCGAGCTCGTGCGGCAGGAAGCCGCGCGAGCGGCCGAGGCGGATGAGATAGGCGAGCGGCACCGCCAGCACCACCACGTCGTACATATAAAGATACGGCGTCGCCAGCATCGCGCCGGCGCCGAGCGCCGCGGCCTTGATCTCGTAGCTGGCGCGGCTGCGCCAAAGCGACCGCGATCGCCGCCGCGGCGAGGACGACGACGCCGGCTTGCACGCTCCAAGCCAGCGTCTCGCTGCCGCCGAGCGTGCGGGTGAGCCCGAACGCGGTCTGCAATTTCCCGAAGTCGGCCCAGCCGTCGGAGAGGAAGGCCTGCGAGCTCTTGCCGAGACCGGCGGCGAACGCCCGCCAGGCTTCGGTGCCGAACGCCGCCCATGCCGCCGCCGCCATCAGCGTTGCGACGATGCCGGCGGTCAGGAACGCGCGCCAGTGCCAGCCGGCGATGAGCGCGATGGGAAAGAGCAAGCCCAGATGCGGCTTATAGGTGAGGAGCCCGAGCAGCACGCCGGCGAGGAGCGCTCGCCGCTCCAACAAAACGAGCGTGCCGCCGATCAGGCCGGCGCTGAGGAATCCGTTCTGGCCGACGACGAAATTCGCCAGCACCGCGGGAAACGCGGCGGCGAGCATATAGGCGATGCGGTCGCCGATGATGGCGCGGATCGCGGCGAGGTAGGCCGGGAAGGTGCCGAACACCCAGACGACATAAGCGACCGCGTAAGGCAGGAGCGACAGCGGGATGGCGACGAACAGGAAGGTCGGCGGATAGTGCCAGCCGAAATAGCCGTCGAAGGGATGGCCGACCGCGCTCTCTTCCGCCGCCTTGTGGATCGCCCAGTCATAGGCGGAAGCCGCGTGGCCGCCGAGCGCGAGCTTTCCCGCCGCCCAGACATTGACGAAATCCGAGGCGACGCCGCCGTCATGGCCGATCAGCCAGTCGCCCTTGACCAGCGAGGCGAGGAGAAAGACGACGTGCGAAACGATGAGCGCGAAGCAGACCGATCCCACCAGATGCGGCAGCGCCGTGCCGGCGGCAGCGCCGCGCGCAGGGGACAATTGATAAAGAGCCATCGCCACCGAGCCTCGCTTGCGATCGCGGGCAGGCTAGGCGGGCGGCCTTGAGGAACCCTTAAATGTCACGCCGCCATGCCCGGCGTTTGCCCGGGCATGACGGCGAGGTGGGGCAGGGTGCATTCCCGCGCGATGGCCGGGACGAGCCCAGCCATGACGGCGTTGGTTAAGGCTGCGGCCTTAAGCGCGTTTGACCAGCCGCAGGATGATCAGAAGGATCACGGCGCCGATGAAGGCATCGATGATGGCAGCGATGATCCCGCCGCCGATGATGATGCCGAGCCGCGGCAACAGCCAGCCGGCAATCACCGCGCCGACGATGCCGACGACGATGTCGCCGATCAGGCCGAAGCCGCCGCCCTTGACCACCATGCCGGCAAGCCAGCCGGCGATCGCGCCGACGATAAGCCAAACGATAATGCTTTGCGGATCCATCTTCCCCCCGGTTTCTCCGGCGACGCCGGACTTCGCGCGCATCCCGCGCTGCAGCCCGTGAACCATAAATCCCGGTACCGGCAGCGGCAATCGAGGGAAACTAACTGTGCACCGAAGTATTTATTGCGCTGCAACATCAACTGCGGCACAGTGATGGCAAAGCTGTTGCAACCGATTGAGCGTTCACCGTCTATGACCGGGAGCCCATCCATGGCCGTCGCGCAAAAGAAGCCGTCAGCGGCGCCGCTGAAGGACCTCTACGACATCGGCGAAATTCCGCCGCTCGGTCACGTGCCGGCGACCATGCATGCCTGGGCGATCCGCAAGGAGCGCCACGGTCCGCCGGAGACGTCGATGCAGCAGGAGGTGCTGCCGACCTGGCCGATCGCGGACGATGAGGTGCTGGTTTACGTGATGGCCGGCGGCGTCAACTACAACGGCGTGTGGGCCGGGCTCGGCATTCCGGTTTCGCCGCTCGACGGCCACAAGAATCCGTATCACATCGCCGGCTCGGACGCCTCGGGCGTGGTTTGGGCGGTGGGCCCGAAGGTCAAGCGCTGGAAGGTCGGCGACGAGGTCATCGTTCACTGCAATCAGGACGACGGCGACGACGAGGACTGCAATGGCGGCGATCCGCTGCTGTCGCCGTCGCAGCGCATCTGGGGCTACGAGACGCCGGACGGCTCGTTTGCGCAGTTCTGCCGCGTGCAGTCGCGCCAGCTCATGGTCAAGCCGGCGCATCTGACTTGGGAGGAGGCGGGCTGCTACACGCTCACGCTTGCCACCGCCTATCGCATGTTGTTCGGCCATGCGCCGCACATCCTCAAGCCCGGCGACAACGTGCTCGTCTGGGGCGCCTCGGGCGGCCTCGGCGTGTTCGGCGTGCAGCTCGTCGCCGCCTCGGGCGCGAACGCCATCGGCATCGTCTCCGACGAATCGAAGATGGAATACGTGTTCAATCTCGGCGCCAAGGGCGTGATCAACCGCAGCGAGTTCAAGTGCTGGGGCGCGATGCCCAAGGTCGGCACGCCGGAATACGATACCTGGGTGAAGGAGGCGCGCCGCTTCGGCAAGGCGATCTGGGAGATCACCGGCAAGCGCGACGTCGACATCGTGTTCGAGCATCCGGGCGAGGCGACGTTCCCGGTCTCCTGCCTCGTGGTCAAGCGCGGCGGCATGGTGGTGTTCTGCGCCGGCACCTCGGGCTACAACATCACCTTCGACGCGCGCTATGTCTGGATGCGGCAGAAGCGCGTGCAGGGCTCGCATTTCGCCCATCTCAAGCAGGCGAGCGCGGCCAACCAGTTCGTGATCGACCGGCGCATCGATCCGTGCATGAGCGACGTGTTTGCCTGGGAGAAGATCCCGTACGCGCATGAGCTGATGCGCACCAACCGGCACAAGCCCGGCAACATGGCCGTCCTCGTCAACGTGCCGCGCACCGGCTTGCGCAATTTCGAGGACGCGATCGAGGCGGCGTCCCTGCCGGAGCTGACGCGGCAATCGAGCCGCGCGTAGCCCGTTTACTCATCACCGCTCATTCCCGCGAAAGCGGGAATCCATGGGTTTTGCCGTTACGCTGGGTCCCCGCTTTCGCGGGGACGAGCGGTCGAGCTACGTCGCGTCCCGCCGTGCGCGCTCGATCGCGGCGTTGAGCTCGCCGCCATAGATGAAGATCCAGGCGCTGAAATAGAGAAACACCAGCGCGATCATCGCCGAGGCGAGGCCGGCGTAATAGGTGACATAGTTGCCGGCGAAATCGGCGAGGTAGCGGCCGAAGGCAACGCCGCAACCGAGCCAGAGCACGATGGTGGCGAGGATGCCTGGCCAGATTTGCGTAAGCCGCCGCCTGCCGGCGGGCAGCCATTTGTGCAGGATCGTCAGCGTCGCGGTCATCACCGCGCTCGCCAGCGCGAAGCGCGCGACGTTGAAATGCCCCTCCATCGGCGCGATCCACGGCACGTAGACGAGCGTGGTCCTGAAGATGAGCGGCCCGAGCACGACGAGGAAGGCGAGCGCGAGCAGCGAGATCGCGGCGATCAGCACATAGCCGATCGATTCGAGGCGAAGGAGCCACCAGCTTCGCTCCTCGTCGAGTCCGTAGGCGCGGTTCAATCCGATGCGCAGGCTCTCGATGCCGCTCGAGGCGAAATAGACCGCGAGCGTCGAGCCGGCGGTGAGCACGTCGCCGCGCGCGGTGGTGAGCACGCTGTGAATTTCGCCGGCGATCGGATCCGCCACTTGGCTCGGCCAGGTGGCAATCACCAGATGGGCGACCTCGTTGGCGAGATTGGCGGAACCGATGAAGCCGGCGAGCGAGGCGACCACGATGAGGAACGGGAACATCGCCATCAGGGTCGACAGCGCGATGTGGCTCGCGATCGCCCAGCCGTCATCGGCGTTGAAGCGATAGAACGCATCCATGACGATGCGGTAGCACAAGCCGATCGGGTTCAACGCAGGCTCCACGGCGGACGCTGGCGGGGGAGATTACGTCATCCCACCATGCCGGCGAAGTCCAGCGCTGGGTCAGGCGCGTTGCCGCGCCCGGCCGCGGCTTAATAGGCGTTGCGGTAGGCGGTCGGCGAAAGCACGGTGCGGGCGATGATTTTCAGGTCGAGCCAGAGCGACCAATTGTCGATGTAGAACAGGTCGTGCTCGACGCGGTTCTGCATCTTCTCGTCGGTGTCGGTCTCGCCGCGATAGCCGTGGATCTGCGCCCAGCCGGTGATACCCGGCTTGACGTTGTGGCGTCGCGCGTAGAGCGAGATGCGGCGCTCATATTCGCGATCGTGCGACAGCGCATGCGGGCGCGGGCCGACCAGCGACATGTCGCCGGTGAGCACGTTGAAGAGCTGCGGGATCTCGTCGATGTTCCAGCGCCGCAGCCAGCGGCCGATCCGGGTCACGCGCGGATCGTCGGCGCTGACCTGGCGGATAACGGCGCCGTCGTCGAGCGTGCGCATGCTGCGAAACTTGATGATGCGGAACGGCTGCTGATTGAAGCCGTAGCGGCGCTGCGCGAAAAAGACCGGGCCAGGGCTGTCCAGCTTGATCAGCACGGCGGCGATGACCAGGAGGGGCGTGAGCACGATCAGGGCGAGCGCCGCGAAGACTAGGTCGAACAGCCGCTTTTGCACGATCTCGAGGCGCGACAGCGGCAGCCGCGTGAGCTGCAGGCTCGCCAGCGGCCCGAGCCGCGAAAGCTCCACCTCCTCGAATTTGTGCAGGATCTGCTCGGCGCCGAGATGGATCGCGACCGGCAGCGCCAGGAAGGTCTCGGCGCAGCGCTCGATGGTCTCGGTCGAGGACCACGGCACCAGGAGGAAGATCGCGTCGGGTTCGAGCGAGCGCACGCCGGCGACCGCTTCGGCGAGGTCGCGGTCGAGCGTGGCGCGCCGTTCCGCCGCCGGGGTCGCCGCCGCCAGCGGGGTGATGAAGCGGCAGCCGACGATGTTGATGCCAAGGAGCCACGGTTCGTAGCGATGCAGGAAGGCGCCGATCTGCGCCCCGGTGCCGATCAGAAAGATCCGCTGCGCCGAAACGAGGCCGGCGGCGCGCGCCAGCGCGGTGACGCGCACGACCGCGAAGCGCTGCACGATCAGTGCGGCGAGCGTGGCGGAATAGAACAGCACGATCCAGGCGCGCGAGTAATCGACGCTGATCTGCGCCAGGAAGCCGAGCGCCAGCAGGAAGATCAGCGTCACGTTCCACAATTGGATCGTGCGCCGGCCGTGCGGCTTGAAGGCAAAGAAGTTCGGCAGCCGGTATTCGCCGCGGAACACGTTGGAGACGGCAAAGATGCTTGCCGCCAGGACCCCGACCTGGACGAAAGATGAGAAATTGCCCGGATCGCCATAGGCCGCGAGGTGATAGGCAACGCCGGTGAGGCAGGACATCGCCACGATCAAGGCGATGTCGGTAAGGAAGATGGCGCCCGAGAACGTGCCGCGCGAGAGCAGGGCCCAGGCGCGCAGCATCCGGCCGGTCTCCGCCCGTGCCGTCAGCGTGTAGTTGGGAAGCGTGTTCATCGCGCGCCGGGCCTGTCGCCTTCTGGGCGAACGCATCGCGCCGCTGCCCCGAAACGGGACAAACGCGAGGTTCAAGACGTCAGATCGCGAGAAGCGTGCCAGCGGGAGGACGCAAGCGATTGGGCAGAGCGGGCGGCGGCGTTAACTGTTTGGATGACGGATACCGACAGGCGCGAGCCGGTTCATCTGAAACGAGGGCGCTCTGGACGGTGGCGCGAACTCATCAATGGATGCGGTGTGGAAATGAGCGAGGACGCCAAGTGTGGCTAACGTGACGCCAATCGTGTCCGTGCGGCGGCCAGTATGCGGTCCGACAATTCCGGATCGTCAACGGCGCGCGCCAAGGTCAGCGCGCCGACCATCGTCGCAACAATGGCCAGTGCCTCGTCTTCGGACCTGCGGCGGCCCGGCATCAGACTGGCGATCCGTTTCATGGCCGTCCACACGGCGTCCGTGAAGCTGTGCCGGATCGCGGCGCCCTGGCGCGGGATTTCAGCCGCCAAAGCCGCCATCACGCAGCCATCACCGCGCCCTTCGCGATGGTCCGCGGACAGGTACCGGGTGACGTAGTCGTCCAGAGTCCCGGCGTCGCTCATGCGTGCCGAATTCGTACTCAGGGCGTGACTCAAGGCCGCGGCGGCCAGACGTTCCTTGGAGCCGAACTGGCTGTACAGGCTGCCGTGGGTCAGTCCGGCGGCGTCGGTCAGGGCATCGACGCCAATGCCTGACAGGCCGCGCTCCCGGAACAACCGGGCGGCCTCGGTCAGGATACGCTCCCGATTCTCGGCTGCTTTTTCCTTTGAAACCCGCATGACTCCAACCTTCTCGGCCGCGCGAAAACGGACCTTGACATCATTAATGGCGATCGCCACTAATAATATCAATAGTGACGATCGTCATCAATACTGCGGTCCCCCAACCGGCGGAGTCCCACGATGCCGAATGCAGACACCGCGCTCCTCACCGGCGCTTCCGCCGGCATTGGCGCCGTTTACGCGGACCACCTGGCGCGCCGCGGTCATGACCTGATCGTGGTGGCGCGCGATGAAACTCGGCTGAACGCTCTAGCCGCACGCTTGCGTGCGGAGACCGGCCGTTCCGTGGACATTCTGGCCGCCGACCTGGCAGCGCGGCGGGATCTGTTGCGGGTCGAACAGCGGCTGCGTCAGGACCCTTCCATTTGCATGCTGGTGAACAACGCGGGCGTCGCCGTCTCCGGGCCGATGCGTGGTTCCGACGTGGATCGGTTGGAGGCGATGGTGAACATCAACATCACAGCGGCACTCCGTCTGGCGCATGCCGCGGTCGAGGGTTTCGTGGCGCGTGGCCGGGGGACGCAGATCAATGTCTCTTCCGTTCTGGCCCTGGCGCCCGAGCGGTTCAACGCCGTCTACAGCGGGACCAAATCCTTCATGCTGAATCTCGGCATGGCGCTGCAGACTGAGCTGGCAAACACCGGCATCCGCATCCAGGCAGTGCTGCCCGGGGCCACCCGCACCGAACTCTGGGGCAAGGCCGGCGTCGATGTCGCGGCGATGCCGACGGAAAGGCTTATGGACGCCGACGAAATGGTCGACGCGGCGCTGGCGGGTCTGGATATCGGCGAGGTGGTGACAATCCCATCCTTGCCGGACATGGCCGAGTGGTCGCGGTTCAACGACGCACGTGTCGCGATGGGGCCGAATTTGTCGCTGGCGCACGCGGCCAGGCGATACCATAGAGTGGGAGAAGCGGCGTGACCGCGGTAACGAGGCCGGGCCAGGTCTTGGCCATCGTTTGCGCCGGCATCGTGTTGGCCAATCTCGACCTGTTCATCGTCAATGTGGCGCTGCCGAACATCGGGCAGGAGTTCAATGACACGAATCTGGGGAATCTGTCCTGGATTCTGAACGGCTATGCCATCGTTTATGCGGCGTTGCTGGTATTTTGTGGCAGGCTGGCCGAACGCTTCCCGCGAAACAAAAGTTTCCTCGCCGGCGTTGCCGTGTTCACCGCTGCGTCGGCCGCCTGCGCCCTCGCGAGCAGTGTCGAAACACTGGTCGCGTTCCGTCTTGTGCAGGCGGCCGGGGCGGCGCTGCTCACCCCGACGTCGTTGGGGCTGATTCTGGCAACCTTCCCGGCTGAGCGCCGCGGTGGCGCGGTCCGCGTCTGGGCTGCGGTCGGCGGGTTTGCCGCCGCTCTGGGACCCTTGGTAGGCGGATTGCTGGTCGCGGCCAATTGGCGGTGGATTTTTCTGGTCAACGTGCCGATTGGTCTGCTCGCATTGGCGGTGGGTTGGATCAAACTCCCGAGGGTTTCCGGCCACGACGTTCCTACACCGTATTTTTCGGCGGCCGCTCTGATCACCGCCGGCATCGCCACGCTGATATTCGGGATCGTGAAGCTGAACGACTGGGGTTGGAACGCGCCCGCGGTCGCGCTGAGCTTCGCGGCGGCGGCTGCCATGTTGGCATTGTTTGTTGCTCACTGCCTGCGATCCGACAATCCGTTCGTCGATCCGGCGCTGTTTCGGATCGGGGATTTCACTCGTGCGACTTTGACGATGGCCCTGTTCTCGACCGCGTTCGGCGGTTTTCTGCTCTCGCTCGTGTTGTGGGAGGAAAGCGTGTGGCACTGGCCCGCCATGAAGATCGGTCTGGCCATCGCGCCGGGTCCCTTCATGGTTCCGGTCACGTCGTTGTTGTTGGCCGGACGGTTGATCGCCCGTTTCGGCGCCGCGACGGTCGTGGCGGCCGGACTGGTCGTCTTCGCCGCAGGCGTGATCGTGTGGGCAGTGCTGCCCGGATCGCACCCCGACCTGGGGTTCGCTGTCCTCTGCGTGATTCCGTCGGGCATCGGTGTCGGGCTGACACTGCCGACGCTGATGGCGGTCGGCACGTCGGCGCTTCCGGCGTCATCGTTCGCAACCGGGTCCGGCGTGATCAACATGGTTCGGCAGATCGGTTTCGCCGTCGGCGTCGCCATCTTCGTTGCCATCGTCGGATCCCCCGGATCGGCGGAGGCACAGATGGCGGCGTTTCGTCTCGCCTGGTGGGTGATGGCGGTGATCACCGCGCTTGGCCTGCTCCCGCTGCTTGTGCTTCGGCGGCGGAGGCACACCCCTGCCGTCATGGAACCCGCGTAAATTGGCTCGACCCAACCTTCGTGTCGCGAATAGCGGCTACGACTTCGAACTCGCCACGCTCGCGGTTGGCCGAGGGCAAGGCCAACCCGTTCGCCTTTAGTCGGCCGTTCATCCTCAAGCCCGCGCGCAAGCGCGGCCCCGATCCAGTCACGTTGGCTGCCGCCGCGGTTCCTTCCGGGGCCGGCGTTGAGCAAGACAGCAGAGAACAGAAAATCATGAAAGCCTTCATCCTCGATCGATACAAGAAGAAGGGAGCCCTGCGGTTCGGCGACATGCCGGAGCCGCAGCTGCGGGACGGCGATGTGCTGGTCGAAATCCACGCCGCTGGCCTCAACCAACTCGACGCCAAAATCAGGGACGGGGAGTTCAAAGTCATCCTGCCCTATCGCCTGCCGCTCATCCTCGGCAATGACGTGGCGGGGGTCGTAGTTAAGGTCGGACCCAAAGTGCGACGCTTCAATCTGGGCGACGAGGTCTATGCGCGGCCGGACAAGGACCGGATCGGCACGTTTGCTGAATTCATTACCATGGACGAAGCCGACGTGGCGCTGAAGCCTAAGAACCTCAGCATGGAGACGGCGGCTTCCATTCCCCTGGTAGGTCTGACCGCCTGGCAGGTGCTTGTTGAGAGAGCCAAGCTGAAAAAGGGGCAGAAAGTTCTCATCCATGCCGGCTCCGGTGGCGTGGGGACATTCGCTATCCAACTGGCGAAGCATCTCGGCGCGACAGTCGCAACGACGACGAGCGCGGCGAATATTGAACTGGTCAAGAGTCTCGGCGCGGATGTCGTGATCGAATACAAGAAAGAGGATTTCGCTAAGGTCCTGTCTGCCTACGACATCGTCCTGAACAGCCTGGACAAAGAAACGCTAGAGAAATCCCTGAGCGTATTGAAGCCTGGTGGCAAGCTGATCTCGATCTCCGGTCCGCCGGATGTAGCTTTCGCCAAGGAGATTGGCGCGAACTGGTTCCTGCAACAGGTCATGCGCCTTTTGAGCTTCGGCATCCGGAAAAAGGCCAAGCGCCAACGCGTCAGCTATTCGTTCCTGTTCATGAGGGCGAGCGGCGACCAGCTGAGCAGGATCACTTCCCTCATCGAATCCGGGATCATCCGCCCGGTGGTGGATCGTGTGTTCCCGTTCGAAGCCACCAACGAGGCTTTGGCCTACATCGCAACGGGACGTTCGAAAGGCAAGGTCGTCGTCAAGGTGAGATGAAGCTGGTTTTGCCTTAGCCGACCTCTAAGGTCCCAAGCAGACCCATGCAGTGTAGCAAACAGCATCATCTCACTGATCACCTGGTCAGCGCGCGCCAGTAATGCCTCGGGCACCGTAAAAACAGGCCCGCTCATGTCTGAAAGGGGACCCGATCCGGACACTGCCGCTCTTTGGCTAGCGGGTTTCAGCCTTCAGGTGGCTGCATTCGGACGAATGGCATCCGCAAGTGGGAAGGTCGGAACTTTCGGCATCGATCCAAACTCGAACGTCTTTGACCTTGGCCTTAGTCATCGCGCGACTGGTTCTGACGTCTGCGATTAGGTGGAAATGGCCACCTCCGGCCTCGACGCCTCTTGTCAGGACCGATTATTGGCTCGGGTATTGCACGACCGGATTAAGGCCGGCGCGAACTCTTGTCGGCGGCTGCGACGCAGCTTTTGCGACGTCGTGCTCTCTCGAAATATCGGCGCTAGTAAAACCGGTAGTTAAGCGCAACGGTAAACTGATTGATGTCTTGTTTGATGGTTTCCGGACCGCGAGTTGCTGCTCCATTGCAGAACGTTTGACTGACTGGGTTTGAGCACCCAAAGGTCAAATTTGAGTCGCTCCCAAAGGCATAAAAGTTGTATTCAACCCTGACAGACCACTTCGTCCAGAAAGCGTACTCGGCGCCCACGCCTGCCGTCGCCCCAAAGCGCGTCTGCGAAAGACTGTAGGTATTCGGGAAGGTACCAGTTTCGGCCACATGGAAATGGTCGCCTGCCCACGCCGCGCCTCCCTTCACATAAAACAGCCATTGGTCCACGCTATAGCCGAGGCGCCCGGTCACGCTCGCAAGCCAGTCGGTCCTGGCGGAGAGCGATTTGCCGCTGAACGGGCTTATTTCGCTGCCATTGATATTGGCACCCGACCCCGCCCCCTCGATGCCGAATACCCAGTTGTTCGCAAACTGGTAGTTGCAACCAATCTGACCACCGCCAAGAAACCCGGCGATGCCTGTTCCTGCTCCGTCCCCAACGACGCCCGCGAGACTATTGCCCCCTGGCTGATCGCTAAACTCCTTATTGCCTACGCCAAAACCAATATGTCCGCCAACATAGCATCCCGTCCAAGTGAAAACCGGCTTCGGCGGTGCTTTGAGTAGACCGAGATCGGCCGCATGGCTTGGCGCACTTCCAATCAGCGCGGCAACCGCCACCCCGGCAAGCAACAGCTGTTTTTTCATCTCAGCCCCCCAAAATGCCAGCAGACAAACTGCAAAAGATCTATGTGTTTGGCTATCCTAGCCGCGAAGCTCCTCGATGGCTGTCTCCCAACTGCAACACCTGGAAAATTTCTCGGCTTGAGTCGGACATGGCTATTCTGTAACAATCTCAAATGCTTGCGTTCGTCAGGGTCGTCACGTTGGGGCCTGATTTCGGTGTGGATATCCGCCCTCGGCACAATCGAGGAAATTGGCTCAGGCTTATCCTGGGACCGTGACGTCCTGGCGCGCGAGGTGCAGCGCCGCGCCGGCACACTCGCAGCGGCGGGCTTCGACCGGAAGGCACGGGTCGCCATTGCGCACGGCGGCACCGCCGCCTTCTTCGCCGATTTGCTCGCCGTGTGGACCCTGGGCGCGACGGCCGCAGTCATTGACCCCGAGCTCACGCCAAGCGAACTCAAGATCCTGCTTCAATACTTCAATCCGGATGCGGTGCTTGTTGCGCGAGGCGGCGCAGCGACCGAAGGCGGCTGGACCGTCATGGCGCTCGACGACCCGGAGCCGAGCGTGGTTCGGCCCGCCGCCGAGCAGGCGCCGGATGATCCGGGCGATCCGGCGCTGGTGCTGTTCACCTCCGGGACCACCGGCGACCCCAAAGGCGTCGTGTTGAGCTACGGCGCAATCGCGGCACGGATTAGCTCGAACATTGCGACGATCGGTGCTGGAACGCTGCGCAAGACCCTGGTGACGCTGCCGACGTCTTTCGGCCACGGGCTCATTGGCAATGGCCTCACGCCGCTCTTTGCCGGGGCGACGGTCGTCCTCGGGCCTCCCGGTCTCGAACTGGCGCGCGAACTGGGCCGCATCGTTGATCGGCACGAAATCAGTTTCTTGAGCTCGGTGCCGGCCTTGTGGCCGATGGCCATGAAGCTTGGTCAGTCGCCGTTGCACGGTTCGCTGCAGCGAGTACACGTGGGCTCTGCGATGCTGCCCGCCCCGCTTTGGGCCGACATCGCGGCATGGACGCGGTGCGACGTGATAAACTGCTATGGGATGACCGAGACGGCCAATTGGTTTGCGGGAGCGTCATCGCGCGATCGCATCGCCGAAGGACTGGTCGGGAAACCTTGGAACGGAGCGGCCGCGATTTACGACGACCGGCATTGCATCGCGCCGAGCGGAGAGGGAGAGGTCGTCGTACGCACACCGGCGCTGATGTCCGGCTATCTCGGTCGATCAGATCTGACGGCCGCGGCACTGGTCGATGCCTGGTACCACACCGGCGACCGCGGCCGCATCGATCCCGACGGATCGATCTGGCTCGCTGGTCGGATCAAAGACGAGATCAATCGGGCAGGGTTCAAGGTCCAGCCCGCCGAGTTGGACAGGTTGCTCTCCGGCCACCCCGCGGTCGCCGAAGCCTGCGCCTTTGGACAGCCGGATCCGATCGGCGGCGAGGCGGTCGCGGCGGCTATCCGCCTGAAGGAAGGTGCGGCTGCGACTGCGGAAGAGCTGCGCGAGTGGTGCCGCTCGCGATTGCGCCGCGAGGCAGTACCCGAACATTGGTATTTTGTCAGTGAAATTCCAAGAAATGCGCGGGGCAAGGTCGCGCGAGAGCAAGTTCGCATCTCGGTGCAGAATGGCGAGACACGTGACCGGTAGCGAGATTTCGGCGCGCGGGCGCCCGGTTCTGATCGAGACCGAGCGGTTCAACCTACGAAGCCTCAAACCAATCGATGCGTCGGAGCGCTGGCTCGGCTGGCTCACGGATCCGGAGGTAGTGCACCCGACCAATGCTCCGGTTCGCAAAGTCAGCCGCGAACAACTCGCACGATACATCGCGGGCTTTGACCACATCCGCAACTATCTCATCGGCATTTTCGACAAGACAAGCAGGATCCAACTGGGCTTTTTTTTCATCGACGTCGACGCGGCGCACGATACCGCCACCTTCAACGTGATTATCGGTGAGAAGTCCTGGTGGGGAAAAGGCGTTGTCAACGAGGCCCGCGCCGCCTTGCTCGACTACTTCTTTGACCGGCTCCACATGGGTAAAATTTGCGGCGGCCCATTGTCCCGCAACTTTCCTGCCATTTTCAACTACAAGGCCCAGGGCTGGATTTATGAGGGAACGCTGCGCGGCCAGTTCAAATCCGTCATCGATGGCTCGCGGCTCGATCAGTTGCGATTCCGGCTGCTCGCCGACGAGTGGCACGCAATCCGGCGGAGGAATCAACAGCAATGAGCGCGTTGGCGGCGGCGAAGCAACTGTTGGCCGATGCGGTCGGCTTGGAAGATTTGGCGATCCCTGGCGACGCGCGCATCGGGGCGTTCGAGCGCTGGGATAGCCTGGCGCATATGCGGCTTTTGATCGCGGTGGAAAAGCGGCTGGGACACGAGCTTGAGCCCGACGACATTGCGCGGATCGAAAGCCTGGCGGACATCGAGGCCCTGCTGCAAAACGCCCGCATCGGGTGACCGATCGCAAATACACTGTGGGCGCCGTGGCGCTGGTGTCGCTTAATGGCCCATCAACGCACATTCCGCGATGCCCGCGTCACGTCCGCTTTTACCCCGATAAGCCGACATTGATTGGCGGTTCACGCGCGCCCGCTCAGGGCCAAAACGGCGACATCGCGCTTCATTCGATTGCCTTGTCGGCGATCGCGCTAAGGGCATTTCAGAAAGCAATCTGACCGCCGTCGGCCACCGCCCTAGATGGAATGTGCCTTCAGGCACATTTGAGCGGAAGCTCATGTGCGGACGTACCGTCGACGCCAAGAGCTATCTTAAGGAGGCTTTGTTCGCGTTCTGCCAGCAGTTTGACCCTTTCCTGGGCATGCGCCAGGGAGACTTTGCGAGCTTTAAAAGTTTTCAGCAGGGCGTTCGCGCCCTCGATCAGTCGCGCGCGCGCGTCCTCCAATTGCTGGATCTGGCTCGTCTTTGCCTGAAGTGACTTCTCCAGCTGTTCCACCTTGTCGAGCAAGTTCTGCCTCGCCTCGGCGAACGCCGCTTCCGCGGCAGAGGCGCGCCGCGACAGGTCCGCGATGTTGCTGTTCAGCATTTCGGTCTCACGCTGACGTCTTTCATTCGCGGCATGCAACGTTGCCGCCAGTTCGTCGCGCTCGGACTCCGCCGACATCAGTAACCCGCTCAACTCGTCAATCCGCGACCGTGACTTGTCGGTCGCGGCGTCGCTTTCCGCCAGGCAGCGGGAAAGGCGCTCGTTATCGCGGAGGATCGCGGCGCTTTCCTCCTCCCGCTTAACTAGACTTTGCCGCGCCTCCGACAGCAGTCCTTCCGAGGCGGTCGCGCGCGTAGACAAGGCTTCGAGGCGGGTGGTGAGCACGTTGGCTTCGGTTTGACGCTTTTCGTTTTCGTCGTTCAACGCAGAAATCAGCTTGTTGCGCTCTTCCTCCAGCGCATTAAGCGCCGCTCGTAGCTCTGCGGCATGAGACCACGCCTTCTCGACCGCAGAGTCGTTTTCTGCGAGGCGCCGGGAAAGACGCGCGATCTCGTCGACAATCAAGGTGTTTTCCTGTGCGCGCGCGGCCAAGCCTTGGCGGGCCTCGCCGAGTTGGTTTTCGGCGGCGAGCGCACGCGCGGACATGGCCTCAAGGCGAATCGTCAGCGCGCTTATTTCAGTCTGGTACTTCTCGCTTGCGGCACTCAACGCGGCGGCAAGGTTGTCGCGTACGGCTTTCGTTTCAGTCATCGCCGTCTTTGTTTTTTCAACCTGAGACCACGCGGTGTCGACGGCAACGTCGCTTTCCGCGAGGCAGCGGGAAAGCCGCAAGTTCTCGGTGAGAACTATGTTTTTCTCTTCGGCTCGCGCTACCAAACCTTGACGCGTCTGCGCAAGCAGCGCTTCGGCGGCGGCGGCACGGGAGGACATGAGTTGGAGACGGCAGTTAGCCGCGCTGATTTCGGCCCGCCGTTTTTCGTGCGCTTCCGGTACGGCAGCGGCCAGCTTGTTGCTCTTGGCCTCAGCTTCCGCGAGCGACGTCTTTGCCAATTCGAGTTGAGCGGAGGCTTGAGCGGCCGCGGCGTCGTTTTCCGTGAGGCGGCGGGAGAGCTGGGCATTTTCGCCAACGACCAAGTCTAGTGAGGTCTGCAGCGAGGCGTTTTCGGTTTCCCGGCGCACCAGCGTGTCGCGTAGCGCAGCGAGCTCGCTCTCCAGCTCAGCCGCTCGCCTGTCGGCAGCAGCGGCTTGTGCGCCGAGCGCATGGACTTGCGCGTTCAGGATTTGATTAGAAACGGCTCCTCGCATCCCATGCGGTTCGGGTTCAGCAAGATTTGGTCTTTTCACTCCGAGCTTATTGGCCGGCGCGTTTTGGGTCGTGGCTAGTGAGTTGATCCAACCCGTCGTGTGGCCGAGCGCGAGGCGCTCAGCCGGGCGTTGCCATCCGCTCCGCTGCGCCGCCTTGCCGTTGAGAGCCATTTTTTGCGCCGGTTTTGCCTGATATCCAAGCGTGGCAGCACTATGGTTAACGGCTCGTTAACGCCGTGCCAGTGCTCGATCCGCGCGCTTCCTGCCGATCACGTGCCAGACCTCCATCTCGCCCGCGCCTTTCACCTCGATCGTCCCCCTGGCTTCGCAGTCGAATGCGTCTTCAACCAGCTCGTGCGTGGCGCGGGTGATTTGAATGCACTGGCTTCGTCCCTGCGATTCCATGCGGCTCGCCAAGTTTACGGCTTCGCCCCACAAGTCATAAATGAATTTCTTGCGGCCGATCACGCCGGCGACCACTGGGCCGGAATTGATGCCGATGCGGAGCGAGAGCCGGCGGCCGCCGAACGGGCGCTGGGTGACGGCGGCCTGCAAGTCGAGCGCCAAGTCGACGATCGCGCTGGCGTGGTCGGCTCGCGATCGCGGCACGCCTGATGCGACCATGTAGCAGTCGCCGATCGTCTTGATCTTCTCCAGGCCGTATTTCTCGACCAGGCCGTCGAAGCACTGAAAAACCTCGTTGAGGAGATCGACCAGTTGCAGCGGCGTCATCTTCGCCGCCATGGGCGTGAATTCGACGACATCGGCGAACAAGATGCTGGCGGCGTCGTAGTGCGCGGCGATCGTGCGCTGGTCGGCCTTAAGCGCCTCCGAGATCTCCTTCGGGAGTATGTTGAGCAGCAGCATTTCGGAGCGCTGCTGGAAGAAATTCCGCCGACCGACAAAGTAGTAGAGGAGCCCGAAGGTGATCGCGATCACCGCGCCCACATTGAGCACGAAGAACCAGGTCACGAAGGCTTCGGGCAGGCCGGCCGGCACGAGATATGGCTGCAGGAGGGCGCTTACGATCAGCAGCAGGACAAACCCGACGATCCAGAACAACGTTTGCCGCAGCTCCTCGAGCAAAAGCGAGCCGAGCGGGCACAGCGCCGCCCAGATGATCACGACGCTCGATTCTCTGAACCCACCCAAGCACAGCATCAGAAGCCACGGCAGGATCAGGATCGTGAGCAGCTGGGTGAAGCGATAGAAGCCGAGATTGCGGGTCCACGCGAATATCGCCGTATTGATCGGGGTGACGATCGAATAAAATCCCGGGATCGCAGCAGCGAGCGGTACTCCGGCGGCGAGGTAGATGGCGCTCCACAACATTGTCAGGGGCAAGGTTCCGGCGCAGAGCACGACGA
>CAWKNH010000015.1:0-260501 GCA_963850855.1 uncultured Alphaproteobacteria bacterium
TGCGCCAATCGTTTCGCCACCACGCGCCCGACGCCGTCGGTCGAGCCGGTGACCAGTGCCGTCTTGGCTTTTTGCTCCGCCATTGCTGACCTCGCTTGCTCAGGACTTTAAGGTAGGATCACGCCGCATTGCTTGAAAGACACAAATGCCCGCGACCAGCGCGGGTACGACGACGAAGCGACCGGCAAATTTTGGAAATGGTGCCCAGGAGAGGACTCGAACCTCCACGCCTCTCGGCGCTAGTACCTGAAACTAGTGCGTCTACCAATTCCGCCACCTGGGCCGTGCGGCGATAGGTACGGAGGGGTCCTGGCCTTGTCAATGGAACCGCGTCTTCGCGCGCGATGCTACAATATAGTCGAAAAGATATGGTCGAGCAGATCGCTTCGCTTGCCCGCGAGCGCAGCGGCGGCGTCATCGATCGTGAGATTGTCCGGGTTGCGTGAGGACGGTGTCCTACTCCCTACTATACACGCCGAGGACGATCTTGTATTCCGCCGCCGATGACCTTGCGGAACCCGTCTGAGACGCTCGTCACCGTGTTCGGCGGCTCCGGATTCCTCGGCCGTCATGTGGTGCGCGCGCTTGCCAACCGGCATTACCGCATCCGCGTCGCGGTGCGCCGGCCGGAGCTTGCCGGCCATTTGCAGCCGCTCGGCCGGGTCGGCCAAATCCACGCGGTGCAGGCCAATTTGCGCTTTCCGCAATCGGTAGCGGCGGCGGCGCGCGACGCCGACATCGTCATCAATCTGGTCGGGATACTGTTTGAGCGCGGCCGCCAGCGCTTCGATGCCGTCATGGCGGAGGGAGCGGAAGCCGTAGCCCAGGCGGCCAATGCCGTCGGCGCGCGCCTGGTTCATGTCTCGGCCATCGGCGCTGACGAGGGCTCGCCGTCGCACTATGCGCGCGCCAAGGCGGCGGGCGAGCGGCTGGTGCTGGCGGCGCAGAGCCAAGCGACGATCATGCGCCCTTCGATCGTCTTCGGGCCGGAGGACGACTTCTTCAACCGCTTTGCCGCGCTTGCGCGTCTATCCCCGGCGCTGCCGCTACCCGGCGGCGGGCAGATGCGCTTTCAGCCGGTCTTCGCCGGCGACGTCGCCGAGGCGATCGCGCTCGCCGTCGACGGCGAATGCAAGCCGGGTACGATCTACGAGCTTGGCGGTCCGGATGTGCGTACGTTCAAAGAGTTGATGGAGTACGTCCTCGCCACCACCGAACGCCGCCGGCTGCTGGTGCCGGTGCCGTTCGCGCTGATGAAGGCGCAGGCAAGGATCCTGCAATTCCTGCCGAAGCCGCCGATCACGCCCGACCAGGTCGAGCTGCTGCAGCGCGACAACATCGTCTCGGCTTCGGCGCGCGAGCAGGGCCGCACGATCGAGGCGCTCGGCATCGTGCCCGCCTCGATCAGCAGCGTCGTGCCCGACTATCTCTGGCGGTTCCGCAAAACCGGCCAATTCCGCATGGCGTAACGGCGAGCGGCGCGATCAACCCTCGTATTTGAACGAGAGCGCCACGCGGGTGCGGAAGGCCGTGACCTTCCCGTCCTCCACCTTCATGTCCATCTTGGTGACTTCGGCCACGCGCAGATCGCGCAGCGAGCCGGCGGCGGTTTCTACCGCGATGCGTCCGGCGTCTTCCCATGATTTTTCGCTGACGCCGACGACGTCGATGATCCGATATACGCTATCCGATTGCTTCTTCGCCATTGGACTATCCTTTCGTGGGCAAGCTGAATTCGCACGATCTAATTTCGCAATGCGACTTTATCTTAGCTCGGATGGCCGCCGCTTCCCAGTCCGCTCGGCGACCTGTGTGGTATTCCGTGCCGCCCGCTTGGCGGCATTCGGTGCGGCGCGTCCGGCAGCCGACCAAGCACGGCCGGGTTCACAGCCCCAGCGCCAGCGCGATCAGGCCGATGGTGCCGACCGCGACCCGCCACCAGACGAACAGTGTGAAGCCGTGGCGCGAGACATAGTCGAGAAAGGTCTTGACCACGAACCAGGCGGAGATGAACGACACCACGAATCCGATAGCGACGAGCAGCAAATTGCCGCTGCTCATCTGCGCGTGGCTTTTGTAGAGATCGAAGGCGAACGCGCCGGCCATGGTCGGCATCGCCAGCCAGAACGAGAATTCCGCAGCAGCGCGCCGGTCGGCGCCGAGCAGCATCGCCGACACGATCGTCGCGCCCGAGCGCGATACGCCGGGAACCATGGAGAGGCACTGGGCAAGGCCGATGACCAGATACATCGGCAGCGTGAAGCCGGTCGCCTCATGGTAGCGTGGCTTGAGATCGAGCCGATCGATCCACAACAGCACGGCGCCGCCGGCGATCAGCGCAAAACACACGACCCAGGGGTTGAACAGCACCTCCTTGATGAATTTGTAGGCCGTCGCCCCGATCACCGCCGCCGGCAGGAAGGCGATCAGTACGCCGATGATGAAACGCCGGGCGTTGGGATCGGTGAACATGCCGGTGAAGAGCTGCCACAGCCGCACGAAATAGATCGACAGCAACGCCAAGATCGCGCCGAACTGAATCAAGACCGTAAAGCTCTTGCCAAAGTCCTCATCGCTGAAGCCGAGGAACTGCTGGATCAGCAGAAGATGTCCGGTCGAGGAAACCGGAATGAATTCGGTCAGCCCTTCGACGATGCCGAGAATGGTCGCCTTGATGACGTCGAACATCGTGAAGAGCTCCGTGGCGGGGAAGGGGCCTGAGGGGCGTCCGATTCGGCGGGGACCTTGCAGGTTCCCTTGGCAGACTTGTGGCGCACGGCCGAAATTCTGGCAATGGTCGAAGCCCCGCCAACAGGTTGCCGCGCCGGCGCTTCGCCTATAAGAGGATGACGCGAGTGCGTGGCTCTTGCCCGTATTGATTCGCAGGACTTAAGCCCGGACATCTTCTCTCACGCGCCCGCATGGCATGCTGACGCTGCTCCACTATCCACTCTGCCCGCATTCTCGTTTCGTGCGGCTTGCCCTCGAAGAATGGGGTTTGCCGCCGCGGCTTGTCGAGGAGCGGGTGTGGGAGCGGCGCGAAGAGTTCCTCGCGCTCAATCCGGCGGGAACCACGCCGGTGCTGGTGGAGGAGGGCGTGCCGCCGGTTCCGGGCGCCGCCATCATCGCCGAATATCTCGACGAAACGCGGGGCAGCAAGCTCGCCCGGCTGCGGCTGATGCCGAGCGAGAGCGGCGCACGCATCGAGGTGCGCCGGCTGATGGCCTGGTTCAACGACAAGTTCTTCGAGGAGGTCAGCGGCGCCCTGGTGACGGAGCGGATCTACAAGCGCTTCATCCCGGCCGGCCGCGGCGGCGGCCCGCCCGACATGGAGATCATGCGGGCGGCAAAGAGCAATATTAAGTACCATCTGAACTATATCGGCTGGCTCGTTCGCAGGCGTGATTGGCTTGCCGGCGACAGCCTGACCTATGCTGATCTCAGCGCGGCGGCGCACCTTTCCGTCGTCGACTATCTGGGCGATGTGCCGTGGAACGAAGACGAGACCGCCAAGGCCTGGTACGCGCGGATCAAATCGCGCCCGGCGTTCCGCACGCTCCTCGGCGAGACGGTGCCGGGCCTGCCGCCATCGCCGAGCTACGCCAATCTCGATTTCTGACCGCAGCAGCGCTCAAGGCCGCGCTCATTGAGGCCGCCCGCGCCCAGGGCTTTGACGTGGTCGGCGTCACACGCCCGGATGCCATTCCACGGGCGCCGGAGCGGCTGCAGGAATTTCTTGCCGCCGGCGCGCATGGCGACATGGACTGGCTGGCGAGGAACGCGAACCGGCGCGGCGATCCGCGCACGATGTGGTCCGACGTGCGTTCGATCGTCATGCTCGGCGTCAATTATGGTCCGCACGACGATCCGCTTGCGATCCTGGAACAAAGGCTGCGCGGCGCCATATCGGTCTACGCCCAGGGCGACGATTATCACGAGGTGATCAAGCCGCGGCTCAAGCAGCTCGGGCGCTGGCTGATCGAGAACGCCGGCGGTGATGTCAAGGTCTTCGTCGACACCGCCGCGGTCATGGAGAAGCCGCTCGGGCAAGCGGCCGGTCTCGGCTGGCAGGGCAAGCACACCAACCTGGTCTCGCGCGAGCACGGCTCGTGGCTGTTCCTCGGCGCCGTGTTCACTACGCTCGAGCTGCCGCCCGACGTCGCGGAGCGCGACCATTGCGGCACCTGTCAGGCGTGTCTCGAAATCTGTCCGACCGCGGCTTTCCCGGCGCCGTATCGCCTCGATGCGCGGCGCTGCATCTCCTACCTCAGCATCGAGCACAAGGGCCCGATCCCGCGCGATTTGCGCCCGCTCATGGGCAATCGCATCTATGGCTGCGACGATTGCCTGGCGGTTTGTCCGTGGAACAAGTTTGCCCAGGCCGGCCGCGAGGCGAAGCTCGCGGCGCGTGACGCGTTGCGCGCGCCGCTTCTTGCCGAGCTCGCTCGGCTCGACGATGCCGGCTTCCGCGCATTGTTCGCGAAAACCGCGGTCAAGCGCATCGGCCGCGCGCGCTTTCTGCGCAATGTGCTGATCGCGATCGGCAATTCCGCGGATGCGACGCTTGCCGGCGAAGCCGAGCGATTGCTCGTCGATCCCGTGCCGCTCATCCGCGGCGCCGCCGTGTGGGCGCTCGGCCGGCTCGATCGCCGGCGGCTCACGCAATGCGCGGCGCAGCTCCGCGCCGCCGAGTCCGACCCAGAGGTCGTCGCCGAATGGGCGGCGGCCGACGGATAAGGAATCCATGTCCACTTTGCTGTGCTTCGGGCTCGGCTACTCGGCGGAACATTTCGTCGGCATGTTCGGCGACGGCTTCGGGCGCATCGCCGGCACGGTACGCGGCGTCGAACGCGCGGCGCTGTTGAACGCGCGTTTTGCCGGACGGCTGCAGGCGCTTCCGTTCGACGGCATTTCGCCGACGCCGGAAGTGGAGCGCGCCATCGCCGAAGCGGATCTCGCGCTGATTTCGATTCCCCAGACCGAAACGGGCGATCCGGTGCTGGCCGCCTTCGGCGATGCATTGCTGCGGGCGCGCCGTCTGCGATCGATCGTCTATTTGTCGACGGTCGGGGTTTACGGCGACCATGGCGGCGCCTGGGTCGACGAGGACACGCCGCCGCGTCCGCAATCGACACGCGGCCGCGGTCGGCTGGCCGCCGAGCGCGCCTGGCAAGAATTCGGCGCCCGATCCGGCGCCGCCGTCACCGTCCTTCGCCTCGCCGGCATCTATGGGCCCGGACGAAACGCCCTCGTGCAGATCGCCCGGGGCGACGCTCGGCGCATCGCCAAGCCGGGCCAGGTTTTCAACCGCATTCACGTCGGCGACATCGCCCAGGCGATCGATGCCGCGTTCGCGCGCAAGGCCGCCGGAATCTTCAATGTCAGTGACGACGAGCCGACCTCGCCCGGCGACCCGATCGTTTTCGCGGCGCAACTTCTCGGCCGCGATCCGCCGCCGGAGATCGCGTTCGCCGACGCCGCACCTTCGCTGTCGCCGATGGCTTTGAGTTTCTGGCAGGAATGCCGCCGTGTACGCAACGACAAGCTCAAGCGCGAGCTTGGCGTTGCTCTCCGCTATCCCACCTACCGCGAAGGTCTCCGCGCATTGTTCGAAGCGCGATGACGCTGGTGATGCGCCGAACTCTCCGACCAACGCCTCAATGCAGGCTCGGGCCCTTGAGGAAACGGTTGCGCTCGCCGGACTTGATCCGCATCTCCATGGTGTGGCCGTCGCGATAGATGGTGATCGGCACCTCGGCGCCGGCCTGGCCTTGCGCCCAGATGCAGCGGAAAAAGCCGGCAAGGTCGTGCACCTCCGTCCCCGCGACCGCGAGCACGATGTCGCCGGTGCGCAGGTCGGCGCGCTTCGCCGGTCCGCGATCCGCAAGCCCGACAATGACCAGCCGGTTCTCCATTTCCGTGGCGTAAAGACCAAGCCACGGCCGCGCCGGAGCATTGCGCCGCCCGAACTTGAGCAGATCTTCGAGGATCGGCTTCAACAGGTCGATCGGGACCGTCATGTTGATGTTCTGCGGCTGCCCCTTCTCGGCCGCATGCTGCAGCTGCAGCGAGCCGATGCCGATGAGCGTGCCGGCCGGGCCGATCAGCGCGGTGCCGCCCCAATTGGGGTGCGCCGGCGCGGTGAAGATTGCTTCGTCGAGCAGATACTCCCAATAGCCGGCGAATTCCTGCTTGGCGACAATCCGTGCGGCGACCGAATGATGCCGCCCGCCGGCTCCGGCGACGACCACGCGCTCACCGAGCGAGGCCGCCTCCGACTGGCCGAATTCGAGCGCCGGCAGATCGAGCTTGGCCAACGCCTGCACCAGCCCGAATCCGGTCTCCTGGTCATAGCCGAGCACATGGCCGGGCACCGAGCGGCCGTCGCTCAATGTCAGCCAGATCGTATCGGCCTCGGTGATCAGATAGCCAATGGTCAAAACCAGGCCATTGCCGCCGCGAATGAACACGCCGTTGCCGGCGCGCTCGGTGCCGAGCGTCTCCGCCGTGAACGCGTCCGCCGGCACGGTCGCGCGCAGCGCCACCATTGACGCCAAGGCAAGATCGAGATCGTAGCCATAATCCTCCGGCTTCGGCTGCACGGAGGCCGGCACTTTCCAGTTGCTTACGGACGCCATGTGAGCGTTCCCTGTGAGCGTTCCGTCGCTGCGGCGACGGCAGCAGAATCGGGCTGCCGCGGCGGCGCACATTATCTACCCAATGAGGTTGGTTCGCTACGCGCTATTTGTTGTGCGGGCTTTGTCGATCAAGTCCGCGGGAGTTAACGCGCTCGGCCCGCGTTCACACTCGGGGCCAAACAGACCGGATTGACGGTGCGTGTCGAAGCCGCGCGCGCCGGCTCACTGGCTCTTCTTCGGCTCGCCACCCTTGTTCGGCTCGCCACCTTTGGGTTCCGCTTCTTCGAGCTTCTTTTCGAGTTCCGGCAGCATGGCCACGAGCTTGCAGACCTCTTTGTCGCGCGCCGCCTGCTTTTTCACCTGCTCCCAGCGGTCGTTGGCGTCTGCCTCGGTCCAGGGGCGGTGCTTCTCCGGGTTGAAGGCCTGCGCCTTGGCGAGGTTGTCGAGCGACTGGTGATACTCTTCCAGATCGAGGACCCGGTCGCGCGGCTGGAAATAGAAATTCGTGCCGTTCAGCTCGCTGCAGTGGCGCAAGCCGCCGACGAACGTCTTCAGCGCCATGCGCGCATCGAAGATCTTCGCCTTGAGGTCGTTGATAAGGCTTTCCGCACGCGCGGGGCTGCCTGCCAGCATCAAGGTTGCCAGCATCAAGGCAAGCGCGACGGCGCCGGGGGCGAGGCGTGTGCTGTTCGATGAACGCAAGGCTGCTTCCCGATCCCAGGACGTCACTAGCATGATACCGGCGCAAACGCACGCACCTGAGAGAAACCGGCGCAGGCGCTCCACGCGTCCTTTTATTCATGCTTCGTTATCCATGGTTCCCTGAGACCCACTCGTATGCGTCTGCATGCCGCTGTTGCGGCATGGACTGCTGCCTTGTTGCCTTGTTCCCGCCAAATCTTTCTTGCAATACAACGCTCGTATTGAGGGTCGGGGGCCTCGTCTTGCGCGCCAGCATCAGTGCTCTCGTCGTTGCGTTCAGTCTCGCCGGCTTGATCGGCGAGGCGGGTGCGCAAACCAATCCGCCTCCGCCCAACGCGGAGTTTTATCCGGAACCGCCGGCGCCCTATCCGGGAGCGCCACCGCCTCCTTACCCCGGCGCTCCGCTGCCGCCCCCGGCCTATGGCATGCAGCCGAACGCGCCGCCCTACGGTCAGCGGCCGTACATTTATCGCGATACAAACGGCGTGCCGCCGGAACCCTACTTCGTCTATCGCGATGCAAACGGTGTGCCGCCCGGACCCTATTTCGTCCCGCAGGAGGGCGCCGCCCCGCCGCCGCAATCACGGCCGGGCGACGAACTCATTACCCGGCCACCGGCCGACATTGGCTCAACCGAAGCGCCTGGCGAGGTCACCGGCACGACCCGTGGCCCGGCGGATGCCTCAACCATTGCCGCGCCGGAGCACGCGACGGTGATGGCGGCGCTGCCGCCGGAGGATCAGCCGGAACAGGGCCCGGTCAAGGAATTGCCGCCGAACCTTCGCCGCCAGCTCGTCGATTACGTGACCTCGGAGCCGGCCGGCACCATCATTATCGATACGCCGCACACCTACCTCTATCTGGTGCGCGGCAACGGCAAGGCGCTGCGCTACGGCATCGGCGTCGGGCGCGAAGGTTTCACCTGGTCCGGCAACGAGCGCATCAAGCGCATGACCGAGTGGCCGGACTGGCATCCGCCGAAGGAGATGATCGAAAGGCAACCTTATCTGCCGCGGTTCATGGCCGGCGGCGACGGCAACCCGCTTGGCGCGCGCGCTCTTTATCTCGGCAGCACGCTCTACCGCATTCACGGCACCAACCAGCCCTCGACCATCGGGAGCTTCGTGTCCTCAGGCTGCATTCGGCTCACCAACGCCGATATCGAGGATCTCTACAGCCGCGTGAGCGTCGGCACGCGCGTCGTGGTCTTGCCCGGATCGGGGTCGACGGCCGCTTCCGGCCAGGGCACGGTCGCGCGCTGACGGCCGCGCATCGACCACGGCGCCTCGCGGTAATTTTTCACATTGGCTTTTCGGCGACTCAAGCTAATCTCGCGCGCGCCGGACCGAGCGCCGTAATTGGCCGCGGTCCGGCTGTGCGTCGGCCGGAGTTTGACCGACGCGGAGGCCAACTGCCCTCGCTGTGATCTCTCGCCCATTGTGACGCGTGCTGCTGCGGGTCGCGCGCGGGCGTTCTGCGAGGTCGAATGTTTCCCAATGTCCGCCTGCTGATCGCGGCGATGATCGGCTCGGTCGTGGCGCTGAGCTGCGGATTCGGCATCTTCGCCGCGCTGCGCGTCAATCACGAACCGCTCGCGCGGCTGCCGTCCGGCAGTGCGCCGCTGCAACTCCTGGCCAGCATTTCCCCCTCGCCGCCGATCGCCGTCGCGGCGGTCGAGCCGATCGAGCGCGGCTTGCGCGCGGGCGATGCCCGCGGCGAAGCTGCTCTTACGGATGTCCCGGCGCGCGCACCAGCTGCGAGCGATGGTGAGGCCGGCGCTCCGTCGCCTGAACCAGAAACGTCATCGGGCGTCGCGGGCAATCCGAGCGCGACAGCGCCGGCGCAAGAAGCATCGGCTTCCGAGGCGGAGCACGAAACCAAACCGCCCGATGCGGACGCGACGAGCCACGACTCCGCGCCTGCCCCGGTGCCCGGGCCAAGTATTGCCGCGATCGAGGCGCCGCCGGAGCAGTCGGTTTTGATCGAACCGGAGGAACAAGACGGCGTGCTCGCGCCGGCGAGTGTCCCGCAGGCCACGGAAACCGCGGCGTCGAAAGGGGCGACGAAGGCCAAGAGCGCCAAGAAGAAGACCGCGCATACGCACGTCGCCGCCAGAACGCATACGCGCAGGCCGCGTCCCGACGGTATGGACGGCTTCGCTAGCTCCAACACCGCCGGCGTCAACATCCAAGAGTTCGACGTCGGCCATCGGCGGCCCCTTTGTAAGCCCGGCAGCCTGGTGACATCGCCGGCGGCGCGGCCGGGATCCCGGCCGAAGGCTCAACGCCGCGCGGGACGCGGAATTTGCTATTAGTCCTGTGGCATGACTCCGCTTTCCGTCCTCGATCTATCGCCGGTCACCACGGCTACGCCGGGATCGGCGGCCTTGCGCAACTCGCTCGATCTGGCGAAGCTCGCGGATCAACTCGGCTACACCCGTTACTGGCTCGCCGAGCACCACAATATCCCGAGCATCGCCAGTTCGGCGCCCGAGATCATGATCGGGCAGATCGCGGCGGCCACCACCCGCATCCGCGTCGGGTCGGGCGGCGTCATGCTGGTGAACCACGCGCCGCTGATGGTGGCCGAGCGCTTCAAAGTCTTGGAAGCGCTGTTCCCGGGCCGCATCGATCTCGGCCTCGGCCGCGCGCCGGGGACAGACCCGATCACGTCCTATGCGCTGCGCCGGCGACAGGACGCGCGCGAAGTCGACGACTTCCTCGAGCGCTTCCAGGAACTCATTTTGTTGGAGCGCGGCGGCCTGCCTGAGGGTCATCCGTTCCGCAACGTCCATGCGGCCCCGACCGACGTCGCGCTGCCGCCCGTTTGGCTCTTGGGCTCAAGCGGATATAGCGCCGAGCTTGCCGCCGCCGTCGGTATGGGGTTCGCGTTCGCGCATCATTTCGCCGAGCACGACCCCGCGAGCGCAATGCTGAGCTACCGTGAACATTTCAAGCCGTCGCAGGAACTGGCGCAACCCTATGCCATTCTGGCGACGGCGGTGATCGCGGCCGAAACCGACGCCGAAGCCGAGCGCATCGCCGCGAGTGCCGAGCTACATTTCGTCAACCGGATGAAGGGTCAGTTTCTGCCGCTCGTGCCGCCGGCGGAGGCCGCCGCCCACCCCTATAGCCCGATCGACCGTGAACGCCTCTCGCAGCACCGTGCCCGCCTGACCGTCGGCGGGATCGACACCGTGATGCGCCGGCTGCTGCCGCTGATCGAAGCGACGCGAGCCGACGAGTTGATGATCACCAGCCTGATCTTCGATCATGCCGCGCGCCGGCATTCCTATGAGCTGCTGGCAAAGGCGTTCGCACTCACGCCGCATGCTTGAGTTGGCGGGGACCCGACCAGCGGAGGGTCGCGCGTTATCGTGCTGTCTCGCGGCGCCCCTATGTGACGGCGGCACGCCTCATCCACCAGCCCATCGGCGTCGCTGCGGTCTTGGTGTAGACTGAGATTCGCGCCCGGATGGCGTCCCCCTCGGCCCGGATGACCGAATTGAGCAGTGACCGCACGCGCCATGCTCCCGGATCGCTCCGTCATCGGCGGGGCGCCGGCGCGGCGATGGGTCTCATCTGCGCATTCGGGCTCGCTTGCGCGCTGGCGCCGGTATCTTCACCGGCTGCCGCCAAGGACAAGTCCGGGCTCAAAGCGAAGTTGAAGAAGGAGAGCGAGCGCGTACAGAAGGATCCGTTCGGCAATATCCCGAAAGGGCCGCTGCAGATCATTATCTCGGTGAACCAGCAGACGCTTCATCTCTACAGCGACGGCGTGCATGTCGCCGACGCGCTGGTCGCGACCGGAGTGCCCGAGCATCCGACGCCGCTCGGTGTCTTCAGCATCGTCGGCAAGGAAATCTACCACGAGTTGAATATCTACAGCAGCGCACCGATGCCCTACATGCAGCGCATCACCTGGTCGGGCGTGGCCCTTCATCAAGGCGTCGGCGTAGGCCATCCCGCCTCGCATGGCTGCGTGCGCATCCCGCGCGAGTTCGCGCAACGCTTGTGGGTCCTGACCAGGCTCGGAGCGCGCGTGATCATCGCGCGCCCGGAACTGAAGCCCGAGGATTTCGCCGATCCGCATTTGTTTGCGCGCAAGGAGAAGTCGCCGGCTGTGGCCGCCGCGCCCGCGGCAGTCGAGGCGGTCAAAACCGCGCAGACCGTCGAGGGAGACAAGGCTACGGACGTTGCGACAAGCTCGATGTCGGCGGATACGAGTGCCGCGCCCGCCTCCACCGCAGTGCAGGCAAACGGCGCCAGCGCGGACGCGGCCAAGGATGCTGCGCCCAAGGATGCTGCGCTCGCGACGGCGGCCGATGCGCTGAGGCCAACTCTCAGCGCCGCACTGGAAAACGTGCCGGTGCCGGCGCGAAAGCCGGCCGCAATCGGCAGCGCGGGCAGGAAAACGCCGATCGCGATCTTCGTCAGCCGTAAGACCAGCAGGATTTACGTGCGGCAGAATTTCGAGCCGATGTTCGAAGCGCCGATCACCATCGCGCATCCGGAAGAGCCGTTCGGGACGCACGTGTTCACCGCCATGCAGGTCGCGGCCGACGGCGCCACTTTGCGATGGACCGTCATTTCGCTTCCCGGCGATCCGCCGAAGGCGCCGCGGGCCGCGGCGCGGAAGATCGAAAGCAGCACCAAGGGAAAACGAAGCGGCGGCGAGCCGGTCGCCGAGGCAGTGCTCGACCCGCCGCCGCCGCAGACGCCGCAGGAGGCGTTGGCGCGGATCGATATTCCGCAGGACGTGACCGATCAGATCTCGGCGTTGATCGTGCCGGGCTCCTCGCTCGTGGTTTCCGATCAGGGCCTCGGCGAGGAAACCGGCGAAGGCACGGATTTCATTGTCCTTACGCCGGTCGTTACCCCGGTCGAGCCGAAAGTGCCGGAGCGGGAAAGGGCGCGGGCGGAGCGTCACGCCGAGAATGCCGGCCGGCACCCCGAGCGCGGCCATCATCGGCGCCGGCCGGATCCTGCGGCCTTGCGCTAGGTCGTCCGCGCGCCGAAGCGCGCCGGAGAGGTCAGGCCATCCAAAACTTCCGGCGGGATGAGCTGGGTGGCGGACTGCAGCAGAAACACCACCACGGCCGCGAGCATGATCAGCGCGATGCCGGCGATGATCGTAATCGAAATCGCGCTCGGCACGGAGGCGCGGTAGGCGCTACGCATATTGCGCCTGCCCTTGGCCGAACGACCAGTTTTCTTTGACGACTTCCACAAGGTTGATGAAAACGTCCTGCGGGCGCACGCCGGGATTTTTCGCCAGCCGTTCGGCAATGCGCCGGTAGAGCGCCTTTTTCTGCTCGACGGTGCGGGTGTTGCTCACCGTCATTTGGATGAGCACGAGGTCGTCGGTGCGCGCGATGTTGAGGTATTCCGGGTCGTAAATGAAACCGTCCTGGTCGTGTTCGGTGACGGTGGCGAAGAAATCTTTCTCCGGCACGTTGAAGGTTTCGCGCAGCGCCTCGTATATGTTCTCGGCGATGGCGCGCCGGTAGCCGGCAGGCTTGCCCGCGCGCAACGAAATTCGAATAAGCGGCACGGAATTCCTCCATCGAAAGGGCCGCCTCCGGCAACCTTCCAAGGAGGAATATGGACTCTTGCCTGCCATAAGAAAAATTGATAGTTCTCATGCAATGCTTTTGTGAAACTCAAGTATGCAACTCGCCAACCTCGACATGGACGTGCTGCGGACGCTCGCCGTGGCCATGGATCTTGGCGGCTTCGCCAAGGCCGCGGACCGCTTGGGGCGCTCGCAATCCGCGGTCAGTCTGCAGATGCGCAAGCTCGAGGAGCGTGTCGGCCGGCCGTTGTTTCGCCGGCAGGGACGTGGGCTCGCGCTCACCGACGCCGGTGACGTTGTGCTGGGTTACGCGCGCCGCATCCTCGAATTGAACGATCAGGCGGTGGCGGTCGCCCGCGGCATATCGCTCGAAGGATCGGTGCGGTTCGGCGTGCCGCAGGATTTTGGCGACACCTGGCTGCCTGGCGTGTTGGCGCGCTTCACCCGCACGCATCCCTCGGTGCTCCTCGAAGCGCGCGTCGACCGCACCCACAAGCTGGTGGAGCGCATTGCCCAGGGCGGCCTCGATCTCGCTTTGCTTTGGGGAAGTCCGCCGCCGCTTGCGGAAGCAATCGTCGTCCGCAGACTGCCGATGGCCTGGATCGGGCAGAGGGGTTATGTCTGCGCGCCGGGCGAAAAAATTCCGCTCGCTCTATTCGAGTCGCCCTGCGTCTTCCGCCAGCCGGGCATTGACGCGCTGGAGAAGGCCAAGCGGCCGTGGCGGCTTGCCTTCACGTCTCCCAGTCTCAGCGGCTTATGGGCCGCCGCCGCGGCGGGCCTCGGCCTCACCATCCGCACCGCGCTCGGTTTGCCCGCCCCGCTTGCGCTATTGGACAAGGCGAGCGGTCTGCCAAAATTGCCGGAAGTCGAGCTTTCGCTCTACGCCGCGAAAGCCAATCCTTCGCAAGCGGTCGCGCGGCTGCGAGAAATCCTGTTGGACGAACTGCCGGGCGAGATCGGCCGCCGGCGCTGACGGTACCGCCGCGTCCCGCCGCACGCCGGCCAGCCATTCAACGCCGGTCTACGAGCGTGTATGTTGCTTCGGCGCGGGGCGGTATTGTTCAGTCGAAGGAGGATCGTCTTGGGTAAGCAATTCACACTGACGGCGGCGGACAGCTTCAAGCTCGGCGCCTATCGCGCCGACCCAAGCGGTCCGGCCAAGGGCGGTATCGTCGTCATCCAGGAAATTTTCGGCGTCAATCATCACATCCGCGCGGTGTGCGACCGGCTCGCCGGCGAGGGTTACGCCGCGGTGGCGCCGGCTCTGTTCGATCGTCAGCAGCCGAATTTCGAGAGCGGCTATTCGCCGGATGAGATCGCCAGCGCGCGCAAGTTCGTCGCCAATCCGGACTGGGGCGCGATGATGCGCGACACCCAGGCCGCGATCGACGCGGCCAAGAAGGACGGCCCGGTCGGCATCATCGGCTTCTGCATGGGCGGAACCATCGCGTTCCTGTCCGCAGCCAAGCTCAACGGTCTCTCTGCCGCCATCGGCTATTACGGCGGCCAGATCGCCAAGAATGCCGACGAGAAGCCGAAGGTGCCGACAGAGCTGCATTTCGGCGAGAAGGATGCCTCGATCCCGATGAGTGACGTCGAGGCGATCAAGCAGAAACGCGGCGGCGATTGCGAGATCTACGTCTATCCCGATGCCGGGCACGGTTTTCATTGCGATGAGCGCGGCAGCTACAACGAGGCTGCCGCCAAGGTTGCCTGGCGGCGGTCGATCGCGTTCCTGCAGACGAACTTGAAGAAGTAGGTTTCGGGAAACAGGCGTCAGGAAATCAGGCGTCAGGAATCAGGCGTCAGGCGCCAGGAAATCAGGGGTCAGGAAATCGGGGGCCGGGAATTCTGATACCTGATACCTGATACCTGATACCTGATTACTGATACCCGATCTCTGCTAAAACCAGCGTTCCTGCACATTGACGGTGTCGCCGGGACGCAGCGCATACGTGACCGGTACGATGATGCGCTCCTGCTGGCCGTTGACGAAGCGGTTCACCACGGCGGTGCGGCGGTAGGCGCGCGGCGCGAAGCCGCCGGCAATCGCCACCGCCGTCTCCACGGTCATATTGGCGACGTAGGGGTATTGGCCGGGCTGCGTGACCTCGCCGAGGATGAAGAACGGCCGGTACGATTCGATCTCGACGGCGACATGCGGCTCGCGGATGAAGCCTTGGCGCAGCTTGTCGGCGATACGGCTGGACAGTTCGTCGGTCGTCACCCCGTGCGCCGACACCGAGCCGATCAGCGGCATGGCGATATGGCCTGACGCGTCCACCGCGTATGAGTTGGTCAGGCCTTCCTGGCCGAATACGACGATGCGCAGCCGATCGCCGGAATCGAGGGTATAGGCCGCATCGGGGGTGGTGGCCGCGAAGGCGACGGGCGTCGCTGCGGGCGGCCGTGCCATCGGCCGCGTGGTCATCATTAGCGGCGCCGGCGCGGCCAGCTGCCCGTAAGCCAGATTGTCGATGGTCGGCGGCGGCGCGGCCGCGTCTTGCATGCGCGCCATAGGCTGCTGCGCACATCCGGCAGCGGCGGTCGCCAAGCCCAACAACAAGACGAGAGAGCGGGTGACGCCTATGCGCACAATTCGGCCCCGTTCGAACGAACGTCGAGGCCCGATTAACGCCTGGTATGGTTAACAATCCCTCACCGGGAGGGAGCGGACGCGGAATTCCAGCGAGTCTTGCGCCTATTCCGTCTTGTTGCCGGAATGTCGCCCGAGCCGGTCGGCGGCGGCCAGCATCAGCAATACGACGACGAACATCAGCGGAAAGCCGATCACCCACCCGAGCTTGGCGCTGTCGGCCGCCTTCTCGATGTCGAGGTACCACGCCAGCGCATCGACCGCGGCGATGATGACGATCGAACCCAGCACCTTCTGCTTGAGGGCGTTGAAATTGATCTCGACCAGACCCTCCGGCCAATCCGGATGCTCGTTCGGTTTGACCTTGCTGATGAAGTTCTCGTAGCCGGAGAAAACCACGATGAGGACGAGATTCGCCGTCAGCGAGACGTCGACGAGGTTGAGCACCTCGACCACGAGCTCGTGCCAGCCTAGCGACGGAAGGCGGATCGCAATGCTGTAAAAATCGGCGATGAAGCGGTAGATCAGCAACAAGAGGCAGCAGAAAAGTCCGACCAGGAACGGCGCCAGCAGCCACCGCGACAAGAACAGCGCGGCTTGAATGGCGCGTCCGCTGTGCATGGGACCTCCGGCGCTTCTGCCGGTTGCGGCAGGACAAGGAGGATGCGCGACCGAAGCGAGTCGCGCATCAGCGCAAATGTGCCGTCAATTGCGGCAAGCGGTCAATGCGCGGCGGCTTCCGTGCCGACCGGAGAGCTTGCGACCCCGGTGCCGATCGGGCAACTCACCCCGGTCCCGCCGAGACCGCAATAGCCGTGCGGGTTCTTTGCCAGATATTGCTGGTGGTAATCCTCGGCGAAGTAGAACGGCGGCGCCTCGCGGATTTCCGTGGTGATTGCGCCCATGCCCTGGGCGGCAAGCGCCTTGGCGTAGGCCGCCCGCGACGCCTCGGCGGCCGCGCGCTGCGCCGGTGAAAAGACATAAATGCCGGAGCGATATTGCGTGCCGACATCGTTGCCTTGCCGCATGCCCTGGGTCGGGTCGTGGCTTTCCCAAAACGCCTTGAGCAGGCGCTCATAGGAGATCTTCTTCGGGTCATAGACCACGAGCACCACTTCGTTGTGGCCGGTGCGCCCGCTGCACACCTCCTCATAGGTGGGATTGGGCGTGGAGCCGCCAGCATAGCCGGCCGCGGTGACATAAATACTGTCGCCGAGCTCCCAGAATTTGCGTTCCGCGCCCCAGAAGCAGCCGAGGCCGAACATCGCCATGGCGAGGCCGTCGGGATAGGGGCCCTTGAGGGCGCGGCCGTTGACGAAATGCTGCCGGGCGGTCGGGATGGGCGTCGAACGCCCCGGCAAGGCGTCGGCGGCAGCCGGAATTTCGAGCTTTTTCCTGAGCGAGAACATGTTGCCGTCTCCTGCGTGGCACAGCGGAATATAGGCTTTATGCGGGCGCAACGCAGCCAGCATCGCAATCACGTTTCGTGCGGCCGCGGCGTCGGCGCGGCGGCGTGCCGTCGGCGAAGACTTCCAACCGCTCCCATTGCCGCTTATTGTGCGCGCCGCGCGCAGCTGCGCGCCTGAGAGGGGATATCGCCGATGTTCCGGATGTTCGCGCCCGCTTGCGCGTTGGCCGCGTTTTTTGTGGTGGCCGGACCTGCCTTGGCCCAGCAGTCTTCGCCGCCCTCGCCGGCCGCGGTGACGCCGCCCTATGGCCCGCCGATCACGCTCGATCAGGCCAAGCGCGCGATGGCGGCAGCCGAACTCGAGGCGGCGAAGAATTCCTGGCAGGTCGCGGTCACCATCCTCGACAGCGGCGGCAATCTGGTGATGTTCCACAAGGTCGACAACACGCAGCTCGCCTCGATCGGCGCGTCCGAGGGCAAGGCGAGCACGGCGCTGCGGTTCAAGCGGCCGAGCAAGGCGCTCGATGACGCCATCGCCGCCGGTGGCGCCGGGTTGCGTCTGCTTGCCGTCAAGGACATCACCCCGCTCGAGGGCGGTCTGCCGATCCTCGTCGACGGCAAGATTATCGGCGCGATCGGCGTCTCCGGCGCGCTGTCGTCGCAGGACGCGCAGGTCGCCAAGGCCGGCGCCGATGTGCTCGGGCGATAGCGCTTTCCTCGGCCCCGATTGCGTGGCTATCGCCGCGCCAGCCGGCCGACAATTCCAAACGGGAAGAAATAGACGCTGAGCACGAACAGGACGCCCAGCCACAACAGCCAGCGATCGGGGTTGAACACCAGCGGAACGAGCGGCAGGCTTGCGGTCGCGTGGCTGATCATCGCCATCAGGCTTTGCAGATAGGTCTCGGCGAGCACGAAGACCGCAGCGCCGATCACCGCGCCGTAAAGCGTCCCCATGCCGCCGATGACCACCATGAGCAGGATGTCGAGCATGACGTCGAAGGAAAGCGTCACCGCCGGCCCGGTGTAGCGCAGCCATAAAGCCGAGAGCACGCCCGCCAAGGTCGCCGCGGCGGCGGCCAGGCAATTGGCGAGCGAGCGATAGATCACGGTGCGATAGCCCAGCGCCTCGGCGCGGAACTCGTTCTCGCGGATCGCCTGCAGCACGCGTCCGAAGGGTGAGTTGACCACGCGCAGCAGCAACAGGAATAAAATAAGCGAAACGAAGAACACCAGATAATAAGCGATGATGCGGCCGTTGATCGCGAACGGGCCGGCGACGAGGTGAAATCCCGGACGCAACGCCTCGGGCAGGCGAAAGGTGCGGCCGTCCTCGCCGCCGGTGAGCGCGCTGAGCTGCGAAGCGAGGATCGAGAAGGCGCTGGCGACCGCGAGCGTGATCATGGCGAAGAACAGCGCGCGCACCCGCAGCGAGAACAGGCCGATGACCAACGCGAGCGCCACCGCGAGCGCGAGCGCCGCGATAGTGCCGATCAGGATCGCGCTCCAAGACGGCCCGAAATTGAACAGAGCGAGCCCGGCGCCATAGCCGCCAATGCCGAAGAACATGGTGTGGGCGAAAGAGACGATGCCGGTATAGCCGAGCAGCAGATCGTAGCTCGCGGCCAGCACCACGAAGTAGCAGATCTTGGCGGCGACGTTCAGCGACGCCGATCCGGGAAACAGCAGCGGCGCGAAGGCGAGGCCGAGCAGGATCGCGAGCAGCACCAATGTCAGCACCCGCCCGCGCGGCGGATCGCCGGACAGGAGCGCGCGCAGGGCGTTCATCGCTTCGCCACCGGGTAAAGGCCGCGGGCGCGCCACAGCAGAATGAGCGCCATCAGCAGGATGTTGGAGCCGAGCGCGAGCTTCGGCGCCAGGAAGCCGGTATAGTTCGCGGTCACTGCCACGAGCAGCGCGCCGATGAAGCAGCCGCCGACCGAGCCGAGCCCGCCGATCACCACGACGATGAAGACCAGCACCATGACGTCCATGCCCATGCTGGGGGTGAGCGCCTCGCGATAAAAGCCCCACATTACGCCGCCGAGCCCGGCGAGCGCCGAGCCGGCGACGAACACGCCGACGAACAGCCGGCGGATGTGATAGCCGAGCGCTTCGACCATCTCGGCGTTTTCGACGCCGGCGCGGATCAAGAGGCCGATCCGGGTGCGGCCGAGGATCAGCAGCATCGCCGCAAAAATCACCAGGCCGACGACGACCGCGATCAAGCGATAGCGTTCAATAGCGACGTCGCCGAAAACCAGCGCCCCGCGGAACGCCGTCGGCAGCGGCAGGGCGATCTGCACCGGTCCGAACACCGCGACGATCAACTGCTCGGCAACGATCAGGCCGCCGACGGTGACCAGGATTTGTTTGAGATGCTGGCCGTAGACCGGCATGATGATGATGCGCTCGAAGGCAAAGCCGATCGCGCCGGTCACGGCCATCGCCACAGCGATCAACGCCAGCAACGCGATGATGTTCAAGGTGAGCGAGTCGGTCTGCATCAGGCCGGCGAGCGAGGGCGCCAGCACGGCCGCGGCATAGGCGCCGATCGAGATGAATGCGCCGTGGCCGAAATTGAGCACGTCCATCAGGCCGAACACGAGGGTGAGCCCGGAGGCGATGATGAAAATGATCATTCCCATGGCCAAGCCGGCAACGGTCAGCGTCACCCAGGTCGACACGTCGCCGATGAGCGGCAGCGCCGCGAGCGCGAGAAGCGGCACCAGGAGAAGCGGCGCAACGTCACGGCGTTGCGCCGGAGCGGGGAGGGCGGGGGCGGCGGGCGCCGTCATTGGTGCTGGTCCAGACTGAGACCGAGAAGCCGTTGCTGCAGGCCGCGGTCCTCGGCGAGCGCCGCCATGGCGCCGGAATGCACCACCCGGCCATTGTCCATCACCGCGACCGCGTCGCCGAGCGACTTGGCGAACAGGAAATTCTGCTCGACGACGAGGATAGTGGTGTCCGGAGCTTTCTTCAGCTCGCGGAACGCCTCGATCATGTTGCCGATGATCGCGGGCGCCAGGCCCTTGGTCGGTTCATCGATCAGGAACAGCTTGCGCGGCTCAATGATGGCGCGGGCGATCGAGAGCATCTGCTTTTGCCCGCCCGAGAGCACACCGGCGGCGAGCGACCAGAATCTCTCCAGCGCCGGGAACAGGCCAAAGATCCAGCGCAGCCGCGTCTCGTCGATCGGCCCGGAGCGCGCCGCCAAGAGGAGATTCTCGCGCACCGTGAGGTCGGCGAAGATGCCCATGTTCTCCGGCACATAGGCGATGCCGGCCTGGGCGATGTCGGGCGTCGCCCAGGACGTAATGTCGGCGCCGTCGAAGCGCACCGAGCCGGCGGAGGCGTGCCACAGCCCCATGATGGTGCGTAGCGTCGTGGTCTTGCCGGCGCCGTTGCGGCCGAGAAGCATGGTGAGCCCGCCGCGCGGCACCGCGAGGTCGACGCCCTGGAGGATGTGATAGGGCCCGATATGGGTGTTGACGCCGGCGAGGCTCAGAAGCGGCGCACTTTCAGACGACATTCGCCACTCCGAGATAGGCCTCCTGCACCACCGGCAGCGCAATCACGGTCGCCGGATCGCCGTCGGCGACAAGCTCGCCATTGTGCAGCACGACGATGCGGTCGGCGAGCGAGCGTACCACGTCCATCTTGTGCTCGACCAACAGGATGGTCCGGTCGCGGCTCGCCTTGAGGGCGCGGATGAGGTCGAGGACGACCGGAACCTCGTCGATGCTCATGCCGGCGGTCGGCTCGTCGAACAAAAAGACTTGCGGCTTGAGCGCGATCAGGATCGCGACTTCGAGCTTGCGCTGGTCGCCGTGCGGGAGGAGCCCCGCCCAGGCGTCGCGGCGGGCCGACAAACCGACCTGACGCAGGATATCGTCGGCCTCTTCGATCAGCTCGGTGTGATGCCGCCAGGTGCGGAACAGGTCGAGCCCGGCGCCGCGCCGGCTTTGCACCGCGAGCCGCACGTTCTCGTGCACGCTCAGATGCGGAAACAAATTGGTCAGCTGGAACGCGCGGCCGAGCCCTTTGCGCGCGCGCGCCGATGGCGGCAGGGTGGTGATGTCGGCGCCGGCAAACAGCACCTGCCCGGTCGTGGCCTTGAGCTGACCCGAGATCAGGTTGAAGTACGTGGTCTTGCCGGCGCCGTTCGGCCCGACGATCGCGGTCAGCGTGCCCGGGCGAAACGCGCAGCTCACCGCGTTGACCGCGACATGCCCGCCGAAGCTGATGCCGAGGCCGCGCGTTTCCAGCGCGGCCGCCGGCGGCGTCGCTTCGGCGGCGGCCATCACCGCTTGTTGCGGATCGGGACCGGCAGCTCGGCGATCGGGATTTCGCGCACCAGGTCGAGAAGATCCCAATCGTTGGCGCCGCTGGCCTTGACCTTGAAGACGTACATCGGTTGCAGCGCCTGATGATCCTCTTTGCGGAAGGTCATCTTGCCCTTCGGCGTGTCGAACTCCATGCCCTCCATGGCGGTGATCAGCTTCTCGGTATCGGTGCCGCCGGCCTTCTTGATCGCCGCGACGACGGCGCTCGCCGCCGCCATGCCGCCGCAGGTGAAGAAATCGGGCGGCATGTTGAAGCGCTTCTGGTGCTCGGCGACCAGCCAGTCGTTCATCGGGTTTTTCGGGAAGCCGTAATAGTAATAGATCGTGCCCTGCATGCCGGGGAATTGGCGGTACTGCTTCATCACCGGCAGGATGTTGCCGCCCGGCGACAGCGCAATGCCGTAGCGTTCCGGTTTCAGGTCGGCGATCTTGGCGAGCGGGTTGGGGCCGGCCCAGATGATGGCGATGATCTTGTCGCCCTTCCGGTCCTTGAGCGCGTCGAACAGCCGCTGCGCCGAGGCGGTGAAGTCGGTGGTCGCCATCGGCGCGTATTCCTCGAACACCACCTTGGCGTTGCTGTGCGCCTCGGCGAGGGCCGCCTTGAAGGCCGCGACGCCGTCGTGGCCGAAGGCGTAGTCCTGCGCCAGCATGCCGATCGAGACGTCGCCCTTGCCGAGCGCCACCGCGCCGGCCAGCGCGTCCTGCGTCGAATTGCGCGAGGTGCGGAAGATGTAGCGGTTCCATTTGTCGCCGGTGATCGAGTCGGCGACGGCGGGTTCGACCAGCAGGATCTTCTTGGCGTCCTCGGCGACCGGCAGCATCGCTAGCGTCGCGCCCGACGAGGTGGTGCCGATGGCGAGATCGACGCCGTCATCCGCGTAGGCCTGCTCGAGGGCCGACTTGGCGACGTCCGGCTTGCCTTGGTCGTCCTTCGGCAGAACCACGATCTTGCGGCCGTCGAGCATCATGGTGCCGCCGGTCAGGTATTCGAAGCCCATCATCAGCCCGGTCTCGGTCTGCTTGGCATAGGCCTCGAGCGGACCGGTCTTGCTGTAGATGAGCGCGATCTTGAGATCCGCCGCATCAGCCGGCGTCCCGGCCAACGCCGCCCACACTCCCGCCGCTACGGCGCCGGCAACAAACCTTTTCACGCACGCCTCCTGCGTTTGCTCCACATGATTGGGCTTTAGCCCTCCCACCCGGCCGGCACAAGCCTTTGAACGCCGCAGGAACGGCCGTTACTTAACGCCTAACCGCTTGCTGCGGTCGGGCGGCGGTGCTTGAGATTGGCCGGATTTGGCGGCGGTAGCCGGGGGAAGGCGGACATGAGCAGCTCACGTCAACTGCGTCTCGGGGCGTTCATGCGCCCGGTGAGTATCCATACCGGCGCCTGGCGCTATCCCGGCGCCTTTCCCGACGCCAATTTCAACTTCGCCCATCTCAAGCGCTTCGCGCAGACGCTGGAGCGCGCCAAGTTCGACGCGTTCTTCATGGCCGATCATCTGGCGGTGCTCAACATGCCGATCGATGCGCTCAAGCACAGCCATACGGTCACCTCGTTCGAGCCGTTCACGCTGCTCTCGGCGTTGGCGATGGTGACCGAGCATCTCGGGCTCGTCGCCACCGGCTCCACCACATTCGATGCGCCCTATCACGTCGCCCGGCGTTTCGCCTCGCTCGATCATCTCAGCGGCGGGCGCGCCGGATGGAATATCGTCACCACCTCCAATCCGGACGCGGCGCTCAATTTCGGGATGACCGACCACATGGAGCACGGCGAGCGCTATCGCCGCGCGCGCGAGTTCTACGACGTGGTCACCGGCCTGTGGGATTCCTGGGCCGACGATGCCTTCGTCCGCGATGTCGCCCAGGGCCTCTATTTCGATCCCGAGAAAATGCGCGTGCTCGATCACAACGGCAAATATCTGTCGGTGCGCGGTCCGCTCAACATCGCGCGTCCGGTCCAGGGCTGGCCGGTCATCGTCCAGGCCGGCGCGTCCGATTCCGGCCGGCAGCTCGCCGCCGAGACGGCGGAAGCGGTCTTCACCGCGCAGGCGAGCATCGCCGCCGGGCGCGAATTCTACGCCGACGTGAAAGGCCGGATGGAAAAGGCCGGACGCCCGCGCGAGCATATGAAGATCATGCCGGCGTGCTTCGTCGTGGTCGGCGATACGGTGGAGGAGGCGCGCGCCAAGCGGGCGCGCCTCGACAGCCTGGTCTATTACGACAACGCCATCGCCTCGCTGTCGATCGCGCTCGGGCACGATGCCTCGCGTTTCGATCCGGACGGGCCGTTGCCCGACATCCCCGAGAGCAACGCCAGCAAGAGCGCGCGCGAGCGGGTGATCGAGCTGGCGCGGCGGGAGAAGCTCACCGTGCGCCAGCTCGCCCAGCGCCTCGGCGGCTATTCGGGCTTGGCCATGGTCGGCACGGCCGCGACCATCGCCGACGAGATGGAGGAGTGGCTCGGCAGCGAAGCGAGCGACGGCTTCACCATCATGTTTCCCTATCTGCCCGGCGGGCTCGACGATTTCTGCAACAAGGTGGTGCCGGAGCTGCAGCGCCGCGGCCTCTTTCGCCGCGAATACGAGGGCAAGACGCTGCGCGAAAATCTCGGCCTGCCGCGGCCGGCGAACCGGTTCTTCGAGCAGCGCAAGGCGGCGGAGTGATTCTCGTTCGCCATTCCGGGGCCGAGCCAACGGGCCCGGCCCGAAGTGGCCGGCCTGATGACAGGCTCCGCGAGGAGCCCGGAATCCATAACCACGATTCGCGAATATGGATTCCAGACTCGCCGCTGCGCGGCGATCCGGATGACGGGGCAAGAAATTGGCGGTCCCGGGAAGACTCGAACTTCCGACCTTCGGTTTAGGAAACCGCTGCTCTATCCGGCTGAGCTACGGGACCACGCTGCGATTTCAATGGTTTAGCGGAGTTGCTCGTTTGGTTTGGCATCTCTTTGGCATCTCATCTTCGTGAAAATTGGTGGTGTACGGTGGCGCATCTCGGGTGGTGAGTTGTGGGGATAGCAGCACACACGGCGTGCCGTCGCCACCTTTTTGGTTTATGGTTTGTTCTCATAAGATTCGGCCGTGGTGGCCGTCATTTGAGAAAGCGATCTTGAGATGGACGATACTGTGAAGAAGGCGGTGGCTTTCACCGTTGCTGGTTCAATCTTCTCCGCGACATTGCCGAGTGGGGAGTGCGGCCCGAAGGATATGTGCGCTGTAGAGCCGCCTGAATTCCCTCACACGCATCAGGATGAACCGGGACAACAGGGAGGCGATATTGGCTTGCGCGCTGTTGCCCTAGCAAGCGCGTCATCGACTATCGGTACGTTGATATTCTTGTCGAGCTTGGTGCGCGGGTCGATTAATTGGAAGAAGATCATCTGACAAAGAAAATGGGCGGCGCAAATGCCGCCTGTCTCATCTTGGGAGCCGAAATGATTGATTGGCCTCTCGCGCTATCGACTGCTTCGCAGGCCATAAAACTTGCGAACGATCTACGCTCGATTGATAAAGAAGTCAGTCAGGCAGAACTGAAATTGAAGGTCGCAGACCTTACGAGCACGTTGGCTGATTTGAAGATGACGTTGACTGAGGCAAGAACAGACGCTGCGGAAAAGGACGCAGAAATTGGCCGACTAAAAGGCTTACAACGTCGCCTCATGGAGGAGACCGTTGAGCTATATGGATACAGATACAGAAAGCGGACGGATGGAAAGCCGCCCGGAGCAGCCGGCAATCCATTCTGTGATGTCTGCCTGCAGAAAGACGGCCTGTTGATTGAGACGGCGTTTGTGCATGGAACGGGCATCCAACAGCTTCGGTGTCCGAACTGCGCAGCGACGTACGCGAGGCTTCACAGCTACACTGACTGAATGACGGTGCGCTATGATGCATACCCAGCGCGCGAGTCGCTCTATGGAGGGATCAAATGGCGAAGCGTTTTAAGGTCGGAGACCTTGTTCAGTTGAAGTCCGGTGGCAGGGGTACAAAGAGGGCGACGTGTGGTGTCAGTGGTTCGGCGGCCGCAAGCTTGAGCGCGGCCAGTTCCCGGAAGAATCTCTCGTGCCGGTCGTTCCTACTGAGAAAAAGAAATGAATGAGGAGCAGCCGCCCGACGCAACTATTGCCACCTGGATGGTCGAGCAGTTGAGAGAGGGGCGGCACCTCTACCAGGAACAGGTCGCGTGGGACATCAAGCGACTGTTAGGCAAATCGTTCGTATACGACAATGAGAACGGCAACCCAGCCATCTCGAAATCGGTTCTAAAGGCGTTCAACAAGCTCACAAAGGACAATGTTGTTTGGTCCCGAGCCGAGAGACTTTGGCGTGCGCGGATGCCGACCGACAAACTCGGTAGACAGCAAGACTAATTTAGAAAGTTCTGGGTTCTCGTAGATGTTGCCGATGACTTCCTTTGGGCAGAATGAGAATTCTTTAAGGGGAATACCGCGAAAACAGAAAGCCACATACGGCTGGAAGAATTCAACCGGCATCGTGCGGAATTTCTCGCCGTCTTCCATCGAGGCTCCAAGTTTTATCTTCACAATGTCACCCTCATAAATCTCCGTCCCGTGTTTGTCGTATAATCCAGTGAATTGCATGAGCACATATTCTGAAGGCCGGAGCGTCAGTCCGGCCTGATTGACTCTGTCGCTGTTAGGATGAAGCACGTCAGCGAGAGGGCCAACTTCCCAATCTAACCGCAGCCCCAAAACAGGTGACATTCGTTGGGGTATTGTGTCCCACGCCCTAAATTTTATTTCCCTCATTGTAATTTCGCTCGAACGTGGCCGCGCTAGTGACGACGGCCACACTCCAGCGCACTAGCTAATATGTATTCATTGAATCATGGCACCAAAAACGTGCAAGAAATACTTGGGGACAACCGCTTTCTTGGCATCTGGTTGACATCCGCTCGGATGCCAAAAAATTACGTCTTTGACTCGAAACACGAAACTGGCGGAGAGCTTCGGTCTTTTTGACCGATGCTCCAAACACGCATTGAAAGCACTACGGAAATTGCCGCGGAATCTCGCTGAGCATCGGTCTGAAGGCGTTTAGGAAACCGCTGCTCTATCCGGCTGAGCTACGGGACCGTTCCGAGCGCACGATAATTGCACGCCGGCTCGCCGCCAAGGCGCACCGCGACGTTAAACCAGATGACAAATGGGCACCCTTTGTCGGAAACTGCCGCCAAACAGGAGCCTGCGAGCGGACGGAGGCAATCCTCTCGCATGCCCACTAGGACACTCGGCGCGTCACCCGCCGATGTCGCTTAAGAGGAATGTATGGCGAAATTGACCCAAAGCTACGTCCATGGCGCCTCCGACGTGCCGCTCATCGGCGACACCATCGGGGTGCATTTCGACAAGGTGGCGGAGCGCTGGAGCGAGCGTGATGCGCTCATCGTGCGGCAGCAAAACATCCGCTGGAGCTATGGCGAGCTGAAAGCCAAGGTCGACGCCTTGGCCGCGGGGCTGCTGGCGCTCGGGCTTTCGCCCGGCGACCGCGTCGGCATCTGGTCGCCGAACAATGCCGAATGGGCGGTCACCCAATTCGCCACCGCCAAAGCCGGCCTGATCCTGGTCAACATCAATCCCGCGTATCGCCTCTCCGAGGTCGAATACGCGCTCAACAAGGTCGGCTGCAAGGCGCTGATCACCGCCGAGTCGTTCAAGACCGGCGACTACATCGCCATGCTGCGCGAATTGGCGCCGGAGATCGACCGCGCCGCGCCCGGCAAATTGCAGGCGAAGCGGCTGCCGACGCTGACGACGCTCATTCGCATCGGCGGCGGCGAAACCCGCGGCTTCCTGCGCTTCGACGACGTGCTGGGCATGGGCGGCGAACGCCATCGCGCGGCACTGGCCGAGCTTGCCGGCAAGCTGCAATTCGACGATCCGATCAACATCCAGTTCACCAGCGGCACCACCGGCGCGCCCAAGGGCGCGACGCTCACCCACCATAACATCCTCAACAATGGCTACTTCATCGGCGAGGCGCTGCGCCTGACCGATCGCGACCGGGTCTGCATTCCGGTGCCGCTCTATCACTGCTTCGGCATGGTGCTCGGCAACCTCGCCTGCATGACGCATGGCGCCGCCATGGTGTATCCGGCGGAGGGTTTCGATCCGCTGGCGACGCTCGAAGCGGTCGAGGCGGAGCGCTGCACCGCGCTCTACGGCGTTCCCACCATGTTCATCGCCGAGCTCGGCCTTCCCGAGTTCAAGCGCTTTGATCTGAGCTCGCTGCGCACCGGCATCATGGCCGGCTCGCCTTGCCCGATCGAGGTGATGAAGCGCTGCGTCAATGAAATGAACATGCGCGAGGTGACGATCGCCTACGGCATGACCGAGACGAGCCCGGTGAGCACGCAGACCTCGTGCGACGATCCGCTCGAGCGTCGCGTCGGCACCGTCGGCCGGGTGCATCCGCACGTCGAGATCAAGATCATCGACGCCGAGGGCCGTATCGTGCCGCCGGGAACGACCGGCGAGTTCTGCACGCGCGGATATTGCGTGATGCTCGGCTATTGGGGCGACGAGGAGAGAACCGCGGAGGCGATCAATCGCGCCGGCTGGATGCATACCGGCGACCTCGCCACGATCGATGCCGACGGCTATTGCAACATCGTCGGACGCATCAAGGACATGGTCATCCGCGGCGGCGAGAACGTCTATCCGCGGGAAATCGAGGAGTTCCTGTTCCGCCATCCCATGGTCGAAGCGGTACAGGTCGTCGGCCTGCCCGACCTCAAATACGGCGAAGAGCTATGCGCCTGGGTGAAGCTCAAGCCCGGCGCCGCCGCGAGCGCCGAGGAGATCCAGGGCTTCTGCAAGGGCCAGATCGCGCACTACAAGATTCCCCGCTACATAAAATTCGTCGACGCTTTCCCCATGACCGTTACCGGCAAGGTGCAGAAATTCGTCATGCGCGAGGAAATGATCAAGGAATTGGGGCTGAGCCAGCAAAAGACGGCGTGAAGCCGGCACTCGCGTGCTCTAGGCCGCGTCGTCGAGCATCGCTTCCACTTCGATATGGACGCGTTCGCCGAGCGCGGCATGGTGTCCTCGTCCGGCGGCCAAGAGCTCTCGCGCCGCTTCGGCGGTTTCCGCCTCGACCCACCACTGCTCCAAGCGGGTGACGAGCACCGTGGCGTGGAACGTCTTTAGCATCGGTGCCGGTTTTAGCTTGCGGGCGGTCGCGGGCATCTCATCCCCGGGTTGCGAATCATCTTATGCAATTACTTTACCCTAAAGCGGATGCAGCCGGAACAAAGCGGAAACGCTGGCGCGGTCGTGCCTCCACTCCAGGGCGGGAACGCGGTATGATGAATGATCGTTGTCACCGGTGATTTTGTAGGGAGTGCATCGTGGCGCCGCGTCCGTACTGGAAAGGCTATTTGCGGCTCTCGCTGGTCTCGTGTCCGATCGCGCTCTATCCGGCCACGTCCGAGCGCGAGAAGATCAGCTTCAATCAGCTCAATCGCGAGACCGGCCATCGCATCCGCTATCGCAAAGTCGATGCCGAGACCGGCGAGGAAGTTTCGTCGGACCAGATCGTCAAGGGCTACGAAGTCGCCAAGGGCGAGTATGTGGAGATTTCCGACGAGGAACTCGAGGCGGTCTCGCTCGAGAGCACCAAGACGATCGAGATCGACGAGTTCGTACCGCGGAACGAGATCGATGAGCTTTACAACATCCGGCCGTATTACATCGCGCCTGACGGCAATGTCGGCGAGGACGCGTTCGTCGTCATCCGCAACGTCATCGAGCAGATGAAGATGGTGGCGATCGGCCGTGTGGTGCTCGCCACCCGCGAGCACGTCATCGCCCTGGTGCCGCGCGGTAAGGGGCTGATGGGTACGCTGCTGCGCTACCCCTACGAGGTGCGCGACGCCGGCGACATCTTCGACGATATCCCAGATGTGAAGCTGACCAAGGACATGATGGATCTGGCGCGCCATATCGTCGAAACGAAGAGCGGGCATTTCAAGCCGGAGCAATTCGAAGATCACTACGAGCACGCCCTGAAGGAGCTGATCGAGAAGAAGGCCAAGGGCGAAAAGATCGAAGTCCCGCAGGAGCGGCCGACCGGCAAGGTCATCAATCTCATGGATGCACTGCGCCGCTCCGTGCAGGCGGAGAAGCAGAGCACCCGGCCGGCGCAGGGCAAGAAGAGCCGCAAGGGCGCGGCCGGGCAAAAGGAAATGCTGCTGCCGATTTCCGGAAAAAAGGCCGCGCACGCCGAAAACGGGAAAGCGAGCCGTACCGGCGCCCGGCACCGCAAGGCCGGCTAAGAAGCTCGCACCGCCGGCGTCTTTGCCGACAAATCCATCCGCAGGTAACGAGTTCGGCCTACATCGCCGTAGTACTGCCGCATTCCGGCCCTTCGCTTGTCCCGGATGGGGTAGTGGGCCGATGGGGTGGTGGAACGGCATTCTGGCCGCTTCCTGCGTGACGATCTGCGTCTGCACCGGCGCAATGGCGCAGGAGCAAGGCGGCCGCGCGAGCATTTGCGGCGGCGAGGTGATCGCACGCGGCACCGCGAGCCGCACGATCGACGGGCGTACCTTCGCGCTCGATGACGGCCGCGAGGTTCGCCTTGCCGCCATTGAAGTTCCGCCGTTGCCGCTGCCGCAGGAATCCGGCGCCGCGCCCGGTGGCGCGGCGGCCAAGGACGCGCTTGCCGCGCTGGTGGCGGACGGCGAGATCGTGCTCCGGCGTGCGGATACTCCCTCCGACCGATACGGGCGCGTCCTCGCCTATGCTTTCGTGACCCGCGATGGCGTCGAGCGCTTCGTGCAGGCGGAGCTGATTGCCGCCGGCGTTGCCCGCGTCGCCGCCCGGGTCGGCAGTCGCGACTGTGCGGCGGAACTCCTCGGCGGCGAGAAAATGGCGCGGGGGGCCAAGCTTGGCCTGTGGGCCAATTCGTATTATGACCTGCTGAACGCCGCCGACCCGGAAGACGTGCTGGCCGAGCGAGGCCGCTTCGGGCTGGTCGAGGGTCAGGTGGTGTCGGTGCGCGAAAGCGGCGCCACGATCTATGTGAATTTCGGGCGGCGGTGGACCGAGGACTTCACTGTTACGATCCTGAAGCGAAATGCGCGTACCTTTACGGCAGCGGGCCTCGAACCGAGGAAGCTCGCCGGCCGACATATCCGGGTACGCGGATGGATCGAGGAGCGCGGCGGGCCTTGGATCGAGGCGGTGCGTCCGGAACAGATCGAGCTGACTGACCGTGAGTGACATGGTGACCAAATCGGGGCCCATGGGGACTTTACGCCTGCGGTTGGTGCGCGCGGCCATCGCCGCCGCGGCATTCGCCTCGGCGGCTTTTGTCTTGGCGGCGTGCACGGCGACGCCGCCCTCGCTTGCGCCGCAGGTGTCGCTGTCGGGACCGGCGAAGCCGGTCGACGAGGATATGTCGCCGGCGGCGCTGCGCGAGCACCAGCGCATCCTCGGGGCGTATGGCGGCGTCTACAACGACCCGCGGCTGCAAGGCATGGTCGAGCAGACCGTCGATCACCTGGTGGCGTCGTCGGAGCGGCCCGACCTGCACTACAAGGTCACGATGCTCAATTCGCAGTCGATCAACGCTTTCGCGCTTCCCACCGGGCAGCTCTACGTGACGCGCGGCCTCATTGCGCTCGCCAACGATGAATCCGAGCTTGCGTCAGTGCTCGCCCACGAGATGGGCCACGTGATCGCGCACCACGCCGCCATCCGCGAGGAGCAGGCGCGGCAGACCGCGCTGGTGAACCGGGTGGTCAGCGACGTGATCAGCGATCCGGAGGAGGGCGCGCTGGCGCTCGCCAAGTCGAAGCTCGCGCTGGCGAGCTTCTCGCGGGCGCAGGAGTTCGAAGCCGACGCCATCGGCATCGGCATCGCCTCGCGCGCCGGTTACGATCCCTACGGCGCGGTGCGCTTCCTCACCTCGATGGAGCACAATTCCGAGCTCAAGCCGCAGCAGCAGAGCGGCGCCATCGATCCCCGGGCGCCGGATTTCCTGTCATCGCACCCGGCGACGCCCGAGCGGATCAGCAACGCGCTCGCCAATGCCCGCCAGTTCGGCGCCCCCTCGACCTATGCCGGGCGCGACAAGAGCGCCTATCTCTCCGGCATCGACGGCATCGTCTTCGGCGAGGACCCGAGCGAAGGTTTCGTGCGCGGCCGGCGCTTCCTGCATCCGCGGCTGGCCTTTACCTTCACCGCGCCCGAAGGTTTTACCCTCGACAACACGGCGCAGGCCGTGCTCGGCGTCAAGCATGGCGGCGGCCAGGCGCTGCGCCTCGATGTCGTGCGCGTCCCCGCTGAGCAGACGCTTGCCGCCTATCTCACCTCCGGCTGGATCGAGAATATCGATGCGGCGACGGTCGAAGATGTCACCATCAACGGTTTTCCCGGCGCCACCGCCGCCGCCAAGGGCGATCAATGGGATTTCCGGCTCTATGCCGTTCGCTTCGGCAGCGACGTCTACCGCTTCATTTACGCCGCCAAGCACCGCACGCCGGAAATCGACCGCGTCTTCCGCGAGTCGATCGGTACGTTCCGCCGCATGAGTCTCGCCGAGATCGAGGACGCGAAGCCCTTGCGCGTGCAAGTGGTCACGGTCGGGCCGAGCGACACGGTCGAGAAGCTCGCCGGCCGGATGGCGGTCGCCGACCGCCAGGTGGAGCGCTTCCGCGTGCTCAACGGGCTCGAAGCCGGCGCGCGGCTGAAGTCGGGCAGCGAAGTCAAGATCGTGATCGAATGACGCTGCTGCGCCTCAGAGATTGATCGCCCGCTTGGCGACCGCCAGCGCGGCTTCCTTTACCGCCTCGTTGAGCGTCGGATGCGCGTGGCAGGTGCGCGCGATGTCTTCGGATGACGCGCCGAATTCCATGGCGATGGCGGCTTCCGCGATCATCGTGCCGGCGTCGGGGCCGAGAATGTGCACGCCGAGCACGCGGTCGGTCTTGGCATCGGCGAGGATTTTCACGAAGCCGTCGGTCATCAGCAAAGCGCGGGCGCGGCTGTTGGCGGTGAACGGAAACTTGCCGACCTGATAGGCGATGCCGGCCTGCTTCAGCTCTTCCTCGGTTTTGCCCACGGACGCGATTTCCGGGTAGGTGTAGACGACGTTCGGAATGACCTCGTAATTCACGTGTCCGGCCTGCCCGGCGATGATTTCCGCGGCGGCGACGCCTTCCTCCTCGGCCTTATGCGCGAGCATTGGGCCGGCGATGACGTCGCCGACGGCGTAGATGCCGGCGATATTGGTGCGCAAATGCGGGTCGACGATGACGCGGCCGCGATTGTCCCGCTTGACGCCGGCCGCGTCGAGACCGAGGCCGTCGGTAAACGGCACGCGCCCGATCGCCACCAGCACGCTGTCGGCTTCGATCGTCTCCGCCGTCCCGCCGGCTGCGGGCTCGACCTTCACCTTGAGCGCTTTGCCGGAGGTGTCGATACCGGTGACCTTCGATGCGAGCTTGAAGGCGATGCCCTGCTTCTGCAGCATCCGGTGGAACTGCCGCGCCACCTCGCTGTCGATGCCGGGCAGGATGTGATCGAGAAATTCGACGATCACCACCTCGGCGCCGAGCCGCCGCCACACCGAGCCGAGCTCGAGCCCGATGATGCCGGCGCCGACGATCAGCAGCTTCTGCGGCACTTTGGTGAAGTCTAGCGCGCCGGTCGAGGACACCACGCGCTTTTCATCGATGTCGATGCCATTGAGGCGGGCCACGTCCGAGCCGGTAGCGATGACGATGTTCTTCGTCTCCAGCGTCTGCGTTTTGCCGTCGGCGGCTTTCACCTCGACCTTGCCCGGCGCGATGATCTTTCCCGCGCCGTGAAACGCCTCGATCTTGTTCTTCTTGAACAGAAAGTCGACGCCCTTGACGTTGCTGTCGACGTTCTGCTCCTTGTATTTCAGCAGTGCGGCCAGATCGACGCTCGCCTTGCCGACCTTGATCCCCATTTGCGCGAATGAGTGCCCGGCTTCCTCGTAGAGCTCGGAGGCATGCAGCATCGCTTTCGACGGGATACAGCCGATGTTGAGGCAGGTGCCGCCGAAGGTTGCGCGCTTCTCGACGACGGCGGTGTTCAGGCCGAGCTGCGCCGCGCGAATGGCGCAGACATAGCCGCCGGGGCCGGTGCCGATGACGATGACGTCGTAGGTCATGACTTATAAGTCCAGCACCAGCCGCGCCGGGTCTTCTAGCGATTCCTTCACCCGCACCAGGAACGTCACCGCCTCGCGGCCGTCGACGATGCGGTGGTCGTAGGAGACCGCAAGATACATCATCGGCCGCGCCTCGATCTTGCCGGCCACGACCATCGGCCGCTCCTGGATCTTGTGCATGCCGAGAATGCCGGATTGCGGCGCATTGAGGATCGGCGTCGACATCAGCGAACCATAGATGCCGCCATTGGTGATGCTGAAGGTGCCGCCCTGCAACTCCTCGATCTTCAGCGTTCCGTCGCGGGCGCGGCGGCCGAAATCGGCGATCGCCTGCTCGATCTCGGCAATCGATTTCTGGTCGCAGTCGCGCACCACCGGCACCACCAGGCCGCGCTCGGTGCCGACCGCAATGCCGATGTGATAATAGTTCTTGTAGATGATGTCGGTGCCGTCGATCTCGGCGTTGACCGCCGGGATCTCCTTGAGCGCCTGGACGCAGGCACGCACGAAGAAGCCCATGAAGCCGAGCTTGGTGCCGTGCTTCTTCTCGAACAGATCGCGGTACTGGCTGCGCAGCGCCATGACATGGGTCATGTCGACCTCGTTGAAGGTCGTGAGCATCGCCGCCGTGTTCTGTGCATCTTTCAACCGCCGCGCGATGGTCTGACGCAGCCGCGTCATCCGCACCCGCTCCTCGCGGGCGGCGTCGTCGAGCGGGGAGGGCGCGCGGGCGTGGATCGTCGCCACAGACTGCGCGACAGGCGTCGGCTGCGCGACCGCTCGCTCGATCGCGGCGAGCATGTCGCCCTTGGTGACGCGGCCGTCCTTGCCCGAGCCGGGCACGGTCGCGGCATCGATTCCGGTCTCGGCGGCGATCTTGCGGACCGAGGGCGCGAGCGGCATGTCGGCGGCCGGCGCCGTAGCGGGCTTCGGCTTGGGCGGCGGCGAGGGGGCGGCGTCTCTCGGCTTCGGCTGTTCGGGACCGGCGTCGATCGGCTTGCCTCGCTCGGTCTTCTGATCGGGCCGGCCGGCAGGCACGGCGCCCGGTCCCTCCTTGATCGCGCCAAGAAGCGCGCCGACCGCGACCGTGTCGCCGTCTTTGACCGCGACATCGGTGAGCACGCCGGCGGCCGGCGCCGGCACCTCGATCGTGACCTTGTCGGTCTCGAGCTCGACCAGCGGCTCGTCGACGGCGACGACATCACCCGCCTTCTTGAACCATTTGCCGATGGTCGCTTCGGTCACCAACTCGCCGAGGGTGGGCACGCGTATTTCGGCCATGGACTTGTTCCCCGTTCGCGCGGAATGCAGACGGACAATGAAGAACGAATAAGAGACAAGCTGCGATCTGCCGTCCGGCCTCCTTTCCGCTATCCCAATGCATCCTCAAGAAACTGTTTGAGCTGCGCGACATGCAGCAACATCTGTCCGACCGCGGTCGACGCGGATGCCGGCCGGCCGGCATAGCGGGCGCGACGGCTCTTGGCGCCGATCTGGTTGAGCACCCACTCGAGGAAAATGTCGACGAACACCCACGCCCCCATATTGCGCGGCTCCTCCTGGCACCAGACGATTTCCGCCTGCTTGAAGCGCGAAAGCTCGCTCATTAGCGCCTTGGTGGGGAACGGATAAAGCTGCTCGACACGCAGCAGGTAGATATCGTCGATCCCGCGTTTCTCGCGTTCGTCGTAAAGGTCGAAGTACACCTTGCCGGAGCAGAGGACCACGCGGCGCACCTTGTCGTCGGGGACGAGCTTGATCTTCTCGTCCGGCAAAAGCTGCGCGTCGTCCCAAAGCAGCCGGTGAAAAGTCGTCTGCGGCCCCATCTCGTCGAGCCGCGACACGGCGCGCTTGTGGCGCAGCAGCGATTTCGGCGTCATCAGGATGAGCGGCTTGCGGAAATCGCGCTTGAGCTGGCGGCGCAGGATGTGAAAATAATTCGCCGGCGTCGTGCAGTTGGCGACCTGCATGTTGTCCTCGGCGCACATCTGCAGGAAGCGCTCGAGCCGGGCGGAGGAATGCTCGGGTCCCTGTCCTTCGTAACCGTGCGGCAGCAGGCAGACCAGGCCGGACATGCGCAGCCATTTGCGCTCGCCGGAGGAGATGAACTGATCGAATAGCACCTGCGCGCCGTTGGCGAAATCGCCGAATTGCGCTTCCCAAAGGGTCAGCGCGTTCGGCTCGGCGAGCGAGTAGCCGTACTCGAAGCCGAGCACGGCTTCTTCCGACAGCATCGAGTTGATGACCTCGAAGCGCGCCTGGCCGTCGCCTAAGTGATTGAACGGGGTGTAGCGCTGCTCGTTCTCCTGGTCGATCAGCACCGCATGGCGCTGCGAGAAGGTGCCGCGCTCGCTGTCCTGGCCGGAGAGCCGCACGCGGTGGCCTTCGAGCAGCAGCGAGGAGAAGGCCAGCGCCTCGCCGGTCGCCCAGTCGATGTTGGTACCGGTCTCGATCGCTTTGCGGCGGTTGTCCAGGAATCGGTTGAGCGTGCGATGGAGGTGGAAGTCCGGCGGCAGCGTGGTGATCTTCTTGCCGATATCCTTGAGCGCCGCGATCTGGACACCGGTCTGGCCGCGGCGCGGATCCTCGCCGTCGCCGCCGGTTTTGAAGCCGGCCCAGCGCCCGTCGAGCCAATCGGCCTTGTTGGCGCGGTAGCTCTGCGCCGCCTCAAGCTCGGCATCGAGGCGGTTGCGCCAATCCGCCTTCATCTTCTCGACCTCGCCGTCGGTGACGACGCCCTCGCCAACGAGCTTCTTGCCGTAGATTTCGAGCGTGCCCGGATGCGCGGCGATCGCCTTGTACATCAGCGGCTGGGTGAACGAGGGCTCGTCGCCCTCGTTGTGGCCGTGACGGCGGTAGCAGAACATGTCGATGACCACGGGCTTCTGGAATTTCTGCCGGAACTCGGTTGCGACCTTGGCGGCGAAGACCACCGCTTCCGGGTCGTCGCCGTTGACGTGAAAGATCGGCGCCTCGATCATCTTGGCGACGTCGGACGGATAGGGCGAGGATCGCGAATAGCGCGGATTGGTGGTGAAGCCGATCTGGTTGTTGACGATGAAATGCAGCGAGCCGCCAGTGCGGTGGCCGCGCAATCCGGAAAGCCCGAAACACTCGGCGACCACGCCCTGACCGGCGAACGAGGCGTCGCCATGAATGAGCAGCGGCATCACCATGGTGCGGTCTTCCGGCGTGGCGCCGAGATGGTCCTGCTTGGCGCGCACCTTGCCGAGGACGACCGGATCGACGATTTCGAGATGCGACGGATTGGCGGTGAGCGACAGGTGCACCTTGTTGTCGTCGAACTCGCGGTCGGAGGAGGCGCCGAGGTGATATTTCACGTCGCCCGAGCCCTCGATCTCATTCGGGGTCGATGAGCCGCCCTTGAATTCATGGAAGATGGCGCGATGCGGCTTGGCCATGACCTGCGACAGCACGTTGAGCCGCCCGCGGTGCGCCATGCCGATCACGATCTCGCGCACGCCGAGCGCGCCGCCGCGCTTGATGATCTGCTCCAGCGCCGGGATCATCGATTCGGCGCCGTCGAGGCCGAAGCGCTTGGTGCCGGTGAATTTCAGGTCGCAGAATTTCTCGAAGCCTTCGGCCTCGACCAGCTTGTTGAGGATGGCGCGCTTGCCTTCGCGGGTGAAGCTGATCTCCTTGTCGGGCCCTTCGATGCGTTCCTGGATCCAGCCCTTTTGCGCACCGTTGGAGATGTGCAGAAATTCGACGCCTAGCGTCTGGCAATAGGTGCGCCGCAGGATGCCGATGATTTGGCGCAGGGTGCCGAACTCAAGGCCGAGCACCTTGTCGAGGAAGATCGGACGGTCGAAATCGGCTTCGCTGAAGCCGTAGGTGCTTGGCTCGAGTTCTTCCTCGTTCTGCGGCGGTTCAAGCCCGAGCGGATCGAGATTGGCGTGGAAGTGTCCGCGGGCGCGATAGGCGCGGATCAGCATCAGCGCGCGGATCGAGTCGCGAGTGGCGCGTTCGATGTCGGCGGTGGCAAGCTCGACGCCTTTGGTTTGCGCCTGCGCCTTCACCTTCCCGCCGAGGGCTTTGCCGATTTCGGTCCAGTCGCCGTCGAGCGCCGCGACGAGTTCGTTGCGCTCGGGCGGCGGCCAACCGGGCCGTCGCCAGGAAGGCCCGCGCGCGTTCTCGGCTACATCGCGGGCATCGTCCTTGAGGCTCTGGAAGAATGACTGCCACTCGGCGTCGACCGCCTTCGGATCGGCCTCGTAGCGCGCATAAAGCTCCTCAATGTACGGGGCATTGCTGCCGTTGAGGAATGAGGTGATGGCGAAGGCGGCGTTCGCGTCCTGGCGAGACATGGCGAATCCCGAGCGAGGGGTTTGAACCGACAGAAAGCCCGACGAGTACGGAAAACGACGAATCAGCCCGCCCGGCGCGGGGCAATCTCTCTTGTACCCTATTTAATGGCCGGATGCGGCAGCCGAAAGACGCAAGAAGTGAATTACGATTTCAATATTTCGGCGAGGGTCTTGCCGAGCCGAGCCGGCGATGGGGAAACCTTGATGCCGGCTGATTCCATGGCGGCGATCTTCGATTCCGCTCCGCCCTTGCCGCCGGCAATGATCGCCCCGGCGTGCCCCATGCGCCGGCCGGGCGGTGCGGTCCGCCCGGCGATGAAGCCGACCGTCGGCTTCTTGCGACCGCGCTTGGCTTCGTCCTTGAGGAATTGCGCTGCGTCCTCTTCCGATGCGCCGCCGATCTCGCCGATCATGACGATCGCCTCAGTCGCCTTGTCGGCGAGGAACATCTCCAACACGTCGATGAACTCCAAGCCCTTCACCGGATCGCCGCCGACGCCGACCGCGGTGGTCTGCCCAAGGCCCTCCTGCGTCGTCTGGAACACCGCCTCATAGGTGAGCGTACCGGAACGCGAGACGATGCCGACCTTGCCGCGCTTGAAAATGCTGCCCGGCATGATGCCGATCTTGCATTCGCCCGCGGTCATCACGCCCGGACAGTTCGGCCCGATCAGCCGCGATTTCGAGCCGCAAAGCGCGCGCTTGACCTTCACCATGTCGAGCACGGGAATGCCCTCGGTGATGCAGACGATGAGCGGGATCTCGGCGTCGATCGCTTCGCAGATCGCGTCCGCGGCGCCGGCCGGCGGCACGTAGATCACGCTCGCGTCGCAGCCGGTCTTTTGCCGCGCTTCGGCGACCGTCTCGAACACCGGCAGGTTCAGATGCGTGGTGCCGCCTTTGCCGGGCGAGGTGCCACCGACCATCTTGGTGCCGTAGGCGATCGCCTGCTCGGAATGAAAGCTGCCGTTCTTGCCGGTGAAGCCCTGGCAGATCACCTTGGTGTTTTTGTCGACGAGAATGGGCATCACGACGTCCCCTTCACGGCCTTGACGATCTTCTGCGCGGCATCGTCGAGGTCGTCGGCGGGAATGACGTTGAGGCCCGATTTGTTGATGATCTCCTTGCCGAGAGCGACATTGGTGCCTTCAAGCCGCACCACCAGCGGCACGCGCAGGCCGACCTCCTTCACCGCCGCGACCACCCCTTCGGCGATGACGTCGCAACGCATGATGCCGCCGAAGATGTTGATCAGGATTCCCTTCACCTGCGGGTCGGAGGTGATGATCTTGAACGCGGCGGTCACCTTGTCCTTGCTGGCGCCGCCGCCGACGTCGAGAAAATTCGCCGGCGTCTCGCCATAGAGCTTGATGATGTCCATCGTCGCCATGGCGAGGCCGGCGCCGTTGACCATGCAGCCGATGGTGCCGTCGAGCGCGACATAGTTGAGGTCGTAGCGCGAGGCCTCGATCTCCTTGGCGTCCTCTTCGCTGAGATCGCGCAGCGCCACAATGTCCGGGTGACGATAGAGCGCGCTGTCGTCGAAGCCCATCTTGGCATCGAGGCAAACAAGCTCGCCGGATTTGGTGACGACGAGCGGATTGATCTCGAGGAGACTCATGTCCTTGGCGAGGAAGGCCTGGTAGAGCTTCGGCAGCATGCTCTCGGCCTGCTTGGCGATTTCGCGGCCAAATCCGAGCGCGCGCGCGACCTGATGGGCGTGATGGGCCATGAAGCCGGTCGCAGGGTCGACCGAGAACGAGAGGATTTTTTCCGGCCGCGTGCGCGCCACTTCTTCGATCTCCATGCCGCCTTCGGTCGAGGCGACGAAGGCGACGCGCGAGGCGGCGCGATCGACCAGCGCGGAGAGATAATACTCGCGCTCGATCGCCGAGCCTTCCTCGATGTAGAGGCGATGCACTTCCTTGCCGTGCGGCCCGGTCTGGTGCGTCACCAGCGTCGAGCCGAGGAGGCGCTCCGCCTCGCGCTTCACGTCGGCGACGGACTTGACCACCTTCACCCCGCCGGCCTTGCCGCGCCCGCCGGCGTGGATCTGCGCCTTCACCACCCAGACCGGCCCGCCGAGGTCGTTGGCGGCCTTGACCGCCTCCTCGACGCTGAGCGCCGGAATGCCGCGCGGCACCGGCACCCCGAATTCGCGCAACACGGCCTTGGCCTGATATTCGTGGATGTTCATGCGGTTTGCTCAGGCGTCCCGGGCGCAACGCCCGAGAAACGAGAAGGAGGAACCAGCGGATACATTACTTGCCGAGATCGGGGGCGATCTTCTTGCAAGCCTCAACCAGACTCTCCACGGCTTGTGCCGACTTGTCGAACATGCCGCGCTCCACACCGTTGAGCTCGATCTCGACGATGCGCTCGACTCCCTTGCTGCCGATGACGACGGGCACGCCGACATAAAGATCCTTCACGCCGTACTCGCCGTTGAGCCAGGCCGCCGCCGGCAGCACGCGTTTCTTGTCGCGCAGATAGCTTTCCGCCATGGCGATTGCGGACGTAGCCGGTGCATAAAACGCCGAGCCGGTCTTGAGCAGGCTGACGATCTCGCCGCCGCCATTGCGGGTGCGCTCGACAATGGCGTCGAGCCGCGCCGCCGTGGTCCAGCCCATCTTGATCAGGTCGGGAAGCGGAATGCCGGCAACCGCCGAATAGCGCACCAGCGGCACCATGCTGTCGCCGTGGCCGCCGAGCACGAAGGCGGTGACGTCCTCGACCGAGACATTGAATTCGTCGGCGAGGAAATAACGAAAGCGCGCCGAGTTGAGCACGCCGGCCATGCCCACGACCATCTGCTTCGGCAGCCCGCAGCATTTCTGCAGCGCCCAGACCATGGCGTCGAGCGGGTTGGTGATGCAGATGATGAACGCGCTCGGCGCGTATTTCTTGATGCCGGCGCCGACCTGCTCCATTACCTTGAGGTTGATGCCGAGCAGATCGTCGCGGCTCATGCCGGGCTTGCGCGGCACGCCTGCGGTGATGATGCACACCGCCGCGCCTTCGATACTCTCGTAGGAATTGGTGCCGGTGAAGCGGGCATCGAAGCCTTCGACCGGCGAGGACTGCACGAGGTCGAGCGACTTGCCCTGCGGGACGCCTTCCATGATGTCGAAGAGGACGACGTCGCCGAGCTCCTTGAGGCCGACCAGATGCGCCAGCGTACCACCGATCTGGCCAGCGCCGATCAACGCAATCTTGCTTCGCGCCATCCGACGAAATCCTTGATTGGTAAAGACGCCCCGGCTGCCGCGGTCATTAACCCCTTTGCGATGCGCATTCAAGCCGCCGCTCGCCGAGGAGGCGCGGCGCTCAGGTCTCGACGATGCCGGCGGATGAGCCGGATATCTGCGCATGCGCGGCGCCGTGCGGGCGGGCCAGGTAGGCCTGCGAGCGCATCTCGATAAGGCGCGAGGCGGTGCGCTTGAATTCCTGCGCCTCGAAGCCTTCCTCCCCCTGATAGAGCGCATCGGGTTCGGCTGCCGCCGAGGCGATGAGCTTCACATTCATGTCGTAGAGCGTATCGACGAGGATGATGAAGCGCTTGGCGGCGTTGCGGGTGTCGAAGGTCATGACCGGGACGCGGTTGAGGATAATCGTGTGGTATTCGTGCGCGACGCGCAGATAGTCGGCTGCGGCGAGCGGCTGCTCGCAGAGGTCGTGGAAGCCGAAGCGGGCGACGCCCATGGCCGCGCGCGGAACATGGACGCTGCGGCCCTTGAGCGGAAGCGCCTGCGCCTCTCCCTCATGGCCACCCGCGAGTTGCCGCCATGCGTCGTCGAGCGCCAAGTCGGCGGCAGCCTCGGCTGGAACGTGCCAAACCGGCATGCCGGCGAGCTTCTCCAGCCGGAAATCGGTGCGCGCGTCGAGCCGCACGATGTCCAGGTGCGCTTCGAGCATGTGGATGAACGGCACGAACAGGGCGCGGTTCAATCCGTCCTTGTAGAGATCGTCCGGCGGTACGTTCGAGGTGGCCACCAGCACGACGTCGCGCTCGAATAATTCCGCGAATAGCCGTCCGAGGATCATGGCGTCGGCAATGTCGGTGACGTGAAATTCGTCGAAGCAGAGGAGCCAGGCCTCTTCCGCCAACTGCGCGGCGGTGAGCCGGATCGGATCCTCGCCGGCATGCTCGCCGAGCTTCATATTCTGCCGGTAAGCGTGAATGCGCTCGTGCACGTCGAGCATGAATTCGTGAAAATGTGCGCGGCGCTTGCGCATCACCGGGCTCGCTTCGAAGAAAAAATCCATCAGCATCGTCTTGCCGCGGCCAACGTCGCCATAGACGTAGAGGCCTTTGATTCGCGCCTCCTTGCTCTCGCGGTCGCCGAACAGCCAGCCGAGCGAGGACGATTTGCGCGCTAGGCGATGTTGCATGATGCGCGCTTCGAGCCGCGTCAGCCGCTCGACGATGGCGACCTGCGCGACATCGCGCTCTACCCGGCCGGCGGCTACGCCCGCCGCATATCGCGCTGTGATCGAGCTCGCCATTCCAAATTAACCGTTGTGGATGAAACGTGGCGGGAAGCGGCATAAGCCGGGCGACATTGTCGACATGCCAGGATTGTGCCGTCGCAAAGCGGTCGCAAACATCTGCGAGCCATGCGTATACGGAATGTGGGCATGTTGCTCAATGCTTCGCCTTGTCAAATTTCTGCGGCTCACGACATGATAATTTGATTCGTGACGCGCGCGCGAAGACGTTCGTCACGGCTGCCCGGCGGAGGACGCGACCAGGAGGTCTTTTTTGACGGCAATGTCAGGAGACCCGTGGAATGCAGGATGTCCTTCCCGAAGACGGCATGATCCGCAAATTGTGGATCGGCGAAGCCGCTAAATATCGCGACCATGTGCTGCGCCTTGATTCGACGAGCCGGCATAACCGGTTTGGCGGCGGCGTCTCCGATGATTTCATTGGCCGCTATGTGGAGTTGTCGCTGTCGCTCGATGCCGTGGTGCATGCCTTCTTGATCAAGGGCGTCATTCGCGGGGCGGCGGAGTTGCGGCCGCTGGGTGCGCCGTTCCCGCGCCAGGCGGAGGCCGCGATCAGCGTGGAGAAGGCCTGGCAGAGTCACGGTGTCGGCTCGGCCTTGCTCCGCCATACTTTGCTCACTGCGCGCAATCGCGGTTTTCGACTGCTGCACATGGCCTGCCTCGCCGACAATCTGCGCATGCAGCAGCTGGCGCGTAAATTCGACGCCGAATTGTCATTCGACTTCGGCAGCGTGGTCGGCGAGGTCGAGTCCTCGCGCCCCACGCCGTTGTCGCTGATGCGCGAGCTCATGGCTGACGGCCACGGCTTTGCGACCGCGATGCTCGATCTGCAGTCGCGCATGCTGCGAGCGTAGCCGCTTCACCCTTCTCTACAGGGGAGGGTGAGCTTGCGCCCGCCTGGGCTCCGCCGTGGCGAGCGGATAAGCCTCCTCGACCACATAGGGGCCGCCGCCGACCGAGGCGCGCGAGGAGAACAGCACAAAGCGCGAAACCGCGAATGCCGAAGAGCGATAGTGCCCGCGCGCGGCAAGATAATCGGCAACCTGGCGGCTCGATGAATCGCGCAGCCGCGCCAGCGTGACATGCGGCGTATATTTGCGCCCTTCCGGCTCGAGCCCGAGCCGCTGCAGCAGCCTTTCATGCTCCGCCTGCAGCTCCATCAGCGCTGGGGTGGCCGGCGCCGCGGCGACCAGCGCCCGCGGTTTGCGGCCGCCGAAGGAAGCAAGCCCGTCGAGGCGCAGCTCGAAGCCCGACCGCTGCGCGCGGCCGAGCAGGCCGGCAATGTCGCGCGCCAAAGCATCATCGATGTCGCCGATAAAGCGCAGCGTGAGGTGATAGTTTTCCGGATCGATCCAGCGCGCTCCCGGCAAACCGCCGCGCATCATGGCCAGCGACTGGGCGACACGGGGCGGTATCTCAAGACCGGTGAACAGGCGGGGCATGACAACCTGCGGCTCGTCGCACTGGCGATTCGCAGCAGCCGCAGCATGCGGGGATCGCGCGCCGCGCGCAACCCTCACGACGGCTGCTGCGCGCGAATACGCGCGATGAGCTCCTCTACTTTCGGCAAAATCCGGGCGACGATTGCATCCACCCCCGCCGCGTTGGGGTGCAGGCCGTCGGGCTGATTGAGGGCGAGATTGCCGGCAACGCCGTCGAGAAAGAATGGATAGAGGAGCGCGCTGTATTTGGCGGCAAGCTCCGGATAGATGCGCGCGAAGGCCTGATCGTAGTCCGGACCGAGATTCGGCGCGGCGCGCATTCCGCAGAGGAGAACGGTGATATGGCGCTCGGTCAGGCGGCGCAGAATCGCCTCGAGTGCCGCGCGCGTCACCTCGGGCTTGATACCGCGCAGCATGTCGTTGGCGCCGAGTTCAACGACGACTGCGTCGGTGTCATCCGGCACCGACCAGTCGAGCCGGGCGAGCGCGTCCGTGGCCGTGTTGCCGGAGACGCCGGCATTGGCGACCTCTGCCGCGATACCTTGGCGCGCCAACGCCGCTTGCAGGCGAGTGACGAAGCTATCCTTCTCGGGCAGGCCGAACCCCGCCGTGATCGAGTCGCCGAGCGCCACGATCTTGAGCATTTTTCCGCCGCCGATAGCGGGCGCAGCCGTTATCGCCATAAGCGCAGCGCTACAAACCGCCGCGGCGACCGCCCAGCGCAGGATTTGGCGCATAACTCGCCGCCACCCATATGATCGGGCATAGTCGAACGGCGAGAGGCGCGGGTCGGTCGGAAATATGCAAGACATTTCGGGGCTTCCTTTCGCCGGCGCCGCCGTCGCGCTGCGCGGTATCAACCTGTCGCTCGGCCGCGGCGCGACCCGCGTTCATATCCTCAGGGACGTCGACCTGAATATAGGACACGGCCAGGCCGTCGGCCTGCTCGGACCGTCCGGCTCGGGCAAGTCGACATTGCTCATGGTGATGACCGGTTTGGAGCGGCCCGACAGCGGCTCGGTCGTTGTCGCCGGAGAGGATTTGCACAAACTCGATGAAGATGGACTGGCGCGCTTCCGCGGCAAGAACATAGGCATCGTTTTTCAGGGCTTCCACCTGATTCCGACCATGACGGCGCTGGAGAACGTCGCCGTGCCGCTCGAGCTCGCCGGCGCGCGCGACGCATTCGCCCGCGCGGCAAGCGAACTGTCCGCGGTCGGGCTTGCCGGCCGCCTCAATCACTACCCGGCCGAATTGTCCGGCGGCGAGCAGCAGCGCGTCGCGCTCGCCCGCGCGCTCGCTCCCGATCCCGCCCTCCTCGTCGCTGACGAGCCGACCGGGAATCTCGATGAGGCGACGGGAAGCGAGGTCATCGAGCTTTTGTTCCGCGGCCATCGCCAGCGCCGCACGACGCTGGTGCTCGTCACCCACGACATGGCGCTCGCTGCCCGTTGCGACCGCGTGCTGCACATGCACTCCGGCCGGATCGAGAGCCGTGTGAGCGCGGCGGAAACAGCATGACGACGACATCGCGTGTGCCGCTCGGCCTTAAGCTCGCTTACACGGCATACATGGCGGTGCTCATTCCGGTCTACTGGTACTACTACGGGCCGACGAACTTCCTCTATTTCTGCGACATCGCGCTGATCCTCACGCTCATTGCGATCTGGCCGGAGAACGCGCTGCTGATCTCCATGTGCGCGGTCGGCATCCTGGTGCCGCAGGCGCTGTGGGTGGCCGATTTTATTGCGCACGCGATGGGCACGTCGCTGACCGGCATGGCCGACTACATGTTCGACGAAAACCATCCGCTGTTCTTGCGTCTGTTGTCGTTGTTTCACGGCTGGCTGCCATTCTTCTTGATTTATCTGGTCTGGCGGATCGGATACGACCGGCGCGCTTTCTGGTCGTGGACCGGGCTGGCCTGGGCGCTGCTGCTGGTCTGTTTCTTCTTGATGCCGGCGCCAACGCCAAGCGCGGGGTTGGCGCCGGTCAACATCAACTACGTGTGGGGCATGAGCGACGATGCCGCGCAGACCTGGGTGCCGGCTCATATTTGGCTCATGGCGCAGCTGATTGGATTGCCGCTGCTGGCGGTCGCGCCGGCGCACTTCGTGCTGATGCGCGTCATGCCGAAGGCTGCCGTCTGATGCTGGCGCCGGTTGCGAAGCCAAGCCCATTTCTCGCGCTGCGTTTCGCCTGGCGCGAGCTGCGCGGCGGATTGCGCGGCTTCGGCGTGTTCGTTGCCTGCATCGCGCTCGGCGTCATGACCATCGCCGGCGTCGGCTCGGTGGCGCAGAGCCTCGCCGATGGTCTCGCCCGCTCCGGCAGCATGATCCTCGGCGGCGATCTGGCCTTTTCGCTGGTCCAACGCGAAGCGAACGATCAGGAGCAGGCCTTCCTCACTGCGCACGGCACGGTTTCCGTCATTGCCACGCTGCCGACGATGGCGCGCACTAGCGACGGGCGCAGCACCCTGGTCGAGGTCAAGGCGGTCGATGCGGCCTATCCGCTGGTCGGAGCAATCGCCACCAATCCCGACATGCCGCTCCAGGCAGTGTTCGCGCAACAGGGTGACGCGTTCGGCGCCGCCATCGACCCCGCGCTGCTTGCCCGGTTCGATCTCAAGCCCGGCGATCGGATCGGCATCGGCAGTGCCGTGGTGGAGCTGCGCGCGACGCTCGCCAGCGAACCGGACAAGCTCGCCGGCGGGATCGGCTTCGGGCCGCGCGTCCTCGTCAGCGCGGCGGCGCTGCGCGCAAGCAGGTTGTTGCAGCCCGGCAGCTTGGTGCGCTGGCAATACCGGCTGCGCCTGCCCGAGGCCGGCGCGGGCGATGCGGTAGTGACAGCGATCGAAAAACAGGCGCAGACGGCGTTTCCCAACGCCGGATGGGACATTCGCACGCGGAGCAAGGCCTCGCCGCAACTCGAGCGCAATGTCGAGCGCTTCAGCCAGTTTCTGACATTGGTCGCCCTTACTGCGCTTCTCGTCGGCGGCGTCGGCGTCGCCAACGCGGTCGCCAGCCATCTCGCCCGCAAGCATGACGCGATCGCGACCATGAAGGCGCTGGGCGCGACGGGCGGCGGTGTTTTCGCCATTTATTGTTCGCAGATCGCGCTGGTCGCGCTGTTTGCGACCGTCCTTGGCGCCGCGCTCGGCGCCGCGTTGCCGTTCGTCATTGCCTCGGCCTTCGGCGGTATTCTGTCACTGCCGATCACGCCGTCGGTCTATCCGCCGCAGCTCATATTGGCGATCGCCTATGGGCTCCTGACGGCGCTCGCCTTTGCGATGTGGCCGCTCGGACGGGCGCATGACATCTCGGTGTCGATGCTGTTCCGCGATCAGGTCGCTGCCGAGCGCCGCTGGCCTCGGCGTCGCTACTTGATCGCGACGGTACTGATCGCCGCCCTACTCGCGTCACTCGCGGTCTGGTGCGCCTATGACCGCCGCCTCGCCGCGATCTTTGTTGCCTCGGCGGCAATCATCTTTCTGGCGCTGCGGCTGGTCGCGATGCTCACCATGGGGCTCGCCCGCCGGTTGCCACGCCCGCGCTCGACGGTCCTGCGGCTCGCTATCGCCAACATCTCGCGCCCGGGCGCGCTGACGCCGAGCGTCGTGCTCTCGCTGGGGCTTGGCCTCTCCTTGCTGGTGACCGTGATCGAGCTCGACGGCAACTTGCATCGCCAGTTCGCGGCGGCGCTGCCGGAGAAGGCGCCGTCGTTCTTCTTCCTCGACATCCCGTCGGCCGACGCCGACCGCTTCGACGGCTTCGTGCGCCAATATGCGCCGCGTTCCGCGCTCGAGCGTGCGCCGATGCTGCGCGGCCGTATCGTCGCGGCGAACGGCGTCAAGGCCGAGGATCTCAAGCCGGCGGAGGGGTCGGCCTGGGTGCTACGCGGCGACCGCGGCATCACCTATGCTAGCGCCCTCCCGCAGGGCTCGCGCCTCGTCGCCGGCCAATGGTGGGCGGCCGACTACGCCGGCCCGCCGCTCGTCTCGCTCGAGGAACGGACGGCCAGGGACCTCGACCTCAAGCTCGGCGACAGCATCACCGTCAACGTCCTCGGCCGCAACCTCACCGCCCGCATCGCCAATCTGCGCGCAGTGGAGTGGCAGAGCCTCGGCATCAATTTCGTCCTGGTGTTCTCGCCCGGCACCTTCGGCGCGGCGCCGCATACCGATATCGCGACTTTAACCTTTGCCGATGGCGGCACGACGCAGGAGGAAACAGCGCTGATCAAGGCGACGGCCGACGCCTTCCCGGCGGTCTCCGCCGTGCGCGTGAAGGATGCGCTCGATGCGGTCGACCATATCGTCGGCAACCTCGTTCTGGCGCTGCGCGCCGCGAGCTCTATCACGCTGATTGCCGCTGCCTTGGTGCTCGGCGGCGCGCTTGCCGCCGGGCAGCGTTTCCGCGTCTACGACGCCGTGATCCTCAAGACCCTGGGAGCGACCCGCATGCGCCTTCTTGCCGCGTATGCGCTCGAATATGTTCTGATCGGTCTCGCCACCGTGGTGTTCGGCGTCGCGGCCGGCTCGCTCGCTGCCGACCTCGTCGTCACCAGGGTGATGGAATTTCCGTTCGTGTGGATTGCCGCCCAGGCGGTCGGTGCCGCGCTGGTCGCGCTCCTGGTTACGGTCGCGCTGGGCCTCGCCGGAACATTCGCGGCATTGGGGCATAAGCCCGCCACGGTGCTGCGGAATTTGTAACGCCGCGGCCGTCCCGAGCGAACGGGCGAACATGAACACTTGGTAACCGGTTACAAATATCGCACTTTGGCCATCTGGCGCATTTCCGCCTTTCGCATTAGATTCCCTGCACACTTACGTTCGGTCCCCGAACGCAAAACCCGGCGGATGCCGGGATAACTCAGAGGTTCTCCCATGTCGGATTTGAACCGGAATATCGCGTCCGCGCGGACCGGCTATCGCGCGGACCAGGTGGCGATCGACGCGGGTCTGCGCGCCTACATGCTCCGCGTCTACAACTACATGGCGACCGGCGTGGCGCTGACCGGCGTCGTGGCGTGGCTGACCTATCAGGCGGCGGGCGGCGACGCGATCCATGTCGCCGGCAACCGGATCGGCGGATTGACCGCGTTCGGGCAGGCCATCTTCAGTGGCCCGCTTACGCTCATTCTGTTCCTCGGTACGCTTGGCCTGGTTTTCTTCCTCAGCTTCCGCATCGATCGGCTGCAGCCCGGCACCGCGCTTGGCCTGTTTATGGTCTATGCCGGCCTGCTTGGGCTGATGCTGGCGTCGGTGTTTCTGACCTACACCGGCGTCTCGATCACGCGCGTGTTCTTCATCTCGGCGGCGTCGTTCGGCGCGTTGAGTCTTTACGGCTACACCACGCAGCGCGATCTTTCGCCGATCGGCTCGTTCCTGATCATGGGTCTGTTCGGCCTCATTCTCGCGATGTTCGTGCAATGGTGGCTGCAGAGCCCGGGCCTGAGCTTCGCCATCTCCGTGATCGGCGTTCTTATCTTCGCCGGTCTCACCGCCTGGGACACCCAGAAAATCAAAGAGATGTACGACGTGCAGGATGATGGCACCGTTGCCGGCCGCAAGGCGGTGATGGGTGCGTTGCGGCTCTATCTCGACTTCATCAACCTCTTCCTGATGCTTCTGCGGCTCATGGGCGACCGCCGCTGAGCAACAGGCGAAGGACAAGGCAACGCCCCGGATTCGTCCGGGGCGTTTTCTTTTGTCCGGGCTGTTAGCGATGAACGATGCCAACATTCGGTCGGCTGGACCGGGCGACATCGCCGGCATTGCCCGTATCTACGCAGATGCCGTCGCGCACGGCGCTGCGACGTTCGAAATCGTGGCGCCGGAGGAGGCCGAGATGGCGCGCCGGCAGAATGCGCTCATAGCGAACGGCTATCCCTATCTCGTTGCCGAACGGGCGGGCGCCGTGGCTGGCTACGCCTATGCCGGTCCGTATCACGCGCGCCCGGCGTACCACTGGAGCGTCGAGGATACGATCTATGTCGATCCGCAATTCCACCGCGCCGGAATAGGCCGACTGCTCATGGCGCGCCTCATCGCCGAGGCGGAGCAGCGCGGTTTCCGGCAAATGATAGCGGTGATCGGCGACTCGGCGAATGCAGGATCGATTGGACTACACGCGGCCATCGGCTTTCGCCACATCGGTACGCTGCAATCCGTCGGCTTCAAGCACGGCCGCTGGCGCGATGCAGTGCTGATGCAACGCCCGCTCGGCGGCGCCGATTCGACGCCGCCGTAGCGCCCGCTACTCCGGCCGCGACGTATTAAGGCAAAGCAGCGCCACGAATGAAGCAAGACAGAGCGCTACCGAAACGATGATGACCGACGCGCCCATCGCGTCGAGCAGCAGCCCGAACAGCAGCGGGGCAAGCGCCTGCGCCGCCCGCGCCGGCGCGCCGAGGAGGCCGGTGCGTTCGCCGTAGCCGCGGGGGCCGAAGACGGCGAGCGGCACCGTACCGCGCGCGATAGTCAGAAGGCCGTTGCCCGCGCCGTAGAAGAGCGCGAACGCCACTGCCGCCGGGGCGCCGATGACGGCGAAGATCGCCGCGCCGATCGGATGGAGCAATGCGGCGATACGCGCCGAAACGAGCGGGTGCGACCGGCGCAGAACGACGAATTCAACCAGCCGCGCGGCGACCTGCGCCGGGCCGACCAGGGCGGAAGCGGCGATCGCCTGCACTGGACTCGCGCCGGCGCGTTCGAGAAGCCGCGGCAAGTGCGCCGCCATCGACCCGGTGACGAACCAAACGGCGGCGAAGACAAACGCGAGGAGGAACATCTCCTTGTACGGTCGCCAGCCGACCGAAGGCTCGGCGCTATCAGGATGGTGCGCCTGCCGCGCCGGGACCGGTAACGACAAATTCAGCGGCAGTCCGATAACGAGGTTGAGCGCCGCCCAGACCAGCAAAGTTTCGCGCCAGCCCAGCGTATCATTGAGCACCGTCGACAGCGGCCAGCTCACGGTCGAGGCGAAGCCGGCGAACAGGGTGATGCCGGTAATGGGGCCGCGGGCATTGTGGCCGTAGAGCGCGGTCAGCGCGGCAAATCCGGCGTCGTAAAGTCCAAGCGACATGCCGATGCCGAGAACGGTCCAGGCCGCGAACAGCCCGATGGGCCCGGTCGCACCGGCGAGCACGGCTAGCCCGGCGGCCAAGACGATATTCGAGAGCACCAGGACGCCGCGGCCGCCATGCCGATCGATGATGCGTCCGACCGCGGGGCCGGCGAATGCCGCGATCAGCAACGCGGCCGAAAACGCGCCGAAAACCCAGGAGCGGGGAACGCCAATGCTGGCGCCGATCGGGTCGGCGAGAATCGCCGGCAGGTAGTAGCTCGACGCCCAGGCAAGCGTCTGCGCAGTCCCGAGGGCAACCACGACAAAGCGACGTGATCGGGGAAATCCTGCGCTCTCGTGCTGCTGAGCCAAGCCGACCCGTCAATCTTGATCGCCGCACCGGCGGCCGCGACGCCGTTGCAAGGCCAGCGCCCCCCGGCGATCCGTTCAGCCGGCGATCACGCGAAGGGAGCGGTCGAGCGCGCCGAGTACGCGATCAAGCTCCTGGCCGCGGCGCAGGATGTGACCGGTCGCCGAGATTACGCTGTAGGCGCCATGCCGGCGTCCAAGCCGCGGATTCTTCTCGATGCGATAGATGGGGAATTCGCAAGCGCGGCGGAAAACGGAGAACACAGCCCGGTCCTTGAAAAAATCGATGGCGTAATCGCGCCACTCGCCAGCGGCGACCTTGCGGCCGTAAAGGCTGAGAATGCGGTCAAGCTCGCGCCGGCTGAAGGTGACCTCGCTTGCGGGGGCGGGCGCGCGCAACTCGCCCCCGCGAAACATGCTCGGTTCAGTTTCGCCGAATGTCATGCGGCGCCTCCTGTGTCACTGAAGCTTCACGGTCGCTTCATGATCGCGCCGGACGGATGCGTGGGCAAGGGCCTTGCGCGAGCAAAGGCACGCAGGAATGGGATGCAGGTCGGGCGTAATGGCCGCAGGGTGCGGCATTATTGACCAGCGGAATCACGGCTTCGTTAGGCGGAAACATAATGCGGCCCGATTTCGGCCCAGCACATGCCAAGCTGCACTGCGAAATGGAGCACTGTTGCCTCAGGGCCCGGTCCGGATCGCGTTCCGGATTCCTCAGCCCCCCAGCCCCCCGGGGCGTGGACGGACCGGGCCAGAGTTCCGCGTGATGTTGAAGTTCCGTAAAGGCCGGCGCACTGCCGGCCTTTGTTTTTTACGCGGGATCGCCGCTGGCAGCGGACAGGAGGCACAAGCCGTCCCTGCCTTCTCCGTCCGTTATCGATCTGATGTCTGGGGTGCGAGGGGCGCCAAGGCCGCGCCGAGGACGATGCCAGGCTTCTCGTGCGTGCCTTCCTGCACCATGACCGCCGCGGAATTGATGTCGTCGGCGCTGATGCTGGCCAGCGGCACACTCCAGGTCGAATCCGTCCCGGTCCAGTCGCCCAGTTTCACCCAGCGCCGCACGACGTTGTGGTAGGTGATGGTGCGTCCGTGATTTTCGCCGCGGCCGATTTCGACCGGCACGGATTTCGCCAACGGACAGAGCCAGACTTCGCCGCCGGCACGCGCCCTTTCCACGGCGCCGATCTTCACGTTCAAATTGCTGCCGCCGACCGACAGGAGGACGGGCAGCGACATCACCGCGGCGTTGCGATCGGTCTGCGTGATCGCGCGCTCGATTGCGGCGCGATCGCTGCCGAGCACATGCATGGCGCCGTTGACGACGATCTGCGGCGTGTAGACCTGCCGGTCGCCGCGCAGGCGCGCATAGGCACGCTGTCGCGCCGAATCGCCCGGACTGGCGAGGGTGTCCTTCCAGCCGAGATAGTCCCAGTAGTCGATCGGCACGCTCACCGCGACGACCGACGGATCGCCGCTCAGCTCGCCGAGCAGCTTGTCAGCCGGTGGACACGAGGAGCAGCCTTGGCTGGTGAACAGTTCGAGAAACGCCCGCGGCTCGCCGGCGTGAGCAATGCCGTAAGTCGCAATCAGCAGGCTTGCGATGACTGGCGCTGACGCGAGGCCGCGACGCAGCATTCCGATCTCCACCCTCGCCCGCCCCTCGGTGACGGTCCGGTGACAAGGTACCGAGCGCGGCGGTCACCCGCCACTCACTTCGCAGTGAGGGCTCGCCCGCTAAGCCGCCGCGAGGTGGCGAAGCACATACTGCAGGATGCCGCCGTTGCGGTAGTAATCAAGCTCATCGACCGTATCGATGCGGCAAATCAGGGGAACGCGCTTGAGACCGCCGTCCGCGGCAATGATCTCGGCGATGAGCCGCTGGTGCGGTTTGAGATCGCTGTGCAATCCGCGGATCGTCACCTGCTCGTCGCCCTTGAGCCCCAAGGTTTGCCACGTCGTGCCTTCCTCGAAGACAAGCGGGACGACGCCCATGCCAACGAGGTTGGAACGGTGGATTCGTTCGAATGATTGGGCGACCACGGCGCGGATGCCGAGAAGGATCGTGCCCTTTGCCGCCCAGTCGCGCGAGGAGCCGGTGCCGTATTCCTTGCCGGCGAACACCACCAGCGGCACGTTCTCGGCCTTGTAGCGCATGGCGGCGTCATACATCGTCATGCGCTGGCGCGACGGATAATGGACGGTGAAGCCCCCTTCGACGCCGGGCACCATCTGGTTCTTGAGGCGGATATTGGCAAAAGTGCCGCGCATCATCACCTCGTGATTGCCGCGCCGCGTGCCGTATTGGTTGAAATCGAGCGGCTTCACCTTGTGGTCGACGAGGTACTTGCCTGCGGGCGAGTCGACCTTGATCGAACCGGCCGGCGAGATGTGGTCGGTAGTGATGGAATCAAGGAACAGCCCGAGGACGCGCGCGTCGATGACGTCCGTCGGCGCCTCCGGCCGGCGCGACATGCCGGCGAAATAGGGCGGGTTCTGCACGTAGGTCGATTTGCGCTCCCACGGGAAGGTCAGTGCGCCCTGCACGCTGATCTTGCGCCAATTGGCGTCGCCCTTGAAGACGTCGGCATATTTGCGCGTGAACATCTGCTTGGTGACATTCTTGCGGATGTACTCGTTGATCTCGCGGCTCGACGGCCAGATATCGCGCAAGTAGACCTTGCGGCCTTTCTGATCGGTGCCGAGCGGCGCGCGGCCGAGATCGATCTGCATCGTGCCGGCGATCGCATAGGCGACGACCAGCGGCGGCGAGGCGAGGTAGTTGGCGCGCACATCGGCGTTGACCCGGCCCTCGAAGTTGCGATTGCCGGAAAGGACCGCCGCGGCGACAAGGTCGCCGTCATTGACGGCTTTGGAGATTTCCGCCGGCAGCGGGCCGGAATTGCCGATGCAGGTCGTGCAGCCGAAGCCGACCAGATTAAAGCCGAGCGTGTCCAGGTCCTTCTGCAAGCCGGATTTGCTCAGATACTCGGCCACCACCTGCGAGCCGGGCGCGAGCGACGTCTTCACCCACGGCTTCACCGTCAGGCCCTTCGCCACCGCCTTGCGGGCGAGAAGCCCGGCCCCGATCATCACGCTCGGGTTCGAGGTGTTGGTGCAGGAGGTGATCGCCGCGATCACCACATCGCCGTGGCCGAGCGTATGCTTGCGCCCCTCGACCGGAACGCGCTTGTCGAGCTCCGCGCCCTTGCCGAATTCCTTGTCCAGCGCCTGGGCGAAACCGCTCTTGACCTCCTTGAGCGGCACGCGGTCCTGCGGGCGCTTCGGCCCGGCAAGCGACGGCTCGACCGAGGACAATTCCAGCTTGAGCACGTCGGTGAAGACCGGATCCGGCGTGGTCTTAGTGTGGTACATGCCCTGCGCCTTGGCGTAGGCGAGCACCAGCGCGATCCGGTCGGCCGGCCGGCCGGTGTCGCGCAGATAGCGGATGGTGTCGTCGTCGATCGGAAAGAAGCCGCAGGTCGCACCATATTCCGGCGACATGTTGCCGAGCGTGGCGCGGTCCGCGATCGACAGACTGGCGAGGCCGGGCCCGAAATATTCGACGAACTTGCCGACCACGCCGCGCTTGCGCAGCAGCTGCGTGACCGTGAGGACGAGATCGGTGGCGGTGACGCCTTCCTTGAGCTTGCCGTTGAACCGCACTCCGATCACTTCCGGCAGCAGCATCGAATAGGGCTGGCCCAGCATGGCGGCTTCCGCCTCGATGCCGCCCACGCCCCAGCCGAGGACCGAGAGGCCGTTCACCATCGTGGTGTGCGAATCGGTGCCGACGAGCGTGTCCGGATAGGCGAGCTCGGTGGCAATCACTTTGTCGCCGAACTTGGCCTTGGTCTTCGCCGTCCAAACCGTGCGCGAGAGATATTCGAGGTTCACCTGGTGGCAGATGCCGGTACCGGGCGGCACCACGCGGAAATCCTCGAACGAGCGCTGCGCCCATTTGAGGAACCGGTAGCGCTCCTGATTTTGCTTATACTCCTCCTCGACGTTTTTCTTGAAGGCGGTGTTGTTGCCGAAGAAATTGACCACGACCGAATGATCGATGACCAGATCGACCGGGACCAGCGGATTGATCTTCTTGGCATCGCCGCCGAGCATCTGCATGGCGTCCCGCATGGCGGCAAGATCGACCACCGCGGGCACGCCGGTGAAGTCCTGCATCAGCACCCGCGCCGGGCGAAAGGCGATCTCCCGCTCCGAGGTCTTGGTCTTGAGCCATTGCGCGACGGCCTGGATGTCCTCCTTGGTGACGGAGCGGCCATCCTCGTTGCGCAGCAAATTCTCGAGCAGCACCTTGAGCGAGAACGGCAGCCGCGAAATCCCCTTCAAGCCGTTCTTTTCCGCCGCCGGGAGGCTGTAAAATGCGTAAGTCTTGGAGCCGACCTTGAGTGGCTGGAAACATTTGAAGCTATCGAGCGAAGCCATGGATTATTTTCCCATCCGGCGGGCCGCCCGCCGGTGCGAATTCGAGGTCATGAATGCCGGACAGACGCGCCAACGGAGCGTTGGTGGCCGGATGCGGCGGGCGTCGGCAGCGCGCCGCTATCCGTCCGATGACTTATAGGGTTTTTTCTAGATTCGTTCCAGTTCGGCAACGGAATGGCCGATAACATGCCGGGCATAGCTCAATCGTTAAAAACACCCGCCCTAGCGCGTTTTTGCTTCGTTCCAGGACCGAGTTGATGCGGCTTTCCGCCTCCGATCTGGCCTGCCGACGCGGCGGACGCGATGTTTTCGCCGGCGTGGGCTTTGCCGTAGCCTCCGGCGAGGCTTTGGCCATCAGCGGCCGCAATGGCGCCGGGAAATCCTCGCTGCTGCGGATGGTGGCCGGGCTTTTGCGCATCGCCTCCGGCCGCCTCGCGCTCGAGGGTGGCGACCCGGAAATGACCATCGGTGAGCAGGCGCATTATCTCGGCCACCAGGACGCGCTGAAGCATTCGCTTTCGGTCGGGGAAAATCTGCGTTTCTGGGCCGGCTTTTTCGGCGCCGGCAACGCCGAGATCGGCGAGGCACTGGCGGCGGCCGGCCTCGATACTCTCGCCGAGCTGCCGGCTGCCTATCTGTCCGCCGGGCAGCGCCGCCGGCTCTCGATCGCGCGGCTGCGCGCCGTCAAGCGTCCGATCTGGCTGCTCGACGAACCGACGAGCACGCTCGACGCCGCGGCGCAGCGTCGCCTGAGCGAATTGATGCGGGCGCACCTCGCCGGAGGCGGACTTATCCTCGCGGCGACGCATGGCGCGATCGGGCTCGAAGGCGTCCAGGAACTGCGGCTCGATCAGCCGGGGGAGGGGGACAATGATCCCGCTCACCGCGATCCTTATACGCGACATGCGCATCGCCATCCGCGTCGGCGGCGGCGCGTTGATGGCGGTGTTGTTCTTTCTGGTCGTGGTGACGCTGGTGCCGTTCGCGCTCGGGCCGGACTTGGCGCTGCTCAAGCGCATCGGCCCGGCCATTCTCTGGCTCGCGGCGCTGCTTGCGAGCCTGCTCGCGCTCGACCGGTTGTTTGCGGCCGACCATGAGGACGGCTCGCTCGATCTCATCCTGATGGGCCGGGCGCCGCTCGAGCTCGTGGTGGCGATGAAGGGCGTTGCGCATTGGCTCACCACCGGCTTGCCGCTCGTCATCGCGGCGCCGCTCATCGGCCTCATGCTCAACCTCGATGCCGCGGCGGAGGCAGCGCTGGTGCTGACCTTCCTCGCCGGCACGCCGGCGCTGACCTTCATCGGCTTGGTCGGCGCCGCCATCGCAGTGACATTGCGTCGCGGCGGACTCCTCCTCGCGGTGCTTATCCTGCCGCTGACGGTGCCGGTGCTCATCTTCGGCGTGGCCGCGGCGAATGCCGCCGTGCTCGGGCCGGCGCCGTTCGGCGCCCCGTTCACGATTCTCTGTGCGCTGACGCTCGCGAGCCTGGTCATCGGGCCGTTCGCCGCGGCGGCAGCGCTGCGTCAGGAAATGGATTAGCAACCTGTTCATGCAGAGTTGAAGCTCCCTATGGCCGCCGGCGTTGTGCTCGCGTACTGAGCTGGACTAGGAAAACTGCGATGGCCCTGATCGATCTCGCCAACCCGACGCGCTTCCTCAAGCTCGCTGATCGCGCCATCCCGTGGCTCGGCGGCGTGACGGTGTTGCTGTTCGCGTTCGGCATCAACCAGGCGATGGTGGCGCCGGACGACTATCAGCAGGGCGCAACGGTCAAGATCATGTTTCTTCACGTGCCCGGCGCCTGGCTCGGCATGCTCGGCTGGGGCGTGATGACCATCGCGGCCCTCGGCACGCTGGTGTGGCGTCACCCGCTCGCCGACGTCGCCGCCAAGGCGGCGGCGCCGATCGGCGCCGCGTTCACGCTGCTCGGCCTCGTCACCGGGTCGCTGTGGGGGCGGCCGATGTGGGGCACCTATTGGGTGTGGGATGCGCGGCTCACCTCGGTGCTGGTCCTGTTCCTCCTTTACCTCGGCGTCATCGCGCTATGGCGCACGGTCGAGGATCCGTCGCGCGCGGCGCGGGCGGCGGCGATCCTCACCCTGGTCGGCGCCATAGATCTGCCGATCATCAAGTTCTCGGTCGATTGGTGGAATACGCTGCATCAGCCGGCCTCGGTGTTTCGTTTCGGCGGCCCGACGATCCATCCGGCGATCCTCATCCCGCTGCTCATCATGACGCTCGCGTTCACGCTGTTGTTCGCGACGCTTCTCTTCGCGGCGATGCGCAACGAAATCCTGCGGCGCCGCGTGCGCACGCTGCGGCTGCTGCAGGCGAGTTCGGCGAGTTGACCATGGACCCTGCGAGCCACGCCGGCTTCATCGTCGCCGCCTATGCCGCCGCGTTCGCCGTCGTCGGCGGATTGACCGCCTGGGTGATGGTCGATTATCGCGCGCAGCTGCGCAGCCTTGCCGATCTCGAGAGGAAGGGCGCCGCGCGCCGCGCCGGACCGGCGATCCAGCAGGCGAGAGAAGACGCGTGACCGCCGTAGAGAAAGAGAATGCGCGGACAAGCCGGCGCCGCATCGCGGTGCTGGTCCCGCTCTTCGTCTTTCTCGGGCTTGTCGTCCTCTTCATGATCCGCCTTCAATCCGGCGATCCCTCGCGCATTCCCTCGGCGCTCATCGGCCACCCCGCGCCGCAAACGAACCTGCCGCCGGTCGCCGGGCTCGATCGCGACGGCGCATCCGTTCCCGGCATCGATCCGGCGAGTTTCAAGGGCGCGGTCACGGTCGTGAACGTCTGGGCGTCTTGGTGCGTGCCGTGCCACGACGAAGCACCGCTGCTCATGCAATTGTCCAAGGACAGCCGGCTGCGCCTCGTCGGCATCAACTACAAGGACCAGCCGGACAACGCCCGGCGATTCCTCGGTCGGTATGGCAACCCGTTCGCCGCGACCGGCGCCGATGAGAACGGGCGCGCGGCGATCGAATGGGGCGTCTATGGCGTGCCGGAGACTTTCGTCGTCGGCCGCGACGCGCGCATCGCCTATAAATTGGTCGGCCCGATCACCGGCGACAATCTCAATTCGACGCTCAAGCCCGAGATCGAAAAAGCGCTTGCCGCGGGCTCTTAGGTCTCCCCGCCGTAAGGCCCGTGCGGATCGGCGAGCGCCTGCAGGCGCAGCGCGGCGGCGTGCGCAAATCGCAGCATGACGGTCTTGCGCCGCGCCGCCGCCAGCCGATGCTCGGGAGCTTCGTAGAGGATCGACGCACCGAAGGCGTCGGCGACAATGAGCCCGGCATCGGCCGGAAATATCTCGCACGGAACGTCGACGATGGTGGCGAAGAACAGGCGGTCGCAATGCAGCCGGTAATCCATCCACTTCTGATCGGCGCGAAAATCGGCAACCGACGATTTGATCTCGACGATCAGGATCTCGCCGTCGCCGCCGAGCGCGACCAGATCGGCGCGGCGGCCGGACGGCAGCGGCAGCTCGCTCACCACGCAATAGCCGAGCGCATGCAGGAACCGCGCGGTGCCGCGCGCGATGGCGAGCGCGGTCGGCGATTGCCGCCCATCGACGGGCGGCGGAGCAGCCAGCAAATTGACGCCCATGCTCAGGATTCCGGGAAGCGGCAGATTGGTCGAGGGCCGAACTTCGAGCTTACGCACGCCACGCGCTCCGGGTAAGCAACCGATCTCAGCAAACCATCATTGTGCCGCGCCGGCGCGCTCGGGAAAAGCCCCCGCCAGCGCCGCGCGGGCGGCGGCGATGACCCCGCGCTCGGTGATAAACCCGCTCACCAGCCGGGCCGGCGTTACATCGAAGGCATAGTTGGCCACCGGCGAGCCCTCGGGCGCGATGCGCACGGTCTCGATGCGGCCATCGGCGGTGCGGCCGGTCATCAGCGCGACCTCGGCGGCGCCGCGCTCCTCGATCGGTATCTCGGCGACGCCGTCGGCAACCTTGAAATCGATGGTCGGCGAAGGAAGCGCCACGTAGAACGGCACGTTGTTGTCGCGCGCGGCGAGCGCTTTCAGGTAAGTGCCGATCTTGTTGCACACGTCGCCATTGGCAGTGACGCGATCGGTGCCGACGATGACGAGGTCGACGAGGCCATGCTGCATCAGATGGCCGCCGGTATTGTCGGCGATCAGCGTGTGCGGCACGCCGTGCCGCCCGAGCTCCCAGGCGGTGAGCGAAGCGCCCTGGTTGCGGGGCCGGGTCTCGTCGGCGAAGACGTGAATGGCGATGCCCTGGTCGTGCGCCAGGTAGATCGGCGCCGTGGCGGTGCCGACGTCGACGGTCGCCAGCCAGCCGGCATTGCAATGCGTCAGCACATTGACCCGCTCGCCCGGCCGTTTGCGCGCGGCGACGGCTTCGATGAGCGGCAGCCCGTTGCGGCCGATCGCGGTGTTAATCGCGACGTCCTGGTCGCAGATTTCGGCCGCGCGCCGATAGGCGGCAGCGCTCCGCTCGGCGCGCGGCCGGTTGCGTACCGCCGCCACCATCTCGTCGAGCGCCCATTTGAGATTGATTGCCGTTGGCCGGGTGGCGAGAAGCGTGGTGCAGGCGCGCTCCAGCGCCTCGTCGTCGGCATCCGCGCGCAGCGCGAGACAAACACCATAGGCCGCCGTCGCGCCGATCAGCGGCGCGCCGCGGATCACCATGGCGCGGATCGCATGCGCCGCCTCCTCGAGCGTAGTGAGGCGCGCCGTGGCGAAGCGATGCGGCAATGCCGTCTGATCGATCACGCCGACCGACCAGCCATCCGGCTCGAGCCAGATGCTGCGCATGGCTTTGCCGTCGACCTTCATGGGCGGCCTATTCGTTGAACGCGGTCTTTTCTTAGGTCTCGCCGCTTGCCCGCGCAACGCCCTTGCCGCAATCTCGCGCCGCCTGCTGGAGAGACCGATGGCCGCCCTCGACTACGAGGCAGAATACAATTTACGCGCCCGCGTGCCCGAGCATCCGGAGATCTTCGCGCGCTGGGCGCGCGACGCCGAGGATTATCGCGTCGAGACGCTCAAGCGGGACCGCGCCGAGCTCGGCCTTTCCTACGGCGACACGCCGCGGCAGACGCTCGATCTTTTCCTGCCGGAGGCGCGCGAGGCCGCCCCGCTGGCGATCTTTGTCCATGGCGGCTATTGGCGCGCGCTCGATCCATCATACTTCAGCCACATGGCGCGCGGCCTCAACGGCCGCGGCATCGCCGTCGCGGTGGCGGGCTATGATCTGTGCCCGATAGTCACGATCGGCGACATCATCGAGCAAATCCGGCGCGCCTGCGTGTTCCTGTGGCAGCGCTTCGGACAACGGATGCTGGTCTACGGCCACTCGGCCGGCGGGCATCTTACCGCGGCCATGGTCGCGACCGATTGGCATTCGCTCTATCCAAAAGCGCCGGCTGATCTGGTGCCATCAGGCTACGCGATTTCTGGCGTGTTCGATCTGTTGCCGCTCGTCGGCTTGAGCATGAACCAGGATCTGCGCCTCGACGCCGAAACGGCCCGCAGCTTGTCGCCGCTGTTATGGCCGGTCGCTTCTGGCCGCGTCTTGGATGCGACGGTCGGCGATGGCGAATCCGACGAGTTCAAGCGTCAAAGCCGAGCCATGGCTCAGAAATGGCAGGAAGCCGGGGCGGTGACACGCTACGAAGAACTTCCCGGCAACCACTTCACCGTCCTCGCCCCGCTCGCCGATCCGCCAAGCGCGATGGTCGCGCGCGTCGCCGAATTGGCGCAGCGCCTCAAGCGATAGGCCGGCGCGCCGGCGGGCCGAGCACGACGCAGGCGGACGCCGACAGGATCAAGGCGAAGCCAAAGACGTCGGCGACGGTCGGCCGCTCGCCGAGGATCAGGATCGAGCTAATGACGCCGATTGCCGGACTGCCGAGCGCGCCGAGCGATGCCGTCGCCGCCGGGAGCCGGCGCACGATCTCGAACCACATGGCGTAGGCGAGCGCGCTGCCGGCGATGCCGGTGAACGCCGTGGCCAACAGCGCGTCGGCGTGAGCGTTGTCGAGATCGAGCCGGCCCTCGAACACGAAGAGAAATGCCGTGATGACCACGAACGCGAGCGTCAGCTGCCAGCTGGTGACGCCGAGCGGGTCGGCATCGACGCGCGCCCATTTCACGTAGACGGTGCCGGCTGCCCAGCTCAGGCCGCCGGCGATGGCGAACAGGGCGCCGAGTGGCAGGCCGTTCCGCGTCAGCGGATAGATCAGGATGGCAAGTCCGGCGACGCTGAGCGAGACGGCGATCGCTTGAACCCGCGTCGGGCGCTCGCCAAGCGTCATCCACGCCAGCAACACCGTCCACACCGGCATGGTGTAGGTGAGAATGGCGACCCGCGACGTATCCGCGGTGATTTGCGCGAAGGCGCTGAGCAGACTGAAACCGACGATATTAAGGAGCGACATGATGAAGACATGCGCCCAGGTTCTGGCGTTCGGAATGCGGAAGCTGCGGCGCATCACCAGGCAGATGATGAACATCGTCAGCGCGGAAATGCCGGCGGTCGTCGCCCGCATCGAGAGCGGCGGGATCTCATTGAGCGCGATCTTCATCACCGGCCAAGTGATGCCCCACACCAGGCAAAGAACGACGAGCAGCAGCCGCGCGCGGGCGTCCTCGGCACCCGGCGCGGCGCCGGCCTGATATTCCTGCTTGTGAGTAGTGAGGGCGCCCTCGGTGTCGGCGCGTGTTCGAATCGTCATTGCCAGGTTATGCCTGCCGGAACGGGAGCCGCCGCGCAAGCAACATGGCCGGTCCGCTGTCGGGCCTTCGCCAGCTTGCGTGATGGCTAGAACAAAGATAGAACATCTCCGTCCAAGAGGCAGATATGTCGGACCTCTCTGCGGCCCAGCAAGTCTTGCGCGCGACCTTCGGTTTCGATGCTTTCCGCCCCGGCCAGGCGGAAATCGTCGCCGCCATTCTCGAGGGCCGCGATGTGCTGGCGGTCATGCCGACCGGAAGCGGCAAGTCGCTTTGCTACCAGCTTCCCACGCTCCTGCGTGACGGCCTTACCGTCGTGGTATCGCCGTTGATCGCGCTGATGCGCAATCAGGTGGCGCAACTTTGCGGCTACGGCGTCGCCGCGGCGGCGCTCAACTCCGCGAACGATCCGGACCAGAATTGGTCGGTGATCGATCGGCTTACGCGCGGCGAACTACGCCTCCTCTACGTTGCGCCCGAGCGCCTGGTGCGCACCGACACGTTCGATCTGCTCAAGCGCGCCAAGGTCGCGATGCTGGCGGTCGACGAGGCCCACTGCATCTCGCAATGGGGCCACGATTTTCGTCCCGAATACGCGGCGCTCGGTGCGGTGCAGGCGGAGCTCGGCGACGTACAGACGGTGGCGTTCACGGCCACCGCCGATGCCGCCACGCGCTCAGACATTATTGAAAAGCTGTTCGGCCGGCCGCCGGCCGTGTTTGTGCACGGCTTCGATCGGCCGAATTTGCGGCTCGCCATGCAGGCAAAGGTCGGCAGCCGCAATCAGGTGGCGGATTTCATCAAGGATCACCGCCGGCAGAGCGGCATCGTCTATTGCGCCTCGCGACGCAAGACCGAGAAGCTGGCCGAATGTCTCGGCCAGGACGGCATCAAGGCGCTCCCATATCACGCCGGCATGGAGACGCATGTGCGCTCGCGCAACCAGGATGTTTTCCTGCAGGAGGATGGCGTGGTCATGGTCGCGACCGTGGCCTTCGGCATGGGCATCGACAAGCCCGACGTTCGCTTCGTGGTTCATGCCGATATGCCGGCTAACATCGAAAGCTACTATCAGGAGATCGGCCGCGCCGGCCGCGACGGGCTCCCGGCCGACACGCTGACGCTCTACGGCATGGGCGATATCCGCCTGCGCCGGCTGCAGATCGACGACAGCGAAGCTGCGAACGAGCAGAAGCGGGTCGATCGGCAGCGGCTCAACGCGCTGGTGTCGCTCTGCGAATCGCCGCGCTGCCGCCGGCAGACGCTTCTGGCCTATTTCGGCGAGACGGTCGCGCCGTGCGGCAATTGCGATTTCTGCTGCGATGGAGCGCAGGTGATCGACGGCACGATCGCAGCGCAGAAGGCGCTCTCCGCCATCGTGCGTACCGGTGAGCGCTTCGGCACCGAGCATGTCACCAACCTGCTCGTCGGTGAGGACTTCGATGCGATCCTGAAATTCGGCCACGATTGCCTGCCGACCTTCGGCGTCGGCAAGGAATACGGCAAGCAGGAATGGCGCTCGATCTTCCGCCAGCTGCATGGCGCCGGCATTATCGCGCTCGACATCACCGGCTATGGCACCTGGACCATCACCGATGCCGGCTGGCAGGTGCTCCGGGGCGACGCCAAGGTCCCGCTGCGCAAGGATACGCTCAAGCCGGGACGCAAGGCGGCCCGAGCCGCCGCCACCGCCGCGGCGCTCGCCGACGGCGGGGAGGAAGACGCGGCGCTGTTCGAGGCGCTGCGGCGGCGCCGGTCCGAACTTGCCAAGGCGCAGCGCGTAGCCGCCTATGTGGTCTTCGCCGACAAGACGTTGATCGACATGGCGCGGCGCAAGCCGCGCACCGCCGCCGAGATGGGCGCGGTGCACGGCGTCGGCGAGGCCAAGCTGAAGCAATACGGCGATATTTTCCTTGCGGTCGTCCGCGAGCACGTGGCGCGCGCGGCGTGATGGCCGCGGCCGATCGATGCCCTGCAGACCCCGGATTCGTCGCCGTTTTCGCGTTATTGCACCGCAGTGACCGGTATGTTAGCAACGCGCGATTTTCGCGGGTTCGCGGGGCATTTCGCCGCCTCCACCTCCCCAATCCCGCTTGAATCCCTGAGGCTTGCGCCGTCTTTCGCACCGGTTGCGCGCCTTGCGGAGACGCGCCAGAAGAAACACGGAACGATTACGCGCAAGAGCATCCCACTTGGCAGCCGCAGAACCCATCGTATCCGGCATGGCCGGCCGCTACGCGACCGCGCTGTTCGATCTCGCGCAAGAGACGAACGCGATCGACGCAGTGAAGGCCGATCTCGAACGCTTCAACGGGCTCGTCGCCGAAAGTCCCGACCTCACCCGCCTGGTGCGCAGCCCGGTCTTTTCCGCCGATGAGCAGCTGCAGGCGCTTTCCGCGGTGCTCGAGCGGGCGGAGATCGGCGGTCTCGCGGCGAAATTCCTCAAGCTCGTCACCACCAACCGCCGCCTGTTTGCGGTACGCGATATGGTCAAGGCCTATCGCCAGCTCGTGGCCGAGCACAAAGACGAGGCGACGGCCGAGGTCACCGTCGCCGAGCGGCTCAAAGACGAGCATGTCGCCGCGCTGCGCAGCGCGCTCAAAGCGGTCAGCGGCAAGGACGTCGACCTCGATATCAGGATCGATCCCGCCATCATCGGCGGGCTCGTGGTCAAGCTCGGCAGCCGCATGGTCGACACCTCGCTGCGCACCCGGCTCAACGCAATCAGGCACGCGATGAAAGAGGCCCGATAATGGATATCCGCGCCGCGGAAATCTCCGCCATCCTCAAAGAGCAGATCAAGAATTTCGGCCAGGAGGCGGAAGTCTCCGAGGTCGGGCAGGTGCTCTCGGTCGGCGACGGCATCGCCCGCGTCTACGGCCTCGACAATGTTCAGGCTGGCGAGATGGTCGAGTTCGAGAGCGGCGTCAAAGGCATGGCGCTCAATCTCGAGGCCGACAATGTCGGCATCGTTATTTTCGGCACCGACCGTCAGATCAAAGAGGGTCAGACGGTCAAGCGCACGCGCGCGATCGTCGAGGTCCCGGTCGGCAAAGGGCTCCTCGGCCGGGTGGTCGATTCGCTCGGCGAACCGATTGACGGCAAAGGCCCGATCAAGGCCGACACCAGGGCGCGCGTCGACGTGAAAGCGCCCGGCATCATTCCCCGGAAATCGGTGCACGAGCCGATGGCGACCGGATTGAAGGCGATCGACGCGTTGATCCCGATCGGCCGCGGCCAGCGCGAGCTGATCATCGGCGACCGCCAGACCGGCAAGACGGCGATCGCGCTCGACACGATCTTGAATCAGAAGTCGGTCAATGCTTCGGGCGACGAGAAGATCAAGCTTTATTGCGTCTACGTCGCCATCGGGCAGAAGCGCTCGACGGTCGCGCAATTCGTCAAGGGCCTCGAAGAGAACGGCGCGCTCGACTATTCGATCATCGTCGCGGCCACCGCCTCCGACCCGGCGCCGATGCAGTTCCTGGCGCCGTTCTCCGGCTGCGCCATGGGCGAATATTTCCGCGACAACGGCATGCATGCGGTGATCGTCTACGACGATCTCTCCAAGCAGGCCGTCGCCTATCGGCAGATGTCACTGTTGTTGCGGCGCCCTCCCGGGCGCGAAGCCTACCCGGGCGACGTGTTCTATCTGCACTCGCGGCTCCTCGAGCGCGCCGCCAAGATGAACGATGACCACAAGGGCGGCTCGCTGACCGCGCTGCCGGTGATCGAAACGCAGGCCAACGACGTGTCGGCCTACATTCCGACCAACGTCATCTCGATCACCGACGGGCAGATCTATCTCGAGGCCGATTTGTTCTATCAGGGCATCCGCCCGGCGGTGAATGTCGGGCTCTCGGTGTCGCGCGTCGGCTCCTCGGCGCAGACCAAGGCGATGAAGAAGGTCGCCGGCCGCATCAAGGGCGAGCTCGCCCAATACCGCGAGATGGCGGCTTTCGCGCAGTTCGGCTCCGATCTCGACGCCACCACGCAGCGGCTGCTTAATCGCGGCTCGCGGCTCACCGAGCTGCTCAAGCAGCCGCAATTCTCGCCGCTGAAGATGGAGGAGCAGGTCTGCGTGATCTACGCCGGCGTCAACGGCTATCTCGACCCGCTTCCGCTCGAGCGCGTGCGCGCCTTCGAGGACGGGCTCCTCGGCGCGCTGCGCAGCCGGCATGGCGACATCCTCAACACCATTCGCGACAAGCGCGACCTCGACGACGCCACCACCGGCAAGCTCAAGGCGGCGGTCGAGTCCTACGCCAAGACGTTCGCGTGACCAGCGCGAAGCGAAACTGAGCCATGCCGAGCCTCAAAGATCTGCGCAACCGCATCGCCTCCACCAAGGCGACGCAGAAGATCACTAAGGCCATGCAGATGGTGGCAGCCTCGAAGCTGCGCCGCGCGCAGGTGGCGGCGGAGGCGGCGCGTCCCTACGCGACCAGCATGGACAAGGTGCTCGGCAACATCGCCGCTTCGGTGGCTGGATCGGAGGCCGCGCCGCGGCTTCTGCGCGGAACCGGCAGCGACAAGGTGCATCTCTTGCTCGTGTGTACGGGCGAACGCGGCCTGTGCGGGCCGTTCAACACCGCCATCGTTCGGCTTGCCCGCGAGCGCGCCAACGCGCTGACCCGCGAAGGCAAGGAGGTCAAGTTCTTCTGCGTCGGCCGCAAGGGTTATGATCAGTTGCGCAGGCTGTATGCCAGCCAAATCGTAGAGATGGTCGATCTGCGCGCCGCGCGCACGCTGCATTTCGAGCATGCCGAGATGGTCGCGGAAAAGGTCATCGCCCGCTTCGACAATTTCGAATTCGACGTCTGTACGCTCTTCTTCTCGCGCTTCCGTTCGGTCATCGCGCAAATTCCGACCGCGCAGCAGATCATTCCGCCGGTGTTCGACGCGAAGGCGACGGACGCCTTGGGCGGCGCGGCCTATGAGTTCGAGCCGGAGGCCGAGGACATCCTGCGCGACCTGCTGCCGCGCAACTTCGCCGTGCAGATCTTGCGGGCGTTACTCGAAAACGCGGCCTCGTTCTACGGAGCGCAGATGTCGGCCATGGATAACGCGACGCGCAATGCCGGCGACATGATCCGCCGGCAGACGCTCAAGTACAATCGTACCCGCCAGGCGCAGATCACCAAGGAGCTGATCGAGATCATCTCCGGTGCCGAAGCGCTGTGATTTTGAGTTTTGGCAAATAGGGACTGACCATGTCGAACCAAGTCGGACGTATCACCCAGGTCATCGGCGCCGTCGTCGACGTTCACTTCGACGATCATCTGCCGGCGATCCTCAACGCGCTGGAAACCAAGAACCAGGGCAACCGCCTGATTCTCGAGGTTGCGCAGCACCTCGGCGAGTCGACCGTGCGCACCGTCGCCATGGATACGAGCGAGGGCCTCGTGCGCGGCCAGGAGGTCACCGACACCGGACAGCCGATTGCGGTTCCGGTCGGCGCCGGCACGCTTGGGCGCATCATGAATGTGATCGGCAATCCGGTCGACGAGGCCGGACCGATCCCACACCGCGAGACGCGCGCCATCCATCAGGACGCCCCGGCCTATACCGATCAATCGACCGAGGCGGCGATCCTCGTCACCGGCATCAAAGTCGTCGATCTGCTCGCGCCCTATGCCAAGGGCGGCAAGATCGGCCTGTTCGGCGGCGCCGGCGTCGGCAAGACCGTAATCATCATGGAACTGATCAACAACATCGCCAAGGCGCATGGCGGCTACTCGGTGTTCGCCGGCGTCGGCGAGCGCACGCGCGAAGGCAACGACCTCTATCACGAGATGATCGAATCCGGCGTCAACAAGGACCCGACCAAGGGCTCAGTCGAAGGGTCGAAGTGCGCGCTGGTCTATGGCCAGATGAACGAGCCGCCCGGCGCGCGCGCTCGCGTAGGTCTTTCCGGCCTGACCGTCGCCGAATATTTCCGCGACCAGGGCCAGGACGTGCTGTTCTTCGTCGACAATATCTTCCGCTTCACCCAGGCCGGATCGGAAGTCTCTGCGCTTCTCGGCCGCATTCCCTCGGCGGTCGGCTACCAGCCGACGCTGGCGACCGACATGGGCGCCTTGCAGGAGCGCATCACCACCACCACCAAGGGCTCAGTGACCTCGGTACAGGCGATCTACGTGCCGGCCGACGATCTCACCGACCCGGCGCCGGCGACTTCCTTCACCCACCTCGACGCCACCACCGTGCTCTCGCGCGCGATCTCCGAGAAGGGCATCTATCCGGCCGTCGATCCGCTCGATTCTACTTCGCGCATGCTCGATCCGCGCGTCGTCGGCGAGGAGCACTATCAGGTGGCGCGCCGGGTGCAGCAGATCCTGCAGCGCTACAAGTCGCTGCAGGACATCATCGCCATTCTCGGCATGGACGAGCTTTCGGAAGAAGACAAACTAACTGTGGCGCGCGCGCGCAAGATCGAACGCTTCCTGTCGCAACCGTTCCACGTCGCCGAAGTGTTCACTGGCTCGCCCGGCGTCTTCGTCGATCTCGCCGATACGATCCGCGGCTTCCAGGGATTGTGCGAAGGCAAGTACGATTATCTGCCCGAGGCCGCTTTCTTCATGGTCGGGACCATCGATCAGGCCGTGGAGAAGGGAAAGAAACTCGCCGCCGAGGCGGCGTGAGAGAGATTAGATGCCCGCGCTTCATCTCGATTTCGTCTCGCCGGAACGCGTGCTCCTTTCCGGCGAGGTCGATCAGGTCGATCTGCCCGGCGCCGAGGGCGACATGGGTATCCTCGCCGGACATGCGCCGCTGGTGACCACGCTGCGGCCGGGCATTGTCACGATCTTTCGCGAGGGCAAGCGCGAGCCGATCGTCGTCACTGGCGGTTTCGCCGAGGTCGGCCCTGCCGGATTGACGGTGCTCGCCGACAAGGCCGTGCCGCGCGAGAGCTTCGATCTCGCGATCCTGAGTTCGGAAATAAAGGATGCGGAGGAAGACGCCGCCGACGCCACCGACGCGGCGCAGCGCGACAAGATCGTGCGTCATCTCGAGCAGTTGAAGGCGCTGCAGACCGCGCTGGCGCAGTAGCGCGTCGCCCTATCAGGCGCATGCGGCCGCTCACGCCAATTTCGCAAATTCCTTCACCACCCGCTCGTAGATCCGGCGCTTGAACGGCACCACGAGATCGGGGAGGTTTTGCAGCGGCTCCCAGCGCCACTCGACGAATTCCGGCTCATGACCGCCGGCAGGATGCGCGATGTCGATTTCGCTGTCGCTGCCGGTAAAGCGCAGCGCGTACCATTTCTGCGTCTGGCCGCGATACTTGCCCTTCCAGGCCCGGCCCACGAGCTCGCGCGGAATATCATAGGTCAGCCATTCGGCAACTTCGCCGAGGCGCTCGACCGAAATGATATTGGTTTCCTCGCGCAGCTCGCGCAGCGCCGCCGGCCAGGCGTCCTCGCCGGGATCGATCCCGCCCTGCGGCATCTGCCAGACATGCCTATTGTCGACGTGCTCGGGACCATCCGCGCGCCGGCCGATGAAAGCGAGCCCGGCGCGATTGAGCACCGTCAGGCCGGCGCAGGGGCGATAGGGGAGATTTTCGAAGGACATGTTGGGCGAATGGCGGGCGGCGAAAGAGCCGATGGTTGTTGCCTCGCCGGCTACTCTATTCGCTACGTCGCCATTTCGCCATTCGCCGTTCTGCCTCAGCTCTGTTTGGCTTTGGACGCCACGGCGGTGATCGGAACCAGCTGCAGGCCGCGGCTTTCCGCGGCCTTCGCCCATTTGGCGATGTGCTCGATCGAAACCGGCAATGCCGAGGACACGCCGACGGCAAGGCCGCGCTCGCGCGCGGCCATTTCCAGGCGGCCGAGTGCGTGGTCGATTTCGCTCGGCGTCGGAACCGAATCGAGAACCAGGTCGGCCTTGGCGAACGGCAGGTTGTTGGCGCCGGCGATCCGGCCCGCGACGCTTCGCGGATTGGAGCCATCGTCGACATAGATCAGCCCGCGCTTGGCGGTTTCGCGCAGGACCGGGGCGAACGACTGCTCCGAGGCGGTGAAGCGCGCCCCGCTCGCGTCGGCCACTCCGACATATCCTTGAAAGCGGCTCATCAGCCAGTGCAACCGTTCGAGGTTCTGTTCCGGCGTAAGCGACGTCAGCAATGTCTGCGGGCCGGGATCGTTGTCCGGGTAACCGAACGGCTCCATCGGTACCTGCAGCAGGATTTCGTGCCCGGCCTCGCGCGCCTGCGCGGCGAGCCGCTCGACATTGGTGCCATAGGGCATCAAGGCAAGGGTCACCGCACCCGGCAATTTGGCGATGGCCTCGGATGTGACGTTGGCGCTCACGCCAAGACCACCGACGATGAGCGCGATGCGCGGCGCATCGGGTTTGCCGGGCAGCGGCTTTACCGGCCGCGCGAAGGCTTCCGCCGGGCGGACACCATCGTCGGCGATTTTTGGTATCGCCCCATGCGTGGTCATCTCGACGAATTTCTGGTCCCGCGGGGCGCTATCCGCAGGACCGGTAGCGCTGCCCGATCCGGGGACCGGGATCGTCACCTCCTGGCGTGCCCCGGTTTTGCCATCGATGATGGTGACGGTCTTTGTCGCACCGGAGCCTTGGCTCGTCGGCGGGGATTTCGCCGCTGGGGCGTCGTCGCGCCCCGGCATTTGCGGACCGGCAACCGCTGGCAGACCGGCGGTCGCATCGGCTTTGTTCGCGGCCGACGCAGCATGCAGGTCGATGGATACGGCGACTTTCGGCTCGCCGCCGAACTGATCGTCGCCGACCATGGCCCACACCACGAAGGCCGCGGGGAACACCGCGAGCAACCCGGCGGCCACGTACGGAAGGGCGATCGGCAATCCGAGCCGGCGTTTCTTCTGCCGGTACTGGCCGAGCGGCGCGCTCAGGTCATCGGCTGCCATGAGCCAATTCCTTGGGCGACTTCTCTATGCCGTCCCGCGGAGCGTTTTCGGGCCACTCCCGGCGCATAGTTCCTGGGCGGGCGAAGCCGGCGCGAATCATGCGCTGCACTTTATCACGCCGGCTGCGTCCTACCCCCAAGTAGGACCCCTAAGTCGGGGCCCCCAAGTCGGGCCCCCAAGTCGGGCCCCCAAGTCGGGCCCCCAAGTCGGACCCCCAAGTCGGACCCCCTAAGCTGGATCCTTGCTGCGGCCGGCTGCCTCTTTTCGGGTCTGGCGAGCAGCCTCCGGCGCAAAAAAACGGGGGCGGCTCGCGCCGCCCCAGGGATTCCAATCACGACCAGCCGCTCAGTTCGGAACGGCGACCTTCGGATTCGGCGGGAAGGCGGCGTCGGTCGTCGCCCCGCGCAGCAAGTCGAGCGCCCGGGTCAGAGCCCGGTCGTCCTTCTCGTCCGGAGGCACGTAGGACTGCGACCCGGACTCCTCGGCGCCCTCGGCCTTGAGGTGACCGCGCAGCGAAGCCTCGCCCTTGGTGTCGGTCCGCGCCTTCAGATCCTCCGGCACCTCCTGCAGCACCTCGATGTCGGGCGTAATGCCCTTGGCCTGGATCGAGCGGCCGGACGGCGTGTAGTAGCGCGCGGTGGTCAGCCGCAGCGCGCCATTGCCGGCGCCGAGCGGGATGATGGTCTGCACCGAGCCTTTGCCGAACGAGCGCGTGCCGATCAGGGTCGCGCGCTTGTGGTCTTGCAGGGCGCCGGCGACGATTTCCGAGGCCGATGCCGAGCCGCCGTTGATCAACACGATCACCGGCTTGCCCTTGGTCAGGTCGCCCGGCCGGGCGTTGAAGCGCTGTGTCTCTTCGGCGTTGCGGCCGCGCGTGGACACGATCTCGCCCTTGTCGAGGAAGGCATCGGACACCGAGATCGCCTGGTCGAGCAATCCGCCTGGATTGTTGCGCAGATCGACGACGAAGCCCTTGATCTTCTCGGCGCCGAGCTGGGTGGTGAGATCGCTGATCGCCTTCTTCAGGCCCTCGGTCGTCTGCTCGTTGAACTGCGTGACGCGGATATAGCCGATGTCCTCGCCCTCGTTGTGCGAGCGCACCGACTTCACCCGGATGACGTCGCGCACGATCGTCACCTCGATCGGCTTGTCGCCGCCCTTGCGCATGATCCGCAGCTTGATCTTGGTGTTGACCGGGCCGCGCATCTTCTCGACCGCCTGATTGAGCGTGAGACCCTGCACCGCCTCGTCGTCGAGATGGGTGATGATGTCATTGGCCATGACGCCGGCCTTGGCCGCCGGCGTCTCGTCGATCGGCGCCACCACCTTCACCAGCCCATCCTCCATGGTGACCTCGATGCCGAGGCCGCCGAACTCGCCGCGCGTCTGCACCTGCATGTCGCGGAAGCTCTTCGGGTCCATGTAGCTCGAATGCGGGTCGAGCCCGGCGAGCATGCCGTTGATCGCCGATTCGACGAGCTTGCTGTCGTCGGGCTTCTCGACGTAGTCGGCGCGCACGCGCTCGAATACGTCGCCGAACAGGTTGAGCTGCCGGTAAGTATCCGATGCCGCCGCTTTCGCGCTCGATCCGATAAATACCGCGTGGGGCTGCGTCGCCAGGAGCGTCAATCCGGCTCCTGCGAGCACGCCAAGAAAAACCAGGGAAGTTTTGCGCATCATCCGCGAACCTTTTCGCCTTCGTTTGTCGCCCACCACGGGCCGGGATCGATCGGAGTTCCGTCCTTGCGGAACTCCACGTAAAGCACAGGTTGCTTGGGCCTGGTCGCCACCGCCGCGGATACCTGCGATCCGCTGCCCATCACCGCTACGGGTTCACCGGTGAGAACGAACTGGCCGAGATCGACTGAAATCCGCTCCATCCCCGCTAACAGCACATGATACCCGCCGCCGGCATTCAGGATCAAGAGTTGGCCATAACTGCGAAACGGTCCGGCGTAAACTACCCAACCGTCGCATGGGGACGTGATCTGCGCGCCGAAATGACTGGCGATCGACAGCCCCTTTTGGGTTCCACCGGCGCCGTCGGAGCCACCGAACTCGCGAATTCTCACGCCGTTCACCGGCAAGTGCAGGTGGCCGCGCGTCGCCGTGAAGGCAACCGCTGGAGCGAGCCGGCCCGGATCGTTGAGCGCGGCGATATTGGGGCGGCTTTCCTCGGTCGCGCGGGCGGCGGCGTGAGCGGCGCGATTGACGCTATCGAGTCCCGTTTCGAGTTTGGCGATCAGGTCCTTGAGGCCATCGACTTGGCGGGCGAGATCGGCGGCATGCTGGCGCTCGTCGTCGAGCGCCTGTTCGGCGGCGGCCTCTTTCTTCTGCCGCTCGTCGATGAGCAGGTTCATGCGCAGCTGCTCGAGCCCGAGCACGTCGAGATCGCGGGCGAGCCGCTGGTGTTCGGCAACGATATCCTTGCGCACGCGCAACAGGTCGGCGAGGTCGCCGGCGAGCGCGTCGGCCTGTCCGCGCATTCCCGGAACCACGGCGCCGAGCATGATGGCGGTGCGCAACGCGCGCAATGCATCCTCGGGCTGCACGACCAGCGCCGGCGGCGGTTCGTGCCCCACCCGCTGCAGGGCGGCGAGGATTTCGACGATCACGGCGCGGCGCTCGTCGAGCGATTTGCGAAACAGCTGCTCGCGGTCGTCGAGCGGCTTGAGGCGCGCTTGCGTCGCCTCGATGCTGGCCTCGACGTCGCGCACCCGCGCGGCGCTATCGATGAGCTGCTGATTGAGCGCGCGCCGATCGTCGGCAATCGCCGCAATCTCGCGCTTGAGCTTCTCCTGGTTCTCGGCCGAGACGCGCTGCTGGGCGCGCGCGGCGTCGAGCTCCTGATCATGCTGCCTGAGCGCGTCGGCATCCACGTTCAGCGGCATGCCCGGCGCGGTCGGCGAAGGCGGGGGAATTTGGGCGGCGGGGGATTGTGTCGCTCCGGCGGCGGGTTGTCCCGCGGGGGATTGGGCGAAGGCAGCGAGGTCGGCGCCAAGCGGCAGGGCAAAAGCCAAAGCAGATCCGAGCACAAGGCGCGGATCGGTGCGGCTCGACCGGCGGAGAATCATCGTTTGCAAGGGTAGACCCAAGCCTCAGGAAGGCAAGACCAAGCCGTAGGCATGCGCCAGCAATAAGACGCGGCTTGGGCCGATGTCGTCACAACACAGTGAAGGCAGATTAAGAAAAATTAAGGGCGCTCACGCCCGGTGATAGGGGTGGCCGGCAAGAATCGTCCCGGCCCGGTAAAGCTGCTCGAGCAGCATGATGCGCACCAGTTGATGCGGCCAGGTGGTTGCTCCGAAGGCAAGCTTGAGATTGGCGCGCTCATAGAGACTGGGCGCCAGCCCATCGGCGCCGCCGATCACGAAACAGACCGCCGGCCGGTCCTCCGCGCGCCATTTGCGCAGCAATGCCGCGAGCGCCGGGCTGGCGAGATTGTCCCCGCGCTCATCGAGGATGACGACAATGGCCCGGTCGGGAATGACGTTGGCGACGGCGATCAATTCTTCGACCCGTCGCCGCTCGGGGTTCTGCGCGCGACTCTCACGGATTTCGATGACTTCGACATCGCGCAGGCCGAGCGAACGCCCGGTCGCTTCCGCGCGCTTGCGATACGACGCGGCGAGCTCGTGCTCGGCGCCTCGCTTCAGCCGGCCGACGGCGGCAATGAGGAGGCGCATGGCGAAGCGTGGATCGGCGGTGATCTGAGGCAAGGATACATGCGCAATCGCCGGCCCATTCCGGGGCCGCCCCCAATGACCCTCTCGGGCGTGCGCGCTAGCTCGCGCGCTGCGCCGGCCGGCTCGCCGTCCACATCTTCTCGAGATTGTAGAAGGCTCGCACTTCGGGGCGGAAGACGTGGACGATCACGTCGCCCGCATCGATCAGTACCCAATCGCAATGCGGAACGCCTTCGACGCGAGCCGCAATGCCTGCTTTGTGCAAATCCTCAACGACCCGGTCGGCGACCGAGCCGACATGGCGTTGCGACCGGCCGGAAGCTACGACCATGTAGTCGCCGATCGAAGATTTGTTCCGCAAGTCGATGGTGAGGGTGTCCTCTGCCTTCATATCGTCGAGGCGGGCGAGGACCAGACGGAGGATCTCCTCGGCGTCAAGACGCATTCTGGAGACCGGTTCGGGCGCGCGACGTTCGGCCCAAGAGATCACAGGTGTGGACAGGGGTCCTTATCCTTTCGCTCCATTTTCCGCCCGGCCACCGAATCCGGGCACCCTTAAGATAGGCATGCTGCGTTAACAGTTTCAACCGCCTCGCCCCGCCCGCGCCGCGCGCAAAGCCGTCGAGGAGAGCGGAGATTTGAGCCCGTGCAGGTAAACCCACGCTGGCGGCCTTCGTTCCGGCAGCGTCATCGCCGCCCATTCGGGAATGCGGGCGCGCGACATCGCCTGCCCGGCGGCGCCGGCAGCCGAATAAAGGCTCGGTCCGAGCCGATCGACGACGGCGATCGGCACCAGCGCGGCTATGCCGCGCCAACGCTGCCAGCGATGGAAGCTGCGCAGATTGTCGGCGCCCATGATCCAGACGAAGCGCGCGCGCGGGCATCGCCGGACCAGATAGGCGATGGTCTCGTAGGTGTAATGGGTGCCGATTTGCGCTTCGAGATCGATGACGTCGATGCGCGGATGGTGCGCGAGCTTGCGTGCGGCGGCGAGCCGTACCGAGAGCGGCGCGAGCCCTCGCGTATCCTTGAGCGGATTGCCGGGCGTGACCAGCCACCATACGCGGTCGAGCGAAAGCCGTTTCATCGCCAGGAGGCTGGCGCCGCGATGCGCAGCGTGCACCGGATCGAAAGTGCCGCCAAATAGACCGATGCGCATGCCGGGCGCATGCGGCGGCAGGACGACACGGCTCCGGTGCCCAACTCGCCCTTCCGGCAGTGGCGGAGAGGCAGAGGAGGCAGCGGCCGCGCGCGCAGGCAGGAACTCCCGGTTCATGGCCGCTGGAAACGAACCCCCTCCCCACGCGCCGGCCGCCGGCTTTGCCACAAAGGCGGCGACGACGCGAAAGCCTATGGCCGCGTCTGCCCGTTGCCGTGAATGCGATACTTGAAGCTGGTGAGCTGCTCGATGCCGACCGGACCGCGTGCGTGCAGCCGTCCGGTGGCGATACCGATCTCCGCGCCGAAACCAAACTCGCCGCCATCGGCAAACTGCGTCGAGGCATTATGCAGCACGATCGCCGAATCGACCTCGCGGAGGAATTTCGCCGCTGCGGCCTTGTTTTCGGTGATGATCGCGTCGGTGTGACGCGAACCGTAACGCTCGATATGCGCGATTGCCGCATCGACGCCGTCGACCACCCCGGCGGTGATGATAGCGTCAAGATATTCGGTGTCCCAATCGGCTTTGCTCGCCGGCTTCACGCGGCGGTCGACCGCCTGCACCGCGGCGTCGCCGCGGACTTCGCAGCCGGCGTCGAGCAGCATCAGGATCAGCGGCTTGAGCAGTTTCGGCGCTCCGGCCCGATCGACGAGCAGCGTCTCGGCCGCGCCGCACACGCCGGTGCGGCGCATCTTGGCGTTGAGCACGATCGATTTGGCCATCGAGAGCTTCGCCTTGGCGTCGACATAGACATGGCAGACGCCCTCAAGATGCGCGAAGACCGGCACGCGCGCCTCCGCTTGCACGCGGGCGACGAGGTCCTTGCCGCCGCGCGGCACGATAACATCGAGTGCGCCATCGAGCCCGGCGAGCATCGCGCCCACGGCGGCGCGTTCCCGTGTCGGCACGAGCGTGATCGCGGCGGCCGGTAATCCGGCATCGAGGAGACCTTCGACCAGTGCGGCGTGTAGGGCGCGCGCAGAGCGGAAACTTTCGGAACCGCCGCGCAGGATCGCGGCGTTGCCGGCTTTGAGGCAAAGCGCGCCGGCGTCGACGGTGACGTTGGGCCGGCTTTCGTAGATCACGCCGATGACACCGAGCGGGACCCGCACGCGCTCAATACGCATGCCGTTCGGACGCCGCCACGCGGCCAAAACCGTCCCGACCGGGTCCTTGAGCTTGCGGATGACGTCGAGACCGGCGGCCGCGGCCGCGATGCGCTCGGCGTCAAGCGTCAGCCGATCGAGAAAGGCAGGTGTCGCGCCGGCGGATTTCGCCTCCGCCACGTCTTCGGCGTTGGCGGCGAGGATTGCCGGTTGCGCCCGGCGAATGGCCTTGGCCATGGCAGCGAGCGCTTCGTTCTTCTGTGCCGCCGGCGCCAGCGCGAGGGTGCGCGCCGCCCGCCGCGCCGCGCGACCGATCTCGCGCATGGTCGCTTCGAGCTTGTCGGTGCTCTCGATCGCCTTGAGCGGGGCGTTCATGACATTGATCCGTCTTGCATTCAGCGCTTCCTACCATGTTCCGCGCAGCCCGGCGAGGCGCGCCGCCGTCCCCGTTGTCCACAGTCATCCACGGCGACTGCAATGCTACCGACAAATCGCGGGAACAGGATGCAAGCGGACGGCGTTCCGGCTCTGATCTCGCAACGAGGGTGTCATGAACTTGCCCGTCAACGGCCTGCCCAAGCGCCTGCCGCATCGTTTCCCGGTCGGTGCGACCTATGTGGTCGAGGGATATGGGGGCGAGGACGGGGATTTGCGCGTGATTTCGCGCTACGTGGTCTTGCCGAGCGGACGCCGGATCGATGTTCCGGGTGCTGTGCGGCCGCCGGCGCCGGCAGCGGCCGTCGCCTTCAGCCGGACGGCTAACCCCAAGCAATCTCGGGAGAAAAACGGACCTACGCGGGCGGCGGAAAAAATTCGCCGGTCGCGCCGGAACGGGATGACGACGGCGGAGTTGATTCGGTAGCGCCGGGCGAAGCCCCCCAGCCCCTCACCCTCAATCACCCGGCGTCGAACCCTGGTTGCGTAAGCGACCGGGGTTCTCTCTTTTTCGGGTAGGGCGAATGTCGCGTCGCGTACATGATTGTGTCGCGTTCCTATTTGTGTCGGCGTTGGGCTGCCGTTTATTCCGGGCCGACGACCAGGTCGTCGCGATGGACGATTTCCGCACGGCCACTGAACCCAAGAATTGTTGCGATATCCGCTGACGAGCGACCGACGATCTTTTGCGCATCCTCCGCGTCATAGGCGCATAGCCCGCGGCCGATTTCGGCCCCGTCGGGGCCGCGGATCACGACCGCGTCGCCGCGTGCGAAGGCGCCATCGACGCGCACCACACCCGCCGGCAACAGGCTCTTGCCCCGGCGCAATGCGGCGACGGCGCCGGCGTCGATGGTGAGCGTGCCCTTGGGCTCGAGCGCGCCGCCGATCCACTTCTTCCGCGCCGTGACCGGATTGGCGGCGGTGAGAAACCACGTGCACCGCGCTCCCTCGGCGATCGCCCGCAGCGGATGCTCGATGCGACCGGAGGCGATGACCATGTGGGTGCCGGCATTGGTGGCGATCCGCGCCGCTTCGAGCTTGGTCTGCATGCCGCCGCGCGCCAGCTCCGAGCCGGCCGCTCCGGCCATCGCCTCGATCTCCGGCGTAAGGCGGGCGACATAGGGCACGTGCCGCGCCGAGGGGATGGTGTCGGGCGGCGCGTCGTAGAGACCGTCGACGTCCGACAACAGCACCATGACATCGGCGCTGACCATGGTGGCGACGCGCGCGGCCAGACGGTCGTTGTCGCCGTAACGGATCTCGTTGGTCGCGACAGTATCGTTCTCATTGATGATCGGCACCGCGCGCCATTGCAGGAGCGTGTCGATGGTCGAGCGCGCGTTGAGATAGCGCCGCCGCTCTTCGGTATCGCCGAGCGTCACCAGGATCTGGCCGGCGGTGATGTCATGGCGCGACAGCGCCTCGGTCCACGTACGCGCCAGCGCAATCTGTCCCACGGCGGCGGCGGCCTGGCTGTCCTCAAGCTTGAGCGGACCGCCGGGCAGCTTGAGCACGGCGCGGCCGAGCGCGATGGCGCCGGAGGAGACGACCAGGAGGTCGCGCTTGTCGCGATGGAGCGCGGCAAGATCGGCGGTCAGCGACGCCAGCCAGGCTTCCTTAAGCCTGCCGGCCTGCGCATCGACCAGAAGCGAGGAGCCGACCTTCACGACGATGCGGCGGAAGTCGGCAAGCGTGGGCGTTTTCATGACCGGCGATTTGTACCCGAACAGAGGTCGTTATAGCTCGACTTCGTGCTCGAGTTTCGCCTTGTTCTCGAGGCAGTAATAGCCGGACAGGCGGCTGACCAGCTTGCGGCGCTTCCAGTCGTTGAGGATGCGGCTCACATTCTCGCGGGCGATTCCGGCCATGGCGGCAAGGTCGCTCTGCCCGATCTTCTGGTGGATGACGATGCGGCCCGCCCCGACATCTTGGCCGAACTCTTGCGCAAGCTCGAGCAGGATGCGGGCGACGCGGCCGCGCAGCGGCAGGAAGCTTTCGGCCGCGACCACGGTGTCGGTTTCCCGCAGCCGCGCGGCGAGAAGCGCCACCAGCGATTTGTAGACTTCGGGGTGTTTCTTGGCGAACTCCTCGAACGCGGCGCGGCTGAGAAAGCTCAAAGATGCGCTGCGCACCGCCATGACTGACGCCGAACGCGGCCGCCCGTCGATGATCGACAGCTCGCCGACAATGGCGCCGGTTCCGAGAAAGGCGAGGATACGCTCGCTGCCGGAGCGCGAAACCATCATCACCTTGAGCAAGCCTTCGTCGATGCGATAGCAGCCGTCGCCGGGATCGCCGGCGAGGAAAAGCACCTCGTCAGCGGCAACCCGCAGCGGCTTGGCGCTGGCAAACAAGTTCGTCGTCAGATGCTCGGGCAATCCCGATAGCAGGCTTGGACCCGAACGAACGCTTTTCAATAGAGAGCCCATTCGCCCCCCTCGGCTTGAGCCCGCTTGCTTTATAGCACAGGCATTGTGCGCTCAGCATCCCGAGGCTCCCGGATTTGCTGCGTCCCGACTGCGTCGATGAGCTCGTTTACCAGTTGGACGATCACCAGACGCTGCGACAGCACAATGACGACATGGTGGCCGAGATTATCTGCTGCCAAGGAACCGTCCACTGCGTGCGAGGAAGAGCTGTCAATAAAAGCCCGCCCGGACATCGGGTCCGGGCGGGAGAGTCTGACCCTGCTAAGGGCCATGGGGGTGTTTGGGGACCGAATTCACCCCTTAGCGGTCGCCGACGTCCCGGCGGGGGGGTCGGGGGGGATGCGCGGAACGCAGTCGACCGATCCATTTCGTTAATGTGACCCTAAGCCCATGGCAGCCAAGGCGAAGTGACCGCAATCACAGAAGATCGCTTTCGCGCTGAGCCTCTCATGCGCCGTGAATTAGTCGACCTGCGGCGTGCGCACCTTGACGCCGGCGCGGGCTTCGATCGGCTGCACGACCGCCGTGATGTCCTGATCCAAACCGAGCTCGTCGCAAGTGAGCTGGAAAAGCCGCGCGACCGCCTCGATCACATCCATCGGCACGCCGAGCGTCTTCGCCTCGGCGAGGCAGAGCTTCACGTCCTTCATCATCAGCCCGGCGGTGAAGCCGAGATCGAACGTGCCCGGCAGCACGGCCCTGGTGAATTTATCCTCGGTCGCGGTGTTGCGCCCGGTGCCGGCGTTGATCACTTCGAGCATGATGCGCGGATCGAGGCCGGCCTTCACGCCCATCACCATCGCTTCCGCCGTCGCCGCCATTGCGGTCGCCGAAAGCACGTTGTTGGCGAGCTTCATCGTCTGTCCGGCGCCGGGCCGCTCGCTGATGAAGAAGACCTTTCCGATTGCTTGCAGCGCCGGCTCGACGGCCGCGATGTCGCTGCGCGGACCGGACGCCATCACCGCGAGCGTGCCTTTTTCCGCGCCCTTGACGCCACCGCTGACCGGGCTGTCGATCTGCACGATGTTGCGCGCCGCGAGCAGCTTGAAGATGCGCTGCGCCATCACCGAGCCGGTGGTCGAGAGGTCAACGAAACGGCGTACGCGCTTGCCTTCGATCACGCCGCGCGGGCCGGTCGCGACCGCGAGCACGATGTCGGGCGTCGGCAGGCTGGCCATCACCGTCTCGGCCGCGTCGGCGACTTCGGCCGGCGAGCGCGCCGCGGTCGCGCCCCGCGCGGTGAGATTGCCGATCGCTTCCTGGCGCGTGTCGTAGACGATGACGCGGTGGCCGGCCTCGACCAAGCGCCGCGCCATGTGCGCGCCCATATTGCCGAGGCCGATGAAGCCGATATCCATCGCATATCCCCCGAGTTATTTCGCGGCGACGGGAGCGGCCATGAATTCCGCGCGCACGCTGGCGGTGTGCTGGCCGAGCGCCGGAACCGGACCATAGTGCCGCGATGCCGGGGAGCGCTGTTTGGCCGGCGCCGGATAGGACACCGTGCCGCTCGGCGTTCCGACCGTGATGCGGCGCAGGTGCGGATGGCGCGCGAGCTCAGCCGTATCGTTCACCCGGGCGAAGGCAATATCGGCGGCAGCGAGCTGTTGCGTCAGCCGGGCGGCGTCGAGCGTGCTGGAAATGGCGGCGATCTTGCGATCCACTTCCGCGCGATGCCGCACGCGGTCGCGATTGGTGGCGAAGTCGGGATTGGCGGCGAGACCGGCATCGCCCAGGACCTTCTCCGCCAGCACGCGCCATTCGCGGTCGTTCTGAACACCGATCAGGATCTCGGCGCCGTCGCGGGTCGGAAACGCCCCATAGGGCGCGATCGAGGCGTGGGTGAGCCCGACGCGCTGCGGCGGCTTGCCCGCCTCCTGCTGCAGCAGCGGCACGGTCATCCAGTCGGCCATGGCGTCGAACATCGACAGCGAAATCTCGGCGCCTTCGCCGCTGCGTTCGCGCGCGAGCAAAGCTTCGAGGATCGCCTCGTAGGTATTCATTCCGGTCGCCACGTCGACGACCGATACGCCCACGCGCGACGGCTCGGTCGTGCCGGTGATCGATGCGAGGCCGACCTCGGCCTGGATCAGCAGATCGTAGGCCTTGCGCTGCGCATAGGGGCCGCTCTCGCCAAAGCCCGAGATCGAGCAGCAGATGAGCCGCGGATAATCGCGGCGCAGCCGTGAGATTGGAAATCCGAGCTTGCCCACCGTGCCGGGTTTCAGGTTCTGCACGAAGATGTCGGCGCGCGCGAGTATGGCTTCGAGCAAGGCCCGGTCCTCGGCCTTGCCGAGGTCGAGCACGACCGATTCCTTGCCGCGATTGAGCCAGACGAAGTAGCTGCACTCGCCATGCGCGAAGTCGTCATAGAAGCGGGCGAAGTCGCCCTCCGGCCGCTCGATCTTGACCACGCGCGCTCCCGCGTCGGCGAGACGGCAGGTGCACATCGGCGCCGCGACCGCCTGTTCGAGCGAGACGACGAGGAGGCCGGAGAGGGGAAGGGTCATGCAATGGGCTCAGTAGGACCGCGGCAACCCGAGCACGTGCTCGGCGACGTAGGATAGGACCAGATTGGTCGAAATCGGGGCCACGGTGTAGAGCCTGGTCTCGCGGAATTTGCGCTCGACGTCGAACTCTTCGGCGAAGCCGAAGCCGCCATGGGTCTGCACGCACATGTCGGCCGCCGCCCAGGACGCTTCGGCGGCGAGGTGCTTGGCCATGTTTGCTTCCGCGCCGCACTCCTTGCCGGCTTCGTAGAGCGCGGCCGCCTCGCGCACCATCAGCTCGGCCGCGCGCATGTCGATATAGGCGCGGGCGATCGGAAACTGGACGCCCTGGTTCTGCCCGATCGGCCGACCGAACACCTCGCGCGCGCAGGCATAAGCCGTCGCCTTGCCGATGAACCACTTGGCGTCGCCGATGCATTCGGCGGCGATGAGAATGCGCTCGGCGTTCATGCCGGTCAGGATGTAGCGGAAGCCTTCGCCTTCGTCACCGATCAGATTAGCGGCCGGCACCCGCATGTTCTCGAAGAACACCTCGGTGGTGGCGTGGTTCATCATCGTGCGGATCGGCCGGATGGTCAGGCCCTTGCCCTTGACCTCGCGCATGTCGACCAGAAAAACCGAAAGGCCGGCGGTGCGCGATTTCGCCTCCGCGCGCGGCGTCGTGCGCGCCAGGAGCAGCATCAGATCGGAGTGCTCGGCGCGCGAGGTCCAGATCTTCTGGCCGTCGACCACGTAATGATCGCCGGCGCGCGTCGCCGTGGTGCGCAGGCTCAGCGTGTCGGTGCCGGAAGTCGGCTCGGTCACTCCGAATGCCTGCAGGCGAAGCTCGCCGCGGGCGATGTCGGGCAGATAGCGCGCCTTCTGCTCGGCGCTGCCGTGGCGCAGCAGTGTGCCCATCGTGTACATCTGCGCGTGGCAGGCGGCGCCGTTGCAGCCCGAAGCCTGGATCTCTTCCATGATCGCCGCGGCGGCATTCATGGTCAGGCCGCTGCCGCCATATTCCTCGGGGATGAGCGCGGCGAGAAACCCGGCCCGGGTCAGCGCCGCGACGAATTTCTCCGGGTAAGCGCGCTCGCGGTCGAGCGCGCGCCAATATTCGCCGGGAAAATTCGCACAGAGCGCACGCACGGACTCGCGGATCGGCGCGAGGTCCGCGGCTTCCATCGTCACCTGACCTCCGCGCGGCCGTTGGTGATGGCAACGACGTCGCGCTCGACCACGCGCGCGCGGAAGCTCACCACCGCGCCGTCGCGCCACATCTGCGTCCGGATCGTCTCGCCGGGAAACACCGGAGCCGAGAAGCGGCAACCGAACGAGATCAGCCGATTGGGATCGTAGCCGCACAGCGTCTTCAGGAGCGCATGGCCGGAAACGCCGAAGGTGCCGAGCCCGTGCAGGATCGGTCGCTCGAAGCCGGCGGCCTTGGCAAAAGCGGGCTCCGCGTGCAGCGGATTGTAATCGCCGCTCAGGCGATAGATCAGCGCCGCTTCCGGGCGCGTGCGCAGATCGCAGGTGAAGTCGGGAGCGCGCGTGGGAATCGGATGCGTCGGCGTCGGCGCCGGGCGCGGCGGGCCGCCGAAGCCGCCATCGCCGCGGCAGAACGCCGTCTGGCTGATGGTGGCGACGAGTTCGCCGGTTGCCATGTCGGTCACGTGCCGTTCGCTGAAAATCAGCGCGCCCTTGCCGGTGCCCTTGTCGATCACCTCGAGGATGCGGGTCTGGCCGATCAGCGTGCCTCCGGTCTGCAGCGGGCGGTGCAAGGTGAAGCCCTGCTCGCCGTTGACCACCTTGACCTGATCGATGCCGGCCTCGCGGGCCCAGGATCCACCATAGCCGAGGACGGTCGCCATGGTCGGCAGCACCTTCAGGTTCTTCTCGTACACGAAGGCGAGTTCGTCTTCGTTCATCGGATCGTGCCCAAGGCCGACGCCGAGCGCGTAGAGCATGCAATCCTTCGGTTCGTAGGTCTGCTCGACCGGAGCGACCTGCATCGCCATGATCTTCTCGTAGACTATGCCCATGTCACGTTGCCCATCTCACGTCGCCCCCATCACACCGGATCCCAGGAGAAAACTTCCGGCGATCGTTCGAGCGGCGTAAACGAGCTGGCGAACGCGCCTTTGAGCTGATCGGCGAGCTTCTGCGGCGTCCAGCCGTCGGAGCGATGCAGCGTGCGGATCGGCCGGTTCTGGTTGAACAGATAGATCTCGTTGTTGCGCGCGGAAAGAATCTGGCCGCTGATGCCTTCGGCGCGGTCGGATGCGAGATAGACGACGAGCGGCGCGACCTTGTCCGGGGTCACCTGGCTCGAGCGGGCGAGCCGCGCTTTCAACTCTTCGTCCTCCGCCGGGATCGATTGCACCATGCGCGTCCAGGCGAACGGCGACACGCAATTCGAGCGCACATTGAAGCGCGCCATGTCGAGCGCGATGCCGCGCGAGAGCCCGACGATGCCGAGCTTCGCCGCCATGTAATTGGCCTGGCCGAAATTGCCGATGAGGCCCGAGGTCGAGGTCATGTGCACGTAGCTGCCGCAGTTCTGCTCACGGAACAGCGTCGCGCAGGCGCGGCTCATGTTGAAGCTGCCGTTGAGATGGACGTTGATCACGTCCGACCAATCGGCCCAGCTCATGCGATGAAAGATGCGATCGCGCAGGATGCCGGCATTGTTGACCAGGATGTCGACGCGGCCGAAGGCGTCGACCGCCGCCTTGGCGATCTTCTCGCCGTTGGCCGGCTCGCTGACCGAGAGCGTCGAGGCGATCGCCTGGCCGCCGGCCTTCTTGATCTCGGCGACTACCTCCTGCGCCGGGCCGACATCGGTGCCTTCGCCCTCGACGCTGGCGCCGATGTCGCAGACGACGACGCGCGCGCCCTCCTGCGCCATCAGGAGCGCGATGCCGCGGCCGATGCCGCGGCCCGCGCCGGTGACGATGGCGACCTTGCCGTCAACAATTCCTGGCATCGACTATCCCCACACTTCCCGAGCGACTTCGACGATCATCCTCAGCTTCGCCCATTGCTGTTCCTCGGCCAGAGTATTGCCTTCCTCGGTCGAGGCAAAGCCGCATTGCGGCGACAGGCAGAGCTGTTCGAGATCGGTGAACTCCGCCGCTTCCTCGATCCGGCGCTTGATCGCGTCCTTGCCTTCCAGCGCCCCGGTTTTCGAGGTCACCAGGCCGAGCACCGCGAAGCGGCCTTTCGGCAAACGGCGCAGCGGCTCGAAGCCGCCGGCGCGCGCGGTGTCGTACTCCATGAAATAGCCGTGCACCTTGATGCGGTCGAACAGCACCTCCTGCATCGCGTCGTAGCCGCCGGTCCCCATGAAGGTCGATTTGTAGTTGCCGCGGCATAGATGCATCGTCACCGTCATCCCGGACGGAATGTCGGAAATCGCGGTGTTGATGAGGTCGCCGTAAAGCCGGCCGAGATAATCGGGATCGTCGCCGCGGTCCTGCATCTGCTGGCGGTATTTCGGATCGCACAGCATGGCGATGAACACCTCGTCGAGCTGCAGATAGCGGCAGCCGGCATCGGCGAAAGCGCGCACCGCTTTCTTGTACGCCTGCCCGAGGTCGTCGAAAAACGCATCGAGCGTCGGATAGACCGTCTTGTCGATCGGGGTCGGGTAGGGCCGGCCGTAGAGCGCGGATGGCGCCGGAATGGTCATCTTCGGCGTTTGCGTGGTGTGTTGTTTCAGGAACTTGAAATGCGCGAGCATCGGGTGGCCGGAAAAGCCGAGCTTGCCGGTCACGCGCACGCCTTCATTGCGGGTGGTGACGGCGGCAAAGGCGATCCCGGTATCCATGACGTGGCGCTCGACGCCGTCGAGCCCCCACAGGAAGTCGAGATGCCACCAGGAGCGGCGGAATTCGCCGTCGGTGATCGAGTGCAGGCCGGCCGCCTGCTGTTTTTTGATGATGCCCTCGATCTCGCGGTCTTCCACCGCCTTGAGCGCCGTGGCGTCGATCTCGCCTTTGACGCGACGCTCGCGCGCTTCTTTCAAGGCGGCGGGCCGCAACAGGCTGCCGACATGGTCGGCGCGGAACGGCGGTTTGGTTCGTTGCATTTATCCTGCGTCCTGTTCGCCTAGCCCCACACCTCGTCGGCGATGTCGACGATCATCCGCAGCTTCCCCCATTGCTCGTTCTCGGAAAGAATGTTGCCTTCCTCGGTCGAGGCGAAGCCGCATTGCGGTGACAGGCAGAGCTGGTCGAGTGCGACGTATTTCGTCGCCTCCTCGATCCGCCGCTTGATGTCGTCCTTCTTCTCCAGCCGGCCGCTCTTCGAGGTGACGAGGCCGAGCACGAGCTGCTTCTTGCCTTTGGGGAAGAACCGCAGCGGCTCGAAGCCGCCGGCGCGCTCGCTGTCGTATTCGAGGAAGTAGCCGTCGATCTCGACCTCGTTGAACAGGCGTTCCGCCATCGGCTCGTAGCCGCCCTCCGCGATCCAGGTCGAGCGGAAATTGCCGCGGCACGAATGCATGGTGACCACGAGGTCGGCAGGCTTGCCGGCGAGCGCCCGGTTGATCATGCGCGCGTAGGCGGCGGGCAGTTTCTTCGGGTCGTCGCCGCGCTCGCGCGAGTGGGCAAGTTCGCGCTCATCGCACATCATCGACCACGTGGTGTCGTCGAGCTGCAGATAGCGGCAGCCGGCGTCGTAGAAGGCGCGCACCGCTTTGCGAAAGGCATTCGCCGCGTCGTCGAAGAAGGCCGCGAGATCGGGGTAGGCGTCCTTGCTGATCGAGCGCCGCCCCTGGCGGAAATGCAGCACGCCAGGCGCCGGAATGGTCATTTTCGCCATGACCCGCGTATGCTCTTTGACGAAGCGGAAATCATGCAGATGCGGATGCGTGGAGAAGCCGACATGGCCGGTCGTGCGCACGCTCTCGGCCTTGGTTTTCACGCCGTGGAAGGCTATTCCGTCGTCGACGCGATAAAGCTCGACGCCGTCGAGGTCCTTGAGAAAGTCGAATTGCCACCACGAGCGGCGGAACTCGCCGTCGGTCGCAAGCTTGAGGCCGACCTCTTCCTGCCGCTTGATCGCCTTCTCGATTTCGCGGTCTTCCGTCGTCCGCAACGCCTCGGCGGTGATCTCGCCGCGTTCGCGCTGGGCGCGCGCCTCTTTCAGCACAGCCGGCCGCAGCAAGCTGCCGACATGGTCGGCGCGGAATGGTGGCGTCGTGCGTTGCACCGGCGGTTTTCCTCCTCCTGCGCGTGCTTCGCCTTGTTGGTCGGCGTGAAGCTCTCGGGCGGGCGAGGGCGATTTAGCAAGGCGAGGCCGCGGGTGTAAATCCCGTTGCGCCGAAAGAAAACCGCGCGGACACTCGCGCCTTGTCATTGCCGGACTTGATCCGGCAATCCATGGGGCGGTGACGCTGCATGGACGCGCGGGTCAAGCCCGCGCATGACGAAGATGGAGAAGTTCCAATGTACCCGCTACTTCGGCTTTACGAAGACGTGCTGCCGAACGACGCGCAAGTGTCGCTGCCGGCACTGCCGCGCATGATCTTCGTGGTCCATGGCTCGGTTGTTTACGGCTCGCGCGCGATCGCCGACAAGCTATTGCACGACAACGAGGCTTGGAGCGGTGAGGGCGCCATCACGCTCAAGGCCGGAAGCGGCGGCGCAACGCTATGGCGGTGGGAGCTCCTCGCCGCTGCGTCCGACGGCGGTGCTATCGGCGCGCCGGGCGCGGTTTCGCGTGAGAAGCTTTCGGCGCAGCTTGAAACACTACCCAGGGGTGCGCTCCTCCTGCGCGGCGACAGCGTCGCCTTTCCTGCGGGCGCCTGCGCCTATCTGCACCGGCATCAGGGACCGGGCATCCGCTGCCTGATCGAGGGCGGCATCCGCATCGACACGCACGGCCGCTCGTCCTCCTATGGGCCGGGCGGCGCCTGGTTCGAGAGCGGGCCGGACCCGGTCTTCGCCCAGGCGGCAGACCGTCCGTCGCGGTTTATCCGCGTCATGATCTTGCCGCTAGCCTATCTGGGAAAAAGCTCGGTCGAGTATCTCAACGAGGCAGACAAGGCGAAGCCGAAGACGCAGCAATACAAGATCTTCGCCGATCTGCCGCTGACCTCGACTGTGCCGAGCGCTTAAGCCCGGTCACACCGGCTTGTAGTTGCGGTCCATCGGCACGTCGATCAACAGCGGCGCGTTGCTCCTGATGCCTTGCGCGATGAGGTCGGTGGTGTCGTGCACGGTCTTGGCGCGCTCGGCGGCGATGCCAAGCGAGCGCGCGAGGCCGACATAGTCGATCGCCGGCTCCAGAAGCTCCATGCCGACGAAGCGGTCGACCTGCGCGGCAAGTCCGCGCTGAGCGTGCAAGCGCTGCTTGAGGATCCGATAGGAGCTGTTGTTCAGGATTACGAACACCACCGCAATCCGGTCATGCGCCGCCGTCCACAGCGCCTGGCAGGTGTACATGGCGCTGCCGTCGCCGACGAGCGCTACGACCGGCCGCTCCGGCAGCGCAAGCTTGACGCCGATCGCAGCCGGCAGGCCCCAGCCGATGCCGCCGCCGCGCAGGCCGTAAAAACTCTGCGGATCGTCGCTGCGGATGAGCGAGCGGATGCCGGCGCTCGAAGAAACGGCTTCGTCGATCACGACCGCATCCTTCGGCAGCATCTCGCCGATGGCGTCGAGCAAAGCGAGCGGCTGGATCGGCGTCTGTCCGGCGAGGGCGCGTGCCTTGGCCTTGAGCGCCTCGCGCTCAGCGAGCGCCGCCTGCTTCGCGGCTTCCAGGCGCTCGCGCGCCGCGCCGCGCGCGCCACCGGTCATGTGCTTGCGCAACGCCTCGGTGATATCGGGCAGCGTGGTCTTCGGATCGCCGAGGATCGCGACTTTCGCCGGATAGTTCTTCCCGATCTCCCACGGATCGTTGTCGAGGTGAACGAGTGTCAGTCCCTTCGGCATCGGCTCGATGTCGGAGGGCAACGACAAGGTGAACAGGTCGGCGCCGACCGAGAACAGAACGTCATATTGTTCGAGGACCTTGCGCACCGGCCCCTGCATCCGGGCGATGGCGCCGCGGAACAGCGGATGCGATGCCGGGAACGAGGCCGTCGACGGGACGATCTCGGTATAGACCGGCGCGCCGATAAGCTCGGCGAGTTCGATCAGTTCGGCGTGTGCCTTGCCGTGGGCGACGGCGTCGCCGGCCATGATCAGCGGGCGTTTCGCCTGCGCCAGCACCGCGGCAGCTTCCTCGACCGCCGCCGGATCGCCGCGCAAATGCGGCGCGATGCGCGTCGGCGCGAGGAGATCGACCTCGCCCTCGGCTTTGAGGATGTCGCCCGGCAGTGACAGAAACACCGGTCCGGTCGGCGGCGCGAGCGCGGTCTTCGCGGCGCGATGCACTAGCCGCGGCAGATCGGCCAGGCGATGCACCTCGCCGGACCATTTCACCAGCGGCCGCGCGATCGGCGGCAGGTCGGCCCACAAGATCGGCTCGCTGGCGCTAAAGTCCATGTCGTGCTGGCCGGCGGTGACCAGAATCGGGCTGCCCGCCTTCTGCGCGTCGTAGAGCATGCCCATGGCATTGCCGAGACCGGGCGTGACGTGCAGGTTGACAACCGCGAGCTTGCCGGAGGCCTGCGCGTAGCCGTCGGCCATGCCGATGACCGCCGCCTCCTGCAGGCCGAGCACGTAACGCAACTCGTTGTCGACCGCGAGCGCGTCCATCAGCGGCAATTCGGTGGTGCCCGGATTGCCGAAAATGATGTCGACCCCCTCCTGCTTGAGCAGCTCGAGAAAAGCGAGTTTTCCGGACATGACTGGCAAGGGTGTCTCCCAGTGTGGTTCAAACCATAAGCGGGGATGGCAATGACTGCCGGAGGCCTTCACTGCTCATTGTCGAGCGGGCGCAAATCAATATGCGAGATGCTGTCGCCACTTAGTACTGCGCTCGTGCGCAGCACGCGCGAGCGCGCCCAGGACGGTTTGTCGAAACGCCAATCCATCATCATGCTGGCGCCGTCGCGGCGTACGCGGATGTTGCCGGCGAGTAGGTCGCGAAAATTGTCGAGCGATATCTGAAACGCCGATCGGGCTTCGGATGCAAGACGCTCGGCGGGTGGCAGCGGCGGATCGAAGCCGATTTCGATCAAGTGGTCGCCGGTTCGATCGTGTTGCTGATAGTTCGCCAGCGCGCCGTCGGCAGTCGTGAGCAGTTTGATGCGCCCGGTGTCGGGCGCAGCCTCGTAAGTGCCGGGTGCGCCGGTCGGCACGAAGCGCGCGGCGCGGCTCGAGGTTTCCGCGCTGCCATCGAAGCTGACGTCCAGACCGATAAAGGGAAAGCCGCCGACAAAGATGTTGGCGCTATAGGCGGCGGCGAACGGCGCCGGGTAATCCTGGCCGGGCGGCAGCTTCGCGGCGTCGGCGCCGGCAATGGTTACGTGCGGATTCTGCGCGCGGGCTCCCTTCTCACGGAAGAACAGCAGCAACAGACGTTCGCCGCTATGCCCGATCTGGTCGGTAAGGCCGGCATTGGCCGTCGCCAACCTTGCTTCCGGCACAAAGCCGACCTCGATGGTGACCGGCCGGTTCTTGAAATCGACGAATCCGGCAGCGACGCCGCGCGGCGCGCCTTCCGTTCCGGTCATGGCGAACTTGATGTCGGCAAATTGCGCGGTGGTGCCGGCGGCAGCTCTCGCCGCGGCGACCTGGGCGTCGTTGTAGTAGTTGATTTGACGCTTCGGCACGGCGCGCTCGGTGAAGAACACCCACAGCAAGGGTGGGCGGTTCGGGCCGCGCTCCGGGGCCATGATCTCGACTGCCTCGTAGACCGGGTCGCTCGGCAGCCAGACGTACCAGTGGTGATCCCAGTGCTGGAGAAAGGAGACGATCGGGACTAACGGCGCTGCGGTCGCTGTCATGGACGCAAGGTTCGTCCCGGAAATGATGAGACCAAACGTCAGGAACCATGCCGCGGGCGATCGCATGAATTTTCATCGATGTTCGAGCGGTTGACTTCGCCGCGCAAAATCGCCCCGCCGCATCTTTGGTCAGGTGGTGCCGCGGAGAGGATTCGAACCTCCGACCCACGCATTACGAATGCGTTGCTCTACCAGCTGAGCTACCGCGGCGCACCAGCACGAAGTCCTAGTAATACCCGAAAAATGTAAACGCAAGGCGCGTTGCACCGGCGTTCCTGTCAATCGGAATGTTGCATGGGCATCTCGCCCAAGGCTTCGAGCCAAGGGTGTCGCCTCCTCTCCCAGACGGCATGCTCGGGAGCGGCGAAGGCGGGATCGGCGAACGATCCGATCGCGACCGAGATCAGCTCGGGAAACCGTTCCGCCTGCCAGTAGACGGTCGAGCCGCAAACCGGACAGAACCGGAAGCTTACCGACTTGCCGCTGTCGGACGAGCGTGTGAACTCCTTCGAGCTGCCCGAGATCGAGGTGATTTGCCGCCGCTCGAACCGCGCCTGGTAGCCGAAGGCGGCCCCGGTCCGCCGCTGGCACTCGAGGCAGTGGCAGATCGAAATCCGCACCGGTTCACCCTCGCAGGTCAGCTGTAATTGTCCGCAACTGCATGCGGCGTGACGCGTGGTCATTGTTCTTCCGTTAGGTGGTTCACCTGATCGGCGCTTCCGCCCGCAGCTTGAAGCGCTGGATCTTCCCGGTCGCCGTCTTTGGCAGCTCGCTGCGGAATTCGAGCCAGCGCGGATATTTGAAGGCGGCGAGCTTTTGCCGGCAGTGATTTTGTAAGGCAAGCGCCAGCTCATCGCTGGCCTTCTCGGGTGATTTCAGCACCACGAAAGCCTTCGGCTTGATCAGCGCGTCGTCGTCCGGCCAGCCGACGACCGCGGCCTCCAGCACGTCCGGGTGGTTCTGCAACGCGCCCTCCACCTCGAACGGCGAGACATACATGCCGCTGACCTTGAGCATGTCGTCGCGCCGGCCGCAGTACACGAAAAAGCCGTCCTCGTCTTCGACGTACTTGTCGCCCGAGCGCGTCCATTCGCCGAGAAACGTGGCGCGCGATTGCTCGCGGTTGTTCCAGTACATGATCGCGCTCGTCGGTCCGCGCACCTGCAACTCGCCCATCTCGCCGCGGGTCTTAACGATCGCGCCGTCATCATCGACCAGGCGGATGTCATAGCCGGGCACCGGCTTGCCGGTGGTGCCGTATTTCACCTCACCGGCGCGGTTGGACAAAAAGATATGCAGCATCTCGGTCGAGCCCAGTCCGTCGAGGATGTCGCAGCCATAGCGCTCGCTCCAGCGGCGGCCGACGTCGGGCGGCAGCGCCTCGCCGGCCGACACGCAACGCCGCAGCTTTGTCTCGGCGCGTTGCGGGGCGTCGGTGCTGGCCAGAAAGCCGGCATAGAATGTCGGCACCGCATAGAACACGGTGACGTGGTGCTTTCTCAGGATGTCGGCGACCAGATCCGGGGTCGGCCGATGCGGCAACAGGATGGTCGTGGCGCCCGCCGACATCGGGAAGGTAAGCGCGTTGCCGAGGCCGTAGGCGAAAAAGAGCTTGGCGACCGAGTAGCACACGTCGTTCTCGGCGAGGCCGAGGAAAGGCTTGGCGTAAAGCTCGTCGGTGAGCGTGAGGTCGGCGTGCGTGTGCACCGCGCCCTTCGGCCTGCCGGTCGAACCGGAGGTGTATAGCCAGAAGCAGATGTCGTCGCGCACCGTCGGCGCGGTGACGGCTTTCGTCCCGGCGCCGGCAAGCAGATCCTCGAAGCGCGAATGGCCGTGCGCCTTCTCGCCGGAGACGATGACGTGGTCGAGGCTTTTGCTGGCGCCGATCGCCTTGGCGAATTTGGGATAGAGCTCCTCGGACACGACCAGGAGCCGCGCGCGACTGTCGTCGAGCATGAAACGGTAATCGTCTTCGGTGAGCAGCGTGTTGACCGGCACCGGCACCACGCCGGCTTTGATCGCGCCGAGAAAAGCAGTCGGCCAGTCGATCGTATCGACGAGACAGAAGAGCGCGCGTTCCTCGCGGCGTACGCCGAGCGAGCGCAGCACGTGGCCGAAGCGCTCGACCCGTTCAGCGAGACTGCCGTAGGTCCAGCTGCCGCGCTGATCGATATAGGCGACCTTGCCGGCCCGGCCGGCGTCGAGATTGCGCTTGAGAATATCGGCGGCGAAGTTGTACTCGCGCGGCATCGCCTCGCCGGTCGCGCTGCCCGCAAGATTTGCCCGCGCGATGTTCATCGCCGCGTTTCCTTCCTCGATGCCGCATTATGCCGATGGCGAACCTTGCCGCAATCCGATAGTGGTGCGGCATTCGATATCACAACGAACCGGCCATGACGGCTGGAGTGCGTCATGATCCTGAGCCGCGAGCGTATCCTCACCACGCATGTCGGCAGCCTGCCGCGCAACGAGAAGCTCAGCGAGCTACTGGTGCGCCGCGAGGCCGGCGAAGACTACGATAAGACGCAATTCGACGCCGCGATGGAGCAGGCGGTGCGCCACGTGGTCGCGAAGCAGAAGGAAGCCGGGATCGATATCGGCAATGACGGCGAGCAGCAGCGCGTCGGCTTCCAGACCTACGTGCCGCGGCGTATGTCCGGGTTTGGCGGCGAATCGAAACGGCGGCGCGGCCGCGAATTCGAGGAATTCCCCGAGCTGGTCGAATACCTGACGCATCGCTTTCCGGCGGTGAGCAAGCAGCAGAACGCGCCGCAGGCGCAGGGCGAACTGCACTATCACGACACCGCGCAGATCGAAGCCGAGATCGCCCGCTACAAGCGCGTCGCCGGCGACGACAAGCCGTTCGCCGAAGAGTTCATGACCGCGCCGTCGCCGGGTATCGTCGCCTCGACCATGCTCAATGCCTACTACGATTCCAACGAGGCCTACCTCGCCGCTCTCGCCCGCGAGATGAGCAAAGAGTACCTGGCGATCCACCAGGCCGGTCTCGTCCTGCAAATCGACGCGCCCGACCTCGCCATGGACCGCACCATGTTCTATCGCGATAGAACCGACGCGGAGTTCGTCAAGGCGTGCGAGCTGCACGTGGCGATGATCAACAAGGGCATCGCCGGCATCCCGCGCGCGCGGGTGCGACTGCATGTCTGTTACGGCAATTGGGAAGGGCCGCACATCCACGATGTGGCGCTGGAGAAAATCCTGCCCGCGCTCTACCGGGCCGAGGTCGGCGCGCTGTCGATCGAGTTCGCCAATCCGCGCCATGCCCACGAATACGCGGCGCTCAAGCGCGTGCCGTTTCCCCAGGACATGATCCTCCTGCCCGGGGTGGTCGAGACCACCAGCAACTTCGTCGAGCATCCGCAGGTGGTGGCGCGGCGCATCGAGGAGGCGGTCGCGGCGATCGGCGACCGCGAGCGCGTCGTCGCCTCGGCCGATTGCGGCTTCGGCACCTTCACCCGCCGCGAATGGGTGATCGAGCCGGTGGTGTGGCTGAAGCTCAAATCGATCCGCCAAGGTGCCGACATCGCTTCGGCACGGCTGTGGGGAAAGCAAGCAGCGTAGCGCCCAGCCGAGTTCGACGGGCACACCGCCTAGATGGTCGCGGCCGCTCCGCCGGTTTCGGCACTGATTGCGGCGACGCCTTTCTATCCGGGTAATATTGACATTTGTTTTACCCGGATATAATTAAGGGGCATGAACCAGCATGCGAATGTCGTTGCCTTTGCCGGCGAGCATTGCATCGCCGCGGGTGACCTGGCGCGGGTCGCCCGCGCCGCGAGGAAGTTCGCGGCAGCGGGCAGCCACAAGCCGATCCTCGCCTTCGATGCCGCGACCGGCGAGCAGATCGACCTCGACCTGCGCGATACGAACGACGACCAGCCATCGAGACGTTCGACCTCTGCGGCTCGTGCGCGAGTTGAGGAGGAGCCGCGCGGTCCGGGCCGCCCGAAGCTCGGCGTGGTCGCGCGCGAGATCACGCTACTGCCGCGTCACTGGGACTGGCTCGCAAGCCAGCCGGGCGGCGCGTCGGTTGCGCTGCGCAAGCTCGTGCAGCACGGCATGCGCGCCAATGCCGGCAAGGATCGCATCCGTGCGTCACAGAATGCGGCCTATCAGTTCATGTCGGCGATGGCCGGCAATCGCGCCGGCTTCGAGGAGGCCGCGCGGGCTCTGTTTGCCGGTGACGCGCGGAGCTTCAATCGTCGGGTGGACGCTTGGCCCAAGGATGTCCGCGACCTGGTGAAGAAGCTTGCCGCTATCGCCCTGCAAGCTGAAACAACTGCCGCGTGACGCGCCTTCGCGTGACAATCCCCAGCCCCAGCCCCGGCCCCGCGCCGGGGCTTTTCATTTGCCGGATGCGCCGGGCAAGCCAAAGCCGCGGGGAGGGGTGAATACGTGGCGGAAACCTGCTAATTCCTTCGCCACCGAATTCTGCACGCTCGGGAGGCGATGCCCGCCGGCACGCCCCATAACAACGCCCAAGAGGATCCCATGTACGGCAAACTCGAACTTTACATCGATGGTCAGTGGCTCAACGGCGACGGCCGCGCCGGCGAGGACGTGATCAATCCCGCGACCGAAAAGACGCTCGGGCGTCTTCCGCACGCGAATATCGCCGACCTCGACCACGCGCTCGAGGCGGCCAAGAAGGGCTTCGCCGTCTGGCGCGCAACCTCGGCTTACGACCGCGCCAAGATCATCCGCAAAGCGGCCGATCTGATGCGCGAGCGCCATGACATGATCGCGAAGATCCTGGTGCAGGAGCAAGGCAAGGCCTACGCCGAGGCGCGCGCCGAGGTGATCGGGTCCGCGGACATCATCGAGTGGTACGCGGAGGAAGGCCGTCGCGCCTATGGCCGCGTCATTCCCGGTCGCGGCAAGGTTCGGCAGATCGTCGTGCAGGAGCCGGTCGGCATCGTCGCTGCATTCACGCCGTGGAATTTCCCGACGCTGACGCCGGCGCGCAAGATCGGCGGCGCGCTTGCGGCCGGCTGTTCGCTCATCATCAAGGCGTCCGAGGAGACGCCCGGCTCCTGCGTCGAGCTGGTGCGCTGTTTCGCCGACGCCGGCCTGCCCGCCGGCGTGCTCAACCTCGTGTTCGGCGTACCGGCGACAATTTCCGAACATCTCATCGCCAAGGACGACGTGCGCAAGATCTCGTTCACCGGCTCGATCCCGGTGGGCAAGCATCTTGCCACCCTCGCCGCGAAACGGATGAAGCGCGCCACCATGGAGCTCGGCGGACACTCGCCGGTGGTGGTGTTCGCCGACGCCGATCCGGAGAAATCCGCCGACACCATCGCCGCTTTCAAATACCGCAACGCCGGCCAGGTGTGCATCTCGCCGACCCGCTTCTACGTGCAGGAACAGGTGTACGGCCGCTTCCTCGCCCGCTTCACCGAATACGCCAAATCGCTGAAGCTCGGCGACGGTCTGGAGAAGGGCATAACCATGGGCCCGCTGGCGAACAGCCGGCGCATCGACGCCATGGATTCGTTTGTCAACGATGCCAAGGAGCGCGGCGGCAAGGTCGTGACCGGCGGCAGCCGTCGCGGCAATCAGGGCTACTTCTACGAGCCGACCGTGATCACCGACTTGCCGGACGACAGCAAGCTGATGACGCAGGAGCCGTTCGGTCCGCTCGCGCCCGTGGTCACCTTCAAGACCTTCGATGAGGTCGTGGAGCGCGCCAACTCGCTGCCCTATGGGCTTGCCGCCTACGCCTTCACCGGTTCGGCGCAGACCGCCAACCAGATCGGTGAGGTGCTTCAGTCGGGCATGGTCGGGGTGAACTCGATCAACGTTTCGACGCCGGAGACGCCGTTCGGCGGCGTCAAGGAATCCGGTTACGGCAGCGAAGGCGGCATCGAGGGGCTGCAGGCCTATCTGAGCACGAAGTTCATCTCGCAAGCCTAGAACGCTTGCGCGGACCCGTTCGCGTCGCCGCCTTGGGCCACGTCCGAATTGCGGCGTGGCCGGCGACGGACGATTGGCCTCGAATGCAGACTGCGCGCGGCCACTGAGGGCGGAGTTCGCGGCGTGGATTATGCGGTCGTTACGATTTATCTCGTTCTCGCCGTCGGCGTCTTCGGATTCATCTTCCGTGCACAGCTGCGCGCCTGGTGGGTTCGCCGCAAGCTGAAATCGGCCGGCATTGCCCATGGCGCCGCCGAGCCGCCGGCGCTGACCACCCGGCTCTACGAACTGAACAAGGTCTTCGATCCGTTCGGCTCGAGCGCGGCGCATCCGAGCGCGCTTTATGCGCAGCGGCAGTTCGTCGAGGCGGTCGATCTTCTCGCGGCGCCCGAGGTTTCGCTCACGGTCGTGCTGCAATACGTCGAAGGCAATAGCTGGTCGCTCTCGAGCGCGGCGCTGGCGGCGCTGAGGAAGCGCCCGGACCGGGGCGACGTCGTCGAACGGGTGCTGACGCAGTGCGGGCATTTCTCGCCCTGGGCGATGTACTTCGCGCTGGAGCTGATCTTTGAGGCCGAACCGCCGCTGCCGGTCGGGATGCCGGTGACGCGCGCCCGGGACTGGTGGGTCGACAACCGGTGGATGCCGAACATTTTTCGCGATTATTTTGTGCGCTGCGCGGCGCGCGGCGATGTCGCCACGTTCGCCTCGACGCTGATCGCGCCTGGCGTTGCGCCACACGACGTGATCCGAGGCTTTCTGCAACGCGTCGCGCATCCCTTTGCGGCAACGCTCATCGCGGAGATCGACGACGTCCGGCCACCGATCGTGGTGCAACCGGCGGCGACAAAGTCCGGCATATTGAGCTCGGTCGGTCATTACTGGAGCAACCGACGCGAGCGCGAAGTGCTGGTCGAGCCGCAGGGCTGGCGCCAAGCCTTTGCCCTTGCCGCATCGACGTTGCGGCAAAATCCGCCACGCTCGCTGCTCGTCTCCGGTGAGCCGCAGGTCGGCAAGACCGCGTTTCTGCAATTGCTGGCGCGGCGGCTCGCGGCGGACGGTTGGACCGTGTTCGAAGCGAGCGGCGCCGATCTGCAGGCCGATCAGGTTTACATCGGCCAGCTTGAAGGCCGCATCCGTCAGGTCGTCGACGAGCTGGCCAAGGGATATCGGCAGATTTGGTACATCCCCGACATCATCCAGCTGGCGATGAGCGGCAGGCATCATGGCCAGAGCGCGACCATGCTGGACCAGATCATTCCGGCGATTTCCGCCGGACGCCTGCAGATCTGGTGCGAGGCGACGCCGAAGGGAACGGCGCGCATCATGCAAATCAATCCCTCACTGCGCAGCCTGTTCGAGACCGTAACCATCGAGCCGTTATCGCCCGCTGACACGCTGGTGCTCGCGCGCGACGTCATCGAGGCAATGGCCGTGCAGGCGAATACTCACTTCGACGCCGGTTGCGCCGAGGTCGCGCTCGACACCGCGCGACAATACCTCGGCACCAGCGGGCTGCCGGGCTCGGCGCTGCTCATGCTCAAGCTGACGGCGCTCCGCGCCAAGGAGGAGAAGGAGATCGCCCCGCACCAGGTGCTGGAAACGCTGGCGCAGCTTTCCGGCCTGCCGGTCTCGATCCTCGACACCAGGGAGCAGCTCGACCTCAAATCGATCCGCGACTTCTTTGCTGCGCGGGTCATCGGCCAGGAGGAGGCAGTCGGGGCGATGGTGGAGCGCATCGCCATGCTCAAAGCCGGGCTGAACGATCCCGACAAGCCGATCGGCGTCTTTCTGTTCGCCGGACCTACGGGCACCGGCAAGACCGAGCTGGCCAAGGCGGTCTCGACCTTCCTGTTCGGCTCGGTCGAGCGGATGATCCGGCTCGACATGAGCGAATTCCAGACTCACGACTCGATCGGCAAGATTCTCGGGCAAAGCTCGTCGGCGATCCTCGAAGCCGAACTCGCTGATCAACCGCGTGCGCAAGCAGCCGTTCTCGGTGGTGCTGCTCGATGAGTTCGAGAAATCCCATCCGATGATCTGGGATCTGTTCCTGCAGGCGTTCGACGAGGGAAGGCTCACCGACGCCATGGGCCAAGTGGCGGATTTGCGCCACTGTCTCATCATCCTGACCTCGAATCTCGGTGCGACTGCGCATCGCAGCCTCGGGCTCGGCTTTGCGCCGCAGGCGGACGTGTTCAGCAAGGACCAGGTCATTCGCGCGATCTCGCAGACCTACCGGCCGGAATTTCAGAACCGGCTCGACAAGGTCATCGTCTTCCGCCCGCTGACGCGCGACCTGATGCGCGGCATCCTCACGAAGGAGCTGGCGGCGCTGCTGGAGCGGCGGGGATTAAAAGATCGCGCCTGGGCCATCGAGTGGGAATCCTCGGCGCTCGAGTTTCTGCTGGGAAAAGGCTTTTCGCCGGAGATGGGCGCGCGGCCGCTCAAGCGGGCGATCGACCAATACCTCGTCGCCCCGCTCGCGGCGATCATCGTCGAGAAGCGGTTTCCGGAGGGTGAGCAGTTTCTCTTCGTACGCAGCGACGGCGAGCGGATTGAAGTCGAATTCGTCGATCCTGACGCCGATATTGCGCCGGCGGGCGATATGCTGCCGGTGGCGGCGGCCGAGCCGGCGGCGCTTTCCGCGCTCGCTGCGGCGATCCTCGCCCCGAAGGGGACGCGGGCCGAGTTCCACGTGCTGGAAGCGGAATATGAGGCGATCGAACGGACGCTCGTCTCCCCGGAATGGGAGGAGCTCAGAGAGAAGCTGACCGACGAAATGGCGTCAGTCGATTTTTGGAGCCGCCCCGACCGCTTCAGCACGCTGGCGCGGTTTGCCCTGATGGACCGGGTCAAGGCGGCGACCGAATCGGCCAATGCGCTGCGCGGCCGGGTGGCCAGATATTCCCGATCGCCGCGGCGCTATTCGGCCGAGCTGAGCGGTCGCTTCGCCCTGCAATTGCACCTGATCAGGGAGGGCATCAAGGACGCCCTCGACGATGCGCCGGTCGAACTCGCCTTGGTGGTCGAGCCGGTGTTCGACGGCGCCGGCGACCGCCAGGCGACACTGGCGTGGTGCCGCCGGCTGACGTCGATGTACCGCGCCTGGGCCGCGAAGCGGCGCATGCACGTTGCCGAGGCGCCGGGCGCGAGCCGGGACGCGCCGGTCTTGATCGTCAGCGGGTTCGGCGCTTACCGCATTCTTTCGCCGGAAGGAGGCCTGCACGTCTTCGAACCATTCGAGGGTGCCGCAGGCCGGGTGACGGCGAGGGTGCGCCTTGCCGTCGTGCCGCTCGGCGACATTCCTGCCGCCAAGGAGCAAAAGCTTATCGTCGAGGCGCTCGACAAGGGTCCGCGACCAAGCACGGTCGCACGGCGCTACCGCGAAGAGCCGCCGCTGGTGCGCGACGTCGGCGGGAAATGGCGTACCGGGCGGCTCGATCTCGTGCTCGGCGGCGAGTTCGATTTGTTCCAGGCAAGCCCGCGCTAGGGCGCCGGGCGGCGCTCAGGCGAGGTCGACCAGGCCGAAATGCGGGCCGAGCGACCGGCGCACGCGCAGCATCGCGGCGCGCGCGGCGAAAGCATCGACGGCGATACGGGCGAGCGGCGACAATTGGGACGGCCGCGCCATGAGGTCGCGCAGCACCCCGGCGACGTCGGCGCGCCCATCGGGACGCATGCCCAGGAGAGCAGCGGGCGGAAGTTGCCGGTCGACCGGATCGACGATCACGCGCACCGCGGCAAAAGCGAGCTGATGCGCGGCGGCGAGGCGCGCGACGACATGCGATTCCATGTCGACTGCCGCCGCGCCGGTCGTTCTGTGCAGCTCAAGCTTTTTCGCCGGCTCGGCGACCGGATCGTCGACACCGACGATCGGAGCGTGCACCGCTCCGGCAATCATGCCCAAAAGCTTGGCCGACCAAGCCGCATCGGTGACACGGACGTTCTGCGATTCGAGGACGGCGGAAGCGACCACCCAATTTCCGGCGCGCAGGCCGGAGGTGAGCCCCCCGGCAACGCCGAAGCTGATCATGCCGCGATACCCTTGCCGAACCGCGCTCTGCACCACCGAGGCCAGTTCGCGTTCGGCGCTGCGGCACACAACCTGGACCCCTGGGCCGGCGGCGATCCGAGCCTCGAAAGCCATGCCGACGAATGCAATGACGAGGCGGCGTTCATTTTCCACCGCAAGATCGGCGATCTGGCACGCATCGTCGCCGTCACCAACCAGTTCATCTGCGAGAGCAGCCCCGACGCAATCCACTTGGGGTCCCATGAAATACCTTCGCCCTCGCATCTTTCACCCGAATGCGCTCGCACCCTCAAAAGGTGCGGCCGATATGCTTGTTTTGCCGGTCAGCCCGTCCCCCGACAAGTTCGAACAGACCCTACCACAACACAAGTCCAAGTGCGAACTCGTGATTGGTTCCGGCCTGCCGCGGGCAGGAGCAGGGCCTGTGCCTGGCGAAAATGCTTGCCTCTGCCCGCCTGGCGCGCACAAGGACGCGGCATGGGCAGCACCGCGGAAACGCTTATCACCGGCGCCTCGGGATTCGTCGGGTCAGCCGTGGCGAAAAAGCTGGTCCAGTCCGGGTACCGGGTGCGTGCGCTGATCCGGGCCGGCAGCCCCCGGCGTCACCTTGCAGGCCTCGATCTGCGGTTCGTCGAGGGCGACATGCGTGACGCACCGTCCGTGCGCCGGGCAATGGCCGGTATCCGGTACGTGTTTCACGTCGCCGCCGACTACCGCTTATGGGCGCGCGACAAGGATGAGATTTTCGCCAACAACGTCGAGGGCACGCGAATCGTCATGCAGGAGGCGCTGCGCGCCGGCGCCGAACGTGTCGTCTATACCAGCAGCGTGGCGACGCTGGGTCTGCGTCCCGATGGCAGTCCGGCAGATGAGAGCGTGCCGCTGTCGCTCGACGAGGGGATCGGCGCCTATAAGCGCAGCAAGATCGCCGCCGAACGGCTGGTCGAGGCGATGGTTGCCGACGATGTCCTTCCCGCGGTGATCGTCAATCCCTCGACGCCGATCGGGCCGCGAGACGTGCGGCCGACACCGACCGGCCGTATCGTCGTCGAAGCGGCGCGCGGCCACATGCCCGGCTTCGTGGATACGGGCCTCAATCTGGTCCATGTCGACGACGTCGCCGAAGGCCATATCGCGGCGCTCAAACGCGGCGCGATCGGCGAACGCTATATTCTCGGCGGCGAGGACGTGCTGCTCGCCGACATGCTTGCCGAGATCGCGCGGCTTACCGGCCGGCGACCGCCGCGCCTGCGTATTCCGCGCGCCGCGGTCTTTCCGGTCGCTTGCCTTGCCGAGGCGGCAGCTCAGATCACCGGACGCGAACCATTCGTCACCTTGGACGGACTGCGCATGTCGGCGCACCGTATGTTCTTTACCGCCGCGAAGGCCGAGCGCGATCTCGGCTTTCGCGCGCGGCCCTACCGGGAGGCGCTGAGCGACGCCATTCAATGGTTCCGGGCGAATGGCTATCTGGACGGGGAACGGCGTTACGCGTGCACGTCCGCGTAGCCGCCCAAAGCGTAACCCGATCGCCGCACCGCGGCGATGCAGGCGGAATCGCACAGCGCGGCGAATTCCTCGGCATAGCGATAACCCGGAGCCGCGCCGGCAAACGCGTTGTCCATGGCGGGGTGCAGATAGATTTCGATCACGCCGGCCGGTAGCCGGCCGATGAGCGCAGCGAGGCGGGTTGCCGTCATCGCGCCGGACCACGCCAATCCAAACACCGCGTCGGCGGTTGTCAGGTCGGCGCGGCGGGCACGGGCACGCAGCCCAGCGGCCCAGGGCGCCGCGATCCGACCCAACTGACGCTGCGTTTGCGGGTCGATGTCGGCGACGATGCGCCACGGTTCGACCGGGATACGCAGGGCGCGCATGCCGTATCGCTGACCGATGGTCATGATGGATGCGGCGACCGCCGGGTGCAGGTGGAAATGGCGATGCGCGTTGACGTGGTCGAGCGGCAACCCGGCGGCGCGGTAAGCCTCGAACTGCGCGGCGATTTCCTTCGCGACTTGCCGCCGCAGCGAAGGGCGTATGGCGATCTCGGCGCCGTAGCGGGCGAGATCGTTGCGCAATCGGCCGCGGCGGTCGATCAGGTCGGCGACCTGCGCGCGCTCCGTCAACGGATCGCCGTCGACCAGGACCACATGCAGCCCAACGCGCAGGCTCGGCAGCCGCCGGGCACGCGCGATGGCATCGGCCGCGGCCGGCGCGCCAACCATCAGGCTCGCGGCACTCAGCACGCCGTCTCGGTGCGCCGCCTCGACGGCGGCGTTGACCAATTCGCTGAGGCCGAAATCGTCCGCCGTTATGATCAGATGGTTCAGTGCGCCAGCTCCCGCCGTTGGCGCAGGAAGGCAAAGAACTCGACGCCTTCGCGCAGGCGGCGCACCATCATTTCCGGGCTGCGCACCATTTCCGCGACGATCGCCGCGATCTTCGGAGCGCGGAAGTAGAAGCGCCGGTAGAAATCCTCGACCGATTCGAAGATCTCGGTGTGGCTCAAATGCGGATAGTGCAGCGGCGCGATCTGCACGCCGTGCGCATCGACGAGCTCGGCGTGCGCTTCGTCGAGCCATCCGTGCGTGAGCGCTTCGCGGTAAAGCTCGGTGCCTGGGTAGGGCGCCGCAAGCGAGACCTGGATCGTGTGCGGATTGATCTCGGTGGCAAAACGTATGGTCTCCTCGATCGTCTCCCGGCTTTCGCCGGGAAGCCCGAGGATGAAGGTGCCGTGGATGGTGATGCCGAGTTCGTGGCAGTCCTTGGTGAAGCGCCGCGCCACGTCGATGCGCATGCCCTTCCTGATGTTGTGCAGGATCTGCTGATTGCCGCTTTCATAGCCGACCAACAGCAACCGCAGGCCGTTGTCGCGCATCGCCCTCAGCGTGTCGCGCGGGACATTGGCCTTGGCGTTGCACGACCAGGTGACGCCGAGCTTGCCGAGCTCGCGTGCGATCGCCTGCGTGCGCGGCAGATCGTCGGTGAAGGTGTCATCGTCGAAGAAGAACTCCTTCACCTGCGGGAACGCATCTCGCGCCCAGCGGATTTCGTCGATGACATTGCCGACGCTGCGGGTGCGATAGCGGTGGCCGCCGACGGTCTGCGGCCAGAGGCAGAAGGTGCAGCGCGATTTGCAGCCGCGCCCGGTATAAAGCGAAAGATAAGGATGCTTGAGATAACCGATGAAATAATTCTCGATCTTCAGGTCGCGTTTGTACACCGGCGAGACGAACGGCAATTCGTCCATGTTCTCCAGGATCGCGCGCGGCGGGTTGTGCCGGATTGCGCCGGCGGCATCGCGATAGGAGAGGCCGGTGATTGTGTTCCAGCCGCGCCCTTCGGCGATTTCCTTGATGGTGAAGTCGAACTCGTTGCCGGCGACAAAATCGATCGCCGGCGAGCGCTCGAGGCTCGCCTGCGGCTCGACCGCGACCTTGGCGCCGACGAAGCCGGCTTTGAGGCGCGGATTGGCCGCCTTGAGCGCTTCGACGACCCGCACGTCCGAGCCGAATGAGGGCGTCGAGGTATGCAGCACCGCGAGATCGAAGTGGGGCGCCTCGCGCACGACGTCGGATAGTGCGAGCCGATGCGGCACGGCATCGATCAGCTTGCTGCCGGGAACGACGGCGGCGACCTGCGCGAGCCAGGTCGGGTACCAATAGGAGCGGATTTCGCGCCGCGCCTGGTAGCGCGAACCGGCGCCGCCGTCGAAGCCGTCGAAGGACGGAGCCTGCAGGCACAAGGTTCGCATCATCGCCGCCTCAGGTCTTGTCCTCGATCAGGGTGCCGTCCGTCGCCACGCGATAGTCGAAACCCTGCCAGTGCACGGTCGCGCCGAAGAAACTCGCCACATACACGGCGAAAGCCAAGACGTCCTGCACCGGAATAAGCCAGTAGTCTTGCCGCGGCAGTGCAAACCGCCATTCGACGCAGCGGCAGAGTGACACGCGCGAAGCCAGCACGGCAATCGCTAGCAGGGCGGCGGTGGCGCTGCCCGAGAGCATGGCCAAAAGAGCGAGCGGCCAGGGGTGAGTGAGGATGCTGCCGGCATGGCCGATCGGGTCGATGCTGCGGATCGTCCGGGCCGCGCGGAGCTGATGCAGCACGAACTGGCGCAAGCTGTTCTCGAAGCAGCGGTGGCCGACCAGGAACGGCGCCACAACGACCGCGTAGCCGGCGGATCGCACCGCAGCGCCGATCGCGTAATCATCGGCGAGCACGTCGGCGAAGGCGGCAAAGCCGCCAATCCGCTCGAGCATCGAGCGGCGCAAGGCGATCGTAGCGCCGCAGCAGGGCTTTGCCAGCCTGAGGCCGATCGCCGTGATCGCTTGCGGCAGGAATTGGGTGTTGATGGCGAGAGCGGACAGGCGCGCCCATGATCGGTCGCCGACGATGCCGTGGTAAAGGCACGTCACCGCGCCGACGCCGGGCGCCGCCAGGAGGGCGGTGACGCCGCGCAGATAATCGGGCCGCACCACGATGTCGGCGTCGGAAATCACCAGCGTGTCGTGGCGCGCGTGCGGCAGCATATTGATCAGGTTCGACACCTTGCGATTGACGCCGTGATTGCGCGTGTCGATCGCGAGCTCGATCGTGCGATCCGGCGCGTCGCATTGTATTGCGCGCACCGCCGCGGCGCCCGCGGCTTGATCCTGCGCGCCACACAAGACCTGGATGGGAGCAGCGTAGTCCTGCCGGCAAAACGCACCGAGACGCATTTCCAGCTCGGGCTCGGTCGCGTGCAGCGGCTTTAGCACCGTCACCGGCGGCTCGACCGAGTGGGCGCCGCTATCTGGGCGGCCAAAGGTCAGCACGAAGCCGCACTCGATCACCGTAAAGACGCACCCCAGGAACGCGCCGATCAAGCAGACTTCGCAAAACCACCGCAGCACCGGCAGCGCGTCGGCAATACTCGCGGCAAAGCTCATGCGACCTCCGCGAACGCAGTCGTCTCGCCCGCATCGCCGAATTTCTCAGTTAACAGCCGGCGCGAAAAGTAGATCGGCACGCGCACGCGATTGAGCGTGTCGAGCCGGAGCGCGCCGGCATTCTGCGCCAAGACGATCAGGGAAATCAGGATGTTTTCGGCCAGGCGGCGCAACCGCGGCCCGATCGGCAGCCGGTCGGGTTCGGGGATCACTTCAAATCCGTAGTGTTCCATGATGCGCGCAAGCTTGCCGGTCTGCGTCCTGGTGCCGGAGGGTACATCGCCCCAGATCACCGTGACATCGCCGAGATCGGGCCGCGAGGCGAGATAGCGCGCGAGCTCGCGCAGCGAGATGGCGATGGCTTGTTGCATCTGCCGCGCCCAGGCGATGGTGGCGCCGTTATGCGGGAACGGCGGGAGGTGCTCGTTCCAGAAATGCAGGCGCGCGATCCGCTGACCCGCAGGCGCGCGCGTGCCGTCTCGCAGAGCGAGCGAGCGGGGCGAGGGGGTGATGTCGAGGCGGAAGATGCAGGCTGGATGGCTGCTGTATTCGAACACCGCCCGGCGTCGCCGCAAGCGCAAATCAAGCGCATAGAGAAGCTCCGCCAGCCAGGGATGGCTGTAGGGCGCATGCCGCTCTTGCCCTGCGGAATCCGACACCGCCATGAGCGGGTCTCCGCCTCGCCTCAATCGAACGAATAACCGTCGCGCCCCCGAGAAGTTGCCGTTACGCCGCAAATATAGCGGGAATATTATCGCCGACCAAGATCGCACGCGACGTTCGGCGGCCGGCCGGCGGCGGCGCAGACCTACTAGCCATCATCGCCGTAAAGCGTCGCCAGAGTGCTCCTGATCAGCAATGCGACCGGCACGGCCAGAATGATGCCGGGAATTCCGTAGACGACCCCGCCGGCGAGGAAGCAGAAGATGATCAGCGCCGGGTGCACATGCGCGGCGCGGCCGAGCACGATCGGTCCGACCAGCTGATCGATCGAAAGGCGCAGCACGATCGCATAGAGCGCATAGGCGAAAATGCTCATCAGCCCGGTCGCCGAACGCAGCGATACCAGGCCGGCGATGATCGCCGCCGAAGTCGTACCGATCACCGGCACGGTCTCGAGAATCCCGGTCAGCAGCGCCAACAGCACGGCGTGCCTGATGTTGAGGATCACGCCCAATCCGACATACGCCGCCGCCGTCGCGTAGATCACGATGGCAAAGATGCCGATGAAGTAGCGCATCAGGACCGGATCGAGCCGCGTCCAGATCCGTGTCGCCAGCGGGCGCCGATGCGGCGGCACGATCCAGAACAGTCCGCGCGCCACGCTGTGTCCGTCGGCCAGGAAGTAGAACAGCAGCACCAAGGTGAGGAACACGCCCATGATGGTAGCGAGGCTGTAGCCAGTGACGATGGCGAGCCCGCCGGTCTGGCCGACGAGGTCGCGAAGATTTTCAAGGGCGGATTGGGCGATCTCGTGCGCGCTCAGCGATTGCCCGAACAGATGAACGGGTTGGTCGCCGAGCGCCTCGCGGGTCAGCCGCTCCAGCATGTCCGGCAAATCAGCAGCGATGATTCTTGCCTCGACCGCGAGGTGTTGCGCCGCATAGCCCAGCACCGATCCGGCGATGCCGAGGATGATCAGGAACGCCGCGATCGCGAACAGCAAGCGCGGCCATCGGGTGCGTCGCGCGAGCCGGTCGAGCAACGGCGTGCAGATGTAGGCGATGATCGCGGCCAGCAGGAACGGCAGCAAAATCGCCTTGATAAAATACAGGAAAACCGCGATGGCGCTGGCCGCGAGCACGACCGCGCGCGTATCCCCGGAGTCGAGAGGCTGGATGGCGCGGGTTCGCTCGGCGGCCGGCGCCTCTTCGCTTCCCGTCCTCGCGGACTTCATGAATACATCCGGCCTTTCCAACTGCCCCGGCCGCTGCGGCGGCGGCGGACGCTATCGAGTGCCATCGGCGCGCCGGCCGTACAGCCGAACGGGAACAGGAGACCGTACCAGAAAGGCATGCGGAAGTGGAACGTGCCGGCGATCCGGCAGTCATTTCGCCGGCATCACCCCGGCATCACCAGCGAATAGCGTGCCTCGGCGGCAAGGCACGCGGCCTGCGCAAGGCCAAGCTCCTTGCGCACCATGTTGGTGCCGAGCACCAGCGACACGATCTTGTAGAAGGCATGCCGCCGGCTCATGCCTTCTCGCCCCATGCCGCAATCGGAAGAGATCACCAGCCGCTCGGGCGGAATGTATTTGAGCGCGGCGCGGATTTGCGCCGCCACGTCCTCCGGGCTTTCTACTTGCAGCGTGTGATGATCGATGACGCCGATGGCGATCTTCTTTTCGGTGATGCTGTTGCCGATCGCCGCCAAATCCATGCCGCCGGAGCTCGCGGATTCGAAGGTGATCACGTCGGCGTCGACGGTGTTGTAGGTCGTCAATGACGGCTTGTAGGTCTGCGTCTGCGCGAACATGCGCTGTTGCGAAGGGTTGCCCCAGCAGGAATGCGCCCACACCTCGGTCTTGGCGCGCAAGCCCTTCACGGTGCGATTGAACACCTCGACCATCAGCTCCGGCGTGATCACCTTGTCCTGGATCTTGCGCACGGCGATCAGATGGATTTGCGGCTCCTCGATCTGGATCACCGGGCAGCCGGCGTCGGCGAGCTCGTGATATTCCTCGTTGAAGGCGTCGGCGATCGCGAACATGCGCTCGGGCAAGCTTTTGTAGTAATGGTCCTGCGATGCGAAGGCGACGATTTCCGCCGACACGGCGCCGAATTTCACCGGCCGGGTGGTGAGCCGCTGCGCCGTCTTCCACAGCGCGGCGTATTGCAGGTCGCCGCGGCCGACCGGGCCGACGATGGCCGGCATCACTCGCGCTTCCAGATAGTCGTGCAGGATATGGCCGCGCGGGAACGACAGGCCGCCGCGGCCGGCCGGCGTCGGGCGCGGATTGTCGCGCTCGTAGCCGGTCATGTGATGCGGCGGATAGCTGGTCCAGCTCTGCCCGCCGACGTCGTCGTCGAAGCGGCAGTCGCCGTCGGTGCAGATGTCGAGCCCGGCGAGCTCCTGATCGCGCAGATAGCACGACAACGTGTCGACATATTGCTCGCGATAGCGGCGATTGACCATCGCGTCGAGGAACATCCGCGTGCCGAGATTTTCCGTGTACCAGCTCGGCCGCGGCAGCGAGCCGGTGATCGTCGTCGGCAACACGATGTTCTTGGTGCCCCGATACATGTTCTGCGCCTCAGAGTTTGTGCCGCCGGATTTCGGCTGTTTCGCCGACCATTCTAGCGGTTCCTTTCAAGCGACGAAAAGTCGTGGGCAAAAGGGTGGGCGCGACCGTGATGAATGGCCTCAACCAAATGTCGGATGGACGGCCCCGATCAATGAGCTACGCTGACGCGTTGGCCGACGGCGTCATGACGAACGCCGACACGTCGTGACGAAATCATGACGAGGCAGGGAGGATCACCATGAAGAAGCTTGCAACCGCGGTGCTGGCGGGCGCCGCATTGTCGTTTTGCTTCGTCGCCGGCGCCGAAGCCAAAGGCAAGGTCATCGGCGTTTCCTGGTCGAACTTCCAGGAGGAGCGATGGAAGACCGACGAAGCGGCAATGAAGGCCGCGATCGCGGCGGCAGGCGACAAGTACATTTCCGCCGACGCGCAATCCTCGGCGCAGAAGCAATTGACCGACATCGAAAGCCTGATCGCGCAGGGCGCCAACGCGCTGATCGTTCTGGCGCAGGATTCGTCCGCCATCGCGCCGGCGGTGCAGAAGGCGGTCGACGAAGGCATTCCGGTCGTCGGCTATGACCGCCTGATCGAGAATCCGAACGCCTTCTACATTACCTTCGACAACAAGGAAGTCGGGCGGATGCAGGCGCGCGGCGTCTTCGCCGTCAAGCCGCAGGGCAATTACGCCTTCATCAAAGGGTCATCCACCGATCCGAACGCGGATTTCCTGTTCGCCGGGCAGATGGAGGTGCTCAAAGCCGCCCTGGACGCCGGCAAGATCAAGAACGTCGGCGAGGCTTATAGCGACGGGTGGCTGCCGGCCAACGCGCAGAAGAACATGGAGCAGATGCTTACCAAGAACAACAACAAGGTCGACGCGGTCGTGGCTTCGAACGACGGTACCGCCGGCGGCGCCATCGCCGCGCTGGCGGCGCAGGGCATGGCCGGCACGGTGCCGGTCTCCGGCCAGGACGGCGATCATGCCGCGCTCAACCGCGTCGCGCTGGGTACGCAGACCGTCTCGGTGTGGAAAGATGCCCGCGAGCTTGGCAAGAAAGCGGCCGAGATCGCCGCGCTGCTCGCCGACGGCAAGAAGATGAGCGAAATTCCCGGGGTGGTGAAGTTCAGCGGCGGCCCGAAAAAGGTCGAGATGAATTCGCTGTTCCTCAAGCCGGTCCCGATCACCCGGGACAACCTCGACGTGGTCATCGGCGCGGGCTGGATCAAGAAGGACGAGGTCTGCCAGGGCGTCAAGCCGGGCACGGTCAAGGTTTGCGGCTGATCGCTGACGGGACGCGCGGGAGCAACGCCAATGACGCAAGTGACGGCGCCGGCTGGGCCTGCTGAGCCGAGCCGTCCGCGCCCGCTTGCGGCTTTTCTCAGAGCGACCGAGCTCGACACCCGCATGCTCGGCATGGTCGGGGCGCTGTTGCTCATTTGGATCGCGTTTCATCTCCTGTCCGGCGGATTGTTTCTCACGCCGCGCAATCTGTGGAATCTGTCGGTGCAGTCGTCGTCGGTCGCCGTCATGGCGACGGGCATGGTGCTGGTCATCGTGACGCGCAACATCGATCTGTCGGTCGGCTCGATGCTCGGCTTCATCGGCATGGTCATGGCGGTCACCCAGGCGGAGTTGCTGCCGAAGCTGCTCGGCTTCGAACATCCGGTGACCTGGATCCTGACGCTGGCGGCGGGGCTCGCGCTGGGCGTCGTTCTCGGCGCGCTGCAGGGCTTCGTGATCGCCTATCTCGGCGTTCCGGCGTTCATCGTGACGCTCGGCGGTCTCTTGGTGTGGCGCGGCGCGGCCTGGTGGGTGACCAGCGGGCAGACGGTCGCGCCGCTCGAATTCGACCTTCAAGCTCATGGGCGGCGGTGCGGAAGGCTCGATCGGCGCGACCTGGAGCTGGGTGGTCGGCCTCGCCGCTTGCGCGGCGGTCGTGCTGCTGCTCGCCGGCGGCCGCGCACGGCGCCAGAAATTCCACTTCCCGCTGCGGCCGATGGCCGCCGAAGTCTTTCTCGGCGGCGTCGCTTGCGCCCTGATCCTTGCCGCGGTCGCCATCGCCAACGCTTATCCGTGGCCGGCCGGCATCGTGCGCCGCTACGCCGATGCGAACCATATCGCCATACCCGAGGGCGGCCTGTTCATCGCGCACGGGATCGCGATTCCGGTTCTGATCGCGATCGGCGTCGGCGTGGCGATGACCTTCCTGGCGACGCGAACGCGTTTCGGCCGTTACGCCTACGCCATCGGCGGCAACCCGGAGGCGGCCGAGCTCGCCGGCGTCGACACGCGCTGGGTGATCATGAAGATCTTCATGCTGATGGGGCTCCTGGCCGCCATCGGCGGCGCGATCTCGATCGCGCGTCTCAACGCCGCCACCAACTCGGAAGGCACGCTCGCCGAGCTCCTGGTCATCGCCGCCGCCGTCATCGGCGGAACCTCGCTCGCCGGCGGCGTCGGCACGGTGGCCGGAGCGATGCTCGGCGCCGTGCTCATGCAGTCGCTCCAGTCCGGCATGGTGCTGCTCGGTGTCGATACGCCGCTGCAGAACATCGTCGTCGGCGCCGTTCTGGTGGTCGCGGTGTGGCTCGACACCGTCTATCGGCGCCGGGTCTAGGAGCGCAGCGTGGAAGCCGCACGTACCCCGCTGGTCGAGATGCGCGACATTTCGCTCGCCTTCGGCGGCGTGCACGCCGTCGAGCGCGCCTCGATCGATCTCTACGCAGGCGAGGTGATGGCGATCGTCGGCCACAACGGCGCCGGCAAGTCGACGCTGATCAAGATTCTTTCCGGCGCCTACCAGCGCGATGCCGGAACGATCAGCATCCGCGGCGAGCCGGCGACAATCGCCAATCCGCGCGACGCCAAGAAATACGGCATCGAGACGATCTACCAGACGCTCGCGCTCGCCGACAATGTCGACGCCGCCGCCAATCTGTTTCTCGGCCGCGAGCTCAGAACAGGCTGGGGGACGCTCGACGACATCGCCATGGAGGCCGCGGCGCGCAACGTCATCGGCCGCCTCAACCCGCACTTCCAGCGCTTCAAGGAGCCGGTGCGGGCGCTCTCCGGCGGCCAGCGCCAGTCGGTGGCGATCGCGCGCGCGATCCTGTTCAACGCCCGCATCCTGATCATGGACGAGCCGACGGCGGCGCTCGGGCCGCAGGAGACGGCGCAGGTCGGCGAACTGGTGCGCACGCTCAAGGCCGACGGCATCGGCATCTTCCTGATCAGCCACGACATCCACGACGTGTTCGATCTGGCCGACCGGATTTGCGTGATGAAGAACGGCCGCGTCGTCGGCACCGCGCGCGTCGCCGAAATCACCAAGGACGAAGTCCTCGGCATGATCATCCTCGGCAAATGCCCGCCCGGCGCGATCCCGGGGCCGGGCGCGATGGCGGTTGCGGGCTAAGCCGTCGCGGGTGCTAAAAAATTGATCCGGGTACGAGGCCTATTGATCGGAAGGCATGAATGTATCTGCCATCCAAAACATGCAGGTCGAAGGCCGCCATAGCGACCAAAGTTGTCGCCACGCCGCGGAACGTTGCTTCAGTGTCTCGCCAATCCGTTTAGAAGGACTAAACACGAAAAGGCAGGGCTCTACGGGATACTGAGGGCCTTTTTCTATCGCTGCTAAACTCCAACGCCAAACAGCAGCAGCACCTGTCGCAAGATTGCCGCTAGACAGAGCAGCACGACGAGGATGGTGAGCAAATTGGCCAACCGCGGGTTCGACACGAACTTGCGGATGATCCAGAACAAGAACGCGCCAACAACAACGATGATCAGGACTTAAATCAACGCAAATTGCGTGGCAATGCCCCAATACGAGTTGGACGACATATCCGCCTCGTTCCTCGTCTTGAATCCCGAAATAGGCGCCGAGCTATTTTTTATCGATAGACAGGCCGTTGGGGCCCACGTCGATATGCAAGCCCTCAGGCTTCTTGCGATCCTGATAGAGTTGATAACCCATCACGACGACGATGACGACGAGCGCGCCGACAACGAGGTAAATAATGTTCCCGCAACTCACGGCCTGATCTCCCTAAAATCCAACTCCGAGTACGGGCAGTAGTCGCTGCAGGATTGCCGCCAAGCAAATCAACACCACAAGAATCTTGAGCAGATTTGCCAGTCGGCCATCGCGCACGAATTTGTCGATGGCCCAAAATAAGACCGCGCCGACGACGACGATGATCAGGATGTTTATCAAGACCAAAAGCATGAGACTTTCCCCCGTTTGCTGTGCGTTTGCCCTATTGACGGCGAATCCCGGTCGGGCGCGTGATCCAAGCGCTCCGACGCGCCGTTTGAGCGTCGCGCCGGGACTTGCCACCGACAGCCAAGCGTGACCGTCGATGACTGATTCGAAAAATACCACGAATCTACGCGGCTGGCGCGAAGCCCGCGACGTGCATGTGTACTAGGCATTCGACAAAGATAAGGGACCGCTAGCTGACCAGAAGCAGCCAGAAGCCGAGCGAGAGGCGTTGGCCCATTTGTTTGCCATTGGGTCATACAAAAATTGCCATTCCCATCGCACGGTCGGACTGATTGATCCAAAGGACGCACAGGAAATGGTCCTAGCGACGCATCTTTTGCGTATGGTGGACGCTCGCGCGATGTCGGACTTGGCGCTTCCCGCGAGAGGCGTCGTTTTATTCTGTCGCTAATGTCGCTAATGACTCTTACTAAGCTATTGATTTTATTGATTGGCGGAGAGGGAGGGATTCGAACCCCCGATACGGTTGCCCGTATGCCGCATTTCGAGTGCGGTGCATTCAACCACTCTGCCACCTCTCCACGGGCGCAAAGGCGCGGTTGAGCCGTCGTATTTAGCGGCGGTGGGGAAGGGACACAAGCGCGCGGCACGCGGCCGGCGCGAAAAACAAGGGATCACTTCCCGGTAAACACCGGCTTGCGCTTCTCCATGAAGGCGGTGCGGCCTTCGACATAGTCGCTGCTGGCGAAGCATTGCGCCACCATCGCGTCGGCGCGGGCGATGTCGCGCTTCGATTCGTCCTTGAGGATTTCCCCGACGGTGAACTTGACGGCTTTGATAGTGAGCGGCGCGTTGGCGCAGATCATGTCGGTGATGCTCTTCACGTAGCTTTCGAGCTCCACCGCCGCCACCACGCGATTAACGAGGCCCATGGCGTAGGCCTCCTGCGCGTCGAACTGGCGGGCGGTATAAAAAATCTCCTTGGCGTAGGAGTGGCCGACGATGTCGGTGAGCCGCTTGAGGCCGGCATAGGCATAACCCAAGCCGAGCCGTCGCCGCGGGAACGGCAAAAACCGAATTGTCCGAGCAGATGCGCAGGTCGCAGCAGGTCGCCACTCCCAGGCCGCCGCCGATGCAATAGCCGCGGATCATGGCGATGGTCGGCTTCGGAAACTCGTAGACGCTGGTAAACGCCGCCGCCGTCCTGATGTCGTAGGTGCGCGTTGCTTCGAGTGAGGCGCGCTCATCGGCGAATTTCGAGATGTCGGCGCCGGACACGAACGCCTTGTCGCCGGCGCCGGTCAGCACCACGACCCGCACCGCGTCGTCGGCGGCGAAGGCGTCGAGCGCGCGTTTGGTCGCGTCCCACATCTCGAGCGAGACCGCATTGTGCCGCTGCGGGTTGTTGAAGGTGACGATGCCGACGCCGCCTTCCTTGCGCGCGAGCAGCTTGTCGGTTTGCGTCATGGGCTAGCCCTTCTTCTCCGATCTCGTCATGCGCGGGCTCGACCCGCGCATCCATGCTGCGTCGCCGTCCCCATGGATTGCCGGGTCAAGCCCGGCAATGACGATTGCAACGATCATTCGCATTACACCGCACCCGCCTTGCGCAGCTTGGCGATCTCGCGAGCGCCGAAGCCGAACTCCTTGAGCACGGCGTCGGTATGCTCGCCGAGCTCCGGCGGCCGCGCCGCCAGGCGCGAGGGCGTGCGCGACAGCGAGACCGCCTGGCCGAGAAGGCGCATTTTGCTTTTATCCTTGCGGGTCACGCTTTGCGCCATGCCGAGGTGCTGCACCTGCGGATCGGCGAACACCTTGTCGATCGAGTAGATCGGCCCCGAGGGCACGCCGGCCTCGTTGAAGCAGGCGACCCATTCGGCGCTGGTGCGGGCGGCGAGATAGGTCTCAATGTCGGCCGTCAACGCGTCACGGTTTTCGAGCGCGCCGCCTCGTTCTGGTAGTCCGTTCTCTGCAACAGCGCGTCCGCCTTGGCGGCACGGCACAGCCGCTGCCACATTTTTTGTCCGGGCGCGGCGATGTTGATGTATCCGTCGCGGGTCTTGAACACCCCGGTCGGGATGCTGGTCGGGTGATTGTTGCCGGCTTGCGGCGCCACCTCGCCATTGACCAGAAAGCGCGCGGCCTGAAAATCGAGCATGAAGATCTGCGCCTGCAGGAGCGAGGTGTCGACGGCCTGCCCCTTGCCGGATTTTTCCCGCTCGAGGAGCGCGACCAGGATGCCGTGCGCGGCAAGGAGCCCGGCGCTGAGGTCGGCGACCGGAATGCCGGCGCGCACGGGTCCCTGCCCGGGCAGTCCGGTGATCGACATCAGCCCGCCCATGCCCTGCGCGATCTGGTCGAAGCCGGGCCGCACGGCGTAAGGCCCCGACTGCCCGAAGCCGGAAATGCTGGCGTACACCAGGCGGCGATTGATCCGCGCCAGCGTCTTATAGCCGATGCCCAGCCGCCGCTTCACGTCGGGACGGAAATTCTCCACCACGACGTCGGCTTTTTTCACCATGCGCTTGAAGGCGGTGAGCCCGGCCGGCGTCTTCAGGTTGAGCGTCATGCTGCGCTTGTTGCGATGCAGGTTCTGGAAGTCCGACCCTTCCCGCGGCCCGGTCATCTGCGCTTCGACGCCGGGCGGCGCCTCGATCTTGATCACGTTCGCGCCCCAGTCGGCGAGCTGGCGCACGCAGGTCGGGCCCGCCCGCACGCGGGTGAGGTCGAGTACGGTAAAGCGCGCCAGCGCTTTCGACGCGCGCGGGAACGGCATTGCTGGGCAACTCCAATGGCGCCGGGAGGCGAGAACTTCCCCGATCCGCATGGGGTTGTCTACCGGCCTCGGGGGCCGGTTCGCCCGATCGTTCGCCGCCCGCCGATCCGCTAGAATAGCGCCGGCGCCAGCCATCTTTCGGGCGCTTTCACAGGGCGATCATGAGCGGACGCGGGCGGCGTGAATTGTGCGAAAAGGACAAACAAAGATGAGCGATCTTCGCCGCGCCGCCATTGCCCTTGCGATCACGGCCCTTGCGATCGCGCTCGTTGCCGGCTCCGCTCTCGCGCAGGAGCATGGCGGCCGCTCCCAGGGCGAACGCGGCCGTCCGGATCAGGGCCGGCAGGAACAGGGCGGCCCCGGCGTCCTTTCGCTGTTGCCCGGCGACTCCGTCACCGAGCACAGCATCGAGACGCCCGCCGGAAAGCTCGCCTATACGGCGACCGCCGGCACATTCTCGCTGTTCGACCAATCGGGCGAGCGCTCGGCCGCGGTTTTCTACACCGCCTACGTCACCAAACCGAACGATCCGCGGCGTCCGCTGACGTTCGTGTTCAACGGCGGGCCGGGCGCCGCCTCGGCTTTTCTCAATCTCGGCCTGGTCGGCCCGCGCCTCGCCGCGTTCGGCATGGACGGTCATGACGGCGCCAATGTGCGCCTCACCGACAACCCCGATACCTGGCTCGCCTTCACCGATCTGGTGCTGATCGATCCGATCGGCACCGGCTGGAGCCGGCCGGCAAAGCCCGACGGCGGCAGCGCCTTCTGGGGCGTGCATCGCGACGCCGAGTCGATGGCGAAAGTGATCGCGCTCTACGTCGCCAAGAACGGCCGCGGCTCTTCGCCGAAATATATCCTCGGCGAAAGCTATGGCGGCTTCCGCGCCGCCAAGGTCGCGCGCGACTTGCAGAGCGATCAGGGCATCATCGTCAGCGGCATCGTCATGGTCTCGCCGCTGATCGAAGGCGAATTCCAGTTCGGCGGCGGCCGTTTCGCGCTCGGCGCGGCGCTGCAATTGCCGTCCCTGGTCGCGACCGAACTCGAGCGCAGCGGCACCTTCAGTAAGGAGGCGCTGGCGCAAGCCGAGCATTTTGCCCGCACCGATTACCTCTCGACGCTGTCCGGTCCGCCGCCGCGCGGCGACGCTGCGCACGAGTTCTACGCGCGGGTCGCGCGCATGACCGGATTGCCCGAGGACGTCGTCGCCCGCACCCGCGGCTTCATCCGCGACGCCTACATCAAGGCTCTGCGCGCCGGCGACCACAAGATCGTGAGCCAGTACGATGCCACCTTTGCCATGGACGATCCCAATCCGGAATCGGAAAGTGCGCGCGGGCCGGATCCGATCCTCGACGGCGTGATCCACGCCTATGGCGGCGCCTTCGTCGGCTATGCGCGCGACGAGCTCGGCTTCAAGACCGAGATGACCTACAACCTGCTCGCCTCGGATATCAGCGGCAAATGGGACTGGCACGAAGGATCCGGACGTTCGCAGCCGAGCGTCGCCGAGGATTTGCGCGACCTTTTGGCGCTCACGCCTTCGTTCCGCCTGATGATCGCCCACGGCATGAGCGACATGGTCACACCCTATGGCGTCTCGCGCTACGTGCTTGATCACCTGCCGTCGTCGATCGGGGAGGAGCGCGCCGAGCTTCGGCTCTATCGCGGCGGCCACATGTTCTACATGGACCCGCAGTCGCGCAAATCGTTCACCGCCGACGCTCGAACGATCTACGCATCGCCCTGACGGCGGCTCGGTGTCACACCACGTCCGCGGCACATCGATGGAAATCCGCCGGCATGCGGCCGCAGGTCGCGCACCGCCGTGGGGCCTTGTCGTTCCCATGCTGCCGCGCCAAGATCGACCAGCTATAAGACTTGCCTCCAGGGAGGAACGAATGACCAAGCGCCTCGATACCGGCTCCATGAATCGCCGCACGCTCATCAAGGCCGGCGCGCTCGCCGGTCTCACGCAAGTCGCCGCTCCCTTCATCATCTCCGCGCGCGCGGATGCGCCGATCAAGATCGGCGTCGACAATCCGCTGACCGGCACCTACGCCTTTTTCGGCAAGAGCGAGCTCACCGGTTGCGAACTCGCAGTCGATCAGCTCAACGCCAAGAACGGGATCCTCGGGCGCAAGATCGAGCTCCTCTCCGAAGATTCAACCAGCGGCGACGCCGGCGCCGCGGTGCAGAAGGCGCGCAAGCTGATCGAGCGCGACAATGTCGACTTTCTGGTCGGCAACGTGAACTCGGCGCTCGCCCAGGCCATGGCTCAGGTCTCGAACGAGAAGGGCGTGTTGCACGTCGTCCCCGGCGGACACACCGACGGCATCACCGGCGTCAACTGCAAATGGAACGTATTCCGGGTCTGCAACACCACGCGCATGGAAGCGAACGCGGTGTGCAGCCTGCTGTTCAAGACCTACGGCAAGAAATGGCACTTCATCACGCCCGACTACGCCTACGGGCACACCGTCTATGCAGGCTGCGAAGCCAATTTGAAGCAACTCGGCGGGACTATCACCGGCAACGAGTTGACCCCGCTCGGCACCACCGATTTCTCCGCCTATCTGATCAAGGCGCGGGCGGCCAATCCCGACGTGTTGATCGTGCTGGTTGCCGGCGGCGACGCGGTGAATTGTCTCAAGCAGATTTCACAGTTCGGCATCGAAAAGCAAATCCACGTCGCCGGCATCCTGCAGGAGCTGGAAACCGTCAACGCGATGCCGCCCGAGGCCAGGGTCGGCATCTGGATGTTCGAGTGGTACTGGAAGCAGGCCGCCGCCATTCCGGGCCTCGATCAGTTTGTCGCCGACGTGCGCAAACGCAGCGACGGCAAGGTGCCGACGGCGCGAACCTGGTTCGGCTACGTGACGATCCACGCCTATGCGATGGCCTGCGAGAAGGCGAAGACGATCGAGGCCAAGGCGGTCGCCAAGGCGCTCGCCGACATGGAGCTGCCGCCGGACATAACGCTGCAACCGAACAAGGTCTATTTCCGCGGCGGCGATCATCAGCTGATGCTGTCGTCATTCATCGGCGAGCTGCGGCATAGCGGTGACGGCGATCCGGAGAATTTGTTCAAGGTGACGGCCGTCGTTTCCGGCGACAGCGTCGCCCCGCCGGTGTCGGAGACCGGCTGCGCGATGCAGATGCCGGCTTGATCGCGTTGGTTGGGACCTCGCCCGCCGGTGCGCCCGTCCGTCGCAGGTGGCGCGGGGCCCTTGTCGGCCTTAGGCGGCCGAGTCAGGATTACGCACCGATAAACGTCCTTTCCGGGAGGAAGAACAATGATCAAACGCCTCGATTTTGGCGCGATAGACCGCCGCGCCGTCGTCAAGGCCGGCGCCGCGGCCGGTCTCGTCCAGCTCGCCGCCCCCTTCATCATCTCGGCGCGAGGCGAAGCGCCGATCAAGATCGGCGTCGATAACCCGCTGACCGGCACCTACGCCGCGCCGGGCAAGAACGAAGGCGTCGGCATTCAGCTCGCGGTCGATCAGCTCAACGCCAAGAACGGCATCCTCGGCCGTCAGATCGAGCTTTTGACCGAGGACTCCACCAGCGGCGACGCCGGCACCGCGGTGCAGAAGGCGCGCAAGCTGATCGAGCGCGACAATGTCGACTTCCTGGTCGGCAACGTGAACTCGGCGCTCGCCCAGGCGATGGCCCAGGTGTCGAACGAGAAGGGCGTCCTGCATATCGTTCCCGGCGGTCACACCGACGGCATCACCGGCACCAACTGCAAATGGAACGTGTTCCGGGTCTGCAGCACGACGCGCATGGAGGCGAACTCGATCTGTCCCCTGCTGTTTACGACCTATGGCAAGAAATGGCACTTCATCACGCCCGATTATGCGTTCGGCCACACGCTTTTCGACGGCTGCGAGGCCAATCTGAAAAAGCTCGGCGGTACGGTAACCGGCAATGAGCTCACGCCGCTCGGGATCACGGATTTTTCCGCCTACCTCATCAAGGCGCGGGCGGCTAATCCCGACGTGCTGGTCGTCCTGGTGCAAGGCAACGATATGGTGAACTGCCTCAAGCAGATTTCCCAGTTCGGCATCGACAAGCAGATCCACGTCGCCGGCACCCAGCAGGAACTGGAACCCGTCGAGGCAATGCCGGCGGAGGCGCGGGTCGGCATCTGGATGTTCGAATGGTATTGGAAGCAGGCGGCGGGCACGCCGGGCCTCGACCAGTTCGTCGCCGATATCCGCAAGCGTACCGACGGCAAGGTGCCGACGGCGCGCACCTGGTTCGGCTACGTCACCATCCACGCCTATGCACTGGCCTGTGAAAAGGCTAAGACGATCGAAGCCAAGGCGGTCGCCAAGGCGTTGAGTGACATGGAACTGCCGCCGGAAATCAAGATGCAGCCGAACAAGGTGTATTTCCGCGGCGGCGATCATCAGCTCATGCTGTCGGCTTTCATCGGCGAGCTCATGCAAAAGGGCGACGGCGATCCCGAGAACCTGTTCAAGGTGAATCACATCGTGTCCGGCGACACCGACGCGCCTCCTGTCTCGGAGACCGGCTGCACGATGCAGATGCCAGCTTGATTGCTTTTCGCTTCGCCCCTCACTTCGGCCGCCGCCGCGGTTGCAAGTGAGGGGCTTTATCATGACCGGATTGCGATGCTCCAGCTCACCTTCTTCAACATCACCAACGGTCTGATCATCGGGGCGTTCTATGCGCTGATGGCGATCGGTCTTTCGCTCATTCTCAACCTGTCGGGGGTGATCAACTTTGCCCATGGCGGGTTTCTCGTCATCGGGGCTTACCTCGCCTACACGCTGCGGCCTTATCTCGGGTTTTGGGGTGCGCTCGTCGTCGCGCCGTTCCTGACCGCGATGATCGGCCTTGCGGTCGAGCGGCTCTTGGTGCGCCGGCTCTACGGGCGCGATCCGCTCTACAGCCTGCTGCTCACCTTCGGCCTCGCCTTCATCATCGAGGATGGCACGCGCCAGATCTGGGGCGCGAACGGACTGCCGTTCTCGATTCCCGAAGCGCTGTCGTCGCCGCTGAGCAATGAGTTCTTCTTCATCACCGGCTATCGCATGTTCATGGTGGCGATGGTCGCGGTCGTCGTCGCCCTGTTGTTCTTGTTTTTGCGTTACACCCGGATCGGCGTGCGTATTCGTGCCGGAACGCTCGATCTCGAGACGGTTGCCGCGCTCGGCGTCAACGTGCGGGCGCTGCGGTCGCTTAACTTCGCCGTCGGAATCTTTCTTGCCGGACTGGCCGGCGTGCTCGCTGCCGGCCAGATCGGCCTCGAGCCGACCATGGGCGACGGCCTGCTGATGCCGAGCTTCATCGCCATCATCGTCGGCGGCGTCGGCTCGCTGACCGGAACGCTGCTTGGCGGTTTGCTGATCGGCGTCGCCTCCGGCCTCACCGCAGTCGTCTTTCCGTCCGCCAGCGAGGCGGTCATCTACGTGATGATGGCGATCGTGCTCTTGGTGCGGCCGCGCGGCCTGCTTGGCGAAGAAGGCATGCTGACGTGACCGCGGCGCAGTACCGGCACGCGGCGGTCCTGGCGATCGTCTGGGGCGCGCTCATCCTCGCCCCCTATTGGATGCCGCTGTTCGGCGGCTACACCGCCCTCGGCAGCCGCGTGCTGGTGCTTGGGCTCGGCGCCATGGCGGTGAATTTTCTGCTTGGCTTCACCGGGGTGCTGTCGTTCGGCCACGCCGCCTGGTTCGGATTGGGCGCCTACGCGTGCGGGCTCACGATGAAATTCGTCGCGCTCAGCACGCCGCTCGGGCTCCTCGCCGGCACGCTCGTCGGCGGCATTGCCGGCGCCCTTCTCGGCGCGTTGCTGGTGCGCCGGCGCGGCGTCTATTTCGCCATGGTGACGATCGCCTTCGGTCAGGTGTTCTATTACATCGCGTTCCAGTGGAGCTCGGTCACCGGCGGTGACGACGGCCTGCGCGGCTTCGCCCGTCAGCCGCTCGACTTCAAGCTGTTCCAGATCGACCTGTTGCACAACGATCTGTATTTCTACTATTTCGTGCTGGTCTGTTTCGCTGCCGCCGTCGGCGTCATGGCGTTCATCCTGGGCTCGCCGTTCGGCCGGACCATGATTGCGATCCGCGAGAACGAGCGGCGCGCGCGCTTTCTCGGCATCCCGATCGAGCTGCACATCTGGATCGCGTTCACGCTGTCGTGCTTCTTCATGGCCTTTGCCGGCGCGCTCTATGCGCTGCTCAACAATTTTGCCGATCCGCGCGTGCTGCACTACAGCCTGTCCGGCGATTTCGTGATCATGGCGGTGATGGGCGGCATGCGCACCTTCTGGGGCCCGCTTCTCGGCGCCGTGGTGTTCGTCGTCCTGCAGGATTACCTGTCGAGCGTTACCGTCAATTGGATGTCGTTCATCGGCATCCTGATCGTGCTCATCGTTCTGTTCTTTCCGCGCGGCATTCTCGGGCTGCTGTGGCAGCGGAGAACGGCATGAGCGTGCTCGAGGTCAAGGATCTTTCCAAGCGGTTCGGCAATCTCGTCGCGGTGCGTGACATATCCTTGACCGTCGAGCCGGGCGAATTGCGCGCGGTGATCGGCCCGAACGGCGCCGGAAAGACCACGTTCTTCAATCTGGTGAGCGGCTTCTTTGCCCCGTCCGCGGGATCGATCTTGTTCGAGGGCCGCGATATCGGCGGCGTGCCCCCGCATCGGCGCGTCGGGCTCGGCATGGCCCGCACCTTCCAGATCACCGAAATTTTTCCCGAGCTCACCGTCTTCGAGAATATCCGCATCGTGACCGAGGTCGCCGCCGGGTATCGGCTGCGCCCTTGGCTCAGCGCTGCCGAGAGGGCGAAGGTCCGCCGCCGGATCGAGGAGACGCTGGCGCTCGCGTCGCTCTCCGGCAAGGCCGACCGTTTGGTCGGCGAATTGGCGCACGGCGATCAGCGCGCCGCCGAGATCGCGATGGCGCTGGCGCTGCAGCCGCGGCTCCTGCTGCTCGACGAGCCGACCGCCGGCATGGGCGACCAGGAGACCTATGAGATTACCCAGCTCATCCGCCGCCTGCACAAGGATCGCAAGCTGACGATCGTGCTGATCGAGCATGACATGCGCGTGGTCTTTCATCTCGCCGATCGCATCACGGTGCTCGATCAAGGCAGTTTCCTCGCCGAGGGAACGCCGCGGGAGATCGCCGCGAACCCGGCGGTGCAGACCGCCTATCTGGGCCAAGCCGCATGAGCAAAGCCGCGTGAGCAAAGCCGCATGAGCGCCGCACTTGTCGCCGAAGGGCTCGACACCTATTACGGCAAGAGCCACATTTTGCACGGCGTCAGCCTCGAAGCCGCCGAAGGCCAGGTGACGACGCTGCTCGGCCGCAACGGTGCCGGCAAGACCACGACGTTGCGCAGCCTGATGGGACTGACGCCGGCGCGCCAGGGACGCGTCACCGTCTTCGGCAGAGACACCACGCATTGGCCTCCATTCCGCGTCGCCGCGCTCGGCGTCGGCTATGTTCCGGAAGGCCGCAGGATTTTTCCCAACCTCAGCGTCGACGAGAATCTCGCCGTGCCGCTTGAGCGGCCCGGCCAGTGGACGAAAGCGAGCATCTATCGCCTGTTCCCCAGGCTCGCGGAGCGCAAGCTCAGCCGCGGCCGGCAGCTATCCGGCGGCGAGCAGGAAATGCTGTCGATCGCCCGCGCCCTCCTGATCAATCCGAAATTGCTCATTCTCGACGAGCCCTCGCAGGGACTGGCGCCGCTGATCACGCGTGAAGTCTTCCGCATCGTGGCGCAGATGCGCGCCGAGGGTATCTCGGTCTTGCTGGTCGAACAGAACGTGCGCATGAGCCTCGCCGTCGCCGACCATGCTTATGTGCTCGACGACGGTCACGTCGTCTATTCAGGGCCGGCGCGGGAGCTTGCCGTGGACGAAGCGCGCGTCCAGTCGCTGACCGGCGCGAGCGCCGAGGAATGGACGCCGCACTAGCGCGTTTCGTCGCGACGGCTTGGATCAGGTGGCGTCGTTGGGATCGAGGTCGTACTTGCTGCACATCTTGCGCACGATCTCGATGTCCTTGCCGCCGGCGATCAGGCCGACCACGGCGGAGGAAATCTTGCCGCCCGAGATGACGGCTTCGAGGATGTATGCCTGCTGGCCGCTGTAGGCGGGATACGGGCTCTTGGCGTTCACCATCCCGCAATAGCTGACCGAGCCATTTGTCGCATTGCGTATCTTCGCCCAGCGGTACTTCGCCGACCCCGCATCGCGGAGCGACGGAGCGATAGCGCTGACGATGATCTTCTTCTCCGCCGGCGTGAGCTCGCGCTGCCCGACACTCTTGTCCGCCGGCGGCGGGGCATCCGTTCCCGACGACTGCGCCGAGGACGACGGAGCGTCCGGCGTAGCGGACGGTGGCGCGAACGGGGAGCCCGCGCACGCCGCGAGCGCAACGCTTGCGGCCAGTACCGCGATGGCCCTGTATGCGCTTATCCGCACGGCTCGTTCGTCGCGAGGTGAATGATTGGGAGCAGTTGTAGATGAACGCACTTCGATAGAGAAGTGTCGATTTGGGACCTGTATGCGCGCGACCAGCCGCGGCCACACGGGCCTCGCGGTCATGCCCCGGCCAATTGTGGTGGCGCCGTCCAGATTTGCCTTAATCTAATTTCGAGGTGTGGCTTTTCTGCACTAGAGGATCGCGCCGCTCGCACGGTAGGATTGCCCAGTCAGTGCAGTCAGGAGTTCTTCGCAATTAAGCCTGCTTGCCAGCTATTGCGGTGCTTTCTCTCCTAAGCGTCGCAGGTTGCGCCAAACGCCTTCTCCGCCTGCGCTGACAAAGGGGTGTTGGCTGTACAGCTTCGATGGGGGACAGGGGGCCGGCTTCGCGCCGGCCCCTTTCTTTTTGCCGATCTGCCTTACGCATCTTAGCCTCGCCTCTTGCGGAGGATTTCGATGGTTCGCGTCGTCGGCGTCGACCACCTCGTCCTTAGCGTTGGCGATTTTGCCCGCTCAAAGGAATTTTATGGCCGGCTGCTCGGCTTTCTCGGTTTCAAGCTCAAGCACGATTACGCGGACATGGCCGGTTGGAGCAACGGCAAGACGCTGTTGTGGATCGCCGCCGCCGACGCGCAAGGCAGAAAGCGCAAGTATCGCAAGGGCGATATCGGTTTTCACCATTACGCCTTCGAGCTTGCCAGCCGCAAAGCGGTGGACGAGCTCGGCGCGTTTCTCGAGAGCAATGCAATGACGGTGCTCGATCCGCCGGGAGAATATTACGACCGCAACTACTATGCGGTCTATTTCGCCGATCCGGACGGGATGAAGCTTGAGGGAATGATTTGGGCGCCGCCGAAGACGCAGCGCAAGGCGGCATCGAGCAGGAAAGGCCGGCGGCAGAAGACCTGATCTTGCCGCCCGTGCTCAGCAGGCTTCGTTCAGCAGCATGACATCGTTGCTGGCTACGGCGTTGCGGCCGCTGCGCTTGGCGGCGTAGAGCGCGCGGTCGGCCGCCTCGACCAGATCGAAAGCCGGCTGGTTCTTCCGCGGCACCAGTGATTCGACACCGATGCTGATGGTGACATGGCCGCGCGAGGATTCAGCATGCGTAATGAGCAGGTCCTCGATCGCGCGGCGGGCCTCGTCGGCAAGCGCGGTCGCCCGCGCGATATCGCGGCCGGGGAGTAACAGGGCGAATTCCTCGCCGCCGTAACGGGCGACGAGGATGGCATCCTCCAGAGTGACGAGCGACAGGGTCTCGCCGACAGCGCGCAGACAGGCGTCGCCGCGGACATGACCGTAGCGGTCGTTGAACAGCTTGAAATGATCGATATCGATCATCATCAGCGCCAGCGGCTCCTGCCGATCGGCCGCGCGTTTCCACTCGTCGTCGAGCTGACGGTCGAAGCCGCGCCGATTGGCGAGTCCGGTGAGGCCGTCAAGGCTCGCCAGCTCCTCCAGGTGCTGGTTGGCGATCTGCAGCTCCTCCTCGCGCCCGGCGAGCTTGCGCGCCATGTCGTCGAGTGCCGCGGCAAGCGGTTCGAACTCCGCCAGCCAGGGCGCATCCGATGCGCGAACGCGCAGATCGCCGCGGCCGAAGCGCGCGGCGGTGCGCGCCAGCGACCGGATCGGCCGCATGATCAGCTGTTCGCCGCCGAACCAAGCGGCGAGAAGAACCAGCGTGCCAAACAGCGCGAGCTGCAGGTAAGCGATGGTGATCTCGCGGTCGATCCCACTGTGCACGACGGCCTCGTCCAGGCCCACGGCAAGCCGCGCCCCGGTCCAGGGCACCCGCACATAGGCAAAAATGCGCCGCACCCCGTCGAAGCCGTCGACCGTCATCGTGCCTTCGTCGTTGGCAAGCATGTGCTTCGCCAGGGCATGATCGGCAAAGTTCTTGCCGAAGAGTCCTTTGAGGTCGGCGGAACCGGCGATCAGCGTGCCGCCGCCGTCGACCAGCATCACGGCGGTACCGGGGCGATGCGTGGTCTTCGCTGCGAGATCGCCGATCCATTGCAAATTGATCGCCGCCAGAACGACGCCATTGATCGAGCCGTCTTCCGTCACCGCCGGGAAGGAGGCAATCAGGCTGGGCACGCGGTCGACGCGGTCGATCAAGTAGTCGCTGAGCGCGAAATCGCGCGAGCGCATCGCCTCGGCAAAATAGGGACGGTCGGCGATGTTCAACCCAATGGCGCGCGCGTCGGTCGCACAAACGATTCGGCCGTTAGTCCGGGCGACGCCGAGACTGCGAAGCCATGGAATGTTGCCGGTCAGATCGGTGAACATATGACTGCAGTCGGCCGCGTCGAGCGGGGTCCTGGCGTAGACGCCGGCGACGACCTGGAGCAGGGCGCGCATGGAGTAAGTGATCTCGCGTTGCGCCTCGGCGCCGCTGCGTGCCATATCGATCACTTGAGCGTGGGCGTGCTCGGTGCGTTCAGCGCGGGCTCGTTCGAGGCCGCGCACGCGCTCGAACATCAGCGGGGCGATCGCCACGAGGGCGACGATGATCAGCCGGGCGCGTATGCTCAGCCGCAGCTTGCCGCGCGCCGATGTCCGCGATGATTTTGCTTGGAGGTCCGCCACTGCCCGCTCCCCGCCCCAGGGTTCCGCAATGTACGGGAAGGCGCGTAAAGGTGGCTTTCGTGCCGGCGCTAAAATTTGAATCATTACCGGCAGTAACGAAGTGGAAAGCATGAACCGAGCCGATGGGCTGGCGGCCGTGCGCGAGCAAATCGTGCGCGCGTGTCGCGATGCCGGGCGCGACCCCGCCAGCGTCACCCTCATCGCGGTCTCAAAGACCTTTGCTGCCGACGCGATCGCGCCGGTCATCGCCGCGGGCCAGCGCATATTCGGCGAGAATCGCGTGCAAGAAGCCAAAGCGAAATGGCCGCCGCTCATCGCCCGTCATCCCGGGATCGAGCTGCATCTCGTCGGCTCGCTGCAGTCGAACAAGGCGAGAGACGCCGTAGCGTTTTTCCATGCGGTCCACTCGCTCGATCGGGAAAGCCTCGCCGAGGCGCTGGCCAAGGAAACCGCGCTGCAGGCGCGCAAGCCGCTTCTTTTCGTCGAGATCAATACCGGCGCCGAGCCGCAGAAAGCGGGCATCCAGCCGCAGGACGCCGACGCTTTTCTCGCCGCCTGCCGAGACCGCCATGGCCTGGCGATCTCCGGCCTGATGTGCATTCCGCCGGTGGACGACGCACCCGCTCCGCACTTCGCGCTCACCGCCAAGATCGCGCAGCGCAACGGGCTGGCGCTGCTGTCGATGGGGATGAGCGCCGATTTTCCGGTAGCCATTGCTTTCGGTGCGACCCACATCCGCGTCGGCACCGCGATCTTCGGCGCGCGGAAGGCCGTCGGTTAGTTATGAATCACAATTCTGGTTCTAGAATGGATACGGCTCAGTAAGATCCGCAAATCATGCAACCGCAGCGCCACGCAGCCCGCGGTCGGCCGAAAGCCCGGCCGAGCGACATGGATGAACACGGCGCTGCCGAGGCCGGCGACGCGCGGCCGCGTATTGTGATCGATCTCAAGGAACAGGTCGTAGAGGCCATCCTCGCGCCAGAGGCCGTCGCCTGGTTCATTGGCCGAGCGCCGAAAGCTGCGATTGTAGCGCCGGTCGGCTGGGTCTTCGCACCAGGCATCCGCTCGGCCGATACGGCGCGCCGGCAGCAATGTCCGCGGCCGCGGCCGGCGGTCCCCCCGCCACCAAAGCCGCACCGGGCGATAGTGCCCGCGCGGCGTAGCGCCATCGCCTTCGCGCTTGTTGGCCTTCACGCCGGCGCGCCCGAGCGCCACGGGCACGACCAAGGAACCGGCGCGCAGCCAGCCCTGCGACCGCCGGCCCGGCCGCGGCCTGACATCGATCGTGCGCAGAGAAATCCGTCGCATAATCGACCTCGGCGGAAGCGATTCCCAACGCCTGCTTGCTCTTGTATCCTCGAATGATCTATTTCGCGCCAGGCGGCTCAGCAAAATCGCCGTTGAAAGCTGCGCGACCGACTCGTGTACAAAGCGGCCCTGGAGCCCGGATTGATGCCGAACACGCGTACGATTCTCATTGTTGACGACGATGCCGAGCTGCGCGAGGCGCTCACCGAGCAATTATCGCTGCACGAGGAGTTCGAAGCCGTCGCGGTCGAAAACGGCACCAAGGCCGTCCAGGCCGCCAAGGCGGGTCAGATCGATCTGGTGATCATGGATGTCGGTCTGCCCGACATCGACGGCCGTGAAGCCGTGCGCATCCTGCGCAAGAACGCCTTCAAGGCGCCGATCATCATGCTCACCGGCCACGACACCGATTCCGACACCATTCTCGGCCTCGAATCCGGCGCCAATGACTACGTGACCAAGCCGTTCCGTTTCGCCGTGCTGCTCGCGCGCATCCGCGCCCAGTTGCGCCAGCACGAAGCGAGCGAGGACGCGATCTTCACCATCGGCCCGTATACGTTCCGGCCCAGCTCGAAGCTCCTGCTCAACCCCAAGGGCAACAAGGTGCGTCTCACCGAGAAGGAGACCTCGATCCTGCGTTACCTCTATCGTGCCGGGCAACGGCCGGTGTCGCGCGAGACGTTGCTGCAGGAGGTCTGGGGCTATAATTCGGGCGTAACCACGCACACGCTGGAAACGCACATCTACCGGCTGCGGCAGAAGATCGAGAAGGACGCCGCCGCGCCCGCTATCCTCGTCACCGAGGCCGGCGGCTACAAGCTGGTGCCGTGATTGCGGCCGCCGTGATCATCGAACAATGAGCATCGAAAATGACATTGCGGTTCTTGAGCGGGTCGCCATTCTCCGCCGGCTCGGCACCGGCGCGTTGCGCATTCTCGCCATCGGCGCCGAAAGCCTGAGCGTGGAGCCCGGCCACGTGCTGTTCACGGCCGGCGATATCGCCGATGGCGCCTATATCGTGCAGCAGGGCTCCTTCTCGCTGAAGCCGGAACGCGCCGGCGCCGAGGAGGTCGTCGCCGGGCCCGGGACGCTGCTCGGCGAATCGGCGCTGCTGGCGGAGACGCGTCGGCCAGCCACCGCCACCGCACGCGAGAATTCGACAGTGATGCGCGTCTCGCGCGCGATGTTCCTGAAAATGCTTGAAGGCTATCCGGAGGCCGCGCTGCGCATGCGCGAGGTGATCGCCGCGCGCGCGGATCAATGGGGCCGCGAGATCGAGAACGTCCGCGCGGCGCTCACGCCGCGCACCAAGCCGCAATAGCGGGCGCATTGGTTCAATCCGGGCTGCGTTGTTTCGACTGCCGCCGGTGCTCCAGCTCGAGGCTAACGAGCCGTGCCAACAGCGTCGCCGGGTAAAGCTGGCCGATCACCGATTCGAGGTTGGCGAGGTTGCGCGCCAGCGGATAAACCGGCGTGATGTCGCCGAAGCCGGCGGTGGTCAGCGTACTGAAGCTGAAATAGAGCAAGGCCGCGCCGGAGCCGTGTTCAGCGCCCGTCGGCGGCAACCCCGGACCGGAAAACACTTTCGGCAACAGCACATCGAGGAGCCGGTAGATCACGAAGAAGAACAGGGCAAAATTCATGTAGAGGACGATCGCGCCCTGCACGCGATGCAACGTGACCCGTCCGGGCGCGAATACGGCCCTGGCGATGACGTAGCTCAGCGCGGCGAGGGCGAGCAGGCGGCCGATCGCGCTCAGCCATTCGGTCAGCACCGAGGGGTGTTCGGCATGGACCAGCACGCCGAACGGGCTGAGCGCAACCGCGACGATCACAACGCCGGCGGCGACATGGCTGCGCGACGTCACCACGAGGATCGCGATCACCAGCAGCACGAACAGTGCCGGTACGATCATCTCCGGCATCACGCCGATGCTGGCGAGCGGCACGGCGATGAAGATGAGCGATGCTTCAACGATCAGGAGGGCCGTGAGACCGGGCTCGCGCGACAGCTCCTGCCAGCTCTGCAGGTGGTCGCGCAAATGTCTCAGCGACTTCAGCAGTGGGCGCCTGGTCGCGGGCATGCGCTAAATCTCCAGCGTCGCCGTGACCGGCACATGGTCAGAGGGTCGGGTCCAGCCGCGCGAATCTTTCGCCACGTAAATCGCGGACAAGCGGTCGGCAAGGGCGGGCGTGACCCAGATATGATCGAGCCGGCGGCCGCGGTCGGAGACGGTCCAGTCGTGCGCGCGATAGCTCCACCAGGTGTAGAGCTTGGTCGGCTCAGGCACGAAGCTGCGCACGGCGTCGACCCAGCCGCCGGCTTTCTGCACGCCGAGAAGCTTGCCGCACTCGATCGGCGTATGCGAGACGACGTCGAGAAGCTGCTTGTGGCTCCAGACGTCGCATTCGAGCGGCGCCACATTGAGGTCGCCGACGATGATCGCGCGGTCGGACGCGACGGGGCGCAATTTCTCGCTTGCCTGCATCTCATCGAGGAAGGCGAGCTTGTGGGCGAATTTCGCGTTGACCGCCGGATCGGGTATATCGCCACCCGCCGGCACATAGAAATTGTGCAGCGTGATCGGGTCATTGAGGCCGGCGCGCTCGCCGACCACGATGGTGACGTGGCGACAATCGCTCTTGCCGCAAAACGCCTGAATCGCCGTCGATTCGAACGGCAGCCGCGAGAGCACGACGACGCCGTGGTAGCCTTTCTGCCCGTTGAGTGCGACGTTCTCGTAGCCAAGCCGCTTGAAGCGCTTGAGCGGAAATCTGTCGTCCGGACATTTCGTCTCCTGCAGGCACAGGATGTCGGGACGGACCGTCTTGATGAACTTGGCTACGAGATTGATGCGCAGCCGCACCGAATTGATGTTCCAGGTCGTGACCTTGATTTGCATGCGAGGCGTTATGGGGGGCCGGCCGCCCCGGCACAAGTCCCGCTGGCGCGTGCTGTGAAAAACGCGGCTGCGGAACCTGCCCATGTCGGCGTTCGTTGCCGTGACGAGTCCGGTTGCTGTGTCGATGCGGGCCCGCCATTTGCTGGGGAGAGCTGACATGCCGGGCACATCGCAACGGCCGAACGTGGTGATCGTCGGCGGCGGGTTCGCCGGGCTTGAGGCGACGAAGGCGCTCGCCCGCGCCCCGGTCGAGGTCACGCTGGTCGATGTCCACAACCATCACTGCTTCCAGCCGCTGCTCTATCAGGTCGCGACCGCGTCCTTGTCGCCAGCGGATGTCGCTTGGCCGATTCGCGCCATCCTGCGGCAGCAAAGCAACGTCCGGGTGATCATGGCGCGCGTCACCGGCATCGACGTCGAGGCGCGCCGTGTGCGCACAAGCGAGATCGATCTTCCCTACGATTATCTGCTCCTGGCTGCCGGAGCGACCCACTCCTATTTCGGTCACGACGATTGGGCGGCATTCGCGCCCGGGCTCAAGCACATCGGCGATGCGACCGAGATCAGGCGGCGTTTCCTGATCGCTTTCGAACGTGCCGAGGTGACCGAGGCCGAGGCCGAGCGGCGCCGCCTCCTGACCTTCGTCATTGTCGGCGGCGGCCCGACCGGCGTGGAGATGGCCGGCGCGATTGCGGAGGTGGCGCGCCGAACTTTGCAACACGACTTCCGCCGCATCGATCCGCGCACCTCGCGCATCGTTCTTATCGAGGCCGGTCCTCGGCTATTGCCGACATTTCCCGAGGCTTTATCGGACTATGCCACGCGCTCGCTGCAAAAGATGGGCGTCGAGGTGGAGCTCGGCCGAATGATGACCGGCTGCGATGCGCAGGGCGTTTCGCTGGACAATGGACGCATCGAGGCGGCGACAGTGATCTGGGCGGCCGGCGTCGTCGCCTCGCCGGCGGCGATGTGGATCGGCGCCGAGCATGATCGCTCCGGGCGTATCAGGGTCGGTCCGGATCTGAGCGTTCCCGGGCACCCGGAGATCTTCGCCGCCGGCGATACCGCGACCGTTTTAGGTGGCGACGGTCGCCCCGTTCCCGGTATCGCGCCGGCGGCCAAGCAGATGGGGCATTATGTGGGCAAGCTTATCGCCGCGCGCGTCGAAGGGCGTACGGCGCCGCCGCCGTTCGCCTATCACCATCTCGGTGATCTCGCCACGATCGGCCGCAAGTCCGCGGTGGTGAAGCTCGGCCCGGTTCAGCTCACCGGATTCGTCGGCTGGGTGTTCTGGAGCGCGGTCCACGTCTATTTCTTGATCGGACTGCGCAACCGCTTCGTGGTCGCCGTGAACTGGCTGTGGAGCTACGTCACCTTCCAGCGCGGCGCCCGGCTGATTGGAATTGCCCCGCGCTGAGGCTTAACCGGGCAGGTGACCGGGCCGCCGCCGAAATCTCACGGGCGACCGTGTACGCTGGCATCGGCCGGCTCAGGATAATTGATCACGAACAGGTTCGGGTCGGGCTTTTTGCTCGCGTCGAGATTGTAGACCGCGACGGTAGTGTCCAATCCCTGCGGATCGGTGACCGTCCATTGCTTGAGCTGCAGGGTCTTGGCGTCGAACATGATCAACAGCCGGCTGGTGCCGATCGCGATCTTGGTTTCCTCGATGATCACGGAGATGAAGGTGTCATCCGCCGAGACGCTGATGACATCGGTGTCGCGCAACAGGTCGATGTGGTCGGCCAGGAGGTAACGCAGCGGCGTCTGCGACAGCGGATAGAAATCGTGCGTCTCCAGCGAGCGGTCGTTCACCACCACCGAGGAGCCGTCGGCGATGATGTCGATCGGGCTCGGCGGTTTGTACTCGAAGCGGACCTTGCCCGGCTTTTGCAGGTAGAGCGTCCCCTCGACGCGCTTGCCGTCCGGGCCGACCTGCACGAAATTTCCGACCAGCGTCTGCACGCCGGACAGATAGTTGCTGATCTTCTCCAGGAGCGCGCGCTGATTGGCGTCGAAGGCCGTCGTCGAGCCCTTGCCCAGAAGAGACGAGAAGGGAAAGAAGCCTCTCGACGTCGCTGCGGCGGGTGCGGCCGCCGTTGTGGCGGGGCCGGCATCGGCCGCCGCGGGCTTCGCGGCGGCGGCAGGCGCGGAGCCGGGCGCTGGATTCGTCTTGGGCCACGGCGAGGGCGTCGGCAGCGGTACGGTCTGCGCAACGGCCGGGACGGCCGCAAGCGCGCCGAAAACCATCGCCACGAGAATGATGCTCGCGCCCCTTGCCGCCATTTCCCTCTCCCGCGCACGAACCGTGCGCAACCCCGCGACCGGTTCAACCGCTAAACGCGCGTTGTGGCGAATTCGCGGCTGATCGCTTCCGGCTTAAAGATCAACCGGTTGATTCTCAATAGCGATCATCTTCGGCGCTCTCGACGAGGATCTCCCGCTTGCCGGCGTGGTTCGGCTGGCCGACGATGCCTTCTTGTTCCATTCGCTCCATCAGCGAGGCGGCGCGGTTGTAGCCGATCTGCAGCCGGCGCTGGATGTAGCTGGTCGAGGCCTTGCGGTCGCGGGTGACCACCTGCACCGCCTGCTGGTAAAGGTCGCCGCCTTCGGAGCCGCCCATGGCGGTCGCGTCGAACACTGGCTGGCCGTCCTCGCCCAAGAGGTCCTCGGCGGTGACGGCTTCGAGGTACTCCGGCGCGCCCTGAGATTTCAGATGACGCACGACCTTTTCGACCTCACCGTCGGAGACGAACGGCCCGTGCACGCGGCTGATGCGACCGCCGCCGGCCATGTAGAGCATGTCGCCCTGGCCGAGCAATTGCTCGGCGCCCTGCTCGCCGAGAATGGTGCGGCTGTCGATCTTCGAGGTGACCTGGAAGGAGATGCGGGTCGGGAAGTTGGCCTTGATCGTGCCGGTGATGACGTCGACCGACGGCCGCTGCGTCGCCAGGATCACGTGCAGGCCGGCGGCGCGCGCCATCTGGGCGAGGCGCTGCACCGCGCCTTCGATGTCCTTGCCGGCGACCATCATCAGGTCGGCCATCTCGTCGACGATGACGACGATGTAAGGCAGCGTCTCGAGATCGAGCTCCTCGTTCTCGTAGATCGCCTCGCCGGTTTCCTTGTCGTAGCCGGTGTGCACCGTGCGGCTGAGCTTCTCGCCCTTCTTGCTCGCCTCGGCGACGCGCGCGTTGTAGCCGTCGATGTTGCGCACGCCGAGCTTCGACATCTTCTTGTAGCGCTCCTCCATCTCGCGCACCGCCCATTTGAGCGCGACCACCGCTTTTTTCGGATCGGTGACGACGGGGGTGAGGAGATGCGGAATGCCGTCATAGACGGACAGCTCCAGCATCTTCGGATCGACCATGATCAGCCGGCATTGATCGGGATGCAGCCGATAGACCAGGCTCAGGATCATGGTGTTGATGGCGACCGATTTTCCCGAGCCGGTGGTGCCGGCGATGAGCAGATGCGGCATGCGCGAGAGATCGACGAGCACCGCCTCGCCGCCGATCGCCTTGCCGAGACAGAGCGGCAGCCGGGCGGCGCTATCGGTGTAGTCGCGCGAGCCCAGCAATTCGCGCAGATAGACGCGCTCGCGCGTCGGATTCGGCAATTCGATGCCGATGGCGTTGCGGCCTGAGACCACGGCGACGCGTGCGGAGAGCGCGCTCATCGAGCGGGCGATGTCGTCGGCAAGGCTGATGACGCGCGAGGATTTGATGCCGGGTGCCGGTTCGAGCTCGTAGAGCGTGACCACCGGGCCGGGCCGCGCGTTGATGATTTCGCCGCGCACGCCGAAATCGGCGAGCACGCCTTCGAGCGCTGTCGCGTTCTCGCGAATGAGCTCGGTGCTCAAGGTCGAGCGCTCGCCGGCGCGCGGCGCCATCAGGAGATTGAGCGACGGCAGTTCGTAGCCGCCGGAGAACCGGCGCGGTCTTGCCGCGCGCGGCTTGCGCGCGGCGCGAGGCCGCTCCTCGGCGTCCTCCTCGTCCTCTTCATCGCCGTCCAGGTCCGATCCCTTGTCGAACTGCGGCTCGACGCGGCGTGCCGCGGCGCTTTGACGGCGCGACGGGATTGGCGTCGCCGTGCCGCGGCCCAAGAGCAGCGCCAGCCGCGCGCGGAAGCTGAGCACGGCGTGGGTAAGGCGGCCGAGCGAGATCCAGGCGCTCTCGTCTGCGTCCTCAGCCTCGTCCTCATCCTCGGGTTCGTCCACTGCGTCCTCCTCCGGCGCGTCGCGCCAGATGAGGCCGGCGGCGCCGCCGAAGGCGACCAGCGCGGCAATGGCGAGCACAGTCGCGGTCGCCATGCCGTAAGTTTCGGCAATGCGCACGCCGAAGAGCCGTTGCGGGATGCGCAGCATGGCGTCCCCGATCACGCCGCCAAGGCCAGACGGCAACGGCCAATGGCCGGCATGCGGCAGGCACGACGCGAACGCGGCCGTGAGCACCGCGCCGAAGAGCCAAAGCAGGACACGCAACCGCTCGCGGCTGAGCGGGCGATGGCCGAGCAGCCGATAACCCCACACCGCGATCGGCAGGAGCAGAGCCAGTGCGCCTAGCCCGAGGAGCTGCATCATCAAATCGGCGGCGACGGCGCCGGGCCGTCCGAGCAGGTTGTGCACCGGTGCATCGGTGGCGTGGCTCAGCGAGGGGTCTTGCACCGACCAGGTGGCGAGCGCGAGCGCCGCCATCATCGCCAGACTGATGAGCGCAATGCCGCCGGCCTCGCGCAGCCGGCGCTTGAGCAGCGCGCCGAGCTGGCCGGAAAGCAGCGCCATTCCGTCAAGGCTGCGGTCGAGCATCGACATCGCGTTCTCTTGCCTCAGCCGAGCACCGCGACGAGGCGGTGCAACGCCTCGGCGGTGATCTCCTTGTTCTGCACCATGGCGACGCGGATGTAGTCGGCGCCGGGATTGCTGCCGTCGGCCTGCTCACGCGCGAGATAGCGGCCGGGCACAACGCGCACGCCGGCCTCGCGCCATAACGCAAGCGTCGCCGCCTCGCTGCCGCCCTGCGCCGCCACGTCGAGCCAGAGGAAAAAGCCGCCGGCGGGGCGGCGATAGCCGTAGCGGTCGCCGACGATCTGGTCGGCGAGATCGAATTTCTCCCGGTAGAGCTCCCGGTTCTGCTCGACATGGGCCTCGTCGCCATAGGCGGCTATGGCGACGCGCTGCAACGGCGTCGACACTTGCGGCGCGGCGACGTTGCGCAGCTCGAGATAGGCGGAGAGGAAGCGGCGATCGCCGGCGGCGAATCCGACGCGCAGTCCCGGCAGGCTGGAGCGTTTCGACAGCGAGTGGAATACGACGACGTTGGCGAAATCCGGCGCGGCGGCTTCGAGCATTCCGGGCGGCGGCGTCTCGCTGTAGATCTCGCAATAGCATTCGTCGGCGAAGACAAGGAAGCCGAAGCGTCGCGCCATCCCGACCAGGCGGGACAGGTAGGTGCGGTCGGCGACGGCGCCCTGCGGGTTCGACGGCGAAGCGAGGTAGACGGCGACCGTGCGGGCGAGGAGATCGTCCTTGAGCGCATCGAGATCGGGCAGAAAGCCTGTGGCCGCGGTTGCCGGCAGATAGACCGGCTCGCACTCGGCAGCGATGGCGCCGGCCGCGTAGGCGGCATAAAATGGATTGGGAATGAGCACCGCCGGCCGGCCGGCGCGCGGGCTCACCCAGCGCTTGCCGGCGAGCGCGGCGAGAAAAAGCCCCTCGCGCGTGCCGTTGAGCACCAGGACTTCCGTTGCCGGATCAACCCGGCGCGCCAACGCATAGCGGCGGTCGAGCCATTTTCCCACGGCCTCGGCGAAAGGCTCGATGCCTTTGTTCATGGGGTAGCGGCCGAACTCCTCGACGTGCGCCGCGATCACCGGCCCGACGAAAGGAGGAATCGGATGCTGCGGCTCGCCTACCGCCATGCCGATCGCCGGCTTTCCGGGCGCGACGTCTTCGAGGAGCTCGCGCAGGCGCACGAAAGGCGAGCGCGCGTCGGCCACCGGCGCGCGAACGGGCGAAAAAGGAGCCTGGCGGGTCATTCTGTACATCATGAGCAGCGGCGTCGCCCGCCGCATCACCGACCCGATAGCATAGGAGCGGCGAGGTTAAGACCCGATTAACCAATCGGGAGGGCAGCTGCGCCGGCGACCTCGGTCGTGCAGGTGAATTCAACCCCGTTGGCGCTGGGCGCCCGCTGCGATCCGGCGCAACTTGTCGGCAATGTCCGCTTGGTTGCCGGCGGGAACGCCTTAGGACGGCTCCTTGGGGACGGCTGCCGGCGAGCGAGCGCCTCGGTTTCGATGGTCCGGCGCTCCGTGTACGGGTGAGGCGATTTTCTACCGGCGAATCCGGCTTTCATTCCGGCCGTGGCCGTCGCAAAGAGGCCGCTACAGCGGAGTTTACCCTATGCCGAACCGCGACGAAGACCCGCACCGCCGCAGCGGGCCTTTGCTTGCGCCATTTCCGGCTTTCGCCCTACTATCAAAACGGCCATTAATCCGGGCATCAGCAAACAATACATCCGGCAACTCTGGGAGGAGTCTTGTTATGTCCAAACGTCTGATCGCGGCCTTTGCCGCACTTGCGGTCACGGCCGGCGGGGCCGTCGCCCAGGAAGTAAAGGTCGGGGTCGTCCTTCCCTATACCGGGATCGGCGCCGAGCTCGCGCAGCAGATCGAGCGCGGCATGGATCTTTATCTCAAGCTCAATGCCGACCAGGTCAAACCCTACACGATCAAGTTCATCAAGCGCGACTCCAAGGCGCCGAACGGCGCCGAAGCCAAGGTCGCGGTCCAGGAATTGCTCACCCAGGACAAAGTTGATGCGATCGGCGGCTTTGTCTATTCGCCCGACGCCATCGGCTCGGCGCCGATCGTCGCCGCCGGCGACAAGCTCACCGTGATCATGAATGCCGGCACCGCTTTCATCACCAATCTTGCGCCGGAATTCGTGCGCACGTCGTTCACCATGTGGCATTCCGGCTATGCGATGGGCGAAGCGGCGGCCAAGACGCTGCACGCGAAAACCGCGGTCGTCGCCTATACCGATTACCCGCCTGGCAAGGACAGCCTGGCGGCGTTCAAGACCGCGTTCGAGGCGAATGGCGGCAAGGTGATCGACGCCATCCCGGCGGGTGGGCCCGGCGCCGTTCCCGATTTCACGCCGTTCTTCCAGCGCGCCAAGGACGAGAAGCCCGACGTGCTCTACGTGTTCGTGCCGTCCGGCGATCACGCCTCGGCGGTGGTGCGCACCTACGGCGCGCTCGGCATGCGCGCCGACGGAATCAAGCTGATCGGCCCCGGCGACATCACCCAGGACATCAAGCTGCAGGGCATGGGTGACGCCGCGGTCGGTTTGATCACCATGCATCACTACAACGCCGATCTCGACAATCCCGAAAACAAGCGCTTCGTCGCCGCCTGGAAAAAGGATTACGGCGCCAACTCGACGCCCGACTTCACCGCAGTCGGCGGTTATGATGGCATGGCCGCGATCGTTCACGCCGTGCAGGCCACCAAGGGCAAGATGGACGGCGAAGCGGCGGTCAAGTCGCTGCTCGGCTGGAAGTTCAACAGCCCGCAGGGGCCGATCATGATCGATCCCGCGACCCGCGACATCGTCATGAACGAATACCTCGACGAAGTGGTGAAGGGCGCCGACGGCAAGCTGCACCAGAAAGTCATCGGACAGATCGATCAGGTGAAAGACAAGTGCAAGGAGCTCGCCATCGGCCCTTGCGCTCCAAAGAAGGATTGACGCGCCACACCGTAGCGATTTTTGACGACCGGGGCCGCTGCTCCATGCATGTGGACGGCGGCCTCATCTTTGTTGGAAATAAGCAAATAGCGAGATGGCGAAATAGCGAATAGGGTGTTCACCAGCCATTCGCAGTTCGCCGCATTCGGGGATGGGGCCCGCGGGACCGCTCGTGATCGAAAATATTGATTTCGCCGGCATCCTGTTGGGCGGCCTGTCCGCCGGCACGGTGCTGTTCATCGTCTCGGTCGGGCTCTCGATCACCATGGGCCTGATGGGATTCGTCAACCTCGCGCATGGCGCCTTCGCCATGTTCGGCGGCTACGTCATCGTGCTGGCGATGAACCGCGCGCATGTCGGTTTCGCCGCGGCGCTGGCGATCGGCTTCGTTGCCACCGCCGCGCTCAGCGCGGTGCTGGAGCGGCTCCTTTATCGCCGGCTTTATCGGGCGAACGAGCTCGACCAGGTTCTGTTCACCATCGGCCTGATTTTCATTTTCATCGCCGCGATCGTGATCGTGGTCGGCCCGGAGAGCCAGCTGCTGACGCTGCCGCCGGAGTTACGCGGTCAGGTGAACCTCGGCTTCACGCATTATCGCGCCTACAGCGTGTTCCTCATCGTGGTCGGATTTCTGATCGTCGCCGGCATCTGGCTCGCCGTCGAGCGCACGCGGATCGGCGCGCAGATCCGCGCCACGGTCGACAACCGCCGCATGGCGGAATCGCTCGGCATCAATGTCGACCGGCTGTTCACCATCACCTTCGCCTTCGGCAGCGGCATGGCCGCGCTCGGCGGCGGGCTCGGCGCCGAGTTTCTCGGCCTCGATCCGCAATATCCGCTCAAATATCTGGTGTATTTCCTGATCGTGGTCTCGGTCGGCGGTCTCGGCAGCGTCGCCGGCGTCTACTACGCGGCGCTCCTGCTCGGCGTGCTCGACTTCATGCTCAAGCTCTATGTGCCCAAGGGCGGCACCATGTTCATCTACGTGCTCACCATCCTCATCCTCTTGTGGCGGCCGCAGGGGCTGTTCGGAAGGAAAGAGACGTGAACGTCGCGGTCTCGCCCGCTGAGCAGGCCGCCGTCGCGGCGCGGATCGCGCATCCCGCGGCACGCGTCCTGATCAGGCGTCATCATTTTCGCTGGTGGGAGGCGCTGCCATGGCTTGCCGCCATCGGCTTCTATTTCGCTTTCCCGTCGTATCTCGCCTTCGGCACCGATCTCCTGATCACCGTCCTGTTCGCGCTCTCGCTTGATCTCGCCCTCGGCTATGCCGGCATCATCACGCTCGGCCACGCGGCGTTCTTCGGCACCGGAGCCTATGCGGTCGGGCTACTCGCCTTTCACGGCATCTGGACCGAGCCGATCACGAGCCTGACGCTCGCCGCCCTGGCGGCTGCGGTGGTCGGCTTCGCCTCCGGCCTCGTCTTGTTGCGCACGCGCGGCTTGACCCTGCTCATGCTCACGATCTGCACCATGGCGCTTTTGCAGGAGGGGGCGAACATGGCGCACGACTTGACCGGCGGCTTCGACGGCCTGCCGAACTTGGCCATTGCGCCGATCTTCGGCGTGTTCAAGTTCAACCCGCTCTACGACAACACCCAATATCTCTATGCCCTTGCCGTCCTGCTGATTTGCTTTCTGCTCGTGCGCACGCTCGTCTATTCGCCGTTCGGCCAAAGCCTGACCGGCATTCGCGAGAATCTGCTGCGCATGCATGCGGTCGGCTCGCCGGTGCGCCGCCGCCTGGTTGTCTGCTACACCATCTCGGCGGCGCTTGCCGGCATTGCCGGCGGCCTGTGGGCGCAGACCAACGCTTACGTCAATCTGAGCGCGCTCGATCTCGACCGCGCCGCCACCGTGCTGATCATTCTCATTCTCGGCGGCTATGGCCGCCTCTACGGCGCGTTCGTCGGCGCCGTCGCCTATCTGGCGCTCGAGCATTTCCTCGCTCGCATCTATCCGACCGCGTGGCAGCTCGGCCTCGGGCTGCTTCTCGTTCTGATCGCGCTATTTGCCCACAACGGAATTCTCGGCATTGGCGAGATGCTGTGGCGGCGCTTCGGTGCGCGGCGCGCGGCGTCATGACCGAGATCAGTCTCGAGACGCAGGGTCTCAGCCGTCATTTTGGCGCGCTCACGGCGGTGAACGGAATCGACTTCAAGCTCGAAGCCGGCGCGCGCCATGCGCTGATCGGCCCGAACGGCGCCGGCAAGACCACGTTCATCAACCTGCTCACCGGGCTCGTTCCGCCGACGCAGGGGCGCGTGTTGCTCGCCGGCCGCGACATCACCGCCAAGGCGCAGGCCGAGCGGGTCAAGCTCGGCATCGCGCGCACGTTTCAGATCAACCGGCTGTTCCGGGGATTGTCCGTCCTGGAAAACGTGTGCATCTCGGTCGCCGAGCGCGTCGGCGCGGCGCCGTCGATGTTCTATCCGGCCGGCAAGCGCACCGACGTCATCGAGGAATCGATGTATCTCCTGGAAACGCTCAGGCTCGACGACGTCGCCCGCCATCGCGTGTCCGAGCTGCCCTATGGCCGCCAGCGTCTGGTCGAGCTGGCGATCGCGATCGGGCTCCGCCCCGAGGTGTTGCTCCTCGACGAGCCGGCGGCCGGGGTGGCGAGCGCCGAGACCCACATCATTCTCGATGCCATCGAGCGGCTGCCCGAGCAAATCGCCGTACTCATCATCGAGCACGACATGGACGTGGTGTTTCGCTTTGCCAAACGCGTCACCGTGATGGTCGGCGGCGCGGTGTTCGCCGAGGGAACGCCGCGCGAGATCGAGGCGAACCCGCAGGTGCGCGCGGTCTATCTTGGCCAGGCCGGCCACGGTAGCGGCCATGGTAGCGGCAATGGCTAGCGCGCTCGAGCTGCGGCGGGTTTCGGCGGGCTACGGCGAGACCGTGGTCATCGAGGACGTCGATCTCAAGCTCACGCCCGGCGAGTGCATCAGCGTGATCGGCCGCAATGGCGTCGGCAAGACGACGCTCCTGGCCGCGGTCATGGGCCACAGCACGCTGCACTCAGGCGAGGTCATCCTCGATGGCCAAAGCCTCGTCGGCGTGCCGCGCTACCGCCGCGCGCTTGCCGGCATCGGCTTCGTGCCGCAGGAGCGCGAAATCTTTCCCTCGCTGACGGTGCGGGAGAATCTCCTAGTCGGCGCCCGGCCGGGGCATTGGACGCTGCCCCGCGTCTTCGAGCTGTTCCCGCGGCTCGCGGAGCGGCTGGACAACATGGGCAACCAATTGTCCGGCGGCGAGCAGCAGATGCTGGCGATCGCGCGAGCGCTGTTGACCAACCCGTCCGTCCTGCTCATGGACGAGCCGACTGAAGGTTTGGCGCCGGTCATTGTCGAGAATTTGATCGCCGTGCTCGCCAAACTGCGCGCCGACGGGGCGCTATCGATCATCCTCGTCGAGCAGAACAGCCGCGTGGCGCTGACCTTCTCGCCGCGCACCGTCATCCTCGACAAGGGCCGCATCGTCTATGACGGTCAATCGGAGCCGCTGCGCGCCGATCCGGAGCGTCTGGCGAAGCTGATCGGCATTGTCGAGTGAGTCGCCTTTCCGCCCCCGCGAAGCGGGGGAGGGGGACCGCCCGAAGGGCGGTGGAGGGGCGCACGGCCTCCTCACTTGCGCAAGTTGGGAAGACTCACCCCCACCGGCTCGCTTCGCTCGCCACCTCCCCCGTAAACGGGGGAGGATAAGAATTCACGCGTGCGCCTGGCGCTGCGGGTCGATGATCTTTTCCAGCCTGCCGAGCACATGCATGCACGGGCAGGAGCTGGGCTAGGCTCGCGTTCGGCTCGCGCTTTCCTTTGATCGCGGCGATGAACTCGCGGTCCTCGAGCTCGATCCCGTCCATGGAGACGTCGACTTTCGACAAATCGATCTTGTTGTCCTTGCCGTCGGAGAGATCGTCGTAATAGGCCCTGAAGGTGCCGTTGTCGCAGATGTAGCGGAAGAACGAACCGATCGGCCCGTCATTGTTGAAAGAAAGCGACAGCGTGAGGATCGCGCCGGTCGGCACCTTGGCGATGATGCCCATGTCCATGGCGATGCCGAGCTGCGGGTGGATCGGCCCTTGCACTGCGTAGCAGTCGGAGATCGTCTGCCCGGTCTGATACTGGAACAGGTCGATCGTGTGCGCGGCATGGTGCCAGAGCAGGTGGTCGGTCCAGCTGCGCGGCTGCCCCGCCGCATTCATATTCTTGCGGCGGAAGAAATAGGTCTGCACGTCCATCTGCTGGATTTTCAGCTCGCCCTTCGCGATCTTCTTGTGGACGTACTGATGGCTGGGATTGAAGCGCCGCACGTGACCGCCCATGGCGACGACGCCGGTCTCCTTGGCGATCTTCACCAGCGCTTCGGCGTCCTCGACGCTGTCGGTGACCGGGATCTCGACCAGCACATGCTTGCCGGCGCGCATCGCCTGCTCGCCCTGGCGGAAATGCATCTTGGTCGGCGTGGTGAGGATCACCGCGTCGGCGCGCTTGATGCCCTCCGCCAGATCGCCGGTGTAGTGCGGGACGCCGTATTTCTTCGCGACTTGCGCGGTCGCGTCCTGATTGCCGCCGACGAGCGAGGTGACCTCGGCGTCGGGAATGCGCTTGAGGGCGTCAAGGTGCTTCTGGCCGAAGGCACCTTGACCGGCGACGCAGATTTTCATCAGCGGCCTCTGACCTGCGCCGGCTTCGCCCGCGCCGCCGCGCGCTTATGCTTGGCGGTCGCCGGTTTGCCCTTGCGTGCCGCCTTGCCGCCGCGCCGGCGGTTTTCCAGAATGATGTGTCCGACGGCGGTGTTTGAGGCCGGCACGGTGTAGAAGCGGTAGACCTCGTCGACCTTGTCGTCGAGCGCGCCGCGCATGACCAGCCACATCACCATCTCGATGCCTTCGGCGCCGGCCTCGCGCATGTAGTCGACATGCGGAATCTTGGCGAGCTTCTGCGGCGCCTTCGACAGGTTGTCGAGGAAGCTCTTGTCCCATTTGCTGTTGATCAGGCCCGCGCGCGGACCCGAGATCTGGTGCGACAGGCCGCCGGTGCCGAAGATCACGACCTTGAGGTCTTCCGGATAGGACTCGACCGCCTTGCGGATCGCCTTGCCGAGCATGTAGCAGCGGTGTCCGGTCGGCGGCGGATACATCACCACATTGACCGCGAGCGGGATCACCGGGCACGGCCAGTGCGAATTCTTCGCCACCTTGCCGAACAGGAGGTTCATCGGCACGGTCATGCCGTGATCGACTTCCATCTTGTTGCAGATGGTGAGGTCGAATTCGTCGAGGATCACCGATTGCGCGATATGCGAGGCGAGCGCCGGATGGCCCTCAACCACCGGCACCGGGCGCGGGCCCCAGCCTTCGTCGGCCGGCGGAAATTCCGCGGCGCAGCCGAGCGCGAAGGTCGGGATCATCTCCACCGAGAACGCCGAGGCGTGGTCGTTGTAGACGACGATCGCCACGTCGGGCTTGGTCTCGCGCATCCACGCCTGGGATTTTTCGAAGCCCGAGAATATCCGCTTCCAGTACGGCTCCTCGGTCTTGTTGTTGTCGATCGCCGCGCCGATGGCGGGCACATGCGATGAACCGATACCTGCGACGATCCTGGCCACGGCTTCACTTCCGTTTCGCTGATTTGGATTTCGACTTGGGTTTGCTTGGTTTTGCGCGACGCTTCGCCGCCTTGGCGCCGGACATATGTTTAGACGGCGCGTTCTTGCCCGAGCGCGAGCGATTGCCTTCGATCGAACGGCCGCCGCCCTGCATCATCTTGGCGTAATCGTCCTGCGTATTGCCCGTCATGACGGCGGCGAGATGCTGGAACGAGTGCCCGTCGGTGGCGCCGAGCTTGGCGGTGAAATAGATGTTGCCGCCGAGCTCGAGCATGCGATTATAGTCGCGCTTGAGCACGGCCTCGGTCTGCTCCGGCGTTAGCTTGAACCTTTTCAGATAGTCCGCCTCGTTGGCCTTGAAGGCCTTGCGGTTCTCGTCCTTCATCAGCGACATGCAGAACATGTTGATGCCGAAACCCTGGCGCGAGCGCTCGGCATCGAACACGAACGTGCCGGGAATGTCGTCGTAAACCTGCTTTTTGCGAGACATGAACGTTTCTCCCGGTCGTCGCTCCCGTTTGGTCCGACATATATAGCGCAGAGCAAGCCGGCAACGTAGCCGTTGTTGCAATAGAACCTTTCCAATTCGTCATGCCGGCCGGCGATGACGCCGGAAGCCGTCAACGCCAATAAAGCCGCATCGGGTTGTCGACCAGGAGCCCCTGCTGCAGGGCCGCCGTTGGGGCGATCCGCGGAATGTAATCGACCAGAACGCCGTCGTCGGGTGCGACCCGCACGTTCGGATGCGGCCAGTCGGTGCCCCAGATGACGCGGTCGGGGAACTGCTCGACCAGGGCGCGGCCGAACGGGACCACGTCGTCATAGGGCGGGCCGGCAAGGCTCATGCGCTCGGGGCAGGTGACCTTCACCCGGAAGTTCTTGTGCGCATCCATGAGCTTGTGGAAGCGCTGGTTCTCGGGGTGATCGACGCCCTTGCCCACGTCGGGCGTGCCCATGTGATCGACCACCACGGGCGTGGGAAGCGAGGTGAAGAAATCCTCCAGCTCGGGCAAATCCGGCATCTCGAAATAAACCACGACATGCCAGCCGAATTTCGCCACGCGCGCGCAGATGCGCTGCAGCACGTCGCGCGGGGTGAAGTCCACAAGGCGCTTGAGGAAATTGAAGCGCACGCCGCGCACGCCGGCCTTGTCCATCCATCTGAGCTCGTCCTCGGTCACTTCCTCGCCGACGAAGGCGATGCCCTTGGCCCGGCCGTTGGCGGCCTCGAGCGCGTCGACCATCGCGCTGTTGTCCTTCGAGTGGCAGGAGGCCTGCACGATGACGTTCTTGTCGAAACCGAGAAAGTCGCGCAGCGCGAACAGTTTCTCCTTCGGCGCGTCGCACGGCGTGTATTTGCGCTCCGGCGCGAAGGGAAATTGGCTCTCCGGGCCGAACACGTGACAATGCGCGTCCACGGCGCCCGGCGGTGGTTTGTATTTCGGCTTTGACGGATTGGGGTGGAACGGGACGTATCCCGGACTCATCGGCACGCGTCGGTCTCCGTTTCCCGCAGCGTACCCATCAAATCCGTTCCAGCGCCAACGACACACCTTGGCCGACGCCGACGCACATGGTGGCGAGCGCGCGCTTGCCGCCGCGCTTTTCCAGCCCGTGCACCGCCGTCATCGCCAGTCGCGCGCCGGACATGCCGAGCGGATGGCCGAGCGCGATGGCGCCGCCATGCGGATTGACGTATTCGGCGTCTTCGGCGACGCCGAGCTGACGCAGGCAAGCGATCCCCTGCGAGGCAAACGCCTCGTTGAGCTCGATGAGATCGAAATCGCCGATCTTGAGGCCGAGCCGCTCCATGAGCTTGCGCGTCGACGGCACCGGGCCGATGCCCATGATCCGCGGCGGCACCGCGGCCGAGGCCATGCCGAGCACGCGCGCCCGCGGCGTGAGGCCGTGCGTCTTCGCCGCGTCCTCGCTGGCGAGGATGATGGCGGCGGCACCGTCGTTGATGCCCGAGGCGTTGCCGGCAGTGATGGTGCCGGGGTTGCGCACGATCGGTTTGAGCTTGGTGAGATTGTCGAGCGTGGTGTCGGGACGCGGATGCTCGTCCTTGTCGACGATGACCGGACCGGCCTTGCCGCCCGGCGCCTCGACCGGGACGATCTCTTCGGCGAAATAACCCGCGGCAATGGCGCGGCCGGCGCGCTGCTGGGAGCGGAGCGCGAAGGCGTCCTGCTCCTTGCGCGCCACCTGGAATTCCTCCGCCACGTTCTCGCCGGTCTCCGGCATCGAATCGATGCCGTATTGTGCCTTGAGCATCGGATTGACGAAGCGCCAGCCGATCGTCGTGTCGTAGATCTCGGTGGTGCGGGAGAACGCCTCGCTCGCCTTGCCCATCACCATCGGCGCCCGGGTCATCGATTCGACGCCTCCGGCGATGGCAAAATCCATGTCGCCGGTGCGGATCGCCCGCGCTGCGTCGCCGACGGCGTTGAGTCCCGAGGCGCAAAGCCGGTTGATGGTCAGGCCCGGGACCGTGTCCGGCAGCCCGGCGAGGAGGAGCGCCATGCGCGCGACGTTGCGGTTGTCTTCGCCGGCCTGGTTGGCGCAGCCGAGGAAGACCTCGTCGAGCCGCGACCAATCGGCCTTGCTGTTGCGCGCGACCAGCGCCCGGATCGGGACCGCCGCGAGATCGTCGGCGCGCACCTTGGCGAGTGCTCCGCCATAGCGACCGATCGCCGTGCGTGCAGCATCGCAGATGAAGACATCTCGCATCGATCTCTCCTTAGGCCCCGCGCGTTCGGATTTCGTAGCGCGAATTCTCAGTCCGCTATTTAGGGGCCGTGGCGGAAAGGGTCAAATCGCGCGGCGCGGTTGATTTGCCTCGCGTCTTGACGCGATACGACAGAAATGTCACGCGGATTGTGTACCCGCCTGAAGAGTTTGCCGTGAACGACCACGCCGGGGATTTCCGTACTGTGCCCGCCATGCCGACGAGGGCGCGTGCTGAGCAAATGCGACCGCCGCTGCGGACGGTTCGGCTCGCGCCGGCGGACGTTCTGGTCGAGCGTAGAGGCGACGGCGCCATCCTGTTGAGTTCGCCGCACGCGCTGGAATCCTATCCGAGGAACCTCACCGAGCGGCTGCAATATTGGGCGAAGACGCAGCCGGATCGCGTTTTCTTGGCGCAACGGCAGGCGCCGGACGGCGGCTGGCGCACGCTGAGCTATTCTTCAGCGCTCGCCAAAGTGCGCGCGATCGCCGCGGCGCTGCTGCAGCGCAACCTTTCGCCTGATCGGCCGATCGCGATCTTATCCGGCAACGATATCGAGCACGGGCTCCTCGCTCTTGCCGCCATGCATGTCGGTATTCCCTACGCGCCGATCTCCGTGCCGTATTCGCTGATGTCGCAGGATTTCGGCAAGCTCAAAGCGATTATCGCTCTCCTGACGCCCGGCCTGGTGTTTGCCGCCAACGGGACGGCATTTGCTCGGGCGATTGCGGCAACGGTGCCGGCCGGCACTGAGGTCGCGGTCGCCACAAACCCGCCGGCTGACCGGCCGACGACGTCCTTCGCGCAACTGGTATCGAGCGAGCCGACGCCGGCGGTGGAAGCGGCGTACAACGAGGTCGGTCCGGACACCATCGCCAAAATTCTGTTCACCTCCGGCTCGACCGGCTTGCCCAAGGGCGTCATCAACACCCAGCGCATGCTCTGCGCCAACCAGGCGATGGTCCGCGCCGGCATGATGTTTGTCGCCGACGAGCCGCCGGTCCTCGTCGACTGGCTGCCGTGGAACCATACTTTCGGCAGCAATCACAATTTCAACTTCGTGCTCGACAATGGCGGTTCGCTTTACCTCGACGAGGGCAAGCCGATGCCGGGCGCGATCGAGGCGACCGTGCGCAACCTGCGCGACATCGCGCCGACGATTTATTTCAACGTGCCGAAAGGCTTCGAGATGCTGCTGCCTTATCTCGAGGCGGACCAGGTTTTGCGCGAAAACTTCTTCAGCCGGCTGAAGGTGCTGTTCTATGCCGGCGCGAGCCTGTCGCAATATGTGCGCGACGCGCTGGAGCAGTTGGCGATCAAGACCACGGGCGAGCGCATCATCTTTCTGTCGAGCCTCGGCTCGACGGAAACGGCGCCGCTGGCGATCGCCTGCCACTGGGAAAGCCCGCGTGTCGGCAACATCGGCCTACCCGCCCCCGGCGTCGAGCTCAAGCTCGTCCCGCGTGAGGGCAAGCTCGAAGCGCGGCTCAAGGGCGCCAACATAACGCCGGGCTATTGGCGCGCGCCCGCGCTCACGGCGGAGGCTTTCGACGAAGAGGGTTTCTACAAGATCGGCGATGCGCTCAAATTCGAGGATCCGGCCGATCCGGCAAAGGGCCTGCTGTTCGACGGACGTTTGGCCGAAGATTTCAAGCTGGCGACCGGCACCTGGGTCAGCGTCGGGCCGTTGCGCGCCGCCTTCATCGCGCATTGCGCGCCGCTCGTGCGCGACGTGGTGCTCGCCGGCGCCGACCGCGACGAGGTCGGCGCGTTGGTGTTTCCCGATCTCGACGCCTGCCGCAAGCTTGCGCCCGATCTGGCGCACGATGTTCCCGCGGTGGCGCTCCTCGCCGATCCGCGCGTGATCGCCGAGTTCAAGCGCCGCCTCGACGGGCTGGCGGAGCCAAGCCGCGGCACCTCGGCCCGCGTCCGCCGCGCCATCCTGCTCGCCGAGCCGCCGTCACTCGACGTCGGCGAGGCGACCGACAAAGGCTCGATCAATCAGCGCACCGTGCTGGTCCATCGCGCCGCTTTGGTCGAAGAGCTTTACGCCGCCGCGCGCGCGGCCAATGTCATCGTTGCCGGGCCTTCGCCGGCGCCAACAGCGAGAGCGAGTTGAACATGGATATCAAGGGACACGCCGCGATCATCACCGGTGGAGGCTCGGGCCTTGGCGCGGCGACGGCGCGCATGCTGGCCGAAGCCGGCGCCAAGGTGGCGATCCTCGACGTCAATCAGAAGGTCGCGGCGGAGACGGCAATCGACATCAACGGCATCGCCATCCACTGCGACGTGACCGACGGTGCCAGTACCAAGGCGGCGATCGCCAAGGCTGCCGCCGATCATGGCCCGGCGCGCATCCTCGTCAATTGTGCCGGCGTCGGCGTCGCCAAGCGTATCGTCGGCAAGGAGGGGCCGATGCCGCTCGCCGAATTCGATCGCGTCATTCGCATCAACCTGATCGGTACCTTCAACGCGATGAGCCTTGCGGCCGCCGCCATGCAAGGGCTCGATCCGCTCACCGACGGCGAGCGCGGCGTCATTATCTGCACCGCGTCGGTCGCGGCCTATGAAGGCCAGATCGGCCAGTCCGCCTATTCGGCCTCGAAGGGGGGCGTCGTCAGCTTGGTCCTGCCGGCAGCGCGCGAGTTCGCCCAATTCGGCGTCCGCGTCAATGCCATCGCTCCCGGCATATTCCTGACGCCGATGCTGATGGGATTAACCCCGCAAGCGCAGGAAAGTCTTGCCGCTTCGCTGCCGTTCCCGAAAAAACTCGGCGACCCGACGCAATTCGCCGCGCTGGCGCGCCACCTGATCGAGAACCGTTACATCAACGGTGAGGTCATTCGCATCGATGCAGCGCTGCGCATGGCGCCGCGGTAGATTTCAGCGCTGGAATGCTCACCAACATCCGCAGCACGCGTATCGAATGGTGCGACTGCGATCCGGCCGGGATCATTTTCTATCCGCGCTATTTCGAGATCTTCGATACCTCGACCACGGTTCTGATCGAGCGCGCGCTCGGCATGAACAAGATCGAATACCTCAAAGCCTATGCCTTTGCCGGCCATCCGGTGGTGGAGACGCGTGCAAGCTTTCGCGTTCCGACGCGATACGGAGACGAGGTGGAGATCGAGACCGCGCTCGTCGCATGCGGCCGTTCGAGCTTCAAGCTCGAGCACCGCCTCAGCAAGGCCGGCGCGCTCGCGGTCGAAGCCTCGGAAACCCGCGTCTGGGTAACCCGCCGGGCGGACGATCCAAAAAAATTGAAGTCGCAGCCGATCCCGCCCGAGGTACTCGCACGGTTCAATCGCGGCGGCGCTTGAATCGTTTGCGCCGCTGCCCGCGGCGCGGTTCGATCAATGCCAAATCGCGGTAAAACCGGCCGCCACAGGAGCAACACCGATGCGTATCGACGCATACACGCACTTTTTCCCGAAAAAATTCTTCGACAAGCTCGGCGAAGTTGCCGGCAGCTACAAAGACATGGGCAAGCGCGTGCGGTCGCTTCCGGCGCTCTATGATCTCGATGTGCGCAAGAAGATCGTCGATACGCACAAGGACTATCAGCAAATCCTTTCCTACCCGCAGCCTCCGATCGAGAACTTCGCCGCCTCGCCGGCGCAGATCGAGGCGTTCTGCCGCATCATCAATGACGGCTTTGCCGAGCTTATCGCCAAGGAGAAAGATCATTTCCCCGGCTGGGTGGCGCAGGTCTCGCTCGCCGCACCCGACGCAGGCGCCGCCGAGGCGGAGCGCGCGGTCAGGACGCTCGGCGCGCTCGGGGTGCAGATCTACACCAACGTCGCCGGTAAGCCGCTCGATGCCCCGCAATATCGTCCGTTCTGGCGCAAAATGAACGAGCTCGGCGCCCCGATCTGGATGCATCCGGCGCGCGGCGCCGAGACGCCGGATTACATCGGCGAGCAGAAATCGCTCTACGAGATCTGGTGGACTTTCGGCTGGTCCTACGAGACCGCGGCCGCCATGGCGCGTCTCGTGTTCTCGAAAATCATCGACACCCATCCCAATCTCAAGATCATCACCCACCACTTCGGCGGCATCGTGCCGATGCTCGAAGGCCGGCTTGGCCCCGGGAACGACGTGCTCGGCTCGCGCACCACGGATGAGGACTACGTGTCGCTGCGCCAGAGCCTGAAGAAGCGCGTGCTCGATTATTTCAAGGAGGATTTCTGGGCCGATACCGCGGTCTTCACCGCCGTGCCGGCGACCCGGGCGGGCTTGGAATTCTTCCCGCGCGACAAGATCGTGTTCGCGTCCGATTGCCCGTTCGATCCCGAGGGCGGGGCGATGTATCCGCGCGAGACGCTGCGAATTCTCGAATCGCTCGATCTGTCGAAGACGGACCGCGACAAGATCTACTTCAAGAATCTCGAAGCGGTCACCGGCCGCCGGCTGGTGAAGGCTTAAGCGGGCGGCCGGCGGCGTTTCTTGTCGGCGCGCAATCGGTTAGGATGCGGATATGAGTGTCCTATCGCCCCATGCCGACGAAGATGATCCGCAGAACGGCACCGTGAGCCAGCAGCAGTTTCGCCGGGTCATGGCTTCCTTCGTCACCGGCGTCACCGTCGTCACCACGCAATCGCGCGGCGAGGTTCGCGGCATGACCGCGAACGCGTTCATGTCGGGGTCGCTCGATCCGCCGCTGTGCGTGATCTCGGTCGGCTTGACCGCGCGGATGCATGCCTTTCTCGTGGAAGCCGGCCATTTCGGCGTGAACATCCTCGCCCGCGGCCAGGAGCCGCTGATCGGCCATTTCTCCGGGCATCCGATCGAGCAGCTCGAGCAGAAATACGAATATGCCGACGGCACGCCGCTGTTCGCGCATGCCTACGCGACGCTCGCCGCCAAGGTGATCGCGCGCCACGCCTGCGGCGATCACTCGCTCTTCATCGGCCGCATCTTCGCAATGCGGCACTTCGACGGGGTTACGCCGATCGTGCTGCACGTCGGCCGCTTGGCATCGCTCACGCATTCGCAGGAGCGGAGGTCGGATCCGATCCTGAGTTTCTGGTGACCGTCACCGGCCCTTGCGCAAGACGTGGTAGCTGAGTTCGCCCGGGTCGGTCAGATCCGGCACCTTCCAGCCGTCGATGTCGTATTCCGCCATGCAATCCTCGGCGAAGCCTTTGAAACGATCGGCGTTGCCGGATGCCTGCGCGCCGAACAGGCAGTAGCGGCGGATTTCTTCGGTCGAACCGCCGTAATTGATCTCGTAGAGCTCGTGCCGGCCGCCGAATTCGGTCGCTAGGCAGTCCCAAAGGAGCTTCATCAGCTTGACGCGCTCTTCTGCTTTGTAGCCGTTGGACCCGCGCATGTAGCGGTCGAGGTAGGGGCGGATTTCCGGGTTCTTGAAGTCGCTGGCGTGTGAATTGAGATAGATGAGCCCCGACGCCACGGTCTGTTCGATGATGTATTTGACCTTGGTGTAGGCGATGGTGGCGATGATCTGATAGGCGTTGCCGGGGTCCATGTTGGGCAGCACGTAGTCGCCGATCCACGGCTTTGGATCGCGCACCATCGCGTCCGACAACGCCCAGAACAGATTGCGCCAGGCGATGACCTCGCCGACATTGGCCTGTACGCCGCGATAATCCTTGGTCCCGGAAGCTTCGACCGCCTTGAGCAGCAAGCCGGCGATGAAGTCGAGCTTCACGGCAAGGCGCGTGCAGCCATGGACGACGAAGCGCGGCAGGAATCCGGTGCGCGGGAAGAAATTGTTGGCCTTCTCCATGTCGCCGTAGACGAACACGTTCTCCCAGGGCACCAGGACCTTGTCGAGAATGAAGACCGCGTCGTTCTCGTCGATCCGGCTCGACAGCGGGTAATCGAACGGGCTGCCCATCGCCGTCGACGTCATCTCGTAGGACGTGCGGCAGATGAATTTCACCCCGGGATGGTTGGTCGGCACCATGAACACCACGGCGAATTTCTTGTCCTGCACCGGGATCAGCCCGTGATGGGCGACGAAGGTGTAGTTGGTGAGCACCGATCCGGTCGCCACCACCTTGGCGCCGGAGACGACGATGCCGGCGTCGGTCTCCTTCTCGACATGGCAGCAGATGTCGCCGACCTCGTTCGGCGGCCGATCGCGGTCGACCGGCGGATGGATGATGGCGTGATTGACGAACGGTACGCGCTCCTCGCTGAATTTGTACCAGTGCTGCGCGTTCTTTGTGTACGGGTCGTAGAATTCGGCATTGGCGCCCAGCGTCGCCAGGAACGCGGCCTTGTAATCGGGTGAGCGGCCGAGCCAGCCATAGGTGAGCTTCGCCCATTCGGCGATGGCGCTGCGTCCGGCCAAAAGATCGTTGAGCGATTTCGGCGCCTTGAAGAAGGCGTGCGTCTTGCCGCCATTGCCGGTGTCGGTCGGCACCATGATCTTGTCGGCGTGCTTCGGATCATGCATCGCGTCGTAGAGCCTCGCCACCATGCGGGCGGTGTTGCGGAAGGCGGGATGCGTGGTCACGTCCTTCACCCGCTCGCCGTAGATGAACACCGTGCGATCGTCGCGCAGCGAGTCGATGTACTCGTTGCCGGTCTGCGGCGTGGTGACGCCGGCTTGCGCTCCCGGCTTGCCTCCTTTGGCGGCTGCACTCATGGCGCTCCCCTCTTTGCAGGTTTGTTCGATTATCGAACTATCGTGCGGTATTCGACCGCTGAAAACGATACTCGGCGAATGGCGCGCAAGCAAGGCTCTGGCGCGCGCGGATCGTCCCTCAACGAAAGGCTTCGCCGATTACACGACCGACGACGAGATTTGCTCGGCGACGGCGCGCAAGCTCGGCAGGAAGCGTTCGCGCATCTCGCTGCGCGTCGTCCGCGTCGTATGAGTGCTCAGGTTGAGCGCGGCGACCGCCTGGCCGCTGCGGTCGAGAATCGGCACCGCGATCGCCCGCAGGCCGCGTTCGAGCTCTTCGTCGACGATGGAAAATCCTTGCGCACGGTCTTCCCTGACGCGGTCGAACAACGCCTGGATGTCGATGATCGTCGATGGCGTGAAAGCCTCGATGCTCAACGATCGCAGCCGCCGCCACAGCTCGGCGTCGTCGAGATAGCCGAGCTGGATCCTGCCCAGCGCCGTATGGAAGGCCGGCAAACGCGTTCCCACCGCCAGCGCGACCGACATGATGCGGCTCGCCGGAATGCGCGCGACATAGACGATCTCGGTTCCTTGCAAGATTGCGAGCGAGCATGATTCGTGAAATTGCTCGCTGAGCTGCCGCATCGGCGCCGCCGCTTGCTCGATCCAATTCTGGGTCGCGAGATAGGCGTAGCCGAGCTTGAGGATGCGCGACGACAGCGTGAAGTGACGCCCGTTCTGCTCGACATATCCGAGTGCGGTCAGCGTGCGCAGAATGCGCCGCGCTGTGGCGCGCGAGAGGCCGGTCGCTTGCGCGGCCTGCGACAATGTCATCGCCGGTCGTTGCTTGTCGAACGAGCCGAGTACAGCGAGCCCCTTGGCGAGCGTCGCCATGAATTCCTTATCCTCGGCCATTGCGCTCGCGGGTAATTTGTTGGCGCCGGCGCCGCCCGGGCGATTGACAGGAAGATGGCGCTCGGCAAGTATGTCCCATAGTGCGAACCTTCGTTCGATAATCGAACATAATCACCAAACGCCGAATGGCGCAAGGCGCGGGTTCGCTTCGGGGATGAACGCCAAACGGGGCACGGCCCGAATTCGAGGCGGCGTGCCGATCGTGCACGGAGGACGGTTATGGCGCGGACATCAGATTCGATTCGAGTGAACCGCCGCAGCTTCATCAAGGCATCGGCGGCAACCGGGGCGGCGCTCGCCGCCGGCCCGGTTTTCGCCCCGGCCGTACAAGCCGCTAAAACGATCAAGCTCGGCTATGTCAGTCCGCAGACCGGGCCGCTCGCCGCCTTCGCGCAAGCGGACAACTTCGTCGTCTCTAATTTTCTCAACACGGTGAAAGGCGGGCTCAAGATCGGCAGCGCCAGCTATCCGGTCGAGGTCGTGGTCAAAGACAGCCAGTCCAATCCCAACCGCGCCGCCCAAGTCGCCAAGGAGCTGATCGTCTCCGACAAGATCGATCTGATGCTTGTCGCCTCGACGCCGGAGACCACCAACCCGGTGTCGACGCAATGCGAGATCGAGGAAGTGCCGTGCATTTCCACAGTCGCGCCGTGGCAGCCTTTCTTCATCGGGCGGCAGAGCAATCCGGCGGATCCGGCCTCGTGGAAGCCGTTCAACTACACCTATCACTTCTTCTGGGGCCTCGAGGATGTGATCTCCGTCTTCACCAACATGTGGGGCCAGCTCAAGACCGACAAATCCGTCGGCGGACTCTTCCCCAATGACGGCGACGGCAATGCCTGGGGCGACACCCATGTCGGCTTCCCGCCGGTGCTCGACAAGCTCGGCTACAAGCTCACCGATCCGGGCCGCTATCAGAACCTCACCGACGACTTCACGGCGCAGATCAACGCGTTCAAGAAGGCGGAATGCGACATCATCACCGGCGTGGTGATCCCGCCGGATTTCACCACCTTCTGGAACCAGGCGCTGCAGCAGGGCTTCAAGCCGAAGGCGGCCTCGATCGGCAAGGCGATCCTGTTTCCGGTCGCGGTCGAAGCGTTGGGCAAGAACGGCAACAACCTTTCTTCCGAGGTGTGGTGGACGCCGAGCCACCCGTTCAAATCGTCGCTGACCGGGCAGTCGGCCAAGGCCATTGCCGACGCATACGAGAAGAGCTCGGGCAAGCAGTGGACGCAGCCGATCGGGTTCGTGCATGCGCTGTTCGAGGTTGCCGTCGATTCACTCAAGCGCTCGGGCGAGGTCGACAACAAGGCGATCGTCAAGGCGATCGCCGCGACCAAGCTCGCGACGGTGGTCGGGCACATCGAATGGGGACAGAAGAACCTGCCGCCATTCGCGCAGAAGAACATCGCCAAGACGCCGCTCGTCGGTGGCCAGTGGCGCCTGCGCAACGGCAACAAGTACGAGATCGTCATCACCGACAACAAGACCGCGACGGAGATCCCGGTCGGCGGCCACATGGAGCCGATCGCTTGAACTGCGATCGTCGGCGTTCCGCGCGGCTCAACCGGATCGGATGGGATATGATGCAGGGCCCGGTCGCATAGACCGGGCTCTTCAACGGGCCGTCGCGTGATCCTGAGGCTGGACAATTTGACGAGATCGTTCGGCTCGCTCAAAGCCGTCGATGGCGTCAATCTCGCAGTTGCGCCCGGCGAGGCGCTGGGCATCATCGGGCCGAACGGCGCCGGCAAGTCGACCCTGTTCAACCTCGTCACCGGCCTGCTGCGGCCGGATGCCGGCTCGATCTCGTTTAACGGGCGCGACATCACGCGGGCGCCGCCGCGCGCCCGCTGCGTCGCCGGCATCGGCCGCTCGTTCCAGATCCCGCATCCGTTCGAGAACCTGACCGTATTCGAGAACCTCCTCGTCGCCGCCGTGCATGGCCGCCGCCGGCGTGAGCGCGAGGTGATCGATGCCTGCGGCGATATTCTCGAGCGCACCGGTCTGATCGCCTTCGCCAACCGCCGCGCCGGCACGCTCAATCTCCTCGGACGCAAGCGGCTGGAGCTCGCCCGGGCGCTCGCGGGCGCGCCGCGCCTCCTCCTGCTCGACGAGATCGCCGGCGGCCTCACCGAAGCCGAATGCGCCGAGCTCGTCGCCCTGGTGAAGGAGATCAACAAATCCGGCATGACCATCGTGTGGGTCGAGCACATCGTGCATGTACTCGTTGCCGTCGTTTCCCGCCTGGTGGTGTTGAATTTCGGCCGCAAGATCGTGGAAGGCGAGCCACGCTCGGTCATGGCCTCCGCCGAGGTCAGGGAGATCTACATGGGCATTGCCGCGTGAGGCGCTCGCCGTGACCGTGCTCGAGACCCGCGCGCTTACCGCCTTTTACGGCGACTTCCAGGCGCTGTTCGGCATCACCTTTACGCTCGAGGCGGGCGAGACTGTCGCCATCATCGGCGCCAACGGGGCGGGGAAATCGACTTTCCTCAAAGCGATCGCCGGCCTCCTGCCGCGTCCGGCCGCGGCTGTGCGGCTCGACGGCCGCGACATCGGCGCGCTTGCGGCGTTCGAGATCGTCAAGCTCGGCGTGGCGCTGGTGCCCGAAGGCCGGCGGCTCTTCCCGTCACTCTCGGTGGAGGAGAACCTGCTGGTCGGCGCCTATGGCCGCCGGCTCGACGGCCCCTGGAGCCTCGCGGCCGTCTATCGGCTTTTTCCCGTGCTGCAGGAGCGGCGCCGCGCGCCGTCGACGACATTGTCCGGCGGCCAGCAGCAGATGGTCGCCATCGGCCGCGGCCTGATGTCGAATCCGCGTATCCTGCTCTGCGACGAGCTCAGCCTCGGCCTCGCGCCGATCGTTATCCGCGACATTTATGCCGCGCTTGCCGACATTAAGGCGCGCGGAACCAGCGTGGTCCTGGTCGAGCAGGATCTCGTCCACGCCATGTCGGTTGCCGATCGCGCCTATTGTTTCATGGAAGGCAAAGTGAGCCTCGCCGGGCGCCCAAAGGACCTGACGCGCGACGCCATTCACGCCGCCTATTTCGGATTGTAAGCGCATGCTCGGCTGGATCGACACGTTGCTGCAAGGCGTCCTGCTCGGCGGGCTCTATTCGCTCTACGCCACCGGGCTCTCGGTCATCTTCGGCATCATGCGCCTCGTCAATCTCGCGCATGGCGATCTCATCGTGCTCGGCGCGTTCCTGATGCTCGCGGCCTCCGCGGCCGGAGTGCCGATCGTTCTTGCTTTTGTGATTGTCGTGCCGCTGATGTTCCTCGCCGGCTACGCGCTGCAAGCCGTGCTGCTCAACCGCGCCCTCGGCCGCAACATCCTGCCGCCGCTGCTGATCACCTTCGGGCTGTCGATCATCGTGCAGAACGGGCTCCTGGAAACATTCTCCGCCGACAGCCGCCGGCTGCATGTCGGCGCGCTCGAGAGCGCCTCGTTGCCGCTCGGCGGCGGCATCGCGGTCGGCCTGATGCCGCTCCTTTGTCTTGCCACGGCGATCACGGTCATCGTGCTGCTCAACGCCGTGTTCTATCGCACTGCGCTCGGCCGGGCGTTCCGCGCCACTTCCGATGACGTCGAGATCGCGCAGCTCATGGGCATCGACAACAAGTCGATCTACGCGCTGACCATGGGCATCGCGCTCGCGGTGTGCGCCGTCGCCGGCCTGTTTCTCGGCGCGCGCGCCAATTTCGATCCCAGTATCGGCCCGGCGCGTCTTCTCTATGCTTTCGAGGCGGTCATCATCGGCGGCCTCGGTAGCCTGTGGGGGACGCTCGCCGGCGGCATCGTCGTCGGCGTCGCGCAGACGATCGGCGCGCACATCAATCCCGAATGGCAGCTTCTCTCCGGCCATATCGCCTTCCTGATCGTGCTGGTGATCCGGCCGCGCGGATTGTTTCCGCGCGCGGTGGATTGAGAGCCGCAAGATGCGCAGCGACGAAACCAAGCCAACCGGCTCGGGCGAAGGCGATGATCACGGGCCCCGCTACGCCGTTACGCGCTCCACCCGCGCCTCCACGACCACGCTTTTCCTCGCTATTCCGGCGCTGCTCCTGCTGTTCGCGCTGCCGGCTTTCGCCGGCCGCGCCTTGCTGCAGGAGCTGTTCTACGTATTCACCATGCTGGCGCTGGCGCAATTGTGGAACTTGCTCGCCGGCTGCGCCGGCCTGATGTCGGTCGGCCAGCAGGCCTTCGTCGGCATCGGCGCTTACGCGCTCTTCGCCCTGACCGTGATCGGAGGTCTCGATGCGGTGCCGGCGATCGTGCTGGCGGGCGCCGTCGCGGGGATCGTTGCCTTCCCGGCGGCGCTGATCGTCTTCCGCCTGCGCGGCGCTTACTTTGCCATCGGCACTTGGGTCGTCGCCGAGGTGTGCCGCCTGGTGCTCGCGCAGGTCAAGCAGCTCGGCGGCGGCACCGGAACCTCGCTGTCGCCGGATGTCGCCAGCTCGATCCTCGGTCTCGATCTGGTGCGCAATCTCTTTCACGTCCGCGGCTCGGTGGCGCGCGACATGCTGACCTATTGGCTCGCGCTCGCGCTCGCGGTCGTCACTTTCCTGCTGGTGTACCGATTGCTGCGGTCACGCTACGGCCTTGCCCTCTCCGCCATCGGCGACTCTGAGGCTGCCGCCGAGAGCGTCGGCGTCGACGTGTTCCGCACCAAGCTTTTGATCTACGTCGTGACCGCCGCAGTGACCGGCATGGCCGGCGCGCTCATCTTCCTGCAGAAGGCGCGCATCTCTCCCGACGCGGCGTTCTCGCTGATCGATTGGACCGCCTACGTCATCTTCATCGTCGTCATCGGCGGCATCGGCACCATGGAGGGCCCGATCATCGGCGTCGTGATCTTCTATCTGCTGCAATATTATCTCGCCGCGCTCGGCTCCTGGTATCTGATCCTTCTCGGCGCGCTCGCCATCCTGCTCATGCTGTTTTCGCCGTCCGGCGTGTGGGGCGTCGTCTCCAGCGCTCTCGACGTCAGCCTGTTTCCGGTTCGCCGCCGACTGATCGCGCCGTCGAGCATCGCCGACGACAAAAATAAACGCCCTGCGAGAAGCCGGAAGATCCCAGAGAGCGGCTGAGCCCTAGTGCTTGCCGCCCGCTTGCCGGACTGCGGCACCGGAACTCCGCGCCGATTCGATCCGTCTGGATGCGGTGCAACACACAATGTCAGTATTTTAACAAATTCTGCCGTTTCACGGGAATTTGTCGCATAGGTGCAATGCAACATAGTCTGTGGCGGACGGGGCTCCGGCGAACCATCTGCCGGTCGCAACTAACAGACACGGAGGTCAATAATGTCTGGCAAGATCATTCCCGCCATAGTCGCGGCTATCCTGCTTGCAGGGACCATGGCAGCGTCCGCTCAGTCCCCTTCGGCCGAAGGGGCGGGCAGCGTTAGCGCCTACTCGGACTTTTCCGGGTATTCCGGTAACGGAGGCTATCTCTACAACTACGCGCCGGCGTACAATTCCGCGCCGAGGTCCGGGTTCTCCGACTACAATCCTGGGTCATCGTCCACGCGCTAACTCCAGAACGGCACGCTCGGTTGGTCAGACAGCCGATCGTTGCTCAGCCTACGGGAACGGCCGCACATTGTGCGGCCGTTCCGCATCTTAAATCGCCGCCTTCTCGCTCGCGCGCTCGCGATTCGGAATCAGCCAGAGTGCGACGCAGCATTCGATGTCGGTAATTTGAAAAAATCTCCATGATCACGGGAATTTGCGGCATGGGTGCAATGCGGCATAGACCATAACGCGAGAACCGTGCGGTTCCCATCTCCATGCCGCAACCAGCAGACATGGAGGTCACTCAATGATGTCGGGTAAAATGATCGCTGCGATGACCGCGGTGATTCTGCTTGCGTCGACGGCTCTCGCGTCCGCCGAATCCGCCAAGACCAACGCTGCGCGGCAAAATGGCGAACAGCAGAGGTACTACAATATGGCGCCGGATCCGGCGCCCGATTCCGACCCCACGCCGTACTTCCCGTTCCCGGTGACCGGACAGAGCGCCGCCTAGGCGTCTGCAACCAACCGGGTGACGCGCGGCCCGGATAGGGCTGCACGGAAAACTCTTCGCGATCGATGTCCTTAAGGCAACGGCCGCCAAGCTGCGGCCGTTGCTGCTTTTGCGCCCGCACTGTCTTTTCGACCGGGAGCCTCTTAAGAACATCCACGGTGAGCGGAGAGCCGGGGTGGATCATGCTGACGGGCGGCGGCGAAAACCAGGAAAACGCTGCGATCGCGCGCGGGCCGCCGATCACCCCGATGATGGAGCAATACATCGAGATCAAGGCCGCCAATCCGGACTGCCTTCTGTTCTACCGGATGGGCGATTTCTACGAATTGTTTTTCGACGACGCGGAGATCGCCGCGCGTGCGCTCGGCATTGTGCTGACCAAACGTGGCAAGCATCTCGGCCGCGATATTCCGATGTGCGGCGTTCCGGTCGAGCGCGCCGACGAATATCTGCATCGCCTGATCGCGCTCGGTCACCGCGTCGCGGTCTGCGAGCAGCTCGAAGATCCCGCCGAGGCGAGAAAGCGCGGCAACAAAAGCGTCGTCCGCCGCGACGTCGTGCGGTTGGTGACGCCGGGCACGTTGACCGAGGATTCGCTTCTTGACGCCCGGCGCAACAACTACCTCGTAGCGCTCGCGCGCAGTCGCGCCTCTTCGACCGACGATCGCTTCGCGCTCGCCTGGATCGATATTTCGACCGGCGAATTTTGCGTTGCCGAATGCGACCGCGCGGCGCTCGCCGCCGAGATCGCCCGCCTCGAGCCGGGCGAGATGATCGTCTCCGATGCGCTTTACGCGGATGCGGAGCTGGCGCCGGTGCTGCGGGCGCTGCCGGCAGTGATGCCGCTGACCCGCGACGTGTTCGACGGCGCGACCGCCGAGCGCCGGCTTGCCGCATTCTTCGGCGTCGCCACCACCGCGGCCTTCGGCGCGTTCTCGCGTGTCGAGCTCACCGCGGCGGCCGCGGTTGTCACCTATGTCGAGCGCACCCAACTCGGCAAGCGCCCGCCGCTCGCGCCCCCGGTGCGCGAGGCGCAAGGCGCGACACTCGCGATCGACCCGGCGACGCGCAGCAACCTCGAGCTCGTCCGCACACTTACCGGCGAGCGGCGCGGCTCGCTCCTCGCTGCCATCGACCGCACGGTCACGGCGTCCGGCTCGCGGGCCTTGGCGCAACGGCTCGCCGCCCCGCTGACCGATCCGCGCGCGATCGCGCAGCGCCTCGACGCCGTCGCCGCGTTTGTCGACGACACCGCGCCGCGCGCCGATCTGCGCGAGCGGCTGAAGTCGTTGCCCGATCTCGCGCGCGCCCTCTCTCGCGTCGTGATCGGTCGCGGCGGCCCGCGCGACCTCGCCGCGATCCGCGACGGCATCCTCGCCGCGCACGGCATCGCCGAGCGGCTTTCCGCTCTTGCCGAGCCTCCGCGCGACCTCGCCGATGCGGTCGGTGCGCTCCGCCGGCCGGATGCCGCGCTCGCCGGCGAACTGGCCCGGGCGCTCGGCGAAGAGCTTCCGGCCTATCGTCGCGACGGCGGCTTCGTCTGCGCGGGCTATGAACCGGCGCTCGACGAAGCGCGCGCGCTGCGCGATGAATCGCGCCGCGTCATCGCCGCGCTGCAGGTGCGTTACGCGGAGACCACCGGCATCCGCTCGCTCAAGGTCCGGCACAACAACGTGCTCGGCTATTTCGTCGATGTCACGGCGCAGCATGGCGATAAATTGCTCAGCGCCCCGCTCAACGCGACTTTCATCCATCGCCAGACGCTCGCCGGCCAGGTGCGGTTCACCACCATCGAGCTCGGCGAGCTCGAAGCGAAGATCGCCAATGCCGCCGACCGCGCGCTGGCGCTCGAACTGGAGATTTTCGATCGCCTGGCCGCCGCGGTCGCCGCCGCGAGCGATGCGATCAAGCATGCGGCCGCCGCGCTGGCCGTCATCGACGTGGCCGTGGCGTTGGCGGCGCTTGCAGCCGAGCGCGATTATGTGCGTCCCGAGGTCGACGCCAGCCTCGCCTTTGCCATTGCCGGCGGGCGCCATCCGGTGGTCGAGCAGGCGCTGGCGCGCGACGGCGGCCCGTTCGTGGCCAATGATTGCGATCTGTCCCCGCTGCAGCCAGGCGACAACGCCGGAAGAATTTGGCTGGTGACCGGGCCGAACATGGCCGGCAAATCGACGTTCCTGCGGCAGAACGCGCTCATCGCCGTTCTGGCGCAGATGGGGAGCTTCGTGCCGGCACGGGCCGCCCATATTGGCGTGGTCGACCGCCTGTTCTCGCGCGTCGGCGCCGCCGACGATCTCGCCCGCGGGCGTTCGACCTTCATGGTCGAGATGGTCGAGACGGCGGCGATCCTCAACCAGGCCGGGGAGCGGGCGCTGGTCATTCTCGACGAGATCGGCCGCGGCACCGCGACCTTCGACGGGCTCTCCATCGCCTGGGCGACGATCGAGCATCTGCACGAGAGCAACCGCTGCCGCGCGCTGTTCGCCACGCATTTTCACGAGATGACAGCGCTCGCCGCCCGCCTGCCGCGGCTCCACAACGCCACCATGCGGGTCAAGGAGTGGCAGGGCGAAGTCGTGTTCCTGCACGAAGTCGTGCCCGGCGCCGCCGACCGTTCCTACGGCATCCAAGTGGCGAAGCTCGCCGGGCTGCCGCCGAGCGTGATCGAGCGCGCCAAGCTCGTGCTCGCGCAACTCGAAGCCGAGGACCGCATCTCGCCGGCCCGCCGGTTGATCGACGACCTGCCGCTGTTTGCCGCGACCCGGCCGACGCCCGCGTCGCAACGCGACGCGGCGCTCACCGCGTTGGTCGAGGCGCTTGCCGCACTTCATCCCGACGAGATGGCGCCGCGCGACGCGCTCGAAGCGCTCTACGCGCTCAAGGCACAGCTGGCGAAGGCGAAATAGCCCGGGCGCGGAGGAGCCAGAGCAGTCCGCTCCAGGCGGCGGAAACGGCAAGGCCGATCAAAAGCGCCCACCATGCTCCGAGCGGTTCGGCGAGAAAATGCACGGCGAGGAAGCCGAATGTAAGTCCGAGGAAGGCGACCTGCGCGTGCGCCAATACACTGGCCGAGGCCTTGCCGCCGACGCGCGGGTGCAGGATGACGATCGAGCAGCAAATCACGATCGGAAACAGCGCGAACAGGCCCGAGGCGAACGAGCCAATGCGGTCGCTTGCAGCGGTCACAGCGACGACGACGAGGGCGGCGGTCAGGGCCCGCAGCGGAATGTCGAAGGCGGTGCGCAAGAATTTCGGCGGCCGTCCCGCGGTGCGGTAGCGCCAACTCAACGGCACGGCAATCGCGAAGACCGCCGCATTGAAAGCGACCGCGCCGAGCGTCGTCCATCCGGCGAGACGCAACAGCGCGGCGGCGGCACTCCACGCCAACAGTGCGAGGCCGAGGCTGATGAGGAGGCCGTGACGTTGCGCCAGCAGCGTATAGGTCAAGGCAAAGATCGACACCGTGGGAACGCTGGCGATGCTGCCGAGCGCGCTTGCCGCGATAAAGCTCGGCGGATGCTCGGCGGCGAGAATGATGTAGGCGGCGCCGGCCGCGGTCGGCAGCGCCGCGATCAGCGCGCCGAGGAACGGGCCACTACGCTCGACCACTACCGAGACGGCGACGACAATACCCGCCGTCATCGCCATCTTCAGCGCGAGGCCGCACCAGAACAGCAGTTCAGGGGACATGGAGCGGTCTCGCTCCGCCGACGGTCGGTCGGCGGGTTACGCCCGCTTGAGGCTGATCTCGACCGGCGGCCCGCTCCTGATCGTCTGATAGACGACGCAATAGCGTTCGGTGAGCTTGAGGAGCTGATCGAGCTTCTCTTGCGGCGCCTCGGTGTTGAGGTCGAAGCGCAGGCGAATTTGCGCGAAGCCGACCGGCGCTTCTTTGGCGACGCCGAGCGTGCCGCGGAAATCGATATCGCCCTCGGCCGAGACCGCGCCGGACTTGAGCGGAACGTCGATCGCGGTCGCGACCGCCTTGAGGGTCACGCCGGCGCAGGCGACCAGCGCTTCGAGCAGCATGTCGCCGGAGCACAATTCGATGCCGGAGCCGCCGGTCGCCGGATGCAGGCCGGCGATCGCCAGCGCGCGGCCGGTCTCCACCTTGCACGCGATATTGCCGGCATCGAGCGTGCCTTTGGCCCTGAGCGTGATGAAGCCGGCCTTGGGATCGGCCTTTAAGCGCTCCTTGATCGGCGCCTGCAGCGCCCGCAAGCCGGCAGCGTCCATGAGTTCCACTCCTATGCATCATCCAACTTGTCGCCGACGTGTATAAGGACGGCGATGCCCGGCACAAGGTCGCGGTGGCAACTTCATCGTGAGCCCGGTGTTACCTTGCCCGGTCGATCACGGCCCGGCCGGATCGTGGCAGCAAACGCACAGCTTGTTGCCGTCGGGGTCGCGGAAATAGGCGCCGTAATAATTCGCATGATAGCGTGGCCGCAGCCCCGGCTTGCCCTCGTCTTGCGCGCCGCTGGCGATGGCCCGGGCGTAGCACCGGTCGACCGCGCCACGGTCCCGAGCGAGCAACGCGACCATCTGCCCGTTTCCGGCGGTGGCGCGCTCGCCATCGTAGGGATGGCCGATGAGGAAGAGCGGCCGGTCCGCGCCGGGCCGCATCCAGCCGGCCCAAGGCTTCTCCGGTTCGGAAAATCTCAGCGTGAACCCAAGCTCATCCATCAGGCCTTGATAGAAGGCGAACGCGCGCGCGAAATCGGTCACGCCGATATGGACATGCGACAGCATGAAATCAGGCCGCCGGCATCAGCACCACGCGGCCGACCACCTTTCCGGCCTTCAGGTCGTTGAGCGCGTCGTTCACGGCGGCGAGCGGACGCGTGCCGACCGGAAGGTCGGGCGCGCCTTTGCGACGCACGAGGTCGAGCAATTCGGCCATTTCCGTCAGGCTGCCGACATACGAGCCCTGGATGCTCATCGCGCGCAGCGGGAAGAACGGCGTCGACACGGTGATGTCGCCGCCGAACAGGCCGACCACGATCACTTTGCCGCCCTTGACGATGCTGTCGAGCGCGAGTTGCACGGTGCGCGAGGCGCCGACGAGATCGATCACCGCCCAGGCGCCGCCCTTGGTCGCCTCGATGATCTGCTTTGCCGCGTCCGCAGCGCCGCCGTCGATCGCCGCTTGCGCCCCGCCCTTGAGCGCTGCCTGACGCTTCGCCGGATCGACGTCGACGACGATCGCGCCCTTGCCGCCCATCTTCTGGTGCAGCGACAGACACATCAGCCCGAGCCCGCCGGCGCCGATGATGACTACCGGCTCCTCCTTAAGGACCGGCCCGACTTTCTTGAGCGCCCCGTAGGTGGTGATGCCCGAGCACGCGAGCGGCGCGGCCTTCTCTGGCGCGATGGTGCCGATGTCAAACAGATAGCGCGGATGCGGCACCATGAGATGGTCGGCGTAGCCGCCGGGGCGGAACACGCCGATGCTGTAGGCCGTGCGGCAGAGCTGCTCGTCGCCGCGGCGGCACACCGCGCACTCCCCGCAGCCCAGCCAGGGATGCACCAGCCTGCGGTCGCCGACCTTGACCCCCTTGGCGTCCGGGCCGACGGCGACGACTTCGCCGACATTCTCGTGCCCCATGGTGAGCGGCAATTTGACCCCGCGATCGGTGAGCTTGAGCAGCTTGCCGCCGCCCAGATCGTAGTGGCCCTCCCAGATGTGCAGGTCGCTATGGCAGACGCCGGCGGCAATGACCTTGAGCAGGACCTCGGCGCCGGTCGGCCTTGGCGTCGGCCGTTCCATCAGTCGCAGCGGCGCGCCACATTCGCAGACATCGTAGCTTTTCATCGGACGATCCTTCCCTGTGGCGGTTGCCGCTTCTCGAATGGAGGTATTAAGAATAGTAGCATAGGACCGTCTCCAGGCTACACGAGATGCTGCTGGACACCCAACGCCAGGCGCGCGCCGCCGAACTCATCGACAGCGCCGCGATCGTCGCCGATCTCGAAACGCTCGCCGCGACCCACGCCGGGCGCGAGCGGGAATTGCGCGCCGCAGTCGTGCCGCGCCTCAGATCGGCGCTGACGCAGGCGCGCGCCCGCGCCGATGAGCTGTTGCTCAAGGACCGTCACGGCCGCCGCTGCGCCGAGCGGTTGTGCCAGACCCAGGACGAGATCATCCGCATCCTCTTCGAGTTCGCAACGGGCGTGCTCTATCCGGCGCAAGTCCGTTCGCAGGCCGAACGCATGACGGTGATCGCAACCGGCGGCTATGGCCGCGGGCTGCTGGCGCCGGGCTCCGACATCGATCTCCTGTTCGTGCTGCCCTACAAGCAGACCGCCTGGGGCGAGTCGGTGGCCGAGGCCTTGCTCTATTGCCTGTGGGACATGGGCCTCAAGGTCGGTCACGCGACGCGTTCGGTCAACGAATGCATCCGCCAGGCCAAAGCCGATATGACCATCCGCACCGCGCTTCTGGAATCGCGCTACCTCCTCGGCGACGCCACGCTCTATAGCGAGCTGACGGCGCGCTTCGACAAGGAGGTGGTGCAGGGAACGGCGCCGGAATTCGTCGCCGCCAAGCTCGCCGAGCGCGAGGAGCGTCACCGCCGCGCCGGCCAGTCGCGCTATCTCGTCGAGCCCAACGTCAAGGACGGCAAGGGCGGACTGCGCGACCTGCACACGCTGTTCTGGATCGCCAAATACGTCTATCGCGTGCGCGAACCCGAGGAGCTGATCGAGCGCGGCGTGTTCGACCGCGACGAATACCGGTTGTTCTGCCGCTGCGAGGATTTCCTCTGGTCGGTCCGCTGCAACATGCATTTCCTCGCCGGCCGCGCGGAGGAGCGCCTGTCGTTCGACATCCAGCGCGAGATCGCGGTGCGGCTTGGCTACACCGAGCATCCGGGTCTGCGCGACGTCGAGCGCTTCATGAAGCACTACTTCCTCGTCGCCAAGGACGTCGGCGATCTCACCGCCATTCTCTGCGCCGGCCTCGAGGAACGTCAGGCGAAACCGGCGCCGGTGTTGAGCCGCGTCATCGCCCGGCTGCGGCCGGCGCGCCGTCAGCAGCGGCTGACCGAGACCGATGATTTCGTCATCGACAACAACCGCATCAACATCGCCGGGCCCGATGTCTTCAAGCGCGACCCGGTCAACTTGATCCGGCTGTTCCATCTGGCGCAGAAGCACAATCTCGCGATCCGTCCCGAAGCCATGCGGGCGGCGACGCGCTCGCTCACCCTGATCGATCTGAGACTGCGCGAGAACAAGGAAGCGAACCGACTGTTCCTGGAGATTCTGACCTCGAACAACGAGGCGGAAACCGTGCTCCGGCGGATGAACGAGGCCGGCGTGCTCGGCAAGTTCGTGCGCGCCTTCGGCCGCATCGTGGCGATGATGCAGTTCAACATGTATCATCACTATACGGTCGATGAGCATCTCCTGCGCTGCATCGGCGCGCTCAGCGAGATCGAACGCGGCGAGAATCGCGACGTGGCGTTCGCGAGCGAGCTCATCCGCACCATCCAGCCGCAGCACCGCATTGTGCTCTACGTCGCGCTGTTCCTGCACGACATTGCCAAGGGACGCATCGAGGACCATTCGATCGCCGGCGCGCGTATCGCGCGGCGCTTCTGTCCGCGGCTCGGGCTCAGCGCCGCGGAGACCGAGCTGGCGGCGTGGCTGGTCGAAGTGCACCTGGTCATGTCGACCGTGGCGCAGTCGCGCGACCTTTCCGATCGCAAGACGATCGAGAACTTCGCCGCGGTGGTGCAGTCGCTGGAGCGCATGAAGCTGCTCACCATCCTCACCACCGCCGACATCCGCGCGGTGGGGCCTGGTGTCTGGAACGGCTGGAAGGCGCAGCTCATTCGCACGCTCTATTACGAAACCGAGCCGGTCCTCACCGGCGGCTTCTCCGAGGTCAACCGCGCCGAGCGCGTGGCGCTCGCCAAGGCCGAATTCCGCGCGCAGATGGGGGATTGGCCGGACGCGACCCTCGACGTCTATCTCACGCGCCACTATCCGGCCTACTGGCTGAAGGTCGATCTGGCGCACAAGCTCGCGCATGCGCGCTTCGTGCATGCGACGCAGGCGGCGGGCAAGCGGCTGGCGACCAGTGTCGGCTTCGACGTCGAGCGCGGCGTCACCGAGCTGACGGTGTTTGCGCCCGACCATCCGTGGCTGCTGTCGATCATCGCCGGGGCCTGCGCGCTCGCCGGCGCCAACATCGTCGACGCCCAGATCTACACCACGACCGACGGGCTCGCGCTCGACACCATCGCGGTCTCGCGCGAGTTCGAGCACGACGAGGACGAGGCCCGCCGCGCGACGCGCATCGGCGACACCATCGAGAAAGCGGTGCGCGGCCAGATCCGGCTGCCGGAAGTAGTGCCGAAGCGCGCGCCGCCGAAAGGGCGCCTCAAGGCTTTCGCCATCGAGCCCGAGGTGACCATCAACAATCAATGGTCGCAACGCTATACCGTGGTGGAGGTGACCGGCCTCGATCGGCCCGGCCTGCTGTATGAGCTGACTACAACGCTGTCGAAGCTCAACCTCAACATTGCCTCGGCGCATGTCGCGACCTTCGGCGAGCGCGTCGTTGACGTGTTCTACGTCACCGATCTGCTCGGCGCCAAAATCGCCACCCCCACCCGCCAGGCCGCGATCAAGCGGCCGTTGCTGGCGCTGTTCACCGCGGTGGACGGCGAGGCGAAGCCGGCGCGGGAGGCGGTGGCCGGCTGAGGCCAAAGAACGGTCCTCTTCAGGCGGCCGCGGTCCTGAAACGGAAGCCCAGTAACCGCCCCTTAAACCGCCCTCTCTACCGTCCCGACAGCGCGTTCCGCGCGCTGGGGACGGGGATATGGCGCGGCGGCAAGCTGGTCGGAAGCGGGCGCAAGATTCGCGGAATGGCGCCGCCAGCCTCGATCTTCGGCTGCGCCCGCAGGATCGTGCTGGAGGTCCGCCGGCGGCGCGCGGTGAGACGGGTCGCCACCGCCGCGGGGACGACGCTCCATCGCGGCCAAAAAGCCGGCGGCGGCGCCGTAGCGGCAACGGCCGGTTTACCGTCGGCCGCCTGATCTATTGGGCCGCGGTGCTGGCGCTGTGGGCGGTGATCGGCGCGATCGCCATGCTGGTTTGGGTCGGCATCCACTTGCCGCCAATCCAATCGCTCGAAATCCCCAAACGTCCGCCTTCGGTCCTCATCCTCGGAGCGAACGGCGCGACGCTCGCCACGCGCGGCGACATGGGCGGCGCCGCGGTGCCGCTGCGCGAACTGCCGGACTATGTGCCGAAGGCGTTCATCGCCATCGAGGATCACCGTTTCTATTCCCATCGCGGCGTCGATCCCTGGGGCATCGCCCGCGCCGCCGTTCACGACGTGACCCGGCGCGGCAGTGCGCAGGGCGGATCGACCATCACCCAGCAGCTCGCCAAGAACCTGTTCCTGACGCACGAGCGCACCGTCTCGCGCAAGCTGCAGGAGGTGGTGCTGGCGCTCTGGCTCGAACACAAATTCAGCAAGGCGGAAATCCTCGAACTTTATCTCAACCGGGTCTATTTCGGCTCCGGCGCTTATGGCATCGAGGCGGCGGCGCAGCGCTACTTTGCCAAATCGGCCCGCCACCTGACGCTTGCCGAAGCCGCGCTTCTTGCCGGCCTGGTGCAGTCGCCGTCGCGGCTCGCGCCGAGCCACAATCCGGACGGCGCCGAGCGCCGCTCCCGCCTGGTCCTCGCCGCCATGGCGGAGCAGAAGTTCATCGGCGAAGACGCGGCGAAACTCGCGCTCGCGCATCCGCCGCACGCGGTGAAGCCGGCGGGAGCCGGCTCAGTCAACTATGTCGCCGACTGGGTCATGGATGCAGTCGACGACCTGATCGGCCGCTACGACGAGGACATCGTGGTCGAGACCACGGTCGATCCGGCGCTGCAGAATGCGGCCGAGCGGGCGCTCGACGATGTGCTGGCGCTGAAGGGAGAAAAGTTCGGCGTCGGCGAAGGCGCACTGGTCGCCATGACGCCGGACGGCGTCGTGCGCGCGCTGGTCGGCGGCAAGAGCTACGCCGACAGCCAGTTCGATCGCGCCATCGCCGCCAAGCGCCAGCCGGGTTCCGCCTTCAAGCCCTTCGTCTATCTCACCGCCCTCGAACACGGGCTGACGCCGGATAGCGTGCGCGAGGACGCGCCGATCACGGTCAAGGGCTGGAAGCCGGAGAACTACGAGCACGAATATCTCGGCCCGGTGACGTTGACGCAGGCGCTGGCGAATTCACTCAACACCGTGTCGGTGCGGCTGACGCTCGAATTCGGCCCTGCCGCCGTCATCCGCACCGCTTACCGGCTCGGCATCGATTCGATCCTCGAACCCAACGCCTCGATCGCGCTCGGCACGTCGGAGGTCTCCCCGATCGAGCTGGTCACCGCCTATGCGCCGTTCGCCAATGGCGGCTTCGCCGTCGCGCCGCATGTCGTCGAGCGCATCCGCTCGACCGACGGCAAGATACTTTACGCGCGCAAGGCGCAGGCGCTCGGCCGCATCGTCGAGCCGCGCTATGTGGCGATGATGAACGCGATGCTGCATGAGACGCTGACCAGCGGCACCGCGCGCCGGGCGGATTTTCCCGGCTGGCCGGCGGCCGGCAAGACCGGGACCAGCCAGGATTTCCGCGACGCCTGGTTCATCGGCTACACCGCACATCTCGTCGCCGGCGTCTGGCTCGGCAATGACGACAATTCGCCGACCCGCAAGGCGACCGGCGGCGGGCTGCCGGTCGAAATCTGGAGCCGTTTCATGAAGGTCGCCCATCAAGGGGTCGCACCTGCAGCGCTGCCGGGCGTCGCCGATGGCGGCTGGACCCTCGCAGCGCCGCCGCAGCCGCAAGGCGCCGCAGGCGGACGGCCGTCGCCGCCGGAACGCGGCGGCCTCGACGGCTGGTTGCTCGACCGCCTGTTCGGCCGGCACTGAGAAGGAACTAGCTGGCGAGGCTGAGCCGTTCGCCGCCGAGGTGACGCGCACCCCATTTGCGAATTTCGCCGATGACCGGGATGAAGCTGCGCCCCATGGGCGTCAGGCGATACTCTACCTTCGGCGGCACCACGCCATAGTCCTTTCTCGCGATCAGCCCGCTCTGCGCCAGCGCCTTGAGCTCGCGGCTGAGCACGCGAGGCGCGATCTGCGGACTTCCCTCGATGCCGCGCACGAGACCGCTTCTGAGTTCGCCATAGCGCCGCGGCCCGTCCTGCAGATCCCACAGGATGCGCAGCTTGTACTTGCCGCTGATCATCCTCTGAAACGCGGCGACCGGGCAGCGACGAATATGGTTCGACGGGACATTTCGCATCGTGTTCTGATCCGGACGGCCGGGAAACCGGCCCTGCATCGCCTGATATCACAATTGTCGCAAAGGCTCATAGTATCATTTTTGTCCGTACTTGCATGGGCGCTTGTTAAACGCCTACGTTCATATCACGCGCAAACAAGAGAGGCGGAGCAACAGCTATGAAATATTCGCTCATCAAGTACCGCTTTCAGAACGGATCGGAGGAGGCGTGGCATCGCGACATCGCCGAGTTCATCGCCGCCTTGGACGGCGACCCGGCGCTGCAGGGAAAAATCAGCTATCGCTGCATGAAGAGCCGGAATGGCCCGGAGTATTTTCATCTTGCCGCGGCAGCGGATGACCAGGCGATCAAGACGCTGCAGGAACGCGCGTTCTTCGCGCGCTACAAGGAAAAGACCAGGCTCGCCGGCGGCGGTTCGGTCGACGTTCTGCCGCTCGAGATTGTTGCCGAGACCAAGCGGTAGCAGCCGTCATTTCTTCTCCAGCATCAGCGTGCCTTCCTTGCGCAGGCGCGGCTGCACGACTTCGGCAAGCTTGGCGAGGAGCCAAGGCAGCATGACTTCCAGTCGCGCGTGATCGTCGGCGACATCGATCGTGCCGCTGGCGACTTGGCCGAGAGCGCTGACGCGGAACTGGAGGCGTTCGTCAGTCCAGGTCTCCTCCTGCACGGTGAAGAGGTGGCCGAAATTCGTTTGCGCGGTGGCGAGGCCGGATTTGAGGCGGCGCACGGCTTCCGCCTTGCCGAGGCGATGCGGAATGGACACGACAAGCGGCTTCGACATGCGAGCTCCGGGGCCGTTTCGAGCGGTATATGGGGAAGCTGCGCCGCCGATCAACGCCGGAACCGTGGTTACAGTCCCAGATAGGCGCGGCGGATTTCCGGCATGGCGGCGAGCGCCGCGGGTTCGCCCTGCGTGAACAGACGTCCCTCGGCAATCACGTAGGTGTAGTCGCTCACGGCGAACGCCAGATGCACGTTCTGCTCGACGAGAAGCACGGTCAGCCCGGCATCCTTGAGCGCTTTGAGCGCGCCGAACAGCTGATAGACCGCGAGCGGCGCCAGTCCCAAGGACAATTCGTCGATGATCAGAATCTCCGGATCGGTCATCAAGCCGCGGGCGATCGCCAGCATCTGCTGCTCGCCGCCCGAAAACGTGCCGGCCTTCTGCCGCCGGCGCTCCTTGAGGCGCGGGAAGAGCGTGAACACCCGCTCTAGGCGATCGGCATAGCCATGCGCGCCGCGCTTGGTGAAGGCGCCCATTTCCAGGTTCTCGTCGACGGTCATGTTGCTGAACAGCTGGCGGCCTTCGGGAACGAGCACGAGCCCGCGCGCCGCCTTGGCGTGCGCTGGCAGGGCGGTCACGTCCTCGCCCTTGAAGATCACGCGGCCGCTCCACGGCGAGATGGTGCCGAGCGTGGCGCGCAACGTCGTGGTCTTGCCGGCGCCGTTGGCGCCGACGAGCGTGGTCAACCGCCCGCGCGCGGCGGCGAGCGAAAGCCCCCACAGCACCTGCACTTCGCCATAGCCCGCCGCCAGCGCTTCGATCTCAAGGAGTGCGTCGCTCATGGCGCGCCGCCTGCATGCAGCTTCGCCGCCAGCGCCGGATCGCCAAGATAGGCTTCGATGACCGCCGGATTGTTGGCGATCTCGCTCGGCGTGCCTTCGGCGAGCTTCTGCCCCGAATTGAGCACGACGATCCGGTCGGAGAGGCCCATGATCGCCTGCATCAGGTGCTCGATGATCAGGATGGCGACGCCGCGCTCGCGGATGCTGCGAATGACCGTAAGCATGCGCGCGATCTCAGTCGGGTTGAGGCCGGCGAGCACCTCATCGAGCAAGAGGAGGAGCGGCCGGGCGGCGAGCGCGCGGGCGAGCTCGAGCCGCTTCTTCCCGGCGATGGTGAGCTGCGCCGCCGGCGTCGCCAGCCGGTCTTCGAGGCCGACGAACATTGCGACCTCGCGGGCGACCGCGCGGGCGCGCGCAAGCGGCAGATGCTCGCGGCCGAAGCAGGCGCCGACCGTGCAGTTCTCGAGTACGGTGAGGTCGGGAAGCGGCTGCACGATCTGGTGGGTGCGGGCGAGACCGGCTCGCGCCACGCGGTAAGGCGCATGGCCGGTGATGTCGGTGCCGTGAAAAATCACCCGCCCGGCATTCGGCGCGAAGACGCCGTTGATCAGGTTGAACACGGTCGATTTTCCGGCGCCGTTCGGCCCGATGAGGCCGAGGATCTCACGCTCGCCGACGGCGAAGCTCAAATCGCGCACCGCCTTGAGCCCGCCGAAGCTCATGTTCAGGCCGTCGACCTCGAGAAGCGCGCTCATTCGAACACCTGCTTCATCCGCGGCCAGCGCCCGTAGATCCAACCCATGAGCCCACCGGGGACGAACAGAACAATGACGAGAAGCAAGACGCCGGAGACCACCAGCTGGAAATTGGAAAAGGTCTGCGAGGTGAGCAAAAAGCCGCGCAGCTCCTCGTAGAGATAAGCGCCGATCGCCGCCCCGCTGATGGTGCCGCGGCCGCCGAGCATGACGATGACCATCGCCTCGGTGGACAAGCCCAAGTCGAACGCGTCCGCGGGCTGGATGAACGCGCTCTTGAAGAAAAAAAGACCGCCGGCGAGCGCCGGCAGGAACGCCGACAGGCTGTAGGCGAGGGCCTTGTAGAGCGGCGCCGGCACGCCGAGCACGACGGCGGCATCCTCGTTCTGGCCAATCGCCATCAGCCCGAGGCCGAACTTCGAGGTCTTGACCGCGTAGCTCAGATAGAGGGAAGCGCCCATCACCGCGACGAGCAGGAAATAGATGACCCACAGCGCGCGCATCGGGCCGCCGAGCGGGGCGAATATGGTGGTCGGAAGATAGAGACCGGCGGAGCCGCCCCACGGCTCGAAATTGGCGACGAAGGCCTGGACTCCCTCATTGATGCCGATGGTCGCGAGCGCGAAGAAAGCGCCGCGCAAGCGCAGAATGCCGAGACCGAAAAGAAGCGCCAGCAGGCTCACGGCAATGCCGGCGGCAAGCTCGGCCGCGGCCAGCGGCCAATTGAGCGCGCTGATCAGATAGACGTTGATATAGCCGCCGAGCCCGAAGAAGACGATGCTGCCGAAATTGATGTAGCCGGCATAGCCGAGCATCAGATTGAGATTGCTGGCGAGCGTGATGTAGACGGCCGCGAGCAGCAGGCTTTCGCGCAGCTCGACATTGTCGCCGATCAGCGGGGCGGCAACGAAGGCGGCGATGACAAGCGCCATGATCCAGAAGAACGGACGGCGCAGCATCGGCGTCGGCCGGTCGTCGGCGATCACGCCGGTGGTGCCGGTGTTCATGTGCGGGTGAACGCGAACACGCCGCGCGGGAAGATGATCAGCACCACGACGAAGAGCACGAACTCGATGACCAGCGTCCAGCTCACCGGCATGAATTGCCCGGCGAATCCCTCGACCAGGCCGAGCGCGACGCCGCCCAGCAGCGCTCCCGCCGGATTGCCGAGGCCGCCCAAGGCGGTCACCACGAAGCTCTTGAGCTGGTAGGCGTCGCCGGCGAGCACGGTGAACGGGAACATGGTGGCGATCAGCATGCCCGCCGCGCCGGCCAGCGCCACGCCAAGCCCGAAGGAGAGCGACAGAACGCGGGTCGTCGGGATGCCGGACAGCTCCGCCGCCTCGCGGTTATTGGCGACCGCGCGCACCGCCTTGCCGAGGTGCGTATGGTAGAGGAACAGATAGAGCGAACCGGCGATCAGGGCAGTGAGCACCGCGGCGACGATGTGCGTTCCGGAAAAAGTGTAGCGCTGCCAGGTGATCCCCGGCAGGCTGACCTGGACATTGAACAGGCCGGTGCCCCAAACCGCGGTGCCGAGCCCGATCACCACCAGGTTCACCGAGAAGGTCGAGAGCAGGATCATCAGCGGCGGCCGCCCGATCATCCGGTGCACGGCGATCCAGTAAAGCCCGACGCCGACGAAAAAGCCGCCGACCAGAATGAGCGGCAAGGCCGCGTAGGGCGCGATGCCGAGCCCGCTGGTCAACAGATAAAGCGCGAACATGCCGGCGACGATTGCGGCGCCGTGCGTCAGGTTGACGACGTTCATGACGCCCCAGATCAGCGTCAGGCCCATGGCCGCCAGCCCGTACACCGAGCCGATCAGCACGCCGTCGATGATCGAAGCGATGATACCCAGCATTCGAAACTTGAGCGATCGCCAGTCATGCCAAGACCGGCCGCGGGGCGCCCGCCGCCCGCCGGCCGGTCCGGTCCTGCATTTGTAGCGGATATCCTAGTGAAGCGGATAGAGGAGATCGGCGGTCTGCGCCGCCTTCGGCCAAACGACTTCCCGCTGCAGCTGATCGTTCTTCTTTTGCCACTGCGCGAGGACCATCTCGTGGCCGATCTGCAGACCGTGGTGCCCGGGATCGGTCGCGATCTTGAAATGACCAAAGAAGGTGGTGACGTCGAGGCCGTTGAGCACCGCGACCACCTTGTCGGCATCGATCGAGCTGGCCTGTTCGATCGCGTGCTGTAGGAGCGCGCCGCCGGCATAGCCGGTGGCCGCGTGATAGTCTGGCGGGGTCTTGAACTTGTCCGCGAAAGTCTTGGCGAATTCCGCGCCGGTCGGCCCGATTTGCGGCTTGTAGGTGGCCTGGATCTCCCATTGCGAGGGCACGGTGATGCCGAACGCCGCCGGCCCGAGGCTGACGAATTCCGGGCTGTCGGGCGCCACCAGAAGCGACACGTATTTGAGGTTCGCCTTTTGATCGTAGAGCTGGCGCGCGAGCGTCGCCCCGTCGGCATAGTGGCCGCCGCCCAACAGCGCATCGGCCGACGAAGAGATGATCTTGTTGATGATCGGGCTGAAGTCGGTCGTCGACGGCGCGTAGGATTCGTCGAGCACGATGTTGAACCCGCTCTCCTTGGCCTGCTCGCGTGCGGCGAGCGTCACCGCCTTGGAGAACGGATCGTCGGAATAGACGAACGCCACCTTGGCATGCGGCGCCTTCGATTCGAGCGCGTTGATCGCGCCGGTGAGATAATGATCGGCCGAGCTCAGCACCTGGACGAGATATTTGTTGCCGAGCGTGTAGGTCTTCGGTTCCGCTCCGCCGGTGATCAGCATCGGCTTGCCGTATTGCTCGCTGATCACCGCCGCGGTCGCGCACAGTCCCGAGGAGTAGGGGCTGAACAGGAACTGCGCCTTATCCTGGACGATCAGGCGCGTGTAGAGCTGCTGCACGCGGCCGCCCTGCGACTGGTCGTCATAGGTGACGAAGCGCACCTTGTAGCGCTTGTCCCCGACCTTGATCCCGCCGGCCTCGTTGACCTGGTCGCGCCAAAGCTCGGCGCCACGCTGCTGCGCCAGCGAGTCGATGTTCAACGAGCCGGTCTGCGACAGCGTCATGCCGATGGTCAGCGTATCGTCGTCGGCGGCCAAAGCCGGCGTCGCCAGCAACACCGCGGCGGCAAGCAGGAAGGCTGCTCTCATGTCGTTTCCTCCCGGTCCCGGCCGGCGTCGCCGACGCCGTCCGCGTCTAAAGACTATTGTTGTTGCCGCAGTCTATAGCATCCGGACGGCACGCCGCTCCATGGCCGGCTGCGTCGTTCAGCCGCTATTCGCCGCCTGCGCCTGCTTCGGTCCCCGCCGCAGCCGGTCACGCCGTGCTTAACAGGGCGTCACTCGGAATTCGCGTGCGGCGTGCGACGTAGCCGATGAGGCTCGGCGCCATTCGTGCCAACGCGGTTGCGATCATCTGACCACGCGAGTGCACCAGCACCCGGGAGAGGAGCGTCGCCCAGCGGACCTGGCCGGAGACATCGCGCGCGAGCTGCGACTGGAACAGGCGCGTCGGCTTCCCGGCGAGATAATATTCGGCTGCCAGCCGCGCCGAGTGCAGCGCGATCGATATGCCGTCGCCGACGAATGAGGGGATGACGGCGGCCTGATCGCCGACGCGCCACGGGCCGTCGCCGAGTTCCCGCACATAGCCGTAGGGAATCGAGGCCACCGCCAGCGGGCGCTCCCAACACGAATCCGAACCGCAGAGCCGCCGGTCGAGCGGAGGCGAATCCGACCGAAGCCTGTCGACCAAGGCGCTCCATTGGTGGTCGATTTGCGCGAAATCCGCGCGGCGGACGACCAGGCAAAGATTGGCGATGCCGTCCTCGACCAGCTCGAGGCCGGCATAACCGCCGGGAAAGACGAACAGCTCCACGCCGGCGCCGAGTTGCGCCGTCTGCGCGGCGTCGAGGCGGCAATGCAGCTTGAAGGCAATGAGATCGTCCTGCCGGCCCAGCGGCCGTCTCCAGCCCCGCAGATCGTGCTTCCCGGTCGCCAGGAAAGCGTCCGGCGCCATCACCTCGTGGCCGTCCTCGAGCTTGGTGGTCCATCCGTCCGCGCACGGATGGAGCGACCGGGCGCTGCGCCCGCGGCGGATTTCCGCGCCGGCCGCCGCCGCGATGCCGAGGACCACCTCATCCAACACGCGGCGCGAGACGCTGAACGCAGGAAACGGCAGGCGGGCGGTCGCCACCTCGTCGCGGGCGTAAAGCCTGATCGTTGAAATGCGCACGGCGCCGAGCGTTTGCAGATCGACGCCAAGCGCGCGCAGATAGAGCGCGGCTTCGCTGCTGATGAATTCGCCGCAGACTTTGTCATGCGCTCCGGCCTTGCGCTCGATCAACACGACGTCGCGCCCCGCGCGGGCGAGCTGCGCGGCAATGGCGCCGCCGGCAATTCCACCGCCGATCACCAGCGCTTGCGTCGTCGCCTTCATCAGCGCAGCCGTGTGACGCAGAGCCGGTACGGAAACACCCGGCTGATCCCGGCCGCTGCCGGCGGCAGGCCGGCAGCATCGATGAGACGCCGCCAGTCGGAAGCGTCGAACGCGCGGGCGATCGAGATCGGCCCGTCATGCTGCACGAACTCGTGAAAGCGCAGCGCCCGCGAAGCGAAGCCAAAGAGATGATAGGGAACGGCCTTGCGATGCAGGTCGTTCACGAACCAGCCGATCGCGGCCGTCGCCTCCATCCACGCGATGAAACGAACGAGCGAGGCGTTGTCGAGATGGTGCGTCAACAGCGAGCTGATGACGATGTCGACCGGCCGCGCCGGTTGATAGTCGAAGATGTTGGCGGTGACGAAGCGGATCGGCCGCCCGGCCGCGGTCGCTTCCCCGGCGGCGCGTGCCGACCACGGATTGAGATCGACGCCGGTCAGATCGACGCGCAATCCGCGTCCTTGCGCCCAGCCATCGATCTTGCGCAGCATGTCGCCGTAGCCGCTGCCGACGTCGATAATAGCGATGGTCCGGTCCCGCGGCAGCAGCCCGGATCGGGCAAGAGTTTCGAAAAATCGCAGGGTCGGGCGGTAAGCGAAGGTGAGCTGGTTCACCCGCGAAAGATCGACCAGGCAATCGCGAAATGTCTCGAAATCGGTTTCATCGGAGTCCATGAGCTCCGACAGGTCATTGCGGCGGGAGAAATCGATCGGCGCCACGGGCTCAGGCCGTCGCGCTGAACAACATGGTCTCAGCGGTGAGACCGGGACCGAACGCCATGGCGCAGCCGCGTGCTCCGGCCGGCATCAGCCGGCGAGTCATGGCTTCAAGCACGAACAGAACCGTCGGCGACGACATATTGCCGAAATGACGCAGGATCGCGCGCGAGGCGGCAAGCGCCGATTGATCGAGATCGAACGCGTCCTCGACGGCGTCAAGCACGGTGCGGCCGCCCGGGTGAACGGCCCAGAGATCGAAGGCGGCGGCGGACGCGCCCGACAGCACTCGATCCGATGCGGAACGCAGCGCGCTCGCGATCGTCGCCGGGACTTGGCCGGAAAGCGTCATGTCGAAGCCGGAATCGCCGATCGCCCAGGTGATCTGCTCTGCCGCCTGCGGCAGCAGCTCGGCATGAAATCCGTCGATGGCAAAACCGGACGGCTCGGCGCTGACCAAAGCCGCGGCGCAGCCATCGGCAAACACCAGAAAAGAAAGCAGCCGCCCGACGTCTTCCGACTCCTGAAGGTGAAGGGTGCACAGCTCGAGGCTGACGATCAGCACCTTTGCATCGGCGGCCGAGCGTACGATATGGCGAGCGAGCTTCAGTGCGTTGATCGCCGCATTGCAACCCATAAAGCCGACCACCGTTCGCTCGACGGAGGGATCGAGATTGCAGCGCCGCACCAATTCGAGGTCGATGCCCGGCGCGGAAAATCCGGTGCAGGACGTCACGATGAGATGGGTGATCTCGCCGGCCGCGTCGCCGAGATCGAGCCGATCGACCGCCTTCTTGGCCAACGCCGGCGCTTCGATCCCATAGCGGTCCATCCGCCTTCCGGTCGATGGAAAGCTGCCGAGAGTGTAGAAGCCGCCGGCATCGACCGACTCGTTGCTGCCCGGCGCGGCCGGCGCCAGACACGACCATCGCTGCTCGATATCCGAGCGCGCCACCATCCGGTCGAAAAGAAGCCGCGAGCGCCGATCCCGGAGCAGGCGTTCGGCAAAACGAACAAAGGCGCCGTGTACCTCATGCTCCGGGACCGCGACCCCCAGACGATTGATGCAGGCTCGGATCACAGGCTAGCCCCCGCTGGCGCTTTGCTTTGGCAACAACCCGGTCTCAGTAGCAGACCGGCACTAGCCGCCAGCCCCAAGCGGTCCGTACGCGGGCGTAACAGGAGTCATAGCCATAGTCATACCCATAATCGTATGGCGCGCCGACGAAGACGAACCGGCGGTGATGGAACGCGAAGTGATGATCGGAGAACCCGGAGTGATGGACGCCGGCCGAGGGGCCGACACCCATTGCGTGACCATACGAGGCGTGGCCGCCGCCGCCATGGCCCATTGCCGAAGCACTCGACGCCGAACCCAGACTGGCCGCCGCCAACGTCGCAAGTGCGAACATCACGCTACGCATCATGAGGCTTTCTCCTTTGGTTTGGCTCGCTGCAAATGCGCGTCGCGTGGCCGCGAGGCGGGATTGCACCGATGGAGCGCCCCCGATGATGGGATATGGAGCAATGGAGAAATTTTCAAATTACGAATGCGTCAATTTCTGACAGATAAGTCATTTTTTGATCCTGCGGTTTGTGCTAGGCTCGCGCCTCCCCAGAAATGGATTGGAGATTGGACTGATGACGGGATCGCTCCGTCGCATCCTTGTCGTGGAGGACGATTCGGAGACTGCGCAGCAACTCGTTGATTTCCTCACGACGCAGGGCTACCAGGTCGATCTCGCGATCAACGGCGATGATGGACTGGCGCTCGGACTCTCCGCCGTCCACGCGGTGATGACGATCGACCGCATGCTGCCGGGCGTCGACGGATTGGCCGTCATCCGGCGTCTGCGTGAAGCCGGCGTCGTCACCCCGGCTTTGATCATCAGCGCGCTTGGTGAAGTCGACGACCGGGTGCGCGGCCTGCGCAGCGGCGGCGACGATTATTTGATCAAGCCGTTCGCGTTCGCCGAATTATTGGCCCGGGTGGAGGCGCTCGCCCGACGCAGCACGACCGTCGTCAAGGAGACGGTGCTGCGCGTCGCCGATCTCGAGCTCGACCTAGTATCGCGAACGGTCAAGCGCGGCGGCAAGGAGATCGAACTGTTGCCGCGGGAGTTCCAGGTGCTCGAATACCTGGTGCGCAACGAGGGCCAGGTGGTGCCGCGCGCGATGCTGTTGCAGCGCGTCTGGGACATTCATTTCGATCCGACGACCAACATCATCGATGTCTATGTCGGGCGCGTTCGCCGTAAAGTCGACAGTCAGCAGAGCTATCCACTGATCCACACAATACGCGGCGTGGGATTCTGTGTCCGTGCTCCTCACTAAGACGTTACGATCATCGACCTTCAGAGTGGCGCTGATCTGCATCGTGGTCTTCGGCGCGGTGGTCATTGCTCTGTTCAGCTACGCGTATTCGTCGACCGAGTCATACGTCCTGCATCGGTCGGATCGCGCGATCGATGCCGACCGGGCCCTGCTCATGGCCGCCTATGACCGCGGCGGCCGCGACGCGCTCGCGGCCGCGATCAATGGGCGCGCGGCCGATGCCCCTGCCGGCGACGGCGTATTCCTGCTCGCCGATTCAGCGTTCGCGGTGCTGGCCGGAAATCTCGCGCGCTGGCCGCCGATACTGCGAGGCAGCGCCGGCCGAGGCGACTTCCGCATGCAGGAATGGAAGCCGGACGCGGCGGAGCCGCCGCTCCTTCGCGCCGATTTCGCCACGCTCGCCGACGGGTCCCATCTGCTGGTCGGAAGGGACATCAGCGATCTCGATCAATTCCGGCGAAAGATCGATCTCGCCTTTGCGCTCGTTGTCGCGCTGATTTTCGTTCTCGCCGTCGTTGCCGGTCTCGCTGTCACCCGGCGCACGGTCGGCCGGATCGAATCGATCAACGCCACCAGCCGGACCATCATGCAGAGCGGTCTTGGCGAGCGCGTGCCGCTGTTCGGGACGCAGGATGAATGGGATCAATTGGCGGAAAACCTCAATACGATGCTCGACCGCATCGAAGTCCTGATGGGCGAAGTGAAGCAGGCGACCGACAATGTCGCGCACGATCTGCGCACGCCGCTCACCCGCATGCGCGGCCGGCTCGAGCGGGCTTCGCTCGGAGAGCGCGACTCCCGATTCGATCAAAAGCTGATCACCGACACCATGGCCGACCTCGACGATGTGCTGCGCATGTTTTCCTCGCTGACACGTATTTCCCAGATCGAGACGACCAGCCGGACCGCCGCGTTCCGCCCCGTGGATCTGGTCGAGATCGCCGAGGCCGTGGTCGAGTTGTTCGATGCCGCGGCGGAGAACAAGGATGTCGAGCTCAAGGCGGTCGGCGAGCGGCCGGTCCTTGTCACCGGCGACCGCGACCTCCTGTTCGACGCCGTGGCCAATCTGGTCGACAACGCGATCAAGCATGGGCGCGGGGCCGGACAGGTGACGGTCGAGCTCAATCGCGGCGATACCGGCGCGGTCATTTCGGTTTCGGACGATGGCCCGGGAATTCCCGCCGACGAGCATCAGCACGTCTTCCGCCGTTTTTATCGGCTGGAGCGCAGCCGGCGGACGCCGGGCAACGGCCTCGGTCTCAGTCTCGTCTCCGCCGTCGCCCGCCTGCACGAAGCGCGGATCAAATTGCTGGACAATGCGCCGGGTTTGAAAGTCGAGCTGCAGTTTCCGTCCGGCTGAAGCCGTCGCGCGCGTCAGGTGGCTTTCAGGTCGTGGTTCTTCAGCGGCAGCGAGCGGATGCGTTTGCCGGTGGCGGCGAACACGGCGTTGCACAGCGCCGGCGCCAGCGGCGGGACTGGCGGCTCGCCGACGCCGCCCCAGAAATCGCCGCTCGGCACCATCACCGTCTCCACCTGCGGCGCATCGCCGATCCGCAGCATCTCGTATTCGTCGAAGTTCGATTGCTCGGCGGCGCCGTCCTTGATGGTGATCTCGCCATAGAGCGCGGCGGTCAGCGCGTAGACGACGGCGCCCTGGGTTTGCATCTCGACCGAAAGCGGATTGACCACGTGGCCTGAGTTGATCGCCGCCACGACGCGGTGCACGCGCACGCTGCCGGCCTCGATCGAGGCCTCGACCACCTGCGCGCAATAGCTGCCGCAGGCCTCATTGACCGCAATGCCGCGAAACACGCCGGCAGGCAGCGGTGCGCCCCAGTTCGCTCGCTTGGCGGCGGCGTCGAGCACGGCGAGATTCTTCGGGCTGTCGCGCAACAGCCGCCGCCGATAGAGATACGGGTCCGATCCCGCCGCGTGCGCCATCTCGTCGACGAAGCATTCTTTGTAGTAGGCGTTTTGCGTGTAGTTGATCGCGCGCCAGACGCCGACCGGTACCGGCGACTGGCGCACCACATAGTCGACGAGATAGTTCGGCACCGCATAGGGCATCTCATCAGTCAGCCCGCTGAGGAAGCTGCGATCGATGAAGCTGGTCCCGAAGCCCGGCACCAGCGTGGCCACGAATGACGGGCCGGCGAGCCGTATCTTCCAGGCGATCGGCATGCCGTCGGCATCGAGACCGGCGACGAGCCGCGCCATGCCGAACGGCCGGTAAAGGTCGTGCCGCACGTCCTCTTCGCGCGTCCACAGGAGCTTGACCGGCTCGCGGAACTCCTTGGCGATGAGCACGGCCTGGCTGATATATTCCTGGATGGCGCCGCGCCGGCCGAAGCCGCCGCCGAGCAATGTGCTGTGCACCACGACCTTGTCATTGGGGACGCCGGCCGCGACGGCGGCGGTGGCGAGCGCAGTGGCGGCGCCCTGGGTCGGCACCCAGATCTCAACTCCGTCGGGTTTGACGTGCGCGGTGCAGGTCTGCGGCTCCATGGTCGCGTGCGCGAGGAACGGGACCGTGTAGTCGGCCTCGACCCGCCGCACGGCGCGCGCGAAACCGGCGGATACGTCGCCGTCGGCGCGGCCGATCTGACCCTCGTTCACGTCCAGGCCGCCGCGCACGAAATCGGCGATTTCGGCGCTCGACAAGCGTTTGTTACCGCAGTCGTCCCAGACGATCGGCAGCGCCTCGAGGGCGCACTTGGCGCGCCACCAGGAATCGGCCACCACCGCGACCGCTTCAGGCAGCCGCACCACGCCGCGCACGCCCTTCATGGCGGCGATGGCGTTCTCATCGACCGACCGCAGCTTTCCGCCAAAGACCGGGCATTGCACGATCGCGGCATAGAGCATGTCGGGCAGCCGCACGTCGATCGCATAGACCGGCTGCGCCATGACCTTGGCGAGCACGTCGAGCCGGCGGCGCGGCTTGCCGACGAGCTTCCATTCGCTCGGGTCTTTCAGCTTGACCTCCGCCGGCGGCTCGATCCTTGCGGCCGCTTCGGCGACGGCGCCGAATGACACGCTGCGGCCGCTCGGTGTGTGGGTGATCGCGCCCGACTGGGCGACACATTGCTCGACCGGCACTTGCCAGCGCGCCGCGGCGGCGGCGACCAGCAGTTGACGGGCCATGGCGCCGGCCTGCCGCAGATAAAGTTGCGAAGACGCGATCGAGCGGCTCGCGCCGGTCGACATGTCGCCCCAGATCTGGTCGCGCCGCAGATTCTCGCTCGGCGAGACGAATTCGGTGCGCACGCTTGCCCAGTCGCATTCCAGTTCTTCGGCAACCAGCATGGCGAGGCCGGTCAGGATGCCCTGGCCCATCTCGGCGTGGGCGACACGGACCACGACCGAGTTGTCGGGGCAAATGAGCAGCCAGGCGGTGACTTCGGCGGTTTCGGCAGCGCGGGCAGGGCTGAAGGGTATCGCGAAGGCGAGCGTCAAGCCGCCGCCCACGGCGCTCATGCCAGCAAGGAAGGAACGGCGGCTCAGCGGGTCGCCGGACGGCATGATTTTTCCTTCCACCCGTCGACACCGGTGCCGGCTCGTTTGCCGGGGCTGGGAACTACGCCGGTATCGCATGCCCCCGATCCATCCATCGTAACAAACACGGCGCGGCAGGCAACCGCAGTTCGTGTCTAAGGCCGATGTAAAAGGGCGCGCTCGCGCAGCCGGCGGGTCGAAGCCCAGAGCAGGAACGAGACGCAGCCCATCGCCACGACAACCCCGGCAACGGGCCAGGCCGAAGGACCGAGGTAATCGCCGACTGCCGCGGTGACGATGGCGGCGACGCCCTGCTGCGCAAAGCCCATGAGCGAGGACGCAGTGCCGGCCCGTTCCGGAAATGGCGTCAGCGCCCCGGCTATCGCTTGCGGCATCGCTAGCCCCAGGCCGGCGAGGTAGACCGCCATCGCCGCCACCAGCCAGACGCCGCCGGATATTCCCGCCGCCACGACCGCGGCCACGCCGAGCCCTCCCACCGCGAGCAGCGTCGCGCCGAGACCAATGGTGCGGTCGATGCCGAGGCGGAGCACGAGGCGCGACGCGATCGTCGTGCCCAACACGTAGCCCGCCGCGCCGAGCGCGAAAGTAAAGCCAAAGGCGAAGGCGGAAAGGCCGTAGAGGCGTTGCAGGATCACCGGCGCGCCGGAGATCCAGGCGAACAAGCCGGCAAAGCTGATGGTGAGGATGCCGAGATAGGCGAGAAAATCGCCCTGCCGCAGCACCGCGGCATAACTGTGCAGCATGAACGGGAGCGAGATCGGGTCGGCCGTGCGCTTGCGCAGCGTTTCCGGCAGCAACCGGCCGACGACGACGATGGCTGCGGCGCCGGCGATGGCCATGACAATGAAGCTAGCCCGCCAGCCGAAGGCGGTCTGCAGCACGCCGCCGATCATCGGCGCCGCAATGGGCGCGAAGCCGCTGATCGCCCCCATCAGCGAAAGCTCGCGTCCGGCCCGCACCCCGGAATAGAGGTCGCGCACCATGGCGCGCGCTAGCACGATCGAGCCGGAGCCGCCGATCGCCTGCAGAACGCGGGCGGCGATCAGCGTATCGATCGATTGCGCCGCCGCGCAGGTCAGCGTTCCGGCGGCGTAAAGCGCGAGCGCCGCGATCAGCACCGGGCGGCGGCCGCGGCGATCCGATATCGGGCCCCAGATCACCTGCCCGACGGCGAAACCGATCAGATAGCCTGCAATCGTCAGTTGGACCCGCGCCGTCGGCGCATCGAGGACATGGGCGATCGCCGGCAGCGACGGCAGATACATGTCCATCGATATCGGGCCGAGCCCGGTCAGCATCGCCAGGAGCGTGGTAAGCGCGCGCGAACCAGGGCGGAGCATCGGCGGGTCCAGTACTATGGTCGGGATCGTCCGCCGCTGCGGAAGATTGGCTTTTTCCTCCCCCGGCGCTTTCGGGAGCGCAGAGATTAGAGGACGGAGAGGCTCCGCAAACACGCGGAGCAGGGTTGCCTTCAGCGGCCGGCGGTTTCGTTTATAAGGGGCCCGCTCCGACCCCAAAAGAGTTTCCGGCACAGAGCATGGATGCAAAAACGGAACAGCAGCATGGCGCGACCAGAGCGCCTCGTGTCGAGGACGACGTCCTCCTGCGCGGCCGCGGCCGCTACGTCGCCGACACGCCGTTGCCGAATCAAGCCTACGCCTTCTTCGTGCGCGCGCCGCATGCTTTCGCCAGCATCGTCGCCGTCGACTTCGAGGCTGCCCTGCGTGCGCCCGGCGTCGTCGGAGTCCTGACCGCCGCCGACATGGGAGGGATCGGCGGCATCGGCCGGCATCCGCCGCTCGTTGGGCGAGGCGGCAAGCCGCTCGTCGTGCCGCACCGTCCGGCGCTTGCCGCCGAGCGGGTGCTGCATATCGGCGAGCCGGTGGCGATGGTCGTCGCTGAAAGCGCCGCCGCGGCACAGGACGCCGCCGAGTTGGTTGCCGTCGAATACGATCCGCTCACGGCGGTCACCGACGCACGCGCAGCGCTCGCTCCCGGTGCGCCGCAAATCTGGCCGGAGGCGCCGGGCAATCTCGCCATCGATTGGCCCGGGCCCGCCGCCGATCCCGCGGCCAATGCGCGCGAGATCGATGCGATCTTCGCCGCCGCGAAATACGTGGCGCGGATCGCGGTGATGAACCAGCGGATCGTCGTGGCCTCGATGGAACCGCGCGGCGCGACCGCAAGCTACGATGCGGCCGCCGACATTCACACACTGCGCGTCTGCTCGCAGGGCACCACCGCCTTGCGCGAGAATCTGGTTGCGGTGATGAAGGTGCCCAAGGAGCGGTTGCGGGTGCTGACCGATGATGTCGGCGGCGCCTTCGGCCTGAAGACCGGACCTTATCCTGAATATGTGGCGCAGATGGTCGGCGCCAAAAAATTCGGCCGGCCGATTCATTGGATGTCGGGCCGCTCCGAGGCGTTCCTCAGCGACAACCAGGCACGCGACATTTATTCGGAGGCGGAACTCGCGCTTGACCAAAGAGGGCGGTTCCTGGCGCTGCGCATCCGCAACACGGGTAACCTCGGCGCCTATATCGGGGCGGTCGGCGCCAATATTCCGAGCCTCAGCTTCACCCGCTGCCTGCCGGGTATGTATGACATCAGACATATCGACATCGTCACCCGTTGCGCCTTCACCAATACGCTGCCGACGGCGCCCTATCGCGGCGCCGGCCGGCCGGAGGCGAACTACACGCTCGAACGCGTCGTCGAAGAGGCGGCGCGCGTCACCGGGATCGATCCGGTGGAGCTGCGGCGGCGCAATCTCATCCGGCCGTCCGCCATGCCGTACAAAACCGCCGTCGGCACCACCTATGACAGCGGCGACTTTGCGCCGATGCTCGACAAGGCGCTGGCGCTTTCCGGCTATGACGGCTTCAAGGCCCGCCGCCGCGAAGCAAAGTCGCGCGGCCGATATCGCGGCATCGGGGTGTCCTGCATGCTGGAACACGCCGGCGGCACGCCGCTGGAAGGCGCGTGGCTCACGTTCCCCGGCGACGGCACGCTGACGGTCAATCTCAATGTGCAATCGACCGGGCAGGGGCACGCATCGGTGTTCGGGCGTCTCGTCGCCGACCGCCTCGGCATTGCGCGCGACAAGATCGGTCACCGGCACGGCGATTCGGCGCTGGAGATCGCCGGCTACGCTTCGGTCGGCTCGCGCTCGGCCATGACCGCCGGCGCCTCGATCGTCAGGTGCATCGACCTGATCCTGGAAAAGGGAAAGCGGATCGCGGCGATGTTGTTCGAAGCGGCGGAAGGCGACATCGTCTATGAACTTGGCCATTTCGCCGTCGCCGGCACCGATCGCCGCATTTCGCTGTTCGAGCTTGCGGCGCGCGCGCACACGCTGAAGAAGCAAGGCACGATCGAGGAGGACCTCGACACCAGGGCGACGACCGAGACGCCGCTCACTTTCCCGAACGGCGTGCACATCGCCGAGGTCGAGATCGATCCCGAGACCGGACACCTGGACATCGTCGCCTACACCGCGGTCGACGATTGCGGCAACGTGCTCGACCACATGATTGTCGAAGGCCAATTGCACGGCGCGTTGGCGCAAGGGCTTGGGCAGGCGCTGATGGAGCAGGTGTTCTACGACGAAGGCAATGGCCAACTCGTCACCGGCTCGTTCATGGACTACGCCATGCCGCGCGCCGACGACATGCCGCCGATCCGCGATGCGCTCGTCTGCGTGCCGGCGACGACCAATCCGCTCGGCGTCAAGGGCGTCGGCGAAGCCGGCACCACGGCCTCGATCGCCGCGGTGATGAACGCCGTTGCCGACGCCATTCCCGGCGGCGCGGCGGCGCATCTCGACATGCCCGCCAGCGCCGCACGGCTGTGGGAGGCGTGCCGGCGCGCGAAGGCCGCTGCAACACGAGATCAGAAACCATGCTGATAGACGGAGTCTTGCCACCGGGGGGTGCGTGCCTATAATGCGCCGCTTCCTTCGCGCAGGGGATTCATTTGCCGCCGCCGGAAGCGAAATCCATCGCCATCATCATGGGCAGCCAGTCCGACTGGCAGACCATGAAGCACGCCGCCGAAACGCTCGACGCGCTCGGCGTCGGCTATGCGACGCGCATCGTTTCGGCGCATCGCACGCCTGAGCGCCTCTACGCCTTCGCCAAGGGCGCGAAGGCCGCCGGTTTCAAGGTGATCATTGCCGGCGCCGGCGGCGCGGCGCATCTGCCCGGAATGACCGCATCGCTCACCACCCTGCCGGTGTTCGGCGTGCCGGTCGAATTCGAAGGCGTTGTCGGGCGTCGACTCGCTTTACTCCATCGTGCAGATGCCGCCCGGCATTCCGGTCGGTACTTTGGCGATTGGCCAGGCGGGCGCCATCAACGCTGCGCTGCTCGCGGCGAGCGTCTTGGCGTTGGGCGACGCGGCGCTCGGCAAGCGGCTCGAGGCGTGGCGACAGCGGCAGACCGCCGCGGTCGCCGAAGAGCCGAAGGATTCCGGCGCGTGAGCGCCTCCGCGCCTGTCCTCGAGCCGGGGGCAATGATCGGCATTCTGGGCGGCGGTCAGCTCGGCCGCATGTTGGCGCTTGCCGCGGCCCGGCTCGGCTTCAAGTGTCATATCTTCTCTCCCAATCCCGAGTCGCCCGCCTTCGACGTCGTCCACCGCATCACCTGCGCCGACTATGGCGACACGCGTGCGCTCGACGCCTTCGCGGCGGAGGTCGAGGTCGTGACCTACGAGTTCGAGAACGTGCCGGCGGAGGCGGCGACTTTTCTTGCCGCGCGCGTGCCGGTGCTGCCCGACCCGCAAGTCCTGGCAACGACGCAGGACCGCCTCATCGAGAAGAGCTTCGTCGCCGGCCTCGGCATTCGCACCGCTCCTTATGCCGCGGTTTCTCAGCCGATCGAGCTCGCGGCGGCGCTCGGTCGGATCGGCAGGCCTGCCGTGCTCAAGACCCGCCGCTTCGGTTACGACGGCAAAGGCCAGGCGACGATCCGCAACGGCACTGATCCGGAGGCGGTCTGGCGCGAAGTCGGCGGCCAGCCTTGCATCCTCGAAGCGTTCATCCCGTTCGAGCGCGAGGTGTCGGTCATCGCCGCACGCGGCGGCGACGGCACGGTTGAAAGTTTCGACGTCACCGAGAACGAGCACCGCGACCACATTCTGAAAATCTCGCGCGTTCCCGCCGCGCTCTCGGATGCGACCGCGCAGGAGGCGCGGCGGATCGCCGGGACGATCGCCGACAGTTTTGCCTATGTCGGCGTGCTCGCCGTCGAAATGTTCGTGCTCGGCAATGGCCGTGAACTCCTCGTCAATGAGATCGCGCCGCGGGTGCACAATTCCGGTCACTGGACCCTCGACGGCGCCTCGGTCTCGCAGTTCGAGCAGCACATCCGGGCGGTCGCCGGCTGGCCGCTCGCCAAGCCGCTGCGGCATGGCCGGGTCGAGATGGTGAACCTCATCGGCCGTGAGATCGAAGATTACCGGTCCTGGCTAACCGTTCCCGGTGCCGCCCTGCACGTCTACGGCAAGGTCGCCGCCCGCCCCGGCCGGAAGATGGGGCATGTCACGCGAGTCTTTGCGGACTGAGGCGGGCGCCGCAATCTGTGGACTTGGCCCGCCATTTCTGCTACGTGAGCGGCAAGGTGGCGCAGGCGTGAACGCCGGCGCCACTATTCCATTCACCGGCGCATACGCTGAGCGCAGCTGAACGAGGAGGATGCGTGCAGGTTCTTGTTCGCGACAATAACGTCGACCAGGCCCTCAAGGCGCTGAAGAAGAAGATGCAGCGCGAGGGCATTTTCCGCGAGATGAAGCTGCGCGGTCACTACGAAAAACCATCGGAAAGAAAGGCGCGGGAGCGGGCGGAAGCGATCCGCCGCGCCCGCAAGCTGGCGCGCAAGCGGTTGCAGCGCGAGGGCCTGTTGCCGATGAAGCCGAAGCCGGCCCCCGGTGCCGCGGGTGGCAGGTCCGGGCCGCCGCGCGCGCCCCGTTTCGGCTGAGACATTGCAGGCGTCGTGATGCCGGCGCGGGCTTTTGGCCCGCGCTTTGTCTTTGCCGGCCCCGGGCTATCGTCTCGCTTCCGCGTGATCTACCGTAGCGCGAAGGGAGCGCGGCGGTGCCCCGAGGCATCGGATCATGAGACCAGCGTTGGCGAGGAGTAGGCGGCGTGTTCGGCCGCTCGCGGGCTTGGCCGGTGCCGTCCCGGTGCTTGCGGCGCTCGCGCTTGCCGGCTGCGCAATGCTCGGGAGCCCGCCATCGTCGGCCGACGACCCGCCCTATGGCACCTCGCAATCCAACCTGACCTCGCTCACCGAAGTCATCGAAAAGCATCCCGACGACCCGCAAGCCTACAACATGCGCGGTTCGGTCTTCGGCGAGACCGGACGCAGCGAACAGGCGCTCGCCGATTTCAACAAAGCGATCAGCCTCGATCCCAACTACGCGCAGGCCTACGCCAATCGCGGCTTGCTTTATCGCCAGACCAACAAGCTCGAGCTCGCGCTCGCCGACTACAACAAGGCGCTGTCGATCGATGGCGGCTACGCGCCCGCCTATCTCGGCCGCGGCGTCGTCTACCGTCAGCAGGGCCGCGGCCCGCAGGCGCTCGAGGACTTTAACAAGGCGATCGCGCTCAAGCCGGACAATGCCCAGGCCTATTACGATCGCGGCCTGCTCTATCAAATCCAGCATCAGCACCAATTCGCCGTCGACGACTTCACCACCGCCATCGGGCTCGCCGCGCAGAAGGCCGAACCGCGCATTGCCCGCGCACTGAGCTATCTGGCGCTCGGGGATGCCAAGTCGGCGGCGGGCGATCTCGACGAGGCGGTGCAGATCGCGCCGACCAACCTGCAGGCCTGGGCGAGCCGTGGGCTCGCCTACGAACGCCTTGGACAGAAGGACAAGGCGGCGGGATCCTACGCCAAGGCGCTCAACATCAGCGAGAAGTACGAACCGGCAAAGGCGGGCTTCGCCCGCGTCGGCGGCAAGGTCGGGCAGTCGTACCAGACGTTCTGAGGGTTGCCGGCCGCAAGGAGGCGCTCATGGCCATCACGCTCAATCACACCATCGTGCCGGCGCACGACAAGGTCGCCGCCGCCAAGTTTTTCGCCGGCATCTTCGGCCTCAAGCGCGGACGCACGGATTATTTCGCGCCAGTGCGGATCAACAAATCGCTGACGCTGTTGTTCGACACCGAGAGCAAATTCGCGAGTCACCACCTGGCGTTCCACGTCAGCAACCGCGAATTCGACGCCATCCTGGATCGCGTCAAGCGGGCGAAGGTCGCGTTCGGCAGCGCGCCCTGGAGCCTCGACGACGGCAAGCTCAACGATTGGAACGGCGGCCGCGGCGTCTATTTTCAGGATCCGGACGGCCACGTGCTCGAGCTGATGACCGTGCCGCAATGAGGATCGCGTCTCACTGATCCAAATCGCCGGCGAGGAAGCGGCCGACGGCATGCAGCGCGCCATGCATGTCGAGATCCTCGTGGTCGCCCTCGACGAAACGCACGATGTGCTTGGGCGCCTTGGTCTCCTCGAACAGCCGCTCGCCCATGGCGAAGGGAACGGCGCGGTCGCGCGCGCCGTGCAGGATCAGGACCGGCGCGGTGACTTTTCCGATGCGCTCATCGGAACGGAACTGGTCCTTCATCAGGAGCCGCACCGGGAAGTACCAATAGCGCGCGCCGGCGACCGCGGCGGCCGAGGTGAACGGCGCTTCCAGGATCACGCGGCCGACCGGCTTTTCCGCCGCCAGCGCGACAGCGACGCCGGAGCCGAGCAACTCGCCCCACGGCACCAGCTGCTTCACCGCATAGCGCGCGGCGGCGAAGGCGTAGGCGGCCTCGGCGTCGGCAATCAGGCCGGCCTCGGTCGGACTGTCGCTTGAACCGCCATAACCGCGATATTCGAGGGCAACGAGACCGATGCCGTCGGCGACGAGCTTGCTGAAGCGGTCGACGCGATAACGCAATGCGCCGCCATTGCCGTGGAAATAGAGGATGACCGGTTTGTCGCCGCGCGGAGGAACGTGCCAGGCGATGGAGTGAACGCCGTCCGCCGCGGTGAGCGTGACCTCCTGCGCGCTCGGCAGGCCCGCCTGCGCCGGCGTCGTGTGGATCGTTTCCGGGAAATACATCATCGAACGCTGCGTCACGTAGAGGACCGCGGCGAAGGCGATATAGACGCAGAGCAAGAGGATTGCGAAAGCCATGAGCGCCGTTACCGCGTAGGCGACCCAGACCGGGCGCGGTTCCTTGCGCCATATCCGCGCGGCAAGCCCGTGCGCAAGCGCGATGGCGCGGCGAACAAGCAATCGATCGCTTTTGCCGTCACCGTGGAGCGGTGAGCCGCTCGATGCTCCGGCGTCACCGGCTCCGGCTTCGCGCCGAACCGAAAAGGAGTCCATGATCGAATCTCTCGTCCGTTCGCCGCGCCCGCGGGCGGCGGGCGCGCCGGCAGGTCAGCATCGGCGAGTCGTATGTCACAAAAACAAACCGGCCGGCTTGGGCAAGCCGGCCGGGTGAAATTCAGTGCAAAACCGCGCGATCAGGGACAGACCTGTACCGTGCGCCAGTCATAACCCACGCCCTCGACCCAGACCCGGCGCTTGGCCCAATGGCAACCCGGAGCGAGCTGCGCATAAGCCGGACCTGCCCCAGGCGGTGGATAATAGGCCCCGGGAGGAGGCGGCCCATAGTAGCCGGGAGGCGGCGGGTAGTAGCCGGGCGGCGGCGGGTAGTAGCCAGGCGGTGGGCTGTTGGCGATGGCGTTACCAACGACCGCGCCGACGAAAAGGCCGCCGAGCAACCCGGCGCCGACGGCGCAACCGAAACAGCCTGCGTTTGCGGTTGACGGGGCAGTCAATGCGGCCAAGCCGATGCCCGCGGCGCCCACAAGCGCGATGAGCGATTTGTGCATGTGTTCTCCTCGTGCGATCGGTCGGGCGCCGATCCCCAACGTCAGTTAGGCGGGAAGTCCCCGTAAACCCCCGAATCCGTTGCGGCCCCTGACGCGATTAAAGGACGTACTCTTTGGCGGAAGTTTGTTGTGGCACCTGGATTTGTCCACAACAGTCGAGGGTGTCCCTGGTGAGGGACGCCCTGTTTGGCAAATGGGCAGACCGATGCCCTCAGTAGCAACCGCGTGCCCAGGCATATCCGTTCCACACCGGACGGCAGCGATAGTAGGGATACGGACCATAGGGGTAGTAGCCGTAATAATAGGGCGCAGCGAGCGCGCCGCCGATCACGGCTCCGGCGAAGAACGGACCGGGGCCCCAGCCCCAGCCGCGACCCCACCAGCGCGCCTCTGCCGTACTCGATGTCGCGACCGCCGCGGCGCCGAGCGCAGCAACCGCAACGAGCGCAGTCAGAATCTTCCTCATGGCATCACCTCGACAGCATGGTTTGTTCACACGACCAAACCGCCCCCTGGTCTCTAAGTTCCCCTTTATTGGTGAATGGGCACTGAACGAACGTGCCCGAATACGGCCATTATTGGCAATCGCCGGAGTTATTTGCTAGCGGCCTGCAATGTCGCTCATCTATGCCATCGGGGATATCCACGGCTCGCTGCGAAAATTGCGCACGCTGATGGCGCGTTGCCGGCAACATGCGCGCGGACGCGAGGCGACGTTCGTATTTCTCGGAGACTATATCGATCGCGGAGCCGAGAGCGCCGGTGTCGTCAGTTACCTGATCGAGCTTCAATCGCGGCTGCGCGACCGGGCGATTGCGCTCAAGGGCAACCACGAGGGATTTGCGCTCGGCGTCGTCGACGCCGGCACGCAGGTGGAGCATTGGCTCTCGCAGGGCGGTGAGGCGACACTGCGTAGCTATGGCGTCGCCGATCCCAGCGCGCTGCCGCGCGAGCATGTCGATTGGTTCCGCTCGCTGCCGCTGAGCTACGACGACGGCCGCCGCTTCTTCGTCCACGCCGGCGTCAACCCGGATAGACCGCTCGATGCGCAGGACGAGAACGACATGCTCTGGATCAGGGAGCCGTTCCTCTCCGACCAGCGCGACTACGGCCGTCTCATCGTGCACGGCCACACGCCGTTGGAGAGCGGCGCGCCGGATCTGCGGAGCAATCGCTTGAACCTCGACACCGGCGCCGTGTTCGGCGGCCCATTGACCGCGGCCGTCTTTGCCGCCGCGCAGACCGGGCCGATCGGATTTCTGCAAGCTGACTAAGTCGCGCGCATCGGCGGCGTACCGCTATCGCTTACCTCTGCGGACCTGCTGATACGGCCCCAACCACCGTGCGACAATCCGCCGCACGACGCCATGCGACCCGCGGCAGCACTGCAGCGGCGCGGCCTCCACGGTAGTCTTCCTTGCGATTCGCGCGGGGGAAACGTTTGAAGCGGAAGTCGGCAACGGCGCGGCGCAAGGCGCCTGCACTGCGACCGCCGCAGCGGTTGCGCGAGCAGAGCCGCGAACCGAGCGGTGCCGCCGCGGAGCAGCGCCCGTCGAAGCCGCGTTCGCGTCCGGTTGCCGCGCGGCTTGCGGCCGAGGTCGAGCGGCTCGCCGCCGAGCTCGAGCTTTTTCGCGCCCGGGTCGCCGAGCTCGAGGCGAGGGTCGACGTCGATCCACTGACCGAGACGCTCAACCGCCGCGGCTTCGAGCGCGAGCTCACCCGCTCGCTCGCTTACGTCAAACGCTACGAGGCGAGTGCCGCGCTCATCTACATCGACCTCGATGGATTCAAGCCGGTCAACGACCGCCACGGCCACGCCGCCGGTGACGCCGTGCTCAAGGCGGTCGCGGCGGCGCTGGTTCGTCACGTGCGCGCCTCCGACGTCGTCGCGCGCATCGGCGGCGACGAGTTCGTCGTGTTGCTGTGGAATGTCACCGGCCCGGCGGTCGCGGCCAAGGCCGCTTCGCTGGAAGCGGCGGTCTACGCGACGCCGGTGCGCTGGGGAAGTTCGACGCTGGTCGTCGGCGCGTCGGCCGGGGTGACGTTGCTTGGTCCGCTCGACGGCGCCGCCGATGCGCTCGCCCGCGCTGACACCGCGATGTACGCGCGCAAGGGCGAGCGCCGGGTGGCGCTGCTCAGGCGATGATATCCGGCGTGAGCTGGTCCTCGATGAAGGTGATGCGATCGCGCAACTGCAGCTTGCGCTTCTTCAGCCGCTGCACCTGGATGATGTCGGAGCCCGGAGAGGATTGCAGCGCCGCAATCGCGGCGTCGAGGTCGCGATGCTCCTGCTGCAGGCGCGCAAGCTGCTCCCGAAGCTCGCGTTCTTCCTCTTTTGTCATCGCCGCCTGGGTCGCGCCTCGGCGCGGGCTTCGGACCGTAAGTGCCTATGGATTATCGCGTTTTGGTTAATCTCCGACAAGCCCGCGGGCGCCGCAGTGCACAGCGGGATTTTCACCGCGGCGGAAACGGAGTATGATGGCGGATGATCAAGCTGGTGTAGAGGGTCAGGCAGCCATTTTGACGCAAGGAGAGATGCCACATGGCGATCGAATCGCATCTTGCGGAACTTGAAAGACGACACCAGGCACTCGAGCAGGAAATCAGCGAAGCGCTTTCCCACCCATCGTCGGATGATCTGAAAATTGTAGAGCTGAAGCGGCGCAAGTTGCACGTCAAAGACGAGATCGCACGTCTCAGACAAGACGCGCTGGTCCATTAGTCGCGGCTAAACCGAGCAAGTATCAGTCGATCGTTATTGCCGGGCTTGACCCGGCAATCCATGCCGACTCGCGGCACGCGAGCCATGTCGCGACGGTTTCGAACGCGACGGGCTCGCATGGATGCGCGGGTCAAGCCCGCGCATGACGCGGATATTTACATGCGCAATCACGCCCCCTTCGCCATCTCGCGCAGCTTGAATTTTTGAATCTTCCCGGTGCTGGTCTTCGGGATCTCCGCAAACACGATGTGGCGCGGGCATTTGTAGGCGGCGAGGTGGGAGCGGCACCAGGCGATGAGCTCCTCGGCGGTGGCGCCGGCGCCGGGCTTTAGCTCGACGAAGGCGCAGGGCGTCTCGCCCCATTTCTCGTCGGGCCTGGCGACGACGCCGACGGCCGCTACCGCCGGATGCTTGTAGAGCGCGTCCTCGACTTCGATCGAGGAGATGTTCTCGCCGCCGGAGATGATGATGTCCTTGGAGCGGTCCTTGAGCTGGATATAGCCGTCGGGGTGGACGACGCCGAGGTCGCCGGAATGAAACCAGCCGCCGGCGAACGCCGCCTCGGTCGAGGATTTGTTCTTCAGATAGCCCTTCATCACCACATTGCCGCGGAACATGACTTCGCCCAGGGTCTCGCCGTCGCGCGGCACGCGCTGCATCGTTTCCGGGTCGAGCACGTCGAGCGCCTCGAGCACCGGATAGCGCACGCCCTGGCGCGCTTTCTTCACCGCCTGCTCGGCCGGCGGCAACGCGTCCCATTCGTCGTGCCAGTCGTTGATGCTCGCCGGCCCATAGGTTTCGGTCAGACCGTAGACATGGGTGACGTTGAAGCCGGCGGTCTTCATCGCGGCGAGCACGGATTCGGGCGGCGGCGCGGCGGCGGTGACGAACTCGACGACATGCGGCAGCGGCTTCTTCTCCTGCGCCGGCGCGTTGAGCAGCGTCGACATCACGATCGGCGCTCCGCACAGATGCGTCACCTTGTGTGCGGCGACGGCGTCGAAGATCGATGCCGCGCGCACCGCGCGCAGGCACACATGCGTGCCGGCGACCACCGACAGCGTCCAGGTGAAGCACCAGCCGTTGCAATGGAACATCGGCAGCGTCCACAGATAGACCGGGTGCTTGCCCATGCCGCAGGTCACGACATTGGCGAGCGCAAGCAGATAGGCGCCGCGGTGGTGGTAGACGACGCCCTTGGGGTCGCCGGTGGTGCCCGAGGTATAGTTGAGCGAGATCGCGTCCCATTCGTCGCCCGGCATCTGCCAGGCGAAGTCGGCGTCGCCGGCGCCGAGAAATTCCTCGTACTCGATGCCGCCCAGGCGCTCGCCGGCGCCGGCGAATTCCGGATCGTCATAGTCGATGATCAGCGGCTTCACCTTGGCGAGCGCCAGCGCCTCCTTCGCCACTTTGGAAAATTCCCGGTCGATGATCAGCACCTTGGTCTCGGCGTGATCGAGCCCGAAGGCGACGATGGCCGCATCGAGCCGGGTGTTGATCGTGTTGAGCACCGCGCCGGCCATCGGCACGCCGTAGTGCGCCTCGATCATCGCCGGCGTGTTGGCGAGCATGACCGAGACAGTGTCGCCGCGCTTGAAGCCGCGCCGCGACAGCGCCGAAGCGAGCTTCTTCGCCCGCGCGTAGAAGTCGCGATATTTCCAGGACCGCGCGCCGTGAATGATCGCGGTCGCGTCCGGATAAACCTCGGCGGCGCGGGCGAGGAAAGTCAGCGGCGTCAGCGGCTGGAAATTCGCCGCATTGCGGCCGAGGTCGAGATCGTAAGAGCTACTCATCGCTATTCCTCGATGACATCCGGCCTCCTCCTGTCCCTCGCCGCGGGCGGGGGCTGAGGAGGGAGTTCATTTGCTCAATTGGTCGGCAAACGTCGGCAGCGTGCGAAATGCGAAATGAAGGTTATCGGAAAGGGAAACGGTCTTGTAGCCGTGCCGGCCGAAGGCAAGGGCCAGAGCTTTCCTGCTGAAGATCGAGATGTGGCCGTTGCGCGGCGCGACGTACCACCAGTTGACGCCGATGTTGGGGAAATCGGCGGGCTGCGCGAAGGTCGAGATATGGGCGAGCCCCGGCTCGGCCACGCATTCCGCGAGCAGGGCGATACCGCCAACCGGGTCGGGCAAATGCTCGAGCGTCTCGAAGCAGGTCACCACCTCGAATTTCCCCTGCGGACGGCGCGCATGCGCCGGCACCATCGGATCGTAGCTCACCGCCACCGGGAAGCCGTCGGCGCGCAGCGCAGCGCAAAACGCATCGTTGCCGCCGCCATAGTCGAGGACGCGGGTTTGCGCTTTGTGCGGCCCCCACAACTGCTTGACGACGTCCGCGTTCGAGTGCGGGCGGACGGTCTCGTAGTCGGGATCGACCGCGCCGTAGCCGTCATTGTAGATGTGGGCTTTGAATTGCTCGTCGCTCCAGCCGTCGAATGCATCGGTGAAGAGAAACTCGCAGTTGGCGCAGCGGCGGTAATAGATCGGCACGCCGGAGAGCGGCAGCCGAATGCCGTTCGCCTCCCCGCAGGATTTGTTGAAATCGACGACGCCATAGAGCGCGGTGGCGCTGCCGCAGATCTTGCAGGGCAGGGCCGCCGCGGAGGCGGGCTTGAGGCTGTCGATCATGACGGCGCGCCGGTGCGCGAATGAGTCGCTACCGCGTCGAGCCTAGCGAACGGCGGCGGAGTTGACCAATGGCAGGACGGCGTCGGCGAGTGCCGATGGAAACGGACCTCGTTGCCCGTTCCTACCCCATTCGCCACGCGCTATCCGCCATTCGCTTTACCTCACGGCGACGATATAGTTTCGCCAGGAGAGGCAGCGCCATGGACGCCCGTTCGAGCCGCTATCACGAGATCTACGCGCGCTGGCAGCGCGATCCACACGGCTTTTGGGCGGAAGCGGCGCAGGACATCGACTGGCTGGAGCAAGCCGAAGGCGGCGTTCGATCCCAAGGCGGGAATCTACGGCCGCTGGTTTCCCGGCGGCGTCTGCAACACCTGCTTCAACGCCGTCGACCGCCACGTCAATGCCGGGCGCGGCGAGCAGGCGGCGCTGATCTACGATTCCCCGCTCGCCGGCGAGAAGCGCACCTTCACCTATCACCGGCTGATGACCGAGACGCAGGTGCTCGCCGCGATGCTGCGCGACCTCGGCGTCGGCAAGGGCGACCGGGTGATCCTCTATATGCCGATGGTGCCGGAGGCGGTGATCGGCATGCTCGCCTGCGCGCGCATCGGCGCCATCCATTCGGTCGTGTTCGGCGGCTTCGCCGCGCGCGAACTGGCGACGCGCATCGACGACGCCAAGCCGAAGGTAATCCTCTCGGCGAGTTGCGGCCTCGAGCCTGGCCGCATCGTCGCCTACAAGCCGCTGCTCGACGAGGCGATCGCGCTCGCCGCGCACAAGCCCGACGCGTGCCTCATCCTGCAACGGCCGCAGGCGCCGGCGCCGCTCATCGCCGGCCGCGACCACGACTGGGCGAAGGTGCGCGATGACGCGCTCATCCACGCCCGCTCGGTCTATGACTGCGTGCCGGTCGCGGCGACCGATCCGCTGTACATCCTCTATACGTCGGGCACGACCGGCCGGCCGAAGGGCGTGGTGCGCGACAATGGCGGCCACATGGTCGCGCTCAAATGGTCGATGTGGAACCTCTACGGCGTCGAGCCGGGCGAGGTGTACTGGGCGGCCTCCGACGTCGGCTGGGTGGTCGGCCACAGCTACATCGTCTATGCGCCGCTGCTGCATGGCTGCACCACGATCCTCTACGAGGGCAAGCCGGTCGGCACGCCCGATGCCGGCGCGTTCTGGCGGGTGATCTCCGAGCATGGCTGCGCCGCCATGTTCACCGCGCCGACCGCGTTCCGCGCCATCAAGAAAGAGGACCCGCAAGGCAAGCTGTTCGCGCAATACGATCTGGCGAAATTCCGCACCCTGTTCCTCGCCGGCGAGCGCGCCGATCCGGACACGGTGGTGTGGGCGGAGAATTCTGCTCAAGGTGCCGGTGCTCGATCACTGGTGGCAGACCGAGACCGGCTGGTGCATCGCCGGCAATCCGGTCGGCCTCGGCACGCTGCCGGTGAAGCTCGGCTCGGCGACGGTGGCGATGCCCGGCTACGACGTGCGCGTCGTCGATGAGGCGAGCCGCGAGCTCGCGCCCGGCAAGATGGGCTCGATCGTGGTCAAGCTGCCGCTGCCGCCGGGCGCGCTGCCGACGCTGTGGCAGGCGGACGCGCGCATGCGCGAAAGCTACCTCGACGAATTCCCCGGCTACTACAAGACCGCCGATGCCGGCTTCAAGGACGAGGACGGCTACATCTTCGTGATGGGCCGTACCGACGACATCATCAATGTCGCCGGCCACCGGCTCTCGACCGGCGGCATGGAGGAGGTGCTGGCCGCGCATCCCGCCGTCGCCGAATGCGCCGTGCTCGGCATCAAGGACGCGCTCAAGGGCGAGGTGCCGTGCGGCTTCATCGTGCTCAAATCCGGCGTCAACCGGCCGCCGGCCGAGATCGAGCGGGAGTGCATCGCGCTCATCCGCGAGAAAATCGGTCCGGTCGCCGCCTTCAAGCTTGCCATCACGGTGGCGCGCCTGCCGAAGACCCGCTCGGGAAAGATTTTACGCGGCACCATCAAGAAAATTGCCGACGGCGAAAACTGGTCGATGCCGGCGACGATCGACGATCCGGCGGTCTTGGACGAGATCGGGAGCGCGCTGCGAGGAAAGGGCGTGGGAACCAGTAGCCCGGCTTGAGCGGAGCGAAAGCCGGGATTTTGCGGCGAGGCTTCCCCGGATTTCGCTCCGCTCAAACCAGGCTGCGCTTTTGTGAAGGGGGCAGTGTTGAATTTCACATCGACGTTGCAGCGCGCGGCGCTCGCGCTCGTGCTGTTTGCCGGCTTCGCCATCGCGGCCGCGGCCGAAGATGCAGCGCCGCCCTCCGGCGCGCAGCAACAACCGGCGCAACCATTGCCGGCAAATCCGTTGCCCGGCTCGGTCAAATCCGCCGACACCGCGCAAAATCCGGTGCCCGACCCCGGCACCACCGGACAGGCCACGTGCATCGAGGAGACCGGCGATTACGTGACCCACGGCAAGATCGTCAGCTTCGTCATCGGGCTTGCCAACAAATGCGACAAGCGTTTGCGCTGCCAGGTGTTTGCCAATGTCACCGGCGCCAAAGGCTCGTCGACCGGGCACGGGCTTATCATCCTCGGCGCAAAATCGAGCGGCGCCGCGGCGAAGAAGACGTGGGCGATGCGGGTCAAGATGGCCAGCGGTACCGCCCAGGTCTCGCGCGAGTGCCGGGCGTTCTGAAAACGTACTTGTAGGGTGGGCAAAGGTGCGTGGCGCCGTGCCCATTTCGGCGTCGCCAAGATTTCAGACGCAGCAAGATCTCAGACGCAGCAAGATCTCAGACGCAGCAAGATCTCAACTAGCAAGATCTCAGACTAAGCAAGATCTCAGACCCAGCACCTGGGCACGCGTTGCTTCGCCCACCCTACGCCTGGCGGGCGGCCCGACCAGCTACGCTGCCGGATGCAGCGCCGGGCGATGATGCTTCTCCTTCACCGCCGCGATCTTCTCCAGCATCTCCTTGAGCGCGTCGATCGCCTTGCTTTCTTCAGCGGTGAGCGGTGCGCGCGGATGGAAATGCGCCAGGAGCACGATCAGCGCATCGCCGATGCGGCCGAGCTGCTTGCCGTAGGTGGCGACGTCGGTGAGCACCTCTTCCTCGACCTTCGGCTCGCTCGATTGGCCCATATTGATGTTGATCAGCCCGAGCTGGCCGCCGGTCATGAACGCGGTGAACGGGTTGATCGATTGCACCACGTCGCCGGACAAGGGAAGCTTGAATGTGGGCATGTGCGGCTCCTCTTTTCGTGTCAGCGCCAGACACGTGCAGCGGGACCCCAGCCGCTTCATCGTAGCAGCCGTAGCGGCCGCATGTGAGGAGAGGATGACTGGCCGCGCCGGGCCCGCCTGCCTAGGTTATCGGGCATGACGCGCTTTGCCGTCCGGTTCACCGCGTGCGCTCTCGCCGCGGCCGGCGCGCTCCTCGCTTCTGCGCCGAACGCGCAGCAGGCCGCGAGCCCGCCGCCGGCGGCGGAGAAGCCGGCCGACGCGCCGACAACCGCGGAGCCGCCGAGCGCCGACGACATCTGCCGCGCCATCGAGCAGGACGCGGCGGAAAACGAGCTGCCGGTCGAGTTCTTCGCCCGCGTCATCTGGCAGGAGAGCCGCTTCAACGCCCGCGCCGTCAGCTCCAAGGGCGCCCAGGGCATCGCGCAATTCATGCCGCAGACGGCGGATTGGCGCGGCCTTGCCGATCCGTTCGATCCGATCGCGGCGCTGCGCCATTCCGCCGGCTATCTGCGCGAGCTGCGCAAGAAATTCGGCAATCTTGGTCTTGCCGCTGCCGGCTACAATGCCGGTCCCGGCCGGGTGAGCGAATGGCTTGCCGGCGAGCGCACGCTGCCGGGCGAGACGCGCAACTACGTCGCGGTCGTCACCGGCTGGACCGCCGACGAATGGGCTTCGCCTTCGCCGCCGCCGACCGCGGAGACCACGATCCCGCAGGGCATCCCTTGCGCGCGCCTCGCCAACCTCATCCTGGCGCCGAAGCCGCAGGCGCAGCGCATCGCCGCCTATGTGCCGCGCTGGGGCGCGCAGCTGACCGCCAACTGGTCGGAGAGCCGCGCCTGGGCGACCTATCGGGCGCTGCAGAAGCAATATGCCGCGCTCATCGGCGACCGCGAGCCGATCGTCCTGCGCGCGCGCATGCCGGGCAGGGGCATGGCGACGCGCACCATCATCCGCATCGGCGACGACAGCCGCGCCTATCTCGACAGATTATGCGGCAAGCTCATCGCCGCCGGCGGCGCCTGCGTGGTGCTGCGCAACAACCGCGGGTGATTTTGTAGTTTGCCAGGTTAGCTCACCGCGGCCGGGCGAGCGCGCGGCGGGCGGGAGGTTTTTGCAGCACGGCCTGGCGGATGGCGCCGCCGAGCTGCCGCGCCGCCAGCGCGTCGAGCGGGAATTCGAGCACGACGTGAAGGAGGCTCAGCGCAGCAGGATGCTGAACCGAGGGCGTAGTCGTAAAAGTACAAGGCGGTCGAGGCGACGCTGACCGCGCCGACCAGCGCCAGCCGCGCGGGCGGAACGTCGGCCCAGCGAATGACATCCGCTTTGATGAACCAGTTGAGGTAATGATAGGTGTAGACGAACGCCAACAGGCCGGTCAGCCGCGCGTCGAGAGTGAGACCGCGAATGCCGAACAGCCGGCCGAGCGCCGGCGCCACATTGCCGAAATACTCCCGCGCGACGTTGGCAAATTTGTCGATCTCCGTCGCAGCGGACGGCGGAACGAGAAGAATGAGCCCGATGGCGAGGAGATAGGCGCCGACCAGGGCCGCCTGCACCGCGCTGCGCGCGCGCAACGCGCCCAACGCCATGAACACCAGCGTGAACAGCGAGACATGGATCAGTGTCGGCAGCAGAAATCCGAGCACCGCGAGCACCGGCGCGTGGGCGTACATGATCGCGGTCAATCCGAGCGCGCCGATCACCAGGATCGCGCCCTGCGCGGCGGTGGTCGTTGCCGCGATCAGCGCGCAGGCCACGAACGCGCCCCACATCAGCAAGCCGAACCACGATCCGCTGTCGATCAGCGCGGCGACGATCGCGACCGCGGCCAGGATGAGCGCGACGCCGCGATGCGGCAGGAAATACTTCCGCTCGTGCAGCCAGGAGATTTCGGTGGTGTAATGCGCCGGCCCGAGGATGACGTAGGAGAGCAAAAGCAGCTCGAACGGAACGGCGTAGGCAAGGCCCAGGGCCAGCAGCATCAGGCCGAGGTGAACGGCATCGGCGCGGCGCATGACCCAGAATACTGCCGCTGCCGGCGCTTTGCTACCTCAGATAGCGGGAGGCGCGCAGGGCTTGCGCCGGGAGGATGTCGAGGGGCGGATCACGCTCCGCTGGTTCGGCCTCCCGCGTGCCGATCAGGAAGCGCGGTCGGTCTTGATATTGATCCGTCCCGTCCCCGCGCAGGCTTTGCAGACGATACGCTCGCCGCGTTCGCGGACACGGCCGGTGCCGCAGCAGCGCACGCAAGTCTGTTGGGCGACCGGGGGAGCACGGTCGTTGTGCACCGAAAAGCGTTTTCCGAAATCCATGCGAATGTCCTTTATTTTCGCCCGATTGTGAAGGCGAACGGGACATTATCGATGCGGCGTTAAGCGCGCGGCGTGAGATCGCGTAAAATTCGATGTAACCTGACTATGTAACCTGGCTGTAGCCCGGATGAAGCGCAGCGAAATCCGGGGCAGGCTGCGATGCCGGACCGCCAAATCCCGGATTGCGCTTCGCGCCATCCGGGCTACGTTTGCTACGCATCCCCGCCCGTAGATGGTACAATACCAGAAGACCATCGAGGATTTACCGTCGTGGCTGAAAAACGGACCTTTGCCGTGGTGCTTGAGCCCGAAGACGAGGGCGGGTTCACGGTGCGCGTTCCCGCATTTCCTGAAATCGTCACCTACGGCAAGGACGAGCGCGAGGCGCTGGCGATGGCGGAGGATGCCATCCGACTTGTGATCGCCGACAGCGTCGCCCGCGGTGAACCCGTACCGGGCGGTGAACCGCCGCGCATCCGGGAAGTCACCGTTACGCTTGCAGCATGAACGAGCGCCTGCCGGCGCTCACGGCGCGCGAGGTCATCCGCGGGCTTGGACGCGCAGGGTTTGTGATATCGCGAACGTCTGGTAGCCACTGTCGGCTCGTCCATGAAACTGATCCGGCGCGTAAAGTAACAGTGCCCGTGCATAGCGGCGATCTCAAACGTGGCACGTTGCGAGCGATTATCGCGCAGGCTGGCCTAACCGTGACGGAATTTTTAGCGTTCCTGTGAGACGTTGCGAATGCAATAACCGCTCTTTGAGTCGTGAGAAGATCAATTCCATGAACGCACCCCTCTCCGCCCATCCGACGCCGCCCTACAAGCACACGCCGCTGTTCCCGCTGGGCGCGGATCGAACGACCTACCGCAAAATCTCCGCGGAGGGCGTGCGAAGTCGAGCGCGTCATGGGCGAGGAGGTTCTGGTCATCCCGCGTGAGGCGATGCGTGCGCTGGCGGAAGCGGCCTTCACCGACATCAATCACCTCCTGCGTCCCGCCCATCTCGCCAGCCTCAAGGCGATCGTCGAGGATCCGGAGGCGTCGGATAACGACAAGTTCGTCGCCTACGACTTCCTCAAGAACGCCAATATCGCCGCCGGCGGCGTGCTGCCGATGTGCCAGGACACCGGCACCGCGATCATCATGGGCAAGAAGGGCCGGCTCATCTGGACCGATGGCGGCGACGAGGCGGCGCTCGCCGAGGGCGCGCGCGATGCCTATCTCAAGCGCAATCTGCGCTATTCGCAGCTCGCGCCGATCTCCATGTTCGAGGAGAAGAACACGCGCTCGAACATGCCGGCGCAGGTCGAGATCTACGCCGAGGGCGCCGGCGAACACGACGCCGCCTACAAGTTCCTGTTCATCGCCAAAGGCGGCGGCTCGGCGAACAAATCGTTTTTGTTCCAGGCGACGCCGTCGATCCTGTCGCCCGAGCGCCTTGCCGCCTTCCTCAAGGAGAAGGTGCTGACGCTCGGCACCGCCGCGTGCCCGCCCTACCATCTCGCCATCGTCATCGGCGGCACCTCGGCCGAACTGACCATGAAGACGGTGAAGCTCGCCTCCTGCAAATATTACGACACGCTGCCGGAGCACGGCTCCGAGGACGGCCACGCCTTCCGCGACCGCGCGATGGAGCAGGAAATCCAGAAAATGACGCAGTCGCTCGGCGTCGGCGCGCAGTTCGGCGGCAAATATTTCTGCCACGACGTGCGCGTGATCCGGCTGCCGCGCCACGGCGCCTCGCTGCCGATCGGGCTCGGCGTCTCCTGCTCGGCCGACCGCCAGGCGCTGGGCAAGATCACCCGCGACGGCGTGTTCCTCGAGGAGCTGGAGCACAATCCGGCGAAATATCTGCCCGAGGTCGATACCGCAAAACTCGGCGGCGAAGTGGTCAAGATCGATCTCAACCGGCCGATGCAGGACATCCTGGCGCAGCTCGGCAAACATCCGATCAAGACGCGGCTCTCGCTCACCGGCCCGATGATCGTCGCGCGCGATCTCGCCCACGCCAAGCTGCGCGAGCGGCTCGAGCGCGGCGAGGGGCTGCCCGATTATTTCAAGAACCATCCGGTTTATTACGCCGGCCCGGCGAAAACGCCGGAAGGCTACGCTTCGGGCGCGTTCGGGCCGACCACGGCCGGCCGCATGGACTCATTCGTCGAGGATTTCCAGGCCGCCGGCGGCTCGATGGTGATGCTGGCGAAAGGCAATCGCGCCGCGAGCGTGCGCGAGGCGTGCAAGAAGCACGGCGGTTTCTATCTCGCCTCGATCGGCGGCGCGGCGGCGAACCTTGCCGAGCATTGCATCAAGAAGGTCGAGACCGTCGAATATGCCGAGCTCGGCATGGAAGCGATCTGGCGCATCGAGGTCGTGGATTTCCCCGCCTTCATCGTCATCGACGACAAGGGCAATGACTTCTTCAAGGAATTGAATTTGGGGTGAATGCCCCTTTTCCCCCTTGCCGGGGAAGGGAATTTTCAGGCGGCTTCGGCGCTCGGCGTGTCGCGGCGCACGGTGGTGCGGATGAGCTCGGTGCCGCAGCTGCGGCAGGCATAGACCGTGTCTTCGACCTCGGCGGCGACCGGATGGCGAGCTTGGAACACCATCCGACCCGCGCAAACCGGGCAGGGCATCATCAGCGAGGGCAGACTTGACGCTGGTGCGACGCTCTGGTGACGCATCGGCTTCCCCGGGATCACAATTTTACGAATTCTCTTCCCTTTTTCGCCCCGGTGTCAACAAATTTGTGCGTTGCACACAGCGGCCGCTGCATTGCCATAACCGCTTGGCGGGGAGGGGTTTTGTGGCGCCGCTCAGGCCGCCGCCAGCGCCGAGATGCAGGTGACGCCGAGGGCGGCGAGGCTCGAGCGCGTTAGTGCCACCGAGCCATCCACATCGATGCCGCGGCATGCGTCCTCGACGACGAAAACGGTAAAACCTTCGCGCCGCGCGTCCTCGGCCGAGTAGCGCACGCAGAAATCGAAGGCGAGCCCGGCGAGAAAGACGCGGGAAAAACCGCGCTCGCGCAGATAGCCGATGAGGCCGGTCGGTGTGGTGCGGTCGTTCTCGTAGAACGTCGAGTAGGAATCGATCGTGCGGTCCATGCCTTTGCGCACCACCAGGGCGGCGTGCGGAATTTGCAGCGAACGATGAAATTCGGCGCCCGGCGTTCCCTGCACGCAATGGTCCGGCCACAGCACCTGCGCGCCATAGGGCGCGGCGATGGTCTCGAACGGCTTTTTGCCGGGATGCGTCGAGGCGAACGAGAAGTGGCCGGCGGGATGCCAGTCCTGCGTCAGCACCACGTTGCGAAACCGCGCGGCGAGGCGATTGACGATCGGCACGATCTCATCGCCGCGCGGCACCGCGAGCGCGCCGCCCGGACAGAAATCATTTTGGACGTCCACGACGATGAGGACGTCAGTGCCGTTGATCGTCGCGCCTTCCTTCATTGCGGCGCCTTTTCCGATTGCAGCCGGCGGTCAACCTCCGCCGCGAGATCTTTGAGTTCCTCGGCGACCTCGACCGGATAGGTCGTGCCCGGCTCGAGCCGGCGCAAGGGTTCGGGCAACCGTTCAACTCGCGTGTCGCGCGGCGTCTTATCTCATCGAGCGACGGCGCCGGCGCTACGCGCCGGCCATTTTGCATGACGAGCGCAATGAGCGGCTCGCCGCCGCCATCGCCGCCGTCGGCGCTCGATCGGTCGTCCAAAGAGAGACGATCGCCGGCCATGCGGCCGTCTGCGCCGTAGCGCCGCCACACCTGTTTGCGGCCCGGCCAAGTCGCCTTCTTCGCCGAGCGCTTGCGCCGCGGCAGGCCGGCATATTCCTGCATTTTGTAGACGCAATCGATGTTCGGCACGTCCGCCGAGGTGGTCAGGCTGGTGCCGACGCCGAGCCCGTCGATCGGCGCGTTCGCCCGGGCGAAGGCGGCGAGCGAATCCTCATCGAGCCCGCCGCTTGCAAAGATCGTCACCTCGGCAAGGCCGCCGGCGTCGAGGATGGCGCGCACGCTCCGCGACAGCGCAATGAGGTCGCCGCTGTCGAGACGCACTCCGCGGATCGCGATTCCCGCCGCGCTGAGCTTCGGCGCGAGCTTGACCACTTTGCGCGCCGCGGCTTCGGTGTCGTAGGTATCGAGCAGCAGCACCAGATTGTCCGGCCGCGCTTTCGCGAATGCCGCGAACGCCGCCATCTCGTCGTCGAACGCCTCGATGAAGGAGTGCGCCATGGTGCCGTAGAGCGGGATGCCGAAATCGCGGCCGGCGAGCACGGTCGCGGTGCCGGCGAGGCCGGCGATGTAGCTCGCCCGCGCCGCCATCACTCCCGCTTCGGCGCCGTGCGCGCGCCGCAGGCCGAAATCGACCAGCACCTTGTTCGGCGCCGCCAGCACCATGCGCGCCGCTTTGGAGGCGATCAGCGTCTGGAAATGCAGGATATTGATCAGGCGCGATTCGACGAATTGCGCCTGCGGCAATGGCGCGGTCACCCGCAGGATCGGCTCGCCGGCGAAGAAGACCGTGCCCTCCGGCATGGCATGGACGTCGCCGCTGAAGCGGAAATCGGCAAGGTAATCGAGAAGGTTCTTGCCGAAGCGGCCGGTGCTGCGAAGCCACTCGATCTCGGCTTCCGAGAAGCGCAGGTTTTCAAGATAATCGAGCGCCTGCTCCAATCCGGCGGCAACGAGAAATCCGCGGCGGGCCGGCAGCGTGCGGACGAAGAACTCGAAGACCGCGGTTTTGGTCTCGCCATGGTCCAGATAGGCCTGGATCATGTTGAGCTGGTAGAGGTCGGTGAGTAGCGCGCTTGTGGGAGAAAACATCGTTGTGGCGTTCCGATTGCGCGGAGGATAGCAGGGAACGACACCAAGTCGGATGGCAAGCGGTTTAGCGGGATCACGCGGGCGCGACATCCGTTCGTCGCTCTGGTCGCCAAACAATGGCCGCGCGACTAGGCCGTGGGCAGCGGGCAGGTGTCCAATACCTCGACAATTCCCATCGAGGCCAAAGCAGATCGCGAGAGCCCGAGCCCGGCAAGGGCGGCCCGGACGAAAGGAAGCCGGGGGTAATTGGGTTCGTTTTGCCAACCCGCAATTACGAATTGCAGTGTGAATAACAAGCACGCAATAGTAGCGGCAAAATCGTCCGGGAAACGCGTTCACCTTTCATTTACGATGATCTTGCGAGCGCGGCCGGGATAGCGCATGTTGGGCGCTGCTCGCCAATCGGGGACCCCGCAAAAAGGGTAAGGCGCGCAAGCCGGCAACGGGGTGGGTCAATTCGTTCGCGCTCGATGAGGGGCGTGGCGGGAGCGTTGAATGGCTCGAGTGTCGACGACCGAAGGCGGTTATGGGGGTGGCGCGTTCGTCATCCACACCAATTCATCTCACTCGGAATACGTCAGCGTTCCTGACGCCGACCTGCTGTTTCGCGGCGACTATCATCGCGCCGGGCCCGACCTCGTGCTCACCGGCCATGACGGCCGCCATCACATCGTTCCCGGATATTTTGCGAGCGAGAAGCATGCCGCGCTGGTAGCGCCGAACGGCGCCAGCCTTTCTGCCGATGTCGTCGATCTGCTCGCGGGCTCGCCCGCGCCCGGCCAATACGCGCAGGCGCAACCGACCACTCCGCCCGATTCGATCGGCAAGGTCGAGAAGGTCGTCGGCGACGTTACCGTGGTGCGCAACGGCGTTTCCGTCGCGCTCCATGTCGGCGACGCGGTGTTCAAGAGCGACGTCATCGTGACCGGCGGCGATTCGTCGGCCGGCATCACCTTCCCCGACGGCACCGTGCTCGACCTCGTCGCCAATTCGCGCATGGCGCTCAACGAATATTCGTTCGAGCCGAACGGCGCGAACAATGGCGCGGTGTTCACCCTCGTCGAAGGCACGTTCGGCTTCGTCGCCGGCCAGGTCGCCCAAGACAATCACATGAGCGTCGTCACGCCGGTGGCGACGATGGGGATCCGCGGCACCGCCGGCATCGTGCGGCACGAGTTCAGGGCCAATGCCGGCGACCTGCTGTATTCGTTCCTGGTGCTCGACGAAATCGACATCCGCCGCCACGGCCATCACGTCGGCGCCTACGAGGTCAGGGACAACCGGCCGGATTCGCCGACTTTCGGCGAGATCCTGCAATACATTGCGGATTCGGGATATGTGACTTCTGTCGAGGCGCAAGGCTCTGGCCTGCCGCCGATCGTCACCACCGAGCCGATCACCAATTCGCGGTTGTTCAGTGATCGTCCGATCCTTCAGGATCTGGTCGACAGCTACAGCCAGTTCAATGGTCCAGGCGGGATCCACAGCCCCGGCAGCGGCGACAGCCCGAACCAGCTGTTCGGCCCGCAATTCCTCCCAGAAAACGGAGGCGGAAATCCCATCAATTTCATCGGCGTCACGCCCGCCGGCGGCACAAATATTAATGCCACGACGACCTCGTTCACAACGCCGCCACCGGAAGCACCGTCGCCGCCGGTGATTGCGGTAACAACGCCAACACAAACGCTCGTAATCAACACGGGGACGGCGATCTCCGGCGTCAGCGTGTCGGAGACCGGTGGCACCAGCGGCGAGATCTTCACGGTGACGGTGAGTGACACCCACGGCATGCTGTCGGCGAACACGTCGGCTGACGGGCGGCGGCGGCACGATCAACGGCACGACGGCGGCACTGGGACCAGCCTGACCATCGTGGGCACACTGAGCCAGGTGAACGCCGACCTCACCACGCTAACGGACACCGACACTACGCCCGGGACCGACAATATCACGGTGACCGCGACCGACAGTCTCGGCAATAGCGCGCAGCCGCAGACCATTCGATGTGACGGTGGCCGGAACGCCGGTGATTGCGGCGACGGCGACGACCGAGCCCGGGCAGACGATCGGGATCGGCCAGTCGACGACGATCACCGGCATCAGCCTGTCGGAAAGCGGCGCCACCTCTACCGAGATCTTCACGGTGACGCTGACCGACACGACCGGCCTGCTGTCGGCGACCGGAGCTGAGGCGGGGACCAACGGGACGAACGACCTGATTATCAGCGGTACGCTGACCCAGGTGAGCGGCGACCTCCTGACGCTCACTGACAAGAACAGCACGGCCGGGGTCGACAACATCTCGGTGACCGCGACCGACAGTTTCGGCAACAGCAGCGGCCCGGCGGTGGTGTCCGATGTCACGGTGGCCGCAGCGCCGGTGATTGCGGCGACGGCGACGACCGAGCCCGGGCAGACGATCGGGATCGGCCAGTCGACGACGATCACCGGCATCAGCCTGTCGGAAAGCGGCGCCACCTCTACCGAGATCTTCACGGTGACGCTGACCGACACGACCGGCCTGCTGTCGGCGACCGGAGCTGAGGCGGGGACCAACGGGACGAACGACCTGATTATCAGCGGTACGCTGACCCAGGTGAGCGGCGACCTCCTGACGCTCACTGACAAGAACAGCACGGCCGGGGTCGACAACATCTCGGTGACCGCGACCGACAGTTTCGGCAACAGCAGCGGCCCGGCGGTGGTGACCGATGTCACGGTGGCCGCAGCGCCGGTGATTGCTGCGACGGCGACGACCGAGCCGGCAGACGATCGGGATCGACCAGTCGACGACGATCACCGGCGTCAGCCTGTCGGAAAGCGGCGCCACCTCTACCGAGATCTTCACGGTGACGCTGACCGACAGCCATGGCCTGCTGTCAGCGAACACGTCGTTGACCGGCGGCGGCGGCACGATCACGGGCACCGAACTCGGGGCATACCTGACCATCAGTCGGCACGCTGGGCCAAGTGTACAGCGACCTCGGCACGTTGACCGACACGGACGGCACGACCGGGTCCGACACCATCACGGTGAACGCGAAGGACAGCTTCGGGAATGCCGCCACTCAGCACACGATCGCGGTCACGGCCAACCGGCAGAACGAGACGCCGGAGCCGCCGACGCTGAAGCTTGGCGGTACGACAATAACAGTGAGCGAGGGCACGGCCAAACTGCCCTCGATTACCGTTACACCTGTTGACAGCGACGACGTACTGACGCTGACGATCGCCGGACTACCGATCGGAGCTACCATTACTGATTTGGCGGACGGCAAAGTATTCAGCACGTCGAGCTTCACGCTCACCAAGGCGGAGTTTGGCAGCACGCTCACGCTGAATGACGGGAGCAATACTGAACCTTTCTCGCTGACGGTGACGGCGAACAACACGTTTCCCGGCGAGGCAGCCAGTTCGCAGCCGCAAACGATCACGGTGAACAACGGCGTGGGTCCGGCTGGCGTTGCCGGAACCGCATCAACCTGGCGCTGACTAATCCGTCGGCAGCGAAGGCAACCGGTCGCAGTCACTGATCACCGGTGTCCCGTCAGACTGGACACTCAACGAGGGGACAAACCTCGGCAACGGCACGTGGACGGTACAGACGAACGACCTCAGCGCGCTGACGGTCCTGACTGCCGCCGCCTACACCGGAGCGATGGTGCTCGGCGTGACCGAGACCTGGACCAACGCAGACGGCAGCACAGGAACCGCAACTGTTGCGGACAACGTGGAGGCCTACGCGCCGGGCACGCCAATCTTTGCGTTGTCGGGCAACGACACGCTGACCGGCGCCGGCGGGAACAACGAGTACGTCTTCGCGCAGCCGATCGGCAACGACACGATCTACAATTTCAATGCTGCGACCGACAAGATCGACCTGATCGGCTTCGCCAACATTGCAAGCTTCAACGATATCAAAGGCAATATTGCCGACGATGGCCACGGCGACACGGTGATCACGATTGGCGCCGGAGAGACGATTACGTTGCAGGGCGTCAGTGCGGCATCGCTTACCGCGGCAGACTTTGTGTTCAATCAGACGCCAGTCGTTGAGAACGCCGGAAACATGGTGGTGAGCGACGGCGCAGTGCTGCCGCTCTCCGGCACCATCGACAACACCGGCACCATCGCGCTCAATTCCACCGGCGATCAGACCGAGCTGCAGATTGTCGGCGATGGCGTGACCCTTCAGGGCGGCGGCCAGGTCACGCTGTCGGGCGCCGCAGTCATCATTGGCACCGGTTCCGCTGCCGTCCTGACCAACGTCGACAACACCATCTCTGGCGCCGGCCAGATCGGCTCAGGCGACGGTACTCTGACATTGATCAACGAAACGCATGGCACGATCGATGCCAACGTCGCCGGCGGCACCTTCACGCTCGAAACAGGTACTACCATCACCAACAACGGCGTATTGGAAGCTTTGAACGGCGGCACGCTGCAGATCCTTGATCCTGTGACCGGTAGCGGGAGCGCGATCATCGAAGGCGGAACAATGATATTCGGCGCGCAGTCGAATATGAACGTGGCGTTCGAAAACGGCGTCGGCACGCCGACATACGGGGAGCTCGTTCTTGGCGATGCCGCGGGTTTCTCGGGCCAAATCTCCGGATTTGTCGGTACCGCGCCCGACACGGCTCACTCGGATGCGATCGATCTCGAGGGCATCAACTATAATTCCTCCAGCTTCTCCGAAACTTATGATGCCGCAAAGGGTCTACTCACCGTGACCGACGGAAGCCATTCCGCGAGTCTCACCTTTGACAATTTCGATGGGACATTGAGCTTTGCATCCGACGGAAATGGCGGCACGCTCATCACAGATCCTCCGGCGACCCGCTCTTCTAACCCGTCCCCATCCGTCTCTGTCGGCGGGCCCGGCAACGACAATTTCGTGTTCCAGCCGGGCATCGGCGCCGACACCGTCGCCAACTTCAACCCGCAGGCCGATACGATCGAGCTCGACCACTTCGCCAACGTCCAAAACGTCCAGCAATTGGCGGCGCTGATCGGCACCGACGCGCATGGCGACGCGGTCATCGAACTCGGCCACAACGACAGCATCACGTTGCCCGGCGTGACGCAAAGCTACTTGCAGGCGCATCTGCAGAGCCTCGTGCACCTGGGTTGACGCATCCTAGAGCCTAGAGCGCGATGACATCAGGGTGAATTGGCCGTCCTTCTAGCTATTTCGGCGGAGCATGATTTTTCGGAAAACCGATTTCCACTTTTCCGGATTGTCCAATCAAGCGATAGCGAAACGCGGGGTCAACTCTGCGCTACAGGCGATTTCATCACGCAGTTTGGCCGATGCGCTATAGCACGCGTGGAATTCCGAGGCGGTCCACTTCGCCGAGAACGGCGGTGAGATTCTGGTGACCGGCGCCGATATGGCTTTGCGGATCATCACGAAGCGCGACCGTGTGGACGCCGGCCAGCCGGTAATACTTGTCGTGGATCAGACAGCGGTTGCGGATCAGCGGCCACAGCATGAGGCCGAGCATGCGCTGGTCTTCCCCGTATCTCGCCGTGGGCCCTAAGGTAAAATAGCGCCGCATCAGTTCAACGATATCAAGGGCTGTACCGGTGCGTCCGGCCCACAGACCGCTGAGTATCAGCTCGTCGTGCAGCATGTGGCCGCGTACCACGTGGAAGGGATAGCCGCTATCGATCCATTGCTGGACGAGATCGGCTTCCGTCGCTGAGAGCCGAGAGTCGCAGTCGCGTACGAGGAAGCGCCCGACCGTCGGATCGTTCATCACCAGAAAGCGCTGGAACTGGCCGACGCCGGGATATTCGTCCTCAATCTTCCGCACATCGGCGCCGTTGTTGGCGAGAAAGGCAACGCAGGCGCGCGGCACCGAGGCGTCGACGTAGAAGCGGCAGGTCCAGCCCGGATAAACCGTTCGGCTCAGCATCAGATTGATCATGGCGCCATAGCCGTAGAACTGGCGCCGTACCCCACAGCGAAAATGAAATGACGTCCTGCCCTGACGGCGGGCCGCTTGGTTCGGTCATGGTGATGGCTGACGGTTTCCGGCAGGCCTCTGCATCGCGCAACTCGATCGCGCGCTGCCCATAGCGGATCGCCTCGTCGACTTTGCCGATATGGAAATGTGCGACCTTGAGTGCGCCTAGGATCGTGAGGTCTACGCCGTGCCGCTCAATGTATTGGGAGGCCAGCACTATCGCCTTGTCGTAGCGTTTCATATTCGACAGTGTCGCGATCAACGCTCTCTGCAAGCGCGCATTTTCCGGCTGAAGGCGCGCCAGTTCCTCGGCAAGAGCAAACGCCGGCAACCAGTCGCGCTTCTGAAAAAACGCATCGAACAGGAACTCCTTTGCAACGAGATCGTCCGGCCGAATGACGACGATTGCGCACAATTTGACGATCGCTTCGTCATTCCTGCCGGCCCTGAGCAGCGCGCGAATAGGGATCGTAGAGCTGTTGTGTGGGCTTTGGAATTGTCCCGCCTATACTGTTGGACATCATCAACTCCGGCTCGCGTGGCCCAATACGCGATCCTTTTTTGCAGCGTCTTGCCGCCCGCCCAGATCTCCCTCCGGCGATTTAAGCCGACCTACAAAGGGTTCTGAGATGCCGGAACGACGCGCCAAATCAACCTGGGACCGGCCAAGCAGGGCGCGGGCTGCCTTAACCTGACGCATCGTGACCAATCTTCGTTTCCAGTTTGATAGATCACTTTCATAATTTGCGGCGATAGCTTGGCTTGCGAGGTAGTGTTCGCTCAACACCTTATGAATTCGACACGTAAAAATCGGCAGGAGCCAAACCTGCGAGATATCGCTCGTACATGGCGGTATAAGCTGCCTCGATATGTTTCGTGAGACGCTCGGTATCGAACAAGGGCGTCGTGAGACGATTGTTAGCCAGCTTTTTCTTGAGTTTTCTTAGTTTGTTTGGATACGTGGCAAGCCGAACCGCAAGCGCCTCATAAGCCTCTGGCGTGTTTGTAATCAGTTCAGGTAAATGTCTCGCATTGAGAAGGCTTGCAGCTACCCTGCCCGCAAAACTCTCGCCGATACAGGTCAACACTGGTAACCCTGCCCATAGTGCATCACTTGCTGTCGTGTGGGCATTGTAGTGAAGAGTATCCAAAAACACGTCAGCTAGCCGATGCCTCGCCAAATGTTCCTGGAGACGCTTCAAGTCCCGCAATGCCTCGCCGCGGTTATTGTACGCCTCCGCGCTGTCTGGTTCCAGCGCGATCGCCTTGTCGTAGCTCGCCAGCGCATCCTCGGGCCGCTTCAAATCCATTAGTGCATTGCCACGGTTATAGTAAGCCTCCGCATAGTCTGGCTTCAGCGCGATCGCCCTGTCGTAACTCGCCAGCGCATCCTCGGGACGCTTCAAGTTCCGCAGCGTCATCGCCGCGGTTGTTGTACGCCTCCGCATAACCTGGCTTCAGCGCGATCGCCTTGTCGTAGCTCGCGAGCGCATCCTCGGGACGCTTCAAGTTCCAGTAGTGCATTGCCGCGGTTATTGTACGCGTCCGCAGAGTCTGGCTTCAGCGCGATCGCCTTGTCGTAACTCGCCAGCGCATCCTCGGGACGCTTCAAGCCCGCAGCGCATCGCCGCGGTTATGTACGCCTCCGCGTTGTCCGGTTTCAGCGCGATCGCGTTGCCGCAACTCGCCAGCGCTTCCTCGGGACGGTTCAAGTCCCGAAATGCACTGCCTAGATTGCTGTGAGCAGCAGCAAACTTTGCGTTCAGCCTGATCGACTTCGTGATCAGTTCAACTGCCCGCTCCGTTTGCTTTGTTTGAACGGCGATCACTCCGAGCAGATGCAGCGCATCAAAGTGGTTCGGCTGCCTGACTCTAGAACTTCACTATAAATGCGCTCCGCCTTCGCCAGCTTTCCCTGCTGATGAAGCGCCAGCCCCTGATTGAACTTGGCTTGCAACGCCATCGCCGCAACGTTTGGGGCTTGCGGTCGGGCGTCACCCGTCTTGGGCAATGCTACATCTCCTGAACTGCGCGATCCGACCATCGTAAGCAGTCATGATTTCGTCTGGCATGACTGGTTCAGATAGCTGATCAAAAAGCTTTTTGTCCATCGCTGCATCAAATACGCGACGTCATGGCTCATTCCTAGACCTGCGATCGCATATCCGTCTTTCGTGACTTGACCTAGGTGCGTCTTTTGTCCCGACTGATGACGCGCCGCGAGTTAGCGGGCGGCTGACGAGGGGTGAGTTGGGGCGCATGGCGGCCGACTTCGCCAAATGGTTTCCATTCATGATACTTTGGCTTCCACTCATGCGCCAGCTTCTGCGCCTCAGCGATCTGCGCGGGGGTTTTGGACACGCTAAAGTCGCGGTATTTCAACGCTTTGTCACGGATTTGGGTTCGTTTGCTGAGATATGTCAAGCTATTTAGAGCATGGTTATATTATCTCTCCTTTGGGGAAGAACCTGACGCTGCAGCGGAGAAGGATGGGAAGCTACTTGCCCCAGCCGAAGCGATAGTTGACGCCAGCGCGGAAGACGTTCTCGTGCAGCGAGACATTGTCGGTCGGCGAGATGCCGCAGCCGGTACCGCAATTGAAACCGCCGAGATCGACGCGCAGATACTCCGCCTTCGCCGTCCAGTTGCCGGGTAGCGCGACCTCCAACCCGGCGCCGACGGTCCAGCCCGCGTTAGTCGCGGTGCCGCCGGTGAAACCTGGCGTGGCGGCGCGGATGTCGCCGGCCGCGAGGCCGCCGGTGACGTAGGGCATGAAGCGATCGAAGGCATATCCGACACGCCCGCGCACGGTGGAGAGCCAGGTATCGCTCGTGGTGCAGCCGAGCGGGCATGGCGCCGACGTGCGGGTGCCTTGCAAACCCGACCAGTCGACATCGCCCTCGAGGCCGAGAACCACTTTGCCGACTTGCCAGTTGTAGCCGGCGGTGCCGCCGACGAGTCCGCCGGAGAGGCCGACGCCGGTGGGTTGTGCGCTCCAGGAAGAATGGCCCCAGCCGCCGCCGCCGTTCACGCCGAAATAAAAGCCGGTCCAGTTGTAGGCTTGCGCGACTTCCGCGGGCGGCGCTTTGTAGAGCGGAGCAAGCGAAAGGTCGGCCGCGCTTGCGCATGGCGCCGCGAAGAGCGCGGCAGCAGCAAGGCATCCGGCAAGACGATTCTTCATCACGGGTCCCGACCTCGGGCATCGCTGCGATTCGGCAGTCGCCGCCCGCACGACAATGCGCATGGTTTTGTTACCCTCGGCTTACCGCTACGATTAAGCCGGGGGTGTCGTCCCCGCGGGCGGTTACTCTATTGGCCAGAGAGGCGAAATTGCGCCGGGGCCAGGGCCTCCTGGTGGCCGCGCCGGGGAGCTTTCTTGCCTCCGGGAACCGTTTGCTATGAGTGCGGCGTGTCACGCGCGTGCGTCGCCGCAGGTGAGCCGCCAGAAAGAGCTGCAGAAAATGTCCTGGCTCATCTTCGCGTTTTCCGGCCCGGTGCTTTGGGCCATCTCCACCCACTTGGACAAATATTTGGTCGAGCGGTATTTCAAGCACAGCGACGTGGCCCTGCTGTTGCTCTTCACCGCCTTTATGGGCATCGCGGTCCTGCCGTTCATCGCTTTCTTCGAGCCTTCGGCCGTCGCTCTTCCCGCCGGCAGCATTGCGCTTATCGTGCTGTCGGGTGTGCTCTACATGTGCGGCCTGCTGTTCTATCTGCGCGCCATCCAATCTGAGGAAGCCTCGGTGGTGGCGCCGCTCTTCCAGGCGGCGCCGCTGTTCGGCTATGTGCTCGCCTACTTCGTCCTCGGCGAGAGGCTGTCGGCCATGCAGATGGCCGGCGGCGGCATGATCATCGCCGGCACGTTGATCGTCTCGACCCGCTTCGACCGCAGCGTCCGCGTGTTCAAGGCGCGGCTGGTCCTCCTGATGCTGTCCTGCGGGTTGGCCATGGCGCTCAGCGGATTGATCTTCAAGATCTTCGCGCTGCGGGTCGATTTCTGGGCGACCACCTTCTGGCTGTTCGTCGGCGAAGCGATCTTCGGGGCTGTGCTGTTGGCGATCGGCTCCTATCGCCGCCAGTTCATCGCAGTGCTGCGCAAGGACACGGCGGCGCTCATCACGGTCAGCGGATCGAACGAATTGTTCAATCTCGGCGGCACGGTGGGAAGCCGCTATGCCCTCCTGTTCGCGCCTCTGAGCATCGTGCAGGCGATCGGCGCCACGACGACGCTGTTCGTCTTTGCGTTCGGCATCGCGCTCAGCGTTTTCTACCCGCGTTTTGGGCGGGAGAGACTGTCGGCTGGCGAGCTGGCGCAAAAAGCGGCCGCGGCGGTGCTGGTCGCGATCGGGGTCGCGCTGGTCACCCACTAACGGCGGAAGGGGCCATTGCCAGACGGCCGCTCTCCTGATCTCTAGCCGTGGATTGCCCACCACTCAGGTCAACAGGACGGCAAGCAACGGATGACGAAAAAAGATATCGAGAGCGCCGGTCACGCCATCCTGCGCACGCATACCGCACATGCCGGCTGGGCCAAATTCCTCATCGCCACCGTCCGCTCGCCCGACGGGCGCACCATCGAGCGCGAGATCGAGGATCATGGCGAGGCGGTCTGCGTCTTTCCCTACCATCCGCAACGCAAGACCGCGATCCTGGTGCGGCAGGCGCGCGCGCCGGTGCTGTTCGCCAGCGGCGCGCAGGAAACGCTCGAGGCAATCGCCGGCGTGATCGAAGGCGAGGATCCGCTCGCCTGCGCCCGCCGGGAAGCAAGGGAGGAAGCGCAGCTCGAGCTCAATTCGCTCGAGCACATCTTCACCGCCTGGACGATGCCCGGGATTTCGACCGAGCGCATGCATTTCTATTTGGCGGTCTATACTGGCGAGGCCAGATCGGAAGTCCGCGGTGGCCTCGCCAGCGAGGACGAGGAAACCATTGCCGTCGAAATCGGCCTCGCTGAGCTTGCGCGCATGGCGAAGGAGGGTGCGCTCGCGGACGTAAAGACGCTTTTGGCGCTGCAGACTTTGCGCCTGCGCCGGCCGCATTTATTCGAGGACTAGAAGCGGCCCAATTCGATCTGATCTCCACTCTTCGTCCAATCGCAAAGATAGCACGAGCCCGCGCTCAGTTGGGTCTCATGCCCGGGTGATCGGCAAAACGAACTGAAAGACCGCTCCATGAGGAACGCCGGCCGATACCCAAAGGCGCCCGTGATGGGCTTCGATAATCGATCGGCAAATGGATAGCCCCATTCCCATCCCGTTCGACTTCGTCGTGAACATAGCATCGAAGACCCGTTCGACGTTTTGCGGATCGATGCCGGCGCCGGTATCCTCGACCACTATCAGCACCCCGTTCGGCGGATGAATTGCGGACTTCACGCGCAGCACGCGCTCGCGTTCCGTCGTTATACTCATCGCCTCTATTGCATTGATCGCTAAATTCCGGATGACTTGTTGCAGTTGAATTCGATTGCCGAAGATATGCGGCAACTGGTCGGCGAGTTCGGCTTTAACCAACACGCCTTGCTGCTGCACCTCGCTCTGCACCAGATCAAAAACATCGCCAACAACATGGTTGATATCAACAGGGGCAATTTCCTGATCGTCTTTTTTGAACACCGCTCTGATGGCGTCGAGTATGTCGCTGGTGCGCTGCCCCTCCTTGATAATGCTTTTGAGAGCCTGGCTCACCTCGTCGAGATCGGGTGGCGATTTTGAGATCCATCGTAGCCCCGCACGAGCGCCGATAACCATCGCAGCCAGAGGTTGTCTTATCTCGTGGCCGATCGAGGCTGTCACGGCTCCCATTGCCGACAGCTGCGAGACGCGCGCAAGTTCCGAATGCGCGGCGCGAAGCGCCAACTCCGAGCGCTTGCGCACCAAGATGTCGCCAAGCAATGTTCCCAGTTTGACGACGGCAGCCATTATGGTCTGATCGAACGGCAGCAAATTTGTCGAGTACATTTCAAATATCGCGAACACGTCTTCATCGATCAAGATCGGGCCGGACAAGCATGACCTAAGGCCCGCCGCTCGTGCTGTCTCAACTCCGAGGAGATCGTCTCGGGTCGCCAAGTCCTCGATCCAAAGTGGCGCCCGATTTTGCCAAATCCATCCAGGAATGCTTTTGTCTCCCCTTTGCAACTCTTGTTTGGCGCTGAACGAATGGAAGTTCGCGAATCGATGACCCCCGAAATAGCTGTTCGGAACGCACTTGATCGTGTGGCGCTCCCGGCTCCGGATACCATAACTGGCCGAACTGGCAGCCCGCGGACTTGGCGGACTGAACGAGACAATCGAGCGCCAGGGCGCGAAGGTCGATTGCGGTGCTCGCGGCTCTGGATACGCCGGCCAGAAGTTCAAGGGCTTGCTCGGCGGATCGAGCTTGACGGGCGAGTTGGCTCTCGCGTTCAAGCACGGTGATGGCGATGACTGCCTTATCGGCGAACGCCTTGATCAGATTGATGTCAGTTTCGACGAACGGCTCGACGCGGTGGCGTGCCAGAATAATGACCCCGATCGGCTCGCCTTCGCGCATCAGCGGCACGCCGATCATCGAACGCGCTCCGCCGATTTTCGCGTCCTCCTTCAGCAAATAGGACGGATCGGCCAAGAGATCGTCGATCCTCGCCACTTGCCGGGCCATGGCGGTTCGGCCGACCATAGTTCCCGCCCCCGGCGCAATCGGCTTCTGCCGTCGGACATAGGCCGGATCGAGATTGCAGCCCACCGCAAATCGGTAGACGCCTTTTTCCCGTCGGAAAATCTCGCCACTCGTTGCGCGGCAAAGCCGTACCGCCGTATCGACGACGGTCTGCAGGACAGGTAGCAGTTCGAATTTGGATCGGCTGATGATGCCGAGAAGGTCCACTATCGCGGTCTGCTGCTCCAGCAAGTGGTCGCGTTCACGCGTAAGAACCGCGACCGCCTTCTGCAAACGGGGCGCAGGCGAACGATTTCGGCGCGCTGCTATTTGCGGTTTTGGCTTTATCGTCGCGTGCGGTCGCTTTTTCATAGTTGCGCGGGTTCGCCAGTTACAAAGTTTGCGACAGCGACAGGGCCATATTCCGGCGGCACGTCGCGCCAACGGCATCCTGTCTTGAGAATGTGCGAGATGCCACTGATGATACGACGATCATCGACACGAGGCTTACCGGGCTTGCTACGAGGCAGATGCGGATCAATCGTAGCCCACGCTTCGTCCGATGGCCAAAATAGGCGTGTCATCACAACCTCCCGATTGGACGAACCCAATCACAAGGCATAATCACCAGACAAAGCAATAGAGCGATCAGGGCGGCGCCTGCACGCAAATCGCCACCAAGGGAGCGTCCGCGGTATTGGCCTCGACGCCGCACGAGGCCTGCCGTTCACTGATGAACGTCGCGTGATTGCGCGTCGGCCCGCAATAGGCGGTGGCGAGGATCTCGTTGCCGCGGCAGCTCACCGCGCATTCGCCGCCGGAGAGGCAGTTGGCGCGCACCACCCGGATGGTCGGGCTGGGCGGGCCTTGTTCGCCCTTCGGTCCCGCGGGGCCGGTCTGACCGGTCGGGCCCGGCGGACCGATGGGGCCCGGTTCACCCGTGGGGCCTTGCGGTCCCGCAGCTCCCGGATCGCCTTTCGGCCCCTGGCCGCAGCCCGCGAGCGCCAGCGCCAACACCCCGAGGAACAGCCAATGTGCCGTGCGCAATTTCTTCAACCTGTGGCTTGGAGTAGGGCGCCCGCGCCCCACATCTAGGCAAGAACCAAGTGCGCGAAGAATACCAGATTGCGGGTTTGGTTCCAGGCGGAGCAGAGCGGTGCCGAGGGCGACGCTCTAGGGCGCCGGACGGCGATGATGTAGAATGCCGCCGAGCAATGAAAAGCGCCGCAAAATAGCGGCTTTCGTCGGTGCGTTAGGTAGAGCATGAACTGGATATCCAACGTCGTGCGGCCGAAAATCCGCGGCATGCTCCGGCGCGAGGTGCCGGAGAATCTCTGGATCAAGTGTCCGGAGACCGGCCAGCTCGTCTTCTACAAGGACGTCGAAGCGAACCAGTTCGTCATCCCCGGCTCCAATTATCACATGCGCATGAGCGCTACGGCGCGCCTCAAATCGATGTTCGACAACGAGACCTGGTTCGACATCGCCGTGCCGGAGGTTCCGGTCGATCCGCTGAAGTTTCGCGACGAGCGCCGTTACCTCGACCGCCTCAAGGATGCGCGCAGCAAGACCGGCCTCAACGACGCGGTGAAGCTCGGCTACGGCAAGCTCGATGGCCTCGCCGCGGTGATCGGCGTGCAGGATTTCGATTTCATGGGCGGCTCGCTCGGCATGGCCGCGGGCGAGGCGGTGGTCAAGGGCCTCGACACCGCGGTGGAAAAGGGCTGCCCGTTCGTTCTGTTTGCCGCCTCGGGCGGGGCGCGCATGCAGGAGGGCATCCTCTCGCTGATGCAGATGCCGCGCACCACCATCGCGGTGCAGAGGCTCAACGAAACCCGCAAGCCCTACATCGTCGTTCTCACCAATCCGACGACCGGCGGCGTCACCGCGTCCTACGCCATGCTCGGCGACGTGCATATCGCCGAGCCCGGCGCGCTGATCGGCTTTGCCGGTCCGCGTGTCATCGAGCAGACCATCCGCGAAAAGCTGCCGGACGGCTTCCAGAAGGCCGAATATCTGCGCGACCACGGCATGGTCGACATGGTGGTGCATCGCCACGATCTGCGCCCGACCATCGTGCGTCTCTGCCGGCTGTTGACCAAGGCGCCGGCCGGCGCGCCGCAGCCTTTCAGCCTGCCGGCGCCGGCGTGAGCCCGCCGCGTCCCGGCGCGGCACCGCTCGACGCCATCCTCGCTCGGCTGCTGGCGCTGCACCCCAAACGGATCGACCTCTCGCTGGCGCGCATCGAGCGTCTGCTCGCGGCGCTCGGCCATCCGCAGCACCGGCTGCCGCCCGTCATCCACGTCGCCGGCACCAACGGCAAGGGCTCGACCGTCGCCTTCATGCGCGCGATCCTCGAAGCGGCCGGCAAGCGCGTGCACGTCTACACCTCGCCCAATCTGGTCCGGCTCAACGAGCGTTACCGCATCGGCCAAGCGGGCGGCGGCAGTCTGGTCGCCGACTGTGAGCTCGCCGACGCGCTGGGTGAATGCGAAGCCAAGAACGGCGAAGCGCCGATCACCGTGTTCGAGATCGAGACCGCCGCCGCCTTTCTGCTGTTCGCGCGCAATCCGGCGGACGTGCTGCTGCTCGAGGTCGGGCTTGGCGGCCGCCTCGACGCGACCAACGTCGTCGAACGGCCGCTGGCGAGCGTGATCACGCGGGTGTCGATCGACCATCGCGAGTTCCTCGGCGACACCGTCGTGGCGATCGCGGCCGAGAAGGCCGGCATCCTCAAAGGCGGCGTGCCGGCGGTGATCGCCAGCCAAACGCGCGAGGCGCTTGCGGTCATCGAGCGCGTGGCGGCGCGGGTCAAGGCGCCGCTCGCGGTCGCCGGCGAAAACTGGACCGCGACCGAGGAGCGCGGCCGGCTCGTTTATCAGGACGAGGACGGGCTCCTCGACTTGCCGGCGCCGAAGCTCTACGGACGCCACCAATTCGAGAACGCCGGCGCGGCGATCGCCGCGTTGCGGGCGAGCGGCCTGAAACTCCCGGCCGGCCGCCTTCGAGGCCGGCATGGTCCACGTCGATTGGCCGGCGCGCATGCAGCGCCTGTCGCAAGGGCGTCTGGCGGCGTTGCTGCCGCCGGAGAGCGAGCTTTGGCTCGACGGCGGCCACAATGTCGACGGCGGGCGCGTCATCGCCGCGTCGCTCGCCGATCTCGAGGAGCGCGTATCGCGACCGCTGGTGCTGATCGTCGGCATGTTGTCGAGCAAGGACAGCGAAGGTTTTTTGCGCAACTTCTCCGGCCTCGCGCGGCGGGTCATTACCGTGCCGATCCGGCAGGACCGGGCGGTGCCGCCCGCGACATTGGCCGAGATCGCCCAGAACGTCGGCATTCCCGCGCTCCCGCGCGACGACGTCGAGATCGCGCTCGGCGTTGCCGGCAAGCTCGACCTCGTGCCGGCGCCGCGCGTCCTCATCACCGGCTCGCTCTATCTTGCCGGCGAAGTCTTGGCCGCCAACGGCACGCCGCCGGAATAAATCGACTACACGGCCGCGGGCGATCCGGTCATGGCCAAAAACGCCTGCTCGATCGTCGCCGCGCCGGCCTTGGCCACGAGCTGCGCCGGCGTGGTGTCGGCGAGAACCTTGCCACGATGGAGGACGACCACGCGGTCGGCGTCGGGCACCTCGTCGCACAGATGCGTCGCCCAGAGGACGGCGACGGAACGCTCGGCGCGCAGGCTCAACATGAGCCTGAGGAGGTCGCTGCGGCTTCCCGGATCGAGGCCGACGGTCGCTTCATCCATGAGGAGGACGCGCGGCTCGTGCAGGAGCGCGCGCGCGAGCTCGACCCGGCGGCGGTTGCCGCCGCTCAATTGCGCGGCCTTGTCGTGCGCGCGCTCGGCGAGCCCGAGCCGCGCCAGCTCGCGCGCGATGCGCGTCTTGGCGACCGCGCGCGGGATGCCGTGCAGGCCGGCATGGAACAGCAGATTGCCGGTCACCGACAATTCGAGATCGAGCGTCGGCTGCTGAAAGACGATGCCGAGCAGGCCCAAGGCCGGCACCGGATCGCGGCGCATGTCGTGGCCCATGATCTCGATGCGGCCGGCATCGGGGACGAACAGCCCGGAAAGGAGCTGGAAGAGGGTGGTCTTGCCGGCGCCGTTCGGGCCGAGCAAGGCGATGAACTCGCCGGGCGACGCCCTGAGGCTGACGCCGTCGACCGCGCGAACCGCGCCGTAGCTCTTGACGACGCCGTCGAGCAGCAGCGCCGGCGCGCCTTCTTGGCTGGTCATGCGTTCCCCGGCTCTTGCCTTGTTCGCTATCCTTATTAAGGCTTAGCCTGGACGATGCAAATCAAGGACGCACCAACGAGCTTGATACACTGGGCGACGACGAGCCGGATCGCCGTGCCGCCTCAACAAGGAGCCCGGATGAGCGGAGCGAAATCCGCGGTCGGAGTTGCGGCAGCGCCCACCCCGCATTTCGCGACGCTCATGTGGGCCACGGCTAGGAAAGACGAGCCATGCACCTGACCCATATCCTGCGCGCCTTGCGCGCCGTCACCGTGCGGGAGGTGGGGAAGTTCGTGCAGCAGCGCGGCCGGCTCCTCTCGGCGCTGGTGCGCCCGCTGCTGTGGCTCGTGGTGTTCGCCGCCGGCTTCTACAACGTGTTCGGCGTCTCCATCATCCCGCCGTACAAGACCTACGTCACCTACCAGGTCTATATCGTGCCCGGCCTGCTCGCGATGATCCTCCTGTTCCACGGCATGCAGTCCTCGCTGTCGATGGTCTATGACCGCGAGATGGGAGTGATGCGGCTTCTCCTCACCGCGCCGCTGCCGCGCTGGGTGCTGCTGGCGTGCAAGCTCGCCGCCGGCGCCGTATTGTCGGTGATCACCTGCTACGTGTTCCTCGCCGTCTGCATCCTGTTCGACGTCACCTTCGAGCCGATCGACTGGCTTGCCGTCCTCCCGGCGCTGATCGTCTCTAGCTTCATGCTCGGCGCATTGTGGCTGTTCCTGTCGGTCTATATCCGCCAGGTGGAGAACTTTGCCGGGGCGATGAATTTCGTGATGTTCCCGATGTTCTTCTTTTCCTCGGCGCTCTATCCGCTGTGGCGGCTGCGCGAGGGCGGGTCGGAGCTGCTCTACTATGTGTCGCTCGCCAATCCCTTTACCTACGCCGTCGAGCTGATCCGCTTCGCGCTCTACGGCCTGCTCGAGCCGGTCTCGGCGCTAGTCGTCGTTGGCGCGACGATGCTGTTCTTTCTGCTCGCGGTCGCCGGCTACGATCCGCAGCGCGGCATGCTCCGGCGCAGCGCGCCGGCGGCGTGACGTCACCTGATAAACGTACCGCTGCGCAGCTCGGAGAACGCCTGCTGCAATTCGGCCTGCGTGTTCATCACGATCGGGCCGTGCCAGGCGACCGGCTCCTCGATCGGCTTGCCCGACACGAGGAGGAAGCGAATGCCTTCGTCGCCGGCCTGCACCGTCACTTCGTCGCCGCTGTCGAAGACGACGAGCGCGCGGTTGCCGGTCTGCTCGCGGACCAAGATCTCGTTGGCGCCGTCGGTCTTCTCGGTGAGCACGCCGAAGGGCTGCGAGGCGGCGCGGAAATTGCCGGAGCCCTCGAACACATAGGCGAAAGCGTGGCGCTCGAGCTCGACCGGAAGCGTCTTGCGTTTGCCCGGCGGCACCCAGACGTCGAGATAGCGCGGGTCGGCGGCGACGCCCTCGACCGGGCCGCGCTTGCCCCAGAAGTCGCCGCACACCACCCGCACGCGGGTGCCGTCGTCATCGACGATCTCGGGAATCTCGGCGGCCTTGATGTCCTGGTAGCGCGGCGCGGTCATCTTCAGCGCGGACGGCAGATTGGCCCAGAGCTGGAAGCCATGCATGCGGCCCTGCGCGTCGCCCTGCGGCATTTCCTGGTGCAGGATGCCGCGGCCGGCCGTCATCCACTGCACGTCGCCCGATCCGAGATTGCCGCGATTGCCCAGGCTGTCGCCGTGCTCGACATTACCGGCGAGCACATAGGTGATGGTCTCGATGCCGCGATGCGGATGCCAGGGAAATCCGGCGCGGTACTCGTCCGGCCGGTCGTTGCGGAAATCGTCCAGCAGGAGGAAAGGATCGAACTCGGTGGTGTCGCCGAAGCCGAAAGCGCGGCGCAAGTGCACGCCGGCTCCTTCGATCGTGGGTTTCGAGGTGACGATGCGTTTGACCGGCCGGATGGACATGTTGTTTGCCCCTGAGAAGCCTTCGTCGGTTTAGATGGTTTGCCAGCCGACGCCGGCAAGAAGGCACAGCGGTGATACCGCGCGCCGTTCCCGCCGGGCGATCACTCCTCCTCCGGCTCGGTATCGTGGAATTTGGTGTAGTCGAGCACGAAGCGCCCTTGCGCGGAAACGCTGGCGATGTCCCGGTAGCGATGCTGCCAGCGGATATCGTGCGAGGAGTAGACCCGTCTGGCGTAGAGCTGCTGCGCCGACGCGTCGTCGAGGCCGCTGACATTGAGCACCAGCAACGCCTCGGCCTCGACAAGATCGCCGCCGGTCGTCCCATGCAGGGCGCTGTCCTTGTCGATGGTGTGAAAGAGCGTCCAGCTCAATACGAACATCGGATGTTCCTGGCGGTCGAGCTTCAGCTCGTAAAAGCGGCGCAGCTGGTCGCCTTCCTTCGTGCGTTCGGCGCGAATGATCCACAGCCGCGCGTTCGCCCGCGAGATCGTGTTGTGCCGGGCGTTGGCCATGCGGATCATCAGCGTCGGCTTGCCGTCGCGTGAGGATACCACGGGATAATCGGCAAAAACGAAGCGGGCGCGCGGCCGCGAGAAGCGGGCGAAAATGAGCCCGGTCATCACCGCCAGGAACGACATGCCGGTGAAGATTTCCACCGTGGCGATGAAGTGGCCGTATTCGGTCTGCGGATGCATGTCGCCATAGCCGACCGTCGCCAGCGTCTCGATCGAGAAGTAGAAGAAGCTCAGCATCCCGTCGTTGCCGACATTGGCGACGGGCTCCTTGCCGAGCCAATAGAGGAAGGCAAAAATGGCGTTGAGCGAGATGAAGACGAACGCCGCGGTGCCGAAGAACACCGGCCAGTAAACGGTCATCGACCGGTGATAGAGGTCGGTCCAGAAGCCTTGTCGCAAGCCGAGGGTCTGGATCTCGCGCGGACCGATCCGCACCAGCTGGGCTCTTTGCTCGTTCGACGGTCGCTGGGATTTTGCCAATGCGGTGACGCCTATACCGCCGCCTTCGCCGCCGTCTTAGCCGTGAGGCGGCTGAACACCCTGCGGGCATTGCCTTCGAAAATCTTCCGCCGGTCGGCGTCGCTCAGTCGCGGCGCCCCTTCGACGTAACGCTTGGTGTCGTCGAAGTTGAAACCGGTGTGCGGATCGATGCCCTTGACCGCGCCGACCATCTCCGAGGCGAACAGGATGTTGTCGACCGGGACCACCTCGGTGAGCAGGTTGATGCCCGGCTGGTGGTAGACGCAGGTGTCGAAGAAAATGTTGTTCTTGATGATCTCGATCAGCTCCGGCCGCCCGTTATTGAGCGCCAGCCCGCGGAAGCGCCCCCAATGGAACGGCACCGCGCCGCCGCCATGCGGGATGATCAGCTTGAGCGTAGGAAAATCCTTGAACAGATCGGAGAGGATGAGCTGCATGAACGCCATGGTGTCGGCGTTAAGATAGTACGAGCCGGTGGTGTGCATCGCCGGATTGCAACATCCGCTGACGTGGATCATCGCCGGTACGTCAAGCTCGACCATCTTCTCGTAGAACGGATACCACCATTTGTCGGTGAGCGGCGGCGCGTTGAAATAGCCGCCCGACGGATCGGGATTGAGATTGCAGCCGATGAAGCCAAGCTCATTGACGCAGCGCTCGAGCTCGGCGGCCGAATTCTTCGGCGGCACGCCCGGCGATTGCGGCAATTGGCACACGCCGACGAAATTCGCCGGATAGAGCGTGCAAACCCGATGAATGAGGTCGTTGCAGATCTGCGACCATTCGCGGCTCACGCGCTCGTCGCCGATGTGATGGCCCATGCCCGAGGCGCGCGGCGAGAAGATGGTGAGGTCGGTGCCGCGCTCGCGCTGCAGCTTGAGCTGCGCGCCTTCGAGGCTCTCCCTGATTTCGTCATCGGAAATCTTCAGCGAACTGCGCAGCGGCAGCGTGGTTTTGCTCTCGACCGCCTTGGTCTGCTCCTGGCGGAAGCGTTTCAGGTCGTTGGGTTCGGTGGTGTAATGGCCGTGGCAATCGATGATCATGCGCGCCGCCGCGATGTTCCGGAACGGGGGATGCTACGGCGCGCGATGCGATTGTCAAACCGAGCAATCGCGGTGCTATCGGTTGGCGGCCGGCAGAGCGCGCAGCCAAGCCGCGGCCGCTTCGAGCGCGGCCGGCTGGGAGAAGATGCCGAAATGATTGATACCGGCGAGCGTGGTGACCTGCGCCTGCGGATCGTCGGCGGCGAACACCGCGTGCAAGCCGTCGGGATCGATCGCCTCGTCGTTTTCTCCGACCAGCACCAGCGTTTGCCCGCCAAGCGCGCGGACGTCGCCCTGGTAATAGGAGCGGGGATGATAGGAAACGTTAAGCCGGTATGAATAGGACAGCGTCTCGGTTCCGTCCCAGAACTGCACCGGCTTGTTGAACGCGATCAGCGGCAGCGCGTTGAAGCCGTGAATGCCGATGGCGTTGAGCGCCAGCAGGCCGAACAGGCGCTTGAAATTCAGATTGGCCCAGCCGCCCGCATCGCCGCCGCGCACCGAAGGCGCGCGCGGAATGAACGGGGCGAGGAGGAGATAGCTCGACACCCCGGCCTCGGGATGCCCGCCGCCGGCGAAGCGGATCGCGAGCCCGCCGCCGCTCGAATGGCCGCCCAAGGTGATCGGGCCGCTGCGGTGCTCGGCGCGCAGATAGGCGATCAGGTCGACGAGGTCGTCCTCCAATTGGCCGATATAGTCGACATCGCCGCGCCGCCGGCCCGACATGTAATGTCCGCGCAGATTGGGCAGGACCACCTTCGCCGCGCCCTGGCTGCTCAGATACGAGGCGAGCGCGTGATAGCCGCCGCCGTGATAGGACGAGCCGTGAATGAAGATGAGAATGCGCTCGGCGGTCGAATCGTAGAAGCGGTAGGCCAGCTGCTCGCCGTCCCGCGCCGGATAGCGCTGGAGCGGCGGCAGATCGGTGGCGGCGGGAATTTTCGCTGATGACGCGAAACCGAATACGTCTTTCGGCTCCGGCATGGGCGGCGGCGGCGAGGCGACCAGAACGAAGGCCGCGACGATGGCGAGCACCAACACGCTGACAATCGTTCCCGCGACCACAACGAACACTTTCATGACCTCGCCATCCGGACTTGCGCAGACCGCGGCGCAGCCACGACACCGCGATCACACCATGTTCGTGGGTACGGACAACATTAGCATGACGCAGGTGAACGCCAATCCCGCCGGCGGGGGTCGCCGCCCGGCGGGCGGATGGTCTAGGATATCGCCGCGATCAAGGGAGACTGGGAATGGCTGAAATTCCGCGGCTCAACGGCGTCATCCGCGCGCTCGAAGCCGGTCAGCACGCGATGACGTGCTTCACGCCGGCCGAAATCGGCAGCGCCGTGGCGATGAGCGCGTCGAAATTCGACGGCTGCGTGTTCGAGATGGAGCATCAGCCCTGGGACGGCCGCCAGCTGCGCGATTGCCTGCAATACATGCTCAGCCGCGCGCAGATCGCCAAGACGGGCTCGCTCGCGCCCGCCGTCACGCCGCTGGCGCGCGTGCCGGTGAACGGGGCGGAAATGGCGCAGTGGCAGGCGAAGCAGGCGCTCGACCTCGGCTGCTACGGCCTGGTCTTTCCGCACATTTCCACGGTCGAGGAAGCGGCGAACGCGGTCGGCGCCTGCCGCTATCCGCGGCTCAAAGGCGCCGCCAACTACGAGCCCCTGGGCATCCGCGGCGACGGGCCGACCGCCGCGGCGCGCTACTGGGGCCTCACCCAGCAGGAATACTACCAGCGCGCCGACGTGTGGCCGCTCAATCCGCAGGGCGAGATCTTCTGCATCCTGCAGATCGAGGATACGCGCGGCGTCGAGAATCTCGACGACATCCTCAAAAACGTGCCCGGCATCGGCTGCATCCTGATCGGCGAAGGCGACCTGTCGCAGGAACTCGGCTATCCGCGCCAATACGAGCACAAGGTGGTGCTCGAATGGATGAAGCGCGTAGTCGACACCTGCAAGAAGCGCAACGTCGTCGTCGGCCATCCGCATGTCGAGCAGGGCAACGTGGACCGCGTGGTGAAAGAAGGCTACCGCCTGCTCATGTGCGCGCCGGTGCAGAGTTTCGGGCACCTCGAGGCGGCGCGGAAGCAGACGGGAAGGGCGTAATCCACTCTCCCGCCACGCCCGCAATGCCGATTCAGGGGATTCCCAGCCCGCCCTTTTCCTCGATGAAGCCGGCGATCTCGTCGACGCCCTGGCCGGCGCGCAGATTGGTAAAGACGAAGGGGCGCGCGCCGCGCATGCGCTTCGACTCGCGTTCCATCGTTTCCAGCGAGGCGCCGACATGCGGCGCGAGATCGATCTTGTTGATCACCAGCAAATCCGAGCGGGTGATGCCCGGACCGCCCTTGGAGGGGATCTTGTCGCCGGCGGCGACGTCGATCACGTAGATGGTGAGATCGGCGAGCTCGGGCGAAAACGTCGCGGCGAGATTGTCGCCGCCGGATTCGATGAGCACGAGATCGAGCGCGGGGAATTTCTGCCGCATGTCGGCGATCGCGGCGAGATTGGCGGAGGCGTCCTCGCGGATCGCGGTGTGCGGGCAGCCGCCGGTCTCGACCCCGGCGATGCGCTCGGACACGAGCGCGCCGGAGCGCACCAGATATTCGGCGTCCCACTTGGTGTAGATGTCGTTGGTTATCGCGGCGATCTCGTAGCGGTCGCGCAGGCGCTTGCACAGCGCATCCATCAGCGCGGTCTTGCCCGAGCCGACCGGGCCGCCGACGCCGACGCGGAGCGGCCCGTGGGGCGTGGACATGCGGCAACTCCCCTCTGCAGCGAATGCCGACCACTAATGCCCTGTCGGAGCGATGGCCGCAACGCCCATGGCGTGGCGGATCCGGTCGAGAATACGTTTGCGCGCTTGCTCCTCGGTCTCGCCCTTGTGCGGCTTCACCGCGAACGGCGTCGTTCCGTTGAGGACGTTCGCCATGATGTGAAATCCAAGCGCGCGATAGGCTTCGAGCTGCTCCTCGCCGAAGAATTGATCGCCGGTCGTCTCGTGCGGAAAATCCGGATTGCGGCGCTTGTAGTCGAGCACATAATCGCTCTCGTCGCCGGTCAACGAGGACTTCACGTAAAACAGGATGCCGGTCTCGCCTGGGCCGTAGGCGATCTCGCCGGCCGCGCAATGCGGTCCGGGCGCGGCCGGCAGCGGCCTGGTCTTGTCATTCGGCGGCTCAAGCGCCTTGTCGACCAAAAGCGTCCGCTCGCGAATGGCCTGCCAAGGCAGATCGACGGTGACGCCGAGATCGATGCGCGCGTATCGCTCGAGCAGCAGGAATGAAGGAAAGCTCAGGGTCGGGTCCGCCTCCGCATCGACCGCGATGATGAACGGACAACGCCGCTTCATGAGTGCGTAGACGCCGAGATTTTCGATGTTGCCGCCGTCGGTCAGATAGACCGTGCGGCTGGTCTCGGTGATCCAGCTGAACATCTCCTTGAACAGCAGAAAACCGCGCACGTCGAATACGCGTTGCCACAAGGGGCGGTCCTTGCGGACAGTGAGCGGGTTGCGCAGCCAATAGCCGAGCCTGATGTTGAGCAGCGCCAGCGTCGGGCTCAGCGGCTTGATCGTCTCTCTCCCCATGTTCGAGGAGATCGCCGCGCCCGAGATCGCCATTGCCGTGCCGAGATCGAGGGCCGTTTCGTCTTTTTCGATCCGCTCGGTGCCAACGTAACCGGTGGCGTCGCTGCCGGTATATTCCGGCGTGAACATGAAGAAATCGGCGTTGCGGCCGCGCTTGTTGACGAATTGCGAACCCTCGATATTCAGTGCGGCGTTGATGATCGGATAGGGACAGAGGTTGGTGTTCAATTCGTGCAGCTTCGGCACGACTTCGAGCAGATCGCCATGCGAGTCGCGCGGCACGGTCGGATCGGGATTGAACAGAAACGCCTTGCTCAACCGGTCGCGGTAGAGCCGGTAAAGGGAGGTTACATTCGGATTGACCAACAGGGCGAGCACGAGCGTGACGACGAACGCCTCGAAGTACAGGCGGGCGGCGACTGTCGGACCCGGCCAGCACATCCAGTCGGCCAGCCATCCGGCGGCGCCGATGCTTGAATGTCCCTGCGCGTCTTCGAGCCCAAGGGACGTCAAACCAAGATACAGCAACCATAAGAACGACGGCATGATGATGGCGGCTAGCCAAATGGCGCCCGTGGCTAATATCTTTTTGATCCACGCCGTCGGACCGCGCGAACGCTTGGCGACGGCGGCTATTTCGGCCAGGTATTTTGAGAAAAACGCGATGACGGCGCCGAGCGGCGCCAGCCAAGGCGTAACACGCAAGATCCATCCATGCAGGAGGGCGCTGAAGCACGGGCCCACGCTTTGCAGGGAGATCGGGAAGCAGCGGCCGGTCACGCTCGGCGGCGTGTTCAACGCGCTCAATGCGACGTTGTAGTAGTAGAGAATGAACGGCTGCGTTTCGCACCATGCGCAGATGACGGTCAGGAAAAAAAGAATCTTCCAGGCTTTGGCCAGCGGTCCGTCGAGCTCGGCGTTGTCGGCGACATTGCGATGGCCAGCGGCATTGTTCTGCCAGAGCTGCGACGACGAAATCGACTTCACCGATACCCAGACAATGAGGAAAATCAGATCAAGTGCCAGGATGATGATCGTGAACCAGAACCCGCGCAGGCCCCACAGCGGCTCCGACACGGTCACGCCCTTGGACGCCAGCCAGTTCGCCAGATCCCAGGTCAAGATCCTCGGCCGACCGAGCGAGCCCACGTCCGGATACGCGACGAGCGTCAGCCACACCAGCGCGAAAATGACCGGCAGAACGATCAGCGCATTGGCGGCAAGCCCGCGCACGATGATGCCCGCGGCGGTGATGACGTCGAGCGCGCCATGCGGAATGAGATAGTTCGAATAATCGCGGATGTGGCGGACGGATGCGGTATCCGCCCATGAGTCTGCGTCGGTGAACGGGAATTTGCCGTCCGTGTGCTGCATCGTGGCGGTCAGCGCGCTGCCGACAAAGCCGCCGCCGGAAACGGTCGAAAGATAGTCAACGCCCTCGATGCCGGCTTCGACGTGGAGTCCTTGCAGCACACCGAGCCCGAATGACGCCGACCTGATGCCGCCGCCGGAGAGCGCAACCCCTGTCCGGGGATTGGCGGTACGGTCTCTCTTCCTCGGATTGTGGACATTGTCGCCGGGCGGCGGCGAAAGATCTCTGATGCGCTCGCGGCGACGTGCGATCGCCTTTTGCTCCACGTCGATGACGGATACGCGCGACACCGCCCCGGACGCCGCCGCCTTCGTTAAGGCGCGTGCGCTCTCAATCAATATCTCGGGTTCAAAATGGAACGTGATGTCGTGGTCGCCATGATGCTCTGCGGCATGATTGGTGATGTCGGCCATGTCTTCCCCCTGGGATCGGGTCCGCACGACCCACACGCGATGGCTCCCTGATGTAAATCTTGACAACGATCACCCTAAGGCACCGCGTTGCCGGGAGCCGCGGGCATCCCAGGGGCCCGGTTCGTGCCGCTAGCAAGCCGCAATCACCTCATCCTTGAAGATGAACCCGCTTCCAGGCGAGCGGCAATGTTGACGCCATCCCCGAAGATGTCGTCTCCGTCGATAATGATGTCGCCAACATTGATACCGATGCGAAAGACGATGCGCTTGTCCTCGGCGAGGTTCGCGTTGTGGCTGATCATGCCACGTTGGATTACCACCGCGCACCCAACCGCATCGACGACGCTGGCGAATTCGACCAGCATACCGTCGCCTGTGGTCTTGACGATGCGGCCGCGGTGCTCGGCGATCTTGGGATCGATGAGTTCGCGACGGCAAGTCTTAAGCGCAGCGAGAGTACCTTCCTCGTCCGCGCCCATCAGCCGACTGTAGCCGGCTAAAGGCAAAGACCCTTTCGCAATGCGTCAATTGAAGGTGTCTAGAGCGGATTTCGGCTGGGTTAAATCGGGATTCCCTGACGGGCCTGCATGGTTGAATCTGGCGCATTAATTCGGATTCTGGAGGGCGGATTAATGCCGAAGCCATGCTCCTTGGAGTTACGCGAGCGGGTTGTCGACGCGGTTAAATCGGGTGCGTCACGGCGCGAGGCGGCCGATTGGTTTGACGTGAGCCCCAGTTCGGCAATCAAATGGATGCAGCGCCGTCAGGCGACGGGAAGCGTCGCTCCCAAGCCGATCGGGGGCAGCATCTCGCCGCTGGAATGGTTGGTTCAGCAGCTTTTCGGAGATGAGCCTTGAGTTTGCTGAAGGCTTGCTCGATCGGGTTGAGATCCGGGAATAAGCGCACGCGGCCTTTTTGTTTACGCTAATTGCTCGCCGACCGGACGGGAGATTTTGCGGCTGATTGCGGAACTGCGGCCGCAGCCGCCACCAGTGCCAGCGTGAACGGCGCAGCATGGGTCGTGCATTCAAGAGAAGCCGACGGGAGGAGCGCGTCCAAATGCCACGGAAAATGGCCAGATTTGCCACTCGACCGCCGTTCGGGTTGTCCGAGGTGCAGGTAGCTGTCGGCACCCCGCGACTGTCTTGTCGGGAGGCCCGAAAAGCGCCAATATTCACGTCAGTTCGGGAGCCATCTGGGGAATCCTGGTTCACACCCGCGAATGATGCTGTGGACGGCGCCCATCTGCGCCGTCGAAGTGCCATGGGGTGGCTGCGCCGAAGCGCATAATGCTGTTGATTTGTGAACGACCGACCGCACGACCATGACTGTTATTGGCACCACGGTTTATTTCGGTGCGACTGACGTGGTGCAAATCAATGCCGCCGGGACATCAGGGCATTGCCAAAAAGGCTATAATGAGGATAAACGGGATGGTGACCAGTCGAACGAGCCGCCTTCTGGTCGTTCGACAAACATCCGCATCAGCTTGAACATACCCATCTTGCGCTGAGGGCGCGTGAGCCTGTTATCGAGAGATCAGGAAAAATGTGTAAGCCATTCACTGGAAGTCTGCGCTTCAAGTCACTGAAAGTCGCGCGGTCATTGGCCCTGACGGTTCTGTCAGTTGTCCTGTTGGCCGCCGCATCCGATAAAGGCTGGAGCCAACAGAGAGCGCAAGCACGCGCCCATAATACAGCGCAAGGATTACCGCCAGAAGCAAAACCGGTAATCCCAGCTACGCCAGTAGTTGATCCAGCATCGCCTCTGGGTCAAGCGCTGGTTTCATGCGACAAACTATCCGATGCACCAGGGCCCTTCGCGCTTCCCGGATTGAAGGGCGATATAGCGCTAGACCGATGTTACAAGGGGCGCGACCATTTGGTTTGTATCTTCGACGCCCTCATTTCCGAAGCCAAGTCTCTCATGGACTCTTACACGAAAATCGTCGACGCGAAATATCCGGAAATCAATAGCGTCGATGGTGTGTGTAAGCTCAAGCGGGACGCTCTTGCGTCCGACATCACCGGTGCCGAAGATTTCGCAAAAAGATTTGCGGCACTCAAATCACAATACGAAACCGACGCCAAATGTTCGGCAAATGTGAAGCAAGCGTTTCGGGATGTTGTATTGACCGATATGGCCCAACCGCCTGACATCCTCAAGTCCATGAATGATTCCATCGACGGGGACATAAACAGAGTGTCGCAAGTAGAAAATCAGGTCGTTGACCTCGCGGAAAAAATGCAAGCCGCAATGAAGGCAATGAAAACAATCGAGAAAATTCATCGAACAATGTGCCTAAAGAAGAAAAAAAATAATCAACAACACGGTGAAAAACAAAACTGATGGAAAGAGCAGCTTGCAGAGGCAACTCTGACGGAATCAATGAGGTATCGTATCTTTTGAGTGATAAGGCCTTAGCTAAGAAGTTACCCATCTGGGTTTGGGCCATTATCGCGCTCACGTGCGCGGCGCTCGTCTACGGCGCGGTGGCTACGAACACTCCGCCGTCAGGTGAACTGATGTTGGTGCCGTCTACGGGCGGGATAACGGAGGCTCCTGTTACCGATTGCGACAAGTATGCCGCGTCTGACAATGATCCTCAGCGAAAAGAAACAGGCGTTCCCTTTGGCAAAATAAATCCTGATCTAGCTGTCCCGGCATGCGAGGCTGCGGTGCGGCAATATCGGAACAGCGCCCGCCTATCCCTTCAACTCGGCCGCGCGTATCAAAAAGCTAATTATTTCACTGCGGCAGTGGGACAATACCGTAAAGCTGCTGAACAAAACTATGCGCTCGCGCAGAACAATCTCGGCGCTAGTTATGAGAACGGGCAAGGTGTTCCAAAGGACGATCAGCAAGCCATCGCATGGTACCGGAAGGCTGCTGATCAGGGATGGCGCTCGCGCAGAATAATCTCGGTTTTATGTACCAGTACGGGCAAGGCGTTCCGAAAGACGAGCAGCAAGCCATCGCATGGTACCGGAAGGCTGCCGAACAAAACTATGCGCTCGCGCAAGACAATCTCGGTGTGATGTACCAGTACGGCCAAGGCGTCCCGAAAGACGAGCAGCAAGCCATCGCATGGTACCGGAAGGCTGCTGAACAAAACTATGCGCCCGCGCAGAACAATCTCGGTGTGATGTACCAGAACGGGCAAGGCGTCCCGAAAGACGAGCAGCAAGCCATCGCATGGTACCGGAAGGCTGCTGAACAAAACTATGCGCCCGCGCAGAACAATCTCGGTGTGATGTACCAGAACGGGCAAGGCGTCCCGAAAGACGAGCAGCAAGCCATCGCATGGTACCGGAAGGCTGCCGAACAAAACTATGCGCCCGCGCAGAACAATCTCGGTTTTATGTACCAGTATGGGCAAGGCGTCCCGAAAGACGAGCGGCAAGCCATCGCATGGTACCGGAAGGCTACTGAACAAAACTATGCGCCCGCGCAGAGCAATCTCGGTGTGATGTACCAGAACGGGCAAGGCGTCCCGAAAGACGAGCAGCAAGCCATCGCATGGTACCGGAAGGCTGCTGAACAAAACTATACGCCCGCGCAGAACAATCTCGGTTTTATGTACCAGTACGGGCAAGGCGTCCCGAAAGACGAGCGGCAAGCCATCGCATGGTACCGGAAGGCTGCTGAACAAAACTATGCGCTCGCGCAGAACAATCTCGGTGTGATGTACCAGAACGGGCAAGGCGTCCCGAAAGACGAGCAGCAAGCCATCGCATGGTACCGGAAGGCTGCTGATCAGGGATTGGCGCTCGCGCAGAACAATCTCGATGAGGATGCTGAGGCTGCAGTTAATCGCAATGACTTCGCCACCGCAATACGCATCATGCGGCCGCTGGCCGACCAGGGTAATGCGAGGGCGCAGCGGTTGTTCGGCATGATGTACAATGCAGGCTGGGGCGTGCCGAAAGACGACGCCGAGGCCGTGAAGTGGTTTCGTCGCGCCGCTAACCAAGGTGACGGAGACGCCCAAGCTTCCCTCGGCGCCGAGTACCGCGACGGCACGGGCGTGCCACAAGATTATGTCCACGCGTATATGTGGTTCATCTTGGCGGCACAAACTGAAGAGCCAGGGGTGGATATTACCGCGCAGAATATTGACCTTCTCGCTGCTCGGCGGCAAGCCTACAATATCGATGGGACACGGCCGACTGAATTGAAACCGTGGCAGGTTTCAATTCTCAAAGGAGCGCGGGCTTTCAACTGCCCGGAGAGACCAGGGCGCGATCGCTGCGTGAAAGTATATGGATATCTGATAAATCTGGACACGCTCGCACTGCGCATGACCCCCACGCAGATCGCCGAGGCGCAGAAGCTAGCAAGCGAGTGGAAGCCTACTACGCAGTCGCCTCGATAGTTTCCATGCCCTCCGCCCGCCGCTTCCCGCCTCCTTGGACGATCGAGGAGCACAACGACGCGTGCTTCATCGTTCGCGACAGCACCGGGCAGGCGTCTACTTCGAGGATGAGCCCCGGCGCACGGCGGCGAAGCAGCTCACCGGGGACGAGGCGCGGCGCGTGGCGGCGAGCTTCGCGAAGCTGCCGGGATTATCTTGATGTACCGGCGTGCATAGGGTTTCACAGTCTCCTTCGCATTGTCGTCCCAGTGCACGAGGTAGTTATCGCCTTTTAGGCCGACGATAGTGCCGGTGCGGTCCAGCTTCTGGTGACGTCGCCTGCCCAACATCGCACCCCCTTCGTCGCTCAGCATACAGCGCTGACCTATTATCCCACTGCCGATCGGCCCAACGCTCATGCGGATTCTCTTCATCGGCCTCTTATGTTCTGGGCCGCCTCCTTCGAACCAAAGAGAAATATATTACGGCTAAGGCCGCAAGTAACACTCCCCCCACTATCAAGATTAAAGTTGTTACCATTGCTCAATTTTCATCCGCTGGACCTTATAATGTCCGTCATCACAGCCACCGGCATGAGCGACGCTTATCCGCAGCTCGAAACCTCGCCCCCGCCGCATGGCGGCGAACTTCGCCAAGTTGCCGGAACTGCTGCGACGCGGAATTGAGTAACGGCGCAGAGTCCGCGGCCGATCTCCTTGCGGCGCGGCGGCTGACCGCCGCTTTCCGCCACCGTGGACGCCAGATGAGATAGCTGGCGCGACTTGGGCCGGTAGATGTCGATTTCTTGCTTCCAGAAGTTCGGCTATTTCTTACTCAGCCGCGATGAGGCGGTCACACTCTAGCGCGTGTTTGTATTCTCGGAAGGTCTGGAGGTTGGCTTCAAAAAGTCGCAGAGTTCTCTCGGCGTCCCCCGTGTCGAGACCCGCAGCCCTTAGCCGAATTATTCGGCCCTTTTGTTCCCAAACGATCCGTTGTGCCTCCTCAACTTGGCACCTAGCTTTGCTGAGACGGTCAGCGCCAGCGTCGGCAACAAACATGTGAAACAGTCTAATTCAGAAATCTCATGAAGGCATTAGAACGGCGTTGACCTGTGCATAAACTGTGGAAAACCACCGTCTGAGGCACTGCCTAAATGCCCCTTCCCGCCGCCGCCGAGGAAACCGACGCCTGCTTCATCGTGCGCGACAAGAACGGGCAAGCGCTCGCCTACGTCTCTTCCGAGGACGATCCCGGTCGGCGCTCGGCGGCCAACCGGCTCACCCGCGACGAGGCGCGGCGCATCGCGGCCAACGTGGCGAAGCTGCCCGAGCTGCTGGGCCGGGCGTCTTAGTGGGAGCTTTTCGGAGAAGGCATGAGCAAAATATGTCTTAAGCGTTGGGCTGCTGATGATCTCGATATCAACAGCTCTGGCCCAAAACTGCGACGACACGTCGATCTATCCGAAGGACATGCCTCCGGGTTTGGTGGCGGACAGCGTGTTGGCGTGCAAAAGGGCGGAGAAGGCGCTAAAGAGCGGCCATGGACACACGGTGATCAGCGCCTGCATCCGCAAATACTACGATGATCTCACTGTGAGAGAAACCGAGGCCGTGACGCAGTGCCTTCAGGCCGGGCACGACTGGGAAACCTGTCTACCGTTCGACGGCAAGAGCCACAATGCTGCGAGAGCTATCGTCGCGATCAAGTGCTACGTCGACGGGGTTGTTCCCAACCCCGCGCTGACTTAGCGATGGCGCTGGGTGCGTTTTTGCCGCGCCGGGACTACCCACACAAAGGCTCCACCCGGCCGGAACGCGCGTCCTGGGCCTTCGTACTGGCGCGGTCTCGGGTGAAGCGTGGAGCCGTTGTCCGCTTTAAGGCAACTGCGGTCATAGGTTGCGTTTCGAGCGAGACGGCTCGGTTGCGAATGACCCTGGCTGTGTAAAAACTCCACGCGGTATAACCGTACCCGGAATTTTGGGCCCTGTGGTCATGCGGAGAGCAAAAAAACATAAAAATCTGTCTTCCGCTCGGCATGACGACCAAATCGGATTTCGTTTTCGCACAGCCAAGACCCGAAGCGGGCCTCGCTGTATCTACGCTCGCTGAAGTAGCCCTCTTGCCTGCGCGATGATGAGGGAAGCACTTACTGAATTGGCTCTACTTCCCATCCATCGAAACCTTTCCCGATGCGCACACGCCATGTCGGGGCATTTCCTCGGCCCAAATCCAGTCGCGTTACCTGGTAGATGTACGCGCCATTTTCCACGCCCTGCAGCCCTACCACCCACACGGCAACAAAATAAAGCGGATCGGGCAGTTGTTTGGCAACCTTATTGGGGAACCAATTCTGACCCGTTGCGGTCTGGAACACGACCAGCGTCTTGCCCGAGGCGTAAGCCTCTCCGCCCTTATTTCGCTTTTGCCCTATCGCCTTCAAAATCAACGGCGCGATATCCACCGCATCGCCGCCGATCAACTCCGGAATGACAGTATAGGGATGGATAACGTACAGAATCTTTCGCACTTTCGGGATTGACGGCTTCTTCCTAAGAGGAAACTCACTTACTCAGGCCATGCCACAAACTCCCTTTGCTGGCGGCGCCACAGACATGGCTCAGGCAGCGAGGGGCTTGATCTCCACAGCGTAGCCAAGGTCGGCCAAACGTTTGACCAGGCGCTTTTTTTGCTGGTCGGTGGAACGGCGATCGAAGTGATTGCGGCCGAGGTCCTTGTACATCGTCCCGTCCTTGAGCATGTGGTAGATGGCGGTAAGGATCGAGGCGGCGACGGCCATGATCGCCTTCTTGGGGCCGCGTCGGGCTTTGATGCGGTAGAATTGGGCCTGCAGGTAGCTGTCTTTCTTTTTTACCGCCGCCCAGGCGCACTGAACCAGGGTGGTCTTGAGCCAGGGAGCCCCCTTGCGCAGGCGATTGGATCGACGCTTGCCGGCACTCTCGTCGTTGCGCGGACATATGCCAGCCCACGAGATGAGATGTGCGTGCGAAGGGAACCGGCTCATGTCGATTCCGATCTCGGAGATGATGACGTTGGCGCCGAGGTTCTTGATGCCCGGGATCGATATTAGGAGCTCGACTGCGGTGCGAAAGGGCCCAAGGTTCGCCTCCACTTGCGCGTCGAGCGAGGCCATAGCTGCATTGAGAGCGTCGATCTGATTGAGATGAAGGCGCAGCAGAAACCGATGGTGCTTCGTCACGCGACCACGAAGGGCCTCGCGGAACTCTTCAGGTGACGCCTTCACCCGCCGATCGGCAAGGCTAGCCAGTTTAGCGGGGTTGGTTTCGCCGGCAATCAGTGCCTCGAGCATGGCGCGGCCGCTCTTGCCCATCAAATCGGTAAGCACCGAGTCCAATTTGATGTTGGCGTCTTCGAGTGTCTTTTGCACCCGCAGCACGTGGCTCGACTGCTCACGAACCAATTGCTTACGCGTGCGCAGCAGATTGCGCATTTCCTGGGTCTGCGTATCCGGCACGAAGCTCGCCCGGATCAGACCGTGCGCCAGCAGTTCGGCCAGCCACATCGCATCGTTGACGTCGGTCTTGCGGCCCGGCACGTTCTTCACATGCGCGGCGTTCGCTAACACCAACGCGAACTCACCATCATCCAAGATATGCCAAACTGGCTTCCAGTAGACGCCGGTCGCCTCCATGGCCACATGCGTGCAACCGTTTGCCGCCAACCACTCCGACAAGTGCAGAAGGTCCGCCGTGGTCGTCTTGAAGGTACGAACTTCAGTCGTGACCTTGCCATCGGATACAAGGCGCAGGCAGGCAACCACCGTCTCCTTGTGAACGTCGAGACCGCAACATCGTCGATGCAACAGTTCCATCTCCTCCTCCTGGGTTGCGTCGTCGGCGTGGGGTTCCCGTAAATAAGAACTCTAAGAAGCGTGCTCCGGGGCCAATGACGGCCCGTGGCCACAGTCTGATGTGCTCAAGGAACCCCGGGTCCAACTAGAAGCCGGGCTTAATCGCACCAAAAAGAATACCGACCTCGGTGCCGACGACGCGGCCGCAGAGTAGCAAAAGTTTCATGCGCTGCAGGTCCGGCAAGGCCCGATGGAGAACTAGAATGAAGGAGCAACCGATGAACGACGAGAAGCCGATGGGCCAAGTGATTCAAATCGATGAAGCGCGGATTCGCGACCATCTTGGCGAGATGGTTCGTGGGACTGTTGAAGAGACGCTGAACGCTATGCTGGATGCTGAGGCGGACCAGCTTTGCGGAGCTGGACGTTACGAGCGCAGCAAGGCTCGACAGGATACCCGGGCTGGCAGCTACGAGCGGACACTGCAGACCAGTGCCGGCGACGTCAATCTCAAGATACCGAAGTTGCGGCGCCAGACCTTTGAGACGGCGATTATTGAGCGCTACCGCCGTCGGGAGAGCTCGGTCGAGGAAGCGCTGATCGAGATGTATCTGGCCGGCATTTCAGTGCGGCGAGTAGAGGATATTACGGAAGCGCTGTGGGGCACGCGGGTGAGCCCGAGCACGGTGTCGAACCTCAACAAGAAGATCTACGCCAAGATCGAGGCTTGGCGGAACCGGCGCATCGAAGGCGAGCATCCGTATCTCTATCTCGACGGCATCGTGATGAAGCGCACTTGGGCCGGCGAGGTCCGCAATGTGTCTCTGCTGGTGGCCAGCGCCGTAAATTCCGAAGGATTTCGGGAGATTTTGGGCATCTGCGAGGGCGCCAAGGAGGACAAATCCGGCTGGTCCGCGTTTCTGCGGCACCTGGTCGATCGCGGCCTCAAGGGGGTGCAGCTGATCATTTCTGATGCCTGCCGCGGCCTGACGGAAAGCGCCGCGGAGTACCTGCCCGAGGCGCGATGGCAGCGCTGCATGGTTCATTTCTACCGGAACGTCTTCAGCCACGTGCCAGCGACCAAGGTCCGCGAGGTGAGCCATATGCTCAAGGCTATCCATGCCCAGGAGAACCGGGAAGCCGCCGACCGGAAGGCGCGAGCCATTGTCGACGACCTGCGCGCCGCCAGGATGAACACGGCCGCCGATCTCGTCGAGCAGAGCGTCTACGAGACGCTGACCTACTACGCCTTCCCGGACATCCACTGGCAGAAGATCCGCACCAATAATCCGCTCGAACGGATCATGAAAGAGATTCGCCGAAGAACCCGTGTTGTTGGAGCGTTCCCCGACGGCCAGTCATGCCTCAACCTGGCGGCCGCACGGCTGCGCTACATCGCCGGCACGGCATGGTCCGCCAAATGCTACATGAACATGCGACCTCTCTATCAGCCGCAGGTCATGCAAACCGAAGCCGTCGCCTGATCAAATGTGCGAAAGATTCTGGACACTACCTAGGGATGAGGCGCGGCGGATGGCGGTCAACTTTGCTAAGCTGCCGGAGTTGCTGAGGCGCTGAAACATGCCGCTGCGATCATCAATCGCCGCGAAACGGGGAGAATGACGAATGTTCGAAGCGTTGTTCGGCGCGGAAATGCCGCTCGCCATACGCTTCTTCATAGCATTCCTCATCTCGCTCGGGCTGATCGGAGCGACGGCGTGGGCGGTGCTCCGGTTCGGCACTGAGTGGTGGGGAGGCGCAAGTATACACGCGCGCGCGCACGAGCCGCGGCTAGCGGTTGTCGATCACGCCAGCGCCGATGAAAGCCGGCAGCTTATCATGGTGCGGTGCGACAATGTCGAGCACCTGCTGATGATTGGCGGGTGGACCGACGTGGTCGTTGAGGCAAACATTGTGCGCGCGGCATCGACGGCGCGCGAAGCGATGCTGCCGCGCGTGCCGTCGGCGCAGCCTGCTGCTGCGGAGACTGCCGCCGCAGCTGAACAAAACCTTGCGGAGTTGGTCCAGCGTATCGAAGCAGTGTTGCGCAAGGCTGGCGTGCTGGAAATTGAGAGATAAATTACCCGATCTATCGACCGCCACCCGTAGCACACTGCGACAATTTCCCGGGATTGTGCGTTCATTTCATGGTGGGCGTGGCAAGCATCGCAGCCATGGTCCGCGCTCTTTCCGCATAGAACTGAAATAACAAAGCCTGCAAGCTTTCCTGGATATTCACGCTTACTTCTTGTTGAGCCGCGCAATAACCGCATCGGCCGCACGCTCACCATCCTGCCACGCTCCGCCAACAGTACCCCAAAATGTTTGATGGACGGCTTCCCCCGCAAACCAGACGCGGTCATTTAAGGGCTCGGACAACAATTTCCGAGCCTCTAGCGCTCCCGGATATGCCGATGAAAATGCACCGAGCGCCCAGGGCTGTTGGTTCCAGGACGAGGTATGTGTACGCAAGACAGCTTTCTTTATGTCGGTGCCAAATTTCCTTATGTCTGAGCGAAAAACACTTGAAATCCAGTCACGCGCGAAATCGTTCATTGCGCTCTCGCCCTTTTTTGCGAGCTCGGCTCCCATCTTACCGGGTATAAGGAGAATAGACAGCCGTGTTCCGTGTAAGTTAGCGAAAAGGACCGCAGGTGTGCCATCACCAGAAGCCTTTTCGAAAATGACTTCATTAGTTTGAAGCCCAAATGGATTACCGTTAAATTCAATCGCGACGTGATCATAGTTCCCGAGCTTGAGTTTTTCGATGGCCCTCGAATAAGGTGCAGGCAAGTTCGGTTTGAACTTAACCTTGCCTGAGCTTTAGCGCATCCCGATGGCCGGTGTCTCCAGGCGTAGCAGCACCTGATGAACGCGCTCTGCTAGACCGTTCTCAACCACAAAATCGCGCCCGAAATCATAATCGCGGCGCCTCGCAATTACAAATTTGATTTCATCTTTCCCGTCAATCGCTCCTAGGTTCGCCGTGTCGAAGGACCTCCTTGGTCGGCCTTCGCGCACGTACCCTTACAGGAAGCTCGTCGATCGAGTAAGTCGTTCCGCCAAAAACGCACGCCGCACAGCGTAACGATTCGCCGTCTGCTCCTCTTGCTCCCTACGGCCTATAGGTTGCCGCGCAGCAATCGGTCTCCCAGACGGTGATGCTCGCAATCCCTGCGCCGTTCGGCGCCGTCTGGAGTCCCTTCGACGTCGCCTCATAGATATACCTCGCGATATTTTCTGCCGAAGGGTTCAGCGCGTCAAATGGCGGAAGCTCGTTGAGATACTGATGGTCGAGCGACCGAATCACGCTTTGAATCACCTGCTTGAGATGAGCAAAGTCATAGAGCAGCCCGGTAGAATCCAGTTCTCTGCCTGCCACAATGACGCGAACCTTATAGTTGTGGCCGTGTAGATTCTCGCATTTTCCTCTGTAGCCGCGCAGGTTATGCGCTGCGGCAAACGTTTCGTCGACACTCACTTCGAGCAATACGGTACTGGTACCAGTAGAGGACATAACTCCGGTTCGGGTTGCCGATGGTCGTCCTGCTCGGGTCGGTCGCGGCGATCCGGTTGCCCCGGGGGGCCGCCTGGTGGCGCGCGCTGGCGCTGATCGGGCTCGCGGCGGCGGCGGTGTGGGCGTTCGAGGCGTTCGCCTACACGACGGTCACGTACGTCGCGATCGTCTGCGTCGAAGCGTCGTTGCGCCCGCGCGGCGAGCGCCGCCGGTGGCTCGTGCGCTGGCTGCTGGGCGGGCTCGGTGCGATCCTCGCCGGCCATCTCGTGTTCGCGGTCGCGACGCTGATCGGCTCCGGTCAGCTGCCGGACTGGGGCCAGTACCTCGCCTACGGTCGCGAGTTCCTGCTCGGCGGCCGCGCGGGCTCGATCACCTACGGGTTCGCCGATTGGTCGCCGGGACTGGCGGTGTACGCCGGCGCGCTGATCTCCGCGGCCGCGCTGGTGCTGCTGATCTGGCGGCGCCCGGCGCTCGCGCGCGCCAACCCCGCGCGCACCGTGGCGCTGGCGGGCAGCACGTTCTACGCGATCGCGATCCTGTCCTACACCGACAACCGCTCGTCCACGTACCTGTTCCTGTACGTCGCGCTGCCGCTGCTGATCGCGGCGACGCTGTGGCTGGCGCTGATCCTGGCGCCGGGGTCGCGCGTGGCGATGCGCTTCCGCATGAGCGCGCTGGTCGCGGCGCTCGCGGTCTCGGTGCTGCTGCTCGCCGGCGCCTGGCCGCAGGTCCGGACCCATTTCAACCGCACCGCGATCGCCCAGTTCTACCCGGGCGGCGGGTTGCGGGCGGCGCTCCACCGCCTGTGGCATCCGCCGCCGATCGACCCGCGCACCCCCGTCGGTATCCGATTGATCGATCAATACATGCCGAGCCGGCGGGTGATCATCCTGCTGCCGACGGTGCCCGATCTGGGGACCGAGATCCTGATCCGCAGCCACCGCTCGAACCTGCTGCCGATCGGCGACCCGAAGGCGGACGGGCTCGTCCCGTCGGTGTGGCTGCCGCGGGTGCGCGCGGCGCTCGCTGGGGTGAAGGCGGGGCAGCGGATTCTGATCGACGACGAAGCGCTGAAGGTGATTCGGGACCTGCGGAACCCGTTGGTTGACCCGTTGAAGGCGCCGGTCGACGGGGGCGGGGTGGAGGCCGAGTGGATCCTGCGGTATCTCGATCAGCGATTTGTGATCAAGCCCGTTGTGCGGGCGCCGGATGGGCTGATCGTGGCGGAGCTGGAGATGCGGTAGGGGGATGCTTTCGCGGGCGGGGAAGGCAGTGAAGGGGGTGGTTTCGGTGTGCGTGGGCGGGCCGGCGGGAGCGACCCTTATTCCGCGCGGGTGCTTTCGGTGGCCTGACCGTGCCGGAAAAAGTCGGAAATCGGCCCCTATCCGCCCGCGACACAAACCCCACCCTCCCGGCCCGGAGGCGACCACAATCTGCTCCTCACGCCCACCAAACCCCCGTGCGGTGCGAATAAGGGTCGAAATCCGACCGTTACTCGCTCCGCATCCCGTCGACCGGGCCAGCGGTGCGAATAAGGGTCGAAATCCGAGCGTTACTCGCTCCGCAGCCGTCCACCGGGCCAGAGGTGCGAATAACCGCCGCTACCAGAGCTGCTCGGGATCGGTGAAGCCGGCGTCCCAGCGGGCCCGTACCTCGGTCTCGGTCTCGCCGGCCGCGCGCGCCCGGGCGCGGACGAGCGAGACATCCCCAGGCCAGCTCGACGGATCCCACAGCTCCGAGCGGTGCAGCGCCTTGCCGCAGTGGATGAAGGCGGTCTCGACCTCGATCACCAGCGCGAGCTTGGGCGGCCGGCCGCCGGTCGTTAGCGCCCCCAGCAGGTTCGGGTCGGTGGACAGCTCCGTGCGACCGTTGACCCGCAGCGTCTCCTTCACGCCGGGGACGAAGAACACCAACCCGGCGTACGGGTTTGAGAGCAAATTGCGATGAGAGTCCTGGCGGCGGTTGCCGCTGTAGTCGGGGATCGCCAGCCGTCCCGGATCGAGCACGCTCGTGAAGCCCGGCGGGCCGCCGCGCGGCGAGGCGTCGCAGCGCCCATCCGCGTCCGCGGTCGCGAGCACCGCCAACGGCGAGGCCGCGATGAACCGCGCGCAATCCTCGTCGATCACCGGCTGCTCCTTGTCCCAGGCCCGCTGCGGCGGATCCGGGACGATCGAACGGAGCGTGGTCTCGTTGTCGACGGCCATCAACGCGACAGCATGCCAGGCGCCCGCTTGGTCGCGACAACCACGTTGTGCGCCGCGTATTGCGCGAGCACTGGGGTCCGTTCGACCAGCCGCTCGACCACGCTGGCCAGCGGCACTGCGAGTCGCGGCGTGAAGTCGGGCACGAGCCCGAGCTGATCGATGCTCAGCACCTGCGCGCCGCCGGCGATCAGCCCTTCGACGAGCTCGTCGGCACCGATCAGCCGTTCCTCGCCGGTGTCCTGCGGGACGCGGGCCATCAGCGGACCCCAGTACGGGTTGCGCGGGTTGTGGTCCCAGATCAGGATCCGGCCGCCGGGTCTGGCGACGCGCGTCATTTCGGCCAGCGTCGCGCGCACCGCTTCCGGCGCGGCGATGTGGTGGAAGGCCGCGACGCTCAGGACGAGATCGAAGCTGTCGTGCCCAAACGGGAGCTCGGTGCCCGACCCGATCAGCGCGCGGATCTGCGGGCTGCGCGAACGGAGCACACCCAGCATCCCCTCGGATGGGTCGACCCCCGTCACCTGGTATCCGAGTGCGGTCAGCCGCCGCGCCAGCGCGCCGGTGCCGCAGCCGACGTCGAGCACCGTCCCGCCGGCGCGCAGCCCGAGCACGAACGCGGCGCGCTTGCGCAGATAGTGCTCGACGACGTGGGGCGGAAGCGACTCGTCGTAGACGGCCGCGATGTGGTCAAAGTGCGAGACGCTCATTCGCCTCACGCTCGTCCGACTGCGGCGCGACGAACGCCGGCGGCCGCATGCCCTCGCCGCGGCGCGGTGCGACGCAGCGCCAGGACCAGGCCGATCATCTGGAGACCCACGCCGAGCGCCTTGAGCGGGTCGCCGGTGACCGACGAGGTACCCACGCGGGGCAGGTAGTTGACCGGCACCTCGACGAACCGCCCTCCGGACAGGATCGTCAGCAGCATGATCTCCACTCCGGCGTGGCTGCCGCCGACGGTCATCGTCTCGGCGATCCGCTGGGCGGTGTCGGCGCGCAGCAGCTTGTACGTGCAGCCCACGTCGCTGAGGTGGCTGGTGTTGTAGAGCGCCTCGATCAGCTTTGCCACCGCCCAGTTTCCCCAGCGCAGGAATGGGGCCATGTTGGCGCCCGCCCAGATCAGCTCGCGTGTGGTGCGGGTCCCGAACACGACGTCGCACTCGTCGCTGTAGACGAGCAGCTTGAAGATGTCCTTGGCGAGGAACGTGCCGTCGGGCTCGGCCAGCACGATCAGCTCGCCGGATGCCTCGAGCAGCCCCCGCCGGGTGGCGTGGCCGTAGCCCTGCTTGGGCTCCTGCACGAGGCGCGCGCGCGTCCGGCGGACCTCCTCGGCGGTCCCCGGCTGGGCGTTGTTGTCGACGACCAGCACCTCCTCGACGAGCCCCGTGTCGAAGAAGCTCCTCGATCACCGCGCGGATCGAGTCGCGCTCGGCGTAGGTCATCAGGACGACGGAGACACGCTTGCCGTTCCACATCAGCAGCTACAGCGCCAGCGGCACGTAGTCGTCAGGGAAGCCCGACGGGCCGAAGAACCAGCTCTCGATCGCGTAGCGGGGGCTGGCGCATCGCCGGGTCGGACGCGGTCTTGTGCAGGAACAGCTCGTCGAACAGCAGCGCGTCGCCGGGCTCGAAGATCGGGCGCAGGATCGGCGTCTCGCCCGCGGCCTCCTCGGCGACCCGCTGCGAGACCTGGTTGGGCATCATCGCCTCGTCGGTCTGCGTCTCGACGTGGTCGCTCGAGGCGGCGCGGGACGAAGTCCAGCCCGGGCGCGTCCGTCGCCGCAGCGCGATAGCGCGAGCCACAGGTTCGAGCGCCTTGACCTCGCCCATGAACTTGCCGTCCTGGTGCCAGGCGCCCGCCGACCGACGGGTCGGCCTTGCGCAGCGTCGTCTTGTGCGACGCGACGAGCGGCGGCTCGCCCAGGTAGCCGCTCGACGAGCTCGGGCAGGCCCGCCGCCGCGCAGCAGCTCACGCAGCTCGAAGCTGAGCATCGGCGAGTCGACCGCCAGCAGCCCGCCGCCCGCCTTGATCCAATGCGCGCGGGCAGTCGGACACCGCGTCGCGGGTCGTGACTCGAACGGGACGTACCGGCGGTCGTTGAACGACTGGTCGGCGTCGTGGCGCTCGCGCTCGGCGAACGCAGCGGTCGATCTCGGCCGCGAGCCGCTCCGCCCGGCGCGCGGGATCAGCCCGCGCACCAGCACGCAACCGCCGCGCAGGATCCCCGCCCGCAGCAGCTCCGGGGTCAGCGCGCCCGGCTCGATCTCGGGCAGCGGGCCGAGCCGTTCGGCAGCGCCGCGTCGTCGGGCTCGGGAAGGCCAGCGTCGCTCGCGCCGTCGCTCGACCAGCCTGATCCCGAGCAGGTTGCGCAGGTGCAGCAGCGCCCGCTCGCGTCGCCGCTGGGGTCGGTGCGGTTGAGCTCGGTCAGGCGCTCGATCTCGGCCCAGCAGCTCGGCGTCGGCGCCCGTCGAACTCCTCGATCCGCCGGCCTCGTCTCCTCGAGGTCCTCGTCCTGGCGCTCCGCGCCGGCCACGCGAGCAGCGCCACCACATGCTCGGTCGAAGCTGACACGCGTCGACGCTGGCCGCGCGCGGGACGCCGACGACCGTCGCGCCGGCCGGAACGTCGATCGACGACCACCGCGTTGGCGCCGATCCTGGCGCGCGGCGCCGACCGTGATCGGGCCGATCAGCTTCGCGCCGGTGCCGATGCTGACGTGCGGCCGCACGGTCGGCCCGGTGACGTCGCCCGCGCGCAGCCCGATGGTCACGAACGGCGAGATCACCACGCCCGCTGCCGATCTCGACGAGCCCGTCGGTCACGACGCTGCCGTGGACGATGTACACCCCGGGCTGACCACGACCGGGTCGCCGATCGAGACCTGCGCGCTCGAGCATCGCCAGCCGGTGCAGGAGCCGCGGCAGCACCGGCACGCCGAGCGCCTGCAGCCGTGCCTTGGCGCGGTACAGCACCTGCGCGAGGAACGCGTCGCTGACCCAGGCCAGCCGCAGCGATCTGGGCGAGCCGCGTCGAGACCGCGAGCCGAACTCGTGGCGCTCGCCGCGGTGCAGCGCGGTTACCCGGGCGTCCTCGCGCACCGCCGTCCCAGAAGGGTGGGTGCCGCGCGCGCAGGTGCCGCCAGAAGGCCGCTCGCTCACGCGTCGGTGGCGGCGTGCTCGTCTGCAGTGCTCCCCACGGCCCAGCTACGGTAGCCGAGGTGACGAGGCGCGAGCCTGCATGTGCAGCTGGAAGCGGAGCTCCCGGACGCGGTCGAGGTCGGTACCGGCACGGCCATGTTCGTACTGCGGCTGGGCGTGCTCGCCCGCACGGCCGGATCGGCTCGCTGGCGTTCGTCCTCGACGGCCGGCCGCAGCCGGTCGACGGCCAGGCGATGCCACGGCTGGATCCTTACGAAGCACCTGCACGACGCCGCGCGCGTACCGCAGCGGCTTCTGGGGGCTGGTCGCGGATCGACCGCCCGCCGGCCGAGGGCGCCTACGCGCTGAGGCTGCGGGCCACGCTCGAGGATGGGCGCGTCGTGGACGGGTCGAGCTGGCCCGGATCGCCCTGGCCGAGCCGGTCGAGCCGGTGGCGGCGCGCTGGCCCGACGACGGCGGTGTGCCGCGCGTCGCGATCGCGATGGCGACGTACAACCCGCCCGACCGACCTGCTGGCGCGCCAGCTCGACTCGATCCGCGCCCAGACCCACGAGAACTGGGTGTGCGTGATCAGCGACGACTGCTCGCGTCCCGAGCGCTACCAGCGCTTCAGCCGGCGGTCGGCGGCGACGAGCGGTTCGTGCTCTCGCGCTCGCCGCGCCGGCTCGGCTTCTACCGGAATTTCGAGCGCGCGCTGGCGCTGGTCCCCGCGGATGCCGGGTACGTCGCGCTCGCCGACCAGGACGACGACTGGCGCCCCGGCAAGCTCGCGGCGCTGCTCGACGGCACTCGGCGAGGCGCAGCTCGTCTACAGCGACGCGCGCGTCGTCGAGCCGCGACGGCGAGCTGATCTCCGAGACGTAGTGGAGCCGTCGGCAGCAACAACCACAGCGATCTGCTCTCGCTGCTGGTCGCCAACTCGGTCACCGGCGCGGCGTCGCTGCTCCGCCGCGAGCTGCTGGACGACGCGCTGCCGTTTCCGCCCGCCCAGTTCGCCCACTTCCACGACCACTGGATCGGGCTGGTCGCGCTCGCGCTCGGCGGGATCGCGTACGTGCCCGCGCCGCTGTACGACTACGTCCAGCACGGCGCGGCGTCGCTCGGGCACGCAACGCGCCAACCGGATGACTTCGCTGCGCGAGCGGCTCGCCCACCAGCGCCGCCCGCGCGAGCGGGTGCACATGTGGCGGCTGCACTACTTCGTCGACATCTGGCGGCTGCGGCAGTTCGCGACGGTGCTCTGAGTGCGCTGCGGCGCGGCGATCGACCCGCGCAAGCGCCGCGCGCTGGAGCGGTTCCTGGACGGCGATCGCTCGCTCGGCCTGCTCGGCGCGCTCGGGGCGCGCGGCGTCCGCGAGCTGATCGGGACCGCCGGAGACGCTCGGTGCCGAATGGGTGCTGTTCCACGCGCTCGCGTGGCGACGGCTGCTGGGGCTGAGCGCGCGCGAGCGCCCGCAGCGGCGGCTCCGGCTCGACGCGATGCCGCCGCCGATCGCTGGTCCCGCAGCCGCGGCGGCGGCCGAGCTCGGCGAGGACGTGGCGACGATCGCCGGCAAGATCGCGCCGCTGAGCTGGCGCGTGCCGGACGACGCCCCGGCGCGGGTCAACCTGCTGATCCCGACGATCGACCTCGAGCACTTCTTCGGCGGCTACATCGCCAAGTTCAACCTGGCACAGCGGCTGGCCGAGCGCGGCGCGCGGGTCCGGATCGTGACGGTCGACCCGGTGCCGCCGCTGCCGCCGCCGACTGGAAGCGCCGGATGGAGGCGTACGCGGGCTGGAGGGCTGTTCGACCGGGTTGAGGTCGCGTTCGGGCGGGAGTCGCGCGGGATCGAGGGCAGCCGCGCGCGACGGCTTCATCGCGACCACCTGGTGGACGGCGCACATCGCCGCACGCCGCGCTGACGCAGCTCGGGCGCGAGCGGCTTCGTCTACCTGATCCAGGAGTACGAGCCGTTCACGTTCCCGATGGGGACGTTCGCGGCGCTCGCGCGCGAGTCCTACGCGCTTTCCTCATTTCGCGCTGTTCTCGAGCGAGCTGCTGCGGGGCTACTTCCGCGCGCACCGGATCGGCGTGTACGCCGCGGGCAAGCGCGCCGGCGACGCCGCGTCGGCGTCGTTCCAGAACGCGATCACCGACGGTGCGGCGCCGGCCGGGCGAGCTGGCCACGCGCTCGCCGCGCGCAGGCTGCTGTTCTACGCCCGCCCCGAGCCGCACGCGGCCCGCAACATGTTCGAGCTCGGCGTGCTCGCGCTCGGCGCGCGCGCTCGAGCGAGGGAGCGTTCGCCGGCGGCTGGGAGTCACGGGATCGGGTCGCCGGGCGGGCGCCGCGGATCGCGCTCGGGCAGCGGCGCGAGCGAGCTGCTGCCGCGCTCGGATCAGGCCGCATACGCGGAGTTGCTGCGCGGGCACGACGTCGGGCTGGCGCTGATGTACACGCCGCACCCGAGCCTCGTGCCGATCGAGATGGCGGCGGCGGGGATGGTCGACGGTGACGAACAGGCTTCGAGAACAAGGACGCCGCGGCGATGCGCGCGATCTCGAGCAACATCTCCGCGGTGGCGCCGACGATCGAGGGCGTCGCCGCGGGGCTGGCGGCCGCCGCCGCACGCGCGGGTGACGCCGCCGCGCGGGCTGCCGGCGCCGAGGTGAATTGGGCGCGCGGGTGGGAAGAGGCGTTCCCCGATCCGCTGCTTGACCGGATCATCGGGGCGCTGGGGATCTGAGCGTGGTCCCTTTTCCTCAATAGTTGGGGTAAACGGACCACGCTCGCGCGCGGACGGCTACTTCACCGCGGGAAGCAGGAACGTGGCGCGGCGCCCGGCGACGGCCAGTAGCCGGCTATTGCCCGATTTCGCCGCGGCAATCCCGAGCTCGATCCAGGCGGTCAGGTTGAGCGGCTCGCTTGCGGTTACCGATCGGAGGATCCGGATCGCGCCAGGGTAGTTGCCCTGGTCGACGGCGAGCTCGCCGCGGAGCACATCGACCGCGCGATCCGGGTTCAGTGTCGCGGCGGAGTCGAGCGTCGAACGCGCGTCCTCGGCCTGGCGCGCGGTCAGTCGGTGGGCGCCGGCGACCAGCGCTCCCGCCTTGCCGGTGTTCTTCGCCTGGTACCAGCCGAGGCCGAACCAGGCGGCGATCAGGACCGCAACCAGGGCGAGTGCGATGCGCGGGGCCACGGTCATCCCCGGGATGATCGCCCATATGCTCTCGCCGTGGGCATCATCACCGGCGAGCGGGTCACGACGCCCGAGGGCGGGTTCAACCCGAGCTTCCAACGCCACCGCGCCGAGTACAGGCTGTCCGCGACGCTGCTGGGCCCCGGCCGCGTGCTCGACCTGGGCTGCGGTACCGGTCACTCCTACGAGGAGCTGGCGCCGCGCGAGACCGTCGGGGTCGACATCGAGCCGGCAGCCCTCGCGGGCCAGGCGCGCGAGACCCACGTCGCCGACATGCGCTCGCTCCCGTTCGCGGCGGACAGCTTCGCGTCGGTCGTGGCGATCCAGTCGATCGAGCACGTCCCTGACGCGGACCGGATGCTGGCCGAGGTCGCGCGCGTGCTCCAGCCCGGCGGCCGCGCGATCTTCGTGACCCCCAACCGGCTGACGTTCGGCCGCCCCGACGAGATCATCGACCCGTACCACTACGTGGAGTACGACCCCGCGGAGCTGCGGGCGCTGTGCGCCCGGTTCTTCGACGCCGTGGAGGTCATGGCGCTCGAGGCCTCGCCGCGGTACATGGCGATCCACGACGACGAGCGCCGTGAGCTGGATCGCCTGCTGGCGCGCGACCCGCTGAGATTGCGGCGGCTGGTGCCGCGGCGCGTCAAGCAGCGTCTCTACGACCGAAGGCTGAGCGGCGATCGGGTCACGCCGCGCCCAGGCGCGCTCGAGATCGGGCCCGAGGACTTCACGCTGTCCGAGGAGCGGCTCGAGCGCGCGATCGACCTGTTCGCCGTGTGCGACCGGCGGCGCGTGTGAGCGACACGGTCACCGCGGCGGAGGTGGCCGAGGCTCCGAACCTCGTCCCGCCGCCCGGCAATCCCCGGTTCCCGCTGATCGACTCGATGCGCGCGATCGCCGCGCTCAGCGTGTTCGCCGGCCACACGGTGACCGGCGTGTATGCCGTCTCCGCCCACCCGGCGCTGTTCCTGTGGGCGGTTCACGTCTCCTACGAGGGCGTCGCGATCTTCTTCGTGATCTCCGGATTCCTGTTGTACCGGCCGTTCTTGGTCGCACGATCCGCGGGCCGCCCGATGCGGATCGGCTCGTACGCCAAGCGCCGCGTCCTGCGGATCGTGCCCGCCTACTGGGTCGCGTTGACGATCTTCATCGCGGCCGGGTTCGTCAGCGGCGTCACCACCTCCAACTGGTGGATCTTCTACGGCTTCGGCCAGATCTACAACGCCGGCGACATCGGCCGCGGGATCGGCGTCGCCTGGACGCTGTGCATCGAGGTCACGTTCTACGTGGCGCTGCCGGTGTTCGTGCTCGTGTGCGCCCGGCTGGGGCGCCGACGCGCCTCGTTCCGGCCGGACCTGGTGCTGATCTCGTCCTGGCAGCCGCCTCGCTCGTGTTCCGGGCCCACTTCAGCGCGTTCACCGAGGTCGCGACCTATCGACGCTGGCGGGGACTTCTTCTGGTTCGCGCTCGGGATGCTGATCGCGATCGCCAGCGTCGAGCTCGAGCCACGGCCCGTGGCGGCCGGCCGGCTGCCACGCCTCTGGCCCGTCGCGAGCTGGATCGCCGCGGCCGGCGTGTTCGTGCTCAACCGACGCCTGCAGACGGGCTCGCTCGGGCTCGACCTCACCGCTGCGACCGTGATCAAACACGCGCTGTACGGCCTCACCGCGCTGCTGATCCTGCTCCCGGCGATCTTCGCCGAGCACGCCCGCGGCCCGGTCCAGAGTCTGCTGCGGCTGCGCGCGCTGGCCTGGATCGGGCTGATCTCCTACGGCGTCTACCTCTACCACACGATCGTCATCGATCAGCTCAACAAGCTGGCCAAGGTGCCGGAATCGCGGCTCGCTACGCGTCGTGGCCGTGGGCTCATTCTTCGTCACGCTCGCCTGCGCCTCGGCCAGCTACTACCTGCTGGAGCGGCCGATCATGCGCTGGGGGCGCCGCCCTACGGGCCTGGGAACTTCCCGCGAGCGACCAGGTGCGCCCGGTGGAGCAGACAGCCGGGCGGCCGCCACAGCGTCTTGAGCGCCGTAGACGATCGACTGCGGCCGAGGCCGAGGACGCCTCCGGCGAAGTAGCGGGTGCGCGCCGGCACCTCGGCGATCCGGAAGCCGAAGTGGACGGCCTGCATCACCATCTCCGAGTCGAACACGAAGTCGATCGAGTTGCGCAGGAACGGGACGGTCAGCAGCAGCTCGCGCGAGTACGCCCGGTAGCCCGTGTGCAGCTCGCGAAGGAGCGGTGCCGAGCACGCAGGTTCTCGACCGTGGTCAGGCCGCGGTTGGCGAGGAACTTGTACCGGGGCATGCCCCCGCGCGCCAGCGCCCGGGCTCGGGTCAGCCGCGAGCCGAGCACCATGTCGGCCTCGCCGTCGATGATCGGCTCGACCAGCTCGGGGATCAGCGACGGCTCGTACTGGCCGTCGGGGTGGAGCATCACGACCACGTCGGCGCCGCGCTGGAGCGCCTCCAGGTAGCACGTCTTCTGGTTGCCGCCGTAGCCGACGTTGTGGGGGTGCCAGATCAGGTGCAGCGGGAGCCGCCGGGCGACGCTCGAGCGTGCCGTCGGTCGACCCGTCGTCGACCAGGATGACCTCGTCGACCACGTCGGTCGGGATCGCCGAAACGGTCGCTCGAGCGTCCGCGCCGCGTTGCGCGCGGGCATCACGACGATCACCTTCGCTTGGACGGCGGCCGTCGCCGCCGCGCGGTCCGCGACGCTGCGCTCCTCGGTCGACATGTCAGTCGCCGGCGTCCTCGCGCGCGGGCGGTTTGACCGGGTCGTCGAGCGCGTCGCCAAGCTCGGGCGCCGGGCCGAGCGCGCCGCCCCCGCCAGCCTCGAGCGACCGCTGCCCGTGCTCCTCGCCGTTCCCCGCGCCCCGGCCGAGCGCGTCGAGCGTGGACTTCATCAGGTCGATCGGCATCGGGAAGACGACGGTCGAGTTCTGGTTGGCGCCGATCTCGCGCAGCGTCTGCAGATATCGGAGCTGCAGCGTCGTCGGGTTGCGGCCGATCACGTCGGCGGCCTCGGCGAGCTTGGTGGCGGCCTGGGCCTCCCCCTCGGCGTTGATGATCTTCGCGCGGCGCTCGCGCTCGGCCTCGGCCTGCCTGGCGATCGCGTGCTGCATCGACTGGCGGGATCTCGACGTCCTTGATCTCGACGGTTGTGACCTTGATCCCCCATGGCTCGGTGTGCGCGTCGATCACGTGCTGGAGCTCCTCGTTGAGCCGGTCGCGCTCGGACAGCAGCGTGTCCAGGTCGGCGCCG
>CAWKNH010000016.1:0-323365 GCA_963850855.1 uncultured Alphaproteobacteria bacterium
GACGTGTATCAGCGTTACCGCTGTAGAATGCCAATCACGCGGCGCGCCAGTCGGCTCTGTTGAATGACGCGCCCCATCTAAACACCTGGCTCGGCCGGTTCGCCATCCCACCAGGTGTCGGGTGTCTTACGGCCACACGGGGGACTTCAGTTCGTTAGATAGGACCTGGCCTCGGCCAGTTCGGGGCGCGCCGGACCGACGGGTTTGCTTAGCGCCACAAGCTTCCGGTAGGCGTCGTGAGCGGTCGCGGAATCACCCGTCTGTTTCGCGGCGCGGGCCTCGCCGAGAAGGCTGCGGAAGCGATTGGGATCGGTGCTCAACATCGCCCGGTACTCGACCAGGGCCGCCGCCGGCTGGTTGAGTTCGAGCAACAGATCGGCCAATAGCTCGCGCGCCGGCAGCACCGACGACGGGGTGGCCGGGTGCTTGTCCATCGTGGCGTCCAGATCGGCCGCGGCCCGCACCAATGCGACGGCCTTTTTGTCGTCGCCTCGGACATGGGCGAGGATACCGGCGGCCGCCAAACGCTGGACCTCGACCTGATTGGCCCAATAGGTGTCGTTGCCCTTCAGCTTGTCTTCGAGCGATTGTAGCCGGCCGATCTCCGCCTCGGCGCCGGCGATGTTTCCGGTCCGCGCGTCGCCCAGTGCGCGGGCATAGGCGATCATCGCTTCTGCCCAGGGAAAGCGCTCAAGCGGGAAACCGATCGCCGGCTCGCTCAGCGCAGCGGCGGCCGGCCAGTCGCGGCGCTCGAGCGCATAGCGCACCGGGATCGCCGCCACGGCGTAGGCCGTGGGCAGGCTCGGGGCGGCGCTCTGGCGAAAGCTGGTCAGCTCGTCGACGACCTCTTTTGCCCCGCGATCCTGAGCGGTCTGCAGGTACGCGTATTCGAGATAATCCATGGTGTGGACGGTTTCGGTGTCAAAGCCTTCCGGCCCGAGTGTCTTGCGGACATAGGCCACCGCCGCGGCATGAGCGGCGCGGTTCGAGTCGATCGATTGCTGCCACATCCCGAGCCGAGTGAAGATGTGCGAGGGCATGTGCAGCGCATGCGGCACGTCAGGCGCGATCTTCGAGTAGCAGATCGCTGCGTCCAGGCCGGCCGCGGCAAATTGGGCCGAATCGTCGCTGTGGATCAGATAGTGGACGACGCCGGGGTGATTTGGCTGCTCGGCCCAAACCTTGTTGAGGATCTCCGCCGCCTTGCGCTGATTGGCGTAGGTCTTGTCGGTAGGCAGCGCCGATGCGTTCAGAGCTAACCCGTAGAACACCGCGGCCTCGCGATCCTCGGGGTAGCGCAGATAGACTTGTTCCATCGCCTTCTCGTAGGCGACAGCCCGGGTCTGATGATCAAGCTTGTCGCTGTCGCGATAGAAGGCCGCGATCGCAACGATGTAGTCCTTCTCACGTTCGGTCTTCGGTCCCGCGGCAAGGGCCTTCTCTACCGCCTCAGCGCCTGCCTTCAACGCCGCCGGGCCGGGTGGAAACCACAGTGGATACCAATGGCTCATCGCGATGCCCCAATACCCCATCGCGCAGCCGGGTTCGGCTTCGGTGACCGCGGTAAACCCCTTCAGGGCCTCGGGATACCAGAACGAATGCAGGGTCCACACGGCCTCTTTGAACGTCTTTTGGACGGCCGGCCCACAGGAGATCTGGAAGTTAACTTCACCCGACGCCTTCGCCGCCGCGGGACCAGCATCCGCGCGTGCTCCAGGCTGGACCGGTAACGCGAAAAGAGCGGCGGTGAGGAAAAGTACGCAAATTCGCTGGCGTGTCATAGCGATAACCTCCCGGGTGGCTCGCTGACCCTGGCTGCTATGAAATTACCTCCTAGGAAACACTGACTTTCACACCGCAATCGAGCAAAACGCGCTCAAAGTCGCCGCTTTAATCCAGGGAATGCGAGGTCGGTACCACCCGTAGACCCGGTGGGATGCGACCGTCAAGCGCACCCCAAACGTCTGATACCCACCACCCGTCCGGGGGACATTGAATGACACCCTTTTCTGAAACAAGGTGACTATCTCGCCCTCACTTCTCGCCACAGCCGATGAAGTGATCGAATAGGCGAGTCCGATGTCGCCTTGTGTCCCCTCGCGACATTTCGCTGTGTTGCAGAATTTCGTGGCTATCGGAGCATAACGGACATCGACTACGCCACAATCAAGCTCGATCTATGAGTACGCGCCCTAAGAACGCTCGGCGACGACTTTTGCTTTCCTTGTCGGGGCGCGAACGGTTGCATCGACAGTTGGGACGCTTGCCCGGTGGTCGGCACCGGCGAAGTAACGGCTTCGAGCAACACGGCAAAGCAACGCTTTGCCGACATTTCGCCGAACTGTGCTTCAAAGGCGAAATCGATGACGCCATCCGGGAAGATTGCGACTAAATCGCCGCGTTGTCGCATCGCTTCACGGAGTACGCCACAAGGTGAAAATGTGCCGAAATTCCAATAGACAACCACGGCAACAAGCGCGGCGACCACGGCTACAAATCGAAGAAAGGTCCGAACGGATCGATCCGCCTTTCGCGCCCAGCGTTTCATCCGTGTAAGTGGTGATTTTCGAGCAGGCACTTTGCCCAACTGCGGCTTGCGACCCCCGTTCTCTCCTGCATTACCGCGGCAAAATCTCAAAAGACTTAACGACAGGCGAGTTGCCGGAGAGCGGCGATGTGGTCGTGGTCAAACGCATTAAGCCCAAATCACCATCGGCAAATCGAATTGATCGCGTTCCGGCGGATCAGGGAACGACCAGGCGCGGCCCAACTAAGAGATAGTTGCCGATGGGTTATCGCCGAGTGCGCGAGATGTACGATTAGCGGGGGATCTCGGAGATGACCATCCATGCTCAATGGCCGCCGTGAAACCCGTCAAAAATCTTTGGATCACGTTCGGGGCGGTTTGAGGCGCCGGTGAATGCTGCGGGTGCCGTGACGAGCTTACAAAGCGGTTATGTCGCGCTCTTTCGGCTGCCCGCTTGGAGCGTATATGGACGGTGGGCGATAGCGAAACAGCAGTTTTTACGGAGGTGCCATCGGTCGCCACGCGTGCTTCGGCGGAGGCTGCGACCACTGCCTGTCGCAGCGGAGAACTGGCGTTCAATTCGTTCCTTGCAGATTCCTCTACCTGGCCGTCAGCCGGCAAAGCTTCCGTGGACTCCCTCCGGTTGATCGTTTGGCCGTTCATCTGCGCAGTTTGAGGCGCATTGAGCGGCACTGACACAGCGTTGGGTCGCACCAACGTGCGCTCAGCCACCGACGTTTGGCCTGCCGAGTGATCAACCAAGGATAAAACCACGCCGCCACCGGCCGTTGCGCCGACTGCCGTGGCGACCAGCACCGTGCGCACCGTGCGCAAGAAACTCGGCGCGGGAGCCAGACAGCCCCACACTGGATGAAAATTCATGGTGTGACACCTTTCCAACTCGCCCTAGCCAGGCAGGCTTTTTCAAACCATCGATAGAAATTCAAACGGTCGTTTGACATTGGCGTTCGCCGGAAGCAAGGAGTTTTTGTGACTTTTCGGTGGACCCGGTTGCGCCGCAGGATCTTGCGCCCTACCGTCGCGAAGGCACAACGAGGTTGCCGTAGGGGTCCCCCGGCTAACTGTCACCGCGCTTTTCCTGCCACAGCCGCTGCAGGGCGGCCTCGTCATCACCGATGATGATCCCGGCGTCTGAGCCGCCTTTCGGCGATCCATTGGGAAAGTATTTACGGCCGGCGGCTATATTTTTCCCGGGGAGGCCAGGCGAAACTGGCCCGTCGGGGAGGGAGGGAGGCCGTCTCCGCTAAGCGGACCTTCCTCCCTTGTCGCCCTTGCGTGCCACCCGCGGAACGGCCTCTGAGCTGCTGGGCGGTGCGCCTTGGTCCAGTGCAAGGATGGCATTGTCCCACGCCGATTCACCTCTCTGAAACGCCAGCATCAGCTACTTTGCTTTTTCTTGAGCAGCCGTTGCTCAATCGCGAGCAGATCGAGGAGAAGGCGATTGCGTTCCTTGCAGGCTTCGTCGCGTGCGGCGCCGCTCAGCGGTGGCGCCGAATCTCGGCTTCCTAGCTCGCGCGTCGGCGTAAATAGCACTTCGACTGATTTAGATTCACGTGATTAAAGAACGGCCTAGCGGTGTTCAACATCGCCTGCAACAAGTAAAGGTTGCTGATGCATCGAGTTCATCGATGAGAATGGCGGCGAACCCGGGGTGCGGCTACGGAAGCGGCAACCGAAGAAATGATAACGGGTGCGGCTCAAGGCGAGCCGCGCGCATAGGCCCGATCTCGCCGAGACCGCGCGCACAAGGGTTGACACCCAACCCGCACGGTATTCCCCGACGATCTGAAGTTCAGCCTGCTTCCTCCGTGCATACTGCACGGGTGCACGCCGTGTCTCATCGATGAGAACGAGGATCGGCGTGCGGCGCGGAAAGCAGCAACAGGTGGGTTGTTACGCGACACGCACCTGAGCGAGAAAACGCTCGACTTCGGCGCGCAATCCGTTAGCCCGCTCTGCGAATCCGGCGCCAGCGCTAGTAACGGCGTTCGCAAGCTCGCCGGCTTTTGCTGCGGAGTCCGATACAAGAGCTAAGTTTGCCGAAACTTTGCGCGTCCGTTCCGCTGCAGCATTGGCATTGCGAGCGATCTCTTTGCTAACCGCATCTTGCTGCTGCACTGCGACGGAAATGCAAATCGAATTTTCATCGAGCTGAGCAATCGTTCCGGCAATGGCCTTCATGGCTTCCACCACCCGAGAGGTCGTCGCCTCGAAGCTGGAAATTTGTCTGGTGATTTGCCCGGTCGCATTTTCGGTCTGTGTGGCAAGACTTTTGACCTCCTGCGCTACGACGGCGAACCCACGCCCAGCGGTCCCGGCGCGCGCCGCCTCGATCGTCGCATTAAGCGCAAGAAGATTGGTTTGTGCGGCAACGTCGCGGATGAGAGTGCTGAAGGTACTGATCCCGCCAATCAAGGCCGCCAATTGTTCTACTTCTTTGATAACGGCTTCGGCTTCGTCCGTCGCGTGTCGCGCAATGTCTGCCGAGGCGCGGGCTTGATTCGAAATCTGCTGCACCGATTGAGCGATTTCCTCCGAAGCCATGGCGACATTGCTGACATTGGCCTCCGCTTCCGCGGAAGTAGCCACTGTGGCAGCGGTTTGGGTCTGATTGTGACTCGCTGCTTGGGTCATGATTTGCGCGCATTCGTCCATCGATTTTGAGGCAGTATCGAGTGCCTGAACGACGTCGTTCACCGCGCTCTCGAAGTTTTGCGTGGCGACTTCAAGCTGCTGCCGCCGGCTTTCCGACTTTTGCCCTCGATCCGCCTCCTGCTGGCGCGCGCTGGTTACATCTGAAATTGCTTGACGGAACACGAGGAGCGCTTTCGCCATCCCGGCTATCTCGTCTTGTCCGCCAATAGGGACGGGGGTAGCCAACTCGCCCTCAGCAATGCGACGCATGGCGGCGCTTAGCAACGTCACGCGGCCAACGATGCTGCGTCCGACATAGAGCCAGGCAATCAATCCGGCTGCCGCCAACGCGCCGATGCTCAGCATGATTTGAAGCACACGGCCCATCTGACCTTGTGCGATCGCACGTGCTGAAAGCGCTTGCGCAAGCGAACCTTGCTGCTCGATTAACGTCTCAACCGTATCCCTGAGTTTCGCCGCCTCCGACAGCGCGGCGGTGAACGCGAGTCGAGCATCACGTTCTCGATTGAGCTCGTCCAAGCGATGGGCGACTATTCCGTCATCACCCGCAAGAGAGGCAAGGCGCGCATAGGATGCGGAGATTCGATTGCCCTGGTCGGAATTGACCAATGCTTTTAAGTTGGCTTGGATATGTCGCATTGCAGTTGCGATTTGGTCGCGGACTGGAGGCAACTTGGCTGCGTCGTCAATCAGCGAGGATTCAGTCAGCAACCCCGCGAGAAGATTAGTGCTTGCCTGTATTTCGAGAAGATGCCGCAGTGACTCGATCGCTTTGTTGACTGTTGCTTTGTCCCCCGGCGATGGTGTCCGAGTCATAAGATCGAAATTGGCGTCGTCAATCAAAGGCGTAATCGCCTCAAGCAAATCTTCATGAAATTTGCGAACGGAGAGTGCCAGAGCGCGCCGTTGGGCCGATAACTCTAAACGCTTTGCCACCGCCTCCTCGAGTGCACCTAACCGCTCGTTCAACCCAATCAGCGCTCGCTCGATCTCTTCGCTTTTGCCAACGCCGAGCGCCTGAAGGTGGTCAAGCCTCGCACTCAGTATCCGCGATTGCGTGACGATTTCACGCGTAATTTTATTCTTGCGGCTATCGTCATCTACTGCCATTAAGCTCGGTACCGATGCGACTAGTATGCTTGCCTCTTCAGAAAGTCGAAGCGACTCCACGGTTGCTGGCATACTCCGCGATACGATCGCAGTTATGGTGGCGCTGATATCCGAAGACTCATATAGGGCAAATAGGGAAGCGAGCACGGTCATGCCTGCTGCGACCCCGAAAGCAAGATAAAGACGCGCGCGGATCGTCCTTAGCCAGGTTGGCGATTCGATCCAGCCGCGAAGGCCGCTTGGGTTTGAACTAGTTCTAGATGGCGCCACGGCGGTTTACTGCTGCCCCACCACATGCCCCCAGCGCGAGATCGGTTTGAGCGATCCATCGGCTTGCAGAGCTGTAAAAAACACCGTGTCCCCGCCCTGGTTTTTTGCTGGTCCGTAGCCGAACGTGACGCCGCCAAGGTCAAAGGGTGCCCCAGCCATCGCATCGAGAAGCTTTTCACGTGTCGGCTCGCCAGCGATCCGATTTAATGCTTCGGCTACCAGTCGGCCGACCAGATAGCCTTCCAAAGAGACAAAACCAGCCCTTGCATTCGGATCCAGAGCAGCCATTGCGCGTTGATAGGACGCGACCACTGGAAGTGACGTATCCCATGGGAACGGGACTACTTGGCTCACGATAACGCCTGCGCCCTGATCGCCGAGTTCCTTCGCCAGCAAGTCCGCCCCGACGAAGGAGATGGCGACAAACGCGGCGTCGAGTTTCACCTGATGGGCAAGCTTTATGAATTCTGCGACCGGCCTATAGGGCGCAACCGTCACGATCGCTTCCGGTTGGCCCTTCATGATGTCGAGCAATGCCGTCTTGACGGCGGTAGTGTTCCGCCGAAACGAACCCGATGCGACCAACGACATGTTCCGTTTGGACATGGCTCTCTGGACGCCTTCAAGGCCAGCGAGACCAAAGGCATCGTCTTGGTAGAGAATGGCGACCTTGGAGAGTCCGAGATCCTTCGTCAGATGCTCGATCCAAGCTTCGGTCTCTTCGAAGTATGAGGCGCGGACGTTGACAACGTACCTGTTGTACGGGTGACGTAGAAATTCGGCGCCCGTAAACGGCCCGATAAAAGGGACCTTTTCCGCTGTCGCGATGGGCTGAGCAGCTTTCGAAGTCGGCGTTCCAACGGCTCCTATCAGAGCAAAAACCTTGTCCTCATCGAGGATCTTCTTCGTCGCCTCAACAGTCCGCTCCGGCTCATATCCATCGTCCAAAGATTTGAGCAGGAGCGTACGATGCGAGGTCCCGGCGTAACGGTTGGCTTCATCGAAGGCCGCTTGTATCCCCTGACGCACGCCCCGGCCTAAATCCCGAGCCGGTCCTTCCAGCGCCGCAACTTGACCGAACACAATGCTGCGCTCGGTGACGCCGTTCTCAGCGAAAGCGGAATGGCAGCCAATGCTCAATGCGAGCGCGACTATTAAACCATGTTGATTGCTCAACATCGGCGCTTCTTCCTCGGAGCGATCCCGCTCGTATGGCCGTTGCATCTATTTGAACGTTTTGTGGTAAATTGAGTATTAACTTTCTGGTGCTTTGTGGTTTCCGAAACGTTTCGCTTTCGGAATTATGCTCTCGTTTCTGGCAGTTGCATTTGTTCTGGGCTAGTCATGAAGTTTTCCACTTCAGACCTCACTGCTTCGGATCCGTTGTTCGAAATGTGGACAGCACACGGAAAAGATCGTTACCGTTTTGGTCCGAAAGGATGCTATTCAATGCGGAACCTGTGGGGCCAGAGTCAGCCTCTCAACTCCGACCAATAAGATTTTGATTGCCGAGACTGCCGCGAGTTGCGCCCGCGTTGGCGAGGCGTTGATGCGAGGTTTAGAGTTGGCGTGAGCCGTCTTAAGCTATGTCGCGGCCGATTGAGAATCGTCCGGGAGCGGGCTCAAATAAATCTGACGCCCACGTAGCGCGCATCCGTCCACACAACTTCGCAATTGCGCCGGATGCTGCCGTCCTTGTACAGCACCAAGGTAAAGCTACTTGGTAAATCGGCTAACGGCACCGCGACGGCGAGGCGTGCGCCCCCATCCGACATGTCCCAGATTACGCAACGTGCTGGCGGCATGTGCTCGCCAAATACGACTTCGGCGGCACGACGCATCGGATGTCGCCCGCTCTTTCGTTTTTCCCGAGGCTGCCGAATGAGCTTGACCTGAGGCTGGTGAAGCATCGTTTACCTCTCCAAACATACCAGACGAAGTGTGACCGCGAATGATTAACGACATTGTAACAAAGAATTAGTCTATGCCTGCGGCCGCTTTTGCCCGCTGTGATCCGCCGCTTTGGGTTTAACCTGACGTTCAACCTGTGGGCGTAGCTTTGTCTTGGCCGAGCGGACGGATGAGCAAAGCCGCCCTAAAGTCGATGGGCCGCCCGGATAGGGGTCGGCTGTGCGAGGAGCGCGCGGGAGCAGCGCACCATGGCTGTCGATCCATCAGTGTCAGTGCTCGTGGTCGATGACAACGCGACGACGATCCGCATTCTCCGCAATCTTCTGTGGCAACTCGGATTCGTCAATGTTGACGATGCCCACGATGGCACAACGGCCCTCGCCAAGATCCGCGCCAAGCGCTACGGACTGGTGATTTCCGATTGGAACATGGTGCCGATGACTGGCTATGAGCTGCTCTCCGAAATGCGACGCGATCCGAACTTGACGCGAACGCCGTTCATCATGGTCACGGCCGAATCCAAGATCGAAAACGTCGTGGCGGCCAACAAGGCAAACGTAGATGGTTACATCCTCAAACCGTTCGACGCGAAGACGCTGAAGACTAAGATCAACTCGGTGTTCGCAATGAGAGCTGTGGCCGCACAATGATGGAGCGGCATAAAACAGCCCCACCGCAAGTCTGATCAATTTCCAAAAAACGACTTGCTGATCGCATCCAGCCGGTGAACAGTTCCCATCGGCATGGCTCGCCCACGCTCGTCAAATCGAATGTCTTTTTCGCACGGCTTCAAGTGCTCAATCAATTGGCCATCGGCGTTGTCAAATTTCATTTGCGCGCATTGATCCGGATCGGTTTGCAAAACGATCTTGCCGGTGCGGATCTCTTTTGGATCGGGTGTAGGCGCTGATCGCTCGGCTATCGACTGTGCCTGGAATGCCCCGAAACGCGCGCTCATGCCCAGATAGATGACCACCGCGCAAACAGCCGCGACGATGACTAGGACGTACCAGCGCTTCGATTTCCGGACCGGGCGCAGACGCGCCGTTTTTGCCGTCGGCTCGGCTGAGGTAATACGCGTTTGCTGTGCGCTCATGCGTTCACCCACACGGTCATTGCGGCGGGTACATCGACGCGATTGGAATTGTGCAAATGGGTTGGTTTGCCTTTCGACAGATGCCGCGCCACACGCCCATCAAGTCAGTTCGGCGTTGCTTAGCAAGATGATAAATGGAGGGCGATTCTTGCCCATGCAACTCGCTGGCGAGTTTTGCCAGAATCAAGGCTCGAGTATTTGCAGGCAAGTCTTCAAATTTCGTCATGACTGGCGCTCTCTCGCCAAGTGCGGTTGCAACGGGCATACATCGCAGCGCCGATTTTGCTGTAGATCGGTTTGTTTTTGGTAAATTGACGAAGCTGCCGGCATCGAGTTCATCGACGAAAACCGCGCTGGCCCGGGTGTCCGCCTGCGAAAACGGCAATCGAAAAAGGGCTAAGAGCGAGGCTCTCTCGACGAGCCGCCGGTTAGACGAGATTCCTCCCTCCGCGCCCTAAGAGCCCAGATAATCTTGGCGATCGAACGAGGTTTCCGCGGCGGCGCATCAAGGTCGGGGTAGCGTTCCTGGAAATCGGGATAGGGTGCCCGTAACCGATAGAATTCCTCGCACTCTGCAGGGCCTAATTTGCGAAGCCCCCAACGAAGGTGATCAAGACGCTCCCCATTGGCCCGCTTGGCACGTTGCACCGGCGTTCGCGGGTAGGCGGCGAGTCGCGCAACAGCTTGCGCCTCCAAGAGCCGCTCCAACTCGGTCAAACGATTGCTTAGCGGCTTTTGCTAGGTTGGACACAGCCCAAGAGGGTTATTGGGTGTCCGCCTGCTCAGAACGTTCGGATTTGAAATAAACGTCGACCTGCTCGCCAACGACGAGCGGTCCGGGATCCGGCAAATCGACCACGACCTCCAGCACATCGACGTCGTTGAACTTGCGCGGATCGCCCGAATTGATGCGGCTCGGGCCGACGACGCGGGCGACGGACGAAACCTTGCCGTCAAACTCACGGTTGTGAAACGCCGCGGCGCGAACCACCACGCTTTGCCCGGCCCGGATTCTTCCAAGATCCTGCTCGTTCACCTCGGCGCGGACGCGTAAGGCCGATACATCGCCGACGACCAGTATCGCCGGCTCCAATGTCGGCACCGCCAGTTCGCCCTTCCTGGCGCCGACGCGCAAGACGACGCCGTCGGCTGGCGCGCGGATTTGCGTTTTTTCCAGCGCGGCCTGCGCCACTCGCCATTCAGCCTGCGCCACATTGAGCTCGCCTTCCAGGCGTGTCGGCAAGGGGGTGTCTGCCGACGCTTTGAGCTTGGCAAGTGCGTCCTGCCGCTCGCGCAGACGGTCCTGCGCATGCGACACGGCCGAACGCGCCGCGTCGAGATCGGCCTTCGTGGCGGTGCCGGCCCTCAGGTCGGCAGTCGTCTTGTCCAGGGCGGATCGTGCGTCGGCAAGACTTCGCTCGGAATCGGCGGCTGCATCCTCGGCCTTTCGCCGGTCCGCCGAGGCCGCCGGCGCGGACTGATCGTTACGGGCGCGCTTGCGCAGGGCGACTTGGGCGTCGGCTTCGGCCACCCGCGCCAGCGCTTCCTCGTCATCGAGGCGAACCAGCAATTCGCCGGCAAACACGTCTTCGTTGGCTTTGACCAACACGTCGGCAATCCGCCCCCCCGGCAGGGGCGCCGCGATCTTGATCTCGCCGGAGCGCGGCTCGACGCGTCCAAGCGTCACCGCATCCCAGGAGCCTTGCATGGCCGAGCCTTGTATCGCCGAGCCTTGGCCCGCCGAGCGTTGGGCTGCCGAACCGGCGGGAGCCGCGTGCAGTTCGTCGGCGCGAAATTTCTGCCCGGATTCCGGTGCCGCCAGAATTACGCCGAACACGACTATCCCCGGCAGCAATAGCTTTTGCTTTCGAGTGCTCATGCTTACTCTCCGATCAGCTCGCATATTTCAGAGTACGGACGGCGCTGAGGTTTGCGCCGCGCCGTTGATCGCTGACGATCCGGCCGTCTTCGATGCGAAGAATCCGGTCCGCGAACGGCATGATGCGTGGATCATGCGTGACGATGAACATCGCGCGTGCCGGATCCTTGGCGATCTCCGCCAGCACCGTCATGACGGCTTGGCCATTTTCGCTGTCCAACGACGCCGTTGGCTCGTCGGCGAGGACGACGGACGCGTCGCCTACGATCGCGCGGGCAACGGCCACGCGTTGTTGTTCGCCGCCGCTGAGCGCGTTGGGAAATGCGTTCGCCTTGTGGGACAGCCCGACCGTGGCCAGTGCCTTGTCCGCCTTCACTCGTGCGAGCGGCGAACACTCGCCGCGTACATCGAGTGCCAAACGGACATTTTCGGCGGCGGTTAAAGTCGGAAACAAATGATAGGATTGAAACACGAACCCCACATTGTCCCGCCGCAGCTCAGCCAGGCCTTCCGCGCTGAGCCCGCTGGTCGAGCGGCCGCGAATCTGCACGCTTCCGCTCGTCGGCGACAACATGCATCCAAGCACGGACAGGAGCGTGGTCTTGCCGCTGCCGGATGGACCCATCAGCAGGGTCAATTCGCCGCCGGCGAGCGACAGATTGATGCCTTTGAGAGCTTCGACGCGCGCGGCGCCCTCGCCGCGAACCATGGCGATTTCGGTTGCCTCGATCATGGGTTGTTTCATTGCGCGAACACCAGGACGGGATCGATGCGCGTCACGACCCTGATCGCCGAAACGGCGGCAATCGCGCACATCGTGATCGTGAGCCCGAACAGGCCGACGGACAGTCCGGGTGTCATGACAATGGGCAGAGCGGCATCGCTGGTCATTTTCACCAGCGCCAGGTCGATCGCGGCCGCAATCGAGAATCCGATGACAGCGCTGATGAGCGCCTGGGCGAGAATGACCTTGAGGATGTACATGCGCGAGGAGCCGATGGCGCGCAGGGTCGCGAACTCCTTGAGATGGTCCTTGGTGCTCGAATACAGCGTCTGCGCGACGATGATCGTGCCGACGATGATGCCGAGGATGGCGCTGCCCAGGAGAGCGGCTCCAGCGCCGGTGTCGAACAGCCAGAATACGCGCGTGCGATGCCGAAACTCCGCGGACGTCAGCACCTCGGCGTCGGGCAGGCCGGCCGCAAGCCGGTTGCGAACGACCGCAGGATTAGCGTCCGGCGCAATGCGCACGATGTAATAATTGGCCCGGTAGGGCGGCACGCCCAGATAGGCTCGCGCGCGCTCGATCGATGCGAATACCTGGGGCGTCGTCGTGAATGAGCGGATACCATTGGTGACGGCGACGACCCGAGCTTTTTGATTGTTGATCTCGGCGCGCCCACGAATTTGCGCGATCCCGAGTTGCTCGAAGTACGACCGGTCGATCGCAACGCCGTCGGGCATCGACAGATCGTCCGGACCGCCTTCGACCAGGTTCCACGGTTGTAGACCGGGAGTGGTCGTGGGCGCGCCGATGACAAGAACCGGCGTCGACGCACCGCCGTTCGGCTTTCGCCAAGACGCATAGCCGACGACCACCGGAACAGCGGCCGTTACCCCTTCGACTGACAACGCGTGGAGGCGCTCGCGCCCGGCCAGCAGCGAGGAATCCTCGAAGCTTTTGGTCTCGGCGGGCACGATCCAGAAATCGGCCTGGGCGTGGTCGATCATCGTCGTGACCATGGACTCGAAGCTCAGGAAGACTCCGAGCTGAACGGTGACGAGCACGATCGAGAAGACGATCCCAACGACTGTGGCGATCAATCGAACCCGGTCATGAAATAGATTGCGAGACGCAAGCGTGAGGATCAGGGTCATCACGCCATGCAACGAATTGAGATTATCGGAATTTCGAAAAACGGCATGGCCTCAGATGAATCCTCAATGTCGATGCGACGATGGTTGGTCGCTGGTGATGACAAGGTCAGTTCGGTGAGATCGCGATTGGTGCGATCAAATTATGCCAATCGCGCGTTGCCGGCATTCAGTTTGCCCGCATAAGCCACGTGACGGATAGCATCGATACAAATCATTTCCGATCCTCTGCCGTGGTTCAAGTCCACAGTGTTGTTCCAGATGGGCGCCAACAGCGGATGGTAAACATGCCCATGGCGCATGGTTAAGATGCCCGTCGCGGCAATGGCATCGCCGTTTGGGCAATCAATGCGGCGATTAGAGGGCGATGTTCGCCAGACCGCGGCAGGAACCGCTGGCAGAGGCATAAATCGACGGACGTTGAGCTTTGTGGATTTCTCCCGGGTCGTCGCGCATTACCCAATATGTGATTGAGAAGAGGTGGTTAGGCGTCGTTGCTGATGCAAATAATCAACGATTGCCTGAGATAGCCCGCGCTAGGTATCGCCGCTCTTGGCGCCGCATTCGCCAAGTACGACCGTTGGCGACGCGCGCAGGCATAGTTTTGGCGGCCGCGCAGGCAAGTTAACTGCTCTCGCAGAATGGCAAATGACATGGTTCTGGAGGTTACAGGCGGCATCCTCGTGACCTTCGCGCTCGCACTGCTCGCGTTCATTGCGAACCGAAGTGGACGCGTGGTTATCGCCGCTCTTCTTGCTGCGGCGGCGTGGCTATTTGCCGGTTTGGATGTCTGGATTTGGTTTTGGAGCGGGTGGGGGACGCGAATGCCACCACGGCCGCCGAAGGTCTAGTCGGTCCAATACTGGCTAAGCCACATTGGGCGCCGCGTATCGCACTCCGTTGGTCGCGGCGTGACGTGTGCTAGCTTGTAGGTCGGCAGAACGAACCCACGCGACTCAGTCAAGCGGCTATGGTTCATCGATCCAAGCCTTCTCGACCAATCTCGTGATGGCGACAGACAGTTCGGTGCCCGATGACCCGTTTTTTGCTGTGTGCTTCTCTTGTGATCCTCACCCTCGGGGCGGTTGCTCGTGCGGAGCCGGCCGCAGGCCCGGACTTCTCCGATACCGGCCCGGACGCGGACGCGTACGGTGCAGCAAAGGGATTCCCGGTGCCGCCGGTCGGTCAGCCCCCGACGCAAGAGTTCATGGTCGGGTGGTATAGCCACTACGATCGCCTCACGCCGACGCGCGCCGTGCCCAAGCTTGATGCACCCTCGACGCTCAAGCGAGCGGCCGGGCCGATCACTCCGGTCTATCAGTATGACGGCCGCCAGAACTCAATCGCCGACTATCTCGACCACAACCCTGCGACGGGTCTGTTGATCGCCCGAGACGACTCGATCCTGTTCGAACATTACCGCTATGCCCGGACGGATCGCGATCGATTCCTGTCAAATTCCATGGCCAAGACGATCACCGGCCTGCTGGTCGGGATCGCGGTATCGGAGGGCGCGATCCACTCGATAGACGATACAGCCGCGAGCTATGTGCCGGAACTGGTCGGCACCGAGTATGGCGCGACGCCGCTGCGGGCACTGCTGCACATGTCCTCCGGCGTCGCCTTCCGCGAGACCTATCAGCCGGACGACGACATCTTCAAGCTGCACGCCGCGCTGCTGTGGAAGGGAGCCACGGGTGCGATATCGGCGCTCAAGCAATTCAATACCCGCGATGCGCCGCCCGGCACACGCTTCTCATACGCAAGCGCAGAGACCGAAGTGCTCGGCTTGGTCGTGAGCCACGCCGTCCATATGACTCTCGCGGATTATCTCAGCACCCGGATCTGGCAAAAGCTGGGTGCGGAATCCGACGCGGCCTGGGCTTTCGACCCGACCGGGCAAGAGGTGGCGTATTGCTGCTTGGTGGCGACGCTGCGCGACTGGGCGCGACTTGGCCTGATGCTGGCGCATGACGGTGCGTGGAACGGCTATCAGATTGTGCCGCAGCAATGGCTGCTCGACGCCACCACCGTCGCGCATGGCGAGGGTTACTTGCGCAATACGATCGCCCCGTCATGGGGCTATGGCTACCAAGTCTGGATCCTTCCGGGCGAGCGGCGCATGTTCGCTCTGCTGGGTCGCTTCGGTCAGGATATTTTCGTTGATCCCGAGTCCAGGTTGGTCATGGTCCAAACCGCCGTGCGCACCGAGGATCGCGGTCCCAAATCGGCAGAGGTCATGGCGTTGTGGTATGCGGTCGTGGCGCAGTATGGCCACCGTTAGTGACGGCCGCAGGGCAGCGCTGGCCGCCTCGTGCGCGCGCGTGTAACCTTAATCATACCGCACGGCGGAATTTGCCGTTGGCGCGTGCTCAGTTCGGCGTCGAGGCGAGCGGGCTCCACAACCTCACTCTGTCTGATGTGGGTAAAGCGTGGCAATCCTCAAGCATCTCATTCCACAGCGCCTGAAACGGATCGCGGCACCCAATGGAGGATGCCGGATGCTCTTGCGTTCTGTTCTTTACCCGCGAACCCATACCGAAAAAGTTCAGCGCGCAAAAATTTTCAATCGTGATCCGCGATTGCCGCAACGGGCTGACAAGATTCTCGTCAAGGATTTCGTCAGAGACCGATTGGGGAGCGAGTGGGTCACGCCGACTCTATGGCACGGCGAACATCTGCCTCCGCTGGAGCAGCGAACCTGGCTAATCCCGTTTGTGATCAAAGCGAATAACGGAAGCAGCTGGAATTTCTTTGTGCGGCAGCAATCCGATCTCGATTGGAAACGCATAGAGAGTTTGGCGGCAGAATGGCAGAGCCACCGATGTGGTGCCGAGTTGGGCGAATGGCTCTACGGCGCGATAATACCGGCGCTCCTGGTTGAACCATTCATCGGCGAACTGTGCGAGCTGCCCGTCGACTACAAGCTTTGGACTTTCGGCGGGAAAGTCCGAATGGTCCAGGCCGCCACCGATCGCTACAGTGAGCTCAAATATAAGACGTTCGACACCAATTGGGATCGGCTTCCTGTCAAGATTGCGGCGTATCCCTCGGATCCACGCCCCATTCCGAAGCCTTTGTCGCTTAGTCAGATGATCGAGGCCGCCGAGATTTTAGCTGAGGACCTGCAATTTGTTCGTATCGACTTTTATGAGGTCGGCAATGTCCCCAAATTCGGAGAGATGACTTTCTATCCAGGGGCCGGGATTGATGGTTTCGACCCACCGGAATGGGAATTCAAGCTTGGAAAGCTCTGGCCAAAGGGAACCTATGCCGCCAACGCGCGACGTAACCTCGGATTTCGCGCTGTGTCAGGTTCCTGACAGACAGCCGGGGCTCGAATTATCGACAGCAGCCTACCGCCACGGCGCACTGAAGCCCGCAGGGCTTATGCGGCTATAAAAATCAACTACTTAGCTCAGACGGTCGCTTTCCAGGAGGTTATCGTGTGCGCGCTGTGTCCGCATTCGCGCAGCGCGAGGACGAGCAGTCCCGAGGGCTTATGGCTAAATCCAGGTCGGCTCTTTATATGTGGCAAAAGAGGCATTCATGTCAGCAGAGCGAGATGACCAGGAACGACCGTGTCTTCACTGCCTCATAGTCGAACTGATCGACGATTTTCTTGAGGAGCACCCCGCCACGCCGGGCGGGTCGGACACGGTCGGTACCGATGAGGGGGATGAAGTAATTGTCGCGATCGCCAAGACGTTCGCAGAGCTAACCTCCCGCCAAGACGGCGTGATCCGCCAGCAATTGATCGAACAGTTGATGCGTGAAATTATGAACTATGATGCTGAGTTTCGTCGCGACGACGCGACAGGTGTGAGCGGCTCTCACGCTCGGCACTGATGCCCAGTCCACCGCATATCCGCTTTATAATTTGCGCTCCCCTATCATCGCGTTGATCTCGTAAATCATCCACAATGAGAGCAGCAGATTGATGCTCTCGGTCGCGACGAATAGCCAGAGTCCCTGAGTTATTACGCTGAGCCAAGAAACGCCGAGAACGGAAGTGAGAACGATCAGGATGATCCGGGCAATAGCGAGGTCTCGGGTTAGGTTCCGGAACACCAGCACGTAGAACGACCCAGCGCCGACGACGTCGAGCAGAAGGTCGATCGTGTCGTGCAAGGCAACCAGCAACACAAGATTGATGCCGCCGCAAGCAAGACAGCCGATACCGGCGGCCTGCGCGCGGAACAGCCGCGACCTCATCTTCCGGTCGTCTGGGGGAGAAGCCGGCGCGATCACTTGCCGAGTGGCGTCTTGGCTTGGCTGCTTGAGGATGACGCCGAGCGTTGTCGCCAGGCTCGCAAAGTGCTGTTCGAGCGGCGGCGTTAGCGCGTCGAGCCAGTGCACCGAGCCGACGAAATATTTCAATGCTGCATTCGGCTCGATATTCTCGACGCGCACCGGGATCAACGGAATGCCCCTGCTCACTGCGCGTTCGACCTCTCGGCGGATGTGCGGCGATTCGTTGGCCCGCCTGGAGAAGATCAGCACCAACGCCTTGCAGCGATCGAGCGCCTCCATCAGCGCCGTGGCATAATCCGCCCCGGGCGCGATGTCGCGCGGGGCGATCCAGCAGCGGATACCGGCTTTCTCAATAATGGCGCAAGCCGCATCGGCGACTGGCTTGTCTTCATGGGCGTAACTAAGGAAGACCTCGAAGGTCATGACAGCAAATCGTAGCGCCTGGCCGGGCGGCCGGGTAGAAGGATTGTAGCGCAGATCGCGGCCTGACGTCGGCTTTTGATCCACCGTGCGACATCGGCTGAGCGATTTTGCCGGCGGTCTGCCGTCGCCGCTGCGCGAAAAAGCGCACGCCCGATGCGGCGTCAGCCGGGTATTTGGTCTCGCAGGCACGGCTGATCGTAACGCGGACCAGTTTTGTCTGCACACGACTTTACGATCGCGGCTGCCGCTCCATGCATTCGCCCTGTTGGCCCTGAGAACCTCGTTCGCATGCCGCAGACTCGGGTCGCTCGACCCTTTGGCGACACGATCGTTGCCCGCGCGCGGCACGTCCGGCGCGACAGCGCCGCCACTCAGCGCAGAACTCTGGCTCACAGTTGCAGAGCGCATGCTGGCACTCGACAATGACAGGGACGCAGCCGCGGAGCCGATTACAAGCGTTGCAATACGATGGCTGGTCCGCCGCGCGACATGTTTTTTCTTGTGCATCTTCACGCATGTCGAATGGACAAACGAGAATTCGAGGTCATTGCAGACGCCTTGCGGTGACGGACGGCCCGCCGCGGCTTTATCGATGAATGGGCGGGTGGGGGTCTCAGCGGCAGATGGCGGCACCTGATCTACTGACCCTGATTCGTGCCTGAGAGACGCGATCGCCGCCATGGAACTCCAGCACGCCATTGCGATGCAGGCCGCCCCGGCAATGGCTTCAATCTTTCTCATCGCGACTGACAACCTGCGTTTGAGTTTCCCGAACGTCAGTTGAGTTAGTGTGGAACGCGGTTTGCTTCCGTAGATTTGTTGATCGTCGGTTGTTAGGAGTTCAAGAGGTCGATGTCGCTCCATGTGCTCGCACGCTCGTCAGTGGATGGTGGTCAACTTGGCTGGCGACGCCGCCGGGTGTTTGACGGTGGTCAATTTGGCTCGCGACGCTGCCGGGTGTTTGACGGCGGTCAACTTGGCTCGCGACGCTGCCGGGTGTTTGACGGCGGTCAACTTGGCTCGCGCCGCTGCCGGGTGTTTGACGGCGGTCAACTTGGCTCGCGACGCTGCCGGATGTTTGACGGTGGTCACGTTGGCCTGCGACGCCACCGGCTGATCAAAGTGCGTGAGCGCCGTGCGGCACGCTTCGGAAATGCGGTCGCGATTGGAGATCAAGCAGCCCGCGACGCGCTCGCGGTCCGGTATGAATTCTGAGCAGATCGTCAAAGCATCGTTGATGCAGGCTCCTCGGTCCTCTTCCTCACCGGCGGTCGCAGTGAGCGGCGCGAGGGCGATGCAAAGCGCCGCCATCGCGAGCGTGGACCCGATTCTCATAACCCCTCCTATCCCTGGTACCGGCAGGGTAAGGAGATGAGAACGATCGCTCTATTGCACCTTGGGCGGCGCGCAATATCGCAAGGCATCGAAAAACGATACGAAGGTATAGCGATGGCCAACAAGCCGGCGCGGATCGCGCAGGAGACGCCTTCTTTGCAATCAGCGGACACGGCGCTTGGCCATACCGCGCGTTTGCTGCCGACCGTGGCGATTAAGCCTAACGCGAATGTACCGCTCTCGCGGCATTGCCCGAGCTGCTGGGATGGCTTTAGGTTTTGATGTGGTCGAGGCAGGCAGGGAGTAGGTCTAATGATCTATCGAATGTTTGCGGCCGGCATCGCTGTTCTCACTATCGGGTTGCTGTTCGCGTCTATGCAGACGTTGGCGAAATCGGGCGGCCGCGGCGCTGCTCGGTCCGGTTCCGTTCGCGGTGCCGTCCAGCCATCCGCTGGACTACCAATTGCCGCGCATCCGCTGCCGGAGGTGACGACCGCGCCACCCATTACGCCCGCCCCTCACATCGCTTCGGTCGGACGAGATGACCGAAGGTCCTCCGACACACATGCGACGCTTTGGGATGCCGGGCGGATTACACGACCACAATCGCTCGGGACCTGGCTTCACGTTTGCTGTTCCCTACGGGTATCCGTCGGCGTTTGGCTTTCCCGACGAGTATTCGTCCGAAATTCCTTACGGGGAAACCCCCGACGCCTATTCGGACAGTTGCTGCGACGCCGATACCGACAGCCCAAATCCCCAGTCGCAGGGTGGCGGCGACGATTAACCGCTTTTCGGACCCCTCACCAAACCAACGGTCTCAGCAGGATGGCGCGCAAGTCATCCGAGGCGGATCGCAGGGAGGGGATGCGTTTACGGCGCCCAACCCGGCCCGCACATTCGCGGTATCGCTCAGCGTGTAGCTTTAGTATCCTTGTTGCCTGCCGTACGCTCAGTAGCGTCTGAATCGCTCACTTGCGTGGATGCAGGGGCAGATGGCCAAAGGTCCTAATAGATTTGATTCGGCTCAGTTTTATGCCGAGCTACAAAAGCAGAACGACATTGGTTCATGCGCATCCTTATTCAAAACCACCGTGGCGCATTTCGGCTTCGACACATTCTCGTGTGGAGAGGTCGATATCGCGCATCGCGATCGAAACGTTTTCTATATTATTGAATGGCCGGAAAGTTGGCGGAAGTTTTACATTGGAAGTGGTTTGATTGAACGTGATCCACTGCTCGGCGCTTTGAGCGCTCGCCGTAAGTCTTTCACTTGGAGCGAACTGCGCAAGGAGCGAAAGCTTTCACAAGTGGGGCGGGATGCACTTCGGCTAGCGGCTGAGCACGGATGGACAGAGGGTCTCGCGGTATCCGTTACGCGCGGCGGAACAAGGTATGGGCTCGTTAGTCTGGTGGGGCACTCGAAGGTGTCCGACTATCGGCGCCCCCTACTATGCCTTATCAGCGAATGTCTGCTCACGCGTATTCGTTCTCTCCAGCCGCGAGCAGGATTTCCTGCTCCTCCGGCGGGCTTATCGAAGCGTGAAATCGACTGCCTTAGGTTAGTCGCTCTCGGCTGCTCTGATCGAGAAATTGCCGACACCCTAGGCGTCTCCCGATCGACGGCTCACCAACATGTCGAAGGCGGGAGACGAAAGCTGAGCGCAAAAACGCGTGCTCATTTGGCGGCACTTGGGGTGTCACTCGGGATCATCGCAGGGGGTTAAAGTCCATCTTAGCACCAGGAAATTCCTGTCTAATAAATTCCAGTCTATCCTCTATTTAGGGGATGTATTTACAAATTAATCGAGCGCAGGCTACCCACAAATCACCTATCGTTCGCGTTCTGCGCCAGGCGAACTTGGGTTGATGAGGCGCACGAGGGGAGGAAGCCATGCAAACGAAGTTAGCTGCGGTAGCTTTTGCAGCCGGTATCGGTCTTATCTGCTGGCAAGGCGCGAGGGCCGTTCAGGCCCGGACGACAACTATGGACGAAGCCTCGACAGCCGTTTTGGGAGTGCAACAGGGAGGCACGGATTCCGAGGCACAGTCGGCCACTCATCGTAGGGTTAGAATCGCACAGAAAGGCTTTGGGGGGCAGGACGCACGGGCAGCCGCGCGCAACACGTATAGAGGGAACAATAGCGGCGGAACGAAGCAAAAACACCACCCATAGCCATCGGCAATATCCGGCGCGTCGTTACGATGCGGCGCGTCGGGTCAACGCACCGGTCAGTTTCCGCCTCTTAAGACTCGGCGATTGCGCCAGCGGCAAAGCTTACTCGACACAGCAAAAATCGGATGCTCATCCGAGATGCGATCTCTCCGCTGAATATTTGATGGACTTGCTGCGGGGGAGGTCGGCGGCGGTCAACCGCCCAAGGGCGAAGCCTTGTATGCACGATGCAGAGGTCTCAAAAAACGCACGCTCAAGGGCGGCTCAGCTCGCGCTCGCAATTTCAAAAATGGGCCGCTGCCGCGCGGTTCGACTTGGGGCGCGGCTATCAACCAGCGGGCAGGCAGAAAACGCACAAACCGGCTCCCCTTGGGTGCGGACACAGAACTCTTTTCCAGAGCGGGTTTGGAATCGTCATCATCAAACCATTGATCTATCGAAGCTTCTGGTGAGCCCGGTCGGGATCGAACCGACGACCCCGTGATTAAAAGTCACGTGCTCTACCGACTGAGCTACGGGCTCGAAGGATGAAAATACCTTGATATTACCTAGTCTTACGCTCGTGCTCGCCGTTTTGCAATGATCGTGCAGGCCTTACACAGATATCTCTAGCAACGATCGGAATGCAAAATCCATCGCAATCGGCGCGCGATATTTGCGGTCGCCATTGCGGTTGGCGGACTGCAAGCGGCGCCGCACTGGGCGAGGGCACCCTGCGTGCCCCGTCCAGCGCTAAGACGCGTTTCCGCTCGATTTCGTGCCCGGCGGCAAATCGTCGGCGTTTTCAATGCGAAGCGGACTGCCGCTTCCGCCACTCCAGAAATTCCTGGAACAGCGCTTCGCGATTCTCCGGCCCCGCGCCGGCATCAGGCGGACGCGCCTGGCTTTCGCTCGTCAGGCGCCGCCGCCTTGCTGTTGCGGTCCAGCCAATCCTGCGCCGGTTGGAAGCGGGTCCACCCGGTAAGCGGGGCGGCCAGCGCCACTTCGCGCCATTTCGGATGGAACGGCGCGGCTTGCAGCGCCTTGACCTTGGAGAAGAACGCATCGACGAACAGCGTCAGGCGGCGATAGCGCTCGGTGTGCGGCGCCCAATTGTAGACGGCGAGAACCGCGGCAACGGCGACGGTATCGACCCTGTGTCCGGGCGCGATCAGGCCCGGATAGTCCTCGGCCGTAAGCTGTGCCGGCAGATAGTCCGCGCGCAGCGGCTTCTCGTAATCGATCGGAACGAAATGCAAGTCGTCGCCGGCGACCTGGGTGATCTCCTGCAACGGCTTTCCTTCCACCGCGACCACGGCGTCGATCTCGCCCTTCTTCAGCTTCTCCAGCGCCACGCGCTGCTCGATGTAAAGGAAGTGCGGTTTGATATTGAGCCGCTCGAAGATGGTGATGGCGGTCACGAACGTGCCGCCATTCGCCAAACCGACAGCCACGGTCTTGCCGTCGAGATCGGAGAGCTTGCCGACCGCCTTGGTGGCGAGTACGTGCATTTCTTCATTGTAGAGTTTGGCGATGAAAGTGAATTGTTTCCTGATGTTGCTGGCGTAACCCTTCTTCTCGATGTAATCGAGCGTGTCGGAGCGGACGATGCCGAGGTCGACGCCGCGCAGGAACAGGATATCGGCAACGCCTTGCACCGACCCGCGGCCGACGACCGGCAGTAGCCGGAAATTGTCGCCATCATCGAGCACGGAAGCGAGATCGGCGCCGAATTGCTCGTAGGTGCTGCCGAATGTCCCGGTCATCATCGTCACGGTATTGGCGTTGAGCCGGTCGGCGGTCTCTCGCGTCGCCTTGCCGTAACGGAAGATCGCGCGCAGGCCTTCGCTGACCGCGCCCGGATCGATGCCGCTCAGCACCGCACCGAACGGCTCCCAGCGCTCGCCGACGAACCGCATCATCTGCATCTGCTCGATCGGCGCGAAGTCGGTCGCACTGGTGTTGATGACGATACCCGGCAGCAGCATTCCGAGCCGGACGCCTTTGAGGTTCGCCGCTTGTTTCATGACGTTCTCACGGGTGAGGTCGTCGCCGCATTGCTTGAGCACTTGGACAAGGGTCTGCGCGACGCTGTAGCCATAGACGCTGAGCGTATTGTTCTTGTCGCCGTCGGGAAAATAACTGTTCATGAAGTCGAGCCATTCCTTGTAGGTCGGATCGTTCGCCCACAGCGGATCCCCCGGCTCCTTCATGTAGTTGGCGGCGAGAATGCCTTGCGCATTCTCGAGACCGGCCGGCTTGAGCACCGAGCCGACCGAATTCGACACGCTGTTGAGGAGGTGCAACGGCTTCCATCCGATCTCGGCCGCGCGTTTGATCGCCATGGCGGCGAATTTGGGCGTGGCGACGTCGAAGAACACGTCGGCGCCCGAGGCCTTGAGCTTTGCCATCTGCGCATTGAGGTTGGCATCGGTCGTCTCGTATGGGACCTCGGCAATGACCGGGATGGCGCCGGCGAGCAAATCCTTGAGGCCTTTGACGTAGTCTTTGCCGTAGTCGTCATTCTGAAAGAGGATCGCGATCTTGCCCTTCGGCTGGTTCTCGAGAAGATATTGGCCGAAGATGCGGCCTTCGGTCTGATAGTTTGGCTGCCAACCCATGGTCCACGGATTGTTGGCCGGGTCGTCCCATTTGGTCGCGCCGGAGGCGACGAAGAGCTGCGGCACCTTGCTCGCATTCATGTATTTTTGAATCGCTGAATTCGACGGCGTCCCGAGACTCTGGAACACAAGCAGGACCCGGTCTTCCTCGACGAGCTTGCGCGCGGCCTCGACCGCCTTCGCTGGATTGTATGAATCGTCGTAGGAGACGAAGGTGATCTTGCGGCCATTGATGCCGCCTTCGGCATTGATCTTCTTGATATAGGCGGCGATCGCCCGCCCGATCAGGCCGTAAGCCGCGGCCGGGCCGGTATAGGGCATGATGTTGCCGATCTTGATCTCGGTATTGCTCGCACCGGCGTCGTACTTGGCTTGTACGGCCGGCGGCTTCATTACCTTCTCGGGCCCGCTGTCGGCCGCGGCCAATTTGATGTCGGGCGTGGCGCTTCGGATTTGGACAGGGGTATCGCCCACGCCCTTATCGGATTTGGTTTGCACGCTCAGCGGCGCCGCCGTGAGGCCGGCAATCGCGAGCGCGAGCATCGATATCGACCGAATTTGGTAGATCATGACAACAAGCCTCCCAATTTTGGCGCCGCTGGCGGAACTCCGGACCGCGCGCCGTTCGCCGGATTCAGAGAGCCGATTTCGTTCGCTGCCGCGCTACGGCACGGCTTCAAGCCCAGACAAGGAAAACAGCGCTTGCTGATAGGCGGCGTTGAGCTTCTTGGTTTCCACCTCGGCAAGCTGCCGGAACGCCGGAGACAGGCCGTGCACCCGATCCGGATGGTTTTGTTTGATCAGCACTTTGTAAGCTTCTTTGATCTCCTCGATCGTTGCCGAGCGCGAAACGCCGAGCACCGAGAAGCAATTGTGATCGCTGCCAGTCTCGCTTGCAGGCGCTTGCGGCCACTCCGCCTCTTGTTCAGGCTGTGAAAAATCGAATTCAGGCTGTGATAGATCGAACGTGTCGGCCGGATCGCTGTGCGCGAGATCTTGGAACGCGCAGAGTTCTAGCGCGCGCTCATGGCGCAGATGCCGGCGTCGCAAAAGGTAAAACGCCGGTGCCACCATCGCCGCAAAGGCGGCAGCGGCGGCATTGGCGTAGAAGAGGTGCTCGTCGAGCGGATACCAGACGAGCGGAGTCTTCGCGCTCACGGTCAGCTCGTCCGCCCACAAGGAGTCGAATCCGACGATCAGGAGGGCGAGGCCGGTGATATGAGCGGCAAGCGCGCCGCCCAATGCGAACCGCAGGCTTACGGTGTGGACCCATACGCGAAGCCGCTGCAGCGGCCGGCGCCTGAGCCGGATGATGGTCGTGCGTAGATGTTGCGCGTGCGCTTCGACGTCTTGAAGTTCGTCGATGTGGTGCTGGTGAGGATCGGCTCGTTGACCAAACAAAGCGCGCCAGAGGGCGTTCGGGCGCTCGCTCTGCTCGCGGATTTCCTTGAGGCGGCCGCAAGCCTTCTCGTACAGCGATATCGCGCGATCCAGTTCCACCGCCTCGGATTTGCGCAACGAGAATTCCGGCGAAAGGCGCCCAACCGCCAATAACTGCTGGAGGTAGCCGAGAAGCAGCACCGGAAGCGCTGCCGACAACGCGAGCAAACCCGCGTTCACCAGCGCCATCGAAAACTCGTCGCCGAGTCCGGTCTCAACCATGGCACGCAACGCCTACAGAACTGCACAAACCCGCGGGCGAGAACGTTGAGATCGCCCGTATTTGTTAACGCCAGGCTTCTCTAGCCGGGACTCACTGGCGAGCCTCGACCAGTTTCGCAAGTTGCTGCGAGGCGGCCGTCGAGCCGAGCTCCACAGCTTTCTGGTACCATTTGCGCGCCCGCGCGGTGTCGGGCTCGGCGCCCACCGCGCCGAGGTGTTGGATGACCAGCGGGTCGAATGTCGCACCCAGCGCCAATGCGGCATTCGCGTTGCCTGCTTCGGCGGCGCGCTGCAGCAGCAGCCGCGCCGAGGCGAGATCGCCGTTGGCGATGAAGTTCTTGCCGCGCATGACCAAGGCGGCGATCTCCTGGTCGTCGAGGCGCAACGTGCTCCGCGCCGGCGCCGCCGCAGCGGATTCGGGCGCCACGACGGGCTGAGGCGCGGCTGGATTCGCGACGGGCTTGTTTGCGGGCGGCGGCGCGCTGGTGTCGCGGTGCTCTTCGTTGACCGAGAGCTGCGCCGGCGCCGGCGCGCGCAGGTTATCGAGCTTGTCGGGGCCGATGAGGATCGGCGTCGCCACCGACTTGGCTTGTACCGCCTCCTCGGTAAAGAATCGGGCGCCGGGCAGCGATACGATGACCCAGGCAGCCAGCGCGGCAACTCCGGCCGCGCCGAACAGCCGCAGCGCGATATTTCCCATCGTTCGATCGCCGACCAGGACCGGCGGCTCCGGCACTATATCGGGGTCGAGCGCAAGCTGACGCCTTACCTCCAGCACCGCGCGGTCGCCGCTGAAGGCGGGGCCGGCACCGAAGCGCCGGCGCGGTGGCGGCCATTCGACCGGCGGCGCGGAGTCGCGGCTGGGTGCCGGCTGCGTCTGGTCGCGCGCCCATGGTGGCGCGTACATCAAAGCGGGATCAAGATCTTTGGCGTGGTGGATCGGAGAACTCATGATCGCCTCCAAGTGCTTTCAAGCTCCGACGGTCACAAATCGACTGTTAGGTCTCCTCGTTCAGCAAGCAGATCGAGATTTGCGCTTGCGCGCAGAGGGAGGCCGCGGTCGGCAGAACCGCGACCAATACGCAATGCACCTGAAATGGCCCGTGCGGCCACCGCTTGGCCCCCCACATTGTCTACCCGCGCTCCGACCTGCGCGTAACGCGACATACACCTACGCTGCAGAGCCGAAAGGTTCGACATTCCCCCGAGTGCCGCGCTTGAAGTCTGCCACGCGTTTATTGCGATACACGGGCGTACGCGGACGTTCCCTAACGGTCGGCAGGTAATGGGGCGCCGGTATGATCTCGATTTGATGATTCTAGGGCGGGTGCGCCGCAATCCTGCCGCTGGCGCAAAAAACGCTGATCCTGTCATCGAATTATGGCGCGCATCGCAAAGAACCGGCGGCAGCGCCTGCTCGACATCCGCCAGTAGAGCGAGGCGGTTCGCCCCGCGGCGGCGATCTGCTAGATTGGCGTCCATCCCGCCGGGTCAGTGCCGAACGAGGAAGAAGTCTCATGCCGATCGTCAACCGCGTCGCCGACCTTCATCCCGAGATCACGACTTGGCGGCGTGACCTGCACGCGCATCCGGAGCTCCTCTACGACGTGCACCGCACGGCGGCGTCCGTTGCCGACAAGCTCAAGGGTTTCGGCTGCGATGAGGTCGTGCCCGGCATTGGGCGAACCGGCGTGGTCGGTGTCATTCGCGGCCGCAAGGCCGGGGCCAAGGTGGTCGGCCTGCGCGCCGACATGGACGCTCTGCCACTCGAAGAGGAGACGGGTCTCCCTTACAAGTCGACCGTGCCGGGCAAGATGCATGCCTGCGGCCATGATGGCCACACCGCCATGCTGCTCGGCGCCGCCAAATATCTCGCCGAGACGCGTAATTTCGCCGGCACGGCGGTGGTCATCTTCCAGCCGGCGGAGGAGGGCGGTGCGGGCGCCAGAGCCATGGTGCAGGACGGCCTCGTGACCCGCTTCGGCATCGAGGAAGTGTACGGGATGCACAATTATCCCGGCCTGCCGGTCGGTGAATTTGCCATTCGCCCGGGCGCGATGATGGCAGCGGCCGACTACATCTCAATCGACATCGAAGGCAAAGGCGGGCACGCGGCGCGCCCGCACATCGCGGTCGACACGATCCTGGTTGGATCACAGATCGTCAATCAGCTGCAATCGATCGTGGCGCGCAATGTCGATCCGCTGGCGGCCGCCGTCGTATCGATCTGCATGTTCCAGTCCGGCCATACCGACAACGTCATTCCGCAGCGCGCGCAGCTGCGCGGCACGGCGCGCAGCCTGACGCCGAAGGTACAAAAGCTGCTGCAGAAACGGGTGCAGGAGGTGGTCGAGGGCACCGCGCGGCTTTACGGCGCCAAGGCCGACATCACCTACACGATCGGATACCCGGTGGTGGTGAACGAAGAGCGCAAGACGGAGCTTGCCGCCTCAGTCGCCCGCGAGATCGTCGGCGAAAGCAAGGTCGATACCGATTGCGCGGCGGTTATGGGGGCGGAGGATTTCGCCTTCATGCTACAGGAACGGCCGGGCGCGTTCATTTTCATGGGCAATGGCGACAGCGCCGGGCTTCACCATCCCGCCTACGATTTCAACGATGAGGCGATCCCGGTGGGGACCTCTTATTGGGTGCGGCTCGCGGAAACCGTGCTCGCAGGATGAGCGGCTACTGCGCCGCCTCGACGCGGTTCTCGGCGGGGAGCTTCGGCGGCTCGGCAATGACCTTTCGCTGGGGCAAAAGCTCGACCACCTTGGCCTCGATTCCGCGCCAGTAGGCGAAAGTGTTGAAGCGGCTGCCTTCGATGAGCGCGATCGCAACCGCGCACACAAAGGGCAGGCTCTGCACCACCAGGACCAGCGCGAAGATGTTGATTTCGTGGACCTGCTTATAGTTGGTCACGACGAGCGTGACGGTTCCGGCCAGGAGAAGGGCCGCAATCAGCGCCTCCCAGAACGCCGGGAAGTCGCCCTTGCGGGTGGCGCCACCCTTGGCCGTGCGCAGAAATGGCAGGCGCTCCTTCAAGACGCCTGATCCGACCGCATGTGCGACGGTCCATTGCGTCGACATGGCCGCGCATACGGCGCCGAGCATCTGACCGACCGAGGCGCGCACGCGCAGCCGGTAGAGCGCGGCGAAATGAACGGCCGAGACCGTGAAGGCGGCGAGGATCGGCAAGGTGAGAATGCGATCAGGCACCGCAATATTGGCGAAGGCGACCACCGGCACCCAGGCGACATTAAGGAGCGCGACGACCACGCCCACGGTGTCGGCGCCGAGCCAGTTCAACCAGCCAAGGCCATATTCGCGCTTCTGTTCGCGGGAGAGGCCGTTGGTCCACGGCAATAGGTGACGCCAGTGCTTGCGCACCAGCTGAAAGCCGCCATAGGCCCAGCGGTGGCGTTGCCGCTTGTAGGCTTCGAAGGTGTCGGGCAAGAGCCCGTACCCATAGCGGCGGTTGGTGTAGTGGGCGAGCCAGCCGCGCTCGAGGATGCACAGGCCGAGATCGGTATCTTCGACGATGGTATCGGCCGGCCAGCCGCCGGCGCCTTCGAGCGCGGCGCGGCGAATAAGGCACATCGTGCCGTGCATTACGGTGGCATTGACCTCGTTCCTCTGCACCATGCCGATGTCGAAGAATCCCGCGTACTCGGCGTTCATGGCGCGATGCATGACCGAGCGACCGCCATCGCGGTGGTCCTGCGGCGACTGGACGAAGCCGACGCGCGGGTCGGCGAACAGCGGCAGCAGATCCCGGACCCAGTCGGGATCGACGACGTAGTCGGCATCGATGATCCCGACGATTTCGGCGTCGGGGGCCATGTGCGCGTGCGCGACGCGCAATGCGCCCGCCTTGTAGCCGGACATTTGCTCGACCTTGACGAATTTGAATCGCTCGCCGAGGGCGCGACAGTGCTCTTCGATCGGCTGCCAGAGCGCCGGATCGGGCGTGTTGTTGATCACCACCACGCATTCGAGATTGGGGTAGTCGAGCCCGGCCACCGCATCGAGCGTCGTCTTCAGCATCTCCGGCGGCTCGCAGCAGGCCGGAATATGGATCGACACCTTGGGAGCGCCGGCCTCGGGCACGAGCGGCGGCGAATTGGCAAGCCGCCGCGGCGGCCGGCCGAAGGCGATTGCGGCAATCTCCTCGACACGGGCAAGCGCGATGGCGACGAGCGGCAGGAGCAGGACCCCACCGAGGCCGAGCGCAAAGGCGGCGCCGGGCACGAAATAGTGGCCCTTCCAGAAAGCAACGATCGCTGCACACCAGGCGCCGACCAGATTGGCGGACGCGGCAAGCGTCAGTGCCTGCGTGGTCGTCACCCCGGCTATGGCCAGGATCGGCAGGGACAGCAGCAGTCCCAGGAGGACCGCGAGGCCGGCTCGCTTGATGTAGTCCGGGTCGGCAATGGGTCCGGTCCAGGAAAACTTCGCTTCACGCGAGGCGTCGAACAGGCCCCAGTAAGGTCCGACGCCGCCTTCGAAGGTCTTCCACGGCTGATCGATCGCCTCGACGATGTTGTAGTCGATGCCGTAGGCCTCGGCGCGCGAGACGAAGTCGCGCAGCACGATCGCTTGCTCGATGCGGCCGGGATTGGCGTTGTGGAAATTGTAGCCGGCGCTCGGCCAGCCGAATTCGGCGATCACGATCCGCTTGCCGGGGTGCACCCGGCGCAGCTTGTCGTAGAACTCGATGGTGTGGTCGACCGCATTGGAGGTGTCGAACCCCTCCCAATAGGGCAGGATATGCGCGGCAATGAAATCGACGGCCGAGGCGAGCTCCGGATGATTGATCCAGACTGTCCAGATTTCACCAGTCGTCACGGGGACTGGGCTTGACCGCTTCACCTGCTGGATGAGCTTGATCAGGTCCTCGACGCTCATATCGGCGCGAAGCGTGGTCTCGTTGCCCACAACGATGGCGTTGACGTTGCTGTTATGGCGCGCAAGCTCGAGGGCCGAGCGTATCTCCCGCTCGTTGCGCTCCTTGTTCTTGTCGATCCAGGCGCCGACCGTGACCTTAAGGCCGAACTCGGCGGCAATCGGCGGTATCAGCTCGGCGCCACCGGTCGCCGAATAGGTCCGAATCGCCCGGGTAAAGGGTGCAATGGCTTTAAGATCGGCGCGAATTTGCTCGACCGTTGGTCGGTCGCCAAAATCGGGGTGCTGTGAGGCTACGAACGGCGCGTAAGAGACGCTGGCAAGCTGACCGGTGAAGTCCGGAGCCGTTTCCTTCGTTCGCAGCGAAGCCCACAAGCCGACATGCACGCACGCTACAAGCGCGAGCACGGCAACGACGGTGCGCATCGAATTTCAACCAAGTGGGGCTAGGAACACTGGCCGAACCTGTCCCCAAGGTTCGAGGATACTGCAATGAGGCGACCTGCGAGCGGTAAAGCTTGAGGTAGCCCCCCGAGGTGGCAAATTCAAGACAGCGACTTTTGTTCCGCAAGATTTTTTCAGTATGGCGTATGGTTTACCCGGCCCTAGAATCTCACGGCGGCGGCGGCGACGATGCCCGCCGGATCGCTCAATGGCTGGCGGGGGGGCTTGGCTCGGCGGCGGCCGGCGGCGGCGGCGGTGGCGGCATCAGCGGGTTGATCCAGCAGGCATGGACCCGGCCGTTCAGGCTATCGGCAGCCTTGGGATCGATCGTGTTTCCGTGCAAAATCAGGCACCGGAACGTCGCCTGGATGTGCCCGCCCGGGCAGCCGAACCGGTCGTAGAGATCGAGATGGCGAAAGGCGGTATCGAGATCGTCGCGCCAGAGTAGGTTGACCACGCGGCGGCCGAGCCAGACGCATTCCGGGTTGCCGGCTGGCCCGCTCAGGGTGCGCTGGGCTTCCGCGAACTCGTCGATCTTTTGCGTTTCTTTGGCGGTCTCCTGGCCGGCCGCTGGCGGCTTCTCGGGAGGCTTGGAGCTGTTGCTCTGGGCGGCGGCCGGGGAGATCAACGCCGAGAAAAGCCAAAGCGGGACGCATAGTCTGCCGGCAACGCTGAGCACACGAAGGAACATGATTCGACTTATTGGGCCCTGACCGGCCGGTAAGAGGGATGTTCTTTAGGCCATTGGAATTGGGCCGCTATTGCGGCATCAACCCCCCTGGCGCAGCCGGCCTGACAACACCCGAAGTCTGGCCTTTTGTCCAGCGCGCAGCGCGTCCGATCTTGGCAGAGCGTGCCGTCAAGGATAATGCGAGCGCGTGTCTCTCCCGGCAAAAGGAAATGCGGTTGGCCCGGCGCCGGCGCTGTTTGCCCTGACGGCGCTGGCAATCTGTGCCGTGTGGTGGTGGCTCGGTTCGCCCCCGGTACTTCCCCTGTCGCCGCTTGCCGGCGGCCACAAACTGCCCTGCCTGTCGTACGCACCGTTTCGCGATGGACAGAGTCCGCTGGTCGAGGGAACGCGGGTCGAGCCGCAGCAGATCGATGAAGATCTCGCCCTGTTGTCGCACTACACCGATTGTGTCCGCACCTACTCGACCGCGGAGGGCGTCGATCAAGTGGTTCCGACAGCCCGCCGGTACGGGCTCAAGGTCCTGCTTGGACTCTGGCTGTCCAACAAGGCGGAAAAGAACCGCGAACAGGTCGCGACCGGCATCGCGTTGGCCAAGGCGAATGCCGACGTTATTGCCGGGGTGATTGTCGGCAATGAAGTGCTGCTCCGCGGGGAAATGTCGGTTACCGACCTCATCGCCACCATCCGCGAGGTAAAGGCGCAGGTGCCGGAGCCAGTCACCTATGCTGACGTCTGGGAATATTGGTTGCGTTATTCCGACGTGCAGAACGCGGTCGATTTCGTCACCATTCATATCCTGCCCTATTGGGAGGACTTTCCAATTCCGGCGGAGTTCGCCGCCGCCCACGTCTCCGCCATCCGCAAGGAAGTGGCCGCCGCTATCCCGGGCAAGGAGATCATGATCGGTGAGTTCGGCTGGCCGAGCGCAGGCCGCATGCGCGAGGGGGCGCGGCCGTCGCCGTCGAACCAGGCGCGCGCCATAACCGAGACTTCGGCCCTGGCGCAGCGGCAGAATTTTCGTCTCAACGTCATCGAGGCGTTCGATCAACCTTGGAAGCGCGTGCTTGAAGGGGCGGCGGGCGGCTATTGGGGCATCCTCGAGCGCGCGACCGGCGCGCCGAAATTCAGCTTCTCCGGCACCATTTCCGATCACCCGCATTGGCTCGCCCAGGCGCTTGCCGGCGTGCTCCTCACGATCCTGGCATTCGGCGGCGCGCTCGTGGCGGGGCGCGGGGAGGGCATCTCGGCATATTTGTGGGCCAGGATTGCTGCAATGGCGTTTCTTCCCGCGGTTCTGTTCGGCTGGACACTTGAGACGGTTCCGGTCGAGAGCTTCAGCCTTGGCAGCTGGCTGCGCTCACTCGCCTTCGCCGCTACAGCGGGCGCGGCTCCGATTGTCTGCGCCGCCGCCTGCGCCTCCGTCCGCCCTCTTCCTACGTTCTCCGCGCTTTTCGCCGGAGCAGGCGGACGTCGCGATCTGCTGCAATGGGCGCTTGGCGGCACTTTGGTCGCCCTCATGCTTCTTGCCATCGAAGCCGCGCTCGGATTGGCGTTCGACCCCCGCTACCGCGACATTCCGTTTGCGCCGCTCACCGCGGCCGTCATTCCCTTCCTGGTCGTCACGCTTTCGACGCCGCGTCCGGCCGGGCCACGAGCAACGGCCGAAGGCACTGCCGCTGGCGTGCTCGCCGTGTCGGCCGTCTACGTCCTGTTCAACGAGGGCTTCGCCAACTGGCAATCGGTTTGGTTCTGCGCCGGCTTGATCGGCCTTGCCTTCATCCTGATGCGGGCGCGGGACGCGCCAAGCTGAGGATAAGAACACCGGCGGCGAGGGCGGAGAGGTCTGCATTGTGCAGCACGACGCCAAAGGCCGCGGCCGCGAGCGCCACCGTGACCAGCGGGAGCGAAGGCCGCATGAAGTTGAGCAACGCGGCCGCAAGGGCGACCGCGCCAAACACCTGATGGTTGAACAAGACGATGGTCAGGCGAAACGCGCCGCATAGCCAGGTGTTGAGCCCGGCCTGACAGGCGAGCGAAACGGTGCTGTTCTCGATCGCCAGATAACGCAGATAGAGTGCCTCGCCCACGCAGAGAAAGGCGACGACCAAAATCCAGTTTATCTGGCGTGCGGTCGGCAGGAAGAGCGGGCGTCGCAGCAAAGTCGGCACGCCGGCATCATAGCCGGGCGATCATCTTTCCGCGAGACGCTCGCCCGCGAATGTCGTCGGCTGACAGAACGGCCAAAAAGCCGCCAACGACGCGCAAAGCCGCGACGCCGCTTCGGCGTCGGGAAGCGGTCCGACCAGGAGCCGCCACTCGGTACGTTTGGATCGCCCGATTTCCTTGCGACTCACCAGCGGTCTTAGTCCTTCAAAGAGCTTCGGACGCGTCGAGCGGAATGCGGTCCAGCGTGCGTGCAGGACCTCAACCGAGTGGGCGCTGCCGAGATCGATACCATATACCGCCGGCGGCGCGGGAGCCGGTGTCGCATCCGCCGCCTCCTCGGAGGGCAATGCCGGCGAGGGCGATGTCAATCCGGCCGGAGGCGGAAGGACCGGCGAGAGAACCGAGGCGATGGCTGCCGGGGTCGCTGGCGCGCCGGCCTCGCTGGGCCATGACGGTGTCTTCGCCGCCTCGATCTGCCGCGTGACCGAACCGGTCACGTCGTCCAGACTACGCTCGACGGCGGCAAGCCGGGTCATGAGCCGGTCGCGGTCTTCCGTCAGGCCACGCACCCTCTGCACCAGCTCCCGCGTGGCCGCCTCGGTGTCGAGCGGGCCCGCACCGGCTTGGTTCGAAAGCGCCGCCCGCGAGGATGCCGAATGCGCAGGGAAAAGACCGGCGACCCGCTGGGCGCCGACATCGCTCCGACCGGCGATCGCGGCGATGAACATGGCGGCGGCCGCCGCACATCCCCACAGCGCCAATCGCTCTAATCTGCGCATGGTGAACGCCGGCTTCGCCGCAACTCTGCGCGGCGTGACGCTCATGAACTGCGCTCGAGTGAGCATACGGCAGCTCCGACCCTTTCAGGCGAATCACTGATAAAACTAGCAGATTCTTGTTCGCCGAACCTCTCGCCGACGGATTGTGTGAAAAACGCCGCCGGTGCTGCGCCGGGTGCGCGGCATCGCGGATCGCCGCTTTCGGCGACCGTCCGGCTCGGCTATGAGAGCCCCGCGGAGGCTCTTTGATGAAGGCTCGGACCTGCCTTGCGATCGTGCTTGCCGCCGGCGAGGGCAAACGCATGCACTCGGCGCGGCCCAAGGTCTTGCACGCGATCGCCGGGCGTTCGCTGCTGGCGCATGTCCTCGCCGCCGTCGCCGAGACCGGAGTCACCGCGACGGCCGTCGTCATCGGTATCGGACAGGAAACGGTTGCGGCGGAGGCGAAACGCCTTCTGCCCGGCGCCGAATGCTTCGTGCAACGTGAGCCGCGGGGAACCGCGCATGCGGCGCTTGCGGCCAGGCCGGCGATTGAGCGGCGATCGGACGATATCCTCATCGTCTACGGCGACACGCCGTTCGTGCGGCCGGCGACGCTCACGCGGTTGCGCGCCGCGCTGGCGGCGGGCGCGGCCGTAGCTGTGCTCGGCTTTCGGCCGGCCGATCCGACCGGATATGGTCGGCTCATCGTCGCCGGCGATCAACTGGTCGCCATTCGCGAGCACGCCGAGGCGAGCGCGCGCGAACGGACGATCGGGCTCTGCAATGGCGGCATCATGGCGCTTGCCGGAGCCCACGCGCTCGCCATCCTGGAGCGGATCGGCGAGCGCAATCGTAAGGGTGAATTCTATCTGACTGATGCGGTCGAGATCGCGCGCGGCATGAAGCTTAATGCGGTCGCGGTCGAAGTCGAGGAGGACGAAGTGCGCGGCATCAACACAAAAACTCAACTCGCTGAAGCGGAGGCCGTTGCGCAGCAGCGCCTGCGCAAGGCGGCGCTCGAGGCCGGCGTCACGCTCGTTGCGCCGGAGACGGTGTTTCTGAGCGCCGACACCAAATTCGGCAAGGATGTCCTGGTCGAGCCCTATGTCGTGTTCGGCGAAAAGGTGAAGGTCGAGGACGGCGCCATCATCCATTCCTTCTCGCATCTCGTCGGCGCCCACATCGGCAAGGGCGCCTCGGTCGGGCCGTTCGCTCGGCTGCGGCGGGGCACGCGGCTCGGCGAGGGCGCGCGTATCGGCAATTTCGTCGAAGCCAAGGAAGCGACCATTGAGGCAGGCGCCAAGGCCAATCATCTGAGCTATATTGGCGATGCCCTTGTCGGCGCCGATGCCAATGTCGGGGCCGGCACCATCACCTGCAATTACGACGGCAACGCCAAGCACCGTACCACCATCGGCAAGGGCGCCTTCATCGGCTCGAATTCCGCGCTCGTCGCGCCGGTTGAAATCGGGGCCGGCGCCTATGTCGGGTCCGGCTCGGTGATCACCGAGAACGTGCCGGCGGGCGCACTTGCTCTCGGACGCGGGCGGCAGATTATTAAGGAAGGTTGGGCGATGCGCTTGCGCGGATCGAAAACGCCCGGCAAGAAGAAGGCGCATTCGCGCGATTGAGCGAGCGCCGGCGTCTCGTCACGGAACGAAACGTTATTTGATTTTGGCGTTCCGCGTGTGTGCGTTTTAACCTTGATGAGTTAAGGCGCGCCGCGCCGCGGCCGCCGAGGGGGAGCATCCGGACGGATGTGCGGCATTATCGGCATCATCGGCCAGGAGCCGGTCGCCCTGCAACTCGTCGATGCGCTCAAGCGGCTCGAATATCGCGGCTATGATTCGGCCGGCGTCGCCACCCTCGAGCACGGCGTGCTGACGCGGCGGCGCGCGGAAGGCAAACTCAAGAATCTGGAACAGAAACTCGCGCGCGAGCCGCTCTCTGGCACGATCGGCATCGGCCACACCCGCTGGGCCACGCATGGCCGGCCGACCGAGAACAACGCGCATCCGCACGCGACCGATCGGCTGGCCGTCGTGCACAACGGCATCATCGAGAATTTCAGCGAATTGCGCCGGGAGCTCGAAGCCAAGGGCGCCAAGTTCGCCACCGAGACCGATACCGAGGTCGTCGCCCATCTCGTCACCGAGGAGATCAGGCGCGGCTCCACCCCGGTCGAGGCGGTCAAGGCGGCGTTGCCGCGCCTGCGCGGCGCCTTCGCGCTCGCGTTTCTGTTTGCCGGCGAGGAGGATTTGCTGATCGGCGCGCGCAAGGGGCCGCCGCTCGCGGTCGGCTTCGGCGAGGATGCGATGTTCATCGGCTCGGATGCTATTGCGCTCGCGCCGTTCACCGACACCATCAGCTACCTCGAGGATGGCGATTGGGCGGTCATCAGCAGCGCCGGCGTCGAGATTCACGACGCCAATGGCGCGGTCGTTGAGCGCGCCGTGATCAAGTCGCAGGCTTCGGTGCTGCTCGTCGACAAAGGCAATCACCGCCATTTCATGGCCAAGGAGATCCATGAACAGCCGGAGGTGGTTGGCCACACGCTGGCGAATTATCTCGACATGGTCGCCGAGCGCGTTGCGCTGCCGATGGCGCTGCCGTTCGATTTCCGCTCGCTCAAGCGCGTTTCGATCGCGGCCTGCGGCACCGCCTACTACGCCGGCATGGTCGCGCAGTACTGGTTCGAGCGCCTTGCGCGGCTCCCCGTCCAGGTCGACATCGCCTCCGAGTTCCGCTACCGCGAGGTCCCGCTCGATGCCGGCGAGCTTGCGATCTTCGTCTCACAGTCGGGCGAAACCGCCGACACGCTCGCGTCCCTGCGTTATGCGCGCGAGCACAAGCAGCACATTCTTTCCATCCTCAATGTACCGACCTCGTCCATCGGGCGCGAAAGCGACGTCGTCATGCCGACGCTCGCCGGCCCGGAGATCGGCGTCGCCTCGACCAAGGCGTTCACCTGCCAATTGGCGGCGTTGGCGGCGCTCGCGATCGCCGCCGGCCGCGCCCGCGGCGTACTCAGCGAGGCCGACGAGAAGCGGCTGGTGCATGCGCTGATCGAAGTGCCGCGCCACCTTAGCGAGGCGCTCGCGCTCGAGCCGCAGATCGAGCAACTCGCCCGCGATCTCGCCAAGAGCCGAGGCGTCCTCTATCTCGGCCGCGGCACCAACTTTCCGATCGCGCTCGAAGGCGCCCTCAAGCTTAAGGAAATCTCATATCTGCACGCCGAGGGCTATGCCGCCGGCGAACTCAAGCACGGTCCGATCGCGCTGATCGACGAGACCATGCCGGTGATCGTGATCGCGCCCTATGATCGGGTGTTCGAAAAGACCGTCTCGAATATGCAGGAAGTCGCCGCGCATGGCGGCCGGTTGATCCTGGTGACCGACGCGAAGGGCGCGAGCGCCGCCGCCGGCCAGCCGCTCGTCACTCTCACGCTGCCGACGGTGCCGTCGACGGTGGCGCCGCTCGTCTATGCCGTGCCGGTGCAACTTTTGGCCTATCACACCGCCGTCATCATGGGCACCGATGTCGATCAACCGCGCAATCTCGCCAAGTCGGTGACGGTGGAATAGGCGCCCGTGCGGCTCTGTGCGAGCGCGGCGCGTCCCTATATAAGCGTCCAATGCGGGCCGCGACGGACCGTGTAATCGGACCAACGATGAACAATAGCAGCCAGAGCAGAAGCGCGTCCGCAGCGGCGGTCAGACCGACGCACGGACTTGTCAGCCGCATCCGCAATTACTTTTTGACCGGGTTGATCGTCGCCGGGCCGGTGGCGGTGACGCTGTGGCTGATCTGGTGGTTCGTCACCTGGGTGGATAATCTGGTGCGGCCGCTGATCCCGGTCGCCTATCGTCCCGAGACCTATTTGCCGGTCAACGTTCCCGGCCTCGGTCTGATCATCGCTTTCGTCGCGCTTACTCTCCTTGGCTTTTTCACCGCAAACCTGATTGGCGGCAGGCTCGTCAGTTTCGGCGAGAGCCTGCTGCACCGTATGCCGATCGTGCGGCCGATCTACCGCACCACCAAGCAGATATTCCAGACGCTGTTCTCCAGCTCCGATTCGAGCTTCCGGCACGTGGGCCTCGTTGAATTCCCGGCGCCCGGCATGTGGTCGCTGGTGTTCCTGAGCCATGCGCCAAGCGCGTCGATCGCCGCGCAACTGCCGCAGACCGAGCATGTGTCGGCTTTCATGCCGTGCACGCCGAATCCGACCACCGGTTTCTTCTTCTACGTGCCGCGCAGCGACGTGGTCACTCTCGACATTACCGTCGAGCAGGCAATGACGCTGATCATGTCGGCGGGCATCGTGCAGCCCGGCGTCGATCCGCAGAACAAGCTTGCGGCGTTGGCGGAGACGGCCCAAGCCGCGCAGGGCGCGCGATCGGCGGTGCCGGCGCCCACTCCCGCAAAATAGCTCAGCCCGCGCTCAGGAGTTTGATCGCTTCGTCGCGCGCGAACAGATAAAGCAATTGGCGGAGCGCCTCGCCGCGCGGCGAGGTCAGGCGCGGATCGCGGTTGAGCACCAGCGCGGCGTCTTCGCGTGCCGCCGCGAGGAACTTGCCGTGCACCTCGAGCCGGGCGAGGCGGAAGCCGGGCAGGCCGCTTTGCCGCGTGCCCAGCACATCGCCTTCGCCGCGCAGCCGCAGATCCTCCTCGGCGATGCGGAACCCGTCGTCGGTTTCACGCAGGATCGCGAGCCGCGCTTTCGCGGCCTCGCCGAGCGGGCCCTTGTAGAGCAAGAGGCAGGTCGAACGCTCGGCGCCGCGGCCAATGCGCCCGCGCAATTGATGAAGCTGCGCGAGCCCGAAGCGCTCGGCGTGCTCGATGACCATGATGCTCGCTTCCGGCACGTCGACGCCGACCTCGATCACGGTCGTGGCGACCAGAATACGCGCGGCGCCCGACGCGAAACGCGCCATGGCGCGGTCCTTCTCGGCGCCGCGCATCCGGCCGTGGACGAGCTCCACCTGATCGCCGAAGCGCTCTTTCAAGCTCTGATGGCGGTCCTGCGCGGCGGCGAGATCGACGCTCTCCGATTCTTCGACCAGCGGGCACACCCAGTACGCGCGCCGGCCGTCATCGAGCGCGCGCTTGACCGCGTCGATCACCTCGGCGAGCCGCTCGAGCGGCAGCGCGCGGGTATCGATCCTCTGACGGCCGGCCGGCTTCTCGCGCAGCTCGGAGACGTCCATGTCGCCGAAATAGGTAAGCACCAGCGTGCGCGGGATCGGGGTCGCGGTGAGCACCAGGAGGTCGACGGCCTTGCCCTTGCGTGCGAGCGCGAGGCGTTGATGCACGCCGAAGCGATGCTGCTCGTCGACAATGGCGAGGGCGAGGTCGTGAAACGCCACCTCTTCCTGGAACAGCGCGTGCGTGCCGACGAGGAGGTCGATCTCGCCGGCCGCGAGCGCGGAAAGAAGCTCGGCGCGCTCGCGCCCCTTCTCGCGCCCGGTGAGGATGGCGAGGCGAATGGCGGCAGCGCTCGCCAGCGGGGCGATGGTGGAAAAATGCTGACGCGCGAGGAGTTCCGTCGGCGCCATGAACGCCGCCTGGCGGCCGGCTTCGATCACAGTCGCGGCTGCAAGCAGGGCAACGAGCGTCTTGCCGGAGCCGACGTCGCCATGCAGGAGCCGCAGCATGCGGTTGGGTTGCGCGAGATCGGCGACGATGTCGGCCGCCGCGCGCTCCTGCGACGGCGTGAGCGAGTAGGGTAGCGCAGCGACGATGCGGGCGCGCAAACGTCCCTCGGCAGCGCTGCCGCGGCCGGCGCGGGTGCGCATGTGCCCGCGCAGAAGCGCAAGCGCCAACTGGCCGGCGAGCAGCTCATCATAGGCAAGCCGCGACCAAGCCGCGCTTTGCGGCATCAGGTCCTCGGGCGCCGCCGGGCGATGGACGCTGCGCAAAGCCTCCGAAAAGCTCGGGAAGGCATTGCGCTTGAGCCAGGCGCTGTCCTGCCATTCGGGCAATTGCGGTAGGCGCTCGAGTGCGAGGTCGATCGCCTTGCGCACTTGGTTCGGATGCAGGTCCTCGGTGAGCGGATAGACCGGATCGATCAGCGGCAGGTTGGCGAAACCGGCGGCATCCACCACGCGATCGGGGTGCACCATCTGCAGATGGCCGTCGTAGAGCGTTGCCGTGCCCGAGACGTAGCGCAGCTCGCCCTCCGGCAAGAGCTTCTGCAGATAGTCCTTGCGGGCGTTGAAATAGGCGATGGTCAGCGTGTTCGTGTCGTCGCTTGCGTCGATGTTGTAGGGCGCGCGCGGCCGGTTCGGCGGCGGCGGCCGGTGGCGATCGACGGTCACCGCGACCGTCACCACGGTGTCGGGCTTGACGTCGCCAAGCTTCGGCTGTTGTCGGCGATCGACGAACCCGGTCGGTAGGTGAAACAGGAGATCGACAAGCCGCGGCGGCTCGCCGTCGCGGCCGACCAGGCGTTGGAACAGCTTCTCCAGCTTTGGCCCGATCCCCGGCAGCGCCGACACGGTGGCAAAGAGCGGATTGAGCACGTTCGGCCGCATCGAAAACCCGCTGACATCCGGGGTGTCGCCCTCTATATACCCCACGCCCGGCCGCGTCCGGGCTTTTGGCGTTGGAGCGAAGGATGACGGAGCGATCGAGCGAGGGACTCGACGCGCGGCGGCGAAGGCTCCTGTTCCGGGCTTGGCGGCGCGGCGTGCGCGAGACCGATTTGATCATTGGCCGCTTTGCCGACGCGCATATCGACACGCTTGACGCCGCCCAGCTCGACGATTTCGAGAAGCTGATCGAAGCGCCCAATGCCGATCTGTACGCTTGGGTCGTCGGCGCTGAGAACGTGCCCGCCGATTACGACACCAGCGTATTGTCGAAGCTGCGAATGTTTCACAAGCGCGCCGAGGGGGAGCGGTGAGCGCGCAGATACGATCATTGGCGCAACCGCCGGCGCGGCGCCTTAAGCCGGGCCGGCCGCTCCTTCTCGCCGGGATCGCCGATGGCGCCGAAGGGCTGATCATCGCCGACCTGGCGCGCTCGGTCGCGGCCGGTGCGACGCCGCCGGCAATCAGCCTCGCCGTCATTTGCCGCGACGGCTCGCGCATGGCGATGCTGGCGCGCTCGCTCGCCTTTTTCGCGCCGGACATCGAGGTGCTCGAGTTTCCGGCTTGGGATTGCCTGCCCTACGACCGGGTCTCGCCGCATCCGGCGGTGGTCGCGCAACGCATGATGACGCTGGCGCGGCTCGCGCGGGTGCGAGGCCGCGAGCGGCCGGCCATCGTGCTCACCACGGTCAGTGCGCTCCTCCAGCGCGTGCCGCCGCGCGAGACGCTCGCCGGGCAATCGCTTTCCGCGGCGCCTGGCAATCTGCTGGCGATGTCGGGCGTGACCCAGTGGCTCGAATTGAATGGGTTCAATCGCGCCTCCACGGTGCGCGAAGCCGGCGACTATGCCGTGCGCGGCGGCATCGTCGATCTGTTCGCGCCGGGCATGGATGCGCCCGTGCGGCTCGATTTCTTCGGCGACACGCTGGAATCGATCCGCAGCTTCGATGCCGAAACGCAGCGCACGAGCGAGGAGCTGCGCGCGCTCGATCTCGTGCCGATGGCGGAATTCCAGCTCACCACCGACACCATCCGGCTGTTTCGCACCGGCTATGTCGCGGCCTTCGGCGCGGCGGGGCCCGATGACATGCTCTACGAAGCGGTGAGCGAAGGCCGCCGAACCGCCGGCCTCGAGCATTGGCTGCCCTTGTTCCACAAGAGCCTCGAGACGCTGTTCGATTATCTCGACGCGACGCCGATTGCGATCGAGCCGCTCGCCGAGGACGCCGCGCACGAGCGGCTCGCGCAGATCGCCGACTATTACCAGGCGCGCAAGGATGCGCTCGACCAGGCCGGCGGCGGCGCACCGTACAAGCCGCTGCCACCGGACCGGCTTTACCTCGCCGAAGCGGAGTGGCGGGAACGCCTGGAGCAATCCGCGCTCGCGCGTCTGTCGTCATTCGCGACCCCTGAAGGCGCGCCTGACACCGTCGAAATCGGCACGCGCGCCGGTCGCAACTTCGTTGCCGAACGCAGCGAGCCCGGCACCAACGTGTTCGAGGCGGTCAAGCGTCACGTCGAGACGCTGCAAGCAGCGGGCAAGCGCGTCGTCATCGCGCTGTGGAGCGAAGGCTCGCGCGAGCGCATGGCGCATGTCCTCGCCGAACATGGCCTCCTCAATCTCGCGCCGATCGCGTCCTGGCCGCAGGCGCTCGCGCTCTCCCGGCACCAGATCGCGCTTGCCGTGCTCGGCGTCGATTCCGGCTTCGCGACGGCTGACGTTGCGCTCATCACCGAAGAAGACATTTTGGGCGAGCGCCTGGTGCGCGGGCGCCGGCAATCGAAGCGCGCGGAAAATTTTATCGCCGAGGTGACCAGCCTGGCCGCCGGCGATCTTGTCGTCCATGTCGATCATGGTATCGGGCGCTTCATCGGGCTGCGCGCGATCGAGGCGGCGGGCGCGCCGCACGAATGCCTGGAAATCCATTACGCCGGCGGCGACAAGCTGTTCCTGCCGGTCGAGAACATCGAGCTGCTGTCGCGTTACGGCTCGGAAGAGGCCGGCGCGGAGCTCGACCGGCTCGGCTCGACCGCCTGGCAAGCGCGCAAAGCGCGGATGAAGAACCGCATTCGCGAGATCGCCGGCGAATTGATCAAGGTCGCGGCCGAACGGCAATTGCGCGAGGCGCCGCGGCTCGCCGTCGATGCCGGGCTTTATGACGAGTTCTGCGCCGGATTTCCTTATGAGGAGACCGACGATCAGCTCGCCGCGATCGCGGCAGTCAATGCCGATCTCGCCTCCGGGCGGCCGATGGACCGCCTGGTGTGCGGCGACGTCGGCTTCGGCAAGACCGAAGTCGCGCTGCGCGCCGCCTTCATCGCGGCAATGAATGGCAAGCAGGTCGCCGTCGTGGTGCCGACGACGCTGCTCGCGCGCCAGCACATGAAGACGTTCGGCGACCGGCTGCGCAGTTACCCGATGCAGTTGGGACAGGCCTCGCGTCTCGTGTCCGCCGCCGAACTGGCGAGGGTCAAGAAGGGGCTGGCCGAAGGCTCAATCGACATTGTCGTCGGTACCCATGCGCTCCTCGGCAAGACGGTGAAGTTCAAGGACCTCGGTCTCATCGTCGTCGATGAGGAGCAGCATTTCGGCGTCGCCCACAAGGAGAAGCTCAAGCAGTTGCGCGCCGAGGTGCATGTGCTGACGCTGACCGCAACGCCAATTCCACGCACATTGCAATTGGCGCTGTCCGGCGTGCGCGAAATGTCGATCATCGCCACGCCGCCGGTCGATCGCCTGGCGGTGCGCACCTTCATCGCGCCGTTCGATCCGATCATGGTGCGCGAGGCGCTGCTGCGCGAGCGCTACCGCGGCGGGCAATCGTTCTATGTCTGCCCGCGCATCGAGGATCTCGCGGAAGCGAAATCCTTCCTCGAGAAGAACGTACCCGAAGTGCGTCTTGCGGTCGCGCACGGGCAGATGCCGTCCGCCCTGCTCGAGGACGTGATGGCGGCGTTCTACGACGGCAAGTTCGACGTGCTCTTGTCGACCTCGATCGTCGAATCCGGGCTCGACATTCCGACCGCGAATACGCTCATCGTCCACCGCGCCGACATGTTCGGTCTCGCGCAGGTCTATCAGCTGCGCGGCCGCGTCGGCCGCTCGAAGCTGCGCGCCTACGCGCTCTTGACGCTGCCGAGCGCGCGGAAAATAACGCCGCAGGCGGAGCGGCGGCTCAAAGTGCTGCAGTCGCTCGACACGCTCGGCGCCGGCTTCCAGCTTGCCTCGCACGATCTCGACATCCGCGGCGCCGGCAATCTCCTTGGCGAGGAGCAGTCCGGCCACATCAAGGAGGTCGGCTACGAGCTCTACCAGGAGATGCTGGAGGAGGCGGTGGTCAGCCTCAAGGCCGGCATCAGCGCGCCGGTCGCCGACCGCTGGTCGCCGCAGATCACGATCGGCACCCCGGTGCTGATCCCGGAGGATTATGTGGCCGATCTTCCGGTGCGGCTTGCGCTCTATCGGCGTCTCGCTGAGATCGAAGAGGATCGCGACATCGAAGCGTTCGCCGCCGAGCTCGTCGACCGTTTCGGCCCGCTGCCGCAGGAGGTCGAATATCTCCTCCAGGTGGTCGCCATCAAATCGCTGTGCCGGCGCGCCAATGTCGAGCGGATCGAGGTCGGACCCAAGGGCGCGGTGCTCGCCTTGCGCGACAATACCTTCGCCAACCCCGAGGGCCTCATCGCTCATATCGCCAAACATCCGGCTGGCGCACGCGTGCGTCCCGGACATGAAGGTCGTTTTCTTCGACGAGTGGGAGACGGCGGAGGCGCGGCTGAAAGGCGCCGCCGGAATTTTACGCGCGCTGGTCGGGATTGCGGAAAAAGGCGCCAAGGCGACATGAGGTCTTTCGGCGACGAAGGGCCGCGACCCGCCGACCAACCGCCAATCGCGCAAATTGCCGGGCCCGCCGTCGCAGTTCCGTCCAGATCGGGGATATAGTTGGCGCGCCCACTTAAACGGCGGGTAGGTCTAACCTTGCGACGTGGACGATCCTTGATGCACGGGGTCGCTCCCCACATGTGCGGTCAAGTAGTCCCTCGATTGTTAGGCGGAGAAGCCGGGGGTCGCTCCTCCGGCTTCTTTTAAGATCAGAGGTTCTGTGGCCGCCAGTAGAGCTGGAGCCGGTTTAGGCCGCGGTGCGCGTCAACGCAAAGTCAACAAAATAGCCGCCAGCGTATGAGCGGCGCGGAAACGCACAGCCGATGCCGCAGGCGGACTTAGCCCAGTTGTCGCTTGAGGTCAGTAGGATCGGAGTTGAGTTGCGGACTTCGGGCGTTGAACTTAGCCGCCAGAATCGGAGATGGCACGGCAACATCTTTAGCCAGTCCGAGTGCCATGAGTGATCGGATGAACAACCAAGATAGGTCGATCTCCCCCCACTTATGACCATGCCGGGCAGAGCGGGGGTCGGCATGATGATTATTGTGCCAGCCTTCGCCGCCGACCAGCACTCCCAAGATCACATTGTTGCGGCTGACGTCGGGCGTATCGTAATTGCGATAGCCCCAGATATGGGCCACGGAATTTATTGACCATGTCAAATGCCAGTAGACAACGGTCCGCAAGGCTGCTGCCCAGACCAGCAAGCTAAGGCCGAATTGAGTAGCATTCTGTGAGCCCGCGCCCGACAGCGCCGCGGCGCCAAAACCCGCGCCAAAAAATGCCCCCCAAGATAGAGCCGTGATCAGGAGCCAGTGGTTGTTCCTGCCAATCCACGCGTAGAGGGGGTCCCGCAAAATATCTCTTGCGTACCGTTCGGCCAAAGGACCGCGCTTCATTTCGTCCGACTTCACGCATAGCCAACCCATATGAGCCCAGAAGAAACTCACGATGGGACTATGGGGATCCTGCTCCTCATCGGTGAACTGGTGGTGCTTACGGTGTGTTGCAACCCAGTAATCCGGCGCGTCCTGCAGGGCGCATACACCGAGGATGACAAGAGTACGCTCCAGCCAGGGTGGGCATGAGAAGCCGCGATGTGTCAGCAGCCGATGATAGCCGACATTGATGCCAAACGTTCCAAATACAAAAAATCCCGCGACGAAAAGAGCGGCTCCCGTCCAACTGAAAAACCAAGGGAAAAAGGCCAGTACGGCAATCAAATGGCATACCACGAAGCAATAAATGCTATCTTTTCGCCATTTCATAATACGCCCCCAAATACGCGGCTCACCTCGCTCAACCCATAAGCCAAGCCAAAGTATCGCGAAAGGGTCCCCATTTGACGGTACGGTTTGCAGGCGACCACGCGGTCATAGATACTACACCGCGCTCGCGGGTTAAATCCGGGCGATTGTGTCACCGGCGGTATCAATCCCGAGCTTAAAAACAAAAGAAGATGGAGACCGGGATGAGGCGGATTATGCCCGCATGCGCGTCTGCTTGCCGGCCGTGCGCTCGATGGCGCTGGCGAGATATTCGGGCGATTGCGCGCCGGTGACGATGACGCTGCCGCCGAAGATGAAACACGGCACGCCGTCGATGCCGGCTTCCTTGGCGGAGTTCGCCTCGCCCTCGACGCGATCGACGTCGGCGTCGCTCGCCAGCAATCGGCGCACGAGGTTGCCGTCCATGCCGCAGTCGATCGCAGCCTGGATCAGCGTCTTGGGATCGGAGAGGTCGGCGCCCTCGGAGAAGTAGAGGTCCATCAGCCGCTGCTTCATGCGGCCGGGATCGGTGGCGCTGCGCGACCAAAGAATAAGCCGATGGCAATCGAGCGTGTTGGGCTGCCGGCTGATCTTGTCGAGGGCGTAGGTAAGCCCCTCCATCGCGGCAGCGGTCGCAACGCGTTCGGCGATCACACGGTAGCGCTCGACCGAGCCGAACTTGGCCTCGAGATAGGTCTGCCGGTCGATGCCTTCGCGCGGAATCCACGGATTGAGGAAATAAGGCCGCCAGTTGATGTCGACGGCGATATCGCCGACCAGCGCCGTCGCGGCTTCCAGCCGGCGTTTACCGATGAAGCACCACGGGCACACGACGTCGGAGACGACGTCGACATGCACGGAGACCGGAGCGGACGAGGAAGCCATATCAAACCTTCGGTTCCGGTCGGGCTAGCGCGCGGTGCGCAAGCCTGGAGACCGACTTTGCAACTCGACCATGCGTTGACTCAAACTCGATCATGCGTTGACTCAAATGTAAATGGCGTAGCCGGATTCCTAGTAGCGTATGATCTTGTCGGAACCGGTTCCCGCCGTTCCGGATCATGCGCTAGCCGGCCGCTCCACCGACGACTCGAGCGATCAGTGAATCGACATTGTCGGTCGGCTTGAGTGTCGCCAGCGTCACCGCCGCCTCGATGCCGGCGTGCTTGGGGTCCGGCGCCAGCATCGTGTGCTTGAGCACGCTGGCGATCCGCCGCGCGATGACATGGGCCGCACGCAGATCGGTCTCGGTGAACACCGCGAAGATGGAGCTGTCGGCTTCGCGGCAGGCGAAATCGACTTGACGCATCAGCCGGCCGAGAAGCCGGGCGGCATCGAGACTGGAGCGGCGGTCACTGCGCGCGAAGGAGAAGCGCGCGATCGACAAGCCGACGCCGCGCTTCTCCGCATCGTCGACCGCGCGGTTGAGATCGCGCCAGAATGCTTCATGGGCGAGGAGCCCGGTGTCGGGATCGATCATCCCCTTGGCATCGAGCGATTTGAGCATGCGCTTGAGGCGCTGGCCGAAGGCGTGCAGGCGCACGAATGGCAGCAGCCGATCGACGACGCGCGCGGGGCCTTCGGCGATGCGCTCGAGGTTGGGCAGATACGCCGTGAACTCGTCGACCACGGCGGGATGGCTGCCGAGCACGATGACCGGCAGATCGCGAAAGCGCACATCCTCGGCGAGCACGGTCAGGAGCGCTTCGACAATGCGCGGCCCGAAGCCGTCGCCGATGACCATGCCGTCGATATCGCGCGCGTTGAGGGCGCGTGCCGCGCTCTCGACGCTGAGTGCGCCGACCAGGCCGACGCGCTCGCCGACGGCGACCGATAAACCCGGATAGGAGCGGCCGCGGCCGGCGACGAGCACGGTTGCTTCCTCGAGCGGATCGGTTTGCGGCAATTCAGGCGGCAGCTCCCCGCGCGAAGCGAGGATTTGGGTGCGGCGCAGAACCGTCCCGTGCAGCGTGCGCAGGCGTAACGCCGCGGTCAGCCGGCGCGGGATTCGGGTCGCCGGCGCGGTCGCGGAGATCGACAGCGCGTCCGGCACGGCCGCAGGAGCGTCCTCGCGGGTGCGGGCGATCACCGGGGTGAATGGGCCGGCGCCAGCCTTGAGCCGGTCGGACAGAGCGCGCGCATGCGCGGATGCGCGCGCACCATCGCCGCCGGCGTCGGCGAGCACGACCGCTTCCGGTTGGACCGATGCAACGGCCGTCGCGGCGTCGGCCCACGTGGACTCGACAATAGGGAAGGCACCCGCCGCCCGCAGCGCCTCGAGGACGTCCGGCGCCGGAGTGTCTGCGACAACGAGGAACGGACCCTGCAGCGCCATGACCGGAGGTGGATTTTGAGGTAGCCCGCCAAAACTCTGGCGAACCATGCCAAAGCGCTATTAACGTCGCGTCAATGTCCGTGGAGTCAGGCGGCTGCTGCCGGCATTGCCCGCCTGCTGCGGTCGGTAAAAGCGGCAACAGCGAGCGGATTGATGCCGGCGGCAGCAAGGGCGGCGACCACCGCCTTGCGATCGGCGGCATTCCCGATCAGCCGCTGACCGAGGAGCGGAAAAGGCAGGGCGGCGAGTTTCGCCCCTTGATCGATGCGGCTGACCATCTCCTGCAATTCGCGCTGCGAGAAACGATAGCCGCCGACGCTCACGATCCCGGAAGGCCGGCCGGTGAGCACAACCACCTTGCTGGCGGGCTCGGCGCGGCAGGGATAGCCGGTATCGACCAGCCCGTCGGGCCCGATCCTGAAATACGGCAGCGCAGAGCCTTCGACCCCGGGCGGGAACGGATGGTGCGGCGCCATGGCGCTGCGCGCCGCCAGCGTTCCTGCCGCGGTCCGCGTCAAGGTCGGCGAGCATGATCCCGCCCTTGCGCCCGCTCGGGGCGATCACCGGGCCGAGAACGAGCGGCCGCGGCCGGCCGCCGATGCCGCGGCGGGCTGGAACTACGGCGACTTCGCCGAAGCTCGAAACGTCGACAAAGGCGGCATCCGGGTCACGCCAGGTCTCAGCATCGGCGAGCCGCTCCGGCGAGCGCCACGCCGCGATCACGCGGTCCGGCCCTGCTCCCTCGAGGGCGCCTTTCTCGGCGAGATGGACGGCCACAGGCCCGGGCAGAATGAGCGTGCGGCAACGGTCTTCGCGGCGTTGACGAGCCAATATTTCGGCGTCGAAGGGTTGATGCAAGACGAGCGTGCCGGCGCTGAGGAGCCACGGAACCAGCGTCACGCTGATGCCGGCAAAAGAGGACGGCAAGACCGCCGACAGGATATTTGTACGCTCGGCCAGATGGCTCTCAAGCAGCACGCCAAGGCCGCCGGCGAGCAGTTCTGCGTGGTTGCGAGCGATCGGGATTATTCCGTCAGTTCCGACATCGAAGGTGATGGCGGCGACGTGCAGGGCGGCATTGCCCGGTCGCTCGCGGTCAAGCGGTTCCGGGTCGAACTTCCGCGCATCAAGCAAATCATCGAACGGCACCACGCCGTCGGGCAGGCTTTTGCCAAAGCCGCATACGTAACGGATGGAAAATACTTCGGCGGCGATTTCTCGAGCGAGCCGGCAATGATCGAAGGCGCCGACGCGTGCGCAAGTGATCAGCGCCTTGGCGCCGACGCGGGCGAGCGCCGCGGCTGCGTCGGCGCGGCGCCACAGAAGCGGCAGCGGTGCAGCGATCATTCCCGCGCGCAGCACGCCGAGCATGGTCAGAATATTTTCGACGATATTCGGAAGCTGGACCGCGACAATGCTATCGGGCGGCAGCGCCATGCGGTGCAACTGCGCGGCGATCGCCGCGATGACGCGGTCGGCCTCCGCGTAGGTCAGGCGTCGCGGCGCGGCGTCGGCGAACGCCTCGCGGTTCGGCGGATCGGCGAGCGCCAGCGCCTGCGGCCGTTGCTCGGCGATGTGGCGAAACACTTCGTCGATGGTAAAGCGGCCCGTTATCGGCGCCGGCGTCGCGCTTGCGCTATCGCCGAGGATCATTGCAGCGTCCGTTGCGGTTGATGCCACCAGGTTTCCGGCAGATAGCCGGAGAGCGATGTTCGCGCCGGATGCTCGATGAATACCCGCCGCGCCACCCATTGCTCCGGAAGGTAAAACAGCGGCACGACGTAGCAGCCGGAGATCAGCACGCGGTCGAGCGCGCGCACGGCGGCGACGAAATCGGTGCGCTCGCGCGCGCGCAGCATGGCGGCGATCATGGCGTCGACCGCGGCGCTGCGCACGCCCATGTAGTTGCGCGATCCCTGCTCGTCGGCGGCGGCTGAACCCCAATAGAAGCTCTGCTCGTTGCCGGGCGACAGCGACTGCTCCCAGCGGTACTCGATCATGTCGAAGTCAAACGAAATCCGGCGCTGATCGTACTGCACGGCGTCGACTAGGCGGACTTGCGCCGCGATGCCGGCGCGGCCGAGGTTGCTGGCAAAAGCCAGCGCCAGGCGCTCCTCGTCCCGGTTTGTCACCATGATCTCGAATCTGAACGGCCGGCCGCTGCCGCGCTCGCGCAGCGTCGTTTCCTTGAGCTCGTAGCCGGCGGCGGTGAAGAGCGCGAGCGCCTTGCGCAGGCCGGCGCGGTCGCGGCCGGAGCCGTCGGTCGTCGGCGGCGACCAGGTACCGTCGAGCACGTCGGCGCGCACCGCGTCGGGATAAGGCTTAAGCAGCCCGCGCTCGCGCTCGTCGGCCGCACGCTGATAGGCGGAAAGCTCCGAGCCGGGAAAAAAGCTCGCACTGCGCCGATAAAGATCGAAGTAGAAATTGTGGTTGACCCACTCGGCATCGAACAGGAGTTTGATCGCTTCGCGCACGCGGATGTCGGAGAAGATCGGCCGCCTGGTGTTGAAGACGAAGGCGGAGTTCAATTTGGGCAGGCCGTCGGGGAACGATTCCTTGACGATGCGCCCGTCGCGCACGGCCGGGATGTCATAGCCGGTTCGCCAGCGGCTCGGATCGTTTTCGCTGTGCACGTCGTAGAGGCCGGACCTGAAGGCTTCGAAATAGGAATTGGCGTCACGGTAATAGTCGAAGCGTAGCTCATCGAAGTTCCACTGGCCGCGATTGATCGCAAGCGCGCCGCCCCAATAATTGGGGTCGCGCTTAAGCGTGATGCTCTTTCCGACATCGACATTGGCCACGACATAGGGGCCGCTGCCGACCGGCTTCGCCAATGTGGTGTCTTCGAAGGTGACGGCGTCGATCGCATGCTTGGGCAGCACCGGCATCAGCCCGAGGATCAGCGGCAATTCGCGATCGTTGCTGCCGGCAAGGTCGAAGCGCACGGTGCGCGCTTCGAGGCTCTCGGCTTTGGCGACCTTGGAATAATAGGCACGATGATTGGGACGGCCATGGTCGCGCAGAAGCTGCCAGGAGAAGATAACATCCTCGGCCGTCACCGGCGCTCCGTCGGAGAAGCGCGCGGCGGGGTCGAGGACGAAGGTGACGTAACTGCGCGCGTCGTCGGTCTCAACCGTGCGCGCCAGCAGGCCGTAGAGCGTGAACGGCTCGTCGTAACCGCGCGCCATCAGGCTCTCGACCACGTAACCGCGGATCGCCGGCACGGCGAGACCCTTGACGATGAGCGGATTGAGGCTGTCGAACGTTCCGAGCACGCCTTGCACCAGCCGGCCGCCCTTCGGCGCGTCGGGATTGACATAAGGAGCTGCGGTAAAGCCGTCCGGCATGGCCGGAGCGCCGTGCATCGCGATAGCGTGGGCCGCCTGCGCAGCTGCGCTCGGCGCGAAGCCAAAGAGGGCCAAGGCGGCGCACAAGACGAGCCGCGTTCGCGGCAGGGCATGGCGGATCAGCATGGTCGGCGCCGGCATGAACGTAAGTTCGACACGATTCGGCTGGTTGGTCGAGGCGTCTAATATGGCCCGGCGAGTGGGCGGGCCGCAGCACGCCCGCCCGGCGCGACGTTTCACCGGCATAGAGCGCGCTTTATCTGTCGGCGCAACTGCGCTATCTCGTGGATGATCTTACCGTATTGGGAGTCACGCTGTTGCCGTATTCTGCGTCGATGGACCGCTAGCAGGGCAGCCCGCGTGGCACGCGCGGCGCCGGAATCGGGTCTATCGATATCCGACCATAGAGTGCGCAGGTCGATCAGGGTCGATTTGCGGGCGGCAGCACTAACGAGGGACTGCGTCTCATGATTTATCGGACCGCGTCGGCGCCGGCGAAGCCGGTGAGCCTGACGCTCGCCGCCATCGCCCGGCCGCTTGCGACGACCATCGCCTGGAGCCTGCCGCTCGCGGTTGCGCTCGCCATTGGCGCCGGCTCGCCGGTGTTCGCGCAACAGCAAGAGGCAGCACCGCCCGCGCCGGGCGCGGCGCCTGCTGCCAAGGCGAAGCCAGCGAAGAAGGCGAAGCCGGCGGCGCAGGCGGCCCCGCCCGCCGCCCAAGCGCAACAGCCGGCCCCCGCGCCGGCTCCGCAGCCACAGCCGGGACAAGGCCCGGCGCCCGGGCCGGAGCAGGCGCAAGGTCAGGGCGGCCAGCAGCAGGTGCAGCTCATCTATTCGCCCTGGACCAAGTTCTGCCTCAAGGGACAGGAAGCCAACCCGAAACAAGTCTGTTTCACCGGCAAGGACGCTCGTATCGAGTCGGGAATGCCGGTGGTTGCCGCGGTGCTCATCGAGCCGGAAGGGCAGGAGCGCAAAGTTCTGCGCGTGACCTTGCCGCTCGGCATGCAGCTCGTTCACGGCACCCGCGTGATCATCGACCAGAACCAGCCGATGACCGCGCCCTACGTGATCTGCTTCACCAATGGCTGCATGGCCGATTACGAGGCCAATGGCGACATGATCGGCAAGATGAAGAAAGGCCAGGGACTCGTTGTCCAGGCGATCAATTCGACCGGCCAGCCGATCAGCCTGGTGCTGCCGCTCGCGGACTTTGCCAAAGCCTATGAGGGTCCGCCGACCGATCCGAAGGTCTTCGAGGAGCAGCAGCGCAAGCTCCAGGAGGAGCTGCAGCGCCGCGCCGATGAAGCGCGCAAGAAGCTGGAAAACCAGCAGAACGCGCCGCAAAGCCAAGCCCCGGTTCCGCCGGCACCGGCACCACAGGCGGGCAAGACCCAGTAACGCTGCCAATAAGTCGCGCTGGCGGCACGTTAGTGCGGCATTGCGGCACTGCGCGCCGGATTCTATTTTGCGCGATGCGCCGACGAAGGATGCGTCCACGAAGGATTGCGCGTCGATTGCTTGCGGCGTGCGCGCTCTTTGCCGCGCTCTGCGCTGGATTTCCTGCCAGCGCCTTGCAACTCATCACCGAGAGCGAGGCCGCGCTGCCTACGGATCACGCGCGTGACCGCGGAATATTACGCGGCCCCACCATAGTGATTGTTTCTCCCTCGCCGGCCGCCGGGTCGATCAGATCGCCGCTCAATCTAAAAATAAAATTCCAGGGCCACGGCGGAGCCACGATCGACGTCGATTCCGTGCTTCTGACCTATGTGAAAAAGCCGGCGGTCGATTTGACCCAGCGCATCCAGCAATTCATCGCTCCGACCGGCATCGACGTGCAGAACGCCGAGGTGCCGCCGGGCACGCACACGCTGCGGGTCAACGTCACGGATTCCGACGGCCGCGCGAGCCGGGCCGATTTCACCTTCACCGTGTCGAAATAGCAGACGCGATAGCTGCTGGGCTTGGCGAAGCCAGTTACTGGCACCACACTCCGCCGAATTGCGCAGTTCCCTGGACTACGGAGCATCCGGCACCCGGAGCGCCGGGAGATGTCCAGGATTATGTCGGCGATTGAGGCGCTGGAAGCTGCCACGAGTGCCGACAAAAGGCACGCCCCCCTGACCTAGGGCTGCACTAGCATTTGGTGATCGGCCAGGCAGAATAAGAAAGCAGAGGCTGCGATCTGCCCGAGCGCACTTGCATACTTCAGAGGACGGCAGAGCGCGTCAATTGCAGGACGGCAGACTAGCGGCTCGCGCGTCTGAAAGTGTCGGGCCGCCGCACCCGGCACCGCCGCTAGGGCTGCCGGGCGAAAGCGGGAGTTGCCTCGCTGCGGCCGGACTACGCGTTGGGCGCAAGGCTTCGGAATTCTTGGTGACGCGTTTCCGCTGCGACTCCCGTTCGGCGCTTCCTTTCTTTGCCGGCTCGTTTTGCGGCGCTATCGCGACGCAGCGGTCGCCTTTTGCCCGCTCGCCGTCCGAGCAAACCAAAGGACAAACACGCTTCTCGACCGCGCGCACAGCTTTCACCGCGTCTAGCGTTTCTTCGTCGGGCAGCTTGATCAAGACAACTTTGCCAAACGAGTACCAGGCGGCCCGCGTTGCGTCGTCGAACTCGCCGTTCGCGGTGCCGACAAAGCAGCCGACGCGCTTGAGCTCGAACTGCAACGAACGCGCCAATTCGTGAGCGTCGACCGGATTGACTGCTAGTGCTCTGGTCGCCTCCAACGCCGCAATGCGTGCCTCAGCGTCCTTGCGAAACCGGCTGTCGGGATATTGCGACGCGAAGCGCCTCAGCGCCGCCTGGTCCGTGGTGTCTTTGAGCAGCATCCACGCGACCTCATCGGGGCTCGGCGGCGCCCGTTTGGCCGCCTGCGCTGCCTCAAGTGCAACAATGCGCGCCTCGGCGTCCTTGCGTAGCGCGCTGTCCGGCTATTGCGCTGTGAAGCGTCTGAGCGCCGCTTGGTCGGTCGTGTCCTTGAGCACCGACCATGTGACTTGGTCGGACCCGGACGAAGCCAAGGAGGCGGGCGGCGATGTCAGGTAAATCGCTTCCTTGGAGAGCGAGCCATAGATGAATGGCTGCTGCTCGCTGCCGGTCGCGGTGATCACGTCGTCGCGAACATTGCGGAACAGAAAGTTGATTTCGAGTCCGGGCGCTTCCAGGTACTTCAGCAAGGCGGTGGTGAAGGGACTATTGCGGCCCTCGCCGTCGGCCGCGGTGGTGCCGTCCTTGGCGGCGTAGGCCACCAGCACGTTGTTCATCGGCTCGACCGCGCTCAAGCCGCGGCCGAACCCGCGGGTCGCGATCGACCGCCTGATCTTGGCGAGGAAGGGATTGTTTCGGCAGGCGTCCAGCACCACTAGCCCAAGTTTCGACGCCGCGGAAGCCATCAGCATGACCGAGCGCAGCGAGATCGCTTCCTGCTCGATGTCCAGATCGGTCTTCAGTTCGGCATCGATCGGGATGAGCCAATTCTCGCCGCCGATCTCCATACCGTGACCGGCAAAATATACGACCGCCATTTCGGCGTCGCGCGCCTTCGGAGTAAATTCGAGAAGGGAGCGCCGCATCGTGTCATAAGTCGCGTTGTTCACTAGGCGCACCGAGAAGCCAAGTCGAAGGAATGCGGCGGCGACGTCGGCGGCATCGTTGGGCGGGTTTGGAAGCTCCGGCACGTTTCGATAGGTGCCATTGCCGATCACGAGGGCGACCTTGGTCTGCGCATGAGCCGGCGCGGCAAAACTAGAAAGAACCGCGATCGCCAACACGGCGGCGGCTGCAATTAGTCTTTGCCCCAAAAGGCCGAAGGCGAGCCGCATAGCCGGCGAAGCCCCGTGACAAACAAATGATGCATCACGTCATTATCTGAATGTCAGAATGCCGACAAGCCATTGATGAGCTTGCCAATTATTAAATTCAGTCCATTCAATGCATCATTGCCGAGCGCGGGCGATAATAGCCGTCGCCGTCCTGCACGAAAACTTCGGCGACCTGCGGGTGCCGCACCGGTTCGCCGCTGTTGTCCGGCAGGAGATTCTGTTCGGAGACATAGGCGATGTATTCGGTCTCCTCGTTCTCGGCGAACAGATGATAGAACGGCTGGTCCTTGTGCGGGCGGATCTCTGCGGGGATCGCGTCATACCATTCATCGGTATTGCTGAAGGTCGGATCGATGTCGAACACGACGCCGCGGAACGGATAGAGGCGGTGCCGGACGACTTGACCGATCTGATATTTGGCGTTGCGAATCTTGTTCATGATGGCCGCTGCTCGGCAGCTTGAACTTTGCCACAAGACGACGCCACGATTGTGGCGCTCGGCTGGCAAAGTGCTGAACGTTTGTTCACCAGAAGAATCATCCGCGATACGTGCCACCAAGCTTCGAGCGTTGTAGATGCGCCGCGTATCATAGCCCGTATCGCGCCGCCATGTCCGGGTCTTTCGCGGCGACAAGCCGGGCGAGATCGACCAGCACTTTCGCCTGCTTCCAGGTGGCGTCGTCCTGCATCTTGCCGTCGATCATCACCGCACCGGTGCCGTCCGGCATGGCGGCGACGATCTTCTTCGCGAAAGCAACCTCCGCCGGATCGGGTGAAAACACCCGCTTGGCGATGGGAACCTGGTTCGGGTGCAGCGTCCATGTACCGACGCAGCCCATGAGGAAGCTGTTGCGGAACTGGACCTCGCAGGCGGCGGTATCGGCAATGTCGCCGAACGGGCCGTAAAACGGCTTGATGCCGGCAGCGGCGCAGGCATCGACCATTTTCGCTGTGGTGTAGTGCCATAAATCCTGTTGATAGGCCGGGCGCGGCGCATCGGCAGCGGCTCCGGCGGCGGGATCGGCCAGCACCTTGTACTCCGGATGCCCGCCGCCAACGCGAGTGGTCTTCATGGCGCGCGAGGCGGCGAGATCGGCCGGACCGAGGCTGATGCCGTGCATGCGGGGCGAGGCGGTGGCGATCGCATCGACATTGTCGACGCCTTCCGCGGTTTCCAGGATGGCGTGGATGAGGATCGGCTTTCGCACCGCGTGCTTGGCTTCAAGCTGGGCAAGAAGCTGGTCGAGATAATGGATGTCCCAGGCGCCTTCGACCTTGGGCAGCATCATCACGTCGAGCTTATTTCCGACGGCGGCGACGATCTCGGTGATGTCGCCGAGCACCCAGGGCGAGTTGAGCGCATTGACCCGGGTCCACAATCCGGTCGGGCCGAAGTCGCACGCCTTCGCCATGGCAATGAAGCCGGCGCGCGCCGCCTCCTTGGCGTCGGCCGGGATTGCGTCTTCGAGATTGCCGAGCACCACGTCGACCTGATGAACGAGCTCCGGGATTCTAGCGCGCATCTTCTCCAGGTGCGGCGGCACGAAATGGATCATGCGCTCGAGCTTGACCGGCAGCTCGCGCAACGGCGCGGGCGCTCCGATCGCAAGCGGCTTGAAGAAATTGCGCGGCAGTTTCATGCGGCGACCTCGATTCCTTTTCGCAGCAGACCGTAGGATGAACGGCCGCGCCTCGCCAAGCCGTTTTTGATGCCATCTGCCGGCGAAATGGCGAACTGCCGGGTATTCGTCACACTGAAACGTCCGGGGGGTTCGGCGAGCGCGCAGGCCTATGGCTGCGGCTCCCGAGCCGATGGCGCGAACGCCAAGGGGGAAGCTGACTTAGCTGTCAGAATTTAACTCATTAGTAATTTGAGGATTTTGAGTCGATGCGCGATTTTGCTTCGACGACGGGTTGCGTCGCGTAGTTCCGCCTTGGCGGCGTGTCGACGCGCCAGTCAAAAACTCGGAGAGAAAAACATGTTGAAGATGTTGGCTGCGGTTTTGCTCGCAACCTCGATGCTCGCCGGAGCGACTGTCGCTCATAGCATGGGTGGCGGAAGCGGCGGTGGTGGCGGAGGTGGTGCGGGCGCCGGTGCCGGTGGCGGCGCAGGTGGCGGCAACTGGCAGACCGGCGCGACTCCGACCACCAACGACGGTACCTCTACCACTCCGACCGGCTTCACCGCGCCGGTCACCCACACGCGAAAGAAAATGCCGGGTCAATAATACCTGCGCCTGATCGGCGCCAACCATTCCGCTCGTTTGTGGCATTTGCGCCGTAGTCGCGGCCTTCACACCATCTCGCCGCGCATCAGGCGGGGTTGCGAGGCAGTCGGGGCTACGCCTTCGCGCATCAAGGCACGGCGCAGCGGCCCGATGCGGTCGACCAAATAGAGTGAGAGCCCGCGAGCGCCCTGCGCCGGGATGAAATCGGTGAGCAGGCTGCGATTGAGCAGGTCGATGGCGATCGTACGGCCGGTGACATCCGCGCGGCGTTGCGCGTCATAGCGCGCGAGCACGCTCGGCGAGCCGACGTCAACGTTCTGCCGGCGCGCGTCGGCAACGAGCTCGGCAAGCGTCGCCGCGTCGCGCAGCCCGAGATTGAGCCCCTGCGCGCCGATCGGCGGCACCATGTGCGCCGCCTCGCCAACGAGCGCGATCCGCTGGCGCGCAAACGAATGCGCGGTTTCGACCGCGAGCGCAAACATGCCGCGGCCTTCTTCGACGCGCATCTTGCCGAGGAGCGAATGCGCGCGGCGCTCGATCTCGTCGGAGAGGTCGGCATCGCTCATTGCTGCAAGCGCCGCCGCCTGCACCGGGCTCGAGCACACAGACAAGGCTCGAGCGGCGGCCAGGCAAGGGCACGAGCGTGAACGGTCCGCTTTCGGTGTGGAATTCGGTCGACGTGTCCTGGTGCGGCCGATCATGCCCGAGATTGAGCGTAAGCGCCGCCTGCGGATAGGCGCGGCGGTCGGTGCCGATACCCGCCGCGGCCCGGCAGAGCGAGCGCTGCCCATCGGCTCCGATCGCGAGCCGAGCCCGCGCGACGCCCTCCGGGAGCTTGATCGTGATGCCGTCGCTATCGCTGGCGACCGCGAGCGCGCCAGCAGCAATTCGCGAAAGCTTCAGCTCCGCCGCGCGCGCGGAAAGCGCGGCGAGGAGATGGCGGTTCTCGATGTTGTAGCCGAACGCGTCGAGCCCGATCTCGGCGGCGGTGAAGCCGACCTCGGGGGCGCGCAGCAGCCGCCGACTGTCGTCCACAACGCGGATTGCAGCAAGCGGCGCGGCGTGCGCCTGGCACGCCTGCCAGACGCCGAGCGTCACCAGCGCGGTCACCGAACTCGCGAGCAGCGCGGTGGTGCGATGATCGTCCGCCGCCGCCGGCGCGATCAGCAGCGTTTCCACGCCGGATGCCGCCAGCGCGATAGCGCTGACGAGACCCGCCGGCCCGCCGCCGACGACCGCAACTTCGGCCGTGAACTTCCTGGCGCCATTCACGGATCGCAGACCATACGCAATGATACGCGCCTCGGCGGCGGAAAGGCCGCCGAGGCTAAACGCGCGCCCCAGTCATCCGTGCCGCTGATTCGATTCCTGTGCGGCAGCGATGCTCGGCGCATGCAGTGTCGAGGCGCCGGCGCTCGAAACCTCCGGGAGCTCTCTGACATGCGTCATGCCGTCGGAGATGATCTTGGTCAACTGGATCACTGACTGATTGAGCGCCGCGTACTCCTCGATGTCGCGCTGAACGCGACTGCCGTCGGCCTGCAGCTTTTCACGCAGGATCCTCAGCTCGCTGATAAGATTATCGATTTCGCGCGTCGAAGTCCCCGATACCCGACGCATCAAGGTGCTGAGATTGTTGGCCGCTGCTTCGCTTTCGCTCGCGGCTTGGCGAATAGCGGTGTTGTCCCGCCGAACCAATTCGCGAATATTGCCCTCGACATCCAGTTCTTCTGGTTTATCGACTTCGGACGTGCCGCGTGAGCTGACAAGGTTCATCGGTAGTACCCCCTTAAGTTCAGCCGCCGGTCCCCAGGCGGCCGTCCCACGCTCATGGCCGCATTAAATTGTGACCGCTTCGCGGCTCGATCAATCTGAGCTGGGGATTTCTCTAATCGGCGGCGTCGCGGACCGGCTCCCGGGCGGAAGGTCTTGGTGGATTCCGTGGCTCAACAATGACCGTGAGATTGCGCGCGGCGGCTGCCTGTGCCTCTAGGTGGGCGATGGACCCGATCGACTCGGCCGGAGAGCCCGTAAGTCTGCGCACAGCGGCCGCCTTTGCCGTGCATGTGTTCACCGCTTGCGGCGCCGCGTGCGCGCTGCTCGCGCTGATGGCGGCGGTACGCGCCGGTTGGCCGGAGATGTTCGCCTGGCTCGGGGCAGCGCTCGTTATCGATGGCCTCGATGGCACGTTCGCGCGCAGGCTTGGGGTGGCGCGGCTCCTGCCGCGCTGGTCGGGCGATGTGCTCGACTTCGTCGTCGATTTCACCACCTATGTGTTCGTGCCGGCTTACGCGATTGTCGCCAGCGGACTGCTTCCGCAATCGGCCGCAATTCCGCTTGGCCTCATCATCACGGTGACCGGCGCGCTGTATTTCGCTGACCGGCGCATGAAGACCCACGACAGCTATTTCCGCGGCTTCCCGGCGCTGTGGAATGTCGCGGCGTTCTATTTGTTCGCGCTCAAGCCTGCACCTTGGCTCGGCGCGGCCGCGATCCTCGTGCTGGCGACGGCGACATTCGTGCCGATCCATTTCGTCCATCCGGTCCGCGTGGCGCGCTGGCGCCTGTTCAATCTGGTGGCGCTGGTCGCGTGGGCGGCACTCGCCGCGTTTGCGCTGCTGCAAAATCTCGACCCGCCCGTCTGGGCAGCTGCGATCCTCGCGGCGATCGCGATCTATTTCGTGATTGTTGGACTGCTGCGTGATACCGATCGATCCCTTGCGCCGTCTGGGTGACTTCCTATGATCGCGCGCGTGAACGCTGGATCCGGAAATATTTCGCCACTAGACGCCAGGACGTAACAGGAGAGAAAAATGGTTGCTGCGGTGCGCGTACATAAGGTCGGCGGTCCCGAGGTTTTGACCTACGAAGATATTCCCGTTCCGCCTCCGGGACCCGGCCAGCTTCACGTCAAGCAGCACGCCATCGGCGTTAATTTCGTCGACTGCTATTTCCGCATGGGCATGTATCCAGCCAATTTGCCGTTTGTGGTCGGCAATGAGGCCGCCGGCGAGGTGGTGGAAGTGGGCCCCGGCGTCACCGAATTCAAACGCGGCGACCGCGTCGCCTACGTCAATGGTCCCGCATGCTACGCCGCCGAGCGCCTTGTGCCTGCCGAGCGCGCGGTCAAGCTGCCGGCGAGTATCGGCTACGAGCAGGCCGCCGCCATGATGCTCAAGGGCATGACGGTGGCCTATCTCTTGCGCCGCACCTTCAAGGTCGAGAAGGGAATGAACGTGCTCATTCACGCCGCGGCCGGCGGCGTCGGGCTCATCTTCTGCCAGTGGGCAAACCATCTCGGCGCCAATGTCATCGGCACGGTCGGCTCGAAGGACAAGGCGGCGCTCGCGCGCGCCAATGGCTGCCATCACACCATCCTCTATCGCGAAGAGGATTTCGCTGCCCGCGTGAAGGAGATCACCGGCGGCAAGCTGTGCGAGGTGGTGTACGACTCGATCGGCAAGACCACGTTTCCCGCTTCGCTCGACTGCCTGCGCCCGCTCGGCATGTTCGTCAGCTTCGGTAGCTCGTCCGGGCAGATCGACGCATTCAACATCAACATTCTGCAGGCCAAGGGATCCTTGTTCGCTACGCGCCCGACGCTCAATACCTACGGCGCTAAGCGCGAAGATCTGCTCGCCATCGCCAATGACCTGTTCGCGGTGGTCGGCAGCGGCGCGGTCAAAATTCCGATCAACCAGAAATACGCGTTGCGCGATGCCGCCAAGGCGCATCGCGACCTCGAGAGCCGCGCCACCACCGGCTGCTCGATCCTGGTGCCGTGAGGGCTTGCGTCCCTTGACCAAGATCTGGGGCTATTGGGCGACGCTGGGCTGGGCGTTTCTCGCCTTTGCCGTGGGCCAGCTCGTCGCGCTGGCGGTCGTCATCGTGTGGCGGGCCGGCACTTTGAGCTCGCTTCTGGAAAGCCCTTATGACGGCATGTTCGTCTCGCTGTTCCTGTTCATCTCCACGCCGATCACGGTTGCCGTGCTGGCGCTCGCCGTCTTGTTCGCGCGTGCACGTTTCTCGGACTATCTGGCGCTGGAATGGCCGCCGACGCGCGACGTCATCATCGGCGTCGCATTGCTCATCGCCCTGATCGCCGCCGGCGACGCGGGCCTCTACCTGGGCGGCCGGCCGCTGGTCACGCCGTTTCAGCAGCAATCCTACGCCACGGCCGCCGCCGAGGGATGGCTGGTGCCGATGTTGGCCGCGGCCATCCTGGTAGCGCCGGCGAGCGAGGAACTCATGTTCCGCGGCTTTTTGTTCCGCGGCTGGGCGCGCTCGGACCGCTCGACCTGGCCGGCGATCGTCGTGATCTCGCTGCTCTGGGCGGCGCTGCACGTCCAGTACGACTGGACCGGCATCCTGCAGATTTTTGTCATCGGCCTGTTTCTCGGCTGGATGCGCTGGCGTAGCGGCTCGACGCTGCTGACCTTCCTACTGCACGCCTTGTTCAATCTCGAAGGCACGATCGAAACCGTGCTGCAAATGCGATTTTTCCCGTGAGCGATGCGCCCAGGGCCTAAGGTCTTATCCGCGCCGTCCCTTCGGATTGAACAGGCCGCCGAAAACTGAACTCGTGCCGCCGCCATGCCGCGGCTGGCGCGGCACGCCAAGCACCGGCTCGGTATAGCGCGCGATGGTCGCGACCATGTCGTCGAGCGGCACAGCGCTGCCCGGCGTCTCGTTGACGATGGTGGCGAGGATGCTCATGTCGCGGCGAAAGAGCGAGTCGAGCGCGGTCAGCGTATGGCTGAGGGTGCCAGGGTAACTGCCGGTCACCAGGATCAGCGGCAAGCGCAGCGCCATCATCACGTCGAGGATCGTGCGCTCATCGTCGAGCGGCACCATGATGCCGCCGACGCCTTCGATCAGCAGAATATCGCGTCGCCGCTCGACCGCGCTCTGGCAATAGGCCACGATCTGATCGACGTCGATCCTGCGGTGCTCCTGCCGCGCCGCAAGCTGGGGCGAGATCCCGGCGCGGAAGCGCCAGGGCGACATGCGGTCGATCGCCTCAGGCGAGAACGGCAGGCCGAGCGCGGCGAGGAGGACGCCGGGATCGCTGGTCGCCGCCTGTGCCGGGTCGTAGCCTTCGACGATCGGCTTGATGGCGTCGACCTGACGGCCCATGTCGCGCAAATGCCGGATGAGCGAGGCGGCGACGAACGTCTTGCCCACGTCGGTCCCGGTTGCGGTAATGAAGATTGCAGTCACGGCCGAAGCGCCTCTCGCAGGTTATGAAAGCGCCTAACGTCGGGTAATACCAGGGAAAACAACCGGTCGCCATCGCTGGCGCGCGATCTGCGCCGGTGCGTCAATAACCGACCGCAGTGCCGTGCAGGTCATAGGCGTCAACGCGCTCGATCTTCACCGTTGCGATCTCGCCGACGCGCAATGGGCGGCGGCTCTCAACGTAAACCGTGCCGTCGATCTGCGGCGCGTCGCCTTTGCTGCGGCCTTTGGCGATGCCACGGCGCGCTCCCGGCTTTGCATCGACCTCGTCGATGATCACCGCCTCGCGATTGCCAATGCGGCGCTTGAGGCGCTTGCCTGAAATCTCCCGCTGGCGCGCCATCAAGCGATGATAGCGCTCGTTCTTGATTTCTTCCGGCACCGGCGCGCCGAGATCGTTCGCCGCGGCGCCCGCGACCGGCTCATAGCGGAAGCAACCGACGCGATCGAGCTCGGCTTCGCCGAGCCAGTCGAGCAAGAGCGAAAAGTCGGCTTCGGTCTCGCCGGGAAAGCCGACGATGAAGGTCGAGCGGATGGCGAGACTGGCGCAGGCCGCGCGCCACTCGCGGATGCGGGAGAGCGTCTGTTCCTGCGCCGCCGGCCGGCGCATGCGTTTGAGCACGGCGGGACTGGCGTGCTGGAATGGCACGTCGAGATAGGGCAGCACCTTGCCCTCAACCATCAGCGCGATCACCTCGTCGACATGCGGATAGGGATAGACGTAGTGCAGGCGCACCCACACGCCGAACTCGCCGAGCGCGCGCGCAAGGTCGATAAACTTCGCGCGCACCTCGCGGCCCTTCCACGCGCTCGCGGCGTATTTCAGGTCGATGCCGTAGGCCGACGTGTCCTGGGAAATGACGAGGAGTTCCTTGACCCCGGCGGTGACCAGCCGCTCGGCCTCGCGCAGCACGTCGGCGGCCGGTCGCGAAACCAGATCGCCGCGCAGCTTCGGGATGATGCAGAAAGTGCAGCGGTTATTACAACCCTCTGAAATCTTGAGGTAAGCGTAGTGCCGCGGCGTGAGCTTGATGCCCTCCGGCGGGATCAGGTCCGTGTACGGGTCGTGCTGCGGCGGGGCGGCGCGGTGGACCGCGGCGAGCACGCTCTCATATTGATGCGGGCCGGTGACGGCGAGGACATTGGGAAACGCGGCGGTGATCTTTTCCGGTTCGGCGCCCATGCAGCCGGTGACGATGACCTTGCCGTTCTCAGCCATCGCTGCGCCGATGGCCGCGAGCGATTCCGCCTGCGCGCTTTCAAGGAAGCCGCAAGTGTTGACGATGGCGAGGTCGGCCCCGGCATGATGGCGCGCAAGCTCGTAGCCTTCCGCCCGCAGCCGCGTGATGATGCGCTCGGAATCGACCAGCGCCTTCGGGCAGCCGAGGGAGACGAAGGAGATGCGTGGGGGTTGGTTCATGGGTTGCTCAAGGTGCATGCCGTTAGGCGAGGCGGTGGCAAGCGTCAATCGTCCTGTGCCCGCAATGCCAAAGGCCGACCATGCGGCTTCCTGACCCTCCGCTCCTGCTCGTGACCGACCGCCGCCAGGCCCGGCGTCCGCTGAAGGACGTCGTCGCCGACGCCCTCAAGGCCGGCTGCCGCTGGGTGAGCCTGCGCGAGAAGGACTTGCCGCAGGACGAGCAAATTCTTCTGGCGCGTACACTGGCGCCGTTGGTACGCGCGCATGGCGCCAAGCTGACGCTGCACGGTGAGGCGGAACTCGCGAAACTTGCCGGTACCGATGGCGTGCACCTGTCCGCCGGTGTCGATCCCGTTCGGGCTCGTGCGCTGATCGGGCCGGGCAAGCTCATCGGCGTCTCGATCCACACGGTCACGGAAGCCGAAGCCGTCGATCCCGCGGTGGTCGATTATGCGGTTGCCGGTCCCGCGTTCGAGACCGCCAGCAAGCCGGGCTACGGCCCGGAGATCGGCCGCAAGGGTCTGCTCGAGGTCGCCCGCGCGGCGCGCGTTCCCGTGCTAGCGATCGGCGGCATCAATTCGGCGCGCGTCGGCGAACTCGTCGCTGCGGGCGCGGCCGGCGTTGCGGTGATGGGCGGCGTCATGCGCGCTGCCGATCCCGCGCAAGAGGTGAAGGCGCTCATCGCGACGCTCGCCGGTTCACTCGCTATCCACGCGCGCGATAGGTGCTGACGCCCTGCTCGGGCACCCATACGCCCGCCGGTAGCTTTCCCGCCTGCCAGAACACGTCGATCGGCATGCCGCCGCGCGGATGGAAGTAGCCGCCGATGCGCAGCCATTTCGGCTTGAGCAGCGCGACCAGCTTCTTGCCGATCGCCACCGTGCATTGCTCATGGAACGCGCCGTGGTTACGGAAAGCGTTGAGATAGAGCTTGAGCGATTTCGACTCGACGAGCCAGGCACGCGGCACGTAGTCGATCACCAACGTCGCGAAATCCGGCTGGCCAGTGACCGGGCACATCACGGTGAATTCGGGAAAGGTGAAGCGGGCGACATAACTGGTGTCTGCATGCGGGTTGCGCACGCGGTCAAGCACGGCCTCCGCGGGGGAGGCGGGGATCGCGGCCGGGCGGCCGAGTTGCAGCGTTTTTTTCGCCATCGCCTCCTGCATGCCTTGCTTTGCCGGGGCATGACAAGAGCCTTGCCGATCCTGTAGAAGCCGCTGCGCAGGGCCCATGCAGGAGCGACCATGACCGCAATCCTCGACATCATCGGTCGGGAAATTCTCGACAGCCGCGGCAATCCGACCGTCGAGGTCGATGTGGTCCTGGCCGATGGCTCGCGCGGCCGCGCCGCTGTCCCCTCCGGCGCCTCGACCGGCACGCATGAGGCGGTGGAGCTGCGCGACGGCGACAAAAAGCGCTATTCCGGCAAGGGCGTGCGCAATGCGGTTGAGGCGGTCAACGGCGAGATCTTCGATGCGCTAAGCGGCATGGATGCCGAGGCGCAGGTCAAGATCGACGAGGCCATGATTGCGCTCGACGGCACGCCCAACAAAGGCCGGCTCGGCGCCAACGCCATCCTCGGCGTCTCGCTCGCGGTCGCCAAGGCCGCCGCGGCCGCGAATAGGCTCCCGCTCTACCGCTATGTCGGCGGCACGGCGGCGCGGGTTTTGCCAGTGCCGATGATGAACATCATCAATGGCGGCGTGCACGCGGACAATCCGATCGACTTTCAGGAATTCATGATCGTGCCGCTCGGCGCGGCGTCCTTCGCCGAAGCGTTGCGCGCGGGAGCGGAAATCTTTCACACGCTGCGCACGGCGCTCAAATCCGCAGGGCTCAACACCAATGTCGGCGACGAGGGCGGGTTCGCGCCCAATCTGCCGTCGGCTGAGGCAGCCCTCGACCAAGTCGTGGCGGCGATCGGGAAGGCCGGATACCGCGCCGGCGAAGATGTCATGCTGGCGCTCGATCCGGCGGCGAGCGAATTTTTCAGCGACGGCGCCTACCGCTACAAAGGGGAAAACAAGACGCGCTCGGTCGCGCAGCAGGTCGATTATCTTGCCGAGCTCGCGAAGCGCTATCCGATCGTGTCGATCGAGGACGGCATGGCCGAAGATGACTTTGCCGGCTGGAAGCAGCTGACGCAGAAGATCGGCGAGCGCTGCCAGCTCGTCGGCGACGACATCTTCGTGACCAATGTCGCGCGGTTGACCGACGGCATCAAGAACGGGATCGGCAATTCGATCCTGATCAAGGTCAACCAGATCGGCACCCTCACAGAGACGCTGGCCGCGGTCGAGACCGCGCACAAAGCCGGCTACACTGCGGTGATGTCCCACCGCTCGGGCGAGACGGAAGATTCAACCATCGCCGACCTCGCGGTGGCGACCAATTGCGGGCAGATCAAGACCGGCTCGCTCGCCCGCGCCGACCGCACCGCGAAATACAATCAATTGCTGCGCATCGAGGAGGAACTCGGCGCGCAGGCGCATTATGCCGGGCGCGCGGCCTTCAAGGCGCTCGGCTAGCGCGTTGGCTTGCGGCCGCTTGTCCGGGCTTGGCGATCGGCGCTATACCCAAAAGCTGCGTGAATATCAGGCCGACGGGTAAGGTTCTTGCAATGGACCAGACGATCGACTTGAAGGCCGGAGATCGCCGGCTGGCGATGGAACGGCTGCGCGATTTCATCGTCGCTTCGGTGGATTCAGCGCCCGCGTACGACGCGCCGTTTACGCATCTGGCGCTCGAGCGCGTATTTCCCGAAGACGTCTACGCTGCAATGCTCGCCAATATGCCCGAAATTGCCGACTACCGGCCGATGCACGGCCGCGCCAAGGGCAACGATCTTGCTGACGGCACCCACACGCGGGTGAAGATCGATCTCTTTCCGGAATACATTCGCCACCTGCCGGGAGAGAAACGCGCGTTGTGGCAGGTGGTCGGCGGCGCGCTCTGTTCGGCAGCGGTGCGGGAAGCGTTCATGCGCCGGCTCGCAGGCACGCTGACGCGGCGTTTCGGCTCCGGCTACGCCGAAATCGGCATGTATCCGATCCCGGTGCTCACCCGCGACATTCCCGGCTATCGGATCACGCCGCACACCGACACGCACTGGAAGGGCATCACCGTGCAGCTCTACCTGCCGCGCGATCGCTCGACCACGCATATCGGCACCATCTTTCACGAGAAGCTCGCCGACGGCTCGCTGTCGAAGGCGAAACAGATGTCGTTTTCGCCCAATACCGGCTACGCCTTCGCCGTCGGCACCGACACATGGCATTCCGCCGATCCGGTCGGGTCCGAAGTCAAGACACGCGACAGCATTCTCCTGACCTACTTCGTCGATGCCGGCGCGTTGCGTTTCCTGCGCAATCGCGGCAAGCGCCTCGGCAATTTCGTGCAAAGCGAGTTCCGCAACCTTCTGCCGTAGCCGGCGTGGGCCATTAATTCAGCCTTAAGCCGCTTTCTCGCATGCTGGCCCGCATGGTCACCCGCAAACGCCTGCGTTCGATCCTTACCGCGCTCGGCCTCTACGTCATGGCCGCTTTGCTCATCGGTTATTTCGGAGTGAACGCGTTCAGCGGCAATCGCGGCCTCAAGGCCAAGCAGGACATCGACCAGCAGATGGCCGCGCTTTCGGGCGAATTGGGCCGGCTCAAGCTGGAGCGGGCGCAATGGCAGCGCCGGGTCGCTCTGCTCAAGGCCGACAACCTCGATGCCGACATGCTGAACGAACGAGCACGCGCATTGCTGGACTACGCCGACCCGCATGAGCTCATTCTGATGCTGCAACCGCCGGCGCGTGCCGCAGAGGCCGTCCAGCGGAATAGCCCTTGAACTCAAGCGGATCGTTCCCGAAATTAATTTTTCTGACGAGGATTTGAGGCCGATCCCCAGGCCGTCGCGGTCGGCTTTCGCCATGAGGCGATTTCGGCTATGGGGATAAAAGCCGCGGTGTGTCGAGGATAAGAATGGCCGTCGCAAGGACCAAGGCAGCCGATCAACTCGCGGAAGACCGCCGCCCCGCAGCCGAGGCGGCGGTGCATACCGGCCCGGTCGCGGAATTCACCAAAGACGAGGAGTTGCAGGCGCTCCACCAGATGCTGCTGATCCGGCGCTTCGAGGAGAAGGCCGGGCAGATGTACGGCATGGGGCTGATCGGAGGGTTCTGCCACCTCTACATCGGCCAGGAAGCGGTCGTCGTCGGCATGAAGATGGCCAAACGCGACGGCGACCAGATGATCACCGGTTATCGCGATCACGGCCACATGCTCGCCTGCGGCATGGAACCGAAGGGCGTGATGGCGGAACTCACCGGCCGGCGCGGCGGTTACTCGAAGGGCAAGGGCGGCTCGATGCACATGTTCTCCCGCGAGAAGAATTTCTTCGGCGGGCATGGCATCGTCGGCGCCCCGGCGCCGATCGGCACCGGGCTCGCCTTCGCCAACAAATATCGCGATGGCGACAGCGTCTGCCTTACTTTTTTCGGCGACGGTGCGGCGAACCAGGGCCAAGTCTACGAAAGCTTCAACATGGCCGAGTTGTGGAAGCTGCCGGTCGTCTACATCATAGAGAACAACCGCTACGCGATGGGGACCGCAGTGCTGCGTTCCTCGGCGCAGAGCGATTTCTCCAAGCGCGGTCTTTCTTTCAATATTCCCGGCGCGCAGGTCGACGGCATGGATGTGCGCGCGGTCAAGGCGGCGGCCGACGAGGCGATCGCTTGGTGCCGCGCCGGCAACGGCCCGACCATTCTCGAAATGATGACCTATCGCTATCGCGGCCACTCGATGTCGGATCCGGCCAAATACCGAACCAAGGAAGAGGTCGACAAGGTGCGCACCGAGCACGACCCGATCGAGCAGGTGCGCGCGCGGCTTCTCGCCAAGAACTGGGCGAGCGAGGACGACCTGAAGAAGATCGACGGATCGGTACGCGCCATCGTCAACGAAGCGTCCGAGTTCGCTACCCACGACGCCGAGCCAGATCCCGCGGAACTTTACACGGATATTTATCGGTGAGAGCGATCCCGCCAGCGCGCCGGCGCCCGCAATCCTCTCCACGGTCCCTTTGGGCGTAACCAGCGACGAGTTAGCCCGCAATGCCAATTCAGGTCCTGATGCCCGCGCTGTCGCCCACGATGGAGAAGGGCAATCTTGCCAAATGGCTCAAGAAAGAGGGCGATGCGGTCAAGACCGGCGACGTGATCGCCGAGATCGAGACCGACAAGGCGACCATGGAAGTCGAGGCGATCGACGACGGCACGCTCGGCAAGATTTTTGTGCCGGAGGGCACTAATGACGTCGCGGTCAATACCCCGATCGCGATGATCCTCGCGGAAGGCGAGGACATAGCGGCGCTCAAAGAGGGCAAACCGGCGCAAACCGGCGCCGAGGCAGCCGCGCCGGCGCGCCAGCAGAAAGCCGCGGAATCCGCGCCGCCACCAGCGAAGACCGGGACGGCGAAGCCGCCGTCGGCGCCGGCGATGCCCGAGCCGGAAGTGCCCGCGGGCATCGAGATGATCGCTATGACCATGCGCGAGGCGCTGCGCGACGCGATGGCGGAGGAAATGCGCCGCGACGGCGACGTGTTCGTCATCGGCGAAGAGGTCGCCGAATATCAGGGCGCCTACAAGGTGACGCAGGGCCTGTTGCAGGAGTTCGGCGCGCGGCGCGTCATCGATACGCCGATCACCGAGTATGCTTTGCCGGTCTCGGCGTCGGCGCCGCGCTGGCCGGACTAAAGCCGATCGTCGAGTTCATGACCTTCAACTTCGCCATGCAGGCGATCGACCATCTGATCAATTCAGCGGCGAAAACGCGCTATATGTCCGGCGGGCAGGCCGACGTCGCCATCGTGTTTCGCGGACCGAACGGGCCGGCGGCGCGGGTCGCCGCGCAACATAGCCAGGATTACTCCTCCTGGTATTCGCACGTCCCCGGCCTCATCGTGATCGCGCCGTCGAACGCAGCCGACGCCAAGGGCCTGCTCAAGGCCGCGATCCGCGATCCCAATCCGGTGATCTTCCTGGAGAACGAGCTCCTCTACGGCGTCTCCTCGCCGGTGCCGAAGCTCGACGACTACGTACTGCCGATCGGCCGCGCGCGTATCGTGCGCGCCGGCAATGACGTGACGCTGGTCGCCTGGTCGATGGGCATGAGCTATGCGCTCAAGGCGGCGGACGAGCTCGCGAAGGAGAACATCTCGGCGGAGGTGATCGACCTGCGCACGCTCAAGCCGATGGACAGCGACACCGTCCTCGAGTCGGTGAAGAAGACCGGCCGGCTGGTCACCATCGAGGAAGGCTGGAAGCAATCCGGCGTCGGCGCCGAGATCGCGGCGCGGGTGATGGAGGAGGCGTTCGACTACCTCGACGCGCCGGTCGCGCGCGTCACCGGTAAGGACGTGCCGATGCCCTACGCCGCCAATCTGGAAAAGCTCGCACTCCCTTCGGTCGCCGAAGTCGTCGAGGCGGCGAAGTCCGTTTGTTATCGCTGATCTTTTTATTTGGTGAAGCTGCCCGCGCTATGCCGATCAATATTCTCATGCCGGCGCTATCGCCCACGATGGAAAAGGGCAATCTCGCCAAATGGCTCAAGAAGGAAGGCGAGCCGGTCAAGACCGGCGACGTGATCGCCGAGATCGAGACCGACAAGGCGACGATGGAAGTCGAGGCGATCGACGACGGCGTCTTGGCGAAGATCGTGGTGCCGGAAGGCACGAGCGACGTGCCGGTCAACGAGCTCATCGCGGTGCTGGCACAGGAAGGCGAGGACGTGAAGGCCGCGGCGGCAGCGGCGGGGAGGGGGACTTCCGCGCCCAAGGCGCCCGGCCCCAATGCCCAGCAAGCCGCATCGCCTGCGCCAAATGCTCAATTGAGTTCCAAAGAGGTGCGGGCGCCGAGCGCTGCGCCCACACCGCGCGTTCCCTCTCTACCAAGCGGGGATGGCGCGGCGGTTCGGACGGATAGCCATGGCACGAACCGCATTTTTTCTTCACCGCTCGCCCGGAGATTGGCGAAGGAGTCCGGCATCGATCTCGGCCGTATCGCTGGCTCAGGGCCGCATGGCCGCGTCATCGCCCGGGACGTGGCGGCGGCCAAGGACGGCAAGGGCTTGAAGGGTTCGGCCGCGACGCCCGCCGCGGCGGCAAGTGCGACGCTCCCATTGCTGGCGCCGTCGGACGAAAAAATCCGCGCGCTGTTTCCACCCGGCTCCTACGACATCGTGCCGCACGACAATGTGCGCAAGATCATCGCCCAGCGGCTAGTGCAGGCCAAGCTCACGATCCCGCATTTCTACCTCACCATCGATTGCAACATCGGCAAGCTTCTCGACGCGCGCGCGGAGATCAACGCTGCCGCGCCCAAGGACAAGGAGGGCAAGCCGGCGTGGAAGCTCTCGGTCAATGATTTCGTCATCAAGGCGCTGGCGCTCGCCTTGACGCGCGTGCCCGAGGCCAACGTCACCTGGACCGAAGGCGGCATGCTCAAGCACAGGCACGCCGATGTCGGCGTCGCCGTCGCCATCCAGGGCGGTCTGATCACGCCGATCGTGCGCCAGGCGGAAGCGAAATCGCTCTCGGTGATCTCCAACGAGATGAAGGACTATGCCGCGCGGGCGCGGGCGCGCAGGTTAAAGCCGGAAGAATACCAGGGCGGCACCACGGCGGTGTCGAACCTCGGCATGTACGGCATCAAGGAGTTCTACGCCGTGATCAATCCGCCGCACGCCACCATCCTGTCGGTCGGCGCCGGCGAGGAGCGGGCGGTCGTGCGTGGCGGCAAGATCGAAGTGGCGCAGATGATGACCGTCGGGCTTGCGACCGACCATCGCGCCGTCGACGGCGCGCTCGGCGCGCAACTCCTCGGCGCGTTCAAGGCGCTGATCGAGAACCCGGTGATGATGGTGGTGTGACGAAACGGCCATGGAGACCCGCGCGGTTACATTTTCAGTCCGGCCGGTCTTTATCGGCTGGATTGCCTTGTTGATACAGCTGCCTTTGCAGTTGTTTTTCACGCTGTGGGCGGGAACATTCTTCGGCGGGCTGCTGAGCTCGCTGGATTTGTTTCCCAGGGGATCGCGAGCGCCATTCATCTTTTTTGGCGTGATAGCGTTCTTCGGCATTCCCGCTATTGCGTATTTTGGCAAGAAGCTCAACTACAGCCGCACCGAATATCGATTTCTCGCCGACCATCTTGAATTCGAGGAAGGGTTCTTCTCGATCAACAAGAAGGCCATCAGGTTCCGCGATGTGAGAGAAGTCACTCTGCACAAGGGCGTTTTTCAACGCATTTACGGCCTCGGCACGATCTATCTGGCTACGTTGGCGACCGGGTCCAGCCAGAATTTCAATCCGTTCGTGGCGCTCGGCTTCGGCAATGTTTCCGCCAGCGGCGTTAGCGTTCGCGACGTCCGCGATCCCGATCGAAGTCTTCGAGCAAATCAGACAATTGGTCGACGCGAACAAGGAGTGACGCTCGACGGGAGTTGAGCCGGCGAGTTAGAGACGGAGAGTAAAGTGGCGGAATCCTTCGACATCGTCATCATCGGCTCGGGGCCCGGCGGCTATGTCTGCGCCATTCGTGCCGCGCAGCTTGGCTTCAAGACCGCCATCATCGAGCGAGAATATCTCGGCGGCATCTGCCTGAATTGGGGCTGCATTCCAACGAAAGCGCTGCTGCGCTCGGCGGAGATTTTTCATTATCTGCAGCACGCCAAGGATTACGGGCTGTCGGCCGGCGCGGTCACCTACGATCCGGCAGCGGTGGTGCAACGCTCGCGCGTCGTTGCCAAGCGGCTCAATGACGGCGTCGGCTTCCTGATGAAGAAGAACAAGGTCGCCGTGATCTGGGGCGAGGCGTCCATCGATGCGCCCGGCAAGATCACGGTGAAGGCCGGCAAGAGCGAAGCGCCAAAGGGCGCGCTCGGGCCGGGCGCGTATCTGGCAAAACACATCATTGTTGCGACTGGGGCGCGGCCGCGCGTTCTTCCCGGCCTCGAGCCGGACAAGAAACTCGTGTGGACCTATTTCGAAGCCATGGTGCCGGACCGCGTGCCGAAATCGCTTCTGGTCATCGGCTCGGGCGCGATCGGCATCGAGTTCGCCTCGTTCTACCGCACGCTCGGCGCCGAGGTGACCGTGGTCGAGGTGCTGCCGCAAATCCTGCCGGCGGAAGACGCCGAGATCGCCGCCTTCGCGCGCAAGAGCTTCGAGAAGCAGGGCATCAAGATCTTCACCGGCGCCAAGGTGACGCGGCTCGATAAGAAAAGCGACGGCGTCACCGCGACCATCGGTGACGGCAAGGGCGGCGCGCAGACGCTTACCGTCGAGCGCGTCATCTCCGCCGTCGGCGTCGTCGGCAACACCGAGAATCTCGGCCTGGAAAAGTTGGGCGTGAAGACCGAGCGCGGCGCCATCGTCACCGACGGCGCATGCAGGACGAATGTGCCGGGTATTTACGCGATCGGCGACGTCGCCGGGCCGCCGCTTCTCGCGCACAAGGCCGAGCACGAAGGCGTCATCTGCGTCGAAGCGATCAAGGGACTCAATCCGCACCCGATGGATAGGCGCCTTATTCCCGGGTGCACCTATTGCTCACCGCAAATCGCCTCGGTCGGGCTTACCGAGCAGGCGGCGAAGGAACAGAAGCTCGACATCCGGGTCGGCCGCTTCCCGTTCATCGGCAACGGCAAGGCGATCGCGCTCGGCGAAGACCAGGGCCTTGTGAAAGTCGTCTTCGACAAGAAGACCGGCCAGCTCCTCGGCGCGCATATGGTCGGCGCCGAGGTCACCGAGCTCATTCAGGGCTACGTGATCGCGATGAACCTCGAGACCACGGAAGCAGAGCTGATGCACACGGTGTTTCCGCATCCGACGCTTTCCGAGATGATGAAGGAAGCGGTGCTCGATGCTTACGGGCGCGTGCTGAACATCTGATCGTTTATCCGCCGGGCCGGACGTTTGTTGCCTTGCGATAACGCCTACCGCTTCGTAAGTATTCTTTGAGGCCAAGCACAGCCTCGGAGCCTTTATGGCCGTTGTCATCGACACATTGCCGGGCGAGGCCCGAGCGCCGCGCCATCCGGAGAAGGCGCATCGGCCCGATCAGCCTTCCTTGCGCAAGCCGGACTGGATCCGCGTCAAGGCGCCGGTCTCGCCGGGTTATCTCGAGACGCAGCGAATCATGCGCGAAAATGGCCTGCACACGGTGTGCGAGGAGGCCGGCTGTCCGAATATCGGCGAGTGCTGGGAGCAAAAGCACGCGACGTTCATGATCATGGGCGACACCTGCACGCGCGCCTGCGCCTTCTGCAACGTCAAGACCGGCTTGCCGGGCGCGCTCGATCCCGAGGAGCCGGCGCATGTAGCGGAGGCGACCCGGAAGCTCGGTCTCGCCCATGTCGTCGTCACCTCGGTCGATCGCGACGATCTCGACGATGGCGGTGCGGCGCACTTCGCCGCCGTGATCGGCGCGATCCGCGCGCGCTGTCCCGACACCACGATCGAGGTGCTGACGCCGGATTTTCTGCGCAAGGACGGCGCCGCCGAAATCGTGGTCGCGGCGCGGCCCGACGTTTTCAACCACAATCTCGAGACCGTGCCGTCGAAATATCTGTCGGTGCGGCCGGGCGCGCGCTACTTCGCCTCGATCCGCTTGTTGCAGCGCGCCAAGGAGCTCGAGCCGCTGCTGTTCACCAAATCCGGAATCATGGTGGGGCTTGGCGAGGAGCGCAACGAGGTGCTGCAGGTGATGGACGACCTGCGCTCAGCCGACGTCGATTTCCTCACTATCGGGCAATATTTGCAGCCCTCGCGCAAACATCACCCGGTGATGCGTTTCGTGCCGCCGGAGGAATTCCAGGCGCTGGCGACGATCGCCTACGCCAAGGGGTTCCTGATGGTGTCGGCGAGCCCGCTGACCCGCTCCTCGCATCATGCGGGCGAGGACTTTGCCCGGCTGAGGGCATTGCGGGCACGTTGATCGATGCCGCAATTGTCCACCACGAGGCGGGTGCACCACGCCGCCTCCGACATGTTCGACCTTGTTGCCGACGTCGAGCGCTATCCCGAATTCGTCCCGCTGTGCCAGTCGCTCGCGGTGCGCAAACGCATAAAGGAGGCCGGCAAGGACGTGATCGTTGCCGACATGACGATCGCCTATAAGCTCATTCGCGAGACCTTTACCAGCCGCGTGACGCTCGACCGGGCCAATATGGAAATTCTCGTCGAATATCTCGAAGGCCCGTTTCGGCGGCTGAACAATCGCTGGAGATTCCACGCCGTCGAGGCCCGCCTTTGCGACGTCGATTTTTTCATCGCCTACGAATTCCGCAGCCGTACGCTGGGCCTGCTGATGGGGGCCGTTTTCGACGCCGCTTTCCGGCGTTTCGCCGGCGCCTTCGAGCGCCGCGCCGACGAGGTCTATGGCGTCAAGCCGGCCTAGGGCGGCGGGCCCGCGTTTCGCCGATCGTCCCGCTATCTTCAATCTACACCGCGTTGACGATAGGATCGCCGCGGCGACGTGCCGGAGGGGTCTAATGCCAGGTTCCCGCAGGGCGGAGATTCACAAACAAGCCCGCCTGTTCGACGATTTCTTCAAGATCGACGAAGTCATGGTTTCCCATGAGCGTCTCGACGGGACGATGAGTCCCGATGAGCGCCGGCTGATTTTCGAGCGCGGGGATTCGGTCGCGGTGCTCCTCTACAATCCAGAAACCCATGCGGTCGTGATGGTCGATCAGTTCAAGGTGCCGAGCCTGATTGCGCGGCGCCGCGATAATCCGGCGACCACCGACGGCTGGATCACCGAGGCGATCGCCGGAATGATCGACGGCAACGAAACGCCCGAGGATGCCGTCATCCGTGAGACGCTCGAGGAGACCGGTTACAGGATCAAGAAGCCGGAGCTGATCTGCAAATTCTTTTCCTCCCCCGGCGGCACCTCCGAGCGCATCTTTCTGTATTTCGCCGAGGTCAGCGAGAGTGACCGCGTCGGCAAGGGCGGCGGCCTCGATGGCGAAGACGTGAGGGTCGTGAAGCGAAGCGCGCACGAGCTGTTCGAGCAGCTGGAGAAGAAGCGGATCGAGGACCCGAAGCTCGCGATCGCGGCCTACTGGCTGCAGGACCACATCCGGCGGATGAAGCCGCTCGATCCTTCGACAGTGAGGTTCGCGATCGCGGAGAAACCCGATCTGATCGTCGGCTGTAAGACCGGCACTATCGAGGACGTCAGAGGCGTCAGCATTTGGGTCAATTCCGAAAACACCGACATGATGATGGATCGGTTCATCGGCAAGACCATCTCGGCGCGAATTCGCTACCTCGGCGCCAACAAGGAGGATGACAGCGTCCTCGACGACACCATCCAGGAAAGCCTGCGCGGCGTCATCGGTGAGCGCGCCCACGTCAAGATCGGGACGGTGCTGGTGACCGAGTTAGGCATGCTCTTCGGCAGCCACCAGGTGGAGCGGATCTTTCATGTAGCGACGGTCGAGGGCGGGCCGGGCTCCGGCGTCAAGGCCGATCCCGACAAGCTCAAAATATGCGTCGAGCGTGTCTTGCACCGGGCTGATCAGGAAAACCACAAGCTGTTGCGTATCCTGCGCAAGAAATTCCTTACCTCGATCGTCTTTCCGATGTTGGGAGCGGGCGACGGCGGCCTGTCGATCGAAAGCGTGGCGGAAAGCCTCATTCCGGCGGCGATCAACTATCTGCGGTACACGCCCAACCCGACGCTGAAGGAAATCTATTTCCTGGCCTTCAAGGCGCGCGACCGCAGCGCTTGCGAGCGGGTGTTCGAGACCTATTGCGCCAAGGGAGCGCTGACGCGGTTGGGGGGCCGCTGAGATGGACCGGCGCCAGGCGCTCGTCGCCAAATGGCATGAGCTTGCCCCGCTCCTGCAGCGAAGGTTCTGGCGGCCGCTGCGCAGCATGATGGAGATCTTCCACGTGCTGCCGCTCGCCGCTGCGCTCGTGCTCTTTGTGTTCCTGGCGACCGATGCCCAGTTCCGCGAAATATATATTTCCTACCTGGAAGGTCCGAACGGCGACGCCGTGCGATGGCTCACGGGTCTCGCGGCGGCGGCCGTGGCGCTGGCGCTGATCAGTGCGGTGCTCTGCGAAGCTCACTTCTCGCTCAGCACCATGCGGATCAATGTGATCTATTCCAGTTATTCCAATCCCGACGGCAATTCCAAGCTGCGCAACTTGCAGAGGACCGCCGGCTTCTGCCTGGCGTTCGTCCCTTGGCTCGGCCTTACCCTCGGCCTGTTCGGGGCGAGAAATTTCGTCGCCGACCGGTATTGCAAATTGCTCGAGGAAATGCCCGCCGGTCCGCTTCACGATATGCAGCATCTGTTGGTGCCGGGCGGGTGGACGATCGCCGCGGCAATCGTCTTTCTTGGCGGAGCGGCCGCGGCCTTCTCCTGCATCGAGCAGACAACGCGGTTCGCGCAACGTGCGGTCGCCTTGGTAGCCCCTGCGCTGGCGGCTTTGCTGTTCCTGTTGTTCACGGATTGGCTCGTCTTCAGCGCCAAGGATCGCTGGTGGCTCATATTCTTCGCCATCACCGTGTTGGCAACCGTGCTCTATTTCGCGGTCTATCAGTGGCTCTATCGGCGACGCGGCGGCCTGATCTATTCCCGCTCGCGTGCCGAAGCCGGCAACGCGTCGGCGATCGCGCCGGAAATCGATCTGTCAAAGAATCGCGCCCGGTTCCTCGCCGCCTGGGCGTTGTCGTTCTTTGTCGCCCAGCCGGAAATCTCCACCGGAATCAGCATGCGCAAGCGTCGGCAACAGCTGCTGGTCATCTGGGCGTTCGTGCCATGGCTGCTGTTCGCGCTTTATTTCGCCATCGTGCCCTATGTCGCGGCATCGACGCAGACCGCGGACGAGTGGTACCGGCCGCAAACTCAATCGCTCTGCCCGATCGCGGCGACGCATGTGCCGGTGCTGGGCCACTGGACGATCTTTCCCGTCGCCATGTGTTGCACCGTCGCCCTCGGCCTCCTCGTCGCGCTCCTGCTCAACAAGCTGTCCGAGCGCTGGCAGTGGCGCCGCGTCCTCACCGTAGCCGCCGTTTTCGTTCTGGTTTTGGCGGCGGTAGCGGTCTCGAGACTGCTCGATGTGAACTCTCTAGTGTTATTATATCGGACCGTCGGCCCGCTCGGCACGGCGATCCTGCAATTGCTATTCCTGATTTCGGCCTTTGCGCTGTTGGCGTGGCTGTCGCAACGATCCGGATTCCCGGTCCTCACGCTGGTGATCCTGGCCGTCGTGGTGTGCGTGATGTTTCCGAACTATGCGGGAACGACGGTCATCACGCTTGGCATCGCCTGCCTCCTGTTCGCTGTCACCGCTTTCCTGTCGCGGCGTTACGCTGTCGGCGCCTTCGCACTGATGCTCCCGATCCTCGGGACGATCCAATGGTATCAGCTGCAGATCGAAGTCGTCGGCCAAAATCCTTCGGCCGACAAACTCGCCGGCGGCGTCGATCCGCTCGCCGTCAAGCTCCAGTTCGAATGTTGGCTTCGGCAAAGAGGAATTCAGGTCAAAGATGCCGCCGCCGCCGAACGGTGCCCCATGGGCGCGGCGCCGGCCATGAACTCCGCGGCTTCCGGCGCGCGCGCGCGAAAATATCCGGTATTTCTCATCGCGGCGGAGGGCGGCGGGATCTATGCCGCCAGCGCTGCTTCGTTGTTTCTCGGCCGGTTGCAGCAGGATGCGTCGCATTTTGCCGAACACGTCTTTGCGCTGAGCGGTGTGTCGGGCGGCGCGATCGGATCGACGATCTTTCAGGCTCTAGACAAAGCGCGCTTCGCGCCGACGGCGGCGACGGCGCAGGAGAAGCTGACGCGAAAAGTGACGGAGATCATGGAGGACGATCACTTTTCGCCAGTGGTCGGATCGATCTTTCCCGAAATCCTCGGCGCCTCCGTCGGACGCGCGCAGACGCTGGTCGCGAGCTTTCAGCTTTCAACCGCCGAGCGCGATGCCGCCGCCGGCCAGGCGCTTGCCCGGCCCTTCACCCAGCACTGGACGTATCGCGACGACGCGCCGGCTTTGGTTCTCAACGCAACCTGGGTGGAAACCGGCTTCCGCGTGGCGTTTGCTCCCTTCCATCTGCACGATATCGATGAATCCCTCTATTCTTTTTCCGACGCGCTGATGCCGAACGAAGACTGTCTGGCAAAGGAGGAGAAGCACGGTTGCGTCACGCTGATGGGCGCGGCGGCGGTGAGCGCGCGGTTTCCGCTGGTGCTTCCGCCGTTTTCGACGGAATTGACCGACGGCAAACGCTGGAATTTCGTCGACGGCGGCTATACGGACAATTCGGGCGCGACCACTGCGCTCGATCTTTACCAGACGCTCAAGGACGTCAGTCCGGACATCGACCTTCAGATCGTGCTGATCACCAGTTCTACGCCGCAACCGAACCTCAGCGGCAAGGAGATCAGCGGCACGGTGTTTCGCGACACGATTGCGCCGATCGCCGCGCTCATGAAGGTGCGGGAAGATCTGGGCAATGATGCCGTCGCGCGCGCGTGCAGCGAGATTTTTTCTCGAGAAGACGCCGATCAACCAGGCGGCGCTGGAACACGGGCCGCGGGCGGCACGCGCGACCGCGCTCGGACCAATCGGTCCGAGTCGAACGAGAGCTGCATTGATCACGCCGAGGATGCGACTGCGCACCTCCACATTGTCGAGATCCAGGATCAGACGTACGGATTGGCCCTCGGCTGGAAGATCTCGCAAACGAGTTTCGACGTGGTCTCCTGGATGCTCGGCAAACCTGAGGAGTGTACGGCGAAGCCGCTTGCACCTGTCGGCGACGCGACGCCCGCGGCCGAAGAATCCCCGCCAGACGCAACCGCGACAGGCGATACGGCGGTACCGAACGTGAACGCCGGAGCGGATGACAATGCCAAGCTCACGCGCACCATCCTGCGGCGGAACAGTTGCGTGATAAAATCGATTGAAGGGCTGGTCGAAGCCGGGAGCGCGCCCCTGGCAAATCCCGCAAGCCAGTAAGACAGCGGGTCGGCAGATCAGGCCGCTCGCGCCGATCGCTTTGGTCGCGGCGCCTTCCCCGCCAGGAGCTGCAGAAGGCGCAACGCTTCCGCGACGGAGTGCAGCCGTATTTGGCGGCGTCCGATCCTGCCGTAGCGCCGGCTGTGCGCGAGGCGGCGGCCGTCGCGGCTCGCGGCAGCGAAGTGCACGAGCCCGACCGGCTTTTGCCTGCTGCCGCCGCCGGGGCCGGCGATGCCGGTGATCGCCACCGTCGCATCGGCCTGGGAGTTCTCGAGTGCGCCTACCGCCATGGCCGCCGCGGTCTCGCCGCTGACCGCGCCATAATGCTTGAGCGTCGCAGCCGGCACGCCGAGCATCGCCCGCTTGGCTTCGTTCGAATAAGTGACGAAGCCGCAATCGACTACGTCGGACGAGCCGGCGATCTCGGTGAGCATCGCGGCGACGAGCCCGCCGGTGCAGGATTCCGCCGTCGCGAGACGCAAGCCGCGAGCGCGGAAAAGACCGAGCAGGCGCTTGGCGTTCGCGCGAAGCTCGCGCTCGTTCACGAGGCGCTCCACGGGAGCCGCACCGTCGCGGTCGCCATGGCGACGATGCCTTCGCCGCGGCCGGTGAAGCCGAGCTTCTCGCTCGTCGTCGCCTTCACCGCGACGCGGGTGAGGGGAATGCCGGCGATGGCGGCGATGCGCGCACGCATGGCGTCGCGGTGTGGCGAGATGCGCGGCGCTTCGCATACGATACTGACGTCGAGATGCGCGATCACGCCGGAGCGGGCGCGTACCCGCTCGCAGGCGAAGGCGAGAAAGCGGTCAGAGGAAACCCCGCGCCATTGCGGGTCGCTGGGCGGAAAATGCTGACCGATGTCGCCCTCGGCGAGCGCGCCGAGCACCGCGTCGACCAGCGCATGCAGGGCAACGTCGGCATCCGAGTGGCCGGTGACCCCGCGCGAATGCGCAATGCGCACGCCGCCGAGCATGACGTGATCGCCCTCGACAAAGGCGTGCACGTCGAAGCCGTTCCCGGTGCGCACGTCGGAGAGCGCCGCCATGCGCAAGGTTTCGGCGCGGACGAAATCGTCGCTGGTGGTCAGCTTCACGTTGCTGGCCTCGCCCTCGAACACGGCGACGCGCTGTCCGGCCCATTCGGCGAGCGCAGCATCGTCGGTGAAATCCTCGCGGCCCGCGGCCGCGGCGCGGCGGTGGGCGTCGAGCAGCATCGGAAAGGCGAAGGCCTGCGGGGTCTGCACCATGCGCAGGTCGGTGCGGTCGATGGTCGCGACGATCCCGCCGGCGCTGTCGATCTTCTTCACGGTGTCGGCGACGGCAATGGCCGGGAACGGCGGCGCCGGACGCGCGCGCCGCATCGATGGCGCGCGTCACCAACGCATCCGACAAGAACGGCCGCGCGGCGTCGTGGATCAGGACGATATCAGGCGCGCGTGGCGCTAAGGCCTCCATTCCCGCCCGCACCGAGCCTTGCCGCGTGGCGCCGCCATGCACCGCCGAGAGGAGGTCGAGCCCGGTGGTCGCTGTCTGGAACATCGCTGCGTCATCCGGATGGATGACCGGCTGCACGGCATCGATGGCGCGATGCGAAGCAAAGCGCGCCAGGCTCGGCCGGATCACCGGTTCGCCGGCGATCGCACGATATTGCTTGGGCACATCGCCGCCCGCCCGCAGCCCGCGCCCAGCCGCAACCACGATCGCTACCACCCTCGATGTCATGAAAGCGTCCAGTATTGCGCCGCCAGAGCAAGGCTTTAGCGCGCCGAATTCGAGCCGCAAACCAGATTCCACCAGCTTTTCCACGCCGCCGGACCGGGTCACGCTAAATTTAGGGATATTGCAGTGCAACACTTGCGTGGCGGTTGAATTTGTCTAAACTCTATGCAGAAGCGATTTTCGCCTATTTAGTGTGCAGATGGCCGCCGACCTGTCCACAACGCCAAAAACGAGCCGATCGTTCGCCGTTGGGCCGCTTTCGATCGCCAATTTGGTGGTCCTGGCCCCGATGTCGGGCGTAACCGACGCGCCATTCCGGCGTCTGGTTGCGATGCAGGGCGCCGGCCTCGTTGTTTCGGAGATGACCGCGTGTGCGGCGCTTGCCGCGGGAAAGCGCGGCGCTCGGCGGCGGGTCGAGGGTCCCGGGGCGGCGCTGAATGTTGTCCAGCTTGCCGGTTGCGAAGCGCACTGGATGGCGGAGGGCGCACGCATGGCCGAGGGCGTCGGTGCCGAGATCATCGACATCAACATGGGCTGCCCGGCAAAGCACGTCACCAATGGCGAGTCCGGGTCGGCGCTGATGCGCGACCTCGATCATGCGCTCACGCTGATCGAAGCGGTGGTGCAAGCGGTCGGCGTGCCGGTCACGCTAAAGATGCGGCTTGGCTGGGACGACCGCTTGCGTAACGCGCCGGAGCTGGCAAGGCGCGCGGAGGCGGCCGGCGTTGCGCTCGTTACCGTGCATGGCCGCACGCGTTGCCAATTCTACAAAGGCCGCGCCGATTGGGCCGCGGTGCGCGCGGTCAAACAAAGCGTGTCGATCCCGGTCGCGGTCAACGGCGATATCGAAAGCTTCGACGACGCCGACGCGGCGCTGGCGACATCCGGCGCCGATGCGGTGATGGTCGGCCGCGGCGCGCAGGGTAGGCCGTGGTTTCCGGGCCAGCTTGCGCGTTATCTGGCGACCGGCCGACGCGAGGGCCCGCCTGCACTCAGCGAACAGCTTGCGATCATCAGCGCGCTTTACGGCGAAATGCTCGCCCATCATGGCCTCGATGTCGGCCTGCGCCACGCACGAAAGCATCTCGGCTGGGCGCTCGACACCGCCGCCGCGAGCGCGCGGGCGCCGCAACATCTCCTCAAGGCGCAGCGCAGCCGCGTGCTGACCGCCACCGAGCCCGCAATCGTGCTCCGTCGTCTCAGCGAGGCGTTCGACGCATTCGGCGCGCCAAATGCGGAGTGGAGAAGGGCGGCATGAGCACCGCCACCAGCGAACCCCTGCCGATGCTTTCGGCGGCCGACGCGGTGCTCGATGCGTTGCCGCATCCGGTCATCGTCGTGGCGCCGGACGGCAAAGTGACCGACGCCAATGCCGCGGCGGAAGCCTTCTTCGAGGTCTCCGTCTCGCTGCTGCGACGTCATCTGCTGCGCGACCTGGTGCCGTTCGGCAGCCCGTTGCTGCCGCTGATCGAGCAGGTGCGCACGCGCGGGGCAGCGGTCAACGAATACAAGGTCGATCTCGGCACCCCGCGCAATCCCGGCGACCGCGTGGTCGATCTGCATGTTGCGCCGCTGCCGGAACAGCCGGACCATGTCGTGGTGATGCTGCAGGAGCGCACCATCGCCGAAAAGATGGATCGTCAGCTCACCCACCGCAGCGCCGCGCGCTCGGTGATCGCGCTCGCCGCGATGCTCGCGCATGAGATCAAGAATCCGCTCTCCGGCATCCGTGGCGCGGCGCAATTGCTCGAGCAATCGGTGGTCGATGACGACCGCATGCTCACGCGTCTGATCTGCGACGAGGCCGACCGCATCGTCAAACTGGTCGATCGCATGGAGGTATTCTCCGACGAGCGTCCGGTCGAGCGCGAGCCGATCAACATCCACGTCGTGCTCGATCACGTGAAGCGGTTGGCGCAATCCGGCTTCGCCCGCCACATCAAATTCGTCGAGGATTACGATCCCTCGCTGCCGCCGGTGCTGGCGAACCGCGATCAGCTCGTCCAGGTTTTCTTGAATCTGCTCAAGAACGCCGCCGAGGCGATCGGCGAGAACGCGAACGGCGGCGAGATCGCGCTCACGACCGCCTTCCGCCCCGGCGTGCGCCTGTCCGTTCCCGGCGCCAAGGCGCGGGTCTCGCTGCCGCTCGAATTCTGCGTGAAGGACAACGGGCCGGGCGTGCCCGACGAATTGATGCCGCATCTGTTCGACCCGTTCGTAACCACCAAGCCGACAGGATCGGGTCTCGGCCTAGCGCTGGTCGCCAAGATTGTCGGCGATCACGGCGGCATCATCGAATGCGAGTCGCAGCCGCGGCGCACCATCTTTCGCGTACTCATGCCTAAGTACACCGCCACCACCGACGGCGCCGAGCCGGAAGGCGCCGCGCAGCGACGAGGGGATCATTGATGCCAGCGGGAAACATTCTCGTTGCCGATGATGATGCGGCGATCCGGACCGTGCTCAATCAGGCGCTGTCGCGCGCCGGGTACGAAGTGCGCTCGACCGGCAACGTCGCCACGCTCTGGCGCTGGATCAGCCAGGGTGACGGCGATCTCATCATTACCGACGTGGTGCTGCCGGACGAAAGTGCTTTCGATCTGTTGCCGCGCATCAAGAAGGTGCGGCCGGATCTTCCGGTCATTGTCATGAGCGCGCAGAACACCTTCATGACCGCGATCCGCGCGTCCGAGCGCGGCGCCTACGAATATCTGCCGAAGCCCTTCGATCTCAAGGAGCTGATCGCCATCGTCGGCCGCGCGCTGTCGGAGCCGAAGGAGCGGTCGCGGCCGCCGGTCAAGGCCGAGGATTTCGAGTCGATCCCGCTCGTCGGTCGCTCGCCGGCGATGCAGGAAATCTATCGCGTGCTGGCGCGGCTGATGCAGACCGATTTGACCGTGATGATTAGCGGCGAGTCCGGCACCGGCAAGGAATTGGTGGCGCGGGCGCTGCACGATTACGGCAAGCGGCGCAGCGGGCCGTTCATCGCCATCAACATGGCGGCGATCCCGCGCGATCTCATCGAGTCGGAATTGTTCGGCCACGAGAAGGGCGCCTTCACCGGCGCCAACAGCCGCAGCGCCGGCCGCTTCGAGCAGGCCGAAGGCGGCACGCTGTTTCTCGATGAGGTCGGCGACATGCCGATGGAAGCGCAGACGCGGCTTCTGCGCGTCCTGCAGCAGGGCGAGTACACCACGGTCGGCGGCCGCACCCCGATCAAGGCCGATGTGCGCATCATCGCCGCGACCAACAAGGATTTGCGGCAGCTGATCCAGCAGGGCCTTTTCCGCGAGGATCTGTTCTTCCGGCTCAACGTGGTGCCGCTGCGTTTGCCGCCGCTGCGCGAGCGCACCGAGGATATTCCCGACCTGATCCGGCATTTCTTCACTCAGGTCGAACGCGAGGGCCTGCCGCCGAAGCAAATCGACCAGGCGGCGCTCGACCGGATGCGAAGGCATCGTTGGCCCGGCAATGTGCGCGAGCTCGAAAATCTCGCCCGCCGTCTCGCCGCTCTTTATCCGCAGGAGACGATCAGCGCGGCGGTGGTCGAAGCCGAATTGTCCCAGCCGGCGCTGGTCTCGCCGAGCGAGAGCCACCGCGGTGAAGACAATCTTTCGAGCGCGGTCGAACGCTATCTGGCGCGCTACTTCTCCGGCTTCGACGAGGGCCTGCCGCCGCCAGGCCTCTATCATCGGATCTTGCGCGAAGTGGAAGGACCGCTTCTCTCCGCTGCGCTGGCGGCGACCCATGGCAACCAGATCCGCGCTGCCGACCTCCTCGGCGTAAACCGCAATACATTGCGCAAGAAGATCCGCGATCTGGAGATCCAGGTCTACCGCACTGGCGCCAACTAGGGGTCACTCGGGCTGGCCGTTGTGCGGCGCCCCTAGAATGACGCCTAGGAATTGTCGCAATTGAGCAACATTGTTGTATAAAGGCATCACTGGCGCGAGTGGACCGGGCCTCCATTCGCTTGCGCGCCACATAAAGTCCCGTGTTTTTCAAGGCGTCCATGACGACTGCCGATCAGGTCGCCCCCCTCGACCCGGCTGCAGCGGCACCCATGCCGGCTGCCTCGCGGCTCATCGGGGCGATCGCAGTCGGGGTCGCGCTCCTCTCCGCTACCGCGACCTTCCTGGTGCTGGCCGGGCTTACCTCGATTGCGCCGGTGCACGAGGTGGTGGTCAAGCTACTCCTCGGCAATTTGGCGACCGGGCTGCTGCTCGTCGGTATCATCGGCCGCGAAGTGTGGATGGTGGTGCGCGCCCGCCGGCGCGGCTACGCCGGCTCGCGGCTGCACGTGCAGATCGTCGGCCTGTTCGCCGTCATCGCCGCGGTGCCGACCATTCTCGTCGCGGTGGTCGCGTCGACGACCCTCGACCGCGGTCTCGATCGTTTCTTCTCCACGCGCACCCGCGCGATGATCGAGCAGTCGCTGATCGTCGCCGATGCCTACGTGAACGAGCACGCTCAGGCGATCCGCGGCGAGATTCAGGCCATGGCCTTCGATCTCGGCCGCGCCAAGCCGATGTTCGAGCAGGACCGCGAGCGCTTCCGGCAGTTCTTCACCGCGCAGGCCAACGCCCGCGGCCTCTCCGCCGCGATGATGATCCGCTCCGACGGCGCCACGGTCGAGCGGGCCGACGTCACCATGGACAAGGCGATCGTGCTTCCCTCGAAGGAGGTGCTCAGCAAGATCAGCGAAACCGAGCCGCAGGTCGCGCTCATTCCCGAAGGCGATCACTTCGCCGCCGCGGTCAAGCTGCACGGATACGACGACACCTATCTCTATGTCGCGCGGCTGCTCGACCCGCGCGTCGTCGAGCAATTGCGCGCGACGCAGGAGAGCGCCGGCGAATACGCCAATCTCGAAGCCCGCCGGCTCGGCATTCAGATCGCCTTCGCGCTGATGTTCGCCGTCATCGCGCTGATCGTGCTCCTCTCCGCCGCCTGGATCGGCCTCGACTTCGCCAACCGGCTGGTCGCTCCGATCCGCCGACTGATCGGCGCCGCCAACCTCGTCTCGACCGGCAATCTGCGCATCCAGGTGCCGATCCGCCGCTCGGAGGGCGACCTCGCGCAACTCGGCGAGACTTTCAACAACATGACGCAGGAACTGCGCACGCAGCATGACGACATCGTGCGTGCGCGCGATGTGATCGACAGCCGGCGGCGGTTCACCGAAGCGGTGCTGGCCGGCGCCAGCGCCGGGGTCATCGGCCTCAATGCCGAGGGACGCATCACCATCCTCAACCGCTCGGCCGAGCGCCTCCTGGCGCGCGCGGAAAGCGAGGCGCTGGGCCGGCCGCTCGCCGAGGTCGCGCCCGAATTCGCGGAAATTTTCGACGCCGCGCGCAACGGCAATCAGCGGCTCGTCCAGCGCCAGGTCACCGTCAGCCGCAGCGGCCAAGAGCGCAACTTCTCCGTGCGCGTGACCAGCGAACAGGCCCCCGCGTCCGAGCACGGCTACGTCATCACCATCGACGATGTCACCGAGCTCGTGCTCGCGCAGCGCTCCTCGGCTTGGGCCGACATCGCCCGGCGCATCGCCCACGAGATCAAGAACCCACTGACGCCGATCCAGCTCTCCGCCGAACGGCTGCGCCGCAAGTATCTCAAGGTGATCGTCGACGACGCCGGCGTGTTCGAGCAGTGCACGGAAACCATCGTGCGTCAGGTCGACGATATCAAACGCATGGTCGATGAGTTCTCGCGCTTTGCCCGCATGCCGAAGCCGGTCATCGTCGCCGAGGATGTCGCCGACTGCGTGCGCCAAGTCTTGGTTCTGATGCGCATCGCCCATCCCGACATCGACTTCGAGGTCGAGCTGCCGGCGGAGGCGATGCCCGCACTTTTCGACCGCCGCCTCATTTCTCAGGCGTTGACCAACATCGTCAAGAACGCGACTGAAGCGATCGGAGCGGTGCCGCCGAGCGAGCTCGGCCGCGGCCGCATCAGCGTGAGCGCCCGGCGCGAGGACAAGGAAATCGTCGTCGACGTGATCGACAACGGCGTCGGCCTGCCCAAGGAAAACCGTGCCCGCCTGCTCGAACCCTACGTCACCACCCGCGATAAGGGCACCGGCCTCGGGCTCGCCATCGTCGGCCGCATTCTCGAGGAACATAGCGGACACATCGAGTTGCGCGATGCGGCGGAGAAGATCGCGGGCGCGCGCGGCGCCTGGATGCAGTTGCGCTTTGTCGCAGAGCCGGTCGCGGTCGGCGATGCGGCGGAACCGCAGAAGGCGGTGGTGTGATCATGGCATCCGATATCCTGATCGTTGACGACGAGGCCGATATCCGCGAGCTGGTCGCCGGTATCCTGCAGGACGAAGGTCACGGCACCCGCACCGCGGCCGACAGCGACGAAGCTTTCGCCGCGGTCGTCGCGCGGCGGCCCAGTCTCGTGTTCCTGGATATCTGGCTGCAAGGGAGCCGTCTCGACGGCCTGCAGCTCCTTGATGCGCTCAAGCAGGAACACGCCGAGCTGCCGATCGTGATGATTTCCGGACACGGCAACATCGAGACCGCGGTTTCGGCGATCAAGCGCGGTGCCTACGACTTTATCGAAAAGCCGTTCAAGGCCGACCGGCTGTTGCTCGTCGCCGAGCGCGCGCTCGAGAACTCGCGGCTCAAGCGCGAGGTGAAACAGCTCAAGCAGTTCGCCCCGCTGGCGTCGACGCTCGTCGGCCACTCGCCCGCGGCCAATCAGCTGCGGCAGACGATCGAGAAGGTCGGCCCGACCAACAGCCGCATCCTCATCATCGGGCCTTCGGGCAGCGGCAAGGAGCTTGCAGCCCGTACCATTCACGGCCTGTCCGCGCGCGCCAACGGGCCGATCGTGGTCATCAACGCTGCCGCGATCACGCCGGAGCACATGGAGGTCGAGCTGTTCGGCATCGAGGCGGGAAACGGCACGCAAGCCCGCAAGGTCGGCGCGCTCGAGGAGGCGCATGGTGGCACGCTGTTCATCGACGAGATCGCCGAGATGCCGCGCGACACGCAGAACAAGATCATGCGCGTGCTCGTCGAACAGACTTTCCAGCGCGTCGGCGGCTCCTCCAAGGTCACGGTCGACGTGCGCGTCGTCTCCTCCACCAGCCGCAACATCGAGGCCGATATTGCCGCCGGTAAATTCCGCGAGGATTTGTACCATCGGCTGTCCGTTGTGCCGATCCGCGTGCCGCCACTCTCCGAGCGGCGCGAAGACGTTCCCGAGCTCGTCGAATATTTCATGACGCAGATTTCGCAGGCGACCGGCCTACCCAAACGCACCGTCGGCGCCGACGCTCTCGCCGTGCTGCAGTCGCACGATTGGCCGGGCAATGTGCGTCAGCTGCGCAACAACGTCGAGCGGCTGATGATTCTCGCCGGCGGCGATCCGGATGCCGTGATCACGGCGGCGATGCTGCCGCAAGACGTCGGCTCGATGATCCCCTCGATGCCGAACGGCAATGGCGGCGAGCAGCTCATGAGCCTGGCGTTGCGCGAAGCCCGCGAAGTGTTCGAGCGCGAATATCTGCTGGCGCAGATCAACCGCTTCGGCGGCAATATCTCAAAGACCGCCGAATTCGTCGGCATGGAGCGTTCGGCGCTGCATCGCAAGCTCAAGGCGCTGGGCATAGACTGACCAGCGATCAGGAATCAGTAGTCAGGTCGGGAGTCGGTGGTCAGGAATCAGCTCGAAGATATTGTGCTGAATGTTGTTCCCTGATTACTGACCACTGATTCCTGACTCCTGATCACCGACACCGAACTGATGTCCCGGATTGCCTATGTCAACGGCCGTTACCTGCCGCACCGCGGCGCCATGGTCCACGTCGAGGACCGGGGCTACCAGTTTTCCGACGGCGTCTATGAAGTCTGCGAGGTGCGGGGAGGGCGGCTGGTCGACGCACGGCGGCATCTGGCGCGGCTCACGCGCTCGCTCGCCGAATTGCGCATCCGCATGCCGATGCAGCTTGCCGCGCTCGGCATCGTGCTGCGCGAAGTGGTGGCGCGCAACCGGATCGGCTACGGCATCGTTTACTTACAAGTAACGCGGGGCGTGGCGCGGCGCGATCACGCGTTTCCCGCGCCGGAGGTCCGGCCAAGCGTGGTGGTGACCGCGCGTTCCCTCAACGCGGCGCGCAACGAGGCTCTCGCCGCGCAAGGCATCGCGGTGGTGAGCGTGCCCGACAATCGCTGGGGCCGCGTCGACATCAAGAGCATTGGCCTGTTGCCGAATGTGCTGGCACGGCAAGCCGCGCTCGATCAGGGCGCGCGCGACGCCTGGTTCGTCGACAAGGATGGCGCAGTCACCGAAGGGGCTTCGACGAACGCCTGGATCGTGACGCAAGCCGGCGCGGTGGTCACCCGGCCTGCCGATCACGCCATCCTGTGCGGGATCACGCGGACCGTGCTGTTCGATGTCATCAAGGCGCAAGGATTTCGCCTCGAGGAGCGCGCGTTCACCCTTGCCGAGGCCTATGCCGCGCGCGAAGCCTTCGTTACTGCGGCGAGCCAGATCGTCTTGCCCGTGGTGCGTATCGACGGCCGCCCGATTGGCGAGGGTAGGCCCGGCCCGGTCGCGACCGCTCTGCGGCGCGAATTCCACAAATACGCAGAATTCGGGTGAGCCAGAGCCGGATTTCGCCGGCTCTTTCGTTGAAATCGGTCGCTCCTGGGCTTGCATCCCGGCGCGGCCTATCCTCTAATAATCAGCTTGGCTCGATCGGTCGGGGTAGGCGGGCCAGGCAAACTCACGTATGGGTTGAACGGAGTGAATCCCGTGGTGCAATAAGCGGTTACGGTTGAGTTTTGCTTCACTCGCGCCCTACCGAGAAGACGTCAAGAAAAGACCCGCGGGGCAGGGGCCCGCGGTACAAAAACGGAAACAACGGCCATGGCTGCCGACCGCTCGCAAAACTTGCAAGACACGTTTCTCAATCACGTCCGCAAGAACAAGATCCCGCTCACCATCTTCCTGGTGAACGGCGTCAAGCTGCAAGGCGTGGTGACCTGGTTCGATAATTTCTGCGTGCTGTTGCGGCGCGACGGACACTCGCAACTCGTCTACAAGCACGCCATTTCGACCATCATGCCGGGTCATCCCGTCCAGCTTTTCGAGGGCGCCGAAGATGCGCCGGCTGGGGAACAGGCCTGATTGGAGCCCCGCCGCCGCGACGCGTCCTCTAACCGGCTGAGCCCGGCGCGCCCGGCAACCGGCCGTGCGCTGGTCATCGAGCCGGTGCTGCGGCGCTCGGCGGCCCGCGCGGCGGTAGGCGACCGTGCGCCGGCGGCGCGGCTTGATGAGGCGGTCGGGCTGGCCCGGGCCATCGATCTCGACGTCGGTCAATCCGGTATCGTCATGCTCGGCGCGGTGCGGCCCGCGACCTATCTCGGCAAAGGCAAGGTCGAGGAGTTCGCCGGGATCGTCAAAACGCTCGAAGCCGGCATCGTCGTCATGGACTGCGCGCTCTCGCCGGTGCAGCAGCGCAATCTGGAGAAGGCCTGGAACGCCAAGGTGCTCGACCGCACCGGCCTCATTCTCGAGATCTTCGGACGACGTGCGCGCACGCGCGAAGGCTCGCTGCAGGTCGAGCATGCGCATCTGACCTATCAGAGGAGCCGGCTGGTGCGCTCCTGGACCCATCTCGAGCGCCAGCGCGGCGGCTTCGGCTTCCTTGGCGGGCCAGGCGAAACCCAGCTCGAAGCCGACCGGCGCATGATCGAGGAGCGCCTCGCCAAGATCGAGGCCGAGCTCGACAAGGTCAAACGCACGCGCGAGCTGCATCGCGAGAGCCGCCGGCGCGTGCCTTATCCGATCGTGGCGCTGGTCGGTTACACCAATGCCGGCAAGTCGACGCTGTTCAACCGCATGACGCAGGCGAGCGTGCTGTCCGCCGACATGCTATTCGCGACGCTCGACCCGACGTTGCGTGCGGTCGGCCTGCCGCATGGCGCGCGCGTGATCCTGTCCGATACGGTCGGCTTCATTTCCGACCTGCCGACCATGCTGATCGCCGCTTTCCGTGCCACGCTCGAGGAGGTGATCGAGGCCGACGTGATCCTGCATGTGCGCGACGTTTCGCATGGCGACGCCGAAGCGCAATTGCACGACGTCGAGATCGTGCTGCGCCAGCTCGGCATCGATCCGCAGAATCGCAGCGACGACAAGCGCGCGCTGATCGAGGTGTGGAACAAGATCGACCGCCTCGATGCCGACGCCCGCGCCCGGCTGAGAAATCTCGCCGAGCGCCGGCCGGAGGAGGAACGGCCGGCGCTCGTGTCGGCGACAACGGGGGAGGGGATCGACACGCTCGCCGCGATCATCGAGGCACGGCTCGGCGCCGGCCGCGTGCTGCTCGAGCTTGTGCTCGAGCCGGCCGACGGCGCCGGCGTGAGCTGGCTGCATCGTCACACCGAAGTGATCCACAAGACGGCGGACAAAGAAACCGGCCGTATCGCCATGACCGTGCGTGCGGCGCCGGATAAGGCGAATGCGGTCCGGTCGAGGTTTTCAGGGCGCCATCACCAGGCTTGACCCGGCAATGCCACGAAGGCGCCTACTCACGCGTCTTCGCCTCTTCCCAAAGTGCGTCCATTTCGGCGAGCGTCGCGTCCTGCGGTTTCTTTCCCCGTCCGGCGAGCGCGTGCTCGATCGCGGCGAAGCGGCGTTCGAATTTCTGGTTGGTCCGCCGTAACAACGCTTCAGGATCGGCGCGCAGATGCCGCGCGAGATTCACCGCGGCAAAGAGGAGATCGCCGACCTCGGCTGCGGCGTCCGACCCGTCGCCATCAAGCGCGGTTTCGATCTCGTCCGCCTCCTCGCGGATTTTGCGCAGGACCGCACGCGGATCGTTCCAGTCGAAGCCGACTCTGCCGGCTTTGGCCTGCAGCTTCAGCGCGCGGGTGAGGGCAGGGAGCGCGACCGGCACGCCGGCAAGTGCGCCTTCGCCCGGGGAGGGGCCGCGCGCGGCCTTCTCCTGCGCCTTGATCCGCTCCCACAGGCCCTCGACGGCTTGCGGCGTTTGCGAACGCTCGTCGCCGAAGACGTGCGGATGCCGGCGCAAGAGCTTCTCGGTGATCGCTTGCACCACGTCACCGAAATCAAAGGCGCTCTGTTCCTCGGCCATGCGGGCGTGGAAGACGACCTGGAGGAGGAGATCGCCGAGCTCGTCCTTGAGGTCGGCAAGGTCGTCGCGCGCAATGGCGTCGGCGACCTCGTAGGCCTCCTCGATGGTGTACGGCGCGATGGTCGCAAAATTCTGCGCCAGGTCCCACGGGCAGCCGCTCGTCGGGGTACGCAGCGCCGCCATGATCTCGATGAGCCGGCCGATGTCGCGCGAAGGGGTCATGGTAGTTTCCCGTTTGACGCGGGAAGCTACCAGACCCCTTGAACGCTCGCGACTACAGCGCTGATGCTGCTGTTAATAAATGACGGGAACCGCCCAACAAATTAGTGGCCGGAATCGTCGGCCTTGCGGCTCGCCTCGAACATGAACCAGAGCCGCCTCTCGGCCTGGTCGATGAAGTTTTCAAGCAGACTCGCGGTGGCGACGTCCTCGTGGTCGTCGCAGAGCTTGTGGCATTCGCGCATCGCCTGCACGACGGCCTTGTTGTCGGCCATCAGCTCGCGGAGCATGTCGCCCGGCGACACGTAGTCCTCGTCGTTGTCCTCGATACCTTGCAGCTTCGCAATCTGCCCGATCGAGCGCAGCGTCGTGCCGCCGATCTTGCGCACCCGCTCGGCGATGTCGTCGGTTGAAGCGAAAATCTGCTCGCCCTGTTCGTCGAGGAGGAGATGGTAGTCGCGGAAGTGCGGCCCGCTGACATGCCAGTGGAAATTCTTGGTCTTGAGGTAGAGCGCGAAGGTGGTGGCCAGGATCTCATTGAGCTTCGCTGAAATTTCGCTCACGGCGTCTGCGGAAAGGTCGGTCGGCGTATCAAGCGGCGCCGCTGCCTTGCGGCGCGTATCAAGGGCTCGGATTTTGCTCACGGGATCACCATTGGAAATTAAGGAGAGGGAATGCAGACAAGCCCGGCCAAGCCCCTTTGCATAGGCCAGGCCGGCTTGGGCCGGGCGGGCTTGTCATTCAACGTCCGCATAACGACCTTGGTTCCCAATCCGCCCTCGGCGGACGATCAGGAGCCGATCATGCCCGTTTCGGCCTATCTCCAAGCGGCGGCTTTCGTCATTCTCGCGGGTGTCGCTCTGTTCGCCGCGGCGGGCACGGTCGCCATCTTAACCTTCTGGATTTACCTTGCGATCTTCGCCGCCATTATGGTCGCGGCGTTCGTCTGGCTCGATCCCGGCCTCCTTCGCGAGCGCATGCGTCCGGGCGGCAAACCGCCGCCGCTGGGGCTGCGGCTGTTCACGCTCGTCATGTTTCTGCATTGGATCGTCGCCGGGCTTGATCGCGGTCGCTTCCACTGGAGCGACAGCGTACCGGATTGGCTCCAGGCCGTGGCGTTCGTCGTATTCGCCGCTGGTTACGCTTTGTGTTTCTGGGCGATGGCCGTGAACCGGTTTTTCTCCTCGGTCGTACGCATCCAGGACGACCGCGGCCATTACGTGGTGACGCGCGGCCCGTACGCTTTCATCCGGCACCCGGGCTACACCGCCGGCATTCTGATCCTGCTCGCAAGCGGCGTCGCGCTCGGCTCATGGCTCGCGGCCGCGCTCATCGTGGTCTGCAGCCTGCCGTTTCTGCTGCACCGGGCGATCACCGAAGACCGCGTCCTGCAGGCCGATCTGCCGGGCTATCGCGCGTATGCGGCGCGGGTTCGCTGGCGGCTGCTGCCCGGGCTCTGGTGATCCGGACGGGGATTGCCCCTAACCGGCCGATCCCAGACGGCAAGCGCGATTCGCATAAGACATATTATGGAACATCAATATCTGGCCCGCTGTTTACAAGGCTAAATGTCATCCCGTCGAACGCCGGCTCGACATGCGGCGGCAGCTCGGCGCGCAGTACGTCATAGTCCAAGTCGGAGTGCAGGTTGGTGAGGATGGCGCGGCGCGGCTTTATGCGCTCGATCCATCCGAGCGCGTCGGCGAGCGAGAAATGGCTCGGGTGCGGCCGGTAGCGCAGCGCATCGACGATCCAGACGTCGAGCCCGGCAAGCGCCGCGACGCTCTGCGCCGGCACGCCGCTGAGGTCGCAGGAATAAGCCAGCCCGCCGAAGCGGAAGCCGTATGAAGCGATGTCGCCATGCTCCTGCAGGATCGGCAGCGCCGTGATCGGGCCGCCCTTCCCCGCGATGGTGATCGGCTGAGCCGCCGCCAGGCGATGCTCGGTCACGATCGGCGGATACTCGCTGCCGGGCGGCGACGCGAAGCAATAGCCGAAACGGGCGCGCATCATCTTCGCCGTGTATTCGTCGAGGTAGACGTCGACGCGCTGCCGCTGCTTCATGAACAGCGCGCGCAGATCGTCGATGCCGTGGGTGTGGTCGGCGTGCTCGTGGGTGTAGAGGACGCCGTCGAGCCAATCGACCTCGGCGTCGAGAAGTTGCTCGCGCATATCGGGCGGCGTGTCCACCAGGACGCGTGTGACGCCGCCGGCCTCGCGCCGCTCGACCAGAAGCGAGGTGCGCCGCCGGCGATTTTTCGGATTCTTCGGATCGCAGGCGCCCCAGCCCAAGGCCGGACGCGGCACGCCGCCGGACGACCCGCAGCCGAGGATGGTGAATTTCAGGGTCATGCGGAATGAGGTCAGGCGTGCGCGGAATGCCGCGGCGTGTCGGCGTCGGCTGCCGCGGCCGGCCGCGGCACCTTGGCGAACAGGCGAAAGAAATTATCGGTCGTCTGTCGCGCGATCTCCTCGAATGAGACACCGCGGGTTTCCGCCAGCACCTTGGCGGTCTCGACCACGTAGGCGGGCTCGTTGCGCTTGCCGCGGAAGCGGCCGGGCGCGAGATAGGGCGCGTCGGTCTCGACGAGGATACGGTCCGCCGGCAGCTCCGCCGCGATCGCGCGCAGCGCCTCCGAATTCCGGAAGGTCAGAATGCCGGTGAACGAGATGAAATGCCCAAGCGCAACGGCACGGCGGGCGAGATCGCGGCCGCCGGTGAAGCAATGCAGCACGGCCGGGAAGGGTCCCTGCCCCGCCTCCTCTTCGAGGATGCGCGCGGTGTCGTCGTCCGCCTCGCGTGAATGGATGACCAGCGGCAATGCGGTCTGGCGGGCCGCCGCGATATGCGTGCGGAACCCGCGTTCCTGCGCCTCGCGCGGAGAATTGTCGTAATGGTAGTCGAGCCCGGCTTCGCCGAGCGCGACGACCTTGGGGTGACGCGTGCGTGAGAACGAGATCGGCGGCGGTCAGATCGAGCTCTTCGTGCGCATAATGCGGATGCGTGCCGACCGAGCAAAAAACGTCGGCAAAACGCTCAGCGATCGCCAGCACCGCGTCATGCCGGCGAACACGCGTCGAGATGGTCACCATGCGCCCGATGCCCACGTCGCGCGCGCGAGCGACCACGGCGTCGAGCTCGGCGACGAAATCGGGAAAGTCGAGATGGCAGTGGCTGTCAACGAGCATGTTTCTATTGTGCCGCGGGTGCTTCGGCTTCGACATAACGCGGGAATACCGGCGCCGGTGCCGGCAGCTTGACGCCGGCGGCGATCCGATGCTTGCCGCCGACGAAGGAGAAAGCGCGCTCCTCGCGCGGCACCGCCAGCAGAGCGAGCAATTTTTCGGCCGACTCCGGCGTAAATGGCTGGGCCAGGATGGCGATCTGCCGCAACACCTCCGCGGTCACGTAAAGCACCGTGCCCTGCCGCTGCGGATCGGTCTTGGCGAGCGCCCACGGCGCTTCGCCGGCGAAATAGCGGTTGGCGTCGGCGACTACGGCCCACACCGCGCTGAGCACCTGATGCAGCTGCTGGCCCGCCATGGCGTCGCGCGCCCTGCCGATCATGGCGTCGGCGGCGCCGAGGATCGCCTGATCGCTGGCGCTGAACGCCCCCGGTTGCGGCAAGACGCCGCCGAAATTGCGCGCCACCATGGTGAGCGAGCGCTGCGCCAGATTGCCGAGATCGTTGGCGAGGTCGGCGTTGATGCGGTTGACGATCGCTTCGTGGCTGTAATTGCCGTCCTGCCCGAACGGCACCTCGCGCAGGAAGAAATAGCGCAGCGGATCGACGCCATAGGTGTCGGCGAGGGCGAACGGATCGATGACATTGCCGACCGACTTCGACATCTTCTCCCCGCGATTGAACAGGAATCCGTGCGAGAAGATCCGGCGCGGCACCTCGATGCCCGCCGACATCAGAAAAGCGGGCCAATAGACCGCGTGGAAGCGCACGATGTCCTTGCCGATCACGTGCAGATCGGCCGGCCAATAGCGGCGGAATTTTTCGCTGTCCGTATCCGGATAGCCGACAGCGGTGATGTAATTCGTCAGCGCGTCGACCCAGACATACATGATGTGCCGCGGATCGGCGGGCACCTTGACGCCCCAGTCGAATGTCGTGCGCGAAATCGAAAGGTCCTGCAGGCCGCCGCGCACGAAGCTCGCGACTTCGTTCAGTCGCTCCTTCGGCAGCACGAAAGCGGGCCCGTGCGCATAGAGGTCGAGGAGCTTGTCGGCGTAGGCGGACAAGCGAAAAAAGTAGCTTTCCTCGTCCACCCATTCGACCGGCGTGCCTTGCGGCCCGAGGCGCTGGCCCTTGTCGTCGAGGCGGGTCTCGCTCTCGTCGTAGTAGGCCTCGTCGCGTACCGAGTACCAGCCGGAATATTTGCCGAGATAAATGTCGCCCGCCGCCTGCATCCGCTCCCAGATCGCCTGCGAGGAGCGGTAATGGCGCGCCTCGGTGGTGCGGATGTAGTCGTCGTTCGAGCAATTGAACCGTTTCACCATCGCCTGGAAGCGCGGGACGTTGCGTTCGACAAGCTGGCGGGGTGTCAGGTTTTCCTTCGCCGCCGTCTGCAGCATCTTGATGCCGTGCTCGTCGGCGCCGGTAAGGAAGAACACGTCACGGCCCTCGAGCCGCATGAAGCGGGCGATCGCATCGGTGGCGATCGCTTCGTAGGCGTGGCCGATATGCGGCGCGCCGTTCGGATAGGCAATCGCAGTGGTGATGTAATAAGGCTTTGGCCGTCGTTTTGCCTGTGGCCCCGGCTCTGGTTGTGTTTGTGGCGCCGGTCTTAGCTTTGGTTTTACTAAGGTGTGTGGTCCATGTTTTGGCTTGGCTGCGGGTTTCTTGGCTGCAAGCTTCTTGGCTCGAGCCTTCCGGGTTTCAGACTTCTTGCCTCCAACCTTCTCAGTCCTCTTAGCGTCGGCCTTTTTCCTTTCTTTTTTTGGCGTGGACTTCCTTTTAATCGCGGCCTCGATCTCGACCTTCGTCCGAGACTTCTTCTTGGTCTTAGTTTTGGACTTCTTTGCCATGTCCGTACACTGCAATGTCAGGATCAAAAGACGTGGATGGCCGGGACAAGCCCGGCCATGACGTCAAGGATAGGTATCAACCGCGGGTCGCCTCGGCAAGCAAGCCGAACACGCTGAAAACGAGAGGTTTTCGCTCCAAATTGTACTCAGCGGCGTCACGGGCGGCCGCATTGATGCGCTCCCACGCCTCGGCCAAGCGCGCCAGCCGGGCGATCTCGTCCGCGTTGCGATCGAGGCGCTGCGCCAGCCAGGCATTGATGGTGTCGATGAAGGCGGCGAGCCGCTGCGGATCGGTCCCGGCGATTGCGTCGCCGAGCGCATGCAGCGCGTTGGCGTCGAGCGCCGGCAGCGCCTCGAGCGCCTCGAGCGCCTGCCGGCGCAGCGCCAGCGCATCCTCGTCGAGGAACGCCAGTGCGCGCGCGACGCTGCCGTCGGCGGCGGCAGTGGCCGCCCCGACTTCCGCATCGTCCGCCGAAGATTCCATCGCCGCGGCGAGCGCCGCGCCGACCTCGGCTGGCGCCAGCGGCCGCAGCGTGACGATGCGGCAACGCGAACGCAGCGTCGGCGGCACAGCCGCCAGGCTGTGGCTGATCAGCAGCAAGAGGGCGCGCCGCGGCGGCTCTTCCAGCACCTTGAGCAGCGCATTGGCGCCGAAACGATTGAGCTCGTCCACCGAATCGACGATGGCGATCCGCCATCCCCCCTCCCCGGCGGTCGAGCCGAAAAACGAAACCGTGCGGTAGACGTCCTCGACAGCGATTTGCTGGCGCATGACGCCCTTGTCGTTAGGCGTGCGCTCAAGAACGAGGAGGTCGGCATGCGTCCGCGCCGCAATGCGTCGCGCGACCGGATGCGAGGGATCGACGGCAAGCGACGTCGCCGCCTGCACCTCCGCCGTCGTCGGATCGGGATGCGCCAAGACGAAACGGGCGAGCCGATAAGCGAGCGTCGCCTTGCCGATGCCTTTCGCCCCGACGAACAGAAAGGCGTGCGGAATGCGTCCGCTGCGATAAGCGGCAAGGAGCGCGGCCTCGGCGAGCGCATGGCCGGCCAGCCCGTTGGTCATGCGCGGATGCGGTGCCTCGGCCGTCTCGCTCGCGGGCGGGCTCATGAGGCCAGATTTTTTTCAAAGACGAAGGGCGCCATGGCCGGGTCGAGACGCGAATTCACCGTCGCCCAGATGCGCTTGGCGACGTCGTCCTTGGTGGCGCTTGCGTCCACGATCACGCAGCGCTCCGGCTCGGACGCGGCCAGCGTCAGATAGGCTTGGCGCAGAGTCTCGTGAAACTCGGTTTTTTCCGCCTCGAAACGATCGGGACTGCCGCCCGCGCGCCGCTTTGCCGCCCGCTCCTGCCCCAACGCGACCGGTACATCGAGCACGAAGGTCAGATCGGGGCTGAGCGTGCCGATGGAGACCCGCTCGAGCGCCTTGATGAACCGCCGGTCGAGCTTTCCCAAGACCCCCTGATAGACACGCGTTGAATCCACGAAGCGGTCGCAGACGACCCATTGGCCGGCGGAGAGCGCCGGCAGGATGGTGCAGTTGAGGTGATCGTCACGCGCGGCGGCAAACAGCATCGCCTCCGCTTCGGGGCCGAACGGCTTGGCCGCACCGGAAAGGAGAACGTGGCGGATCACCTCAGCGCCGGGCGAACCGCCCGGCTCGCGCGTGAGCAAGACGCCGAGGCCGAGCGATTCCAAATGGCGCGCCAGCATCGCCGCATGGGTCGACTTGCCGGTGCCCTCCCCGCCTTCGAAGGTTATGAACTTACCTTGCATCCCAGCGTCTCGGTCGGAGTGGGCCTAATGCGTAGCCTGTCCCAATGCTTACGGCCCTGTCTTCGCGCCCGGACTCAATCAGGAATGCGGCGCGGCCAAGAGCAATGACCCAATATAGGTACGCGCACAATCCGGCGCCGTCATGGTTTCGCGCAACAGGCCCATCATAGCCGATCTACGCCGGCCCGAAACAGACCGATCATCAACTCGGTGGCGGCATCCATCGCCCGCTGCGGCATCGTTCCGGTGCCGACATCGTCTGCCGCCTGGAGCGGCACTTCCAGCGCCAGGTTCTCGCCGCGCCACACTTTGAGCTTGCCGATCGGTTGCCCACGATAGATCGGCGCCGGCACCGGACCGGTGTAGACGATGCGCGCGATCAGCCGCTCGCTGGCATTTCGCTGCATCATCAGCCGGATGGTGCCGGGCCCAACGAGCGGAACGTAACTGGTGTTGCCGCCGAACACCTTGGCCTCGCCGACTGTCTGCCCTTCGGCGAACAAGAGGCGCGACTCGAAACCGTGGAAGCCCCAGTCGAGCATCTTGCGGCCTTCCTCGGCGCGTTCTTTTTCCGACCTCGCTCCGGTGACGACGACGATCAGCCGCAGACCCTCCTGCACCGCCGATCCGACCAGGTTGGAGCCGGCCTCGGCCGTTTCGCCGGTCTTGAGCCCGTCGGCGCCGATGCCCATGGCCAGGAGCGGGTTGCGGTTGAGCTGATGGATGTTGTTCCAGGTGAACTCGCGCTCGGCGAAATAAGGATAGAAATCGGGATAGGTGTGCATGATGTGGCGCGCCAATTGCGCGAGCTCGCGCACCGTGACGCGCAAATTCGGGTCCGAGTAGCCGGTGGCGTTGGTGAAAGTCGACTTTTCCAGCCCGATCTCCCGCGCGCGCTTGGTCAGCAAGGCGGCGAAAGTCGTCTCGTTGCCGGCCATGCTTTCGGCGAGCGCGATGCAGGCGTCATTGGCGGAATCGACGATGATGCCGTGCAGCAGGTCGTCTACCTTCACGCGGCTGTGGATCGCCGCATACATGGTCGAGCCGTGCGACGGCGCCCCGCCCTTGCGCCACGCGTTTTCGCTGATGAAGACCTCGTCCTCGAGCTTGAGCCGGCCCTGCTTGATCTCGTTGAAGGCGTATTCCAGCGTCATCAGCTTGGCGAGGCTCGCCGGCGCCACGAGCTGGTCGCCGTTCTTCTCGAACAGGATGCTGTCGCTTTCGGGATCCATCAGGATGGCGTTGGGGACGCTGGTCTGGAAGGACTCGTCCTTTTTCGTCGCCATGCTCGTCGCGGCATGAGCGGCGGCGACGATGGTTGCCGCCGCCAGCACGCCGCCGGCGAGCGCGTGACGCGCCCTCCCGAACACCAGCATGCGACCCTCTTCGCGCACGGACGCCTCCACTGCGGAGCGTACTAAACGCTCGCGATCAAAGTCTCATGCAACTTCTCGCGCATCATGGAGCGCATGCAAGGCCGCTGTCGCGCAAGAGTAAAAATGACGCGGGCCGAACCGTCAGATCAATAGAGCCCGTGTCCGTTGAGAAACTGAACGGAGCCGTCCAGGCCTCGTGGCCCGGCATAGGACATGGCTCGCGCCCCATTCGGTTCGGGCGAGGCATCGCTTGCGGCCACGCTGGCGAAGCGCGGATTGCGCGGTTGCGCCGACACCAGCGCCTGCGGCGCAGAATGCGCGCGGCCGGCGGTTTTGGTGCTGCCCGGGTACGGCGCCGGTTCGTCCTGGCGCAAGGTCGCCTCGAGGACGCTGTCGTCGGAGCCCTGCATTGGCGCGCGGCCGAGATATTCGACCCGCACCCAGGCGGTACCGCGCCCGTAGAATCCCAAGAGCTGCGAGGCCCGCATGGAGAGGTCGATGATGCGCTCGCTGTGATAAGGCCCGCGGTCGTTGACGCGCACGGTGAGCGAGCGGCCGTTGGAAAGGTTGGTCACCCGCGCGTAGCTCGGCAGCGGCAGCGTCGGATGGGCGGCGGAGATGCCGCCGAGGTCGAAGATCTCGCCATTGGCGGTCAGGCGGCCGTGAAAATCCTCGCCGTACCAGGAGGCGAGCCCCTCGGCCCGATAGTGCGGGTCCTCTTCCGGGACATACATGCGCCCGCCAACCATATAGGGCGCGCCTACACGGTAAGCGCCGCCGCCCTTGGGCACCGCGTCGCCTGGCTCGACGACACGCGGGCTTGCGGCGACGCCGTAGCGCTGGTCGACATTGCTTGAGCTGGAACAGTGGGCGAGCGCCAAGCACAGCACAACGCAGGCGCTGATCGGCGCAAACCGCCTCAATGCCGCGCCTGCCCGCCCGAGCATCATCCCCGATTCCCCACGGTAACGTATCAAATTGTAGCGTGGTTAGATTGTGGCGGGAATGGGCGAAGGGCCGCCGGTAGTGAACGGACCATTCACTGTGGCAGTCGCTGATGTCGCCCGCCCCTCAAGGGGGCGGGCTGGTTTTTCACGAGAGATCGCTGGCAGCTACTTGAGCCGATCCTTGGTGCCATCGAGACCGGCCATGGCACAGGTCTCATCCTGGTCGGCGGTGCCGCCGCCCACCCCGATCGCGCCGATCTGCACGTTGTCCGCGGTCATGATCGGCAATCCGCCGGCGAAGGCGATGATGCCGGGAACCTCGGCGATCCCTGGCAACGCGCCGCCCTTGAGATCCTTGCCGTAAGCCAGTTGCTCCAGGAAACGAGTGGGGAACGGGAAGTGCGCCGACGTTTGCGCCTTGTGCAGCGCGATTTCGCGGCTGCCGAGGAAAGCGCCATCCATCTTCTCGAAGTAGATCTCGTTGGCGCCGCTGTCGACAACGGAGATATTCATCTTCCAGCTCTGCTCCTTGGCCTTGGCTTCGCAGCCTGCGGCCATTTTCTTCGCCACCTCGAGCGAGATCACCGACGCCTTGTCAAGCGCCAAGGCAAGCGGGGCTTACGCCGACGACGAGTGCCGCGGCCATCGCAGCACAACAGATCACGGACAACTTCATTACTTCCTCCCCGGCTCATTTGAGCGAGCCACTGTTGATGCAGTCTCTGTCGAAGATGGAGCGTGTCTTTTGATGTCGTAGTTTCGTCCCGAACCGGTAATCCGGTCCGGCGCCATAAGCCTATCGATATATTTGATTGGATACAACGTGAAACTGGCCATCCATGTTCGCCGACGGTCGACGCGAAAATGCATGTCCGCCCCGGTGCGGGCGGCCATTTTCTTTTTTATGCGATGCGAAAATCAAATGCGTGTCGACAATCAGGCTTCCGGCATTGCGCTTTCACCCAATCCGTCACAAATTCACATCTGCGCAATCAACGCTTTACCGGCATCTGCCACTATCGACGACGGAAGGGTGGCCGAGTGGTTTAAGGCACCGGTCTTGAAAACCGGCAGGGGGTTCTGCTCCCTCGTGGGTTCGAATCCCACCCCTTCCGCCATTCTTTCCTGTTCACGAGCCGCCATCTGGAAAATGCGCGACGCGCGGCGAAGGTTTTGCCGCCATTTTCTGTTTCGCCTTTACACATTTTCGGGTCACGACAACCGATAGCCGACAACCACCCGAAGGAGGACGAAATGAGCGAAGGACCGGTCATGAGCGGGGCCGAGCCGTTCTTTCTGCGCGGCGGCGACACCGGCATATTGTTGTCCCACGGCTTCACCGGCACGACACAGAGCATGCGCTATCTCGGCGAGGCGCTGCACCGCCTCGGCTATACCGTCAGCGCACCGCGCCTTAAGGGTCACGGGATATCGCCGGCGGCGATGGCGAAGAGCACGGCCGGCGAGTGGGTTGCGTCGCTTGAGGATGCGCTTGCCGAACTGCGTCCTCAGTGCAAACGGGTCTTCATCGGCGGCCTGTCCATGGGCGGCACGCTGACGCTCTACATGGCCGGCAAGCACGCCGGCGTATTCGCCGGCGCCTTCCCGATCAATGCGGTGGTGCACGTGGACTCGCCTGACCTCGCCGGGCTGGCTTTCGACCGCAACGCGCCGCCGGCGATCCCGGGGGTCGGCTCCGACATCAAGGACCCGGCGATCAAGGAGCTCGCCTATCCCGAGGTGCCGGTCCCGGCGGTCAAGGAGCTGTTCGCGCTGATCGCAGTGACCCGCGAATTGCTGCCGCGGATCACCTGCCCCACCTTGATCCTTCAGTCGCGTGACGACCACGTGGTGCCACCCGGCAATGGCAAGACGATTGCCAGCCATGTCGGCGCGGCTCGCGTCGAGCTCGTCTGGCTGGAAAATTCTTTCCACGTCGCGACCATCGACTACGACAAGGACCGCATCGTCGCTGAGGTGCACCGCTTCATCCAATCGGTGCTTGCGTCCTGACCGACGGCGCGCTGACACCGCGGCTGTCCCTATGTCGGCGTTTTTAGGTAGGCGCGGGCAAAGAACGCGAGCGTGATGAGGCTCGTCAGCAACACGGTCCCGGCGCGAACCGCTTTGGCCGGAGCGCGGCGTCCGAGCTGCGCGCCGCCATAGCCGCCGAGCGTCGCCGCGACCAGCATAATGATAGTCTCGTGCCAGTGGACCGCCTGGGCGAGGATGAAGGTGAGCACCGCCACGGCGTTGGCCGCGCTCACCAGCAGGGTTCGCGGGGCATTGAGACTTTTCAGCTCACGGCTGTCGAGCAGCCTCCACACCGCCATCATCATGATGCCGACGGCGCCGCCGAAATAGCCACCGTAGATCGCCAACGCGAATTGGATGGTAAGAACGGCCGCCGGTCTGATGTGCCAGCGCCGGCGCAGTTGCTCGCCGAGCTTCTGTCCCAAGCTGAGCGCCAAGGTCGCAAGCAGGAGAAGCCAGGGCAGGAGGACATCGAAGGTTGTTACCGGCGTGCACAACAGCAACATCGCGCCGATTGCGCCGCCGGCGAGCGTCGTGACCAGGAGCGATTTGAGCGAAGCGGCTCCGACGGCTCCCAGCCCGTCGCGATAAGCCCACGCGCTGGCGGCGCCGCCGGGGAACAAGGCCACCGTGCTCGACGCATTCGCCGCAACCGATGGCACGCCGGCTGCGATCAGCGCCGGGAGGCTGACGAACGATCCGCCTCCGGCCAAGGCGTTCATCGCGCCGGCGATCAAGCCGGCACCGGCGATGAGCAGAAATTCGTTCATGCCGGAATGCTAACCGCGCATCCGGTGTCCGCAATCCAGCATTGGCGATGCCAGGTTTCGGAAACCCCGAAGCGACCTTGCGGCTCGCCGTGATCCGCCTTTACGTTGCGAAATCCTGCCGCCGCGGCTCATCCGACGCTGCGTTCATCGGCGATGATCTTGCCGTCGTTCGGCAGGCTGCCGGGCGCGACGAGCTTGACCCGGCCTTTGAGCTTGGTCACGGCCTGCACGCTTGCCGCTACGGCGTCGGCTAATCCCCTCGCCTCACCGGCGCATTCGGCGGCGAGCGTCATCACGTCCTGCTCGGCTTCGCGCGTCACCGAAAGCCGCACGCGGCCAAGCTCGGGATGACGTTTGGCGATTTCGGCGACCTGGCCCGGATGCACGAACATCCCCTTGACCTTGGTCGTCTGGTCGGCGCGGCCCATCCATCCCTTGATCCGCATGTTGGTGCGTCCGCACGGCGAACGGCCGGCGAGGATCGCGGAGAGGTCGCCGGTCGCGAGGCGGATCATCGGATAATCCGGGTTGAACGAAGTAACCACCACTTCGCCGACATCGCCTTCGGCGACCGGATCGCCCGTCCCCGGCCGCACGATCTCGACGATCGCCGTCTCGTTGACGAGCATCCCTTGAAGCGCCGGCGTTTCGTAGGCGATGACGCCGAGCTCGGCGGTGGCGTAGGCCTGCATCACGGCGACGCCGCGGCTCGCAAGCTCAGTGCGCAGCGAGCCCGGCAGCGCCGCGCCGGAAACGAGGCCGCGCTTGATCGACGACACGTCCTTGCCCGCCTTTTCCGCGGTATCGAGCAGGATCTTGAGAAAATCCGGCGTGCCGGTGTAGCCGCTCGGCTTGAGATGCGCGATCGCGTCGATCTGCTGCTCGGTGTTGCCGATGCCGCCGGGAATGACCGCACAGCCGAGCGCATGCGCGCCGGACTCGAGGATGAAGCCGCCGGGCGTGAGGTGATAGGCAAAGGAGTTGTGCACGATGTCGCCGGGACGAAAGCCGGCGGCGAACAGCGCGCGCGCCGCGTGCCACCAGTCGGCGCCGTGACCCTCCGGTTCGAAGATCGGGCCGGGCGACATTAACAGCCGCTTGAGCTTTCCCGGCGCGGTCGGCGCGTAGCCGCCAAGCGGCGGCCGCGCCTGCTGCCGCTCTTTCAGGTCCGACTTGCGCAGCACCGGCAGTGCAGCGAGCGCCGCGCGCGAGTTGAGGGTTCGCGGGTCGACGCCGGCAAGGTGCTCCGCCCAGCCCGGTGCGCTCAAGGCCTGCGCGACCAGGAGCGGCAGCTCGGCGAATTGCTCGCGCTCGCGCACCTCCGGCGCGCGGGTCTCCAGGGCGTCGTAGAATTCCTGCATCGGATCGGACCGCTTGTGCGTGGACGAGTTGTCCATGATAACATGGCTGCCGGGACCTGTAGTCTATCCCAAACACCGTCAGCATCACCGCGCACCGGGTACAACGATGAGTGAAGTCCTCAATCTGCCGCGTCCGGCTTGGATGACCGAGGATCTCGCCCTCCTCGAGGATCAGGCGCGGCGCTTTATGGCTGCCGAGTTCGTGCCGCATCTCGACGAATGGCACGAGGAGCGCATGTATCCGCGCGAGGTGTGGACGAAAACCGGCGCGGCCGGTCTCCTCTGCGCCTCGATGCCGGAGGAATATGGCGGCGCCGGCGGGACTTTCGCGCATGAAGCGGTGATCGACCGCGAATTGTCGCTTGCCGGCTTCGATACTTTCGGCGGGCCGCTGCATTCCGGGATCGTCGCGCCGTACATCCTCAATTACGGCACCGAGGAGCAGAAGCGGCGCTGGTTGCCGAAGCTCGCGACCGGCGAGATGATCGGCGCCATTGCCATGAGCGAGCCCGGCACCGGCTCCGACCTGCAGGGCGTGCGCACGACGGCGCGGAAATCCGGCAACGGCTATGTGCTCAACGGCTCCAAGACCTTCATCACCAACGGGCAGCACTCCAATCTCATCGTCGTCGTCGCCAAGACCGATCCCAAGGAAGGCGCCAAGGGCATCTCGCTGATGGTGGTCGAGACCGACGATGCGGCTGGCTTTCGCCGCGGCCGCAAGCTCAAGAAGCTCGGCATGGATTCGGCCGACACGTCGGAATTGTTCTTCGAGAACGTGGCGCTGCCGGCGGAAAGCCTGCTCGGTATCGAGGAGGGACAGGGCTTCTACCAGCTGATGAAGGAATTGCCGCAGGAGCGCCTGATCGTCTCGACCCAGGCGGTCGCCATGATGGAGCGCGCGCTGCGGCTGACCATCGACTACGTCAAGCAGCGCCAGGCGTTCGGCAAGAAGATCGTGGAATTCCAGAACACGCAATTCGTGCTGGCCGAATGCAAGAGCGAGGCGACCATTGCCAAGGTCTTTGTCGATCATTGCGTCGAACGGCATGTGAAGGGCGAGCTTGATACCGTCACCGCCTCGATGGCGAAATACTGGCTCACCGATCTCCTCGGCAAGGTCACCGACCGTTGCCTGCAATTGTTCGGTGGCTACGGTTACATGGATGAATATCCGATCTCACGGCTTTATCGCGACGCCCGCGTTCTGCGCATCTACGCCGGAACGAACGAGATCATGAAACTTATGATCGCCAGAAGCTTGTAGTTCTGGCCGGTGCCGAAATGAACTTCGACTTCTCCGACGATCTTAAAATGCTGCGCGAGCAGGCGCGGAAATTCCTCGCCGGGCGCTCTTCGCGCCAAGTAGTGCGCAAGGTCTTCGAAGGCGGCGCCGGATATGACGCCGCGCTGTGGGCGGAGATCGCCCGCATGGGCTGGCTCGGCACGGCGGTTCCCGAGGAGTATGGTGGCGCGGCGGTCGGCTATGACGGGCTGTGCGTGCTCGCCGAAGAACTCGGCTACGTGCTGGCGCCGGTGCCGTTCTCCTCCTCGATCTATCTCGCCGCCGAAGCGATCCTGATCGCCGGCAGCGAAATACAGAAACAGAAACTGCTGCCGCCGATGATCGACGGCAGCCGCATCGGTACGTTCGCGCTGGCTGAAGGGCTTGGCAATCCGAGCCCTGCCCGCATCAGCGCGAAGGTCGTCTCCGGCAGGCTGAGCGGCACCAAGCTGCCGGTGCCGGATGGTGAGATCGCGCATCTTGCGGTGGTCGCGGCGCTTGACGAAGCGGGCGAAGTCGGCCTTTACGTGGTCGAGCTTGGCGATGAGGGCGTGAGCCGCTCCCGCCTTAAGGGCATCGATCCGGCCCGCAACCAGGCGAAGATCGTCTTCGACAATGTCCGCGCCATGCGCCTGGAGGAGGCGCGCGGCTACGCCGTGATTGAGGCGCTGATCGATCGCGCCGCGATTCTTATGGCCTTCGAGCAGGTCGGCGGCGCGCAGGCCTGCCTCGACATGGCGAAAGCCTACGCGATGGAACGCCACGCCTTCGGGCGGCCGATCGCCTCCTTCCAGGCGATCAAGCACAAGCTTGCCGACGTCTACGTGGCTGTAGAGCTCGCGCGCTCCAACGCCTACTACGGCGCCTGGGCGATCGCGACCGGCGCCGCCGAGCTGCCGGTTGCCGGCGCCGCCGCGCGCGTCGCGGCGATCGAGGCGTTCCACCTCGCATCAAAAGAGAATATCCAGACCCATGGCGGCATCGGCTTCACCTGGGAGGCCGATTGTCATTTCTACTATCGCAGGTCGAAGCTGCTGGCGGCGGCGATCGGCAGCGCGCCCTACTGGAAGGATCGGTTGATCGCCGCGCTCGAGCGGCGCAACGCGCCCTAGCGCGTAGGCCCGGAGGAACGTGATGGATTTCAACGACACGTCGGAAGAGGCCGCGTTCCGCGCCGAAGTCAGGCGTTTCCTCGACGCCAATGCCCGGCGCAAGGGCGCGACCGAGACCACGCATCGCGGCCGCTACATCCCCGACGCCAACATGGCCGAGAGCCTGGCGCGAGCCAAGGCGTGGCAGGCGCAGAAGGCCGACGCCGGCTTTGCCGCCATCACCTGGCCGAAGCAATGGGGTGGGCGCGGCGGATCGCCGATCGAACAGGTGATCTACAATCAGGAGGAAGCGAACTACGCGGTGCCGCGCGGCGTGTTCGAGATCGGGCTCGGCATGTGTATCCCGACGATGATGACGTATGGTGCGCCGGCTCAGCTCGAGCGTTACGTGCGGCCGGCGCTGCGCGGCGAGGAGATCTGGTGCCAGTTGTTCTCCGAGCCGTCAGGCGGTTCCGATCTCGCGGCGCTGCGCACGCGCGCGGTGCGCGACGGCGATGACTGGATCGTCAATGGACAGAAGATCTGGACCTCCGGCGCGCATTTCGCCGATTTCGGCATCATCGTCACCCGTACCGATCCCGATGTGCCCAAGCATCAGGGCCTCACCTTCTTCTTTCTCGACATGAAATCGCCGGGCATCGAGGTACGCCGCATCAAGCAGATTTCCGGCACCTCGAACTTCAACGAGGTGTTCTTCACCGATGTGCGCGTGCCGGACGGCCAGCGGCTGGGCAAGGTCGGCGACGGCTGGAAAGTGTCGCTGACCACGCTGATGAACGAGCGGCTCGCCGTCGGTGATGCGCCCGGTCCCGACTTCGACGATATCTTCGCGCTGGCACGCACGCTCGAGCTCGACGACGGACCGGCGATCCGCAATCCGGCGGTCCGTGAGAAGCTCGCCGAGTGGTACGTGAAGACCGTTGGTCTCAAATACACCAAGTTTCGCACCATGACGGCGCTGTCGCGCGGCCAGACACCGGGCCCGGAAGCATCCATCACCAAGCTCGTCAGCGCCAGCAAGCTGCAGGATATCGCCTCCTACGGCATCGATCTCATGGGCATGGCCGGCGGCGTCATGGACGCCGAGGTCGCGCCGGTGGAGGCGTGGTTCCAGGAGGCGCTCCTCTACGCGCCGGGAATGCGGATCGCCGGCGGCAGCGACGAAATCCTGCGCAACATCATCGCCGAGCGGGTTTTGGGAATGCCCGGCGACATTCGCGTCGACAAGGATGTGCCATTCCGCGAGCTCAAGACCGGAAAGCGGTAACTACGCCTTCGGCTAACCCGCCCTACGCCGCGGCCACATCGAAGCCGACGCGCGGGAAATGAACATTGAGGTCGCCGGCCTGCGGATCATGGCGGTGGACCACGATCTCGTTGTCATCGATCGCCAGGAGTTCGCCGGCAACGGCATCACGGCCATAGTCGTTAGCGGCGACGGTCACCTGTTGGCCGATCCGGCAGCCGCTTAGGTCATCGTATGGCTTGGCCTCGACCCCGGCCGGCTTTGCGCCCTTGGCGATCGCAAGCGCGTCCTTGGCGTTGAGCGCCGTGCGCGTGCCTTGGCCAAGCTTGTCCATGCGTTCCCGCCACGCCTTCAGCGCAGGATAGTCGGCGAGAAAATCCACGTCGCGCACATTGCGGCGGACGAACCACAGCGGATGATAGACCGCAAGATCGGCAATCGACGGCGAGGCACCCAGGAGATAACCGCGCCCGTCCGCGAACGCCTCTTCGAGCGAACTCAGCTGCGCGCGATATTGCGCGCGAAGCGTTGGCTGCGCGGCCTTGAAACGATCGGCGCTGAAACGGCCGCCGGTGAATTTTTCCCGATCCTCCCTCAGCTCCTTGGGAAAGCTGTCGGCGACGCTGCCGAAGGCGACTGCGACTGCATTGATGAAGAGCGCGCTGTCCGCCCACGCGGCGATGAGCTCGCCGCCGCCTGCTCCGTAAAGGCCCGGCTGCGGGAAACGGCGATCGATCTCGCGCAGGATGATCCTGGTGTCGCAATAGATATCGGCGCCGATCTGCATCACCGGCGTTTTGCGGTAGCCGCCGGTGAGCGGTGTGAGATCCGGCTTGGGCGCCCAGGCCGGAATGTCGACTGCGCGCCAGCTGACGCCTTTTAGTCCGAAGACGAGGCGTACCTTCTCGGAGAAGGGCGAGCGGTCGTATTGGTGGAGAATAATCTCGGTCATCAGTACCTCCGCGCCGCCGGCTATTCCGCCGCCGGTTTCGCGCGCGCCCGCTCCAGGGCGGCGCGAACGAGGCTCAAGCGGTCATTGCCGAAATACATGTCGGTGCCGTCGATGAACATTGTCGGCGAGCCGAAGCCGCCGCGACGGATCAACTCCTCGGTATTGGCGCGCAGCCGGTCCTTGATCGCCAGCGCGCCGATGCCGGCGAAAAAGTATGCCGGATCGACGCCGGCGCGTGCGCAGACGTGCGCCAGCACGTCGTCTTGCGAGATGTCCTGGTCATCGCCCCAATAGGCTTCGAACGCTGCACGGGCGAAGGGCACGAGCTTGCGCTCGGCTTCCAGCAGAATGCAGCCGCGCATCGCCTTGACGCTGTTGACCGGAAACACCCGCGGCGGAAACACGATCTTCAGCCCGGCGGCGCGGGCCCAATCGTCGAGGTCCTTGCGCATGTAAGCGGCTTTGGCGGGCACCGGATTGTCGCGCGAGGCGTAGACGCTCGGATTGACCGTATTGAAGACGCCGCCGACCAGGATCGGTCGCCAGGCAATCTTGCAGCCGAGCTGCGCCGCCATCGGCTGGATGTTGTGGAACGCGAGATAGGTCCATGGGCTCGAGCAGTCGAAGAAGAACTCGATCATCACCGGCTGCCCCGCTCACACTGCGCGCTGCGCGCGGTCCTTTTCGTTCTGCGCCTTGATCGCCTCGCGGGCGGCCTGCCATTGCGCGTCGGTCCAGTGGCGCAGCTCGTAGAAATTCGAGCCATTGGCGTGGCTTTGGCTGCCGTCAAGCGTGATGGTCTGTCCGGTCAGCCACTCGCAGCCGTCGGCGAGCAGAAACGTCGCCAGATTCTGCAGCTCCGCCATATGGCCGACCCGGCCCATCGGATTGGTGCGCTCGGTGCGCTCGGTCGGCCCCTGCCCTGGGCTCAACCGTTTGCTCGCGCCCTCGGTCGGGATCACGCCTGGAGCGATAGCGTTGAGCCTGATGCCGTAACCGGCCCATTCGGTGGCGAGCGACATGGTCATAGCGTGAACGCCGGCTTTGCTCATGACCGAGGGCACGACATAGGGACTGCCGTTATAGATCCATGTGACCACGATGGAGACGACACTGCCGCGGTGCTTGCCGGCGATCCAGCGGCGGCCGACCGCGTGCGTGACGTAGAAGGTGCCGTGGAACACGATATTGGCGACAGCGTCGAATCCGCGCGAGCTCAAATCCTCGGTGCGCGAGATGAAGTTTCCGGCGGCATTGTTGACGAGGTCGGTCAGCGGGCCGGAGCGGAAGATATCTTCCACCATGGCGTCGACTGCCGCAGGATCGCGGATGTCGACCCCATAGGCCTTGACGTTGCCGCCATGTTTGGCGGTGAGCTCGGCGGCGGTGGCCTCGCAGACTGATTTGCGGCGGCCGCAGATGAAAATGTCGGCGCCGAGCGCGAGAAACTTCTCGGCCATGCCTTTGCCGAGGCCGGTGCCGCCGCCGGTCACCAGGATGCGTTTGCCGCGAAACAGCCCGTCCTTGAACATCGCTCGCCCTCCTCTTGCGGTTACTGTAACACGCAGATGTCCAGCGAGGCATATTCTGATTACTTTCTGACTACGCGGTTGTCTCCTCCGTCGCGACAAAGTCGGGCCATAACGTGGCGATGTAGTTGATAAATCGCGCACTAACGCCTTCTTCGCGCAGATGCTGCGCCGTCACCGGCAGCGCGGGCGATTGATAGGTCGGGTCGCGCCGCACGCGCTCGGGGAAGTCGTGGCGCAGGATCGCTGCCCGGCCGACCAGAACGAAGTCGCAGCCGGCGTCGAGCACCCAGGCGGCGCTCTCGGCGCTGGTCACCTTGCCGGCGGCGCCGAGGCGAACGCCGCCGCGCGGCAGTTCGGTGAAGCAGCTCATCAGCGATCGCCCCGCGAAGGCCGGGTCTTCGGGCTGCTTGGTCACCTCCCAAAGCGACATGTCCAGATAGTCGATCTTTGCTTGGCGCAGAATCTCGGCCGCCACGTCGCGCATCTCCGCGAGCTTCAAGCCGAAGCGCTCCGGCGACAGCCGCAGGCCGACCTGGAAATCCGCTCGGCATCGCGCCCGGATGCCGTCGATGACCTCGAATATGATCCGTGCCCTGTTCTCGAGGCTGCCGCCATAGCGGTCCTCGCGCCGGTTGATCGCCGGAGAAAGAAACTGAGCGAGAATATAGCCGTGCGCGCCGTGCAGTTCGACGCCGTCGAAGCCCGCTTGCTCGGCCCGCTTGGCGGCAGCGACGAAGTCGTCGCGCAGCTTTTCCACCTCGGCCAGGGTCAAGGCGCGGGCGCCGGTCTTCTCGTCATCGGACGGGCACACCGAGGCGCCGACCAGATGCTTGGGGGCGCGCTTGCCGGAATGATAGAGCTGCGCCGCGGCGATCGAGCCACGCGCCTTGATGGCGCTGGCCAAACGGGTGAGCCCCTCCAGGTGCTGGTCGCCGAAGATGCCGAGCTGGCCGTCGAAGCCCTGTCCCGCCGCCTGCACGTGCATGGCGCAGGTCATGGTGACCGCAAAGCCGCCCTGCGCGCGCATCGTGAGCCAGCAAAACTCGTCCTCGGACAAGCGGCCATCAGGATGGCTCTGCTCGTTCGTCAGCGGCGCCAGCATGAAGCGGTTCTTCATGGCTGGGCCATGGGCGAGTGAGAGCGGTTCGAAAAGTTTCGCGACGGACATGCCGCATCTCCGTTGGAGGCCTAGCCTGTGATTTGGATCCAGCCATACTTTGCTGAAAACGGATAATCAGAAAACTCTTTGATGGCGCGGCCGGGCGTGGCCTTTATTGTGGGACCGATGGTGGGAAATACTTGAACGAGAGCTTCTGCTCCAGCGGCCGCCGATCTGACAACATACCATGTCATATACGCGGCGAAACGGCTCCAGCCGCGAATTTTCACGCGCCGCACCTCGGACGCGTGTTTGGCCCGAGATGCCGCTAGGCAGTCTTCGGCCGGCGGGAGAACTCGATAAGCGCTGGCTTCGGAGTCTGCAGGATCGAGGAAATCTGCATCGCGGTGTCGATGACGGACTGAACCGGCCGGGAGAAGCCGTCCTCGATCCAATCGATGGCGATCTGGGTGATCGCGCCGGCGACCGCCGTTCGAAGCTCGGGAGAGGCCTGCGGGCCGCCGCGACCCCACGCCCGCGCGAACAGATCGCCAAGCGAAGCTCGCCAAAATTTCCAGATTTCTCTCGCGGCAGGGCTCACGTTGAAAGCATCAACGACATAAACCCGAGAACAGGCGGGGCTATCCGGCAAATTGGTGTAGTAGGCAGCGAGCATGGCTCGAGCTTGCGCGGCTGGATCCTTGCCGGCGGATTCGCCGGCAATCCGGATGCGTTCGAGCGCCTTGACGCTGACGTCTCTGTAGAGCGCGAGGAACAACGCTTCGCCATTCGGGAAGCTCTCGTAAAAGTAGCGTTCGGTAAGCCCGGCCGCGTCGCAAACCGCCTTCACCGTCGTGCTGTGATAGCCGCGCGTTCCGTAGACGCGCAAAGCGGCGTCCAACAGGCGTTCGCGCCGCTGCAACCGTCGATCCTCACCGCTGGATCCACGGTATCTTCTGGCTGCTAGGGGTTTCGAACTCACGCAAAGGCCTTGACACAGCGATACTCGATATTCAACATGAAAATACTCCATGTCAGACGGATGCGCCGACGCGGAGTCCTCAGGAGGATGCTCCTAGTTGTGATCATCGCTCGACTTTGCCCATTCAGCGGGCTACTCAGAGGGCTACCAAGTCTTTAGTCGCATAAACGTCTGCAAGTCGCATAAACCACGGCGAAGCCGGGAAATCTCAAAGCACAGAGGGAGGAATGAAGAAATGAGCAAGCGTTATTCGTGGGCAGGAATCGCGGTCTCGCTGACTGCGCTCGGAATCTTTGGCCTGCCGGCCAAGGCGGTTGCGCAGGAAGAGACCGGCACCAAGACGGCGCATGAATTGCGCGCCGACTATGACAAGGACCTCAAAGGCAAGACCATCGCCTTCCTGCCGATCGCGACCGGCGTGCCGCTCATGGACGAGTGGGGCCGGGTGATCAAGACCGAGGCGGAATGGCGCGGCATGAAGTTCATCGTACGCGATCCCGCCGCCAATCCGGCGGCCATGCAGCAGGCGCTGACCGCGCTCGTCGACGAGAAGCCGGACGTGATTGTCGTGCAGAACCCGAGCGTGACGCTCCTGATGAAGGAGCTCAAGCGCGCCGAGGCGCAGGGCATCCATGTCGTGCAGATGAATATGTCGTCCAACTACAAGTCGGACGCCTTTGTCGGCGCCGACTGGTACGAAGTCGGCAAGATGCTCGCCGAGGACGTGGTGAAGGTCTGCGGCACGGGAAGCGGAACCTCGGGCGAAGTGCAGATCGTCCAGGGCGAGCTCACCGCTGCCGCCAGCGTCGATCAGATCGGCGGCATCATGGACGTCCTCAACAAGGACAAGGCGATCAAGGTCGTGTCCAACCAGGCGGCGCTGTGGGACGCCAACAACGCGCTCAACATCACCGCCACCGTCATCCAGCAGCACCCCAACCTGTGCGCCAGCATCGGTTTCTGGGGCATCATGGAATTGGGCGCCGCCCAGGCCATCCGCAACGCGGGCAAGATCGACAAGGTCAAGGTCTACGCCTCGGGCGAAGGCTCTCAGCTCGATTGCGATCAGGTGTCGCAAGGGAATTTCTACAAATTCCTGAGCTACACCGCGACCGAACAGGGTCACGACGCGTTCGTCGCTGCCGAGACGTTGCTTGAAGGCGGCAACAAGCCCGGTTCCAAGCATCAGGAATACTACACGCGGCCGGTGTGGCTCGATAAGAGCAACGCCTCCGGTGCGAACTGTTACGCGGTGCCCAAGCCGCCGACGTCAACGGCCGCGAACTAGGCAACGACGTAGGTTCATCGCCGAATGAAGCTACCGCTCCCGCCGTCGCGGCGGGAGCGGATTTGCGGCGCGGAGTAGGCTCATGTCGACAACCGCTTTGGAGGGGCCCCGCAGTCGGCCTCAAAACCTTCCTTACACCTGGTCGCCGCGGCTGTTCTTGTCAGAGCTGCTGCTGAAACAATGGTTCGAGCCGGTCATCCCGTTCACGGTGATGATTTTGCTCGCGGCCTATTTTTCGCTGACGATCAAGGACTATGGCAGCCTAGCCAACGCGCTGTCCCTGGCGCGGCTGTTCGCCGAATTCGGCTTCGTTGCGCTCGGCATGATGTTGAGCCTGATCTCCGGCGGCATCGATCTTAGCGTCGGCGCGATCTTCGCCGTCTGCAATTTCACCGCGCTGTTCTGCCTGTTCGTGCTCGGTTTCCCGGCTTGGCTCGTGTTTCTCGCCACGCTGGTAACCGGCGCGGTCATCGGCGCCGGCAACGGCTTTCTCATCGGCTACCTCAAAACTCGGCCGTTCCTCACCACGTTGGTGACGCTGATCATCCTGCGCGCCGGCGTCAATCTCCTCGACGAGCGCTACGCCACGGTGTTCGCCACCAATTCGGTCGACAGCGACGCCTGGGACTTCCTCGGCGAAGGCAGCATCCTGGGCGTGCCGGTCAACGCGGCGACGCTGATCGTCGTGCTGCTCATCGGCCACATCCTTCTGAGCCGTTCGCGCTATGGCTGGCATCTCACCGCGATCGGCGCCAGCCGCAAGGCGGCGCGCCATGCCGGCATCCGCGTCCAGCGCATGCTGCTCGTGACCTATATGCTCTCCGGCGCGCTCTGCGCCGCCGGCGGCGTCTTCTACGCGGCGCGGCAGGGCAGCACGGATTCGACCACCGGCGTCGGCTGGGAATTCCAGGCGCTGACCGCGGTCATCATCGGCGGCGCTTCCGTCGCCGGCGGCCGCGGCACGGTGTGGCGGGCGATGCTCGGCGCCATCATCATCTTCATGATGACCAATGGGCTCGTGCGCATCGGCATCGCTGGCTACATCACCTCGTCGGTCATCGGCATCATCCTCCTTCTCGCCATCGGCATCGATGTGAAATGGGCGAAGAACCGCGGCAAGGTGATCCAGAAAATCTACGTCAACCCGGCGCGCGTCCCGCTTGCCGCTTCGCCCTCGCTGCAGCCCGGCAGCGGCTCGCCTTTCGCCCGCAACGACCGGCTGATCGGCGCGGAGGCGATCGGGGTCGATCAGGTCGAAGGTCCGGAAGACGTGATCCTCGATCGCGAGGACCGGCTCTATGGCAGCACCCGTGACGGCAACATCATCCGCTTCTCCGGCGATCGGCTGCAGCATCGTGAGGTATTTGCCCATATCGGCGGGCGGCCGCTCGGCATGCAGTTCGACCAGGACGAGAACCTAATCGTCTGCGTCGCCGGCATGGGCGTCTATGGCGTCAAGCCGAGCGGCGAAGTGTTCAAGGTCACCGACGAGACCAATCGTACCTGGAGCAAGCTCAACGACAATTCGCGGCTGCGCATGGCCGATGACCTCGACATCGCGCCGGACGGCAAGATCTTTTTCAGCGACTGCACGACCCGTTACGAGATGACCACCAACACGCTCGACATCCTCGAGGGCCGACCGAACGGCCGCGTGGTCGTCTATGATCCGGCCACCAAGAAAACGCACACGCTCATCAATCACTTCTACTTCCCGAACGGCATCTGCGTTTCCCACGACGGCCGCTCGGTGCTGATCGCCTCGACGTCGGCTTGCCGCATCTTCCGCCACTGGCTCGCCGGTCCGAAGGCCGGGACGACCGAGATCATGATCGACGAACTGCCCGGCAACCCCGACAACATCAATCGCGCTTCCGACGGCAATTACTGGCTGGCGCTGGTCGGCATTCGCTCGCCGGCCTACGATCTCGCCTGCCGCAAGCCGGCGTTTCGGCGCCGCATGGTCAAGCAGGTGCCGGCCGACGAATGGCTGGCGCCCGGCCTCAACCATGGCTGCGTGCTGAAGTTCGACGAAGCCGGCAACGTGCTCGAATCGTATTGGGATCCGACCGGCGTCGCCCATTCGACCGTCACGTCGATGCGCGAGCACAAGGGCTATCTCTATTTGGGCGGGCTCGAGAACAACCGGATCGGACGCATCAAGCTCGAAAACGCCGATCCGACCTGGACCGGCTTCGCGGCGTATTGGGGTAACAAGCGGCGGGCGTGATCAATGGGCTTTCTCACATTTCTGCGGCGTGACCTCGAGCAAATCCTGTTCGCTAATCGCGATCCGCACGCCATTCCGTCCATGGACGGCGCGTTCAGCCCGAACGAGCGCCTCGACAAGGCGACCCCGATCGGCGATCCCCTCCCCGGCGCCGACGCCGTGGCCGAGGCGGCCGACGGCGCCATTTGCGTCTCCGCTGGCCGCAAGGTGTGGCGGCTGAGCGGCCCGCGTTATGAAAATCGTGCCGTGTTCGCCGAATTCGACAGCGATGTCGGCGGCCTCGCCTTTCATCCCGATGGGCGCCTGCTTGCGTGCACGGCGCGCGGCCTCGCCGCCATCGAGCCGGGAAGCCGCACCAGCTATCTCGGCGAGGCGGAAGGCGAGCCGTTGCGCTGCCTGACCGCTGTCACGGCGGCGCCCGACGGCACCATTTTCGCCAGCGACGGCAGTTCGCGGCACAGCGCGGACGGGTGGTGCGTCGATCTGATGGAGCGAAACAGCCTCGGCCGAATTATCACATGCGGGCCGGCGCTGCAGAGCGCCCGCGTCCTGTGGCGCGGCCTCAACTATCCAGGCGGCGTTGCCGTTGCCGGCAATGGCGATCTTTGGTTCACCGAAAGCTTCGCCCATCGCGTCAGCCGCGCGGCCGTTTCCGGCCCTGGTGCGGTCGCCGAGCCGCAGATCGTGATCCGCAATATGCCCGGCTACCCGTCGCGTCTCGGCTTGAGCCGCGACGGCGGTTTCTGGCTCAGCCTCTTTGCCGTGCGCACGCATCTGGTCGAGTTCGTGCTGCGCGAGGACGATTTTCGCGAAGAGATGATGCGGACCATCCCGCCCGAATTCTGGATCGCACCCGCGCTGGCCACCACCGGCGATTGCCTGGAGCCGATGCAGACCGGCGGCATCAAGGCGCTCGGCATCCAGAAGCCTTGGGCGCCGCCGCGCTCCTACGGGCTTCTCGTCCGGCTCGACGCCGACGGCGAAGTGGTCGAGACCGTGCACAGCCGGGTCGGCGGCCGCCATCACGGCATCACCGCGGCGATTGAAACGGCGCAGGGCCTGGTCATCGTATCGAAAGGCAGCGGCCGCGTGCTGCTGCAGCAAACGGAAGCGCACACATGAACAAGATCGCCGTTCTCAATCAGCCGACCGAGATCCCGCAGGCGGAGACGTCGCGCCAGCCGGTGCTCAGCGTCACCAACGGCAGCAAGATCTACGGCGGCGTGCACGCCATCGAGGGGGTCGATTTCGACCTCTACTCCGGCGAGGTGCACGCGCTCGTCGGCGAGAACGGCGCCGGCAAGTCGACGCTGTGCAAGGCGATCGCCGGCGCGATCCGGCTCACCTCCGGCACCTACTGCGTCGACGGCAAGCCGGTCGATTTCCAGTCGCCCCGCGACGCGCTCGCCGCCGGCATCTGCATGGTCTACCAGGAAACCAGCCTGGTGCCGAACATGACCGCGGCGCAGAACATCGAGCTCGGCAACGAAAAGCTGCTCACCCGCTTCCGCACCCTCAACATCCAGGCGCAGCAGCTCCTCCAGTCGCTCAACTTCCACATCGACCCGACGACGCCGGTCGCCATCCTCGGCACCGCCAAGCGGCAGATGGTCGAGATCGCCCGCGCCATCTACAACAAGGCGCGCATCATCATTTTCGACGAGCCGACCGCGAGCCTCACGCCCGAGGAAATCGTGCACTTCTTCAATCTGGTGCGCGATCTGCGCGCCCGCGGCGTCGCCATCATCTATATCTCGCACGCGCTCGAGGAATCGCTGCAGATCTCCGACCGGATCACGGTGCTGCGCGACGGCAAGCTGGTCATCACCGCCAAGACCGCCGAGATGACGCGCGAGAAGCTCGTGCGCCACATGGTCGGCCGCGACATCGCGCAGACCCACTATGCCAAGGCTGGCGACGGCAAAAAACGGCATCGCGGGACCGAGAAGGTGCTCGCCGTCGAGAACGTCACCATGGGCCTGGTGGTCAAGAACATGTCGTTCTCGGTCTATGCCGGCGAGGTCGTGGGCATTGCCGGCCTCATCGGTTCGGGACGCACCGAGATCGCCAAGATCATCTACGGCGCGTTCAAGCGCAATCTCATCAACGGCGGCATGATCTATCTGCGCGGCAAGCCGATTCGCTATCGCGTGCCGAAGCAGGCGATCAATGACGGCATCTGCTACATCACCGAGGACCGCAAGCTCAACGGTTATTTCGAGACGATGCGGATCGACGACAACGTCTATGTGAGCAAGCTCGCCACTCGGCTGGGCTGGAGCTTCCTGGTGTCGCGGCTCAAGCGCAGCAAGCTCGCGAATTACTGGGTCGAGCGGCTGAAGATCGCCGCGCTGCAGCGCAAGGCACGCATCGTCGAGCTCTCCGGCGGCAATCAGCAAAAGGTGGTGATCGCCAAATCGCTGGCGCAGGACCCCGCGATCATCATCTTTGACGAGCCGACCCGCGGCGTTGACGTCGGCACCATCCCCGAAATCCACGCGCAGATCCGCCGCCTCGCCGAGGAAGGCAAGGCGGTGGTGGTGATCTCCTCCTATCTGCCGGAGATCCTTACCGTTTCCGATCGTATCCTGGTGGCGCGCCTCGGCCGCATCGTCGCCGAGTTCGACGCCGCGACGGCGACCGAAGACAAGCTCCTGTACGCTGCGATCCATTGATGCGCACCGGCTCGGCCCAGGGAGGATAGCGACATGGCAACCGTGACAACCGCCGCGCCGGGCAAAACGGCGCCTTGGTGGCGGAACCTCAGCCGGCTCAGCCAGGAGCAGGTGGTCGCGGCCGTCACCATCTTTCTCCTGATCGTCTTTGCGGTGGGTCTTCCCGGTTTTGCGACGACCGCCAACATTCTCGGACTGATCCGCAGCATTTCGATCCTCGGCATTCTCGGCCTCGGCATGGGGCTGATCGTCATCAGCCGCAGCATCGACCTGAGCGAGATCGCGCTCATGGCCTGTCCTTGGGCGGTCGCCATCATCGCCAATCAGCATGGGCTTCCCGGCTTCTGGACCGCCGTTCTAGCCCTCGTGCTTGCCGTCACGGTTGGTCTCGCTAACGGCCTCATGGTCGCCTTCGTCGAGGCGCCGGCCTTGTTCGTCACGCTGGCCACCACCTTCGTGGTCTACGGCGCGGCCTACTGGGTCGCGCCGGTCTATGTGGTCTATGTCCCGCACGAGGCGGCTGGGCTCCTGTTCTTCGGGCGCGCCACGGTGTTCGGCATACCGATGCCGATCTTCGTCTTCGCCGCGGCGGCGCTGGTGATGCACGCCTTCCTTTCGCGCACCTCGATCGGCCGCTTCATCTATGCGCAGGGCGACAACCCCGAGGCGGCGCGGCTCTCCGGCATCGCCTTGCGGCCGCTGACCGTGCTCGAGCATGTGCTGGTCGCGGTCCTTGCCTGGCTCGCGGGGCTCGTGTGGATCGGCCAGACCGGGAGCATGCAGACCAACATCGTGATCGTCGGCACGCAGATTTTCGACGTGATCCTCGTGGTCGTGCTCGGCGGCATCAGCCTGATCGGCGGGCGCGGCGGGGTGTTCAGCGTGGTGGTCGGCTGCGCGCTGATCGGCACGCTGCTCAACGCCTTCACCATCATGGACGTGAACAGCGAAGTGCAGAACATCATCCGCGGCGTCGTGCTGCTCGCGGCGATCATCCTGGACAATTGGCTGCACCCGCGCGATGAGGAGACCGCCCGGCAGGGCGAGTGATCGTTGCATCGGGGGCGAGCGAAGGAAACTGCGCCATGAGCGCTTTGCGGGACTTCGCCACTACCGTCACTCCGGCGGTCTCGCCGGCCGGCTCCGACCTGATCGCGCCCGATTGCCGTGGGCTCAACTTCTGGACCGTGGACCGGTCGCTGCGCGATCTGCTGGCGTTCTATCTCGACGCGGAGGCGCTGCGGCATTTCACGCCGCACTTCGAGCGTCTGGGCGAGCTCGCTGGCGGCCCGCTCGACGAGCTGGCGCTGCAGGCGGATAAGCGCACGCCGATCCTGCATCATCGCGACCGGTTCGGTCGCGATGCCGACTGGGTCGAGTACCACCCGGCCTATCGCGAAATGGAGCGTATCGGCTTCGGCGAGTTCGGCCTGCACGCGATGTCGCGGCGAGCCGGCGTTCTCGGCTGGCGCGACGCCGCGCCGCCGCTCGCCAAATACGCCATGCAATATCTGTTCGCCCAGGCCGAGTTCGGGCTGCTCTGCCCGCTCTCGGTCAGCGACACCTCGATCATGCTGATCCAGAAATACGGCGACGAGCGGGTGAAGCAACGCTATCTGCCGGGCATGCTGAGCCAGGACATGGACACGCTGCTCAAGGGCGCGCAGTACATGACCGAGAAGTCCGGCGGCTCCGATCTTTCCGGCATTGCCGTGACCGCGAACCGTGTCGGCGATCATTGGGAGCTGTGGGGCGACAAATGGTTCTGTTCCTGCCCCGACCACGACGTGGTGCTGCTGCTCGCCCGCTGCCAGGGCGCGAGCGCCGGCAACGCCGGGCTGTCGCTTTTCGTGATGCCGCGGCGGCTTGAAGACGGCAGCCGCAACCGCTACCGCATCGTGCGCCTCAAGGACAAGCTCGGCTCCCGCTCCATGGCTTCGGGCGAGACGATCATGGAGGGCGCGGTCGCCTATCTGCTCGGCGAGCCCGGTCGCGGCTTGCAGCAGATGATGGATCAGGTGAACCTTTCGCGCCTGTCGCACGGTTTCCGCGCCGCGGGCATGATGCGGCGCTGCCTGAACGAGGCGCTGCAGGTGGCGCGCCACCGCCAGGTTTTCGGCCGCACGCTGATTGATCAGCCGATGGCGCGGCGGCAGCTTCTTAAACTGATGTTGCCGACGGAACAGGCACTGTCGGTCGCAGTCGCCGCCGCCGTGGCGATGACCGCGGGCGACGAAGCGCAACTGCGCATCCTGACCGCGCTAGTGAAGTACCGCGCCTGCCGCGACAACATACCGGTCGCGACCGGCGCCATGGAGATGCGCGGCGGCAATGGCTACATCGAGGATTGGGCGAACGCCAAGCTGGTGCGCGACGCCCATCTCGGCCTGCTCTGGGAAGGCACCTCGAGCGTTAACGCCCTCGACATCGTCCGCCGCGCGGTCGGGCGCGCGCGGGCGCACACGGCACTGGCCGATGCGCTGCGCCGGCGTCTCGATCAGGCGCCGATCCCCGGTCAGTTCCGCGGCCGCCTCGCGGCGCTCATCGATCGCGCCGTCGGTTTCGTCGAGAAGGTGGCGCAGCGCCCGGATGCGGAGGCCTCTTGCCGCCGCGCCGCGAGTGCGCTCTACCATGCCGCCAGCGCTGCGCTCCTGGCCGCCGAGGGCGCCGAATTGGGCCAGCGCGGCGGCGATGCGCGCCGCCTGCTGCTCGCCCGCCTGGTGCTTGACCACAGGCTCGGCAACGCCGATCCTTTCGCCTTGCCCGACGACCACTGGGAGGACGCCGTCACCGCCAAGCTTCTTGACGACCATCTGGTCTCGCTGTCCGAGGCCACGTCCCTATTGGCGGCCTGATTTCCTCCGAGGACACCGAGAGCGGTTGCTCCATGCACGGCACCCACAAACCAGATGACGGCGCGAGACTCGAGGCTTATTCCCTGCGGCTCGAGGATATCGACGTCAGCCGGCCCGAGCTGTTTCGTTCGAATGCGATTGGGTCCTATTTCGAACGGCTGCGGAAGGAAGCGCCGGTCCATTTTTGTCCGCAGAGCCGCGTCGGTCCGTACTGGTCGGTGACCAAGTACAAGGACATCATGTATGTCGAGACCAATCACGCGGCGTTTTCATCCGACGTCAATCTCGGCGGCATCAACATCCAGAGCACCAAGCCGGATTACCGTCGCGAGAGTTTCATCGCGATGGACGAGCCGCGGCACAGTCAGCAGCGCAAGACCGTGGCGCCGATGTTCCTGCCGCAAAATCTCGATCAGCTGGCGAACACGATCCGGGTGAGGGCCTGCGAGATCCTCGACCATTTGCCGCGCAACGAGACTTTCGACTGGGTGGATCGCGTCTCGATCGAGCTGACGACGCAGATGCTGGCGACGCTGTTCGACTTCCCCTGGGAGGAGCGCCGCAAGCTGACCCGCTGGTCCAATGTGGCGACCGCCGCACCCGGCAATCGCGAGATTATTGCTTCGGAAGCGGCGCGCGACGCCGAGCTGCAGGAATGCGGCGCATATTTCGCCGAACTGTGGAAGGAGCGGATCAAACAGCCGCCGAAGGCCGATCTCGTTTCGATGATGGCGCACAGCGAGGCCACGCGAAGCATGGATCCGAACAACTTTCTCGGCAATCTCATCCTGCTGATCGTCGGCGGCAATGACACGACGCGTAACTCACTCTCCGGCAGCGTCTACGCGCTTAATCTCTTTCCCGAGCAATACAAGAAGCTTCGCGAGAGCCACGCGCTCATCCAAAACCTCGTGCCCGAGGTGATCCGCTGGCAGACGCCGCTCGCGCATATGCGGCGCACGGCGCTGATCGACACCGAGATCGCCGGCAAGGCGATCAAGCAGGGCGAGAAAGTCGTCATGTGGTACCTCTCGGGCAATCGCGACGAAGACATGTTCGAGAATGCCGATGATCTCGTCATTGAGCGGCGCAACGCGCGCAACCACATGGCCTTCGGCTTCGGGATTCACCGTTGCCTCGGTCTGCGTCTCGCCGAATTGCAGCTGCGGATCGTGTGGGAGGAAATCCTGCAGCGCTTTGAGACGATCGAGGTCGTCGATGAGCCGAAGCGGACCTATTCGAATTTCGTGCACGGCTACGAGACGCTGCCGGTGCGAATTCCCGGCTAACGCTCGGAAGCTATTTTCCCAAATGATTGCGGGCGACGTTTTTTCGTGCGTGCACGATTCAACCATATTGCCGGCACAATGCCGGGGTTTGCTGTCGACTGTTGCTCAGCACGCTAATGGAAACCGCCATGAGACTGTGGGAGAAAATAACGGGGGTGTTAAATGGCGTCTCTCTATCAGACGGAGCTCTATCGTATTGATGGGCAGCTGAAATCCCTACTTACGAAACTTAAAGATGCTACGCCGAGTGAGCGCTACTACGCACTGCAGACCTTCGAAAGGGCCGTGAACTACTTCGTCGAACGCACTTATGCGCTCAACAATGCGGATTCCCCGCCCTTGAACATCGGCACGTAGCGCTGGGTTGGATCGGGCGCGGTCTCGTTCTCTCGAGCGTAGATGTCGCCCGATAACGGGGGGGCGAGGGCTGGGTTTCCAATCCCAGCCCTTCTCCAGAACGAACTCTCGGAAATTCCGTAATCAAACGCCGAGATAGCGGTGCTGGATGTCGTGCGCTCCAGCGAGCGCCGGCGAGTTCCCAGCCCAGACCACGCGGCCGCGCTCGATGATGTAATGGCGGTCGGCGATGCGGGTCAGCGCCTCGACGTTCTTGTCGATGACCAGGATCGACTGCCCGGCGCCGCGCAGGAGCGCCAGGCAGCGCCAGATCTCCTCGCGCACGAGCGGCGCCAGGCCTTCGGTCGCTTCGTCGAGGATGAGGAGGCGCGGGTTGGTCATCAGCGCCCGGCCGATGGCGAGCATTTGCTGCTCACCGCCGGAAAGCAGATTCGCCATGCTGTCGGCGCGCGCGGCGAGGCGCGGAAACAGCGCATAGACTTTTTCGAGCGTCCACGGGTCGCCAGCGCCGCCGCGATCGGCGGCGGTGGCGACCAGATTCTCGCGCGTGGTGAGATTGGGAAAGACCTGCCGGCCTTCCGGCACCAGTCCGAGGCCGAGCTTGGCGATGCGATAGGCCGGCAGCCGGCCGATCTCGATCCCGGCAAAGCGGATCGAGCCGGCCGCGGGCGGCGTCAAGCCCATGATCGAACGCACTGTCGTGGTCTTGCCCATGCCGTTGCGGCCCATGAGCGAAATCGCCTCGCCCGGCGCGACGGTCAGCGAAATGCCGAACAGTACCCGGCTCAAGCCGTAGCTCGTTTCGACGCTGGCTAGTTCGAGGAGCGGCGTCTCAACCATGACGCGCGCCCGCGTTTTCGCCGAGATAGGCTTGGCGTACGGCCGGATCGGCCCTGATCGCCGCCGGATCGCCGGAGGCGATGACGCGGCCATAGACCAGGACGGTGATGCGGTCGGCGAGCGCGAACACCGCTTCCATGTCGTGCTCGATGAGCATGATGGTCATGCTGCCCTTGAGCTCGCGCAGCAGCGCGACCATGCGGGCGGATTCCTCCGGTCCCATGCCGGCCATCGGCTCGTCGAGTAGCAGGAGTCGTGGCTGCGTCGCCAGCGCCATGGCGATCTCGAGCTGCCGGTGCTCGCCGTGGCTCAACCGGTCGACGCGCGCAGCGGCGCGGGCGGCAAGCCCGACGCGGGCGAGCGCCGCCTGCGCCGGCTGGCGCAATTCCGCCTCGCGTCGTGCGTCGCGCCAGAACCGGAACGAGTGGCCGCGATGCGCCTGTACGGCGAGCGCGACATTGTCGAGCGCGGTGAAGTCGGGAAACAGCGAGGTGATCTGGAACGAGCGCGCGAGGCCGAGCCGGTTGCGGCGGTAGACGGGGAGCCGGGTGATGTCGCCGCCGTCGAAGCCGACGGCCCCTCCTTGCGGTGCGATTTCGCCGGCCACAAGGCCGATGAGCGTGGTCTTGCCGGCGCCGTTCGGGCCGATCACGGCATGCAGCTCGCCGGGCGGGACGGCGAGCGTGATCGCATCGGCCGCGACCACGCCGCCGAAGCGTTTGCTGAGGCCGTCGATCTGCAACAGCGGTTCAGTCACGCAGACGGCCCCCAAGCAGTCCCGCGATCCCGCCATGGACGTAGATCGCGACCAAGAGCAAGACCGGCCCGAGGATCAGGTCGGGATATTGGGTGACGCGCGACAGCGCCTCCTCCAGCAGCAGAAAAGTCACCGCCCCGATCAGCGGTCCGAACAGCGAGCCGAGGCCGCCGAGGACGACCATGACGATGAGATCGCCGGAGCGCGTCCAGTGCATCATCGCCGGGCTGATGAAGTTGGTGTGATTGGCGAGGAGCGCGCCGGCGAGTCCGCACAACGCGCCGGCGATGACGAAACAGACAAGCCTGTAGCGGAAAGTGGGGAAGCCGATCGCGCGCATGCGCCGGTCGTTGGAGCGCGCGCCGCGGATCGCCAGACCAAAGCGCGAATTGATCAAACGCGAGACGAGATAGATGTTGGCGAGGAGCAAGGCGAAGCACAGATAGTAGAACAGCGTCTTGTTGTTGAGATCGAAAACGCCGCCGAATTGGCTGCGCTTGTAGATGGTCAGGCCGTCATCGCCGCCATAGCGGTCGAGCCCGATGGCGACGAAATAGATCATCTGCGCAAAGGCGAGCGTGATCATGATAAAATACACGCCACGCGTGCGCAGGCTGAGCGCGCCGACCACGAGCGCAAACAGCGCCGAAGCCGCGATCGCGACCGGCCATTGCACCAGCCCGGACGCGATACCCTCCTTGGCGAGGATGCCGACTGCATAGCCGCCGATGCCGAGGTAGGCGGCATGGCCGAAGCTCACCATGCCGCCATAGCCGATGATGAGATTGAGGCTCACCGCGCCAATCGCCAGGATGAGCACGCGGATAAACAGGGTGAGCACGAAGGTGTCGCCGGTCAGCCGCGCATAGAGCGGAATGAGCGCGAGGATCGCGACGAGAACGATAGTGAACGCCGCGAGCGCGGTGAGCCGAAACGGCGGGACCGTGTCGAGCGAAGAGTCGAGCCTGGTGGTCATTTGCTCGCCACCGGGAACAGTCCTTCCGGCCGGAACACCAGGATGGCGGCCGTCAGCATGTAGATCGACATCGACGACAGGGCCGGGCCGAGCGTTTCCGCGGCGTTGCGGCTCAGCAGAAGGCGCAGCATATCGGGCAGGAACGCGCGGCCGATGGTGTCGATGAGGCCGACCAGGACCGCGGCCACGAAGGCGCCGCGGATCGAGCCGATGCCGCCGATGATGATCACCACCAAGGCGAGGATGAGGATGTTTTCGCCCATGCCGATCTGCACCGTGAGGATCGGCGCCTGCATCACGCCGGCGAAACCGGCGAGCGCGGCGCCGAGGCCGAATACCAGCGTGTAGAGGAGCTTGATGTTGACACCGAGCGCTCCGACCATCTCGCGATTGGAGGCGCCGGCCCGGATGAGCATGCCGAGCCGTGTGCGCATCACCACGACGTAGAGCCCCAGCGCGACCGCCAGCGCCGCGAGGACGATGACAAGGCGATAGATCGGATAGTAGACGCCGGGCAGGATCTGCACCGCGCTGAGCATCTGCGGCGGCAGCGACAGCGTCATGCCGGCCGGTCCCCAGATCAACCGCACCAGCTCGTTGAAGAACAAGACCAGCCCGAACGTGCCGAGCACGTGGTCGAGATGATCGCGCCCGTAAAGTCGCCTGATGGCGACGATCTCGAGCACCATGCCGGCGACGAGCGAACAGGCAACCGCCAGAATGACGGCGACGACGAAGCTGCCGGTCACCGCGGCAAAGGTGGCGGCGAAATAGGCGCCGAGCATGTACAGCGAGCCGTGCGCCAGGTTGACGAGGTCCATGATGCCGAAGACCAGCGTCAACCCGGCCGCCAGCAGGAACAGCAGCATGCCGAGCTGGATGCCGTTGAAGCATTGTTCGATGAAGTAGAGCATGAGGTTAGTCGCGTCTCTGGCTTATCCGTCATGCCCGCGCTGGCCGCGGCTTCCACGTCTTAGCAGCTTTTCAGCGATCAAAAACGTGGATGGCCGGGACGAGCCCGGCCATGATGTTGGAATATCAGAGCGCCGATGCCCCGAAAGCTGATGACCGGCCTACTTCATCGGGCACTGATCGTGGAATTTGTCCTGATCGTCCTTGACGATCAGCGCCACGGTATGGAGCGCATAGCCGCCGTCGGCGGCCTTCTCCGCGTCCTGCAGATAGAAATTCTGAATCGGGATGTGATTGTTGCCGAACTTGAAGTTGCCGCGCACCGATTTGAAGTCGGCCTTCTCCATCGCCTTGCGCAGCCCCTCCTTGTCGGCGAGGTCGCCCTTGACGGCGGTGATGGCGCTGTCGATCAGCCCCACCGCATCGTAGGTCTGCGCGCCGTAGAACGACGGCGAGGCCTTGTACTTCTCCCTGTAGTCGGCGACGAATTTCTTGTTCGTTTCGTTGGGCAGATCGTTCACCCATTCCTGGGCGCCGGGCACGCCGACGGCGAGGTCCTTCAGGCGCGGCAGCGACAGATCGTCGATGGTGAACGCGGTATAGAGCGGAATCTGGCCCTTGAGGCCGGATTGGGCATATTGGGTGACGAACTGAACGCCGGCGCCGCCCGGATAGAACGCGAAGACCGCGTCGGGGTTGGCGGCGCGGGCCTTCGACAGCTCGGCGGAGAAATCGAGCTGATCGGGCCAGCGCGTGAGCTCCTGGCCGACGATCTGGCCCTTGAAGGTGGTCTGCACGCCCGCGACCATGTCTCGGCCGGCGGCGTAGTTCGGCGCGATCAGGAACGCGGTCTTGACGCCCTTCTGGTTCATATAGAGGCCGACGGCGGCCGGGGTCTGGTCGTTATTCCATGAGGTCGAGAACACGTAGGGCGAGCACAGTTCGCCGGCGAGCTTGGAAGCGCCGGCGTTGGTGACGACGGTCATGGTCTTGGAATCGACCAGCGGCTTGAGCGAGGCCAACATGACATTCGACCAGATATAGCCGACCACGAAATCGACCTTGTCGGATTCGATCAGCTTCTGCGTCTTCTGCACCCCGACTTCCGGCTTGATCTGGTCATCCTCGTAAATCACCTCGACCGGCAGCCCGCCGAGCTTGCGGCCGTGATGATCGAGGCCGAGCTCGAAGGAGTTTTTCATGTCGTTGCCGATCGCGGCCGGCGGTCCGCTGAAGGTGCTGATGAAGCCGATTTTGATCGTCTTCTGCTGGGCCGTCGCCGGCCCGGCCGCCAACGCAAGCGCCGCTGCGGCGACAACTGTTATCCTGGCCATTTGTTTAGTTCCTCCTCCTTGCCGCACGCCTCGGTATCGAGGCGTTTGTGCCGATCCGGCACGCGGTCTCCTCCAAACATGGATTTGACCGTGCTCGCGCCCGCTAATCAAGCTGAACCTGTGAATTGGTAAATCGTGCCGCAGCCGGCGATCGGCCCTTTCCTCCCGCTTTCCAGGCGCGATCAGACGGATTGCAGCCCGGCATGCGTGTTGCGACGTTGCGCCGCTGCCCCGCGCACCCCACCTCCATTGCGCCGCGGGCGGCGTGAAGGGCAACAGAACAGAAAACATGGCACAATTCGAATTTGGACTCGACACGTTCGGCGACGTCACCAGCGCATCCGACGGCAAGCTCCTGCCGCAACCGCAAGTGATCCGCGACGTGATCGAGGAGGCAGTGCTGGCCGACCTGCTGGGCGTCGACGCCTTCGGCGTCGGCGAGCACCATCGCCCCGACTTCGCCGTGTCGGCGCCCGAGGTCGTGCTCGCGGCCATCGCCGGGCGTACCAAGCGCATTCACCTGGGCTCGGCGGTCACGGTGCTCAGCACCGACGATCCGATCCGCGTGTTCGAGCGTTTCTCGACGCTCAACGCCGCATCGAACGGACGAGCCGAAGTGACGCTCGGGCGCGGCTCGTTCACCGAATCCTTTCCGCTGTTCGGCTACGATCTCGCCCAGTACGAGGAGCTGTTCGAGGAGAAGCTCGATCTCTTCGCCGCGCTGCTGCGGCAGGAGGCGGTGACCTGGCGCGGCAATCTTCGCCCTCCCCTCACCAACCAGCGTGTGTTTCCACCGATCGAAAACGGGCCGCTCAGGACCTGGATCGGCGTCGGCGGCAGCCCGGAATCGGTCGTGCGCGCCGCGCGCTACGACCTGCCACTGGCGCTTGCCATCATCGGCGGCGATCCGCAGCGGTTTCGGCCTTTTGTCGATCTCTACCACCGCGCCTATGCGCAGCTCGGCAAGCCCGCGCGCGAGATCGCGGTCCATTCTCCCGGGCACGTCGCGGCGACCGACGAAGCGGCGCGCGAGGAGTATTGGCCCGGCTACAAGGGCATGCACGACCGCATCGGCGCCGAGCGCGGCTGGCCGCCGGTCGAGCGCGCTTCCTTCATCCGGGAAGTCGAACGCGGCTCGCTCTATGTCGGCGCGGCAGACACGGTTGCACGCAAGATCACCGCGACCGCCAAAGCGCTCGGCATCGTGCGCTTCGACATGAAGTACAGCGCCGGCACGCTGGCGCACGAGAAGCTGATGCGCAGCATCGAGCTTTATGGAAGCAAAGTGATGCCGCTGGTGCGGGAGATGCTCGGGTGACTTAGTCGCCAACGCATGGAGGCTCGCGTGGAAGCAAAAAAGTACAAGTCCTTTCGGTTCAGGAGCAGCCTCGCATGGAGCAATGGCCGGCGTGGCCAAGCGGCGGCACCCGGTAAAGCCGAAATCGACGTCGGCAGCCCTCCCGAATTCAAGGGTGAGCCGGGCGTTTGGAGCCCCGAAGAACTCTTGGTCGGGGCGGTGAACGGTTGCTTGATGCTGACGTTTGTGGCGATGGCGCAAGCCAAAGGCTTGCAGTTTTTGGCTTATGAGAGCGCCGCTGAAGGCTTATTGGAAAACGTCGACGGCAAATATCGCATCACCGAAGTGAGTGTTCAGCCAAGCCTGGTCGTGAAATCCCAGGCTGACCTCGAGACCGCGCGGACGATCATGGATCACGTTGAGGAAAACTGCTTCATTTCCAATTCCATCACCGCCAAGGTGAAATTGGCTTCGCAGCTTCGGGTGCGATCCGACACGGTCAGCTAGCAATACGTGGCGGTGATCGCGAGCCGCCAATTACGTCCCCACCAGCCCCAATTGCGGGCTCGACGGCTCTGCGTTCGTGCGCTTGGCGACGCGCCCGGCGAGCCGTGATAACCTGCCCGCTTCAACGGCGGCGCGCATGCTTTTTGCCATCATCACCGGATCGCGCGCCTTCGACACCGCCGTGTTGATGAGGACGGCGGCGCAGCCGAGCTCCATGGCAAGCGTCGCGTCGGAGGCGGTGCCGATGCCGGCATCGAGCACCACCGGAACGGGCGAACGCGCGCAGACCAGTTCGATCAGATGCGGATTGGAAATGCCGAGGCCGGAACCGATCGGCGAGCCGAGCGGCATCACCGCGGCGGCGCCGGCATCGGCGAGTTTGCGGCAGGTCACCGGATCCTCGGTGCAGTAGGGCAGCACGACAAAGCCTTTCGCCACCAGCGTTTCCGTCGCCCGCACCAGCTCCTCCACATCGGGATAGAGGAGCTCACGGTCGCCGATCACTTCGAGCTTGATCCAATTGGTGTCGAGCGCCTCGCGAGCGAGCTCGGCGGTGAGCACCGCGTCCTTCGCCGTCTGGCAGCCGGCGGTGTTGGGCAGGAAGCGCACGCGGCCCGCCAGGAGGTCGACCAGGCTCTCATCATCGCCGGCAAGGCTAATGCGGCGGATCGAGGCGGTGACCATCTCGGTGCCGCTCGCAGCGAGGGCATCGAGCATGAGCTTGCGGTTGGGATAGCCGGCGGTGCCGAGAAAGAGGCGCGAGTGGAATTCCTGGCCGGCAATGATGAGCGGATCGGACATCTTATCGTCGCTCCTTATTTGAGCGGAGCATGATCTTTTCGGAAAACCGGCGTCTACTTTTCCGGATCATGCTCTACCCACCTTGGCGCGCGCGCACGATTTCGACGCAGTCGCCGGCGCGCAACGGCGTTGCCGGCCATGCGCCGCGCGGAACGACGGCGCCGTTGAGCGCGACCGCGATGCCGCGCTGGCTGGTATCGACGGCCTTTTCCGCGAGCAGCGCCGCGAGCGAAGCGGCGGCAAGGGGCTCGGCTTTGCCGTTCACGTTGATGGTCGCATCTGCCATCGGCTTCTCCAAAGCTACTCGGCCGCGCGCGCCGGCAGAAAGCGCTCGAGGCCGAACGGCCTTATGGCCGGCTCGACCACGTCGTCGAGGATCAGGCGCGCCATGGCGTCCGCGGTCACCGGCGTCAGCAGGATGCCGTTGCGATGGTGGCCGGTGGCGTAGAACAGGCCTTCGAGCGGACCGCGCCCGAGGATTGGCGCATCGTCGCGGCTGCCGGGCCGATGACCGACCCAGATTTCGTCGATCGGCAATTCCTCGATTGCGGGGATTGCCCGCCAGGCGGCCTCCAGCAGCGTGAGCATGCCGCCGGCGGTGATCGTCGCGTCGAAACCGCGCTCCTCGACCGTGCCGCCGATCACCAGCCGCCCGTCGCGGCGCGGCACCAGATAAGCGCCGGGCGCCCAGAGCACGTGATTGAGGAGCGGCGCCGCGCCATCCATCTTCAGCGCCAGCATCTGGCCTTTTACCGGACGCACCGGCGGCCGCCGATCCGGCGGCAATCCGCCGATCCCGCGCGACCAGGCGCCGGCGGCGAGCACGACGATGTCGGCCGCGGCGGTCGTCCCGTCTTCGAGCACGACGCCCTTCGCCCGCCCGCCCTGCACCAGGATTTCCCGCACCGGCCGGTGCTCATGAACTGCCGCACCGGCGGCCTCGGCGGCAATGCGCAGCGCCGCGACGAGTTTACGGTTATCGACCTGGTGGTCTTGCGGGCTAAAGAGCGCGCCGGCGATCTTCCCGGCCAGGTGCGGCTCTCTCGCTCGCGTCGCCGCGGCCGAGAGCCATTCGAGCGGCAGATCGAGGCCGCGCTGAAACTCCAAGCGGTGGGCGATCTCGGCCTGATCGTCGGCAGTGAGCGCAAGCACCAGCGTGCCCTCCTGCCGCAACTCGACATCGATGCCGCTTGCGCGCGCAAGTTCCTCGGCGAAGGCGGGCCAGCGCGCCTGGCTCTCGCGGCTGAGCGCGACCAGCGCTTCTTCGCCGGGCTCGGCTTCGCAGCAGGCGGCGAGCATGCCGGCCGCGGCATGGCTCGCGCCCGCGCCGGCCTTGCCGCGATCGAACACGGCGACGGGCGCGCGCGGAGCAAGGCGCCAGGCAATGCCGAGGCCCATGACGCCCGCGCCGATGATGGCGACACGCGGCTGCCTGCCGATCGGGGTTACTGTGTGAATTGCGTCGCTCAACGCGGCTCCCTTCGCTGGTATGACCCAGACAGGTTCGACGGGTGTGATCTCAGCCGCGTTTCTTTGCGCGGCACCCCTGGCCAATAACCCTGATGATGGTGGTTTTCTCTCTACGGGACAAGGGCCTGACCGCCGGCATTCAACCCCGCTTTTTGCTTGGCGTTCTCGCCTCCGCCTTCGCCAGAGCGTCGAAAGCGATGAGCCGCGCAAGCAGGGGCTCCATCTCTTTGAGCGGGATCATGTTCGGTCCGTCCGAGGGCGCCTTGGCGGGGTCCTGGTGCGTCTCGATGAAAAGCCCGGCGACGCCAACGGCGACCGCCGCCCGTGCCAGCACCGGCACGTAGTCGCGCTCGCCGCCCGAGGAGGTCCCCTGCCCGCCCGGCTGCTGCACCGAATGCGTCGCGTCGAAGATCACCGGCGCGCCGATCTTGGCGAGTACCGGCAGTGCGCGCATGTCGGAGACGAGCGTGTTGTAGCCGAAGGAAACGCCGCGCTCGGTGACGAGCACGTTGCCATTGCCGGCGCCGGTGATCTTCTCCACCACATTGGCCATGTCCCAGGGCGCCAGGAACTGGCCTTTCTTCACGTTGACGGCGCGGCCAGTCTTGGCGGCGGCGATCAGCAAGTCGGTTTGCCGGCACAGGAACGCCGGTATTTGCAAAATATCGGCAACTTCGCCGACAAGTTCGCATTGGTCCGGCTCATGCACGTCGGTCAGCACAGGGACGCCGAGTTTTTCGCGCAACTCGGCGAAGATGGCGAGCGCCTTGTCGAGGCCGAGGCCGCGCGCGCTCTTGGCGCTGGTGCGGTTCGCCTTGTCGAACGACGTTTTGTAGACGAACCCGATGCCGAGCCGCGCGGTGATGTCCTTGAGCGCCGCGGCCATGTCGAAAGCATGCGCGCGGCTTTCCAGCGCGCACGGTCCGGCGATCAGGGCGAGCGGCAGCTTGTTGCCGAAACGCACTTTGCCGGCGGCGACGACGGTGTTTGGCTTTTTGCTCACGGGCGTCCTCGCCGGCGACCATGAAGCCCGCGGCAAGTCCGGTCAACCCGCGCTTTCGAACACGAGCGTTGCGCCCATGGCGGCGTCGGGCCCGACCACAAGGCGCTGCATCGGTTCGATAAAATCGACTTTCTGTGTTTGCAAGGTAGCACGGGCGGCGGCCATATCGCCCACCGTGAAGCGCAACGCCGCGAGGCGCGCGCCTCGCGTCATGTCGGGCGTCGGCACGCCGAAATGGCTGGCGAAGGCGGCCGGGTCCATCACCTCAATTGCGCCGCGTGGGGTCTTCACCGCGATGCCGGTTGAGGTCTTGAGCACCTCGCCGTCGCCAGTAAAGGCAGAGAGAAATGGGCCGTGGTCGCGAGGATTTGGCGCGACGAGCACGACGCCGGCGACGCCGACTGCGGTATTGGCGTGCTGCTGGAACGCCGGATTCCAAAAATTTTCCGGATACCGCTGCTTGCAGGTGAAGCAAGCGATGTCAGGCGCTTTCGGATCGCGGGCGAATGCGAGCGAGAACGCAACCTTGGTCGGTGTGCCATCAGGCCGCCTCGCCTCGCGCTCGAACTCGATCAGCTCGAAATCGCCGATGTCGGCGGCGCGAAACGCTTCCGCCTCGGCGGCGCTGTCGCGGCCTTCGAGGACCAGCATCGAAAGTCCCTGCCCGCGCGCCAGGAAATCGCGATTGAACGCACCGAAGGAGAAGTGGTGCCGCGCAAGCGGCGCGATGGCGCCTGCGTCCGCCATCGCCAGCAGTTCGACGAAAAAACCGGGAAGCTGGACAATGTGGTTCTGCGTGCCCCAGGCCGCTGGGTGCCGATTGCGGGCACCGACCTTGAAGCCCGCGCGCGCGTAAAACGCCGCCGCGACGTCGAGGTCGTGCACCGCGTGCGCGACATGGTCGAGGCCGCGGGCCGTTGTAGTGTTGGCTTTGGGCTCGCCGGTCATCGGATTTCCTTGCGCGGGCGAGCTTGCTTTGGCGCAGGCTTGCGGTCAACGGACCGATATTGGCTCGGCCGCCCAGCCCCTGCCCCAATTCCGCTATTTCGTCTACGCTGCGTGAGACGCGGTCCTCGACGGCCGCGCCGCGAAAATATCCAAGGGAGGTTCGCCATGAGACAATTGACCGAAGTTGATCGGGCATTACGGCAAGCTACCGATACACGGAAGATCGCGGGCGTTGTCGCGATGGCCGCGACCGACAAGGAGATCATCTACCAGGGCGCATTCGGCAAGCGCGAGCTCGGCAAGGCCGAGGCCATGACCGTCGACAGCGTGTTCTGGATCGCTTCGATGACCAAGGCGATAACGGCGACGGCGGCAATGCAGCTCGTCGAGCAGGGCAAGCTCAAGCTCGACGAACCGATCGGCAAGCTGCTTCCCGATCTGGCCGCGCCGCAGGTCCTCGAGGGCTTCGACGCGGCGGGCGCGCCGAAGCTGCGCCCCGCCAAGGGCGGCCCGATTACGCTGCGCCGGCTCCTCACCCATACCGCCGGTTTCTGCTACGACATCTGGAATGCCAGAATGGCTCAACACATGCAGCAAGCCGGCATCCCCGGCATCGTCTCCTGCGAGAACAAGGCGTTGACCACGCCGCTGGCAAACGATCCGGGCTCGCGCTGGGAATACGGCATCAATATCGACTTCGTCGGCAAGGCGGTTGAAGCCGCGAGCGGAAAACGGCTCGACGCCTATCTCAAGGATCACATCTTCAATCCGCTCGGCATGGCGGATACCGGCTTCAAGCTCGGTGCCGCCCAACGTGCGCGTCTCGTCAGCATGCATGCGCGGGGCGAAGACGGCGCGCTGGCGGTGTTCCCGTTCGAGCTGGTGCAGGAGCCCGAATTCCATATGGGCGGCGGCGGCCTCTATGGGACCGCTCCTGACTACATCCGCTTCATCCGCATGCTGCTCAATGGCGGGAGCCTCGACGGCAACCGCGTGCTCAAGGCCGAAACCGTCGCCATGATGGGGCAGAACCATATCGGCGATCTCAACGTCACGAAATTGCCGACGGCGATGCCGCCGTTCTCGAACGACGTCGAGCTCTACCCGGAGCAGGACAAGAAATGGGGGCTGAGCTTCCTCATCAACACCAAGCGCACCGCCGAAGGCCGCAGTGCCGGAAGCCTGGCCTGGGCCGGGCTTGCCAACACCTATTTCTGGCTTGACCCGGCGCGCAAGATCGGCGGCGTGATCCTGATGCAGCTCTTGCCATTTGCCGACAAAGAGGCTCTCGAACTGTTCGCCGCGCTCGAACGCGGCGTCTACCAAAGCCTCGACGGCACCAAGGCGGCGGCCTGAACCGAGCCAGCGAGCGGCCGGCGGCGCGTCTATTTCACGGACGAAAACGCCGTCGGCCGCAGGAACGCGCTCTTGATATTGGCGATGATCGGGCCGTCGCGCTCGCTGTCGTCGCGCGCCTTGATCCAGGCCGGGTCGGCTAGGAAAGTCTCCCAGACCTTTTCGCGCTCCGCGAGGGATTCCCAGGCGAGCAGATAATGCAGATCGTTGTTGCCGTCGCCGACCATCACGGTCCAGAAGCCGGCTTGCCTGATGCCGTGCTTGGCCCAGATCTTCAGCGTGTGGTCCTGGAATCGCTTGAGCAGCGCCGGCAACCGGCCGGGGATGCAGGCATAGATGCGCAGTTCATAGATCACGAGGTTCCTCCCGATTTATTTTGTTGGTTCGACCAAGCTATCCTACACCAGCCGGCTCTGCTCCACCGCCGCCTCGATGAAGGAAGAGAACAGCGGATGCGGCGCGAACGGACGTGATTTCAGCTCGGGATGGAATTGCACGCCAATGAACCAGGGATGGTCGTCGTATTCGATGATCTCCGGGAGGAGCCCGTCGGGCGACATCCCGCTAAAGCGCATGCCATGCTGCGCCAGCCGGTCCTTGTAGCCGGTGTTGACCTCGTAGCGATGGCGGTGGCGCTCGGAAATCTCCCCGGCCTGATAAATGTCGGCGACGCGGCTGCCGCGCTGGAGGATGGCGGGATAGGCGCCGAGCCGCATGGTGCCGCCGAGATCGCTGGCGATGCCGCGCTTCTGTAGTTCGTTTCCTTTCATCCACTCGGTCATCAGGCCGACGACCGGTTCGGGCGTGGCGCCGAATTCGGTCGAGTTTGCTTCCTCGATGCCGCAGAGATTGCGCGCCGCCTCGATCACCGCCATCTGCATGCCGAAGCAGATGCCGAAATACGGCACGTGACGCTCGCGCGCGAATTGCGCGGCGCGGATCTTTCCCTCGGCGCCACGCTGGCCGAAGCCGCCGGGCACCAGGATGCCGTCGACATGCTCGAGGAACGGCGCCGGGTCCTCGTTCTCGAACACTTCGCTCTCGATCCAGTCGAGATTGACCTTGACCTTGTTGGAGATGCCGCCGTGAGAGAGCGCCTCGATCAGCGATTTATAGGCGTCCTTCATGCCGGTGTACTTGCCGACAATGGCGATGGTCACGTCGCCTTCCGGATTGCGGATGCGCTCGTTGATCAGGTGCCAGGTGCCGAGATCCGGCGGCGGCGGGTTCTCGATGCCGAACGCGGCAAGCACCTCGCCGTCGAGACCGCCGGCGTGATAGGCCTCGGGCACCGCATAGATGTTGTCGACATCGCGCGCCTCGATTACCGCGCTTTCGCGCACATTGCAGAACAAAGCGAGCTTCTTGCGCTCGCTCTCAGGGATCGGGCGGTCGCTGCGGCAAAGCAGGATGTCGGGCTGAATGCCGATGGCGCGCAATTCGCGCACCGAGTGCTGGGTCGGCTTGGTCTTGAGCTCCCCGGCGCCGGGGATGAACGGCAGCAGCGTCAAATGGATATAGACGGCGTGGTGGCGCGGCAGGTCGTTGCCAAACTGACGGATCGCCTCGAAATACGGCAGGCCCTCGATGTCGCCGACCGTGCCGCCGATCTCGCAGAGCACGAAGTCGAAACCTTCGCTGCCGTCGCGGATGAAATCCTTGATCGCGTTGGTGACGTGCGGGATGACCTGGATGGTGGCGCCGAGATAATCGCCGCGCCGCTCCTTGGTGAGGATCTCCTGGTAGATACGGCCGGTGGTGATGTTGTCCATCCGCGTCGCCGGGCGGCCGGTGAAGCGCTCGTAATGGCCGAGATCGAGGTCGGTCTCGGCGCCGTCGTCGGTGACGAAGACCTCGCCGTGCTGGTAGGGCGACATCGTGCCCGGATCGACGTTGAGGTAGGGATCGAGCTTGCGCAGGCGGACTTTGTAGCCGCGCGCTTGCAGCAGCGCGCCGAGCGCTGCGGACGCCAGACCCTTGCCAAGTGAGGAGACCACGCCGCCGGTGATAAAGATGTACCGCGCCATGGGACCCGACCTCTAACCCCGATCGCACAATTCGACGAGCGATATTCCGGAATGGCTGCCGCGCGCGACCGCGACAAGCCGGGAAAGTGATGCAATCGTAAATAGTTCCGCTCGAATCCTCAGGTCCATCCGCGGCCGGCGAAACTCACAGTGGGCCGCGTCGCGATCGCTATTGCGATTGCGGAACCTGCGGACCGCTTGGGGCGGGGCTCGGCGCTGGCGCGGCCGCATTGCCGCGCAGCTGGTCGAGCACTCCATGGCCGCCGGAACTCAGCGGCGCCGTCCCCGGCGTCTGCTGGGTCGCCGGCGCACCGCCGGTGTTGATGATCGAAGCCGGCTTGCGGTTGAGGCCGGCAAACCATGACAGCGCGAGGCTGGTGAGGAAGAAACCCACGGCGAGCAACGCCGTCGTGCGGGTCAGCACGTTGGCCGTGCCCCGCCCGGTCATAAAGCCGCTGGTCGAGCTGACGAGCCCCCCGCCCTCCGATTTCTGCAGCAGCACCACCCCGACCATGGCCAGGACGATCATGAGGTGGATGACAATGATGACGATCATCGCTGGTATCCGCTTGCGGCCGCGGCCGGTCCGCCCGCCGCTCCGCCCCTGATATGGGACGTCGCGCGCGTCTCTACATGATCCCGCGAGGATTTTCTATGGCAGCCAGAGCCCGCGCCATTCGGCCCCAGCCTACCGGTAAACGCCGGCGATCGCCAAGAACTCGTCGGCTTTGAGGCTTGCGCCGCCGACAAGCGAGCCGTCGACGTTTTCGATACCGAGGAGCTCCTTGGCGTTCCCGGGCTTTACCGATCCGCCATAGAGGATGCGGATTGCCTGCCCGGACCCGCCGAAGCGCGAGCCGAGCCGCTCGCGGATGAAGCGGTGCATGTCGCCGACATCGCCCGTCGTCGGCGTGAGCCCGGTGCCGATCGCCCAGACCGGTTCGTAGGCGATGGCAAAGCTCTCCGCGGTGTCAGGCAATGAGCCGTCGAGCTGGGTACCCACGACGGCGAGCGCCTGCCCGGCGTCGCGTTCGGCGCGCGTCTCACCGACGCAAATGATGGCGAGGAGGCCGGTGCGGCGCGCCGCCAGCGCCTTGGCGCGTACCATCGCGTCGGTCTCGGCATGATCTTTCCGCCGCTCGGAGTGGCCGACAATGACGGCGACCGCGCCGGCATCGGCGAGCATCTCCGCGGAAATGTCGCCGGTATGGGCGCCGGAAGGCTCGGCATGGCAATCCTGGCCGCCGATGGCGATGCGCGATCCGCGCGCGCGCGCGGCAAAGCCGTGGATCAGCGGCGCCGGCGGGCAGACGAGAACATCGACATTCGCCGGCAGCGCGGCCGCACCGGCAATCATCTTGTCCAACTCGACCTGAGCCGCGCGGAGCCCGTTCATTTTCCAATTGCCGGCGACCAGCGGGCGGCGTGCGGTCATTTTCGTCTCGATCTCTTCGTCGCAGCTTGGCATCGAGCTGCGACAAAGAGGCGTTAGCAGACGGCTTGCGGGCGGAAAAGAGCCGATTTACCAAGAAATCCCGTCAGTTGCCGGCCAAGGCCCCGCTCCCTATGATGCGCGGCCCGCGCTGGGCCGTCTGACCCGGTCTTACTCCAGCACCTGGACCAAAATGCTTCGAGGTATCCGCAAAGCCTCCGCTAATTGGCTCGGCCGCGCCGTGATGGGCGTGGTCATGGGCTTGCTTGCCGCGAGCTTCGCGGTCTGGGGCATCAACGACATCTTTCGCGGCTTCGGCCGCTCGACGCTCGCCAAGATCGGCGGCACCGAAATCGCGATCGATCAGTTCCGGCGCACCTATAACGAGCGCCTGCAGCGCTTCGGCAATCAGGTCGGCCATCCGCTGTCGCCGGAAGAGGCGGCCCAGATCGGCCTCGATCGGCAGGTACTCAGCGAAATGCTCATGGATGCCGGACTCGATCAACGCGCGCGGCAGATGCGGCTCGGCATTTCCGACGACGAGATCGTGCGGCGCATCACCGCCGATCCGATGTTCCGGACTCCCGGCGGCACTTTCGACCGGACGCGGTTCGAGTATCTTCTGCGCAACGCCGGCTACTCCGAGCAGCGCTTCGTCGCCGAACAGCGCCGGGTGACGCTGCGCCGGCAGATCATCGACTCGCTCACTGGCGCGCTGCAAGTGCCGAAAGCATGGCTCGACGCGATCAACCGGTTTCAGAGCGAAGAGCGCAGCGTCGAATATGTGGCGCTCGGCCCGGCGCAAGCCGGCGACATTCCGCAGCCCACTGCCGACGAGCTCAACAAGTATTTCGAGGCCCGCAAGATCGTGTTCCGGGCGCCGGAATACCGCAAGATCGTGACCGTCCAGGCGACCCCGGCGGGGCTCGGCAAGTGGATGGAAATCTCCGACGCCGACGTCCAACGCGCCCTCGACGAGCACCGCAGCCGCTACCTCGCGCCGGAGCGCCGGCACGTCGAGCAGATCGTATTTCCGACCATGGCCGAAGCGGAGGCCGCCGACGCGCGCGTCAAGGGCGGCTTGAGCTTTGCCGCGCTTGCCGCCGAGCGCAATCTCAAGGATCAGGATCTCGATCTCGGCACGGTGACGAAATCGGAGCTCATCGACCCGGCGGTCGCCGAGGCGGCCTTCGCGCTCAAGGAGGGCGAGGTGAGCGCGCCGGTGCAGGGGCGCTTCGGCGCCGTGCTCGTGACCGTCACCAAGATCGAGCCGGAGGAAGTCAAACCGCTCGCCGAATTGGCGCCGCGGATCCGCAAGGACATCGCGAGCGAGCGCGGCAAGGCGGACGTGGCGAGCGTGCACGACAAGATCGAGGACGCGCGCGCCGGCGGCAGCACGCTGCAAGAGGCGGCGGAGAAAGTGAAGCTGCCGGTCGTCACCTATGACGCCGTCGATCGCTCCGGCCGCGATCCGAAAGGCGAGCCGGTGCGCGATCTCCCCCACGCCGCCGAAGTGATCAACGCCGCGTTCGGTTCCGATGTCGGCGTCGACAACGATCCGATCGAGGCCGACGGCGGCTACGTCTGGTATGAAGTGGCCGGCATCACCCCGGCGCGGGATCGAACGCTCGATGAGGTCAAGCCGCAGGTCGAGGCGCGCTGGCGCGAGGACGAGATCGCGTCGCGGCTGAAGGCCAAGGCGGCCGAGCTCCTCGACAAGCTCAAGAGCGGCAATTCGCTCGAAAGTCTCGCTACGGCGAACGACCTCAAGGTCGAGACGGCGGACAAGCTCAAGCGCGACAAGGCCGCGGGAGCGATCTCGGCCGCGGCGATCCGTTCGATCTTCCACACCGGCAAGGATTCGTTCGACAGCGCCCCGGGCGACAATCCCAGCACCTGGATCGTATTTCGCGTCACCGAGGTGACCGATCCGAAGCTGGACGCCAACTCGGACGACGCCAAGCGCATTAGCCAGGTGGTGCAGCGGCAATTGGGCGACGACATCTTCGGTCAATACGCGGCATGGCTCGAGGGTGAACTCGGCACCACCGTCAATCGCGCCGCGCTGGCGCAGGCCTTGGGCACCGCGGCGCCGGACACGCCGGACACGAATTAATGCAGGTCGAGCCGGCGGCCGAGGCGTTTGCCGCGCGCTACGCGGCCGGCGAAGCGCAGGTCGTGTGGTCGACGCTGGTTGCCGACCTGGAAACGCCGGTCTCCGCCTTCCTCAAGATCACCGGCGCCAGGCCCGGTCATTCGACGACGATGAGCTTTTTGTTCGAATCCGTCGAGGGCGGCGAGGTGCGGGGCCGCTATTCGATCGTCGGTCTCGATCCGGATGTGATCTTTCGCGTCGATGGACCGCGCGCGGTGATCAACCGCACGCCGCGTAACGATCCCGCCGCCTTCGTGCCGACGCGCGAGGCGCCGCTACAGGCATTGCGCGCGTTCATCGCCGAGAGCCGCATCGCGCTGCCGGAGGCCTTGCCGCCGATGGCCGCCGGCATTTTCGGCTATCTCGGCTACGACGTGGTGCGGCTGATGGAGGATTCATTGCCGGCGCCGGGTCCCGACCCGATCGGGATTCCCGATGCGGTCCTCATCCGCCCCACTCTGGTGATCGCCTTCGATGCGGTCGAGGATACGATCACCATCGTCACGCCGGTGCGGCCGCAGGCCGGAGTGAACGCCAACACCGCGCTTGCCCGCGCGGTCGAGCGGCTGTCAGCGGTGGTTGATGCGCTCGACCGGCCGCTCGACAAGGCGGCCGCGCAGCTGGACGCCGGGCCACTCCACGTCGCGCCGCGCTCGAACACGACGCCGGACGAGTTCAAGCGCATGGTGCTGCGTGCCAAAGAGTACATTGCCGCCGGCGATATTTTTCAGGTCGTGCTCTCGCAGCGCTTCGAGACGCCGTTTGCGCTGCCGCCGTTTGCGCTTTATCGCGCGTTGCGGCGGGTCAATCCTTCCCCGTATCTGTTCTTCCTCGATTTCGGCGCATTCGCGGTCGCGGGCTCAAGTCCCGAGATCCTGGTCAAGGCGAGCCGCGGCACCGTCGTCGTTCGCCCGATCGCCGGTACGCGCCGGCGCGGCGCCACCCCGCACGAGGACAAGGCGCTCGAGGCCGAGCTCCTTGCCGACCCGAAGGAACGCGCCGAGCATCTGATGCTGCTCGATCTCGGCCGCAACGATGTCGGCCGCGTCGCCGAGATCGGCACCGTCACCGTCACCGACCAGTTTTTCATCGAGCGCTACAGCCAGGTGATGCACATCGTCTCGAATGTCGAAGGCAAGCTGCGCAAGGACTGCGGTCCGCTGGACGCGCTCGCCGCCGGTTTCCCGGCCGGCACCGTGTCCGGCGCGCCCAAGGTGCGGGCCATGCAGATCATCGACGAATTGGAGAAGGAGAAGCGCGCGCTCTATGCCGGCTGCGTCGGCTATTTCTCCGCCGGCGCGGAGATGGACACCTGCATCGTGCTACGCACCGCGCTGATCAAGGATGGCACCATGTATGTGCAGGCCGGCGCCGGCATCGTCGCCGACTCCGATCCCGGCTTCGAGCAGCAGGAATGCATCGACAAGGCAAAGGCGCTGTTCCGCGCCGCCGAGGAAGCGAAACGTTTCGCCAGCGCGGCGCGAAGAGGGCAGTAGAAAGCTCAGCGCACGGCATTGGTGTTTCCGCCGCGCTCGCAACACAAATGAACCAAATTACAGCAACCGAAATTATATCGTTCTGGCGCGCGGCAGGACCGCAGCAATGGTTCAAGAAGGATGACGATTTCGACCGGACGATCAGGTCGAGGTTTCTGGCAACGCACGAGGCGGCGGCGCGGGATGGCCTCGCGGCGTTCGAAGAAGGCGCGGAAGGAGCGCTCGCGCTCGTCGTCCTGCTCGACCAGTTTCCGCGCAATATGTTTCGCGACAGCGCCCGCGCGTTCGCGACCGATCCGCTGGCGCGGGCCGTGGCCGCCCGGGCGCTCGCGCGCGGCTTCGACCAGGTGACCGACGAAACGATGCGGCAATTTTTTTATCTGCCGTTCATGCATTCGGAGCATATGGCCGATCAGGACCGCTGCGTGCGGCTCTATGTGGCGTTGGGCGACGCGGAGTTGTTGCGATTTGCAGCGGGGCACCGCGACATCGTAGCGAAATTCGGCCGGTTTCCGCATCGGAACCGCTTGCTCGGCCGCGCCACGACGCCGGCAGAACAGGAGTTTCTGCACGGCGGCGGGTTTGCGGGTTAGAGCGATAGGCGATCCGCTTGCCGGCGCAACTTCGCGGTTTTAAAGTTGTTTCATGCCAAGACGATCTGCCGCGGTTTCGCTCATTTGCGGATTCGGCGCCGGCCTTTTCGCGCTCGCGAGCGCCTCCATGGATTCTCTCGCCGGCGATCAATCGGCCGCTCTCGTGCTTTGCGACCGGATCGCGGCCGATCCGACCGATCCGGACAAGCCGGTGGACGTCAAAGGCGTTACCGAAATCGCTTCGTCCGATGTCGCCACCGCGATCAAATTTTGCAAGATCGCGGCGCCGACGTCGCGGCGCGCGCTTTATCAGCTCGGCCGCGCCTACGCCGCTAACCGCCAACTCGCGGAAGCGACCGGCGCCTACCGTAAGGCGGCCGAGAAGGGAAGCACGGGGGCCATGGTCGAGCTCGGCCTCCTCCTTGCCACCGGATCCGGCGCGCCGAACGACGAAGCGCAGGCGCGCGCGCTGTTCGAGCGTGCCGCCAAGGGTGGCAATCCGCGCGGCGTTACCAATCTTGCCGCGATCGCGGCGAATAGCGGCACGCCGGCAAATCCGGCCGAGGCGCGGGAGTTGCTGTCGCGATCGGCGCAGACGAATTCACCGGAAGCGCAGTTTCAGCTCGGATTGATGCTGGCGAATGGCGTCGGCGGTCCGAAGGACGATGTCGCCGCGCGCGCCTTGTTTGAAAAAGCGGCGGCGCAGAATCATCCCGATGCGCTCGACTGGGCGGGCTCTTTTGCCGAAAGCGGGCGCGGTGGGCCGCAGGACGCCAACGCTGCCAAGGCCTACTACGAGAAGGCCGCGGCGCTCGGCAATGAAGACGCGAAAGCCGCGCTGCACCGCCTGAGATGTCCCTGGGTGGCCAAGGACAAACGCGGCGAGGTGCTGACCGACTTCTGCTTCTAGCTGCGAGCCGAAGCTTGCCGGCTCGGCGGTCGCCTACCAGCCCCAGTTGAAGCGATAAACGAGCTCCGTGCTAACGGTCTGGATGTAGGGCTGCACGTGGAGCGTGACGGCACCGGCAAGAGCGTGCGAATGCAGTGACGGCCAAGATTCGCGGCCTGATAATCGGCGAAGCGGTACTCGGTCTTCCAGAAAAGTCCCGGAAAGAACTCGAACCCATACTCGTAGCCGCTACCGATGAAGTAGCCGTTGTAGGTATTCGCGTTGAAGAGCGGTCCACCGCCGGTAATATTGACCTGATCGTAGTGGGCCTGCGTGAAGCCGGCGGACAAGTAGGTCAGCAGTTTCGGAAATGGCAGCCAACCGATCCGGGCACCCGCGGCCCATGAGTAGCTTTCGTTCATATCGCTGGCAGCACCCTGAAACAGATGGCCGTTCAGGCTGCCGAAGTCGCCGTCGCCGAACACGCCGATGACAATCCTGTCGAACTGATAATCGCAGCCGACCTGCCCGGTCCCGAACCAGCCGCTGCCGCCCAACGTGGTGGTGGGGAAAACGGTAACGCCCCCCGCCTGGCCGGAAACGTTTTCGTACCAGACGCCATAGCCGCCGCCGGCGCCGACGAAGCAGCCGCTCCAGCTAAAGGAGGGCGGGGGCGGCGGGGGCGCGTAGACCCGCGGCGGGGCCGGCGCCGGCGCCGGCAAATCCGCTGCACCGGCGCTGTTTGCCCCGGCAAATGCAAACAGAGCGACGGCAGCAGCAATAAGCTTCGTCATGATGCGCCCCTACTTCCTGCGAGGCTGCGACATTACAGAGTCGCGGCGAAATTTGTGTGTCATTCCGGCCACATAGCTGGAGATTATTCCGCCCCTACCCGCCTGCCGTCCGCCAAAAAGGCTACCTCATGACAACCCCGATCGGTACGGTGTCGGGCGGCGAACAGGCCCCAATTCATCGCGCGGCGGACTCGCTCGGGTCTATTCTTTCGCCGCCGGGTCGCGGTGGATCGGGTCCACCCACAATACGGTCTGCGGCCTCTCCACTGGCTCAATGTCGAGATTGATGGCGATCGCCTCGCCGTCGCTGCGTACCAGCACGCATTCCAGGATCTGGTCCGGGCTGGCGTTGATCTCCTGATGCGGCACGTAGGGCGGGATGAAGATGAAGTCGCCGGGATTAGCTTCGGCGGTGAACTGCAGGCGCTCGCCCCAGCGCATGCGCGCCTTGCCGCGCACCACGTAGATGATGCTTTCCAGATGCCCGTGATGGTGAGCGCCGGTCTTCGCGTCCGGCTTGATCGTCACCGTGCCGGCCCACAGCTTCTGCGCGCCGGCGCGGGCGAAGTTGATCGCCGCCTTGCGGTCCATTCCGGGCGTGGAAGGAACGTTGGGATCGAGCTGGTTGCCCGGAATGACGCGCACGCCATCGTGCTTCCAGCGGTCGGCGTCATCGTGGGAATGAACGGAGCGATCCTGACGTTCGGCCATGAACCCTGATACCCATACTCGCGTCGGTGTTGCTGCTCGCCTCAGGCATCAACAGGATCACCAGCGCCTGCGCCAGCGTCCTCGATAGCCCCCGCCGACCAGCCGCAGGATCAGCAGGAGCACGACCGCGCCGATGAAAGCGTTGATGATCAGGGCAACGATGCCGACGCCGAGATGAATGCCCAGTCGCGGCAACAGCCAGTCGCCGATGAAGGCGCCGATCAGGCCGACGATCAGATCGCCGATAAGCCCAAATCCGCCGCCCTCCATGACCCGGCCGGCCAACCAGCCGGCAATAATTCCGACGACAAGGATGACGAGAAGGCTTTGGTTGGACAGATACATGACCGTCTCCTGCTATGGCACGGCGAGGCCGAGCGAGTTGATGTAGTCGACGTTGACGCGCACGTTCGGGAACTTGGCGGCTTCCAGGTAGGCATGCAAGATTGCTCGCGCCTGCTCCGGTGTCGGCAAGGATGCGCTGCCGGAGCTGCCAGCATCGGCGATCAGATCCCAACCCGGCGGTTTTTGGATCGATACCACGGAAAGATCCGAGTCGAGGTTCTTGTACGGCCAGAAGCACCAGCCGAGGCCGAACCGCTCCTGCAGCCGGTGGAATTTGTCGTTCCAGCTGTTGTTGAATTCGCCGGTCTCGCCGATGAACACCGGCACGTTCCAGCGGTTGCTGAAATCGAGGTAGCTCTGCAGCCCGTCGCGCGTCGGGTTGATCCAGAATTTGTGGTAGGTGTAGACGGCGTTCTTGTCGAACGGCCGGCCGAACACGGCGAAGTTCGTGCCCCATTGCGCGCCCTCGAGCAGCACCGCGTGGTTCGGATCGACACCGCGAATGGCAGCCACGATGTCACTGTAGAACGGCTCGAGTTGCGGGTTGAGATAATCGACGTCGGTATAGGGAGAGATCGGCTCGTTCAAGAGGTCGTAGCCGAGGATCGCGGTTTCGTCGCGGTAACGCGCGGCGAGCTTTTGCCACAGCGCGATGGTGAGCTGCCGATTGCGCGGCACGTAGAATGTGAGCGCGAAGCCCGGGCCGTCGTCGTGATTGACTCCGGTCTGCCCGCCCGGCGCGGCGTGCAGGTCGACGATCACGCGTAGGCCGGCTTCGTGGCACCATTGGATAAGCCGGTCGAGCAGAGACCAGCCCGGTGCTTCGGATGAGCCTGCGCCGGCGTCGCTCGGGTCAACGAAAAGCCGCCAATTCAGCGGCACGCGAACGGTGTTGAAGCCTGCCGCCTTGATGAAGCGGATATCCTCCGCGGTGATATAGACGTCGCGAAATTCCGTCCAGAAGCGCGCCGCCTCCGCCGGACCGATCAGGGCGTCGAAGAACCCGGCAATCTCGCTCGGGCTGCGCGCCTGCTTAAACTTGAACATGTAGCCCTCGGGAACCAGCCAGTGGCCGAGGTTGATTCCCTTGATGACAAAAGTGTCGCCGTGCCCATCGACCAGGCGCTTGCCCTCGGCATGGACGAAGTCGGGCGCCGCGGCAAGCGGGCGCACAAGGCTGAAGATGAAGGCGACGGCGAACGCCACGGTACCGAAGCCGGATGGCCGACGGCTATATGCTGCACCCGCGGCGTTCATCGGCCCTGCCCTTTCGGGGTCGCCTCGAAACTGAAAACGTGGCATCGATAGTGCCGCCGCGCGCCGGGTGTCTGTTCCAGTTTTCGCAACCGCTTTCTTCGAACCGAAAGTGGCAGAAAGCATAACAGAAGCGGACATATTGCCAAAGGCAGGAGGCGCAGAGCCACATCCTGCTGCCAAAGAGCGAGGAGGTCAGGTCGTCGATGTATGGCATGCATTTGTCCCAGGCGCTTGTCTTCTCCGCTTCGGTCTTTATCCTCATCCTGGCAACGCAGTGGCGGTATTTCCATCCGTTTCTCGTGCTTGTGGTCATAGCGCCGGCTTTTGGCGCCATTGCTGGTTACACGACGGCCCAGCTCGGCAGCGTCTTCGGCAGCGGCTTCTCCGAGAAGATCTACTCGCCCGGCCTAGTCATCGTCGCCGCCGCCCTCGTCAGCGGGCTCGCCGAAAGCACGGGCGCTTCCGATCAGCTCATGGCCAAGATCGATCGCTGGCGATGGCTGGGCTCGAACTGGATCGCCGGAGTTTTTGGGCTCATCGCCGGTCTTGGCGCTTCGCCCGCCGCGGCTTTTGCGCTGCTCAGGCCGTTGCTGCGACCGATCGGTGGCGTTGGCCTGCAAAGCCGCCAAGCCGCCAGCATCGCATCGGCGCTGGCGATCTCGGCGAGCCACGGTTTGTCATTGTTCGCGCCGGTGCCGGTCGCGGCTGCGGCGATCTTGGGCGCCGAATGGGGTCGTGTCGCCCTGTTCGGTCTGCCGTTGGCGCTCGTGTCGGCCGCATTCGGCGCGATATTCGCCCGATGGGCGTCACGCTTCGAAACCGCAAAAGAGCTGCTGCCGCAAGAGCCGCAACGCGGCGCCGAGCAGCGAAACGGCGGATCGTCCGTGGCGCTCCTTCTCGCCGCCGGCATTCCGCTGTTGATGCTGATCGAGCAATCCCTCGGCGACATTCCGAGCGAGCCGCTCGGCGGGGGTCCGGCGCGAGAGCTGGTGCTGGGGATCGGTCGCCCGCTTCTGCTCCTTCTTGTCGGTGTCGCCATCATGATCCTCGGAAGTCCACGGCAAGCCCTCGGCCTCCTTGCCGATTCCGGCTGGACGCGGCGTGTGTTCGGTAGCGTTGCGAGCGTGCTCCTTATCGTGTGCGCTGCCGGCGGCCTGCAGCGGCTTTGCCAGTTGACCGGCATGGCAGAGATGCTCGGCGAGCGCGTGCTCGCGTGGCACCTCGGCGCGTTTGGCGTCCTGATCCCGTTTCTGGCCACGGCCGTGATAAAGACCCTGCAAGGTTCATCCTCGGTCGCCGCCATCACCGCCGCGGGTATGGTGCAGCCGCTCCTGTCGGCGATCGGATTGGCGGACGCCAATGGAACGGCGCTTGCCGCTCTCGCAATCGGGGCCGGCGCCATGACCGTCTCGCACGTGAATGACGAATATTTTTGGCTGGTCACGGAAAGCACCGGCTTTCGGCCGCTGCGCGGGATTGCCGCGGTCAGCCTTGGCACCCTGCTGCAGGGTGTCATTGTCGCGGCGGCGCTGCTCCTTCTTTCGTTGTTGCTCCCGCACAGCTGAACCCGTGAGTCCTGCCAAGCCGCCTGCGTCAGCGAATAAGCTCAGCGTCGCCTACTATGCGGAAGTCGTCAGGCGCAATGCCGTGGTCTGACGCTGACGCGCGCCGTCATCACTCTGCGCCGTTGTCCTCTCCGTCCTCGGTCAGCCGTTCGACCGAGGCGACACGCTCGCCCTCGGCGGTCGTGAACACGATGACGCCCTGCGTCGAGCGCCCGGCGATGCGGATGCCGTCGACCGGGCAGCGGATCAACTGGCCGCCATCGGTGACCAGCATGATCTGGTCGGCATCCTCGACCGGGAAGGAGGCGACGATGCGCCCGTTCTTCTCGGTGATCGCCATGGCGACGATGCCTTTGCCGCCGCGCCCGGTGGTGCGGTACTCGTAGGACGCGGTGCGCTTGCCGAAGCCCTTTTCGGAGATCGTCAGCACGAACTGCTCGGCCGCCGACAGTTCGGCATAGCGCGTCTGCCCGAGCTCGATCGCGCCGGTCGCCTCCTCGCCGTCGGCGCCATTGCCGCCGTTCTCCTCCACCTCGCCGTTAGTGCCGCGGCGCACCGCATTGGCGCGCTTGAGATAGGCGGCGCGCTCGTCCGCCGTCGCCTCGACATGGCGCAGGATCGAGAGCGAGATGAGCCTGTCGCCATCGGCGAGATTGATGCCGCGTACGCCCATCGAGGTGCGGCCCTGGAATACGCGCACGTCGTTGACGGCGAAGCGGATGCACTGGCCGGCGGCGCTGGTGAGCAGCACGTCGTCGTTCTCGGTGCAGATCTGCACGTCGACAATGGCGTCGCCCTCGTCGAGCTTCATGGCGATGATGCCCGAGCGCCGTACGTCGGCGAAATCTGACAGCTTGTTCCGCCGCACCGTGCCGCGCGTCGTCGCGAACATCACGTCGAGCTTGTCCCAGCTCGACTCGTCCTCGGGCAGCGGCATGATGGTGGTGATGTTCTCGCCCTGCTCGAGCGGCAGGATATTGATCAAGGCCTTGCCGCGCGCCTGCGGCGCCGCCAGCGGCAGCCGCCAGACCTTCTCCTTGTAGACCTGCCCGCGCGAGGAGAAGAACAGGACGGGCGTGTGCGTCGAGGCGACGAAGAGGCGGGTGACGAAATCCTCCTCGCGCGTCTGCATGCCGGCGCGGCCTTTGCCACCGCGCCGTTGCGCGCGGTAGGTCGAGAGCGGCACGCGCTTGACGTAACCGGCGTGCGAGACGGTCACGACCATGTCCTCGCGCTGGATCAGGTCCTCGTCTTCCATCTCGCCTTCCTGATCGAGGATCACGGTGCGGCGCGGCGTGGCGAAGTCGCGCTTGATGGCGGCGAGCTCGTCCTTGACGATCGTCTGGATGCGCGCGCGCGAGCGCAGGATGTCGAGATAATCGGCGATCTCGCCGGCGAGCTTGTCGAGCTCGGCCTTGATCTCGTCGCGGCCGAGCGCGGTGAGCCGCTGCAGCCGCAGATCGAGGATCGCCTTGGCCTGCTCGGCCGAGAGCTTGGTCGTGCCGGCCTCGGAAACGCGATGGCGCGGATCGTCGATCAGCGTGACCATGGCGGCGACGTCCTTCGCCGCCCAGTCGCGTTCCATTAATTGTTCGCGCGCCTCGTTGGCGTCCTTCGAGCCGCGGATCAGCTTGATCATCTCGTCGATATTGGCGACGGCGATGGCGAGACCGACCAGCACGTGGGCGCGATCGCGCGCCTGGCCGAGGAGGTGCTTGGTGCGCCGGTACACCACCTCCTCGCGGAAGGCGATGAAGGAGCTGATAAGATCCTTGAGGTTCATCACCAGCGGCCGGCCGCCGTCGAGCGCCACCATGTTGGCGCCGAACGAGGATTGCAGCGCGGTGAAGCGGTAGAGCTGGTTGAGCACCACGTCCGGCACCGCATCGCGCCGCAGCTCGACCACGACGCGGTAGCCGTCGCGGTCGGATTCATCGCGCAGCGCCGCGATTCCTTCGATCTTCTTCTCGCGCACCAATTCGCCGATGCGCTCGACCATGTGCGCCTTGTTCACCTGGTAGGGAATCTCGGAGACGACGATCGCCTCGCGGTCACCGCGGAGGGTCTCGAATTCGACCTTGCCGCGCATCACGATCGAGCCGCGGCCGAGATGATAGGCGGCACGGATGCCTTGGCGGCCGAGAATAATTCCGCCGGTCGGGAAATCGGGACCGGGCACGATGCCGATCAGGTCTTCGATCGAGAGGCTCGGATCGTCGATCAGCGCCACGCAGGCATCGATCACCTCGCCGAGATTGTGCGGCGGGATGTTGGTCGCCATACCGACGGCGATGCCGCCGGCGCCGTTGACCAGGAGATTGGGAAAACGCGCCGGCAGCACCACCGGCTCGCGCTCGGAATTGTCGTAGTTGGCTTGGAAATCGACCGTGTCCTTGTCGAGGTCCTCGACCAGCGCGCCGGCCACGCGTTCGAGACGCACCTCGGTGTAACGCATCGCCGCCGGCGCGTCGCCGTCGACCGAGCCGAAATTGCCCTGGCCATCGATCAGCGGCAGGCGCATGGAGAAATCCTGCGCCATGCGTACCAAGGCGTCATAGACCGCCTGATCGCCGTGCGGATGATATTTGCCGATAACGTCGCCGACGACGCGCGCCGCCTTGCGGTATGGCTTGTTCCACTCGTAGCCATTCTCGTGCATCGAGAAGAGGATGCGCCGATGCACCGGCTTGAGCCCGTCGCGCGCGTCGGGCAGAGCGCGCGCCACGATTACGCTCATGGCGTAATCGAGGTAGCTCTTCTTCATTTCCTCCGTGATCGAGACGGGGCGAATATCGGAAGGGCCGCTATCGGTCGGCGGGAGGTCGTCCTGGTCTGACAAGGGCAAAGAATCCTGGCGCGAATCTGTGCGATTTTCATAGCCGATCGGGAGGCGCAAAGCCACCCGTGCCGGCTACCCGCCATGTATGAATTTTGCTTGGATTTTCAATGACTTTGAGGCCGGAATTGGGAACCCAAAGCGGGCGCCCTCCGGGCGGCGATAATCGGTAGAAAACGAGGTCCGTTTCTTCGGCGGTGCGGACCAATTTCGGCTGGTGTTTGGCCACGCTTCTCGCGCTGTTTTCCGCCGCTTAGCGTCAGGCCGCGATGGCTTCCAGGCGCCGCTTGGTGACCGGCGGGCCGAAGAAGCCGATGACGACGAACACCACCAGCATCGCGCCGGCGATGAAGGCGAACACGCCGATGGTGCCGTAGCGGCCGAGGAAGAAGGCGATGAGGAAGCCGGAGAAGATCGCGGAAAACCGGCTCCACGAATAGACGAAGCCGACGGCCTGGGCGCGAATGCGGGTCGGATAGAGCTCGGCCTGGTAGGCGTGGAACGAGAACGAAAGCCAATTGGCGCTGAGCGTGATCAACAGCCCGCACACGATCACGCCCGGCGCGGTGGTCTGCTGTGCGAAGAGGAGCCCAAAGCCGGCGATGCCAATCGCCGCCCAGGCGATCTGCCATTTGCGCTCGAACCGGTCGGCGAAATAGACGCCGACCAGCGGCCCGATCGGCGCCGCAACGGCGATGATGAAGGTGTAGCCGAGCGACTTCGTGACCTCGATCCCTTGCGAGACCAGAAGTGCGGCCACCCAGCTGGAAAAGCCGTAATAGCCGATCGTCTGGAACAGGTTGAAGATCACCAGCATGATGGTGCGGCCGCGGTAGGCCGGGCTCCACATTTCCATCCAGGCGCCGGCCTTGTGCTCGGCTTCCCCGGCGACAAGTTGCGGCGGCGGCAAATCCGCGCCGGTCTCGGCACGGACATGGCGTTCGAAGTCCTCGACGATGCGTTCGGCTTCCGCGATACGGCCATGCTGCGCGAGCCAGCGCGGCGATTCCGGCAGGCTCCTTCGGATCCACCAGACCACCAGCGCGCCACTCGAGCCGATGATCACCACCCAGCGCCAGCCGTCGAGGCCGAGGATCGTTCGCGGCACCAATTGCCAGGCGAGGAACGCCACGAAAGGAACGACCGTGTACATGATGCACTGGTTGTAGGCGAAGGCGGGGCCGCGCTGCTCCTTGGGCACCAGCTCCGACAGGTACGCGTCGATGTTCACCAGCTCGACGCCGAGCCCGATGCTGGCAATGAACCGCCATAGATCGATGGTCTGCGGCGTGGTCTGGAACGCCATGATCAGCGCGCCGGCGGAATACCAAAGGAGCGCGAAGGTGAAGATCGAGCGGCGGCCGAAGCGGTCGGAGAGCCAGCTGAAAGCGAGCGTGCCGACGAACATCCCGGCGAACAGCGCGGCGACGAAGCTGGCGAAGCCTTGCAGATCGAACAGGCCCTGCGTGGTCGGCTTGAACAGTCCGGCTTTGAACATGCCCAGCGCGACGTAGGCCGTGAAGAAGAGATCGTAGAACTCGAACCAGCCGCCGAACGAAAGGAAGGTGATCAGTTTGCGCGTGTGGCGTGACGGCGGCAGGCGGTCGAGCCGCGCCGCGACGGTGACAGCCCCATCGGCTTGCATCCCAGTCCCCTCCCCGATGCCGTCCTGTTTTGCCGCGCGGCTGCGCTACTTTTCGAACCTTTTTCGCGCCCGCACAAGACGGCGGCGCGCGATGCTGGCACAATCCCGGCCATGCCGCTCGACTTTGCCATTTCTGCGCTGCTGACGCTGTTCGTCGTCGTCGATCCGGTCGGCCTGGTGCCGGCCTTTCTGCTGGTCACCGAGGGACTGCCGGCGGCTGCGCGCCGCAGCGTCGCTTTGCGCGCCAGCATGATCGGCGGTGCGATCCTCATCGGGGCGGCGCTGCTCGGCGACTGGCTGTTCCGCACGCTCGGGATCTCGCTCTCGGCGTTCCGCATCGCCGGCGGCCTGCTGCTGTTCTCGATCGCCTCCGAGATGGTGTTCGGCGTGCGCTTGCGCCGCGAAGGCGAGGTGGCGGAGGAAGCGGTCGAAGAGCGCACGCGCAACGTCGCCGCCTTCCCGCTGGCGATTCCGTTGATGGCCGGCCCCGGCGCCATCACCGCGACCGTGCTGCTCGCCGGACGCGCCGATGGAAATATGCTGCTCACTGGTTCGCTCATTGCAGTCGTGGTCTTGGTCGCGATTGCGTGCTTTGTCGCGTTTGTTTCCGCCGCGGCGGATCAGCCGGCTGCTCGGCATCACCGGCAACATCGTCCTCTCGCGCCTGCTTGGCGTGCTGCTCGCCGCGCTCGCGGTGCAATTCGTGGTCGACGGCATTCGCGCCATTCTCGCCGGATGAAGCGGCACAGGCGTCCGCTCATTCGACGCTAAAGTTTCATTAACCATAAAAGCTCATGATGTTGTGGGTGATTTCCTTTTGATCGTCACCGCTGGAGCACGGCTTTCATGGCCATTTCCGGAGTTTCCACGGCGGCCCCACCGCCAGCGAGCCATCAAGCGGCGCATGCGCTCGGCCACCACAAACGCGGCGGCCACCATCCTCCTCGCTGAGCGACATCGACGTCCAGGGATCGAGCGTTGCGACCGCGCCGAGCTCGACCGGCAAGGTCGGCAGCAAGCTCGACGTGACCGCGTAAGCGCGCCGAGAATGGCTGAGACGGACACGGCACCGGTTTCGTTTCGGGTGCGCGCGGCGCAGCCGGTGGACATCGCGGCGCTGATGCGGCTCAAGCGGATGTTGGCCGAGGGCGAGGATTCGCTGCACGCGGTGCGCGCCAACGAGGCCGATTGGCTGCGCGACGGTTTCGGTCCGGGCGCGGGCTTCATTGCGTTCGTCGCCGAAGCCGACGACAGCGGCCGCATCCTCGGCATGGCCACGTGCAGCCAACGCACCATCACCGGCTGGAACGGGCCGGTGGTCTTTCTGCAGGACCTCATCGTCGAGCCGGCCTACCGGCAGCACGGCATTGCCCGGGCGCTGACCGCGCGCGTCGCCGCGCTCGCGCGCGATCTCGGCAGCCCGATCGTCGAGCTGACGGTGCGCGCCGACAACCCGGCGCAAGGCTTTTATCTGCGCAACGGCTTCCAGCCGGTGCCGCAATGCCTCACTTACGTGCTGGCCGGGCCGGCGCTCTCGGCGCTTGCCGAGCAGGACCGTGAGACGCTCGCGCTCGCCGGCTGAGCATCGTTGATGAAAATCGGCCTGCTGAATTTGCGGAACGTCACGTATTCTCGGTGACGGCGCTTACAAATTTGGCGCCGACGTCGCGACCCTGCCGCCAGACGACTTTGTAGGTGCCGTCCCGCGCCGGCCCGCCGCCGCCGTGGAAGAGCAGCACGAATTCATCGATCACGTCGATGCCGTTGAGCTGCAGCCGAACGCCCTCGATCGAAGTATTGGTGATCAGGACATAACGCGGCGCAATGCCGATCCCGAGTTTCATGGTGGCGAGCCGCCCGGGGCCCTGGCGCGGGTCGCGGCGTCTTTCCTCAAGATCGAGCGAACTCATGATGCAGCACTCCAGGTGGCGGCTTGGCTTCCGCGATTGTCGGCAGGCGCTTTCAGTCGGGAGCGTAGCGGCGGCAATTGCATGCCAGCCTAATCCGGTGACTCAAATTGTCGCTGCATTCTCTGTAAAAACGCGACCAAGCGAAAAATGCGCTTAAGACCCGCGCGGCGTCACGAGCCGAATACGACCGCGTGCATGATGCGGCCGGGCACGAGCGTGAACAGGCCGGCGACGAGGAGCGCACCGACGAAGATGAAAATCATCGCCATCCGATGCTGCGGTACCCGGTGGCGGTGGGCGTTGAGCACCGCGATCGGCAGCGTGATCAACGTGAAAATCGCCAGCAGGTGGATCGGGCTCCACGGGCCCCAGAGCCGGAGCTGATGAATCCAGAACGCACTGATGCTGACCGTGAGCATCAGCACCACCCAGATCCAGCCGATCGTGCGATGCGGGATCGTGCCCTTGGGCGCACTGAACTGCACGATGCCGAGCACGAACGCCGCCATCGCCGCGAATGCGTGGAGCTGGATTGCCGGGGTCGCGTGCAATAACGGAGCGAGGGTCATCGGTCCTTAACACTCGGCGTCATTCCGGGGCGCGGGAAGCGCGAGCCCGGAATCCATAACCCCTGTGCTTGAAGCGTTTATTACAGCGTCCGACCCGCAACTTATCTGATTATCGATTCCGGGCTCCTCGCGGAGCCTGTCATCGGGCCGGCCACTTCGGGCCGGACCCGTTGGCTCGGCCCCGGAATGACGCCCTCAGAACGGAATCTCGTCGTCCATGTCGCCGCGCGGGCTGCCGTTGCGCCCGCCCGCACCGGCTCCGGCGGAGGCGGAGGCCGCGACCTTGCGCGTCGGCCCGGGCGAGCCGAATTCGCCACCCGCTTCCTCGCCGAAATCGCCGCCGCCGGCACCGCCTGCGCCGCCGGCGCGGTCGAGGAGCGTGAGCTCGCCGCGAAAGCCCTGCAGCACCACTTCGGTCGAGTAGCGGTCCTGGCCCGACTGGTCCTGCCATTTGCGCGTCTGCAGCGCGCCCTCGAGGTAAACCTTGGAGCCCTTTTTCAGATATTGCTCGGCGATGCGGCAGAGATTTTCATTGAAGATGACGACGCGGTGCCATTCGGTTTTTTCCTTGCGCTCGCCGGTCGCCTTGTCGCGCCACGAGTCCGACGTCGCCAGGCGCAGATTCGCCACCGGCCGCCCATCCTGGGTGCGACGGATTTCGGGATCGGCGCCGAGATTGCCGATCAGAATCACCTTGTTCACGCTTCCCGCCATAACTCGCTCCGTTCGTTCCCGTGCCGTCCGCCGCCTCCAACCTAGTGCCGCACCTGCCCCCCGCAAGGGCGATCGACCCGCGATCGGCGTTATCCACACGCGTACTTGAGCCGCGCCGGGCCGAAGGTCGATCAACCTATGTTCTTAGTTTGTTCTCACCGAAAATGCAATAGCTCATTAACTCTGCGGCAAACTGTCCACTGCCGTGCGGCGAAAAGAGGCGCGCAGCCGCCAACCGGCCTCGGCTCTGAATCTGAGCGAGAATTCCGCGCGATCCCTTTCGATCCGCCCGTCATTGCGACCTTTTTTGGGCACTTGTGACATACAGTTTGTTGCTCGTTGTGGTGTTTCGGATACACCTTTATTAGGCCTCATTGGTTAGTTGTGTGGGAGGCAGTGGGGGCGAATACGTCGCGCAACGTCGAGGTTGCGCATGGGGTCATTCGGGGAGAGTTACATGAAGCGGATTTTGATTGCTGGAGCAGTAGCGCTCGCAGCCGCCGGGGGTCAGGTTTTGGCCGCCGATCTTCCACCTGCCGCCGCACCGCCGCCGCGGGCGCCGGCCGCGTACATTCCTCCCCCGCCGCTGTTCAGCTGGACCGGCATCTATCTCGGTATCAACGGCGGCGGGTCGTGGGGCACTGCAACTGATCAATTCAATGGCGGCGGCGTAAACTCCAAATGGCTTCTTGATCGGCGGCACGCTGGGCGGCAACTATCAGATCGGCGCCTTCGTGATCGGCCTAGAGGGCGATGGCGACTGGAACAATCTGACGGCAAAAATATCAGTCGTGCCTTGGCGCTGGTTGTACGAAACCAGGAGAACCTGGCTGGCCACCGTTCGTGGCCGCGCCGGCTGGGCCTGGGACCGCGTTTTGTTCTACGGAACGGGCGGCGCCGCTTTCGGCAACGTTCAAGCCGCGCGGGATCGGCGGCCCTTCGACAGCGCAACCCAGACCGGCTGGACAGCCGGCGCCGGCGTCGAATGGGCCTTCCTGCCGAACTGGACGGCGAAGGTCGAATATCTTTACGTCGATCTCGGCAACCTTGGCTGTACCGCGGCCGGTTGCGGCCTTCGCCGCTACCGCCGGTGCCGGCTCCGTGAACTCTTACCCAGAACATCGTCCGCGCTGGCATCAACTACAAATTCGGCTGGTAACGACCATCCAAGTCGCCGGCGAACAGACACAAAGCCCCGGGCCTCTACCCGGGGCTTTTGTTTGCCGGCGACAATCTCATCCCGATGGTGAGGTGGCCTGCGGCCTTGCAGGTGATGCGGCCTTTGCCGCGCCTGCTCGCTCGTCGCGGTATCGTCTGATCACCACCGCGGCGAAATAGATCAGCAGCACCAGCGTGCCCAGCACCAAGAAGCTGTGGCTGTAAGCCCATCCGGTCACGGTGCGGCCGACGACGTCGTTCGACGTCAGCGTGATCAGGACGAAGCTCAACGCCAGCACGATGCGGCCCAGCTTCGCGGTCCGGTCGTCGCGAAAGAGGAGCGCCACCAGCGTCATGTAGGGCAGGATCAGCATGATGTAGTGCGAGCGGCTGGTCATCGGCGTCAGCATCAGCATGCTGATGAGAAGGAGCGAGCCGTCGATCGCGATCGCCGGCTTGCCGCGCGGAGAGAGCGCGATAAGCGTGGCGACCACGACGACGAAAGCTCCGTCGACGGCGTAGAGTACCGCGTGATGCAGCGCGTGCTGGGTAGTCTCGTCGATGTTGAGCGACACCGCGCCGCGCAGCGAGTGGTTGAGACACATTGGCGCCGCGCCAGAACACGAATTTGGCGCTGCCTGGATCGATGCCGAACGAAGCGCCGGCCACCTCGTGCAGCCAGGTATTGAAATAGCCGTGCGCGCCGCCGACCGGCGTGAACAGCATGTCCGGCAGGTATGAGGCGATGAGGAAGACGGCGGCGAAGGCAGCCGCGGCGGCGAAGTGACGTTTCCAGATGAGGTACGGCAGAAAGATCAGCGGCGTCGCCTTGAGCGCAGCCCCGACGGCGAGACCTGCCCCGCCGCAAAGCTCACGGCCGGCCATCAGCGCGGCAAGGCCGAGCAGAACGAACACCAGGACGAGCGCGTCGTAGGCCTGGGTTTCGAACACCGCAAGAATGACCTTCAGGCTCAGAACGAGCGCGAGAAGCCGCAGCCATCCAAGCTCTCTCGGGGTCAGCGGCACCGCGACGGCGCGGCAGGCAATCCTCTCCGCCAGCGCGAACGAGCCGATCGCTGCCGCCAGCGTGACCAGGTACCAGACGAGATCGCGCAGCCACAGCGGCATCGGCGCGAACGGAATCATGACCAAGGCAAAGAACGGCGGATAGGTGAACGGTACGGCGCACTTCTGCAGCACGGCATTGTCGAGCAAGCAGCGTGCGGCCGGGGGATAGTCGACCATGCCGGCCGGGTCCCCGATGAAGCGCGGATAATAGGCGACCGCGGCGATGAGAACGACGAGCCACGGCCAGTAGCGCCGAAGAAATTGGGTCATCCGGGCAGATCAAGCTCCGTCGAAGCCGCGCCATCGCCAGCGCACCAGCAGCAGCAGGAGCCGCCGCATATTGCTGCCGACGCCCATCTTGGTGGCGGTCGGCTTGAGATCGTAGCGCAGCCGCAGCGGAATTTCCGCAAAACGCACGCCGAGCGCGTTGAGCTTCAACAGCAGCTCGACCATGCAGGCAAAGCCGCGCTCCGCGATCAATGCCTCGCCGTATTTCGCCGCCGCCTGCTTCAACGCCGCAATCCGATAGGCGCGATAGCCGCAAGTATAGTCCCACACCCCGCGCACGGGATGGACGGACTTGAACAGGCCCGCCGCGCCGAGCGCGGTCAGGCGGCGGAACGCCGGTACGCCGCGCACCGTGGCGCCGCGCACATAGCGCGATCCGATCGCCACATCGGCGCCTGCCGCGAGCTTGCCCAGCATGTCGCCGATCTGCGCCGGATCGTGGGTGTCGTCGCAATCCATGACGACGAGAACGTCGTCATCGTCGCCTTGCGCGACCGCATACTCGACCAGCGCGCGCAGCCCGGCGCCGAGCCCCTTGTTGACCACACCGTCGAGGATCACCAGCGGCAGCCGCGATTGCCATTCGCGGGCGATGCGCACCGTCGCGTCGGTGCTGCCGTCATTGTAGAGGACGACGGTGATCGGCTCGGCGGAGGATTTGGCGAGCGGCGCGATGCGCGCGAGCAGCCGCGGCAGCGCGATCTCCTCATTGTAGGCGGGAAGACCGATCAGGACCCGGCGGGTTGCTGCCATCGGCGCGGCATCAGCTTCGGTTGGCATGCGCGCCGTCGAGCAGCCCGCTCTCGGCGCCGCCCAGCGGCGGGCGCACCGACGGACCGAGGAGCAGCATGACGATGCCGCCCGGCAGCGACGCGAGCAGAAGCCCGATGCCGAGCGCAAGCCCGAGCAGCGCGGCGTCATTGGACGCCACGCCGAACAGCGTCAGGCCATAGGAGAGGCTCGCCTCGCGCACGCCCCAGCCGCCGATCGAGATCGGCAAGGACGAGGAGAGGACGGCGACCGGCACGACCAGATAGGCCGCCGCGGGCGCAAGCGTCACGCCGAAGCCGTGGGCGAACAGGATCACGGCATTGATGGTGAGGGTGATGACGAGACAGCTCAGCGCCATCCCCGCCGCGCCGGCGCCCGACAGTGCGGTGAAACGGAAAATCGCCGGGACCTCCTGCAAGGCGCGCCAGCGTTGCCAGCGTCGCGCGAGAAGGCCGGTCAGCGCCGGCAGAAGCCAAAGCGCGATCGCCGCTGCGGCGACGATGATGGCGCCGAGGATGGCGATCTGACGTCCGAGATTCTGATCGACGGCGTCGAATTGCCAGAGCCACACGGTGCCGGCAACCGCGACCAGTCCGAGCAGCCCGAGCAGGCGGTCGGTCACCAGCGACATGACCGCCACGCGCAATGCGACGCCGCGCCGGTAGCAGAGCCACCCGCGCGCGGCGTCGGCGCCGATCGGTCCGGGCGTCGCCTGGCCGACGAAGACCGAGGCGAAGGTGACGGCAACGGCGTAGCCGAGCGATATGCTCGTCGACATCGAGCCGGCGCAGGAGGAGCCACCAGCGCAACGCGACCAGCGGGACATTGGCGGCGAGAAGGAGCGCGCCGAGGATGAGGTAGACGGTGCCGGCGCCGCCGAGGTGCCGCGCCAGAACGGAAAAGTCGATCTTGGCCGCGATGATGACGATCAGCGTGATGGTGATCGCCGCCTTTACCAGCGAGAACAACAGGACGGAGCCGCGCCTCTTCATCCGACGGCGCTCGCCGGCTGTTGGCGCAGCCCGAACGCCGCGGCAATGCGCTCGGCCGCGTAGCCGTCCCCATAGGGCGTGCCGCCGGCGGCCATTTTGGCGTACAGCGCTCTGATCGGTGAGCAGCTCGCGCGCCGCGCCGACGATTGCGGCGGTGTCGGTGCCGATGAGCCGCGCCAGGCCGAGCTCGGCCGCCTCCGGGCGCTCGGTCAGGTGGCGCAGAACCAGGACCGGCTTCTTGAGGAACGGCGCCTCTTCCTGGATGCCGCCCGAATCCGTGAGGATGAGATGCGCCTGCGCCATCTCGGCGACGAGGTCCTGGTAGCTCAGCGGCGGCAGCAGCCGCACCCGGCCGTGCAAGCCGCGCAGCCGCTCGAAGGTCTCGCGCACTGCCGGGCTCGGGTGCACCGGAACAATGAATTCAATGTCGGCGAACTCCTTCACCAGCGCAACGACCGCGCGGCAGATCGACTCCATGCGCGGGCCCTGGTTCTCTCGCCGGTGCGCCGTGAGCAGGATGCGCCGCAGCGGGCCGCCGGTGCCGCGGCCTGCCGGCGCGACCCGCTCGACGGTGAGCCGCAGCGCATCGATGCCGGTATTGCCGGTGACGTAGAGCCGGGACGGCTCGATCCCCTCCCCGCGCAGATTATCGAGCGCGCGCCGCGTCGGGCAGAAGTGCCAGCGCGCCAGCCGGTCGGCGGCGACGCGATTGAACTCCTCGGGAAACGGCGCGCGCAGATTGCCGCTGCGCAGCCCGGCCTCGACATGCGCGAACGGAATGCCGGCGTAGAACGCCGCCAGCGCCGCGACCAGCACGGTCGTGGTATCGCCCTGGGCGACGACCACGTCGGGCGTGTGCTTGGCGATCATGCGCTCCATCGGCGCCATCATCGCGCCGGTGAGCATCGCCAGCGTCCGCGATTTCGAGGGGAGCGCGATGCGGTCGTCGGGCGCGATGCCGAACCAGGCGAGCGGTTCGAGCGCGAGCTTGGTGTGCTGGCCCGAGCACAGCGTCGTCACCTGCGAATGCCGCGCCAGCTCGAGGATGACCGGAGCCATTTTGATCGCCTCGGGCCGCGTTCCGACGACACAGAGAAACCGCATGGTCCCGCCAGCGAGCGTTTGCCGCAATGAAAGGGCGGCCCTTATAGCACCGCGAATCGGACCGGGTGAAAATGCCGGCAGCGCGGGCCGTTTGCCGGTTCGCATGCTTTCCCCATCTTTACCGGGATTACGCCGCACGCGGACTGGCAAAGGGGCGGCGTTCTCACTATGTTCGATGCATCCTGAGGGCAGTTGGCGGTTCCTTTCCGCTCATTCCCGCCAAAGCGGGAATCCAGATTGCTTCGGGAGAGGTGCATCCAGGTTTCTGGGTCCCCGCTTGCGCGGGGACGAGCGGATGAACGCATGAACGACCTGTTCGACAGCTCGGAGAAGACCCCTGGCCGCCGCGACCATCGCGTGATCGCGATCCGCGGCGCGCGCGAGCACAACCTCAAGAATGTCGATCTCGACATTCCGCGCGACGCCCTGGTGGTGTTCACCGGGCTGTCCGGCTCGGGCAAATCCTCGCTCGCCTTCGACACCATCTATGCCGAGGGCCAGCGCCGCTACGTCGAGAGCCTCTCGGCCTATGCGCGCCAGTTCCTGGAGATGATGCAGAAGCCGGACGTCGACCAGATCGACGGCCTCTCGCCCGCCATCTCCATCGAGCAGAAGACCACCTCGCGCAATCCGCGCTCGACCGTCGGCACGGTCACCGAGATCCACGACTACATGCGGCTTCTGTGGGCGCGCGTCGGCGTGCCCTATTCGCCGGCGACCGGGCTGCCGATCGAGAGCCAGACCGTCTCGCAGATGGTCGACCGCATCCTCGCTTTGCCCGAGGGCACGCGGCTTTATCTGCTCGCGCCGGTGGTGCGCGGCCGCAAGGGCGAGTACCGCAAGGAGCTCGCCGACTTTTTGCGCAAGGGCTACCAGCGGGTCAAGATCGACGGCAAATTCTACGAGATCGCCGAGGTGCCGGCGCTCGACAAGAAGTTCACCCACGACATCGACGTGGTGGTCGACCGCATCGTGGTGCGGCCGGACATCGCCACGCGGCTCGCCGATTCGCTCGAGCAGGCGCTCAAGCTCGCCGACGGGCTGGCGGTCGCGGAGTTCGCCGACGACTCCTCCTCTTCACCTCCCCCTGAAAGGGGGAGGACGAACGCGAAGCGTTCGGGTGGGGGTCAGTCTGCCGAGACGGACCCCGCCCCGGCGCTGCGCGCCGACCCTCCCCTTGCAGGGGAGGGTGCAAAGAAGACCAAGCTGGCGACGGCGGCGGCGTCCGACGCCAACCGGCTCGTGTTCTCGGAAAAATTCGCCTGCCCGGTTTCCGGCTTCACCATCCCCGAGATCGAGCCGCGGCTGTTTTCGTTCAACAACCCGTTCGGCGCCTGCCCGAAATGCGGCGGGCTCGGCGTCGAGCAGCACATCGACGCCGACCTGGTCGTTCCCGACAAGGAGCGCACGCTGCGCAAGGGCGCGATCGCGCCGTGGGCGAAGTCGAGCTCGCCCTATTACGTGCAGACGCTGCTGGCGCTCGGCAAGCACTACAAATTCACCCTCGACAGCAAATGGAAGGACCTGCCGAAGAAGACGCAGGAGGCGATCCTTTACGGCTCCGGCGAGACCGACATCCGCTTCTCCTACGACGACGGCATGCGCGCCTATGACACCAAGCGGCCGTTCGAAGGCGTGATCACCAATCTCGAGCGGCGCTTCCGCGAGACCGACAGCGACTGGGCGCGCGAGGAGATCGCCCGCTATTTCACCGACGTTCCCTGCGCGGCCTGCAACGGCTATCGCCTCAAGCCCGAGGCGCTGTGCGTGAAGGTCGGCGGCGCGCATATCGGCGAAATCTCGGAGATGTCGGTCAAGGCCGCGGCGCGCTGGTTCGGCGAGCTGCCGCCGCTTCTCACCGCCAAGCAGAACGAGATCGCCGGGCGCATCCTCAAGGAGATCCGCGCGCGGCTCAAATTCCTGGTCGATGTCGGCCTCGAATATCTCACGCTCGCGCGTTCCTCCGGCACGCTTTCCGGCGGCGAGAGCCAGCGCATCCGGCTCGCCTCGCAGATCGGCTCCGGCCTCACCGGCGTCCTTTACGTGCTCGACGAGCCCTCGATCGGCCTGCACCAGCGCGACAATGCGCGGCTCCTGGAGACGCTGAAACGGCTGCGCGACCTCGGCAACACCGTGATCGTGGTCGAGCACGACGAGGACGCGATCCGCTCCGCCGACTACGTGGTCGATGTCGGCCCCGGCGCCGGCGTGCATGGCGGCGTGATCGTCGCCCAGGGCACGCCCGCCGACGTGATGGCCAATCCGCACTCGCTCACCGGCCAGTATCTCACCGGCGCGCGCGAGATCGCCGTGCCCGAGCGGCGGCCGCGCAACGCGCAGCCGCGTGCTGCGGCTCGTCGGCGCGCGCGGCAACAATCTGAAGAACGTCACCGTCGAGATCCCGCTCGGTCTCTTCACCTGCGTCACCGGCGTCTCCGGCGGCGGCAAGTCGACGCTGCTCGTCGACACGCTCTACAAGGCGCTGGCGCGAAGGCTCAACGGCGCGAGCGAGGCCCCTGCCCCGTTCGACCGGCTCGAAGGCCTCGAGCACCTCGACAAGGTGATCGACATCGACCAGTCGCCGATCGGGCGGACGCCGCGCTCAAACCCCGCGACCTATACCGGCGCGTTCACGCCGATCCGCGAATGGTTCGCCGGGCTGCCGGAGAGCAAGGCGCGCGGCTACGAGCCCGGCCGCTTCTCGTTCAACGTCAAGGGCGGCCGCTGCGAGGCCTGCCAGGGCGACGGCGTGATCAAGATCGAGATGCACTTTCTGCCCGACGTCTACGTCACCTGCGACGTCTGCAAGGGCAAGCGCTACAACCGCGAGACGCTCGAGGTGCTGTTCAAGGGCAAATCGATCGCCGACGTGCTCGACATGACCGTCGAGGAGGCGCTCGACTTCTTCAAGGTGGTGCCGCGGGTGCGCGACGTGCTCACGCTTCTGCGCCGCGTCGGCCTCGACTACATCCATGTCGGCCAGCAGGCGACGACGCTTTCCGGCGGCGAGGCGCAGCGGGTCAAGCTCGCCAAGGAGCTGAGCAAGCGCGCCACCGGCCGCACGCTCTACATCCTCGACGAGCCGACCACCGGGCTGCATTTCCACGACGTGGCCAAGCTCCTCGAGGTGCTGCACGAGCTGGTCGAGAGCGGCAACACCGTGGTGGTGATCGAGCACAATCTCGAAGTGCTGAAGACCGCCGACTGGATCATCGACCTCGGCCCCGAAGGCGGCGACGGCGGCGGCGAAATCGTCGCCGCGGGCACGCCCGAGGACATCGTGCGCGAGAAGCGCAGCTACACCGGGGCGTTCCTCAAGCCGGTGCTGGCGCGCGGCGACGCCGGCGGCAAGCGCAAGAAGCGCGTCGAGGCGGCGGAGTGAGACGTCCATCGGCGACTGGACATGATTTCGCAATTTCTCGGTCGATATCTAACAATCGCATCCGGCGAAGTTGCCATCTCTACGGTCGAACATTCCATGAGGATTCACCCCACGCAGCGTCGGTAGCTGCAGGAACAGTTCTAGGGTTCGTCCAATACTGGCATCAAGGCGTTTTGACGCGCATTAAAGAATTGCCGACAGCGCCAATACGAATCGCGTAGAACCTAATCGCGAACATGACACGGCATGTGTTCGAACAACGTTGGATTTTGCTCCACGAAGGTATATTTGGTGCGTCAACGGCCGCTGGTCGATCCGGAGTTGAACGGCGATATTGTTGGAAAACTTATCGCAGTCCGGCAGGAGTCGGACCAAATCGACGCTTGACGGGACTGGCAATCAATCGCGGATTGATGCGGGTGTTCTTGATCAAACGGGACCCGACGTGACGACGATGCCAATAGACAAAGATCCGAGGAATTCAGCAAGTTGGCGCTAGGACTTCTCCCAGCAATGAGTTCGCGAACAATCATCAGCAGCGATGATGCTATCACGCCGCGTTCACCTCGCCCGAGTTTGAAGCGGTCGAATCGAATCAGCAAGAAGGTTTGCGAGCGATGCGGAAGTTGTGATGGACTGAGGCTAGAAGTACGACCGGACGCTGGCAACTCGAGAGATGGCGGCTTGCGCTTGGCAGATTCGCGAAAGAAATAGGTATGATAAATCCGCATCCAGCACGATCGCCGGTACTGGCAAAATCTTTGCTGGCTGACCAACAGTGCCCAAGACGGCTCCGTCGCCTGACAGACCGGCCGCACTCGATACCAATGCAGAGCCGCCGAACATTCGGCGTTGCCCCTGTGGATTGCTGGTCAAGTCCGACAATCGGCGAGTAGCGCGCTCTGACGGCCTCACACCACGGGTTCCATAGCACTTTCGCTTGGATGATTATTCCGTGCTGCGACACGGCGAGGTTGGGCCAGCACGCCGGCGCCGAGCGAGATCGTCAAGATCATCGGTCGCGACGAGGTATCGCGCATCGTCCGCAGTGCTCGGAAATCGGAGCGCGACTCGTGGCCGGGCGCATCTATCGCGCTGCTCTACGCGGAATGCCTCGCGATCTACTTGCGACGCCGGCGCCGCGCGCCGATCAACGTAGGGCGGCTGAGCGCAGCGAAACCCATGCAGCAAGTGTAGCCCGGGTTGAGCGCAGCGAAACCCGGGAACGGCGCTGCAGCCTCACGGCCGATCCCGGATTTCGCTGCGCTCAATCCGGGCTACTGGGGACCCATCCGGCCTTTCTCGCCCCGCGCCGCCGTCGTAAGAAAACCCGACAAACCCGCCGGGAGGAAAACGTCCATGACACGCCTCGCCCGCCTCAGCGGCGCCAACCGCAGCCGCGGCGTCCGCCGACATCTCCGCCATCGCCGCGGAAATCTTCGCCACGCTCGGCACCGGGCGGCAGGTTGCGCCGTTCACGGCGCGGCCGGCGGGGCTCACGGTCGAAGACGCCTATCGCGTCAGCGCCGCGCTCAATGCCATGCGCCAGGCGCGCGGCGAGAAGCCGCTCGGGCGCAAGATCGGCTTCACCAACCGCACCATCTGGCCCGAATACGGCGTCTACGCGCCGATCTGGGGCTTTGTGTACAATTCCACGGTGCACGATCTCGGCAGCACCGCGGCGCTGCCGCTTTCCGGCTTCGCCGAGCCGCGCATCGAGCCGGAGATCGTGTTCGGGCTTGCCGCCGCGCCGTCCGCCGGCATGGACGAGGCGGCGCTGCTCGCCTGCCTCGAATGGGTCGCGCACGGGTTCGAGATCGTGCAGTCGATCTATCCGCAGTGGAAGTTCGGCGCCGCCGACACCATCGCCGCCAACGGCGTGCATGGCGCGCTGCTGGTCGGCCCGCGGCATCCGATCGCCCCGCGCGCCGGCGAATGGCAGGCGGAGCTCGCGCGCTTCGATATCGACCTTCTCTGCGACGGCCGCCATATCGATCGCGGCAATGCCGCCAATGTCCTCGACGGCCCCCTGGCCGCGCTCCGCCATCTGGTCGGGCTTCTCGCGCACGACCCGATCAATCCGCCGCTCGCCGCCGGCGAGATCGTGACCACCGGAACGCTCACGCGCGCCATGCCGGTCAAGCCCGGCGAGACCTGGAGCACCGCGCTCCACGGCATCCCGCTCGACGGAATCCGGCTGCGGTTTACGTAAAGCGAAGCGAGCGTAGCCCGGATTGAGCGCAGCGAAATCCGGGACATTCCCGCGCGATTCGTGGCCCTCTGGCGCTCCGCCACCCGCGGTTCATTTGCCTTCCGCCGTGGCCATCGATAGCGCGCGGACGATCATCGTTGCGACCATCGATTGCCAGCAAACAAACAAAAGGAAGTAACCAATCGTTCCATACGGCTCTGACAGGAAGGCGGCTTGCAAGATCAGCCCGAGCAAGACCGCCACGGTCGCGATCGGAAGAAGCGTTTCGGGCCGCCGCATCCTGACATTGACAATGGCGACTCCAAGCAACGTGCCGACGCCGCCGATCAATCCGCCGATCATGCCGACGAGACCCGGAATGAATGGCAGGCTTTCAGCCTCGGGCGGGGGTGGAGGCGGAGGTGCGCCGGCTTCGGCACCGCCGGCGTTGCCGTCGCTGGCGGCGTTGCCGGGCGCATTTGCGGTCGCCGTATCGTCCTGGCTGGAAGCGGCCGGCGGCGACTTCGTATATTTGGTTATGTAGTCAAAGGTGAACTGCGTCACGTTGACGGCCAACACCCACGATATCAGCGTGAAGGCGACGATGACGCCCAGATGCAATTTGTCCCGAATTCCGAACTTCCAGTTACAGAACGCGACGAGCGCTCCAAAAAGAAGGCCGGGTACGCTGGAAACGCCGGCTCCGCCATACTTACCCAGCGAAATGGGGAAAGGAATTTGCAACGCGGTCGGCCAATACATCATCACGACGTAAGACAGCGCGCCCGTGCCAACGCCGGCCAAGGCGATGCGGACAATGTCCCGCAGACCGGTTTTCTGCAAAATCTTGTCGACTTGCGCTGCCGTATCTGCGGCGACGTTGCCCTCGGGTTCGAAAATACTGACCGCACGCAGGTAAACCGGGATCTTGCCGATTTCCGTCGGCGCGATCATGACCGGCAGGACGTGGCCGCTCGGGCTAGTCCATTGGTCGCGGGCGAAGGAAAGTTCGGTCAAGGTGTACTTGCCCTTGGTCACCAACTCCGGGCTGATCAAGAATACGAACAGATCGGACGATTTGACGGCCTTTTCGATGCGCAAATCGTAGCTTTGCGCGGCCGGCAAGGTGTCCTTGGAGAAAAAGACCTTATAGCCGCGCTCGCGCAGCGCCACGGCGATAAGCTCCGCGCTCTCCCTTTGCTCGGAGGCGAAGGAAATAAAAACCTGCAAGACAACCCCTCCCCTGAGGCCCAATGTTATAAACAATCGCAAATTGCGCAAGCTATCGGCGCGGGGCGTCGCCCGCGGATTCTCCACGCGCCGCGGCACCCCGGATTTCGCTTTCGCTCAATCCGGGCTACATCTTTCCGCAAAGAGGCTTAGCGATGACCGATCATGAAGCGCTCTCGGCGCTCAACACCGACTACATCAACTCCGTGCAGAACGGCGACGTGAAGCGCTTCGATGAAATCCTCGCCGGGGAGTTCTACGCCAGCAATCCGGACGGCTCGCTGGTGGACCGCGCCGGCTTCCTGGCGCAGACGGCAAAGCCGGTGACGATCAAGGGCCTCAAGGCGGACCAGGTGATGATCCGCATGTTCGGCGACGTCGCCATTATCCACGGCCGCACCACCTACACCACGGCCGAGGGTCGCGTTGCGCAAGGGCGTTATACCGACGTATGGGCGAAGCGCGGCGGCAAATGGCTCGCTGTCTCCGCGCATGTCACGCGCGGGTGAGGTTCAACCCGGAGAGCAAGCAAAGCTCAGCCGGTTTCCTCCGCGCACGGATCGCGAATATCGCCGCCGCGGCGCCAGAATTTCTCCGTGCTCCGCGTCGTCGGACGCGAGAACGAGCCGGCGTCGATTGCTTCCATCGCCATCATCATCGCCGCGTCGGCCGTGGCCGAGTCGAGGCCGGTGATGAATTGCTCGAGCTTGGTGCGGCCCGTGGCCATCAGCGGCTTGCCGCTCGCCCGTCGCACGGTGGAGCGCCATTTGCCGGGCTGCCGCTCGAAAGTCGTGATGAGGAATTGCTTGTATTCCATCCGTCAGCCCCCGACAGAGAATCAATCAAGCGATGCGCGGAGAATGGGTCACACGAGTAAGCGAATACTTGCGCCGGCGCGGCATGTTCGGGGCAACAGCGGGGCATGAACAAGGCGAGGTGCGCGAGTAAAGCAGCATCGCGATCAACACAAAAGAAAGAAAGAAGGCAACGCGCCGGACGCGGCAATTCCTGCCGCCTGCCGAACCTTGCCTTGCAACCTTCGCGGGCGCAGACTGGCGCTACGCGGGCGCGGACCCGCAGGGAGGGCGACATGAAATCCGGTTCGGTCATTCTCGCCGCCGCCGCCGCGCTCTGCGCGCCGCCAACCGCGCACGCGGCCGCGGTGACGGTGGTCGAGGTCGGCGCTCCCACGGTCAATTGCGTGTTCAACGCGTCGAATCCGCATAGACAGCGGGCGTAGCGGGCGCATTGCGCGGTGGGCCAACGCGGCGAAGCCCCACGCGGAGTTCTCGAGCCATGGCGGACAACGGCCTCATCACGCTTCCCAGCCGGCATTCGGCCCGTGACACAATGGAGCGCCTCCTCGCTGCGCTCGCCGCGCGCAACATGACGGTGTTCGCGCGCATCGACCACGCCGCCAACGCGACCGCGGCCGGAATGTCGTTGCGCCCGACCGAAGTGGTGCTGTTCGGCAATCCCAAGGGCGGCACGGTGCTGATGCAGGACCAGCAAACCGCCGGCATCGACCTGCCGCTCAAGGCGCTGGTGTGGGAGGATGCCGGCGGCAAGGCCTGGCTCGGCTACAACGATCCGCACTGGCTCGCGCAACGCCACGGCCTGGGCGATAACAGCGCCGCGGCCGTCGCGGCGATGGCGGCGGCGCTCAAGGCGATGGCGCTGGAGGTGACGAGCTAGGGGCGGCTGCGCGCCAGCTCGTCGAGCCGGTCGGCCAGTTGCCTGAGCTGCCACTCCCGCGCAAGAGCGGCCGCCCTGCCCCAGTCCGGCCTTTGATCCGCAAGCCGCGGCAACGGCGCCTTGCGGTTCATCGTGGCGATCGAGCGAAAGAGCCGCAAATCCTCGGCCTGTTTGGCAAAGCGGCCGGCCTTGAGGATTGCGGCGAGGCTCCCGTATTTGCGCAGGAGCGTTGCCGCGCCGGTGGCGCCGACGCCCGGCGCGCCCGGCAGCTTGTCGGAAGGATCGCCGCGCAAGGCGATGAAATCCGGCACCTGCGCCGGATCGACGCCGTAACGGGCGCGGACTTCCGCCGGACCGATGCGCGCCATCCCCTGTCCGCGGACCGGATAAAGGATCGTGGTGTGCTCCGAGGCAAGCTGGAAGGTGTCGCGGTCGCCGCTGGCGACGAGCGCGCGGCCGCCGCGCCGCTCTTCGGCTGTGGCCGCAGCCGCGAGGAAATCGTCGGCCTCATAGCCCGCGCCTTTGGCGTTGGCAAAGCCGCAGGCGGCGACGAGGTCCGGGATGATCGCGAGTTGCTCGATCAGATCGTCATCGAATTCGCGGCCGCTTTGGTACGCGGCAAACTGCTCGTGGCGATAGGTCGGCGCTTCGTAAGTGTCCCAACCGACCAGCACGGCGCGCGGCTCTTCCTCGCGGTAGAGACGCAGCAGCAAATTGGCGAAGCCGAGGATCGCGCCCGCGGGGCGGTCGCCGTTCCGGCGGATGTTCTTCGGCAGCGCGTGATAGGCGCGGTGCGCAAAGGAGTCGCCGTCGATCACCAGCAGCGGCCGATCGGGTGGCTTGACCGCGGGCTTGGACTGTTTCGCGTGTAGGGTGGGCTGAGCGGAGCGAAGCCCACGCGGATTTCGCTGCGGCGACCGCTTGGGCGCGGTGCCTGGCGTCCTGGCCCGCCCTGCCCGCTTCTCGGCGGACGTGCCGTCGCGCAGCTCGATCCAAACCGGCGCGTGATCGCTGGCGTTTTCCTTGCCGCGGACCTCGCGATCGACGCCGGCGGCGAGAAGCCGCTTCGCCGCCTGTTTGCTCAAGAGCAGATGATCGATGCGCAGGCCGGCATCGCGCGGCCAGCGGTTTCGCAGATAGCTCCAATAGGTGTAGATCGGCGCGTCGGGATGCAGCGAGCGAACGGCGTCGCGCCAGCCTTGATCGAGAAGCTGCGCGAAGCGCGCGCGGGTTTCCGGCTGGAGCAGCGCATCCTTGTCGTAGGATTTGGTCGGGTAGATGTCGCGATCGGACGGCACGACGTTATAGTCGCCGGCGAGCACGACGGGCACGCCGGCCGCGAACAGATCCGCGGCATGGGCGAGGAGCCGGTCGGTCCACGCGAGCTTGTAGGCGAATTTCGGCCCCGGCTGCGGGTTGCCGTTCGGCGCATAGAGCGAGGCGATCAGCACGCCATTGACGGCGGCCTCGATGTAGCGGGCTTGCGCGTCCTCGGCGTCGCCGGGCAGATCGGTGCGGGTGACGATCGGCTCGCTACCGCGCGCCAGAATGGCGACGCCGTTCCACGATTTCTGCCCGCGCCAGACCGCGCCATAGCCCGCTTTCTCGATCGCTGCCTGGGGAAATTCACGGTCCGCCGCTTTGAGTTCCTGCAAGCAGACGATGTCGGGCTTGGCCGTCCGCAACCAGGCCAGGAGATTCGCCAGGCGCTTATTGATATTATTGATGTTGAAGGTGGCGATCTTCATCGCGCGGCGCGCCGTTTGCATGATGGGTTGAGCGCAGCGAACCTTTCAAGTGCGCCACGTCCGCCGCGTGCGGTCGGCGGGTTTCATTTCGCTCGACCCACCCCACATAGTGATCATGTCCGCAGGTGTCCGCAACAATTCCGCCCTCTCCCGCTTCGAGCTTGACGTCGATGGCGGCATCGCGGTCGCGAACTATACCGTCGGCGACGGCGTCATCACCTTCACGCATACGGAAGTGCCGCTACATGCGCGCGGGGCCGGCGTCGCCTCGCGGCTCATCGAGAGTGCGCTCGAGATGGTGCGCACGCTAGGGCTGAAAGTCGTCGCCCGCTGCTGTTTCGTGCGCGCCTATCTGGCCAAGCATCCGGAATTTCACGATCTCGTCTCTTAGCGGCAAGACATTTCTTGGCGGGCAAGACATCTAGGGGGAAGGCTTCATGCATGTCGATCTTTCCGGCCTCCGGGCGCTGGTCACCGGCTCGACCAAGGGCATCGGCCGCGCCATCGCCGTGACGCTCGCGCAGAACGGCGCCGAGGTCGCGATCAACGGGCGCAAGGCAGCCGATGTCGCCGATGCGATCGCGGCGATCCGCGCGGCGCAACCCAAAGCGCGGCTCGTGCCGGCAGCCGGGCGACGTCGCCACGGCCGAAGGCGTCGCCGCCGTCATCAGGGCCGCGGGTGAAGTCGACATCCTGGTCAACAATGCCGGGATTTACGAGATCAAAGACGCATTCGAGATTCCCGACGAGGACTGGCAGCGGCTGTTCGCGCTGAACGTCATGTCGGGAGTGCGTTTCACGCGCCATTATGGGCCGCGCATGCGCGACAAGGGATTTGGCCGGATCGTCTTTATCTCCTCCGAATCCGGCGTGCAGATTCCGACCGAGATGATCCATTACGGTTTCTCCAAATCCGCCGACCTTGCGCTGACGCGGGGCTTCGCCCAGGCGCTGGCTGCGAGCGGCGTCACCGTCAATGCGGTGCTGCCGGGCCCGACCCGCACCGATGGCGTCGATGCCATGTTCAAGGCGAGAGGTCAGTCGCTCGACGATCCGAAGGTGGAGCGTGGCTTCATCGACCGGGCACGGCCCAGCTCGATCATCAAGCGGCTGGCCAAGCCGGAGGAAGTCGCGGCGGCCGTCGCTTTCCTGTGTTCGCGCGAAGCGAGCGCGATCACCGGGTCGCCGGTACGGGTCGATGGCGGTATCGTGATGTCGATCACCTAGCGGGTCGCGAAGAGCCGCGGCGTACGCTTGGCGCGGTGCTCAGGTCTGGATCTTGCCGAGCACCTCTTGCATTTTCTCTAGGACTTCGCGCGTCTTCTCCGCATAGAACGCATTCACCACCTCGCAGATCGTTTGCACCTTCGGGTCGAGCGGATTTATTCCGGCCGACACCAGGCGACTGTGCAGGGCTTGAAACACTTCATCGCGTTCAAACATTGCGACCTCCCGGCCGGTTCTCGGTCGCTCCGGATCATAGCTTCGGCAGCGGCCGCTTTCCCTTCGCCTTCTCGCTCGGCACCTTCACCAGCGCTTCGCCATCCAGCACCGCCTCGCCGTCGACCTCGCAGAGACAGGATAGCCGCGCGCGGGATTTTTCCGGAATGAGCTCGGCGACGGTGACCGTGACCACCACCGTATCGCCGATCTTGACCGGCGCGCGGAAGTTCAATGTCTGCGAAATGTAGACCGCGCCGGGACCCGGCAATCGCGTCCCCAGTACCGCGGAGATGAGGCTCGCGGTGTAGAGGCCGTGCGCGATCCGAGTGCGGAACGAGGTCTTGGCGGCGAAATGCTCCGAGAGATGGATCGGATTGCGGTCGCCGGTGAGCTGCGCGAAGCCGACCACGTCGGACGAGGATACGGTCTTTTCCAGCCGCTCGGTCATCCCGACCGAGAGATCCTCGAAGAACAGCGTGCGCAGCGGCGGCAGATTCATTCGCGTATTGGAGCGCGCCGGGCTATCGCTGGCAAGCGCGGCCGCCTGGCGATCGGGCGTCAGGCGCGTGCGCGGCCGACAAACCAGCCGACCAGAAACAGGATGATCGCGGCGACGAGCGCGAGGATGGCGTGCTTCATGTGCATGTGGGCGGAACCCGCCTCATAGCCCGGCATGAAAGGCGGCAATGAACCGGCCGGCATCACGAAATAGACCACGGCCGCGATGACGCAAATGATGGCCAGAAGATAGGCGAGCATTCTCATTGGCTGTCGTCCCCTGTCGCTTGGCGAATGAAAGCGGACGACCGGTTAGCACAAGAGCGCGGGTCTTGGCGAGGCGCACGGGGCGGCCGAAACGTGGCTGCCCGGTTTAATTTTTCGGCGCGTCCGGCGTCGCGGAGCCGCGTGGATCGTCCTTATTGGACAGGCATTTCTTCATGAACGCCGAGCGGACGGCGCCTTGCAGCTTCTGGTCATCGGCGCCGAATTTGCACGTCGCCATCTTGTCCTTGGCTGTGACGGCAAAGGACGGCGAAGCTGGCACGATCACGGTCAGGAGCGCGACGATGGCGTATCGAAGCATGGGGCAGGACCCTCCGAGCGCCACAGCCGCCTGGCGCCGCGTCAATTGGGGCAGCGATAGAGGACCGCGCTATAGGTCTTATCGCGGTCCATAAACTGGACGGTATTGTCGGGCCGCATGGTGAAGGTGACGTCTCCCATCAGCGGCCCGGTCGGAAACTTGCACTCGACATGGGCATTGATGTTGCTGCCGTCGCGCTTGGTGCCGAGGAACGTGCAGACGCCGACATGCGAATCGATCTCCTCCGGGGAGATTTTGACCTTGACCTCGCTCGGATCGCTGCCATCGCCCTTGCATGGGACATTCTGCGTGTAGCTGCCGGTGAGCACGAATTCCTCTGCCGCCGGCGCGGCGCCGCAGCCGATGATGGTGGCAATCGCAATGCATCCGGCGAGCGGATGGATGGTCTTCGCCACGAGCCCCAGACCTTTCGCTTGATGCCGCCCCCAAACGCAGCACCGCAGCCTAACCGAGCGGGGAAATCTAGCCAAGATTAGGCGGTTCGCCAATCGAATTTATCCCCGGCGAAATGCGAAGCGGCGCCCCAAGGGGCGCCGCCTTGCGTCCGTGCCGCCGGTTTAGTGGGCGGTAAGGCCGGAGGAATCCTCCTCCACGATGGCTTCGGGAACTTCGACGGGTTTCGCCGTCGCCTCTTCCCACACGATGGCTTCGGGCATGCGCACCAGCGCCCGTGCGAGCGCCTCGTCCATGCGCGAGACCGGGATGATGTCGAGCCCGCTCTTGATGCTGTCGTTGATCTCGACAAGATCCTTCGCGTTCTCCTCCGGAATGAGCACGGTCTTGATGCCGCCCCGGTGCGCGGCAAGGAGCTTTTCCTTCAAGCCGCCGATCGGCAGCACGCGGCCGCGCAGCGTGATCTCGCCGGTCATGGCGACGTCGCGGCGCACCGGGATGCCGGTCATCACCGAGACGATGGCGGTGACCATGGCGACGCCCGCGGACGGTCCATCCTTCGGCGTCGCGCCCTCCGGCACGTGCACGTGGATGTCGCGCTTGTCGAACGAAGGCGGCTCGATGCCGAAGGCGACCGCGCGCATACGCACATAGGAGGCCGCGGCCGAGATCGATTCCTTCATCACATCGCGCAAATTGCCGGTGACGGTCATCTTGCCCTTGCCGGGCATCATGGCCGCCTCGATGGTCAGCAGCTCGCCACCGACGTCGGTCCAGGCGAGCCCGGTGACGACGCCGACCTGGTCCTGGTCCTCGACCTCGCCGTAGCGGAACTTCGGCACGCCGAGATAGTCGGCCAGCACCTGATCGGTGACCTGCACCGATCCCTTCTTCGAGATCGTGAGCTCCTTCACCGCCTTGCGGATCAGGGTCGAAAGCTCGCGCTCGAGGTTGCGCACGCCGGCTTCGCGCGTGTAGCGGCGAATGATCGTCAGCAAGGCGGCATCGTCGACCGACCACTCGCCGGGCTCGAGGCCGTGCTTGACGGTCGCGTGCGGGATCAGGTGCTTGCGCGCGATCTCGACCTTCTCATCCTCGGTGTAGCCGGCGATGCGGATGATCTCCATGCGGTCCATCAGCGGCGGCGGAATGTTGAGCGTGTTCGCCGTGGTGATGAACATCACGTTGGACAGATCGTAGTCGACCTCGAGATAGTGATCGTTGAAGGCGTGGTTCTGCTCCGGATCGAGCACCTCGAGCAGGGCCGACGACGGATCGCCGCGGAAATCGGCGCCCATCTTGTCGACCTCATCGAGCAGGAACAGCGGATTGGAGGTCTTCGCCTTGCGCATCGACTGGATGACCTTGCCCGGCATCGAGCCGATATAGGTCCGCCGATGGCCGCGAATCTCCGCCTCGTCGCGCACGCCGCCAAGGGAAACGCGCACGAACTCACGTCCGGTGGCCCGTGCGATCGATTTCCCGAGCGAGGTCTTGCCGACGCCGGGCGGGCCGACCAGGCAGAGGATGGGTCCGGTCAGCTTGTTGGCGCGCTGCTGCACCGCCAGGTATTCGACGATGCGCTCCTTGACCTTCTCGAGCCCGTAGTGATCGGCCTCGAGGATCTGCTCGGCGAGCGTGAGGTCCTTCTTCACCTTGGACTTCTTGTTCCAGGGGATCGAGAGCAGCCAGTCGAGGTAGTTGCGCACGACGGTGGCTTCCGCCGACATCGGCGACATCTGCCGCAGCTTCTTGAGCTCGTGCTGGGCCTTCTCGCGCGCCTCTTTCGACAGCTTGGTGCGCTTGATCTTCTCCTCGATCTCGGCGAGCTCGTCCTTGCCGTCCTCGTCGCCGAGCTCCTTCTGGATCGCCTTCATCTGCTCGTTGAGGTAATACTCGCGCTGGGTCTTCTCCATCTGCCGCTTGACGCGCGTGCGGATGCGTTTCTCGACCTGCAGCACCGAGATTTCGCTCTCCATCAGGCCGAGCACCTTCTCCAGCCGCTCGGTGACGACCGGCGTCTCCAGGATCATCTGCTTGTCCGGAATCTTGACCGCGAGATGCTGGGCGACGGTGTCGGCGAGCTTGGCGTAATCCTCTATCTGCTGGACCACACCGACCACCTCTGGCGACACCTTCTTGTTGAGCTTCACATAGCCCTCAAACTCGTTGATGACCGAGCGCGCCAGCGCTTCGGCCTCAACCTGGTCGCCCGCCAACTCCGCGATCACGACCGCGTCGGCCTCGTAGTAATCCGCACGATCGGTGTACTGCTTGACCGTGGCGCGCGCGGCGCCCTCGACCAGCACCTTCACGGTGCCGTCGGGCAGCTTCAGAAGTTGCAGCACGCTCGCCAGCGTGCCGACGCTGAAGATGGCGTCAGTTGCCGGATCGTCGTCCGAGGCATTTTTCTGGGTCGCGAGCAGGATGAACGTGTCGGAACGCATCACCTCTTCGAGCGCTTTGATCGACTTCTCGCGGCCGACGAACAACGGAACGATCATATGCGGGAAGACAACGATGTCCCGCAAAGGTAGCACCGGATAGGCGCGGCTTTCGCCGGTCATCAGGGGCGGCTTAGGCTTGGCGACGTTTGTCATAGCCCCACTTCCTTATTGTTGTGCACGTCCATCGCAACCCGCAGGATGCGCTGTCACAATGGCTGCCGGGTGCGCGATACGCAGTACGCCTTCTTCTCGCGCTCACTATAGGTGGCGTTGCAGCACGAGTGTGTCAAGAAAGGCCGGTTATTCGCGGCAAAAAACGCTGCTGCAGAGCGGCGAGGGCATGCCGCAAGCCGAATCGACGGTGCCGGGGTCCGGCACTGCTCTCAGGCGCTCGCTCCGCCGGCCTCGCCGGCGGCGCGATCGGAGCGGTCGGCATAGATGTAGAGCGGTCGCGCGGCGCCCTCGACGACCTCGCGCGAGATGACCACTTCCTCGACGCCTTCGAGGCTCGGCAGATCGAACATGGTGTCGAGCAGGATGCTCTCCATGATCGAGCGCAGACCGCGCGCGCCGGTCTTGCGGTCGATCGCCTTGCGGGCGATCGCGGCGAGCGCTTCGTCAGCGAGCGTCAGGTCCACGGTCTCCATCTCGAACATGCGCTGATACTGCTTCACCAGCGCGTTCTTCGGCTCGGTGAGGATCCGCTTGAGCGAGGGTTCGTCGAGGTCTTCGAGCGTCGCCACGACGGGAAGCCGGCCGACGAACTCAGGAATGAGCCCGTACTTCAACAAATCTTCGGGTTCCACATCGCGGAAGATCTCGCCCTGCTTGCGGTCCTCCGGCGCCATCACCTTGGCGCCGAAGCCGATCGAGGTCGAACGGCCGCGCGCGGAGATGATCTTCTCAAGGCCCGCGAAGGCGCCGCCGCAGACGAACAGGATGTTGGTGGTGTCGACCTGCAGGAATTCCTGCTGCGGATGCTTGCGGCCGCCCTGCGGCGGTACGCTCGCGATCGTGCCTTCCATGATCTTGAGCAGCGCTTGCTGCACGCCCTCGCCGGAAACGTCGCGGGTGATCGAAGGGTTGTCCGACTTGCGCGAGATCTTGTCGATCTCGTCGATATAGACGATGCCGCGCTGGGCGCGTTCGACATTGTAGTCGGCCGACTGCAGCAGCTTCAAAATGATGTTCTCGACGTCCTCGCCGACATAGCCCGCTTCGGTCAGCGTGGTCGCATCCGCCATCGTGAACGGCACGTCGAGGATGCGCGCCAGCGTCTGCGCCAGGAGCGTCTTGCCGGAGCCGGTCGGGCCGATCAGCAGGATGTTCGACTTCGCCAGCTCGACGTCGTTGTGCTTGCTCTGGTGATTGAGCCGCTTGTAGTGATTGTGGACGGCGACCGAGAGCACCTTCTTGGCGTGATCCTGGCCGATGACGTAATCGTCGAGAACCTTGCGGATCTCGCGCGGGGTCGGAATGCCGTCGCGCGATTTCACCAGCGAGGATTTGTTCTCCTCGCGGATGATGTCCATGCACAGCTCGACGCACTCGTCGCAGATAAAGACGGTAGGCCCGGCGATGAGCTTGCGCACCTCGTGCTGGCTCTTACCGCAGAACGAGCAGTAGAGCGTGTTCTTGGAGTCGCCGCCGCCAACCTTGCTCATTCTAGTCTCCGCCTTTACCGACGCGCAGCCGAGAGCCTCGATAGCTTACCGGCCGCCGCGCTAACAATCCGTAGCAATATCGCCCCTCTCCGTGCGGCCGTCCCGCCACAGTGACAAGAGCGGGTCACCTGGCACAAGCCTGCATGCTAACGGCGTGCCAATCAAGAATCCATTAACGGTAACGCGACTTCGCAGTGATGTGGCTTCCGTAACACACCGCCGCAATCCGCGCTTGACGGCGATGTGGTGGTCGTTTTGGGCTGCCCGAATCAGCCCATTTGATGGCCCCCCGGCGCGCCGCTCCCGGGCTTCCCGGCGCTCACGTCTTGGCGAGGACCGGCTCGGACTTGAGCGAGGGTTCCTCCGGACGCTTCTCGATGACCTTGTCGATGAGACCGAAGTCCTTGGCCATCTCGGCGGTCAGGAACATGTCGCGCTCGAGCGCATCTTCGATCTTCTTCAATGGCTGGCCGGTGTGCTTGACGTAAATCTCGTTCAGCCGGCGTTTCAGGTTCAGGATTTCCTGGGCATGCAGCATGATGTCGGTCGCCTGGCCCTGGAACCCGCCCGAAGGCTGGTGGACCATGATGCGCGCATTGGGTAGGGCAAAGCGCAGGCCCTTGCCCCCGGCGGCAAGCAGGAGCGAGCCCATGGACGCAGCCTGGCCGGTGCACAGCGTGGAAACTGCCGGGCGGATGAACTGCATGGTGTCGTAGATCGCCAAGCCCGAGGTCACGATGCCGCCCGGCGAATTGATGTACATCGAGACTTCCTTCTTCGGATTTTCCGCCTCGAGGAACAAAAGCTGGGCGACGACAAGCGAAGCCACGCCGTCATCGATCGGCCCGGTAATGAAGATGATCCGCTCCTTCAAAAGCCGGGAGTAGATGTCGTAGGCCCGCTCTCCGCGGTTGGTCTGCTCCACCACCATGGGAACGAGGTAGTTCATGTAGGTACCCTTCGGATCGCGCATCGGCCACCGGTCCCTTCTTCAACGGGTTCGCCTACTCTGACTGAGTCGGGCTTGGTCTGTCGCCACCACGGATCGCGCCGCTCTCCTCAAGCGGGCGTTACTCCTCGTCTTCCTTGAACAGCTCTTCCCGCGAGACCTGCCGCTCCGTGACCTCGGCGAGCTCGATCAGGAAGTTTACGACCTTGTCCTCGAAGAGGGGCGCGCGCAACGCGGCGAGCGCCTCGGGATTCTTGCGGTAATAGTCCCAAATCTGCTGCTCCCGGCCGGGGAGCTGCCGGGCCTGTTCCACGACGGCCGCGGTCAGTTGTTCGTCGGCTACCTTGATATTGTTCTTCTCACCGATTTCCGCAATGACAAGACCGAGCCGGACCCGCCGCTCGGCGATGGCGCGGTATTCGGTCCGCGCCTCCTCCTCGGTTGTGTCTTCGTCGGCAAAGCTGCGGCCCTGCTGCTTGAGGTCGTTCTCGACCGAGGCCCAGACGCTGTTGAACTCCTGCTCGACCAGGCTGGGCGGCGGTTCGAATTTGTGCCGCTCGTCAAGCTGGTCGAGGAGCTCGCGTTTGAGCTTCTGCCGCGACACTGCCGCGTGCTCGCGCTGAATGCGGTCCTTGACCGCGTCCTTGAGTTTCGCCAGCGATTCGATGCCGAGCGTCTTGGCGAAATCGTCATCGATCGTAACGGCGCCGGGCGTTTCGACCGATGTGGCGGTGACCGCAAAGGTCGCGTCTTTGCCGGCAACCGTCTTCGCCGGATAGTCTTCCGGGAACTTCACATCGAAGGTCCGGCTTTCGCCGGCCTTGACCCCGATCAGATGGTCCTCGAAGCCGGGAATGAACTGTCCCGAGCCGAGCTGCATGGGAACGTTCTCGCCGGAGCCGCCCTCGAACGGCTCACCCTGCATGGTCCCCTGGAATGACACCGTGACCCGGTCGCCCTTTTCCGCCGCCTCGGATTTTGCCGTGAACGGCCGATTTTGCTCGGCGATCGCCTGCAAGGCCTGATCGATTTCCGCGTCGGTGACCGGGGCGACAAGCCGCGTGAGCTTGATGGTCTTGAAATCGGCGAGCGTGATCGGCGGCACGATCTCGATCTCGACCGTATAGGCAAGGTCGGCCTTGCCGGTGATGACCGCCTCGACCGCCGCCTCGTCGGAGGGCAAGTACGACGTTGGGCTGGGTGGCGAGCCTGAAACCGTGATCGGTGACGATCTTGCTATTGGCCTCGCGCACCGCGGCGTCGATCACCTCCGCCATCGTCGCTTTGCCGTAGAGCCGCTTGAGATGCTCGACCGGCACCTTGCCCGGCCGGAAACCGCGCAGCTGCACGCGGCCCTTGAGGTCATCGAGCCGCTCATTGACCTTCGCTTCGAGGTCCGTCGCAGGGACGATCACACGATATTCGCGTTTGAGGCCCGCGGCGGCAGTTTCGGTCACTTGCATCGTCAATACTCTTCACGGCCGGTCATCGCGCACATTCGCGCTAAGTTCCTGGGCCAAGTTTTGGGCCAGGTCTGGGCCAGGTTTCGGGCCAATTTTTGGAAACCGCCCAACTGGTGCGGGCGGAGGGGCTCGAACCCCCACGACTTTCGTCACGGGAACCTAAATCCCGCGCGTCTACCAATTCCGCCACGCCCGCGACGGCGGCTGCTTCGGCGGCGCGGCTTATATCACGCGGATGCGGCCGCGCACTATCAAAATAGCCGCTAAATCGCCGGCTGCGACGCCGTTTCCGACGCGATCGTTAAGCGCCGGATCAACCCAAAAGCGCCCGGTACACGCCGGGAAGCGCCTCCGGCAAATCCTCGGAAATCAGGCCTGGACCGGTCGCCCGGGCGGCCTCGCCATGCAGCCAGACCGCGGCAGCGGCGGCTTCGAAGGCCGGCATGCCTTGCGCCAGGAGGCCGGTCACCATCCCGGTCAGCACATCGCCGGCGCCGGCCGTGGCCAGATAGGCCGGTGCGTTGGCGGCAATTGCGGCGCGGCCGTCCGGTGAGGCGACGACGGTATCGGCGCCCTTGAGCACGATGACGGCCGCGGCGGCCTGCGCGGCGAGACGCGCCCTTTCGAGTTTTGACCCGACCTTCATTCGCTCATCCAAAGCGCCGAAATACCGGCCGAATTCACCCTCATGCGGCGTAAGGACCGTCGCGGCGGCGCCGCGGTTGCGCAGCGCTGCGGCAAGCCGCCGCGGATCGGCCGCGAAACTCGTGATCGCGTCGGCGTCGAGCACCACGGCGCGCTCGCCGGAAAGCGCTGCGAGGACGAGCGCACAGGTCACCTCCCCGATGCCCAAGCCTGGACCGATCGCCAGCACATTGAGCCGGCGGTCCGCCAGGAACTCGGTCAGCCCGAGCGGACCATCGACCGGCCGCACCATCACCGCGAGGCTCGTTGCAGCATTGACGGCGAGCGCGTCGTGCGGACTGGCGATCGTGACCAAACCCGCTCCGGCGCGCAAGGCTCCGCGGGCGGCAAGACGCGCGGCTCCCGTCGACCAGGAAGGACCCGACACGACAACGGCATGGCCGCGTTGGTATTTGTGTCCCTCCTCGCGCGGCACCGGAAAATCTTTGCGCCAGAGCGCAGAGCCGTTCTCGAATGTCTGCGGCGCGATCCGCTGCAATACCGAATCGGAAATGCCGATGTCGGCGACGGAAATCGCGCCGCAATGGAGCCGTCCGGGCAAAAGGAGGTGCCCGGGTTTCTTGCGGAAGAAGGTGACGGTCTGTGCGGCGTTGACTGCTTTTCCCATCACGGCGCCGGTCGTGCCGTTGATGCCACTCGGCAGATCGACCGCAATGATCGGTGCTGCTTGCGCGTTCATGCTTTCGATCATGGCGCGCGGCAGCCCGGCAACCGGCCGGTCGAGGCCGGCGCCGAACAAGGCGTCGATGACGAGGTCGCTCGCCGCCTTACCGCCGCCGAGGTCTTCCGGTCGGGCCGCGTCGATCGGGCCGATCCATTTCCTTGCCGCCAATGCCGCGTCGCCCTTGAGTGCGGGCGCATCGCCGGTGAACAACACCCGCACGCGATAGCCGCGTCCGGCGAGCAATCGCGCCGCGACAAATCCGTCGCCGCCATTGTTGCCGGGCCCGGCGACCACGGCGACCCGGGCACCCAACGGATGGCGCGCGGCAACCGCATCGGCGACCGCGGCGCCCGCCCGCTCCATGAGATCGATGCCTGCGACCCCACCGGCGATGGCCAGTTGGTCGGCTTGCGCCATCTCGGCATTGCTCAAAAGCTCAATCATGATGGTCCGACAATAGCGAAAGCGGCATAACGCGGATAATGGGCGTCGCGCCGTTGACGACATAATAGGCAATATGCCTAGTTTGACGGCGAAGCCATTTCCTTGCCCTTCGCAACAGGATCATGGTCGTTCCATAGCGCGCTGATCCGGTTAGGCTTTCAGCGGCTGCGCGGCCTTGGCACGGGACCTGCTAACCAAGCCTCGGTTCCATCGGGGCTTCTGCCCCACGGAGCCGGGAGACGAAACGCGATGAAGAAGATCGAGGCGATCATCAAGCCGTTCAAACTCGACGAAGTGAAGGAGGCGCTGCAGGAGGTGGGCTTGCAGGGAATAACGGTGACAGAAGCCAAGGGGTTTGGTCGCCAGAAGGGGCACACGGAACTCTACCGCGGGGCCGAGTACGTGGTCGATTTTCTTCCGAAGGTGAAGATCGAGATTGTGCTCGGTGATGACTTGGTCGAAAAAGCCATCGATGCGATCCGGCGCGCGGCCCAGACCGGGCGGATCGGCGACGGCAAAATCTTCGTCTCCAATATCGAGGAAGCCATCCGGATCCGGACGGGGGAATCCGGGCATGACGCCATCTGAGCCGCTGGCCCGACTGCTTCGCGTTAGCAGATTTCGACCAGAGCGATGAGGCATTCACCAGCACACGAAGGGGTACGCCTGCCATGACGACGCCGAAGAATGTGATGAAAATGATCAAGGATAGCGACGTGAAATACGCCGACTTCCGCTTTACCGACCCGCGCGGCAAGTGGCAGCACGTCACCTTTGATATTTCCCAGATCGAGGAAGATACGTTTGCCGAGGGCATGATGTTCGATGGCTCCTCGATCGCGGGCTGGAAGGCGATCCACGAGTTCGGACATGTGCCTCATGCCGGATCCCGCCTCCGCCTGCATCGATCCGTTCTTTGCCGAAACGACGCTCGTACTGGTGTGCGACGTGCTCGAACCGACGACCGGCGAGCCCTATTCGCGCGATCCGCGCGGCATCGCCAAGCGCGCCGAGGGCATGGTCAAGTCGATGGGTGTCGGCGACACGGTCTATTTCGGCCCCGAAGCCGAGTTCTTCGTGTTCGACGACGTGCGCTACAAGGCCGAGCCCTACAACACCGGCTTCAAGCTCGATTCGGTTGAATTCCCCTCGAATGCCGACACCGCCTATGAGGGCGGCAATCTCGGCCACCGCATCTGGACCAAAAAGGGCTACTTCCCGGTGCCACCGCAGGATTCCGTGCAGGACATGCGCTCGGAGATGCTGGCGGCGATGGCGCGCATGAACGTGAAAGTCGAGAAGCACCACCACGAGGTTGCCTCGGCGCAGCACGAGCTCGGCATGAAATTCTCGCCGCTGACGGTGATGGCGGATCAGCTGCAGATCTACAAATACTGCATCCAGCAAGTCGCGCAGGTTTACGGCAAGAGCGCATGCTTCATGCCGAAACCGATCTACGGCGATAACGGCTCGGGCATGCATTGCCACCAGTCGATCTGGAAGGGCGGCAAGCCGGTCTTCGCCGGCAACAAGTACGCCGATCTGTCGGAGATCTGCCTGCAATACATCGCCGGCATCATCAAGCATGCCAAGGCGATCAACGCCTTCACCAACCCGACGACCAACTCGTATAAGCGGCTGGTGCCGGGATTCGAGGCGCCGGTGCTGCTCGCCTATTCGGCGCGCAACCGCTCGGCCTCCTGCCGCATTCCCTATACGACCAATCCCAAGGCGAAGCGCGTTGAAGTGCGTTTCCCCGATCCGCTCGCCAATCCGTACCTGGGGTTCGCGGCCATGTTGATGGCCGGTCTCGACGGCATCAAGAACAAGCTCGACCCAGGCGAGGCGGTCGACAAGGATCTCTACGATCTGCCGCCGAAGGAGCTGAAGAAAATCCCGACCGTCTGCGGGTCGCTGCGGCAGGCGCTGGAAGAGCTCAACAAGGATCGTGCCTTCCTCAAGGTCGGCGGCGTGTTCGATGACGACTTCATCGACGCCTATGTGGACCTGAAGATGACGGAAGTGATCCGTTTCGAGCACACGCCGCACCCGGTCGAGTTCGAAATGTATTACTCGGCCTAGGCATCCTCCTGCATCGGACGCGATGCGAACCTAAAGGGCGCCGTCAGTGGCGCCCTCTTCTTTTGGGTCATGCTCTTCGCCCGATGCCGGGCACCCAAGCCGCCGGCGCCTGCCGCACCGTGGCGGCGAGGCCTTGTTTGGCCGGCCGATCCGGAGCGGCGCTGACGGCCACCTGGTCCATCTCGATGCGGTTGCGTCCATTTGCTTTGGCGCGATAGAGCGCGACGTCGGCGCGAGTGATCAACGTCTCGACTGCAGCCAATGGGCTGCCGCAAGCGATGCCGATGCTGACCGTCGCCGGGATGCGCTGACCCTCGAGCACGATCTCGGCTGCGGCAAAGGCCGACCGCACGCGCTCGGCAGCGACTGCTGCCTCGGCGAGCGTGCCCGACACCATGGCGACAAACTCCTCGCCGCCGAGCCGGCCGATGACGTCGCTGGCGCGCATGGTCTTGCGCACGACCTCGGCGAACGTTTCCAGGACCGCGTCGCCGCCATCGTGTCCGAACCGATCATTGATCGATTTGAACCGGTCGAGGTCAAAGGCAAGCAGGCTGACCGGCACCATGCCGGCGCGGTTGCTCTCCATGACCTCGCCGGTAGCCTCGAAGAAGCCACGACGGTTGAGGACGCCGGTCAGGGGATCGGTGGTCGCCGCCAATTTGTAGAAGCGTACGGTCCGGTCCTTGGCCAGGATCAGCACCAGGAAGGCGGCGCCGATCACGTAGAGCAGAATCTCGATGGCAAACACGGCGACCCAGCCGGCCAGACCGCGGATGGTCTCGCCGGCGGGCGAAAGCGTCGCCAGCGCCACCGGAAAGAGGAAGATGGCCCCGTGCAGCATGGGCACGAAGCTTGCGGGCCAGCGCCGGATCAGCGATTTGCGCCGCTCGTGCCATAGCTCGGCGGCAATCAGGAACGTATAGGCCGCGACGATCAGCGAGCTCAGCACAATGCGTGAAGCCGCCGAATGCGTGAATGCGGGCGAAAAACACGCGACCAGCCATACGGCGGCGCCGAGAAGCTGCGGGCTCCACTGCACCCGCCGGCCGTGGAACAGGCGCGCGGCGCCCCAGATCATCCCGACGGCGAGGAACAAGAGAACATTGGCGAGGTCGACCAGCACGGGCGAGGCAAAGCGGACGCTCCACTGCCACAGCGCACCGGAAAATCCGCCGATCAGATAAGCCGCGCCCCACCAACCCAGCGCCGGGATGCGTTCCTGCAGCCAGGCGATCAGCAAGACGACCCCGAGCAAAAGCGTCACGCAGATGGCGATGACGAACAGCGTACCAACGTCGAGCGATACCGACGTCCTAGCCAGTGTAATCGCCATTTGCGGCGCTCCCGTTCGAATCTGATCCCGAAGACGCGTGTTGGCATCTTCGACCGACGGGTGAAAGCTTAACTTTCAAACTTTGCCAAACGGTGTGTCACGTTCGGCGGGTTTTCGCCCAATAGAACTGAAAATATGAATAGGGTTGTTCCGAAATCGGAAACCGAAAATTGCGGCAATCCGGCCGGATTCAACAAGATAATACAACGGCCGGCGTTGCCGAAGTGCGCGACTTCGAGGTCCAAATTCGCGCAGCAGTTCGGCTAGCGCTTGGAGAACTGGAAGCTTCGGCGCGCTTTCGCCTTGCCGTACTTCTTGCGTTCGACCACGCGCGAGTCGCGGGTGAGGAACCCCCCGTGCTTGAGCACGGGGCGCAGATCAGGCTCGTGGCGCATCAGCGCCTTGGACAGGCCGTGTCGCACTGCGCCCGCCTGGCCCGACAGGCCGCCGCCGGAAACCGTGCACACCACGTCGTATTGGCCCTGACGATTGGCGGCGACGAGCGGTTGCTGGATCAGCATGCGCAGCACCGGCCGCGCAAAGTAAGTCTCCACCGGCCGGTCATTGACCATGATCTTGCCGCCGCCCATCTTGATCCACACCCGCGCCACCGCATCCTTGCGCTTGCCGGTGGCATAGGCGCGGCCCTGCTTGTCGAGCTTCTGGACGTATTTCGGCGGCTGCGGCGCTGCCGCCGGCTTCAGCGCGGAGAGTTCCTCGAGCGTCTGGATCGTCTCGGCCATCAGGCGCTCCTTTTGTTTTTGCGGTTCATGGCGGCGATGTCGATCTGCTCGGGCTGTTGCGCCGCGTGCGGATGCTCGGCGTGCGGATAGACCCGGAGATTGCCAAACTGGCGGCGGCCGAGCGGGCCGTGCGGCAGCATGCGCTGCACCGCCTTCTCCACGACCCGCTCTGGGAAGCGGCCGGTCAGGATCGACTTAGCGGTTCGCTCCTTGATGCCGCCGATATAGCCCGTGTGCTTGTAGTAGACCTTTTGCTCGACCTTGCGGCCGGTCAGCACAACCTTGGCGGCGTTGATGACGATGACATTGTCGCCGCAATCGACGTGCGGCGTGAAGGTGGGCTTGTGCTTGCCGCGCAGCCGCAACGCCACGATCGAGGCGAGCCGGCCGACGACAAGGCCCTCGGCGTCGATCATCACCCACTTTTTTTCGACCTCGGCGGGTTTGGCCGAATAGGTTTTCATATCCGCATCCGTTGGAAAGCCATGCGACGCTGACGCCGCGCGCCAGCTATCTACCCGCGCTCGGTTTGCCGGTCAATGCATCGCTCGAGGATTTTCTCTAAATCTCAAGCATTTGACTCGGAGGTATTATTTAACCTCTGAGCGGGGATGGAGTATGTGCAAGTCGCATGCGCGACCAGTTCGTCTTCCCCGTCGGAGTGGATGCCGACTTCGCCGACGGCGAGCCGCTTGCCGAGCTTGATCAGCCGCGCTTCGGCGATGACATCGCGCGGCGCCGGCATTTTGAGGAAATTGATGTTCAGATTGGTGGTCACGGCCGCCGGCACCCAGCCGATCGAGCCCAGAATCGCGACGTAAATCGCAAAATCGGCCAGCGCCATCATCGTCGGCCCGGAGAGCGTGCCGCCCGAGCGCAGCGAGCGCGGATCGAAATGGCGGCGCACCCGGCAGCCGCCATGCCACACCGCCTCGATGGTCAAGCCGCTTTGCGGGTTGAACAATTTCGGCGAGTCGGCGCTGAGCAGACGCTCAAGCTCCTTGACCGTGAGTTTCGCCGCCGCCATCTCCTTCATGCCGCTCCTCCCCGCATCCTGCATCGGATACAATGGGATTGCTCGGCTCGCCAGATCGGCGAACGCAGAACCGCCCGGGAACGACGCCCATGAATGCCCGCAATGCCGCCGCGGTCGCTTCCTCCGCTTCCTCGCTGATCCTTTTGCGCGAGGATGTCGGCAGCATCGCCGTGCTGACCCTCAACCAGCCGCAGACGCGCAACAGCCTTTCCGAGGCGATGCTGGAGGCGCTCGGCGACGCGTTCACCGCCATCGCGCATGATAATGCCGTGCGCGCCGTGGTGTTGGCCGCCAATGGTCCGGCTTTCTCCGCCGGCCACGACCTCAAGGAGTTCATGCGGCATCGCGCCGACGCCGATCGCGGGCGCGCCTATTTCAAGCACATCATGAGCACTTGCAGCGCCATGATGCAGCAGATCGTCACGCTGCCGCAGCCGGTCATCGCGACGGTGCAGGCAACCGCCACGGCCGCGGGCTGCCAGCTGGTGGCGAGCTGCGATCTCGCGGTCGCCTCGCGCACCGCGAAGTTTGCGACGCCGGGCGTCAATATCGGCCTGTTCTGCTCGACCCCCATGGTCGCGCTCTCGCGCAATGTCTCGCGCAAGCACGCCATGGAGATGCTGCTCGGCGGCGCCTTGATCTCGGCCGAGCGCGCAGAGCGCATCGGCCTCGTCAATCGCGTGGTCGCGCCGGGACGTGAGCGCGAAGAGGCAATCGCGCTGGCCAAGGAAATCGGGGCGAAATCGGCCTTGACCGTCAAGATCGGCAAGGAAGCATTCTATCGCCAGCTCGAGATGCCGCTCGCCGAGGCCTACCAATACACCTCCGAGGTGATGGTGGAGAACATGCTCGCGCGCGACGCCGGGGAAGGCATCAAGGCCTTCATCGAGAAGCGCAAGCCGAAATGGGAGGACCGCTGATCGGGAGCGCGCTTTGCTCCCGCTGGCGTCCCAGATGAATCACAATTCCTACTCCGACGACTACATCCGCGGTATTCTCAACACCGTGAAGTCGATCGCCATGGTCGGCGCCTCGGAGAAGGAAAATCGCCCGAGCTATTTCGCCTTCAAATATTTGCTGGAGCGCGGCTACGCCATGATCCCGGTCAATCCGGGCCATGCCGGCGGTGACATGCTCGGCCGCCGCATCTATGCGCGGCTTGCCGATATTCCCGAGCCGGTCGACATGGTCGATATCTTCCGTGCCGCGCGTTACGCGCTGCCCATCGTTCAGGAGGCGCTCGCGCTCAAGCCGCGGCCGCAAGTGATCTGGATGCAACTCGGCATCCGCAGCGATGAAGCGGCAGCGCTCGCCGAAGCCAACGGCCTCAAGGTGGTGATGAACCGCTGTCCGAAGATCGAATATGGCCGGCTGTCGTCGGAGATCGCGTGGATGGGCGTCAACACCCGCACGATCACGTCGCGCAAGGCGACCAGCGGCGGCATCCAGCGCCTCTCGCTCAACCGCACGTCGGCACGTGGCGGCGCGACCGCGGCTGCCGAGAGGGCCGAGCGCGGGGATGGAACGCGCTGAGCGGGCTGTCGCCGCGAGCGCGGCATCGCGGCGCCGCACTACCGGCTTGAATTTTCCCCATTAACGCAGGACGGCGCTGCGCCTTGACGCCTTCGGCCGCTCCTATAAACCGAAAGCCCGCCCCGATTGAGGATCGGCCCAAAAGGGTTGCACCATGACCGAACGCATTCCGGGTTTCGCCACGCTCGCGGTCCACGCCGGCGCGCAGCCCGATCCTACGACCGGCGCGCGCGCGACGCCGATCTATCAGACCACCTCCTACGTGTTCGAAAGCGTCGATCACGCGGCGTCGCTATTCGGCCTGCAGACCTTCGGAAACATCTATACGCGCATCGGCAATCCGACCAACGCGGTGCTGGAGGAGCGTGTCGCCGCGCTCGAGGGCGGTACCGCCGGGCTCGCCACCGCGTCCGGACATGCGGCGCAAGTGCTCGTCTTCCATTGCCTGCTGCAGCCGGGCGATGAATTCGTGGCGTCGAAGAAGCTCTATGGCGGCTCGATCAACCAGTTCAACCACGCCTTCAAGAATTTCGGCTGGAATGTGGTGTGGGCGGATCCGGACGATATTTCCTCGTTCGAACGCGCGGTCGGCCCCAAGACCAAGGCGATCTTCAGCGAGTCGATCGCCAATCCCGGCGGCGTCATCACCGACATGGCGGCGGTGGCGCAGATCGCGCGCCGCGCCGGCGTGCCCTACATCGTCGACAACACGCTGGCGACGCCCTATCTGTGCAAGCCGATCGACCACGGCGCCGACATCGTCGTGCACTCGCTCACCAAATTCCTCGGCGGTCACGGCAATTCGATCGGCGGCCTGATCGTCGACGCCGGCACCTTCAACTGGTCGCGCGAGGGCCGCTATCCGATGCTCAGCGCGCCGCGCCCGGAATATCACGGCATCGTCCTGCACGAGACCTTCGGCAATTTCGCCTTCGCCATCGCCTGCCGGGTGCTGGCGCTGCGCGACATCGGCTCGGCGCTCTCGCCGTTCAACGCCTTCCTCATCCTCACCGGCATCGAGACGCTGCCGCTGCGCATGCGCAAGCACTGCGAGAACGCGCTCGCGGTCGCCGAATGGATCGCCGCGCAGCCGCAGGCCGCCTGGGTGAGCTACCCGGGACTGCCGGGCGACCGCTACTACAACCTCGCCAAGAAATACTGCCCGGATGGCGCCGGCGCGGTCTTCACCTTCGGTCTCAAGGGCGGCTATGACGCCGGCGTCAAGCTCGTTTCCAACGTGAAACTGTTCTCGCATCTCGCCAATATCGGCGACACCCGCTCGCTGATCATTCATCCCGCTTCGACCACGCACCGCCAGCTCACCGACGCGCAGAAGGTCCAGGCCGGCGCCGGCCCGGACGTGGTGCGGCTCTCGATCGGCATCGAGGACAAGGAAGACATCATCGCCGATCTCGAGCAGGCGTTGGCGGAATAGCTCAGGCGCGCGCCGCTGCGGCAATGACGCGCGGGACACGGGCCGCGACGGCGGCCGCATGCGCCGTGGCCGCGGTCAAGACCAGCATCGCCATTGCCTGATGGATGAGCGCGATCGCGAGCGGAACACGCCAGAGCAGCGTCCACACGCCGAGCCCCGCCTGAAGGGCGACGGCCGCGAGCAGCACGATGGCGCCGCTGAGCGCCGGGCCCCTCTTCTGCACACCGGCGACATCGAATGTGTGCAGGAGCGCGCAGGCGAAAATCGCGTAGGCGAGGATGCGGTGGTCGAATTGCACCGTGAGCGTATTTTCGAAGAAATTCCGCCATAACGGCGCGTCAAGGAAGAGCCGCGCCGCATCCGGCACGAAGGCGCCGTCGATCAGCGGCCATGTATTGTAGACGTAGCCGGCGCGCAGTCCTGCGACCAATGCGCCGAGATAGATCTGCAGCAGCACGAGAACGAGGAGACCGGCGGCGGTTGCACGCACCCGGCCGGGAAGGATAAGCGCCGGCCGATCCTCCAGCCGCCGCGCCGTCCAGATCAGCGCAACATAGATCGCACAGGCGAGGACGAGATGCGTCGCCAGCCGATATTGCGAAACCTCGACGCGATCGGCGAGGCCGGAGGCGACCATCCACCAGCCAACGGCGCCCTGCAGCGCCCCGAGCCCGAAGATGAACCAGAGCCGCGGCTGCAAGCGCGGCGCCACCCAGCCGCGCCCGAGGAACCAGAGAAACGGCAGCAAGAACGCGACGCCAATGAGCCGGCCAATGAGCCGGTGCACCCACTCCCACCAATAGATCGTCTTGAACTGATCGAGGCTCATGCCGCGATTGAGCTCGCGGTATTGCGGGATGGCCTGGTATTTCTCGAATTCGGCCTGCCACTCGGTCTCGCCGAGCGGCGGCAGCGTGCCCATGACCGGCCGCCATTCGGTGATCGAGAGCCCGGATTCGGTGAGCCGCGTCGCGCCGCCGACGAGCACCATGAGGAAGACGAGCGCAGCGACGGCATAAAGCCACAGCCGGATCGCCCGCATGTGCGTGTTGTTGCCGGCGCTCATGATCGCTCGCTTGTCCGCGAAGCGCGGACCATATAGTGCTGCCCCCTGCCCTCGCAACGGACCTGGTGTCGCTCGCGCCTCGCCCCGCCCTGCCCCGCTCAGATGCCGCTTCGCCTTCGCAAATTCATCGGCGCCATCGCGCTATTCGCGCTGGTGATCGTGTGGGCGCTCCTCGCCATGGCGCTGGCGCAAGTTCCCGCCATTCGCGAGAGCCCGGCCGTCTCGGTGCTTTACTACGTGATTGCCGGTATCGGCTGGGTGCTGCCGGCGATGCCGCTGGTGCGCTGGATGAGCAGGCCAGGGATCAGTAGTCATTAGTCAGTAGTCAGAGGTCAGGCGGCGTGCGATCCGGATACCTCACTCCTGACGCCTGTTTCCTGGTTCCGGCGGAAGCCGTTCCACATCGCCGTTCCCGCGCCGGAGAGAAGCACGCGCACGTAGCGCAGCCGCTGGTATTCGCCGTTGAGCGAGATGCGCGGCAGTGCGGTCAGGTGCTCCCGGTGCCCGGCGAAGAGCACGCCCGGCCGCGTCGTCACCGCGGTCTTGAAACCAAGCTCGGCCGCGATCTTGAACTCGCGCGGGCCGGCCGAGGTCGGATCGCCGACCGGATAAGCCAGATGCTGCGGCCGCGCGACCAATGCGGCTTCGATCACCGCGCGGCTCAGATCCATTTCCGAGCGCGCGGCTTCGGCCGGGAGCTTCGCCAGCATCGGATGGGAGACCGTATGCGCACCGATGGTCACCAGCGGGTCGGATGCGAGCTCCGCAATCTCGTCCCAGCCCATGCACAAATCCTTGCAGAACGCCGCGATGTCGACGTGATAGCAAGCGGCAAGATCGCGTATGATCGCCCGCAACTCGGTCTCCGTCGGCCGGCTGCGCAGCCACCAGTAAAGTTCCTCGTATAGCGCGCGCTTCTCCTCGATCGTGCGGCACTCGAAGGAGCGATGGCTCCCCTCGATCTCGAGGACGATACGGCCGTTGCGCGCGATCACCGCTTCGAGCGCGAGCCACCACAATTCGCCGAGCCGGTCGGGGAAGCTCGTCGCCACATAGACGGCGAACGGCACGCCGGCCGCCTTGAGGATCGGATAGGCGTGAGTGAGGGTGTCGCGATAGCCGTCGTCGAAGGTGAGGCAAACAAAGCGCCGGGCAAAGTCGCCCTCGCTCAGCCGGCGATGCACCTCGTCGAGGCTGACCAGGTCCAGATCGGCACGGCGAAGATACTCGACCACCCGGCCGAGGAAGCGCGGCGTGATCTCCAGCAGACGATTGGGCTGGAAGCGGTCGGGCCGCGCCGGGCGCACATGGTGCAGGGTCAGGATCGCGCCGACGCCGGAGACGAAAGGGGCGAGCGCGAGGTATGCGCCGCTGAAATAAAGCGATTCCAGGCCGCTGCGGATGATCGTCTGTTTGAGGCCGGGCACCGATTTTTCCCAATTACTCGAGACCCACTATCCCAGCGTTTCGTTGACAATCTTTTGCCGGCGCGACCGTGCGCTTGCCTCTCTCTTTGCCGAAGAAAATTGGCGCCGCTGAGGCAGCGCCGCGGCACGCCGCGCTATGCCGCCGCGGCGGCCTTTGCCCCGGCTGCGGCGGAGCGGGCGCCGACCAGGATCACGACGTCATCGAAGCCGGCGAAAAGAAGACGCTCGCGGGCGGATTCGGTCACGGCATTGACCGTCTCGGCAAGGAGGATCGCCTGCGGGGCAAGCTCGCTCAGCGCTTCCATCTCGGGGCCCCACGCGGCGCCGGCGCTGACGACGACGTGGTCGTAGCTGCGGGCCAGCGCCTCGAAGGTCGTCGTCATACCGGGCGCGGAGAGGATCGCGATGCGATCGGTGGCCGCTCGCCCGGAGGCGATAAGATGGAGCTCCGAGAGCTTGTCCTTGGTGATGATGTCGCCGAATGAGGCCGTCCCGCCGGCAAGTTCATCGAGACCGGGGGCGGACGGATCGGTCGAGATCCGCTTGATCGCCGCGTCGGCTGCGCCGAGCCCGACGAGCGCCACGCGGGCATCCTCGGCGAGCGAGCGGGCGAGCTTGATGGCGATCGCGCCCGTATCGACGCCGTGCGAGGCGGCAAGGACGGCGATCCGGTTGCCGCCACCGGCAGCGTGGCGCAGGCAGTAGGCGACATCCTCGACCGCGCTGACCGGAAGCTCGGCGGCTACCGCCTGCGGCGCCAGTGCCGGCGCCGCCGCTTCCTTCTCCTCGTCTTCCTCGGCGGACGTGGCTTGCGCGGGCGCTGCCTTCTCTTTGCCGAAGGGTTCGGGCGGCGGCGTCTCCTCCTTCGCCAGGGCATCTCCGACCATGGCGCGGCGCAGCGCCTGCGCTGCCGGCGCCTCGGCGTAGTCGGGCGCGACCGCGCCGGGAGCAGCCAGAAGCTCTTGCGTCAGCACCCAGCCGGAACAGAGCACCAGTATGGCCAAGGTCGCGATCAAGACCGTTGGCAGCTTCTTCGGGTAGGCCGGCACGTTCGAAACCGTGGCGCGCGAAATCACCCGCGCATCGGCCGGGGCCGAGTTGATGGTGTCGCGCGCTGTCGCCTCGCGGTATTTGCCGAGATAGGATTCGAGGAGGTCGCGCTGCGATTTGGCGTCGCGCTCGAGCGCGCGCAGTTTTACGTCCTGTTCGTTGGTGCCGGCGGCGAGGCTCTTGAGCTGGTCGAGGCTGGAAATCAGCGAATCCATGCGCGCGCTGGAAAGCTTGGCGTCGTTTTCGAATGAGCGGGCGAGCGTTTCCGCCTCGCCCCTGATCTGTTTGTCGAGGTCGGCGATCTGCGCCTTCAATTCCATGATGCGCGGGTGGCGGTCGAGCAGCGAGGAGGATTGCTCGGCGAGCTGCGCGCGCAAGGTCACGCGTTGCTCGGAAAGCCGCCGGATCAGCTCGGAATTGAGGATGTCGGAGGACTCGATAGGTCCGCCCGAGCGCAACATCTCGCGAATGAGCTTGGCCTTGGCCTCGGCGTCGGCCTTTTGCGCCCGCGCACCGGCGAGCTGCGCGTTGACGTCGCCGAGCTGCTGGGCGGAAAGCGTGGTGTTGTTGGGACCGACGAGGAGATTGGATTTGGCGCGGAACGCCTCCACCTTGGCTTCGGCATCGGCGACCTTCTTGCGCATCCCATCGATCTCGCCGGCGAGCCATTCGCTGGCGTTACGCGCCTGGTCCTGCTTCGCCGCCTGCTGGCGCTGGAGATAGGCGTCGGCGATAGCGTTGGCGACGCGCGCGGCAAGCTCCGGATCCTCGGACAGGAAGTCGATGACGATGACCCGCGATTTCTCCACCGGATAAACGGTAAGCCGGTCGTAGTAGGATTCGAGCACGCGCTCCTGCGGCGTCATCCGCGCCGGATTCTTGAGGATGCCGATCGTGCCGAGCACGGCCTTGATCGGGGAAATCCCGTTGAGCACCGGATCGAATTCGGGATTCTCGTTGAGCTTGAGCTTGGCGATCACTTCGCTGGCGAGGTCGCGCGAAAGGATGAGCTGCGCCTGGCTCGCCACCGCTTCCTGGTCGACGGTGCCGCGATCGATGATGTCCTTGTCCACGTCCGGACGCAGGAAGATGTTGTCGCGCGCTTCGATGAGCACCCGCGATTCGGAGAGATATTTGGGCGTGATCAGCTGGACGATGCCGAACGTCACCAGCGCGGCGAGAATCGTCGGGCGCAGGATCTTCCATTTCTTGCGCCACAGCGCCGCGCCAAGCCCCGGCAGGTCGAACTGCGCATCGACGAAAGGCCCTCCGCTCAAGGGCCGAGCCGATTGCGACGCCACGCTCATTTCGCCACTCCACGAACGGAAAAATGCCGTCCGATCAGAAACCATTAAGGTTGCCATCCCGTTAAGGACGCCCTCTCCCGCCCGGCGCCGCCCCGGGACGTGAGAAGGCTTTTTTAACCGCGGCACGGCTCTATCGGGCTTAACTTTCTGTCGCGACTTTTAGGGATTCGCTCCATGGGGGATTTGCGCTCCGGCGCGTCGATGCTCGCCGCTGCGGCCGCGGCCGCTCCCCTGCTGCGCGGCGCCGCTGAAGACAAGCCGCATGCCGCCGCCGGCACGGCGAGTCTCAAGATCGTGCACATTCTGCGCGCGCCGCTCGGCGGCCTGTTCCGTCACGTCTTCGATGTCGCCCGCGGTCAGGCCGAACGCGGCCATCGCGTCGGGCTCATCGTCGACAGCATGACCGGCGGCGAGCGTGCCGAGGCCGTGCTCGCCGAACTCACCCCGCACCTCGCGCTCGGACTGGAACGGGTGCCGATCGCCCGCGAGCTTGGCCCCTCCGACGTGCCGGCGCTGCGCACGATTGCGGGCCGCATCAAGCGGCTCACGCCCGACGTGCTGCATGGTCACGGCGCCAAGGGGGCGGCGCTCGCTCGCCTGACGCCGAACGCGCCGCAGGCGATCCGCGTCTACACGCCGCATGGCGGCTCGCTGGTCTATAGTCCCGGCACGCTGCGCGGCGGGTTCTACCGCAAGCTCGAATGGCTGCTGATCGGGCGCACCGACCTTTTCCTGTTTGAAAGCAGTTACGCGGCAGACCTGTTCCGCTCCAAGATCGGCCGGCCGCGGGCGATGGTTCGGGTGGTGCGCAACGGTGTCGGCGATGCCGAATTTGCGCCGATAACGGCGCGACCCGATGCGACCGACATCGTCTCGGTCGGCGAATTGCGGCCGGTCAAGGCGATCGATGTCCTCGTCGAGGCGCTGGCGGTCCTCAAACGGACCGGCCGGCCGGTCACCGCGACCATCGCCGGCGAAGGGCCGCAGGGCGCCGACCTCAAGGCGCAGGCGGAACGGCTTGGCATTGCCGACCTGGTCCGCTTCGTCGGCTATCGCCCGGCGCGCGAAGCCTTCGCCATGGGGCGTATGCTGGTCATCCCCTCACGGGCGGAGTCCTTGCCCTACATCGTGCTCGAAGCGGCAGCCGCCGGAATGCCGATCATCACCACCAAGGTCGGCGGCAACCCGGAAATCTTCGGAGCGCAATCCGACCACCTGATCACACCCGACGACAGCGCCGCGCTCGTCAGCGCGATCGCCGCGGCGCTTGGCGATCCGCACGAGGTCCAGCGCGTCACGCACGCGGTGCGAACCCGGGTGCGCAGCGAGTTTTCCTCGACCGCGATGGTCGAAAGCGGCCTTGCCGCCTACCGCGAAACCATCGCCATGCAAAAACTCGCGCAATTCGCCTAACCGATTTTTGCAGATTTTTCACTATTTTGGGCCCCAGTCTACCGACGGGGGCGTACCGCCCGGTGTGCGGGCGGACAATGCGGGACGATCATGTCCAAGGCCGAGCACGGCGCGATCTTCGACACGGCCGCGGCGGCCTATTCGGCCGCGACGACGATGCGGCGCGCCGGCGAGCGACCCGCTGCTAAGACAGCTACGCTTTCTTCCGCGGCCCTCAAGATTGCCCGCGAACCTTACGAACGCGCATATTCGCCGATCGTGCTTGCCGGCCTCGTCCGCCTGATCGAGGTCTCCCTGGTCGTGCTGATCGGTTTCGCCGTTTATGTCAGCTACGTGATGCCGGCCAACGGTTTTGCCTGGCACTACGTCGGCGCCGTGTTCGGCATCGCGCTCTTGGCGATGCTGGCCTTCCAGGTGGCCGACATCTATCAGGTCCAGGCCTTCCGCGGGCATGAAAAGCAATATATGCGGCTCGCCTCGGCCTGGTCGGTGGTGTTTCTGATCGCCATCGGCGCGTCGTTTTTCGCCAAGGCCGGCGATCAATTCTCCCGCGCCTGGCTCGGCAGCTTCTACGTGCTCGGCTTGTTCATGCTGATCGCATTCCGGCGCGCGCTGTTTCTCCTGGTGCGCCGGTGGACGCGCGAGGGCCGGCTCGACCGCCGCACCGTCCTTGTCGGCGCCGACGCCAATGGCGAAACGCTGATCCAGTCGCTGGCGGCGCAACGCGATTCCGATGTCCACGTCATCGGCGTGTTCGACGATCGCGGCGATGAACGCAGCCGCGCGAGCTGCGAAGGCGTTCCCAAGCTCGGCACCGTCGACGAGCTGGTCGAGTTCGCCCGCAACACCCGTGTCGATCTGGTGATCTTCTCGCTGCCGATCTCGGCGGAAGGCCGCATCCTGCAGATGCTGAAGAAGCTGTGGGTGCTTCCGGTCGATATCCGCCTGTCGGCGCACACCAACAAACTGCGTTTCCGTCCCCGCTCCTATTCCTACATCGGCAATGTTCCGGTGCTCGATATTTTCGACAAGCCGATCGCCGATTGGGACGTGGTGATGAAATGGCTGTTCGACAAGATCGTCGGCTCGCTGGCACTGATCTGTGCGGCGCCGATCATGCTGTTGGTCGCGGTCGCCATCAAGCTCGACAGCAAGGGTCCGGTGTTTTTCAAGCAGATGCGCTACGGCTTCAACAATGAGCGCATCGAGATTTTCAAGTTCCGCTCGATGTATGCCGACCAGACCGACGCGACCGCGAGCCGGCTGGTGAGCAAGGGCGATCCCCGCGTCACCCGTGTCGGCCGCTTCATCCGCAAAACGAGCCTCGACGAGCTGCCGCAGCTCTTCAACGTGGTGTTCTTCGGCAACCTGTCGCTGGTCGGGCCGCGTCCGCATGCCGTGCACGCCAAAGCGGAAAATCGCCTGTACGACGAGGCGGTGGACGGTTATTTCGCCCGCCACCGCGTCAAGCCCGGCATCACCGGCTGGGCGCAAATCCACGGCTGGCGCGGCGAGACCGACAGCCACGAGAAGATCCAGCACCGCGTCGAGCACGACCTCTACTACATCGAAAACTGGTCGATCCTGCTCGACCTCTACATCGTGGCGCAGACGCCGTTCGCGCTCATCCGCACGGAGAACGCCTATTGAGCGCGACCGGTGACCCGGCCGCCGCGGCCGCCGCTGGCGATCAGCCGCGCGCTGGCGCTCTCGCCCAGCAGCTCCTGAATATCGCCCTGTTCGTCACAGTCCTGACCAGCGCGATTGCGTTCATCGAGCCCTCCCCGCACGACCTCTTGATGTTCGCGCTCTTCGCCATGTGCGTCGGCGCCCGCGTCCCCTTCGACCGCAAGCTCGTCCCGCTCGTAGTGCTGCTCACCGTTTGGCTCGTCGGCGCTTGCCTCTCGCTCATCCAGCTCGGCGACCAGGTCAAGGCGATCCAATATGTCGGCACGTCGATCTATCTGGCGCTCGCCAGCGTCACCTTCGCCTGCCTGTTCAGCGACGGCGATCTGGCGCGGCTCCTCGTCCTGCGCCGCGCCTATATTCTCGCCGCGTTGATCGCGACCGCCGCCGGCTATGCGGGATTTTTCCACCTCGTTCCCGGGTACCAGGTCTTCCTGGACAATGACCGGGTCAGCGCGACATTCAAGGACCCGAATGTCTACGGGCCGTACCTCATCCTGCCGCTGCTGTTGCTCATCGTTGGGACGCTGACGCGAGGCATAAGGCTCCTCGGCGTCCTGGCGACGCTCGTGCTGTTGGGCGGATTGTTCCTGAGCTTCTCGCGCGGTGCATGGCTGCACTTCGGGCTTTCAGCCGCGGTCGCCATCGCCCTCCTGCTGGCGACCGCCTCCGACCCGCGTATGCGCTCGCGCATGGTGGTGCTCGGCCTCCTTGCGGTGGTCGCGACGGCGCTCCTCGTGATCGCCATGATGTCGATCGATTCGGTGCACGACATGTTCGTCGAGCGCGCCAAGGCGATTCAGCCCTACGATGTCGGCCCCGGCGGCCGGTTCTGGGAACAGAGGCTGGCGCTCGGCGTGATCCTCGATTATCCGAACGGCATGGGCCCCTTCGAGTTCGGCCGGGTGTTCGGAACGCAGCAGCACGACGTCTATATGCAGGGCTTCCTGGTCTATGGCTGGCTCGGAGGCGCCGCTTACCTGACCATCGTCCTGGTCACCCTGGCGACCGGGCTGCGTGCCGCGCTGGTGCCGGCGCCGTGGCAAACCTATCTGATTGCCGCCTATGCCGGCTTCGTCGGTGAGGCCGTCGAGGGCTTCATCGTCGATACCGATCACTGGCGCCACTTCTTTCTGCTGCTTGGGTTGGTCTGGGGGCTGACCGTGGCCACCATCAACGACCGCCGCCGAGCCTGGAGGCTTGACGCCGGACGCGATGCGCGGCGAGACCCAGCGCTCGTGAGCGCGGCGTGAATCAGAACAGGCCGAAGCGTACCGCGAGCGCGGCGAGCCAAGTAAGTCCGGTGAGGCAGAGCCCGCAGAACACCGCGGCGGAGCCGAAATCTTTGATCCGGCCGATGTCGACGTGCTGCTCGGGCGTGACGTGATCGGCGAGCTTCTCGATCGCCGTGTTGAGGAGTTCCACGGCGAGCACGACGAGGAGCGCGCCGATCATGGCGATGTACCAGGCCGGGCTTGCCGCGATGAACAGCGCGATCGGGATCGCCGCGGCAAGGACCACGATCTCCTCGCGCAGGGCCGCCTCGGTCTTGAAGCCGTAGACCAGTCCGTGGAGCGAGTTGATGGTCGCGCTATAGATTCGCTTCACGGTGCGGCCGCGCCTTGGGAAATTTCGCCTGCGGCAAGTGGTATCGCAAAATGTTTATAATTGGTACTTCGGCGCCGGCGTTACGCGCGTCACCCTAAGACCACGGAATGTGACAGGTGCGAGCAGCGCGGCTACAGCGCCGCGGCCGCGGCTTTGATGCGCTTGGTCATTTCATTGCGCGCCGTCGCAACCGTCGTCCAGCCTCTGGTCACGCAGACGTTGCCGCCATCAACCACGAAGTCATGGCCGTTGACGAAACTCGCGCCGTCGCTGGCGAGGAAGACCGCCGCGTGCGCAATATCTTCGGTCACGCCGGCGCGTGGGATCGGCTGCGCCGAGGCGAATCCGGCTTTGATCACGTCCGTCAACCGGTCGGCTTTTGAGCCCTCCACCCCCGCGATCTTGGCGAACAGGCCGGTGACGATGCCGCCAGGCGAAATGCTGTTGACCCGAATTCCCTTTTCGCCGAGCTCGGCGCCGGCCGACCGCGTCAGCGCGTGCACCGCGCCCTTCGTTGCGCTGTAGATGTGGCCGGACACGCCGCCGCGGAGGCCGGCGATGCTGCTGATGTTGATGATGCTGCCGCTTTTCTGCGCCAGCATCGCCGGCGCCACGTGTTTTATGCCGAGCATGACGCCACGGACATTGACCGCCAGGAGCTGATCGATCGTGGCAACGTCCACCTCGGTGATGCTGACCATGGGAGCCGGCAGGGCGGCATTGTTGACCAGACAATCCACGCGACCGAACGCGCGGACCGCATGATCGACCATCGCCTTGATGTCGGCCTCGCTCGACACATCGGTGCGAATGAACTGGACGCCGAGCCGTTTTTCCAGCGCGTGGCCCTCTTCCCGCCGGCGCGCCGCGACGAGGACTTTGGCTCCTTGTTCGACAAAGTGCTCAACGATCCTTTCGCCGATGCCGCTCGTCCCGCCGGTGACGATGGCAGCCTTGCCGTCCAAAACGCCCATTTGTTCCTCCCTGGCCTGCAGATATGCGCGTGCGGTCCTGGCGGCCGCCGCCGGGCACCGTACATCACATGGCGAATGAGAGAACCGGCAATAAGCGGACCGCCGACAGCTTCCACTATGCTGAGTTGCCGCGCTTGCCGCGCGCACGCGGCCTTCTGCCGATTTGCCAAACCGCGGGTGCTCGCCTAAGATAAGGAATTACCAAGCATTTCTCTGACTTCGGAGCGTAGCGCAGCCCGGTTAGCGCACCAGTCTGGGGGACTGGGGGTCGCGAGTTCGAATCTCGCCGCTCCGACCAGCATTTTTCGCCGGGCGACGCCGTTACTTTCCACCGCCTGCTCCCGCGGGCGTTTGGTTAATTGTTCCTAAAAACTCGCTTCCTAGATTTGCAAAAGCAGTCTCAGCGGAACGAGAAAATGCCGATCCCGCCTGCCTTTGAAGTCCGGCTCATGGCGTACGGCATTACCGCGGACGTGATCGCCGCGCGACGCGAGGTGTGGAGGATCGTTGAGCCGACATTTCCGGCGGTCGTCGAGGATTTCCTGAAGGTGAGCCACAACACGGCGCCCGCGATCGCCGAGCACATGAGGCGCAATCGCGATGCGTTCTTCGAGGTGATCACCACCTATACCGCCAAGCTGTTTCTCAATCCGTTCGACGAACAATGGGTCGCTGATGCAGAGTCGCGAGCCAAATTCGATGCCGAAAGGAACGTCGACATCCGCTTCCGGCCGGTCGTCTCCCATAATATCCTGGCGCGTTGGACGCCGATCATCGGCCGGTACCATCGCTTCTCCGGTCAAAAGGCAGCCCATCTGTGCGACGTGGCGCGCCGGGTGCTGATGCTGGACGCTGCCAATTCGGTCGCCTGCCTCAGCAATGCGGAAGTCGCACAGGCCAAAAGCCGGCTCAACAATCTCGGCGAGGCGATCAACGATTTCGCCCAGACGGTGACCGGCGTCCGCTCGGCGCTCGCCGACGCGGTCGGCGCTCTTGGGGAAACGTCGGATCAGCTCAAAGTCCTGGCCTCCACTTCGAGCGGGGAATCCGACAAGGCCTCAAAGGCCGCCGACGAGACGGCAAGAGATATCGACAGCATGGCCATCGTCACCGAGCAGCTGGCGACATCGATTGCGCAAATTCATCTGCATGCGACGCAGAGCACCAGCATGGCCCATGGCGCCATTGCGCAGGCCGAGCGCGCCAACACCAGCATCAGTTCGCTGTCCGACGCGGTTGCCAATATCGGCTCGGTGGCCGGCCTGATTTCCGGCATCGCCGAGCAAACCAACCTGTTGGCGCTCAACGCCACCATTGAAGCGGCACGCGCCGGCGCAGCCGGCAAGGGCTTTGCGGTGGTCGCCGCCGAGGTCAAGTCGCTGGCCACGCAGACGTCGAAGGCGACGGAGGACATCGATCGGCAGATCACCTACATCCAGGAAGCGACCCGCCGATCGGTGGAAGAGATCGCCAGCACCGGCCGGACCATCGCCGAGATCGCGGCCACCGCCAACTCAGTCGCGACCGCGGTCAACGAGCAGGCAACCGCGACGGATACGATTGCCGGCAGCGCGCTGCATGCGGCCAGCAATGCAAAGGCGGTCGCGGCGGCGCTCAAGACCGTAGCCGAGACCATCGCCAGAACGCAGCAGGCTGCCCAATCGGTGCTCGATTCTTCCCATGGCCTGTCGAAGAACACGACCGAACTCGACAAGGTCGTCGATGCGCTGCTCACTACGGCCTCGCATCACAGCAACTCGATCAAAGGGCTCATGGTCCTGAAGTGATCGGGATTGCCGAGCCCAAAGCTAATTGGGCGCGGCGTTGAGGCCGGCTGCGACGGGTAGGCTCGTTTCGCTGGCGCCCTCCTTCAAGAACAGCGCCGCCGCCAATCCGCACACGGCGCCGAACATCACGTAAAAGGCGGGAGCGATCGGGGAGCCCGTGACCTCGATCAGCCAGGTTACGAAAAACTGCGCGAAGCCGCCAAAGCACATGACGGCGATGTTGTAGGCAATCGCGACGCCAGTCGAGCGGAGGTGGGCCGGAAACTGCTCCGCCACTGCCGTCGAGAATGGTCCACTGGCAATTCCGAGCACGCTGCAAAGCGTGATCTGCATGATCAGAAAATTGCGAAAAGAGGGATCTTCGTGCACCCAAAGAAAGAACGGATATGTCAGCGCGAGATAGAGCACGAGCGCCGCAATCAGAACGGGCTTGCGCCCAACATGATCGGAGAGCGCGCCAAAAAACGGCGTGAGAACGGTCATGCACAGGAGACCGATGGCTTGAGCGAGGAAAGCCTGATCGAGCGGCAGGTGCAGCTCGGTGGTGGCGAATGTCGGCATATAAAGAAGGATCACGTAAAACTGGATGGTGGCGGCCACGACGAGGCCCGTTGATACCAAGGTTTCCCGATAGTGTGAGACGAGCGAGGCGCCGAGCGCCGGCTGTTCGCGCTCGGCGCGGCGGGATTCGAGAAAAGGCTTGGTCTCCTCGACATGGCGGCGGATAAAGAGCCCGACCGGACCGATCGCCAGACCGACCAGGAACGGCACACGCCACCCCCAGCTGTCGAGCGCTTCGGGCGCGAGGGCGCGGGTGAGCAGAGCGCCGATAAGCGCGCCGATGAGCGCAGCCAGACACTGTCCGACCATTTGCCAGGATCCGTAAAAACCCCGCCGACCGGCCGGCGCGCTCTCGATGAGAAACGCCGTGGCGCTGGCGAATTCGCCTCCGGTAGCAAAGCCCTGCAACAAGCGGGCAAAGACGATGATGAGCGGCGCCGCCAAACCGATGGCGGCATAGGTCGGCGCGAGGCCGATCAGCGCGATCGCCAGCGTCATCAACGCAATGATCAACAGCAACGCCGACTTGCGCCCCTTGCGATCGGCGAAAATGCCGAGAAGAATCCCACCGACCGGGCGCATGAAGAAGCCGACGCCGAAGGTCGCGGTGGCCAGCAACAGCGAGGCGTACTGGCTCTGGGTCGGGAAAAACAATCGCGAGATGATCGCGGTGAAAAAGCCGAAGACGATGAAATCATACCATTCGAGCGCGTTGCCGATCACCGCTGCGGCAATCTGAAGAGGCTTTGCTCCGGACCGAGTGGAGGACATTTTTCCCCTCGTCACAGCCGTGAGCGCCATCTGCCGCAACGCCGGCATCTGGCGAAGATCGAGCGTCCACGACCAACTCACACGATGCGAGTCTTGTGCCCCTGCCAATAGCGGTCGCGCAAGAGGCGTTTGTACAACTTGCCGGTAGGCAGGCGCGGCAGCTCGGCTTCGAAGTCGATGCTGCGCGGGCATTTTTGCCGCGACAGGTGTTGGGCGCAGAACGCGATCAGTTCTTCGGCGGTATCGGGTCCCGCGGCGATGCCGGGCATCAACTGGACGGCGGCTTTCACTTCTTCGCCAAGGTCTTCGTTGGGCACACCGAACACGGCGGCGTCGGCAACCTTTGGATGCGTGATCAGCAGATTCTCGCATTCCTGCGGGTAGACGTTCACGCCGCCGACAATAATCATGAAGCTCGCGCGGTCGGTCAGATAGAGATAGCCGTCACTGTCGACGTAGCCGATATCGCCGACCGTACTCATCGATCCGTCGCTCGATCGCGCCTGCGCGGTTTTCACCGCATCGTTGAAATACTGGAAGGGCGTGGCGGTCTTGAACCAGAGCGTCCCCGGCGTTCCGGTCGGGCAAGGCTGCATTTGGTCATCGAGGACGTGCAATTCGCCGAGCAACACCCGGCCGACAGTCCCCCGATGCGCCAGCCATTCGGCGCTGTCGCAGGCGGTAAATCCCAATCCCTCCGTGGCACCGTAATATTCCTGAACGATCGGACCCCACCACGCGATCATCTGCTCCTTCACCGGCACCGGACAGGGGGCGGCGGCATGGATGGCGATCTCGAGGGAGGACAGATCATAGCGCTGCCGCACGGCGTCGGGCAGCTTGAGCATGCGCGAGAACATGCTCGGCACGAGCTGGCTGTGCGTCACCTTGTAGGTTTCGACGAACTGTAGGAACCGTTCCGGATCGAACCGCTCCATGATGACGGCGGTGCCGCCAACGCGGATCGTCAGGCCGACGGCCGCCTGCGGCGCCGAGTGATAAAGCGGCGCCGGCGACAGATAGACCATTCCCGGGCGGTACTGCCAAAGCCGCTCGAGAAACGAAAACAGCGGCAGCTGCTGCGACGGGTGCTGCTCGGCCAGCGGGCGCAAAATACCTTTCGGGCGTCCGGTCGTTCCGGACGAGTACAACATCGAGGTGCCGAGCCACTCATCGGCAATCGGTGTTGCCGGATAGGCGGCCGTCGCTACATCGAGGTTTTGCACGCGTTCGCCGTCGCCCTGGCCGTCCACGACGAGGCAAAGCTCGATATTGGGACAGTTCTTGAGCGCCGCCGCTGCCACCTCACGCTTGGCTTCGGAGGTGATCAGGATCCGGGATTCGCTATTGTTGAGGATGTAGGCGACCTCGTCGGGCGTCAAATACGAATTGACGCAAGTGTAATAGAGACCCGAACACTCGCCGGCGCAGCAGCTTTCGACGTAGCGCGCATTGTTCTCCATGAAGATGGCATAGTGATCGAGCCGCCGCAGACCGCGGGCGCGGAAGAGGTGCGCCAGCCGATTGGTGCGCGCGGTGAGCTCGGCGTAGGTTATCGTCTCGCCGGTCTGCGCCATGATGAGAGCCGGCTGCGTCGCGCGCGTAACGGCGTGCTTGCCCGGATACATGAGCCGTCCTCCCCCTATGTGCCAATTTGCGCTTTGCGGAAGACCCCCCGCTCCGGCCAAAAGGCTTCGCGGGCTCAGGCCGGGCGTTCAAATCTCGCCGCTGCGGCCGGTCCCATCCTCTGCGTAGTTTTCCGACAGCGCTGCATCGATGAGCCGGCGGCAATCGATCAGCTCCTCGAGCACCGTCTGCAGCTTGCGCCGCTCCTCGCCGGTGACCTGTAGCGACGGTTCGCCCGACGTCATGGTCGGTTCGCGGCGTGCGGCGTTCGTCGCTTTTGCCGAATCGCCGGGGCGCGAGGGCGACAGCGCGCGGAGCAGGCGCTCTTGCGATTGCTTTGCCGCCTCGTCGGCGCCCTCTTGGGGCGTATCGTCGTCCGCGCCGTCCTCGTCAGTCTCCGGCGGCGGCGCTTCGCTGCCGGCGCGCCACACGTTCTGCACAAACGCGATCCCTTCTTCGCGCAGAATGCGTTGAACGCCACGGATGGTGTAGCCGGCGCCGTAGAGCAGGTGGCGCACGCCGCGCAGCAAATCAACGTCATCGGGGCGATAATAGCGCCGCCCGCCTCCGCGTTTCATCGGCCGGATTTGCGCGAAACGGCTCTCCCAGAATCGCAGCACGTGCTGCGGAACATTGATCTCCTCGGCGACCTCGCTGATGGTGCGGAATGCGTCCGGCGCCTTTTCCAATTCCGTGTTCTCCCCGCCCCGCTATTCGCCGTCTTCGCCGCCGCCATCCGGTTCGGCGTTGATTCGCTGTTTGAGGATAGCGGAAGGTTTGAATACCATCACCCGGCGCGGCGAGATCGGCACTTCCTTGCCGGTCTTCGGGTTGCGGCCAATGCGCTGGCCCTTCTTGCGGACCACGAAAGAGCCGAACGACGAGAGCTTCACCGTTTCGCCGCGTTCGAGGCAGTCGGTAATCTCTTTCAGTACAAGCTCAACGAGAGTGGCGGATTCGGTGCGCGATAGGCCAACCTTCTGATAAACCGCCTCGCAAAGATCGGCGCGCGTGACCGTTTTGCCCGACATTGCCCCACCACCTTCAGCGATCAATACAATCGTTGGCCAAACGTATCGTGCTGAATTATCAACGATATTAGCTTGTTGCCCACCGGTCAACGGGTTTGGCAGGCCCTGTCCTCACCAGCGCACCAGCGCCGCGCCCCAGGTGAAACCGCCGCCCATAGCCTCGAACAGCAACAGATCGTCGCGCTTGATGCGGCGGTCGGCGACGGCATCGGCGAGCGCCAGCGGAATCGAGGCCGCCGAGGTGTTGCCGTGCCGGTCGACGGTGATGACGATCTTGCCCGGCGCGATGCCGAGCTTGTGCGCCGAGCCATCGATGATGCGCTTGTTGGCTTGATGCGGAATGAACCAGTCCACATCCGCGACCGTGGTGCCGGTTTCCTTGAAGGCTTCCTCGACGACGTCGGTGATCATGGCCACGGCGTGCCGGAACACCTCGCGTCCTTCCATGCGCAGATGGCCGACGGTGCCAGTGGTCGACGGCCCGCCGTCCACATAGAGCTTCGACTTGTACCGGCCGTCGGAACGCAGGCGCACGGTGAGAACGCCGCGATCCTCGCGCGTGCCCGGCAGCTCCTGCGCATCCAGCACGACCGCGCCAGCTCCGTCGCCGAAAAGTACGCACGTGCCACGATCGGTCCAATCGAGGATGCGCGAAAAGGTTTCCGCGCCGATCACCAGGGCCCGGGAGAACGCGCCCGAGCGCAGCAGCCCGTCGGCGGTCGCCAACGCAAAGACGAAGCCAGAGCACACGGCCTGGAGATCGAAGGCCGCGCCATGGGTGATGCCGAGATCGGCCTGCACGGAGACGGCACTGGCCGGAAAGGTATTGTCGGGCGTCGATGTCGCCAACACGATCAGGTCGATCGACTGAGCGTCAACATGGGCATGGCTGAGCGCCGCGCGCGCCGCCTGGGTCGCCATCTGCGAGGTGGTTTCGCCGGACGCGGCGATGTGGCGCTCGTGAATGCCGGTGCGCTGCACGATCCACTCGTCGGATGTGTCGATCTGGCGCGCGAGATCGGCGTTGGTAAGAATTCGGCTTGGCAGATAACTCCCGCAGCCGAGCATGACGGAGCGGCGAACCGTCACAAGGCCGCTCCGCCCAACGCATGACGCTGTTTGCCCGGCCGTCCAAGCGCCGCCGTGATCTTGGCGAGGAGTTGCTCGCGCACGACCCCATCGCCCACCTCAATGGCGGCGGCATAACCCTCAGCGTCGGTTCCGCCATGGCTCTTGATGACGATGCCATTGAGGCCGAGAAAAACGCCGCCATTCGAGCGCCGCGGATCCATACGGTCGCGCAATTGCGCGAACGCCGAACGCGCGAACAGATAACCGATCCGCGCGCCGAGCGAGCGGTTCATGGCGTCGCGCAGATATTCGGCAAGCTGGCGGGCGGTTCCCTCGGCGGTCTTGATGGCGATATTGCCGGCAAAGCCTTCGGTGACCACCACGTCAACCTTCCCGCGCCCGATATCGTCGCCTTCGACGAACCCCACATAGTCGAGATCTGGCAGCGGCTCTTCACGCAGGATGCGGCCGGCATCCCGCACCTGTTCGAGACCCTTCACCTCCTCGACGCCGATATTGAGAAGGCCCACGGTCGGACGCGCGACGCCGAGAAGAATCCGCGCCATGGCCGCGCCCATCACGGCAAGATCGACGAGATGTTCGGCGTCCGCGCCGATCGAGGCGCCGACATCGAGGACCACGGATTCCCCGCGTAGCGTAGGCCAGAGCGCGGCAATCGCCGGTCGCTCGATCCCGGCGAGCGTCTTGAGTTCGAATTTCGACATCGCCATCAGGGCGCCGGTATTGCCGGCCGATACCACCACGTCGGCCTGCCTCTTCTTCACCGCTTCGATGGCCAGCCACATCGACGACTTCCACCGGCCCTGGCGCAGCGCCTTGCTTGGCTTGTCTTCCATCCGCACCGCGATGTCGGTGTGCACGAGCCGCGAGGCCGCCTGCAGCGCGGGACGAGCGGCCAAAAGCGGCGCCAGCAACGAGGTGTTGCCGAAGAACAGGAACTCGTTCTGCGGATGCCGCGCCAGCGCTAGCTCCGCGCCGGCGACCACCACGGAGGGGCCGTGGTCTCCGCCCATGGCGTCGAGAGCAATGCGGACCTTCTCCGGCATTCAACGACCTTGCGGTCCTAGGTCCGAGATATTGGCGGGCGACCGGCCGGGAGAATAGCGGTTCGGCGGCCGGACACAACTGCGATCAACGGGCATCTTGGCCCTTTTTCAATTTTGCCAACGCGGCAAACGGACTCTCATCGGGCCGTGCTGGCGCAGGAGGCTGAAAAACGGCCCCGGCCTTGCGCGGATAAGGATCGAGCCCGAGGATGAGGAACTCGGTTGCCAGCGCGCCGAGGTCGACCACTCCGCCGATCAACGGCTCTGGATCATTCCACTTCACCTCCCGCGGCTCCTCCTTGGCGCCGGTTTCGACACGTTGCTTTTCCGCAACGGGCCGCGGCAGGAAAAGAAGATCGACGCGCTCCTCTACTTCATTGGCGATCGGCTCGAGCGTGACGACGCATGTCTGGCTGACGGTCGCCGAGACCTTGCCGGCAACGCGCAAACCGCCTCCCTGTCTGGTCGCCTCGAAATCTGCTTGCAGCCGCGGCAAGTCGCGCAGGCCCGCGACCTGGGCAACCGCCGCGCGCGTATCCGTGTCGGCAACGAGATCGAAATGTTGGCCGGTCTCCGCCACGTCCTCGACCGCCACCGGCACGTGCCACGGGCTCACGCGCTTCTCGGATCCATGCTCACGCATGCACGAAACTCTCCGGGCTGGGGAACGCCAAGTTGCCGGCCAACAAAACGGCCGCTTCCTCAGCGTCCAATTGTCTCGCCGTCGCGCGCGCGTAGCGGGCAAGCTGCGCTGCCCGCGCGTCGGCGACGGCAATCTCGAAGATATTGCGTCCGAGCGCCTTCTCAAGTTCCCGCTTGTCCGCGGCGGCAAGCGCCGCGCGATAGGCAGCGAGCCGGCCGTAGAACGCCTCGCCGAAACGTCGCATTTTCTTCGGCACCGCGAGATCGCCTACTCCCATCTCCCGCAGATTGTCGTCGAGATCGCGACAGAAGGCGTCGAAAAGGCGCTGCCCTACCGCACCGACCGGGCCGCGTCCGGCGCCATCGCCGGCCTCCTCTTCCCGCGCGAGCCGGTGCAATACCAGCACCAGATGCAGCACGATGAGTTCGAATCGGCCCTCCATGGTGTCCGGCACGCCGTAGCTCGTATAGAAAGCCGGCGAACGCGCCTGCGCCACGATCGCGCCATAGAATGCGTGGATGCTGCCCTTGCGGGGGCTTCGCCGAAAAGCTGCTAAAATCATAGGGATAGCTCAACTCCACGAGGCAGCACGATAACCGGCCGGGCGGCAGATTGCCAAGCGGCGGCTGCGGGGGTACGGCAGGCGGCGCTCGGACACAAGGTCGACGGGGAATGCGGGGCTATCGGGTGCCAATGAGGGGTGGACGCGCTGCCGCGGCCTTGGCCGTGAGCCTTGCGCTTGCTCTGCCGCTCGGCGGCTGTTTGGGCGAGACATTCCAGCGCGGGTACGTGCTTCCCGAGGGCGCGCTCGAGCAAATTCCGCTAGGCGCGTCCCAGGAACAGGTGCTGATCGTGCTCGGTACGCCCTCGACCGTCGCCACCGTCAGCGGCGAGGCTTTCTACTACATCTCGCAGCGTGCCGAGCGTCCGGTCGCATTCATGCCGACGCAGATCACCGACCAGCGCGTGGTCGCTGTCTATTTCGACAAGAACCGGCGCGTGGCACGGGTCGCATCCTACGGCATCAAGGATGGCGAGGTTTTTGACTTCGTCGGCCGTACGACGCCAACGGCTGGTTCCGATATCAATCTTCTCAAATCCATGTTGCAGAGCCTGCAGGGCGCACACATCGGCCTTCCGTTCTAAGGCAGTTGCGCGGTGCAATCCGAGCGCGGCGGCAGCGCTCGGATCGCGTCGGCATTGGCGTCGGCCTAGCGCGCCAATACGGCGAGCAGCAAAAGCGCCACGATATTGGTGATCTTGATCATCGGATTGACCGCGGGTCCGGCCGTATCCTTGTAGGGATCGCCGACCGTATCGCCGGTCACCGCGGCCTTGTGAGCGTCCGAACCCTTGCCGCCATAGTGTCCGTCCTCGATGTACTTCTTGGCGTTGTCCCAGGCGCCGCCGCCCGAGGTCATCGATATCGCCACGAACAGGCCGGTGACGATCACGCCGAGCAGCATCGCGCCGAGCGCCGAAAAAGCCGCCGACTTGCCCGCCGCGCCGCCGCCGGCGACGAAGTAGATGATGAAATAGCCGACAATCGGCGAGAGCACCGGCAAGAGCGACGGTATGATCATCTCCTTGATCGCAGCGCGCGTTAGGATATCGACGGCGCGGCCGTAATCGGGCTTGTCCCTGCCCTGCATGATGCCGGGCCGCTCGCGGAACTGGCGCCGCACCTCTTCGACGATCGAGGAAGCAGCGCGGCCGACCGCCGTCATCCCCATCGCGCCGAACAGATATGGCAAGAGCCCACCGAACAATAGGCCGGCCACGACATAGGGATTGTTCAGTGAGAAATTGAGCGACACGCCCTGGAAATAAGGATGCGCGCCGGCATTGTTGATGAAATAGATCAGGTCCTGGTTGTAGGCCGCGAACAGGACCAAAGCGCCGAGACCGGCCGAGCCGATGGCGTAGCCTTTGGTCACTGCCTTGGTGGTGTTGCCGACGGCATCGAGCGCATCGGTTGATTTGCGCACCTCTTTCGGCAGTCCGGCCATTTCGGCAATGCCCCCGGCATTGTCGGTGACCGGCCCGAACGCGTCGAGCGCGACGACAATGCCGGCCAGCGCGAGCATCGTCGTGACCGCGATGGCGATGCCGAACAGTCCGGCGAGATTGAAGCTGACCAGGATGCCGGCGATGATGACGAGCGCCGGACCCGCCGTCGACTCGAGCGACACGGCGAGCCCCTGGATCACATTGGTGCCGTGGCCGGTGACCGAGGCCAGCGCGATCGAGTGCACCGGGCGATAATTGGTGCCGGTGTAATACTCGGTGATCACGATGATCAGCGCGGTGACGACAAGGCCGGTGATGCCGCAGTAAAACAATAGTGCGCCGGAATAGCTGACGCCATCGAGCGGACCGAAGCCGATCAGGTAGTGGGTCACGCCGGCGATGCCGATAAGCGAGAACACCGCGGTCGCGATCATTCCTTTGTAAAGCGCACCCATGATCGATTGGCTGGCGCCGAGCCGCACGAAGAACGTGCCGAGGATCGAAGCGATGATGCAGACCCCGCCAATGGCGAGCGGGAAAGTCATCATCCGCGCCACCATCTCGGCACTGACCGGGCCAAAGAAGATCGCGGCCAGAATCATGGTCGCGACCGTGGTGACGGCATAAGTTTCGAACAGATCGGCTGCCATACCGGCACAGTCGCCGACATTGTCGCCGACATTGTCCGCAATGGTGGCGGGGTTGCGCGGATCGTCCTCCGGAATACCGGCTTCGACCTTGCCGACCAGATCGCCGCCGACGTCGGCGCCTTTGGTGAAAATTCCACCGCCGAGCCGGGCGAAGATCGAGATCAGCGAAGCGCCGAAGCCGAGCGCCACCAGCGAATCGACCACGGTGCGGTCGTTCGGCGGGAGACCAAGCCCGGCGGTGAGGAACATGAAATAGAGCGTCACGCCGAGGAGCGCGAGGCCGGCGACCAGAAGACCGGTGATGGCGCCGGCGCGGAAAGCGATCTCCAGCCCGCCGGCGAGCGAGCCGATGGCGGCCTGCGCGGTGCGCACATTGGCGCGCACCGACACATTCATGCCGATGAAGCCGGCGGAGCCGGAGAGGATCGCGCCGATGGCGAACCCAACGCCGACAAGCCAGCCGAGGAGATAGCCGACAATCACGAAGATGACGACGCCGACGAGCGCGATCGTGGTGTATTGCCGCCGTAGATAGGCCTGCGCGCCCTCGCGCACCGCGGCGGAGATCTCCTGCATCTTGTCGCTGCCGGGGTCCGCCTGCATCACCGAGTAGGTGGCCCAGATGGCGTATACGAGAGCGAGAACGCCGCAGAGAACAATGAGCCACAAAGTCGTCATGGGAGGACCCGGTTGATGGGGGCCAGAGCTTAAGAGCCGGCCCGGATGGAAGGTGCGTCGCGCGCAATTCTCGGGCGCGCTTGTCGCAAATCGCGGCGGACATTGCCAAAAACGGCAGCGCCACGCAACGGCAGGTGACCGCTAATAGAGCCCGGTCACGTAGTTATTCTCGATATAGGCTTCCGCCTGCTCGACGGTGACGTCGCCCGGCTTGGTCTGCTCGACGATCATGCGCCCGAGCGAGGGGAAGGACTTTCGCTCGATGCGGTAGTCGTCATGCCACAGGCGGGCCCGCTTCAAGGCCTTGCCGCAGTGGAGGAAGGCCTCCCGCACCGCAACCAGAATGACGAGGCGAGGCTCCCGTCCATCGACCGCCGCCGCGGCAAGAAGCTCCGGCTCGCGCGTAAGCCGCGCGGTGCCGTTGACGCGCAAGGTCTCGTCGATGCCGGGAATGAGGAACAGCAGTCCGACCTCAGCATCGGTCACGATGTTGGACATCGTATCGAGCCGGTTGTTGCCGGGGCGGTCCGGGATGGCAATCGTGTGATCGTCCAAGACCCGGGCAAAGCCCGGTGCGTCGCCGCGCGGGCTCACATCGGTTCCGCGCCCTGCTCGGGTCGAGCCGACGACGACCAGGGGCGAGTGGGCAATGAAATTGCGGCAGTGGCCATCGAGCCGGTCGAGCTGCTTGAGGATGGCAAGCCCTTTCGGTTGGGGGTAGAGCTCGCGCAGCGACGGTTCATCGCTCAGGGTTGCGGCGTTCGCCGGCCGGTTGTCCATTGCCCTCTCCATGTCCGATGGGATGGAGGAAATCAGGGAGTTCACTAGTAAGGATGGCGGGGCGATGCAAGCGGCGCCCTGGCCGTTACATCGAACGCCCGAGATATCGTAGACTCGGCGGCTCGGAAGCTTCGCGACAGGGCCAGGTTAGAACGCATGATCAAGAAATTCCATGTCCTCTATGTAGGCCAGATCGAGCTCGACAATATCGGGCTTGACGGCACCCCGGCAAACGACCGGCGCTATACCGATGAGCGGCTGCGCGAAGCCTTCTTCACCGCGCGCGACGTCGCCCAGCTCATGGATGAACTGGGTTTCGACGTGTTGTGGACGGCCGAGCATCATTTCCAGCGCGAGGGCTATGAGGTCTTCCCCAACCTCATTCAACTCGGGCTCTGGCTCGCCACCCAGACCAAGCGCCTGAAATTCGGTTGTGCCTTCAACGTACTGCCGATGTGGCATCCGATCCGGATGGCGGAAGACTACGCCATGGCCGACATCGTCACCGATGGCCGCATCGTCATGGGCGTAGGCCGCGGCTATCACACCCGCGAGGTCGAGACGTTCGGCGCGCCTTTGCTCGATACGGAAAAGAACCGCGAGCTGTTCGAGGAACAGCTGCGGCTGCTTTTGGCCTGCTTCAACGAGCAATCCTTTCACTTCAAAGGCAAGTTCTACGAATGTCCGCCGCCGGTGGATTACCGCGGTTACCGGCTCAAGGACATCACGCTCGTGCCCCGGCCCAAACATCTGCCGGTGGAGGTCTGGATGCCGATCGCGAGCGGCAAGACCATTGAGCTGATGGCGCAACACGGTCTCAAGGCGATGGTGACACTCAATGGCGAGAAGATCCTCGACGATGTCGTGCGTGCCTACCATGCCGCGTGTCAAAAGCACGGCCGCAACAAGCAGCTCGGCGAGGACATGATTTGGGGCGCCGGCGTTTATCTCGCCGACAGCCGCGCCGAGGCGATGCGCAGGCTCGAGCCTGCGCATGACGAGCGTTTCAAATGGTTCGCCCCGTTCGGCTTCGTGCGCTATGCCGACGAACAGGGCCGCACCTGGGGCTCACCCGGCGCGCCCGCCCGCACGCCGTCGCTCAAGGACGGCGTCGCGCAGAAGGCTTGGCTTTGCGGAACGCCGGCCGAGGTGATCGACGGCATCAAGTCGGTCGAGGCGAAATATCCCGGCCTCGAGAATTTCATGATCCATTGGGCCGAAGGCCTCGGGCCAAAGGAGTTCAAGGAGCAACTGCGCTGGTTCGCCAAGGACGTGATGCCGGCGTTCAAGCGGGCTTGAGCGTGATGATGAACAAACCACTCGCCGCCCACCAAGTCAGCGCGTTCAATACCGCGGCGGCTTCCGAAAACAAGATACACGATGATTCCATCGCGCGTCGGTTCGGATTCCGCGGCGGTCTGGTGCCCGGCGTGGAGGTTTACGCCTACATGGCGCACATGCCGGTGGCGCGCTGGGGCCGCGCCTGGCTCGAAAGCGGCGAGGCGGACTGCCGGTTTCTCAAACCCGTCTATGACGGAACCCTTGCCCGCGTGTCGGCGGCAGAGGCAGGCGACGGGCTCGCGCTCAGCGTTGAAAGCGCCGGAGAACTCTGCGCAACGGGACGCGCCTTCATGCCGTCGGATCGGCGGCCGGCGCCGGCGATCGATGCGTTGCCGTTCGGCGGGCTCCCTGCCGAGCGGCCGCCGGCGAGCGAGGCCTCGCTCGCGCCAGGGCGCGCGCTTGGCATCGCGCCCTTTACGATCGGCCGCGCGATGCTTGAAAACTATCTCGACGACATCCGCGAAACCGATCCGATCTACCGCAGCAAAGGGTTGGTGCATCCCGGCCAAATCCTGCGGCTCGCCAATCAGGCGCTGGTACAGAACGTGGTGCTCGGCCCGTGGATCCACGTCGGCAGCAAAGTGCGCAACCATGCTGCGGCGCGCCTCGGAGAAGAACTGACGATGCGATCGAAGATCACATCGAACGCCGTGTCCTCCAAGGGTCACGCGATCGTCGAATTCGACGCTATCGTGGTTGCCGGCGGCGCAAGATGCGTTGCTGAACTCACCCATGCGGCGATCTGGCGGCCGCGACAGGCTTCCGACGCGGGTTGAGACCGCGAAGCGCGACTTAAGGACCGCTTCACGCCACGCGCTGCATCGGCGCCGTAGCCGAGAGCAACGGCAATACTTCGGCGCCCGGGACTGCTCGGCCAAACAGGAAGCCCTGCCCCTGCTGCGCTCCGTGCCGAAGCGCCGCCACCGCCTGCGCCTCGGTCTCGACGCCCTCGACCGTCACGGACAGATTCAACCCGTTGCAGAGACCCATGATCGCGCGCATGAAAATTTCGCTTTCCGCGCCGGCAGCGAGTTCCTGGATGAAGCGTCGGTCGATCTTGAGCTTGTCGAACCGCAATTCGTACAAGTGATAAAAGCTCGAATACCCGGTGCCAAAATCGTCGATCGCGATGCGCACACCGGCGTTGCGCAGGGTCTGTATGGCGTGGCGTGTGGCCTCCAAGTCCGCGACCAGGGCGCTTTCGGTGATTTCCGCTTCGAGGCGATGCGCCGCAAGCCCGGAGTTGCTCAGGACGGTAAGGACTGCGTCGGCGAATCTCCGGTCACTGAGCTGCGACGGCGAGAAATTGAACGACAGCGCAATGGGGTCCGGCCAGGTCGCGGCTTCGCGGCAGGCGTCGCCGAACAGCTGACCGGTCACCACGTCCATCAGGCCGATCTCTTCGGCAAGCGGGATGAAGACATCCGGCGGTATCAAACCGCTCACCGGATGATGCCACCGGCCCAAGCTTTCAAAACCGATGATCCGATTCGACTTCAAGTCGACGATGGGCTGATAGTAAGGGCGCAGCTCGTCCCCTCCGATCGCTCCGCGCAAGTCCCTTTCCAACAAAGACCGCTCGCGGACATGTGCGTCCATCTTCGGGTCGAAAAAGCAATACTCGGTGTGCGTATTCCTGGCCCGGGAAAGCGCGACGTGGGCACATCTGAGAAGTTCATCAACCGTCGTGTGTCCTCGACCCGCCTGCGCTATCCCCACGCTCGCACCGACGCTGAGATCTTCGATGCCGATTTGCACGGGCGTCTTGACGATCTCGACGAGCGAACAAGCGATTTTGCGTGCGGATTTGGGGTCTGCACCCGCCAGACATAGGGCAAATTCGTCGTCGCCGATCCGCGCGAAAATATCGCCGAGATTGGCCCGTTCACGGATCCGCGCAGCCACCTGTGAAAGCGCCTCGTCGCATCCAAGGTGGCCGTACACCTCATTGAGCTTTTTGAATTGATGGAGTCCCAGCAACAGGACGCTCATCTTGTTGCTGGAATTTTTCAGCGCGGCGCTCACGTCGTTTTGGAACTGGCGCCGGTTTGGCAATTGGGTCAGCGGGTCGCGCATCGAAGCCGTCTGCGCCTGACGCTCGGCGACCAGGCGTTTTGCCCGCTCGCTTCTTTGGTCGCCAATGCGGCGGGCGCTGAAGACGACCAATGCCATGCCGCAAAAATACAAAAAAGACGGTCTTTCGATTTGCATGCCGAGCATGCTGCGCAGGATCGCCAGTCCGCCCCAGTCCGCAATCGCCATTAGGCGATGATGGACATGGAGAAGATCACCAATGCGTCGGTGAACTCTCGGGTGACCGCCGCGGGCTATTTAAGGGCAAGGGAACGCTTCAACCGCTTACTCCAGGATGCGCCTTTGACGTTGCGGTGTCGCAGAAAGGCTTCACTTTTTCATGAATCACCGCGGCGCACTGGGCTGTTTTAGGAATTCTTAACCGACGCCCGCTTCCTCGCCGACGTCGCTGGCCCCTTTCGACTCAGCCGTTGATGCTAGGGGCAGCGCATCGGTCAGAAACGCAGCGCGCGTTCGTGCCGGATCACGACCGAGCGAACCTCATCAACCGTGCGGGCGCCGAGTTGCCCGAGCGCGGCCTGCGTTTCCTGGATCAGGAGGTCGATGACATGTCCGGGTCCTTCCGCGCCGAGCGCGCCGAGGCCCCACAAGAAAGCCTTGCCGGCGAATACGGCCGCCGCGCCGAGGGCGTAGGCGCGCACCACGTCGCTGCCGCTGCGCACGCCTGAATCCATCATCACCGTCGCGCGCTTGCCAACCTGCCGGACGATGGCCGGGAGGACATCGATCGATGCCGGCAACGCCTCGATCTGCCGGCCGCCATGGTTCGAGACGATGACGCCATCGGCCCCGAGCGACACCGCCTTTTCCGCGTCCTGTGGATGCATGATGCCCTTGAGCACCAGTGTGCCCTTCCAGCGGTCGCGGTACTTGGCGACCTCCTCCCAGGTGAAGGCGCCGCCCATCTCGCGTCGCGTGAAGGCGATCACCTCGTGCAGCGACGCGTTGGTGTCGGCATAGGCGCGCAGATTGTCGAACCCGGGAATGCCGTACTTCCACAGCGCCATCGCCCAGGCCGGCGATCGCGCGATCTGCAGCAGGATGTTGCGGTCGACGCGGAAAGAACCGGCGAGCCCGGTCACCGCCTCGCGCGGCCGCGTGGTGCGCACCGGCACATCGAGGGTCAGTACCAAGGTGCGGCAGCCGGCAGCCTCCGCGCGGCGCACGATGTCGAGGCCCAAGGCGTGGTTATTCTTGGCGAGCCGATAAAGCTGGAACCAGAACATTTCGGGCGCGATCTCGGCGATGCGCTCGATTGTGGCGCCGCCGACGGTGCCGAGAATGTAGGGGATGCCCGCGCGCTGGGCGGCGCGGGCGAGATGCAGGTCCGCGCCGGGCCAAACGATCGCCGGGCCGCCCATTGGCGCAACGCCGATCGGCGCTGCATAGCGGCGGCCGAACAGCTCGATCTCGCAGGGCGGCAGTGTCGGCATCACGCCATAGCGCGGCACCAACTCGATAGCGTCGAGCGCCGCCCAATTGCGCTTGATGCCAACATCGTCCTTGCCGGAGCCGCCGTCGCCATATTCGAAGGCAAAGTGCGGAACCCGGGTGCGCGCGCGCTGGCGCAGATAGTCTATGGTCGGGTAACGGCGCAGGAGCTCCGCGAAGCGCGGGCTGGCGCTGTAGCTCGCTGGCGGCTTTTGCTGCGGCGCGAGGGATGCCGTCGTGTCTTGCATGGCGATCTTCCGGCAGGCGGCGTGAGGAAGTTCCCGCGGGCGCATTATAATAGCTATTCGCGCGCGGCCGCATCGACCGCTCCGAGATCGCGGCGGCCGCGCCGGGCGACATCGAGTACGATTGCTGCGGCCTTTACGCTCGGCGCCGTGCCAAGCGACATGATCTCGTCGAGGCGCTGGAACGCCTCGGTCTGGCGTCGGCGGTCGGCGGTGTCGGACAAGAGCGGCAGCAGGGCCTGGGCCAGACGGTCTGGGGTACAATCGCGCTGCAAGAACTCCGGAATGACGTTCTCGCCGATGACGAGGTTGGCGAGGATCACGCTGTGCAGCCCTGTCTGCGGCCGCCCCAGCCGCAGCACGGCCTCTTCGATGAGCGGCAGCCGGTAGGCGGCGACCGTCGGCACGCCGGCAAGCGCGAGCTCGAGTGTTACGGTGCCGGATGCTGCAAGCGCGACACGCGCCCGCCGAAACGCGGCCCATTTCTCCGCCGGATCGACGACGATGCGCGGCGTCACGGGCCAGCCGGTGGTGCCTGCGCGGATCTGTGCCTCCACATGCGGGACGGTCGGCAGCACCAGCTCGAGCGGCCCGGTGCTTCTGCCGACCCGTTCAACCGCCGCGCCGAAGATGGCGAGGAGGTGCCGGATTTCGCTCGCCCGGCTGCCGGGGAGCACGAGGACAAGGGGCGGATCCGCGCGCCGGCGCGCCGCCTCCTCGGCGTTGGGCCGCAGTTCGGCGGTGCGCTCGACGAGCGGATGGCCGACATAGAGACAGGGCGGTCCGCCAAGCCGCAGATGCGCGGCGGGCTCGAACGGCAAGATCGCGAGCACGCAATCGACATAAGCGCGCATGGCGGGCGCACGTCCCGGCCGCCAGGCCCAGACCGAGGGTGAAACATAGTCGAGGATCGGGATCGCGGGCGCGCGGGCGCGCACCCGCTGCGCGATCCGGTGCGTGAACTCGGGGCTGTCGATGATGACTAGCGCGTCCGGGCGCGCGGCGACAATGGCCTCGACGGTCTCGCGCATCCGGCGCACGATCGCCGGCAACCGCCGTGGGATCGAGAGCAGGCCGAAGAGCGAAAGTTCACCGATGGAGAACGGGCTTGCGATCCCGGCAGCCGCCATCGCGCGCCCGCCCACGCCGGAAAGTTTGAGCCCCTCGCCGCCATGCGCGATCAGCGAGCGCGCCAGCGCCGCGCCGAGCGCATCACCCAATTCCTCCGCGGCAACGATGTAAACCGAGAGCGGTCGAGCCGACGGCGCGGAGCTCATCGCGTGCCGCCCTCGCGCACGCCGACAAAAAAAAGATGCTCGCGGTCGGCCGCGGCGGTCGCCTGCGCGGCGTCGGCGACGATTGTGCTGCCGGCAGTCACGGCAATGCCGGCAAGCCCGGCGCGCGCGGCGTTCTCGATCGTCCTTGGACCGATCGAGGGCAGATCGAAACGGCGATCCTGATCGGGCTTCGGCGCTTTGACCAGAACGCCGACGCCGGCTGGCGTGGTCACGCGCCGCTGCCGGCGCAATTCGGCGATGCGCAGCAGCAGATTGTCGGTACCTTCCGCCGCCTCGACGGCGAGCACGTTGTTGTCGGCGACGACCGCGGCCTGCCCTACGTCGAACGGCCCGAGCGCGGCGATCAGCGCCAGAGCGCGCGCGATATCGGCCCGGTCGCGCTCCGAAGGCTGATAGTGGCCAAGCACGCCCTCAGGAACCATGATTTCCGGCGCGACCTCGTCGACGCCGACGACACGCAGGCCGGCGTCAGCGGCCACGCCCGCCATCCCGGTGAGCAGCTGATTGTCGCCGCCGCGAAACGAGCGAACGATCCGCGGCATCAACCGGATCGTCTGCCAATCAAGGCGGATCTCGCGTAGCGGCGGACGTAAGAGCGTGCCGATGAACACCACGTCCCGACATTGTTCCGCATGGGCAAGACGAAGAATCCGGCCCAGCTGTCCGATCGCGATCCAGTGATGCGGGTAGCGCTCGACGATTTTGGGATCGGCCCAGCCCCGGAACGCCAGCATCACCGGACGTCGGCCGCGGCGCGCCACCGCTTCGGCGACGGCACCGGGAAAGCTGCCACCGCCGCAGATGATGGCAACCGAGTCTTGTCGAGCCGTCGCCTCAGCCATTGTCGGCTTGCCGGAGTGGGTCGCCACCGCGCTTCATTTGCCACGTTGCGGCGGTTGCATCAAAGGCCGCTTTCCGCCCACGCGTATGAAGGCGACGATCTTGGCGACCGAAGGATCATCCGCGAATTCGCGGTCGACCAGATCGACGCGATCGGCGAAGACTCCTTCGCCGAGGAACAGCGCGCGATAAGCCCGGCGCAGCCGATGCATCTCGGCGCGCGTCGCGCCGCGGCGCTCCAGGCCCACGGCGTTCAATCCGACCAGATCGGCGATCTGCCCGAGAGCATAGCCGAAGGGGATGATGTCGGTGGAGACACCGGAAAGTCCGGCCACCATGACGCCCTCGCCCACGCGTACATATTGGTGCACCGCGACTTGACCACCGAAGAATGTGTTGTCGCCGACGCAGACATGACCGCCGAGAACGACGTTGTTGGCGAAGGTGACGCCGTCGCCGACACGGCAATCATGCCCGACATGGCTCCCCGCCATGAAGAAACAGCGCTCGCCCACCTCGGTCACGCCGCCGCCATCCTCGGTCCCGATGTTCATGGTGACGCTCTCGCGCAACTCGCAGCGCGGTCCGATCACAAGCCGCGTCGCGCCGCCGCGATAGTGCACCGACTGCGGCGGCGTGCCGAGCGAGGCGAACGGATAAACGACGGTGCTTTCGCCGATCACGGTGACGCCGGTCACGTTGACATGAGCGACGAGGCGCACGCCGCCTTTGAGCTCGACCTGCGGCCCGACGAGGCAATAGGGACCGATCTCGACGCCCTCGCCAATGCGCGCGCCGTCAGCCACGCGCGCGGTCGGATCAATCACGATCTAGCCCCGCAGCAAGGCGCCGACGACCGCCTCGGCGATCAGCGTGCCGCCGACTTTGGCCTCGGCCCGATACCACCACATCGTGCTGCGGCGCGCCGTCTTGACGACGTGGTATTCGATGGTGTCGCCCGGCCCGGCCGGCTTGCGAAATTTCGCCTTGTCGATGGTCAAGAGGAACATCGCGCGCCGCTCCTCGGTGGTCTGCACCAGCCGCAGAGCCAGGATCGCCGCCGTTTGTGCCATCCCTTCGAGCATCAATACGCCGGGCATCACCGGATTTTCCGGGAAGTGACCCATGAATTGCGGTTCGTTCATCGTGACGTTCTTGATACCAATTCCCTGCTCGTCGCCTTGCATCTCGATGATGCGGTCGACCATGATGAAGGGATAGCGGTGCGGCAGCAGCTTGAGAATCTCGCGGATGCCGACGCCGTCGAGGGTTTCGCCGGTCATGTCCCCTCTCCTTCGGATTTGCCGCCGTTGCGCACCAGGCGGCGCAGCGCGGCGACGCCCTTCATGAAATCACGCACCGGCTGGGCAGGGGAGCCGACAAAACGCGCGCCGGCGGGTACGTCCGACATCAGGCCGGCCTGCGCGCCGAGCATGGCGCCGGCGCCGACGGTGACATGATCGGCGATGCCGACTTTGCCACCCATCATCACGAAATCTCCCACCTTGGCGCTGCCCGATATGCCGGTCTGCCCGGCGATCATGCAGTGGCGGCCGATCATGACGTTGTGCGCGATTTGCACAAGGTTGTCGATCTTGGTGCCCTCGCCGATCACGGTGTCCCGCGTCGAACCGCGGTCGATCGTGGTGTTGGCGCCAATTTCCACGTCGTCCTGGATGACGACGCGGCGGGTTTGCGGGATTTTCTGATGGCCCCGCGGGCCTGGCAGATAGCCGAACCCGTCCTGACCGATCCGGGCGCCGGAATGGATGATCACCCGGTCGCCGACCAGCGCATGCAGTACCGTGGCGCCGGCGCCGACCACGCAATCGCGTCCGATGCGGACCTGCGGGCCGATCACCGCGCCGGCGGCGATCAAGGTGCCCGCGCCGATCTCGGCACCCGGTCCGATAACCGCCAGCGGATCGACGTTCACGCCGGCCTCGAGCCGCGCCGAGGGATGCACCTGCGCGCTCGCCGTTCGCCCGCTTTCGCCAAAGAGCGATGAGGGGCGCAAGGCGGCGGGAAACAGCGCCCGCGCGACCGCAACGAAGGCGCGGTACGGTTCGGCTGTCACCAGCACCGCCAGCGTGTCCGGCGCCGCGGCCTGAAAACGCGGGGCCAGCAGGCACGCTCCGGCGCGGGTAGCGGCCAGGTCGTCGAGATATTTTTGGTTGTCGAGGAAAGTGATGTCCGCGGGGCCGGCGGTATCAAGCGGCGCAATGTTGCCGATGCGCCGGTCGAGCGGAGCGCCGGCACGCGGCTCGGCGCGGGTCAGGGCGGCGATCTCCTTGATCGTCAATTCGCTGCTTTTGGGGAAAAAGTCCGGCATGCTGCACCCGGCCTCGGCGAGGTCCGTGGGTCGCGATCAGAACTTCGTTCCGCCGCCGAACTGGAACCACTGAACGCGGTCATAGCTCTGTTTCAAAATCGGATAAGCCAAATCGAACCGCAGCGGACCGAACGGCGAGTCCCAGATGATGCTGGCGCCGACCGACACGCGCGGAAGCGGCGTGTCCGCGTACTGCATGCCGCACTGGCACGGGAAGGTGGTGCCGCCAGAGGTCACCGGCCCGTTGACCTCTCCGGTCAACGGATTTTGAGTCTCGGCTCGGTAACCCCAAACTGCGCCGGAATCGATAAACACGGCTCCGCGCATTCCGACGTCCTTCGGCAAGAAGAACAACGGATATTGCGCCTCATAGCTCGCGCCCCAGTACATCGTGCCACCGAGCGCGTCCCCGGTCGCTCCGGGCGTGATGTCTCGCGGGCCGAAGCCGGCCGGCTCAAATCCGCGCACCAGATTCGGGCCCATCTTGAAATCGTCGAGCATGCGCACGTAGCCGTCATTCGAGACGCAAGTATTTTGGATCGGGCACTTTTCCAGGCCCAGCATGTCGCCGGCCTGCAGATGCAGCACGCCAACCAGATCGGACACGATTTCGTAGTAGCTGCGGAAGTCCACAACCGAACGGATAAAGAATAAATCGCCGCCCACTCCGGCGAAATCCTGACCGAACGAGACAATCAAGCCGCTGGTCGGATGCTTGTTGTTGTCGAGGGTGTTGTAGGTCAATCCATATCCGACCAGCGAGGTCAGGTAGCCTCCTTGCGCCAGCTCGGAGCGGACGGCCAACGAGGCCTGGCTGTCGGTGAAACAACTCGCCGAGCCGAGAGGATACGGATTACCGGGTGCGGCCAGGGCGGTCGGGGTCGGAAAGCTGTTCACGAAATTGGGATTGAGGTTGTTGCAGTCGTCGAGGGTCGAAGGCAACGTGAACGCCTGCCAATACGCCGAGTACCGCAGTTGCAGCGCGAGATCCTCCCGCAACGGAATGCCGAAGTTCAGGGTGGTGCCGTAGGCTTCCGTGCCATACGAGAGATAAGGACTTTGCAGCGTCTGACGCGCGAAAAGATCGATGCCCGCCGACATCCGCTGATCGAGGAAATAGGGCTCGACGAAATTAAGTTCGGCGCCACGGGTATACTGGCCGTAGGTGACGGAAAACTTGCCGAACCGCCCGGTGCCGAACAGGTTGCGCTCCGATACCGAGACTTGGCCCAAAAATCCGTCTGCGGTCGAGTAACCGCCCATGACCGAGAAGTCGCCGGTCGATTGCTCTTCGACGTTGACATTGATCACCACCCGGTCGGGCGCCGACCCCGGCTCGTTGGTGATCTTCACGTTCTTGAAGAAGTTTAAATTCTTGATGCGCCGTTCGGCGCGATCGACCAGGGCGCGGTTGTAGGGATCGCCTTCGGCAATGTCGAACTCGCGCCGAATGACGTATTCGCGGGTGCGGGTATTGCCGCGAATATTGATGCGCTCGATGTAGGCGCGCACGCCCTCGTCCACGACATAGACGACGCCGACGGTGCGCTGCTCGGGGTTGCGGTCGCCGCGCGGCCGCACGGTGGCGAAGGGGTAACCGTGCTTGGCAATCTCGACGGTCATGTCCTCGACCGTCTTCTCGACCGCCTCGCCATTATAGACCTCGCCGGAGTGCATCCGCAGAATGCGACGCAGCGTTCCCGAATCCACGGCGCGGATATTCGACTGAACCTCAAGCGCGCCGAAGCGGTATTGCGGTCCTTCCTCGATCGTGAAGGTGAGGATGAAGCCCTTTACGGCGGGGTCGTATTCACCGGTCGCGGAAACGACCTGCACGTCGGCATAGCCGTGATTGAGATAGAAGCGGCGGATGAGATCGCGGTCGGCCTCGATGCGATCCGGGTCGTACACGTCGGTGGTCTGCAGGAAACTGAACCAGTTAGACACCGAAGTCTTGATCACATCCTTCAGCCGATAGGAGGAGTAGGCCTTGTTGCCGACGAAGTTGATGGTTTTGACGCCGGTCTTCTCCCCTTCCCTGATCTCGAACACCAGGTCGACGCGATTGTTCGGACGCTGGATGATCTTCGGCACCACCTGGATGTCGAAGCGGCCGCTGCGATGATAGACCTCGATAACGCGCTGAACGTCGGCCTGCACTTTGGCGCGCGAGAGGGTGCTGCGCGCCTTTGATTGGATTTCCTGTTCGAGCTGCTCGTCTTTGATCTTCGTGTTGCCCTCGAAGGCGAGCCGGTCGATCACCGGCGCCTCCACCACGGTCACGATCAGCCGGTTGCCGGATTGGGCGATATGGACGTCCTGGAACAGGCCCGAGGCGTAGAGCGCCTTCAGCGCGGCATCGATCTTGGCGGCATCGAGCCGCTCGCCGGGCGCCACCCTGAAATAGGAGCGGATGGTGTCTGCTTCGACGCGACGATTGCCTTCGACGACGATGGACTCAGCCGCCACGCCGGACTGCGCCGGTGCGCTGAACGCCGCACCAGGAGCAAAGCCAATACAAACTCCGGCGAGGAGCAAGCCAGCTACGACAAGCCCTCGTCTTACCCGCAGACACATTTCCATGCGCAAAGCGCCCTTATCCCCCTTCGCAGCTGCCCCCGATGGCGGATGCTCGGACTCTCCCTCGGCCTTCCCCGCCCAGCGTCTTGATCCCGCGACGATTTCTCTTCCCCCCGAACCCGAAAGCGCCCCCTCAAGCCCGGCGCATACCCGCGCTAGGACGTAGTCAAGTGAACGATGTCATTGAAAGTTGCAAATATCATCAACATCAGGACGATCGCGAGACCGATGCGGAAACCGACCTCCTGCGCCCTTTCGGAGAGCGGGCGGCCGCGCAAAGCTTCTATAGAATAGAACAAAAGGTGCCCGCCATCGAGCAGCGGAATGGGAAACAGATTGAGGAGCCCGATGGACACCGACAGTACGGCGGCGAGATGGATGAGGGCGACAAATCCGATCGTCGCCACCTGCCCAGACATCTGCGCGATCCGGATCGGGCCTCCCAGCTGATCCGCCGCTTCGCGGCCGACGATGACACCGGCGAGATAACTCAGGGTGCGGTCGACGACGAACCAGGTCTCCTCCACGCCCATCCAGACCGCCCGCGGCGGAGGCACCGGCTCAAATTTAAGATCCGCCGCCGCCATCGATCGGCTGATGCCGAGTATCCCGATATGGCGGACATTGCCGAAAGTGTCCTTGACGTCCTTGAGCGCGGGTGCGGCCTTGAGCACGCGCTGGACCCCGTCGCGTTCCACGGTGATTGAAAGCGTTTCTCCAGCGCTTTCGCTGACGACGCGTTGCATGTCGGCGAAACTCTCGATCGCCGCGCCGTTGATGGCGGTAACGAGGTCGCCGGGCTGGAATCCAGCGGCCGCAGCGGCGCTGTCCGGCTGCACGGTATCGACCCGCGCGCTCATCGTCTGCTTGCCGTAAAGCATGAAGATCGCGGCAAAGATGACGATGGCGAGAATGAAGTTCGCCAACGGACCGGCGACGACAATGGCCGCGCGCTTGCGCACCGGCTGAAAGACGAAGCTACGCGCGCGTTCGTTCGCGTCCATATCGGCGAGCTGCGCGCCGTTCGAAGCGCTCGCCACGTTCTCGTCGCCGAAGAATTTCACGAAACCGCCAAGCGGAATGGCCGAGATTTTCCAGCGTGTGCCGTGGCGGTCATTGAAACCGATGATTTCCGGCCCGAATCCGATGGAGAAGACGAGAACGCGCACGCCGCACCAGCGCGCGACGAGGAAATGCCCCAACTCGTGGAAAAAAACGACGATGCTGAGGACGAACAGAAAGGGAATGACATATCCCGCAATGCCGCCGCCAAGCGCGTGCAAATGCGTCACCAAACTGGACCCCATGATGCTCGCCCTAACCCCTTGAATCCCGACCCGATCCCGACCCTAGGATGCCATTGCGGCAATTTCGGGCAAGAGGTCGGTCGCCAAGCTTCTTGCATTATGGTCAATGGCGATCGCGTCCTCGACGGATTGTGGCTCAGCCATCGCGCCTTGGCGCTCGGCGGCGTCCAGCGTCGCTTCGACCAGGGCGGGAATACCCGTGAATCCGAGACGGCCGTCGACGAATTCGCGCACCGCAATCTCGTTCGCGGCGTTGAGCACGGTCGGCGCGGCTCCGCCCGCCGCGAGCGCCCGCCGCGCAAGCGCGAGCGCCGGGAAGCGTACCGGATCGGGTTCCTCGAAGGTGAGCGTGGCAACACGGGCAAGATCGAGCCGCGGCGCCGGCGTTCCCATGCGTACCGGCCACGCCAGACAGTGGGAAATCGGAATCCGCATATCCGGCGACCCGAGCTGAGCGACGACGGAGCCGTCGCGGAACTCCACCAGACCATGGACGACGGATTGCGGATGAACGACCACGTCGAGCGCATCCGGTGCTAGCGCAAACAGGTGATGGGCCTCGATCAGTTCGAGGCCCTTGTTCATCAGCGTCGCCGAATCGATCGTGACCTTCGGTCCCATCGACCAGGTCGGATGCTTGAGCGCCTGCGCCACGGTGACGCGCCGGATTGCTTCGAGCGTGAAGGTCCGGAACGGCCCGCCCGAGGCGGTCAGCACGATACGCCGCACGTCCTCGCGCCGGCCGGCGCCCAACGCCTGAAAGATCGCATTGTGCTCGGAATCGACCGGCAGAACCGTCGCGCCGGCGGCGGCAGCCCGCCGCATGAATAGCGCGCCGGCGCAGACGAGACATTCCTTGTTGGCAAGGGCCACCGTAGCGCCGCGTTCGGCAGCGGCGAGCGTCGGCTTGAGGCTCGTTGCGCCGGTGATCGCCGCCATGACCCAATCCGCCGGCCGTTGCGCGGCCTCGACGATTGCCGCGGGGCCGGCGCCGGCCTCGATTCCGCTGCCGGAAAGCGCCGACTTGAGTTCACCGTAAGCGGCCGGATCGGCCACCGCGGCAAAGCGCGCCCCGAGTTCGCGCGCGAGGCGCGCCAGCGCTGCGGCGTTGCGGTGCGCGGTGAGCGCCTCGACGCGATACCTGGCCGGATCCTGGCGCAGCAGATCGACCGTGCTCGACCCGATCGAGCCCGTGGCGCCGAGGAGCGTCACCGTACGCGGCACGGATGCAAGCTGGACTCTCGTCCGCGGCTTCGCCTGTTTCATCGGTTTTACCATAGCAGCAAGCCCGCGCCCGGGGCGGCGGTTCCCTGCCGTGCGATGCCGATGAGGAGGGCGGCGAACGCTGCAACCAGGAAGCCGTCGAGCCGATCCATCAATCCCCCATGGCCGGGGATGAGCCGGCTCGCGTCTTTCGCGCCGAAACGCCGCTTGACCGCGGACTCGAACAAGTCGCCGGCCTGGGCCAGGACCGACAGCAGCAACGCTATGACCCCTGCCATCCCCAGCTTGCCGATACCGCTCGCATAGGCGACCACGACGCCCGCGGCAACCCCCCCGGCCAGCCCAGCGATCGCCCCAACCCAGGTCTTCTTCGGGCTAACCTGTGGCCATAACAGCGGCCCGCCAATCGCCCGGCCGCAAAGAAAGGCAAAAATGTCGGTCGTCCAGACAGTTGCGAACAAGAACCAAAGTGCGGTCAGACCCCATAGCGGGTCCTGGCGGAGGACCGCCGGGCTCATAAAGGCGATGCCCGCATAGACCACCCCGACCGCGGCCCAAAGTCCCGCGCCCGGCTTCGCCCTGCCCGCGGTCACCGCGGCGAGACCAGCGCCGATCGCGAGACCGACCGCTCCTGCCTCGGGATGATCAAGGCCGGTGAACGCCAGGGCCGCGAGTAGCGCCGCCAACCCGGGGGCGAGATCGCCGGCGCGAGCCTTGCCGGTGAGACGCGCCCACTCCCAAAAGATGCCGGCGGCGCCAAGGGCGCAGAGGACGAGAAAGGGCCAACCACCGACATAGGTGACCGCCAGCACGATCGGGGCGAGTACGGCCGCCGAGGCGATGCGTAACGTGAGGTTGCTCGCACCGCTTCCGCCCGATGTGACATCTGCGCCGCCGCGGCAGCGATGGTCGGGCGGGGTCACGATCCGGTTTCGGCCGCCATCAGCCCGCCAAAGCGGCGTTCGCGGCGGCGATACTCGGCGATTGCGCCTTCGAGCGCCGCGCGGTCGAAATCGGGCCAATTGATCGGCACGAAAATGAGCTCGCTGTAGGCGGCCTGCCAAAGCAGGAAGTTGGAGAGCCGCTGCTCGCCGCTGGTGCGAATGATCAGGTCGGGATCGGGAATGTCAGGCGCGTGCAAATGGCGGCCGAGAAGCTCCGGCGAAATGTCTTCGGCGGCGAGCCGCCCTTGCGCGACTTCGATTGCGATGCGGCGGGCGGCACGCGCGATCTCCTGGCGGGCGCCATAGTTGAACGCCACGACCAGCGTCAGGCCGGTATTGTGGCGGGTCAAATCTTCCGCCTCGAGCAAGAGCCGGCAAATATCGCCATCGAGATCGTCACGCTCACCGATAATGCGCACCCGCACATTGGACTGGTGCAGTTCGGCAAGGTCGTTGCGGATGAAGCGGCGCAATAGACCCATCAGGTCGCTGATTTCCGCCGGCGGGCGCGACCAGTTCTCCGAGCTGAAGGAAAAGATCGTCAACACCGAGATGCCGAGATCGCCGGCGGCGCGCACCGTACGGCGTAGCGCCTCGACGCCGCGGCGATGACCCTCAAGGCGGGGCAGGCCGCGCTCGGCCGCCCAACGCCCATTGCCGTCCATGATGATGGCGACGTGCCGCGGCACGTCGAACCCGTCGCCTCGCGCCGGGAGCGGCGGCGTCGCCTCGTTTCTCGATCTTGCGGCGTCGCTCAAACGGTCATGATCTCCTTTTCCTTGCCGGCGAGCAGCTTGTCGACCTCGGCAATCGTCGCATCGGTTGCCTTCTGGACGTCGCCGGCTTGGCGATTTTGCTCGTCCTCGCTGATCTTGTGGTCCTTCTCGAGCTTTTTGAGGAGGTCGAGCCCGTCGCGGCGGACGTGGCGAACGGCCACGCGCGCCGCTTCGGCGTATTTGTGCGCGACCTTCGCCAGCTCCCGCCGCCGATCCTCGTTGAGCTCGGGGATGCGCAGCTTGAGGACTTGACCTTCGGTCGACGGCGTCAATCCGAGATTGGCGGCAGAAATCGCCTTCTCCACCGCATGCACCATCGACCGGTCCCAGACCTGGACGTTGAGGAGCCGCGGTTCGGGAACGCTGATCGTCGCCAGCTGATTGAGCGGCATATGGCTGCCATAGGCCTCGACCTGGACATGGTCGAGCAGCGCGGTCGAAGCGCGTCCCGTGCGCAAGCCGCCGAGCTCCTGTCTGAGCGAGGCGATTGCGCCCTGCATGCGGCGCTTGAGGTCATTCATGTCGAATGTCGTCGTTGTCATGGCGCCCTCCGCGATGACCGGTCCGGGGCGGCTCTCACCTTCGACCGGTATGCGCAATTCGTCGCAATTCGTCAGCCAACGGTGGTGTAGTGCCCTTTCCCGCGCAAGACCGTCTCGATCGCGCTCTGCTCCCGGATCGAGAAGACGATGATAGGCATACGGATTTCCCGGGCAAGCGCGAACGCCGTCGCATCCATGATTTTCAGGTTTTGGTTGAGAGCCTCCTGAGGATCGAGGCGGTCGTAGCGCCGCGCCTTGGGATCTCGCTTCGGATCGGCAGTATAGACCCCATCGACATCGGTTGCCTTGAGCACGGCGTCACACCCCATTTCGGCGGCGCGCAGGACCGCCGTCGTGTCGGTGGTGAAGAACGGGTTGCCGGTGCCGCCGGCAAACACGATGATCATGTCGTCTTCCAGGTGACGGAGCGCGCGCTGGCGCTCGTAGGTCTCGCACACTTGCGGCATTGAGAGCGCCGACATGGTGCGGGCATTGACGCCCGCGCGCTCGATCGCCGCCTCGAGCACCAGGGCGTTCATGACCGTCGCCAGCATGCCCATCGAATCCGCCGTCGGCCGCGACAGCCCGTCCTGAGAAATCTGCGCGCCGCGCAGGATGTTTCCGCCGCCGACGACGATGCCGAGCCCGATGCCGAGAGCGTGGGCGGCCACGAGATCGGCCGCGAAACGTTCGATCGTCGGTTGATGGATGCCGAATTTCTCCGGACCGCTGAGCGCTTCGCCGGAGAGCTTGACGATCACCCGCTGAAAATTCGGTTTCGCCATCGGGATCGTCAGCCCCTCTTGGATGGGTTCAGAGCCGCGAAGCCCGTCGCCCTCGGCATCTTCCGGTGGGCTGCGCGATGCTTGGCCCACTCTACACACCTACGCACGCGCTAGCGCCGCGACCTCGCCGCCGAAATCACCGCTCGGGCGGTCGATACCTTCCCCGAGCGCGTAGCGCACGAAGCCGGCGATCCTGATCGGCGCGGCCGCCTTGGCCTCGCTCTCCTTCATCGCTTGCGCCACGCTCTTTTTGTCGTCGAAGATGAAGGCTTGATCGAGCAGGCAGACTTCTTTGTAGAAAGTCTTCAGGCCGGATTCCACGATCTTCTCGATGACGTTGGCGGGCTTGCCCTGGGCTTTGAATTTCTCGGCGAGGACGTTGCGCTCACGCTCGATCGTCGCGGCGGCAAGCCCCGACGCATCGACCGCTTGCGGGTTGGCGGAGGCGACGTGCATCGCCACCATGCGGCCGAACGCCTTGAGCTCGTCGGTCTTGCCGGACAATTCGAGCGCGACGATCACGCCGATCTTGCCCAAGCCGTCGGCCACGGAATTGTGCACGTAGCTGGCGATCGCACCCTTGCCGACCGAGAGCCCGGCGGCGCGACGCAAGGTCATGTTTTCGCCGACCTTGGCGATCGTCTCGGCAATGGCGTCTGCGGCCGTGCGGTCGCCGATGCGGGCGGCGAGGATCTTGTCGACATCCGCTCCGACGTCGAGCGCGACATCCGCGATCATCTTCACCAGGCCCTGGAACAGATCGTTCCTGGCCACGAAGTCGGTTTCGGAATTCACCTCGACGACGACACCCTTGTTCGCCTTCAACGCGACGCCGATGAGGCCGTCGGCCGCCACCCGGCCTGCCTTCTTCGCGGCTTTGGCGAGCCCCTTCTTGCGCAGCCAATCGACCGCGGTCTCCAGATCTCCGCTGCTCTCGCTGAGCGCCGCCTTGCAATCCATCATGCCGGCTCCGGTCTTGTCGCGGAGCTCCTTCACCATGTTCGCGGTGATGTTTGTCATTGTTGTCAGTCCTATCGCAGTCCGTCGTTCCGGGGTGCGCCGCAGCGCGAGCCCTGAACCATGGTCACAACGCTACGAAATAATGACTCGAACTTGAGAACGCACGGTTCGTGGTCATGGATTGGGGCCGACGGGTTTGGCCGCGTGCCGCAATGATCATCACTCCGTGGCCGCTACCTGTTCCTTCGCCCGGGCGATCCAGCCTTCGACCCGGCCGGGAAGCCCGACCTCCTCGCCGATCTTGTGCGCCGCAGTCGGAGATAGCTCGGCAATCTGCCAGAAATGGAAAATGCCGAGGTCGTTGAGCTGCTTTTCGATCGGCGGCGATACGCCGGGGAATTTCTTCAGATCGTCGGCCACTCCGCGCGGCCCGGACAACGCCTGGAAGCCGAGCTTGTCGGTTTCCGGCGGCAATTCCTCGACCACTTGCGGCTCCGCCTGCGCGCCGAGGTCGCCACGCTCGCCCTGCGCACGCGAAATGCCGTCGAGCGCGGCTTTGGCGACGAGGTCGCAATAGAGCGTGATGGCGCGGCTCGCATCATCATTGCCTGGCACCACGAAAGTGATGCCGTCGGGATCGCAATTGGTGTCGACGACCGCCGCCACCGGAACGTTGAGCCGGCGCGCCTCCTTGATGGCGATGTCTTCCTTGTTGGTGTCGATCACGAAAACCAGGTCGGGAAGCCCGCCCATGTCCTTGATGCCGCCGAGCGCGCGGTCGAGCTTGTCGCGCTCGCGCTGCAGCGTCAGCCGTTCCTTCTTCGTGTAGCCCTGCGCCTCGTTGGAGCTGAGCATCTCCTCGAGCGTGCGCAGGCGCTTGATCGAGTTGGAGACGGTCTTCCAGTTGGTCAGCGTGCCGCCGAGCCAGCGCGAATTGACGTAGTATTGCGCCGACCGCTTGGCCGCCTCGGCAATGGCGTCCTGCGCCTGCCGCTTGGTGCCGACAAACAGGATGCGGCCGCCCTGCGCGACCGTGTCGCTGATCGCCTGCAGCGCGCGATGCAGCAGCGGTACCGACTGGGTCAGGTCGATGATGTGGATGTTGTTGCGGGTGCCGAAGATGTACTCCGACATCTTCGGGTTCCAGCGATGGGACTGATGGCCAAAGTGCACGCCAGCTTCCAAGAGCTGGCGCATGCTGAAATCGGGCAGCGGCATGTCATTCTCCGGTTGATCCGCCGCGGACCGTGAGCCTGACCTTGCGGCCAGACACCGGACGGCCTTTTAGGCCAAGGTCCGCGTGTGAAGTTGAGCGCCTTATATAGGCATACCCGCCCGTGACGCAACTTGAACATTTGGGGCGAGAGGGCGAGCGATCGACTAAGCCTCTTCGCTCAATACCCCCTGCGCCGTCGCTTTTTTGCAGCCTTCTTCGCCGCAAGGCGCGCGGCAGCGGCGGCCTCCTGCTCTCTCGTCGCAACGCCGGTTTCGAGCAAATCCGTCGTTTGTTCGCGCCCAATTTGCGGCGAAGGCCCAATCCGCACTTTCACGCGGTCGAGGATGAAGCGGGCATAGTCGTCCATATCGCCGGCAAATGGCTTGATGTGGCCATCGGCCGTCAACCATAGCCGGTCGGCCACGAGTTCGATCAAGGAACGGTCGTGGGTAATAAGGATGACGGCTCCCTCGTAATCGTTGAGCGCATCGAGCAGCGCACGGCGGCTCTCGATATCGAGATGGTTCGTCGGTTCATCGAGGATCAGGAGGTGCGGCGCTGCCATCGCGACAAGGTTCAGCAACAGCCGCGCGCGCTCGCCGCCGGAAAGGTTGGCGACCGTGGTGTCCTGCTTGTCGAACGCAAGTCCGAACTGCGCGAGCCTGGATCGGCGTGAAAACTCGCTGTCCTCCGGACGCTCGCGCCGCAGGATATCCAGAGGCGTATCGTCGGGATCGAGCGCTTCGATCTGATGCTGATGAAACCAGCCCACCCGGATGCGCTGCTCCCGGTTCATTCGGCCCGATTGAAGCGGGAGAGCGCCGGCCACCATCTTGGCGAATGTGGTTTTGCCCGCGCCATTCACGCCGAGAAGCCCGATCCGATCGTCGACATCGAGCCGCAGATTGAGATTGCGCAGCACCGGAGTGCCGTCGTAGCCCACCGCCGCTCCGTCGAGTTGGATCAAAGGCGGCGCCAGCGGCCTCGTCGGCGAGGGCAGCGTGAAAGGCGCCACGCGCTCCTCGACCACCTCGGCTATCGGTTCCAGCTTGGCCAAACGCTTAATGCGCGACTGAGCTTGCGTTGCCTTGCTCGCTTTCGCCCGGAAGCGGTCTATGAAACGCTGCAGATGCGCGCGCTCGGCCTCCTGCTTGGCCCGCGTCGCGGTTTGCAGCCGCGCCTTCTCCGCACGACGGGTTTCGAAATCATTGTACCCGCCGCTGTAGAGCTCGAGCTTGCCGCCGCTCAAATGCAGGATGGAGTCGACCGAGTTGTTGAGCAGCTCGCGGTCGTGGCTGATGGTCAATGCGGCGTGCGGGTACTTCGCCAGCCGCGCTTCCAGCCAAAGCGCGCCTTCGAGGTCGAGGTAGTTGGTCGGCTCGTCGAGCAGAAGCAGGTCGGGTTGCGCGAAGAGTGCGGCCGCGAGCGCCACGCGCATGCGCCATCCGCCGGAAAATTCCGCCATCGGGCGATCGAGATCGGCGTGAGCGAAGCCGAGCCCGCTGAGGATTTCCGCCGCGCGCGCCGGAGCACCATCCGCATCGATCTCGTTCAGCCGCTGATAGATCTCCGCAAGCTGTTCGGGTTCGGCGTCGGCTAATTCGGCATTCAACGCCTCGCGCCGGTGATCGGCGGCCAGAATCGTGTCCAGCAGGCTTATCGGCGTGGCGGGATGCTCCTGATCGACCGATCCGATGCGGGCGGCCTTTGGCAGCAGGATCTCGCCGCTTTGCGGAATGAGATCGCCGAGGATCAGCTTGAACAGCGTCGATTTCCCGACCCCGTTGCGCCCGACCAAGCCGACCTTGGCACCGGCCGGAATTGAAACGCTCGCGGAATCGAAAAATCGTCGACCCCAAGCATCAAAGACAAGATTCTCGATCCGAAGCATATCGCGGGCGCTGACGAGTGATTGAATGGTCGTGCGGCAAAGAGGCGGTTCCTTACCGCGCCGCGCCTCACATAGCGAAATGAGACGTCGAATCAAAGCACGACGAGGTAACGAACGACGCCACGCTCGGGAAATTCTCGCTGAAACTGGAATCTTGGTGCGGGGAGTGCGGGCAAATGGCCCGCCGGCGGATTGGCCACCCTATAGAGCTTCTACCGTCACCACGCCGGCCACCGCCTTGATGGCGCCGGCGATCTGCGGAGAGACCTTGAAGCGGCCGGGGAGTTTCACCTCCACCTCATTGCCGTCTTCGAGCATCAGCACCATGGAGACCTCGCCGTCGCCGTGCTCCGCCCCCGACCCGTTGCGGCCTGATCGCCGGTCGATCGGCTCGAGGCGCCGTGCCACGCCCTCGATCGGCGCGCCGTCGCGCAGGAACACGCGCAGTCCCTTCTGCATTTTCGCCGCCGCCTGGTCGAGCGGCTCGACCGATTGAATGCGGGCGCGCACCTCGTCGCCCTGGACCTCGGCGGTGAGGAACAGGAGCACCGCGCTTCCCGGTTCCAGCAGGTCGCGATACTGCGCCAAGCCTTCCGTGAACAGCACCGCCTCGTAGTGGCCGCTCGGGTCGGACAGGCCGATAATGCCCATCTTGGTGCCGTTCTTGGTGCGCCGTTCGGTACGCGACACGACAGTTCCGGCGACGCGACCGGCGCCGGCGCCGGCCTTTACCGCGCGGGAGAAATCGGACCAGGGCTGCACGCGCAGCCGCTTGAGTGCGGCGGCATAGTCGTCGAGCGGATGGCCGCTGAGGAAGAAACCGACCGCCTCATATTCGCGCTGGAGACGCTCGGCCGGCAACCACGGCTCGATGGCCGGGAGCGCGAGCGCCCCGGCCGCGGTCGCGCCGCCGAACAGCTCGGATTGGCCGAGCGTAGCATTGTCGTGCGCGCGCTGGGCGGTGGCGAGGATGGTATCGACGACGGCAAAGACTCGCGCCCGGTTTGCTTCCATGGCGTCGAAGGCGCCGGCGGCGACAAGGCTTTCTAGCACGCGCTTATTGACGGCACGGGGATTCACCCGGCGGGCGAAGTCGGCAAGGTCGGCGAAGGGTCTTTCGGCACGCGCGGCCAGGATGGCCTCGACCGCCTGCCGGCCGACCCCGCGCAGGGCGGCAAGCGCATAGCGGATCGTATCGCCGGCGACCTCGAACTCGACGTCCGACCGGTTGATCGACGGCGGCTCGACCTTGATCGCAAGCCGCTCGGCTTCGGCGCGGAATTCGGCGAGCTTGTCGGTGTTGCCCATCGCGAGCGTCATCGACGCGGCGAGGAACTCGACCGGATAATTGGCCTTCATATAGGCGGTCTGATACGCGACCAGCGCGTAGGCGGCGGCGTGGCTTTTGTTGAAGCCGTAATCGGCAAAGCGCTCCAAGAGGTCGAAGATGGCGCCGGCCTGCCCCGCCTCGACGCCGCGCTCGATCGCGCCCGACACGAAGCGGTCGCGCTGCGCCTTCATCTCGCTGCGGATCTTCTTGCCCATGGCGCGGCGCAGGAGGTCGGCCTCGCCGAGCGAGAAGCCGGAGAGAACCTGCGCCGCCTGCATCACCTGTTCCTGGTAGACGATGACGCCGTAGGTCTCGCGCAGGATCGGCTCGAGTTTCGGGTGGATGTAGTCCGGCTGCTCCAGCGCGTGCTTGCGCGCGCAATAGGTCGGGATGTTGGCCATCGGACCCGGCCGGTAGAGCGCGACCAGCGCGATCAGATCCTCGATCCGGTCCGGGCGCATGTCGATGAGCGCGCGCCGCATACCCGCGCTTTCCACCTGGAATACGCCGACCGCCTCACCGTGCGCCAAGAGGTCGTAGGATTTCTTATCGTCGAGCGGCAGGTTCGACAGATCGAGGTCGATGCCGCGCCGCCCGACCAGCTTGACCGCGCGATCGAGCACGGTGAGCGTGGTCAGCCCGAGAAAATCGAACTTCACCAGCCCTGCCGGCTCGACCCATTTCATGTTGAACTGGGTGACCGGCATAAAGGATTTCGGATCGCGGTAGAGCGGCACGAGTTCGGCCAGCGGCCGGTCGCCGATGACGATGCCGGCGGCGTGGGTTGAGGCGTGCCGGGTGAGCCCTTCGAGCTTCTGCGCGATGTCGAAAGCGCGGCGCACCACCGGATCGCTGTCGCGGGCGGCCTGCAACCGCGGCTCATCATCGATGGCGCGGCCGAGCGTGACCGGATTGAGCACGTTCTGCGGCACCAGCTTGCAGAGCTTGTCGACCTGACCGTACGGCATCTGCAGCACGCGCCCGACGTCGCGCAGCACGCCGCGCGCCTGCAGGGTGCCGAAGGTGATGATCTGCGCCACCTGCTCGCGGCCGTATTTTTCCTGCACGTAGCGGATCACCTCGTCGCGCCGGTCCTGGCAGAAATCGACGTCGAAATCCGGCATCGAGATGCGTTCGGGATTGAGGAAGCGCTCGAACAGGAGGCCAAAGCGGATCGGGTCGAGGTCGGTGATGGTGAGCGCGTAGGCGACGAGCGAACCGGCGCCGGAGCCGCGGCCCGGCCCGACCGGAATGCCCTGCGCCTTCGCCCATTGGATGAAATCGGCGACGATCAGAAAGTAGCCGGCATATTTCATGCCCTCGATGACGCCGAGCTCGAAGGCGAGACGTTCGCGATATTCTTCGACGGTGTGTCCCGGCGCGACCGGATACCGGGCCAGCCGGCGCTCGAGGCCCGCTTGCGCGGCGAGGCGCAGTTCCTGCGCCTCCTGCGCGCCTTGCGCCGCTGCGGTCTCGCCTGTCCCGCGGGTGGTGGAAAAACGCGGCAGGATGGGCGCGAGCGTGCGCGGGCGGAACGCGCAGCGCTCGGCGATCTCCACCGTCGCCGTGAGCGCCTCCGGCAGGTCGGCAAACAAGGCCGCCATTTCAGCGCGGGTCTTGAAGCGGTGCTCGAGCGTGAACTGGCGGCGGTCGCCGTCGGCGATGAGCCGGCCCTCGGCGATGCACAGGAGCGCGTCGTGCGCCTCATAATCCTCGCGCGTGGCGAAGAACGGCTCATTCGTAGCGACCAGCGGGATGCCGCGCGCATAGGCAAGCTCGATCAAGGCCGGCTCCGCCAGCCGTTCCGCCGGCATGCCGTGACGCTGCAACTCGATATAGAGCCGGTCGCCGAACAAGCCCTGCAAAGCTTCGCAGCGTGCCTGCGCCAGCGCGCTCTGTCCGGCCGCGATCGCGGCGTCGAGCGGCCCGCCCGGCCCGCCACTGAGCACGAGCAAGCCCTTGGCCTGCTCGGCTAGCCAGGCGAGCTTGATATGCGGCCGTTCGGTTTGTCGGTATCGAGGTATGCGCGCGACGATAGCCGCATCAGGCTGCGATAGCCGTCCTCGCGCGCGGCAAGGAGCACGAGCCGCGGCCGATCCTCGCCAATTGCCGTGCCGCGATTTTCCTGGTCGCCGAAGTCGACGGCGAGCGCGCAGCCGATGATCGGCTGGATGCCGGCGCTCGCCATCTTCTCGGAGAATTCGAGCGCGCCGAACATGTTGTCGGTATCGGTGAGCGCCAGGGCCGGCTGGCGGTCTTTCTTGGCAAGCTCCGCCAGCCGCGCAATGGTCAGCGCGCCCTCTAGCAGCGAATAGGACGAGTGCACATGCAGGTGCACGAAACCTGGCGCGGGCGCGGCTGGCATGTCGATCGATACTCGCAGATGCCGATTCCGAAACAGCCGAAGATGCGGGATCGCGCGCCGCGCTGTCCACCGCGACGGCGCGCCGGCTCATCGCCACACACAGAAAGTTTGCGCGAGTTTTGCCGCGATTGGTCCTTGACGCGTGCGCGGCGCGTCGAGGAGCTTCCATAAGCCCGCGCTATCACTCTGCAATCGGGCCCGTATCCGGCCGCAACGCTTCGATCAGACCACGCCCAGGACCTGCACCCAGACCGCGACCATCCCCAAGAATAGGGCCATCGATGCAAGCGCCAGAGCTTCCTCGGCGACCGCGCGAACCATGAGATTTCTCCCCTGCGTCATGGAACAGACGGAGAACATAGTTCTCATTATGTTCCGATGTCAACAGCCCGGAATTATCCCCTAGCCCCAAGGTGAACCGATCAAGCCGCCGGAGCGTAGAAACGCACGGGCGGGAAAGAAAATCGTCGCGAGTCAGGTGCTGGCCGGTCATACTCCAGCGCTCTGTCGCTGTGTCGTAGTGTTCTTCTCCTACCTTTACGGCTCAACCACAAACGAGGAGGACGGTCTGATGAGAAAACTTACGATCACTTTGGCTGCTGCAGCGCTCGCCCTGGGATCGATGGCCCTCTCGGTCAGCGCGCAAACCCAGCAGCCTGGCGCGGCGAGCCTGCACGGGCAGGCGCAGAACGCGACGCCGATCCACCAGGCGGCGTGCCGCGGATTCGGCCGCCATTGCCCGCCCGGATCGCACTGGGTTTGCGGCCCGGCGCACTGCTGGTGCGCTCCCTGCTAGGTATGAGGAGCGGCTCGCTCGATGTCGCTCGGTCATGAACGCCAACAGGCTTCGGAAGTGCGGCGGGTAACCGCGCTGGCGCGCCCTGCCGGAGCTCAGACTTTTGAACCGTTTGATCGTCAATCAAGGAGAACTCGGATGACTAGGCTTGTGCTCACCTTTGCCGCGGCTGCCCTGATGCTCGGGTCGCTGGCCTTAAACGCCAGTGCGCAAACCCAGAATACGGGGGCCGCGAGCTTCCATGCGCTGGCGCGCAACGCCACGCCGATCGTCAAAGAGGCGGCGTGCAACGGAGCCTGGGGACGCTGGTGCCCGCCCGGAAGACACCGGGTTTGCGGACCCTATCGGTGCTGGTGCGCTGCCTGCTGGTAAGGGTGAAAAAACGCTGGTGCCGAACGTCTTCGAGGCCGCCTGCGGGCGGCCTCGTCTTTTCGCGACCCTCTCAGGTGATCTCGACGACCGCGCCGTCGCGAATGGTCACGCGGCGATCCATCTGCCCGGCGATGTCGAGATTGTGGGTCGCGACCACGGCGGCAAGGCCCGAGGCGCGCACCAACTGGCTGAGCGTCGCGAACACGCGCTCGGACGTGCGCACGTCGAGATTGCCGGTCGGCTCGTCGGCGAGAAGGATGCGCGGAGCGTTGGCGACCGCGCGGGCAATGGCGACGCGCTGCTGCTCGCCGCCGGAAAGCTCCGCCGGCCGGTGGGTCAAGCGCTCCTTGAGGCCGAGATAGCTCAGGAGCTCGGCGGCGCGCGCCTTCGCCTCCCGGCTGGGAAGGCCGCGGATCATCTGCGGCAGCATCACGTTCTCGAGGGCCGAGAACTCAGACAGCAAATGATGGAATTGATAGACGAAGCCGATATCGGCGCGGCGGATGCGCGTGCGTTGCACGTCGCTCATATGCGAGGTGGCAACGGCGTCGATATAGACTTCGCCGGCGTCCGCGTGCTCGAGCAGGCCGGCAATGTGCAGGAGGGTCGATTTCCCCGCCCCGGAGGGAGCGACCAGCGCCACCGATTGGCCAGGCCACACCGCCAACTCCGCCCCTTTGAGAATATCGAGCGTGCTGTCGCCTTGGCGAAACTGCCGGGTGACGCCATGCAGAAACACGATCGGATGATCGTCATCGGCGGCGGCCGACGTTGCGGGATCCCTTATCGTGGTTGTCTCGTCCATCGCGCGTGATCACTCGTAGCGCAAGGCTTCGACCGGATCGAGCCGCGCCGCCCGCCAGGACGGATAGAGCGTGGCCAGAAGCGACAGGCCCAGCGCCATGACCACGACGGCGGTCGTTTCACCGAGGTTCATGTCGGCCGGAAGCCGCGACAGGAAATAAAGCTCGGGGGAAAACAGCTCGGTATTGGTGAGCCACGACAGGAAATGCCGGATCGATTCGATGTTGAGGCAGATGATGGTGCCGAGAAGAAATCCGACCAGGGTGCCGACGACGCCAATCGAGGCGCCGGTGATGAGAAAGACGCGCATGATCGCGCCCTGCGTCGCGCCCATGGTACGCAGGATGGCGACGTCGCTCCCTTTGTCCTTCACCAGCATGATCAGCCCGGAGACGATGTTGAGCGCGGCCACCAGCACGATCAATGTCAGGATCAGGAACATCACGTTGCGCTCGACCTGCAGCGCGTTGAAGAAGGTGGCGTTGCGCTGGCGCCAATCGATCATGTAGATCGGCCGCGCCGCGGCCTGGGTCACCAGCGGCCGGTAGCGGTCCACGCGATCGGGATCGTCGGTATAAATCTCGATGGCGGTCACGTCGCCCGAGCGGTTGAAATAGGCCTGCGCTTCGGCGAGCGGCATGAACACGAAAGCGGCGTCGTATTCCGACATGCCGATCTCGAACACGGCGGCGATCTTGTAGGATTTGATGCGCGGCGTGGTCCCCATCGGCGTCACCGCGCCGCGCGGCGCGACCAGGGTGAGATTGTCCCCGGCTCGCAGCGAAAGCTGCTCGGCAAGACGGCTGCCGATCGCGAGCGCCTGACCTTCGTCGAAGCCTTCGAGCGTGCCCTGCCTGATATTGTTGGCGATCGAGGGAAGCTTCGCCAGGTCGCTCGCGCGGATGCCGCGCACCAGCACGCCGGAGGCATTGAACGGCGAAGAGGCGAGCGCCTGACCTTCGACAATCGGCGCGGCAAGCCGGATGCCGTCGACCTTGGCGACGCGGCCGGCGACCGCCTCCCAGTCGGTGAGCGGCGATTCCAGCGGCTGGATTAGGAGATGACCGTTAAGGCCGAGAATCTTCGACAGGAGTTCCTGCCGGAACCCGTTCATCACCGCCATGACGATGATGAGCGTGGCCACGCCGAGCATGATGCCGAGAAAAGAAAAGCCGGCGATGACCGAAATGAATCCCTCTTTGCGCCGCGCACGCAGGTAGCGCAGCGACAACATCCACTCGAACGGCGCGAAAGGATGGGTGCCGGTCGTCTCTGCCATCTATGTCTGGTCCCCGCCAGGGCACGAGTTTCACACGATTTTGGCGGATTCAAGCCACCAAACTTGCCGCAGGGGCGCCGGAGCGCACAGCTTCATGCGCCAAAGCCTTTGTGCACGAAGCTTTACGCGCCAAGTCTTCATGCGCCAGGTCTTCATGCACCGAGCCGCGACAGGGCATCGGCCGGAGTGAGGAGTTCCCGCGAACCGTCGAGGCGGCGCTTGAGCTCCACTTTGCCCTCGGCGAGGCTTCGCGGCCCCACCAGGATCTGCCAGGGAACGCCGATCAGATCGGCGGTGGCGAATTTCGAGCCGGGTCGCTCGTCGAGATCGTGGTAGAGCGCATCGACGCCGCTCCCGCTGAGCGCGGCATAGAGCTGCTCGCACGCCGGATCGGTATCGGTTCCCCCCTGTTTGAGATTGAGGATGGCGACGTCGAACGGGGCGACCGCTTCCGGCCACTTGATCCCCGCGTCGTCGTGAGAGGCCTCGATGATGGCGGCGACAAGGCGGCTCGGCCCGATGCCGTAGGATCCCATATGCACCGGCCGCTCGACGCCGTCGGGTCCGGTCACGACCGCCTTCATCGGCTCGGAGTATTTGGTGCCGAAATAGAAGATGTGGCCGACTTCGATGCCGCGCGCCGTAACGCGTTTCTCCGGTGCGAGTTTCGCGAAACCGGCGTCATCGTGCTTTTCCGAGGTGGCCGCGTAGAGCCGCGTCCAGTTGTCGACGATAGCTTGCAAGCCGGCGACGCTGGTGAAGTCCACGTCCGGGCCGGGAACCTCGAAATCGAGATAATCGCGATGGCAAAACACTTCGCTCTCGCCGGTCTCGGCGAGGATGATGAACTCGTGGGAAAGATCGCCGCCGATCGGCCCGCTTTCCGCCACCATCGGGATCGATCGCAACCCCATTCGCGCAAAGGTGCGCAGATAGGCGACGAACATCCGATTATACGCATGCTTCGCCCCGGCAAAATCCGCGTCGAACGAATAAGCGTCCTTCATCAGGAACTCGCGGCCGCGCATCAGCCCGAAGCGCGGCCGCACCTCGTCGCGGAACTTCCATTGGATGTGATAGAGATTGAGGGGCAGATCCTTGTACGAGCGCACATAGGAGCGGAAGATCTCGGTGATCATTTCCTCATTGGTGGGCCCATAGAGCATGTCGCGCTCGTGGCGATCCTTGATGCGCAACATTTCCTTGCCGTAGGCCTCGTAGCGTCCGCTTTCGCGCCAGAGATCGGCCGACTGGATGGTCGGCATCAAGAGCTCGATGGCGCCGGAGCGGTTCTGCTCCTCGCGTACGATCCGGCAAATCTTGTCGAGCACGCGCAGCCCCAGCGGCAGGAAGGCGTAAATCCCGGCCGCCTCCTGGCGCATCAGACCGGCGCGCAGCATCAGGCGATGTGAGGCGATCTCCGCTTCCTTCGGTGTTTCGCGCAGAATGGGCAGGAAGTATCGGGAAAGGCGCATGAAATCTCGTCAGCTAGGCGGGTGGAAACCACGTTTCCGGTGCAGTGAATCCGCAAGCGCCGGGGAACACAAGGGGGCGGCGGGACCGCTCGTGATGCCCTAGCCGATGGCAGCGGCCGGCGGGTTAAATTTTTTTGTCACGGACTGGAGGTAAGAGGATGACATTGGATCGAAGATCGAGTAGGTAACGGTCCAGCGCGATCCTGGAGCCGCGTGCGTATCTGGGTCCAGGAAGCGGTCCAAGTCGTGGGAGGATGGTCCAAAGGCGCGAAGCAACGCTGCCGCCACGCCACAAGTAAGAGTTGGTAACACGGGCGCGGAGTAGGACCAGTGTGAGAGTTTTTTGGCAGGGCTTCGGCCCTGCTATTTTTTTGCGCTTTGTTTGTTTGCAGGCCAAAAATACGGCAGGGCGCGGCTGCTCCTGCCAACCGTATGATTAAACGTGATTTTCACCGCGCGCCGAACGGCCGCATCAGGCCCTCGAGGGTGACCAAGCGGTCCGCATAGACGACGTAACACGCGGCAAAGATCACGAGCGAGACGAGCGTCGTCCAAACAAGCTTGCGTCCGAGATGCGGAACCGCGGGCGCGCCCGGGTCGGTGCCGGGAGCGACCTCGCCGCCTTCGCCCTGGCTGCGCACGCCCCAGGGCAGCACGGCGAACAGCACCACCCACCAGATCAGGAAGAAGATGGCGAGCGCCGTCGTGACCGGCATGTCAGCGCTCTTCCAGTTCGACCAGGGTGCCGGAGAAATCCTTCGGGTGCAGGAACAGCACCGGCTTGCCGTGCGCGCCGGTGCGCGGTTCGCCATCGCCAAGCACGCGCGCGCCCGCGGCCTTGAGGGCGTCGCGGGCGGCGCGGATGTCGTCGACCTCGTAGCAGACGTGATGCATGCCGCCGTCGGGGTTGCGTTCCAGGAACTTGGCGATCGGCGAGCCATCGCCGAGCGGTTCGAGAAGTTCGATCTTGGTATTCGGCAACGTAATGAAGACCGTCGTCACGCCGTGCTCGGGCTGCGGCACGGCGGCCGAAACGTCCGCGCCGAGAGTATCCCGGTAGACGGCCGCCGCCTTGCCGATGTCGCGCACGGCGATGGCCACGTGATTGAGCCTGCCGATCATCTCCGCCTCGTTTGCTGCCTTGCGGCCATCCTACACCACGAGCACGTGCACGTGGCAGATCGGCTTCTTGTTCCAGCGCGCGGCAATGGCGGAACGCACCGCGCGGCGCACCGCCTCCGCGACGCCGTCCGGATCGCCGCGGCGCGGTTTGGGAAGTGTTTCGAAGGTTTCCTCAACCGCATCGCGGGCGACGTCGGCCATCAGCCGGCCGGCAGCATCGGTTTCGGGAATTCCGATCAACTCGATTTCCGGGTCGGCGGCGAGCGCGCCCCTTTCGGTTACCGCCAGCGCCACCGAGACCACGCCGGAGAAGCTCAATCGCCGGCGGGCCGCCACGGTTCGCGCCTCCGCGTTCACCAGGAGCGCGCCGTCCTTGTAGACGCGCCCCGAGGGGACCTCGTCGATGATCTCGGCGCCATCTTGCGCGAGGCGGACGAGATCGCCGTTGCGGCAGATGAGGACATGCGGAACGCCGGCCTGATGCGCGAGCCTGGCGTGATCCGCGAGATGCAGCGCCTCGCCATGCGCCGGTATCAGAATCCTCGGCTTCACCCAGCCGATCATGTCAAGGAGTTCGGCGCGCCGGGGATGGCCGGAGACGTGGACGAGATGGTCGCGATCGGTGATGACCTCCACCCCTTGCGTCACCAAGCCGTTGATCACGCGCGCCACCGCCTTCTCGTTTCCGGGAATGGCGCGGGAGGAGAAGATGACGCGGTCGCCGCGTGCAAGCGTTAGTTCCGGGTGCTCGTCCTCGGCGATGCGCGCGAGCGCGGCGCGCGGCTCGCCCTGGCTGCCGGTGCACAGCGCCAGAACCTTGTCGGGCGGCAGGTAGCCGTAGGTCTCGACACCGCGGAAATCCGCGACGCCGTCGAGATAGCCGGTCTCGCGAGCGACCTGCGCCACCCGCTCCATCGCCCGCCCGACCAGGATCACTTCGCGCCCCGCGGCGCGCGCGGCGTCGGCAACGGCGCGGATGCGGCCGACATGGGAGGCAAACGTCGTCACCGCAACGCGCGCCGGCGCGGTGCGGATGAGCTCGGCCAGCGTGCGCGCCACATCGGTTTCGGAGGGCGAGCGACCGTCGCGCACGGCGTTGGTGGAATCGCCGATCAGCGCCAGCACACCCTCCTCGCCCAGCGCGGTAAGCTTCGCCTGATCGGTCGGAGCGCCAATCAGCGGGGTGGGATCGATCTTCCAATCGCCGGTGTGCAGCACGGTGCCCGCCGGCGTACGGATGGCGAGCGCGTTCGATTCCGGGATCGAATGGGCGACGTTGATGAATTCAACGTCGAACGGACCAAGCGTCAGGCGCCCGCCGAGCGGCACGACATTGACGGGGATTTGCGGCGCGCCGGGCTCGGACAAGCGCCGCGCCTCGAACAGTGCCGCGGTAAACGGCGTGGCGTAAAGCGGCACATTGAGACGCGGCCACAGATCGATCAGCGCGCCCATATGGTCTTCATGGCCGTGCGTGAGCACGAGGCCGACGATGTTGCGCCGCTCCGCGATCAGATAGCGGATGTCGGGCAGGATGAGATCAATGCCGGGCAGGTGCTCTTCCGACGCAAAGGAGACGCCGCAATCGACGATCAGCCACTGACGCCGCCCGCCGTCGCCGACGCCGTAGATCGAGAGATTCATCCCGATCTCGCCGATGCCGCCGAGCGGCGCGAAGACAAGCTCCCGCCCGGCCATCAGTTGACGCGCCCCAGTGCCGGCCGGCGATCCGGCGGCGCGCCCGCGACCGGAAAGACATCGCCGGCAGTGATTGTCTGCAAGGCGCCGTCGGCAAGACGCAGGAGAAGCCGCCCATGCTCATCGAGCGCTTCGAAGCGCCCCAAGAGCTCCCGATCCGGAAGCCGCACGCGCATATCGCCGCCGAGCCCGGCGGCACGCGCGATCCAGTCGTCGCGAATGGTGCGGAAGGCGGCGCCTCGGTCCCATTGAACGAGCCGCCGCAGCAGCATGTTGGATAACGCCGCAAACAGCGCTTCGGCGGACGCCGCGACGCCTTCGGCATGCAGATCGGTCGCGGGATAGGCCGTCTGCGCGGGGTGGTGCAGGCAATTCACGCCGATCCCAATGGCGACGGCCAACCGTCCGGCGACGTTCTCGCTCTCGATCAGAATACCGACGAGCTTGGCCCCGCCGCAAAGAAGGTCATTAGGCCATTTGAGCGCCAGCCGCGTGCGCAAGGCCGGCGCGCAATCGAGGATGGCGTCATGGAGCGCAAGCGCAGCGACGAACGACAATTCCGGCGCGTGTTCCGCAGGACTCGGATCGTCAAGGAGAAGCGTGGCGTAGAGATTGCCGGGCGGAGAGCTCCATTCGCTGCCGCGCCGGCCGCGGCCGGCAGTCTGCCGCTGTGCCGTGACCCAGAGCGGGCCGCGTTCGCCGCGGCGGGCCAGCGCCAAGGCTTCCGTGTTGGTCGAGGCCAAGGTCTCATGCGCCAACAGGCGATAACCGGCCGCCGTCGCCGCCGAATGGAGCTGCATCAGAACAGCGAATGGGCGGCCGCGCTGGCAACGCCGATGAGCGGCCCCGGATAGAGGAAGAACAGAATGTTGAACAGGCCGCAAACCGCGAGCACGATCTTGATCTCGTCCGGCATGGGAACAAACCCTTCGGCCGGCTCGTCGAAATACATGATCTTGACGATCGCCAGATAATAATAGGCCCCCACCACGCTGGCGAGCACGCCGATGACGGCCAACACATAGAGGCCGGCCTTGATCGCGGCGAGGAAGACGTAAAACTTGGCGAAGAAGCCGGCGAGCGGCGGCACACCGGCCATCGAGAACAAGAGCATCGCCAGAAAAAACGCCATGGTCGGATGCGTGCGCGCGAGACCGGCGAGCTGATCGATCAACTCGACCATGCCGTCGCTTCGCCGCATCGACAGGATCACGGCGAACACGCCCAGCGTCATGGTGAGGTAGATCGACATATAGACGAGCACACCCTGCACGCCCTCGGGCGTGCCGGCAGCCAGGCCGATCAGCGCGAAACCCATGTGCCCGATGGATGAATAGGCCATCAGCCGCTTGATGTTGCGCTGGCCGATCGCGGCGAAGGAACCGAGCAGCGTCGAGGCGATGGCGACGAAGACGACGATCTCCTGCCACTGCGCGGTAATGCCGGGAAAGGCCACGACCGTCGCGCGCACGAACATGGCAATCCCCGCCACCTTGGGCGCGGCGGCGAAGAAGGCGGTGACCGGCGTCGGCGCGCCCTCGTAGACGTCCGGCGTCCACATGTGGAACGGCACGGCCGACACCTTGAAGCAGAAGCCGGCAAACAGAAACACCAGACCGAAGATCAATCCCGGCCCGGCATCCGCAGCCGACTTGGCGATGCCGGCAAAGCTCACGGTGCCGGTGAGGCCGTAGGTGAGCGAGGCGCCGTAGAGGAGCATGCCCGATGACAGCGCGCCGAGCACAAAATATTTAAGGCCGGCCTCGGTCGAGCGCAGCGAGGTGCGGTGGCTCGCGGCGACCACGTAAAGCGGCAGGCTCATCAATTCGAGGCCGAGATAGAGGGCGATAAGATCGGCGGCCGAGATCAGCATCAGCATGCCGAGGGTCGAGAGGAGGATGAGGACAGAGTATTCGAACCGCTGCTGGCCCTCGCGCCGATCGTAGTCGATCGACATCACGATGGCGGCGGCCGAACCGAGGATCGCCAAAATTTTCAGAAACCGGGCGAAGCTATCGACCACGAAACTGCCGCCGAAGGTGACGAGCCTCCCTTCCGGCAGCATGAGGACGATAATCCCCGCCACCACCAAAAGCGCGACCGCGGCGGCGTCGACCGTGCGCACCGCGCTCTCGCCGCGATAGGCGCCGACCATCAAGAGCGCCATGGCGCCGAGCCCGAGCACGATCTCCGGCAATAGCGGGAGCAGGGCCGGAACGGTCAGAACGGCATTCATCGTCTCACCTCGCCAATGCCGCCGACTGTACGCTTCCGACCGCGTGGTGGAAGTTATCAAGGAGCTGCGCGACCGAAGCGGCCGAGAGATCGAGCACCGGCTTCGGATAGATGCCGAACACGATCGTCAGGACAACGAGCGGCGCCAGCACCACGATCTCGCGCCAGCCCATATCGGTGATGTGGAACAGCGCCGCCTTCTCCAGCTTGCCGAAGATCACTTTGCGGTAGAGCCAAAGCGCGTAGGCGGCCGAGAGGATGGTGCCGAGCGTCGCCAGCGTCGCCACCCAATTGTTGACCCGGAAGGTGCCGATCAGGGTCAGGAACTCGCCGATGAATCCCGAGGTGCCGGGCAGGCCGACATTGGCGAGCGTGAACACCATGAAGGCGAAGGCGTAGACCGGCATGCGGTTGACGAGGCCGCCATAGGCGGCGATCTCGCGGGTGTGCATGCGGTCGTAGATGACGCCGACGCAGAGGAAGAGCGCGGCCGAGACAATGCCGTGCGAGATCATCTGGAAAATCCCGCCGGCGACGCCCTGCGTCGTCATCGCAAACAGGCCCATGGTGACGAAGCCCATATGCGCCACCGAGGAATAGGCAACGAGCTTCTTCATGTCCTCCTGCATCAGCGCCACCAGCGAGGTGTAGACGATGGCGATGACCGAGAGCGCGTAAATGAGCGGCGCGAATTCGAGCGACGCCGCCGGGAACATCGGCAGCGAGAAACGCAGGAAGCCATAGCCGCCCAACTTCAGAAGAATAGCCGCAAGGATCACCGACCCGGCGGTCGGCGCCTCGACATGCGCGTCGGGCAGCCAGGTGTGCACCGGCCACATCGGCAGCTTGACGGCGAAAGAGGCAAGGAAGGCGAACCAGGCCCAGGTTTGCAGCGAGCGCGGGAAGCTGTGGTGCAAGAGCGTCGGGATATCGGTCGTGCCGGCGTCCCAATAGATCGCCATGATGGCGAGCAGCATCAGCACCGAGCCGAGGAACGTGTAGAGAAAGAACTTGAAGCTGGCATAGACCCGGCGCGGGCCGCCCCACACGCCGATGATCAAGAACATCGGGATCAGGCCGCCTTCGAAGAACAGATAGAACAGCACCAGGTCGAGCGCGCAGAAGGTGCCGACCATCAGCGTTTCGAGGACGAGGAAGGCGATCATATATTCACGCACCCGGCGCCGGATCGCTTCCCAGCTTGCCAGGATCGAGATCGGCATCAGCGCGGTGGTCAGGATCACAAACGGCAGCGATATGCCGTCGACGCCCATTGAGTAGACGATGCTGCCGCCGAGCCACGGCCGCTTTTCCAGGAACTGAAAGTCGGCCGAACCCGCATCGAAGCGCCAGATCAGAATGAGCGAGACCGCAAACGTGATCAGCGTCGTCCACAGCGCCACCCAGCGCGCATTGCGCGCGCCCGCCTCGTCGTCGTGCAGGAGCGCGATGAACAGCGCGCCGGCAAGCGGCAGGAAGGTGACGACGGAGAGGATCGGCCAGCTGGTCATCCGTGCACCCCCGCGAACATGAACCAAGTGACGAAGGCGGCGACGCCGATCAGCATGGCGAAGGCGTAGTGATAGAGGTAGCCGGTCTGCAGCCGCACCACGTTGCGGGTCACGTCGAGCACGCGCGCCGATACGCCGTCAGGGCCGAAACCGTCGATGATGAAGCCGTCGCCGCCCTTCCAGAACAGGCGGCCGAGCCACATCGCCGGACGAACGAAGAGGAAGTCGTAGATCCTGTCGAAGTACCAAGCGTTGAGCAGGAAGCGGTAGAGCAAGTCCTGCTGTCGCGCGAGCGCCTCGGGCATGTCCGGCCGGCGGATGTAGAACTGCCAGGCCACCAGGAACCCGCCGATCATCATCACGGTGGGCGCCAGCGAGGTGGCGAGCGGCAGGTGCTCCATATCCTCAAGTACGGTATTTCCCGACCCGAACTTGAGCGACTCGCGGAAGAACTCGCCGACGTCGTGACCGGTGAACAGCTGGAGGAACGGCCAGCCCGACGCGATCGAACCGACCGCCAGGAGCGCGAGCGGGACCAGCATCACCAATGGGCTTTCGTGCGCGCCTTCGTAATGATGCCGGTCATGCGGTTCGCCGTGGAAGGTCTTGAAGATGAGCCGCCAGGAATAAAACGAGGTCAGAGCCGCGGCGGCGACCGTCATGACGAAGCCGTAGACGGCGAAGGGATTTTTGCCGACCGCCGCCGCCTCGATGATCGCGTCCTTGGAGAAATAGCCGGCGGTGAACGGAAATCCGGTCAGCGCCAAGGTGCCGACCAGCATCACGCCGTAGGTGAACGGAATTTTCCGCCACAGGCCGCCCATGTGGCGGATGTCCTGCTCGTGATGCATCGCAAGGATCACCGAGCCGGAGCCGAGGAAGAGCAGTGCCTTGAAGAAGGCATGGGTGAACAGATGGAACATACCCACCGAGTAGGCCCCTACCCCCATGGCGACGAACATGTAGCCGAGCTGCGAACAGGTCGAGTAGGCGATGATGCGCTTGATGTCGTTCTGCACCAGGCCGACCGTCGCGGCGAAGATCGCCGTCGTAGCGCCGATGAAAATGACGAAGGATTGCGCATTCGGAGCCAGCTCAAACAGGGGCGAGAGCCGCGCCACCATGAACACACCGGCGGTGACCATGGTGGCGGCATGAATGAGCGCCGAGACCGGCGTCGGCCCCTCCATGGCGTCGGGCAGCCAGGTGTGCAGCAGGAATTGCGCCGACTTGCCCATCGCGCCCATGAACAGGAGGAGACAGATCACGGTCAGCGCGTCGGCGTTAAAACCGAGAAAGTGGAAGTTCTTGCCGACGAGGTCCGGCGCTTGGGCAAAAATGGTGTCGAGATTGATCGATCCGGTGAAAAGGAAGAGCGCAAAGATTCCCAGCGCAAATCCGAAATCGCCGACGCGGTTGACAATGAAGGCTTTGATCGCGGCGGCGTTTGCCTCCGGCTTGTGGAACCAGAAGCCGATGAGGAGATAGCTTGCAAGCCCGACGCCCTCCCACCCGAAGAACAGCTGCGTGAGGTTGTCGGCGGTGACCAGCGCCAGCATGGCGAAGGTGAAGAACGAAAGATAAGAGAAAAAGCGCGGCCGATAGGGATCGTCAGCCATATAGCCGATCGAATAAAGATGCACGAGCGCCGAAATGGTGGTCACCACCACCAGCATCACGGCGGTGAGCGAGTCGATACGCAGCGCCCAATCGACCTTAAGGTCGCCGGAGGTGATGAAGTTGAACAGCGTGATGCGCGCGTCGTGCCCGTCAAGGCCGACGTCGACGAAGGCGAAACAGGACAACACCCAGGAGATCGCAAGGAGCGTCGTGGTGATCAGCTCGGCTGCCTGCGAGCCGACGCGCGGCTCGGCAATCTCTTCCTCCGGGCTCGGATGACCGATTTCGGAAGGCGCGGCGCGCGGCCTCGGCGCACCATGCGCATGCGCGTCAGGAACGAGCGGCGCGGCGTGATCGTCGTCGGGCGGAGGCGGGCTCGCGCCCGGGTGCCGGTGACTGGCACCGACGAGCGCGATCACGCCGGCGATGACGGCGCCGAGAAGCGGCAGGAAGACAATGGCTTCGTACATGCCGCTCAGCCCTTCATCAGATTGACGTCTTCTACCGCGATCGAGCCGCGATTGCGGAAGTAAGCGACGAGAATGGCGAGCCCGATCGCCGCCTCCGCCGCCGCGACCGTGAGCACGATCAACGCGTAGACCTGGCCGACGATATCGCCGAGGAAGACGGAGAACGCGACCAGGTTGATGTTGACGGCGAGCAGGATGAGCTCGATCGACATCAGGATGATGATGATGTTCTTGCGGTTGAGAAAAATGCCGAAGATCCCGAGCGTGAACAGGATCGCGGCGACCGAAAGATAGTGACCGAGGCCGATCGTCATGGCAGCCCCTGCCCCGACTTGACCTTGACGATCTCGATCGCGTTCGAGCGGTGGCGCGCGAGCTGATCGGCGATGATCTGCCGCTTCACGTTCGGCTTGTGCTCCAGCGTCATGACGATGGCGCCGATCATGGCGACCAGGAGGATCATGCCGGCGGCCTCGAAGAAATAGACGTAGCGGGTGTAAAGGACGAGGCCGAGCGCCTGCGTATTGGTGACGTCGCCCACCGCCGCAATCGGTGCGGCGATCGTCTTGGGCAGGCCCGGCTCGATCACCCAGGCAGCGACCACGAACAGCAATTCGATAAGGAGAACGGCGCCGACGACAAAGCCGATCGGCAGATAGTTGAGCAAGCCGTGGCGCAGCTCGGCGAAATCGACGTCGAGCATCATCACCACGAATAGGAACAGCACGGCCACCGCGCCGACGTAGACCACGATGAGGATCATGGCGAGGAATTCCGCCCCCATCAGCACGAACAGACCGGCCGCGTTGACGAAAGCGAGGATGAGGAACAGCACCGAATGCACCGGGTTCCTCGCCGCGATGACCATGATCGCCGAGGCGATACACACGCCGGCAAAGAGATAAAAGAAAATGGCGCTGACGATCATTGGCGGCGCGGCTCAGCGGTAAGGCGCATCGAGGGCGATAGCCGTCGCGATCTCGCGCTCCCAGCGGTCGCCGTTCGCCAGCAGGCGCTCCTTGTCGTAGTAGAGCTCCTCGCGGGTTTCGGTGGCGAATTCGAAGTTCGGCCCTTCGACGATGGCGTCGACCGGGCAAGCCTCCTGGCACAGCCCGCAATAGATGCACTTGACCATGTCGATGTCGTAGCGCGTCGTGCGGCGCGTGCCGTCGTTGCGGCGCGGTCCGGCTTCGATAGTGATCGCCTGCGCCGGGCAGATCGCCTCGCACAGCTTGCAGGCGATGCAGCGCTCCTCGCCATTCGGGTAACGCCGCAGCGCATGCTCCCCGCGGAAGCGCGGCGACAGCATCCCTTTTTCAAACGGATAGTTCAGCGTCGCCTTCGGCTTGAAGAAATAGCGCATCGACAGCAGGAAGGCCTGCAAGAACTCCTTGAGGAAAATCGAACGGGCGGCCTGATCAAGTCTCATGTCAACCTCGGATGATCTCAAGGACGCCGGCCACGATCGCGACCATGGCGAGCGAGATCGGCAAGAACACTTTCCAGCCGAGCCGCATCAGCTGGTCATAGCGATAGCGCGGCACGAACGCCTTCACCATCGCGAACATGAAAAACACTGCGCTCGCCTTGAGCACGAACCAGACGATGCCCGGGATCCAGGTGAACGGCACGACCGGGAACGGCGGCAGCCAGCCGCCCAGAAACAGGATCGTCGTCATGGCGCACATCGTGGCGATGGCGATGTACTCGCCAAGCATGAACATCATGTACGGCGTCGAGCCGTATTCGACCATGAAGCCGGCGACCAGCTCCGATTCCGCTTCGACCAGATCGAAAGGCGGCCGATTGGTCTCGGCCAGCGCCGAGACGAAGAAGATCACGAACATCGGGAGAAGCGGCAGCCAATACCAGCCGAGGAAGCCCCAGGCGCTGTTCTGCGCCTCGACGATCGCCGAGAGATTGAGCGAGCCGACGCACAAGAGAACGGTGATGATGACGAAACCGATCGAGACCTCGTAGGACACCATCTGCGCCGCGGAGCGCAGCGCGGCGAGGAATGGATATTTTGAATTCGACGCCCAACCGGCCATGATCACGCCGTAGACGCCGAGCGAAGAGATGGCGAAGATGTAGAGCACGCCGACATTGATGTCGGATATCGCCCAGCCGGCGCTGACCGGGATCACCGCCCAAGCGGCGAGCGCCAGCGTGCAGGTAACGAGCGGGGCGAGGAGGAACACGCCCTTGTTGGCGCCGGCAGGAATGAGCGGCTCCTTGAACACGAATTTGAGGAGATCGGCGAAGGACTGCAGCAAGCCCCACGGCCCGACCACGTTCGGACCGCGCCTGATCTGCACCGCCGCCCAGATCTTGCGGTCGGCGAGGAGCACGTAGGCGGTGGCGATGAGCAGGATAATCAGCAACAGGAGGCTCTCGGCCACCATCACCAGCAGCGGCCAGACGTAGCTCGACCAGAACGCTTCCATCGGGCCGTCCTCTATTCCGCCGCCGTCATGGCCGCGCGCCCCTGCGCGATTGCCGAACATTCGGCCATCACGACGGAGCAGCGCGCGATCGGATTGGTGAAGTAGAAGTCCTCAACGCTCAAGCGGAACGGGGCCTTCTCCACGCTGCCGCCCAAGGCGGCGAGCCGGTGAATATCGGCGGCATCGCCCGGCGCGATCTGCCCGATGCGCGCGAGATGGGGGTGCGCCTGGTACATAGTCCGGCGCAGTCCGGCGAGCGAGTCATACGGAAGCTGTTTTTCCACCACGGCCGAGAGCGCGCGCAGGATCGCCCAATCTTCGCGCGCATCGCCGGGCGGAAACGAGGCCCGCGTCGCCATCTGCACCCGGCCCTCGGTATTCACGTAAGTCGCCGATTTCTCCGGATAGGCGGCGCCAGGCAGCACCACGTCCGCACGCGTCGCCCCGCGATCGCCATGGGTGCCGACATAGACGACGAAGGCGCCCGCGGCGACATCGATCTCGTCGACGCCGAGCAGGAACAAAACGTCGAGCGCGCCGGAGGCCGTCATCTGCCGGGTATTCAAGCCGCCCTCCCCTGGCACGAAGCCAAGATCGAGCGCGCCGACGCGCGCGGCCGCATTGTGCAGGACGTTATAGCCGTTCCAGCCGTCCTTGACCGCGCCGAGTTCGATCGCCGCCTTGGCCGTCAGCGAGGCGATGGCCGCCCCATCGGCGCGCGCAAAGGCCTCCGCGCCGAGGATGACGAGCGGACGCTCCGCCTTGCGCATGGCATCGGCGAAACTGTGCCGGCCGACGGTGGCAAGCGTCTCCGAACCGGCGCCGAGGAAGTCATAATTGTAGGTCAGGGGCGCCTTTGGCCCGACCAGGCCGATCGGGAAGCTTTTGGCGTTGCGCCAGCGCTTGCGAATGCGCGCATTGAGTACGGCCGCTTCCTTGCGCGGATTGGCGCCGACAATGAGAAGCGCGTCGGCCGCATCGATCCCGGCGATGGTCGCATTAAACAGATAAGTGGCACGACCCCATTTCGGATCGAGCGCCGAGCCGTATTTCCGCGAATCGAGATTGGTCACGCTAAGCCGCGTCATCAGGTCCTTGAGGGCGAAAATCTCTTCGACCGCCGCGAGGTCGCCGACCAGGGCTCCAATCCGTTGCGGCTTGGCGCGCATAAGCTTGCCGGCGATCGCGGTGAAGGCTTCGTGCCACGTCGCCGCGCGCAAGCGCCCGTTCTCGCGAACATAAGGCTGGTCGAGCCGTTGCGTGCGCAATCCGTCGACCACGTGGCGGGTCTTGTCGGAGATCCATTCCTCGTTCACGTCGTCATTGGTGCGCGGCAGGATGCGCATCACCTCGCGCCCGCGCGTGTCGATACGGATTGCCGAGCCGAGCGCGTCCATCACGTCGATCAACTCGGTCTTGTTGAGCTCCCAGGGCCGCGCCGCGAACGCGTAAGGCTTGGAGGTGAGCGCCCCGACCGGGCACAGATCGACGACGTTGCCCTGCAGCTCGGATACCATCGCCTCTTCGAGATAGGTCGTGATCTCCATGTCCTCGCCGCGGCCGATGGCGCCGAGCTCCGGTACGCCGGCGACCTCGGTCGCAAAGCGCACGCAGCGGGTGCACTGGATGCAGCGGTTCATCGAGGTCTTGACTAGAGCGCCGAGATATTTGTCCTCGACCGCGCGCTTGTTCTCGCGGAAGCGGCTCTGGTCGACGCCGTAGGCCATCGCCTGGTCCTGCAGGTCGCATTCGCCGCCCTGGTCGCAGATCGGGCAGTCGAGCGGATGATTGATGAGCAGAAATTCCATCACGCCTTCGCGCGCCTTGCGCACCATCGGCGAGCGCGTGCTGATGACTTTCGGCGAGTTGTCTTTGTTCGGCGGCAAGTCCTTCACGCCCATGGCGCAGGACGCCTGCGGCTTCGGTATGCCGACGACCTCGATCAGGCACATGCGGCAATTGCCGGCAATCGACAGCCGCTCCTGGAAGCAGAAGCGCGGGATTTCCGCGCCGGCGGCCTCGCACGCCTGGAGCAGCGTGTACTCCGGCGGGACGTCGATCTCTTTGCCGTCGACGATGAGCTTGGTCATGTCAATGCCACGTCAGCCAAAGCAATCCCACGGTCACGGCGATACCGGCGGCAATGTCGAGGCGCACCAACAGCGTGATCGTGCGCCCAGAACCGTCGGGAAATGGTCGTCGCCACCTTCTCCGTGCTCCTCTACTCCGCCGCGGCGGGCACCGGCGGATCGAGCACGCCGGCGGTGTCGGCATTGGCGGTGTATTCGTCGATGCGCCGTTCGATCTCCGGCCGGAAGTGCCGCAGCAGGCCCTGCACCGGCCAGGCCGCGCCGTCGCCAAAGGCGCAGATGGTGTGGCCTTCGATCTGGGTGGTTACCTCCCAAAGCATGTCGATCTCGCGCTTCTGCGCGCGGCCTTCGGCCATGCGGTTGAGCACTCGCCACATCCACCCCATGCCTTCGCGGCAGGGCGTGCACTGGCCGCAGCTCTCGTGCTTGTAGAAATACGATATCCGCGCCATGGCGCGCACGATGTCGGCCGATTTGTCCATGACGATGACGGCGGCGGTGCCGAGCGACGTTTTCTTCTCGCGGCAGCCGTCGAAATCCATGAGCAGCGTGTCGGCCTGGTCGGGACCGGCGGGCACCAGCGGCATCGACGAGCCGCCGGGGATGACGGCGAGGAGATTGCTCCAGCCGCCGCGCACGCCGCCGGCATGTTTCTCGATGAGCTCGCGCAATGGGATGCCCATTTGCTCTTCCACATTGCAGGGCCGTTCGACATGGCCGGAAATGCAGAAGAGCTTGGTGCCGGTATTGTTCTGCCGGCCGATGCCGGCGAACCAGGCGGCGCCGCGACGCATGATGTCGGGCACCTGCGCCAGGGTCTCGACATTATTGACCGTCGTCGGACAGCCATAGAGGCCCATATTGGCCGGGAATGGCGGCTTTAATCGCGGCATTCCCTTCTTGCCCTCGAGGCTCTCGAGGAGCGCCGTCTCCTCGCCGCAGATGTAGGCGCCGGCGCCGTGATGCACGACGATGTCGAAATCGAAGCCGTGGATGTTGTTCTTGCCGATGAGTCTGGCTTCGTAGGCTTGCGCGACGGCGGCCTCGAGCCGCTCGCGCTCGCGGATGAATTCGCCGCGAATGTAGATGTAACAGGTGGGGGCGCCCATGGCGCAGCCGGCGATCAGGCAGCCCTCGACGAGAAGATGCGGATCGTGCCGCATGATCTCGCGGTCCTTGCAGGTGCCCGGCTCCGACTCGTCGGCGTTGACGACGAGGTAGCTGGGCCGGCCGTCGGACTGCTTGGGCATGAACGACCATTTGAGGCCGGTCGGGAATCCGGCGCCGCCGCGGCCGCGCTGACCGGACGCTTTCACTTCGTTGACGATGGCGTCGCGGCCTTTTTCCAGAATTGCCTTGGTGCCGTCCCAGGCGCCGCGTGCGCGCGCGCCGTCGAGGCCCCAATCGTGCCGGCCGTAGAGATTGCGAAAAATGCGGTTCCGGTCGGCGAGCATTATGGACGTCTCGGATCGGTTGCGTCGGCGTTTGTCTTGTAGAGCGCGGGATCGGTCAGCGTGTTCTCGCCGCCAATCGGCGCGGAGAAGTGACGATCGACCTGCGGTCCCGGCTTCGGCTTTTTCCCGGCGGACAAATCATTGAGGATGCGGGTCAGCGTTTCCGGCGTGAGGTCCTCATAATAGTCGGCATTGATCTGAACCATCGGCGCATTCACGCACGCACCCAGGCACTCGACCTCGGTCCACGAGAACGTGCCGTCGGCGGAGACGTGGTCTTCCTCGCCGATCATGCGGTGCAGGACGGTCTTGAGCCGATCGGCGCCGCGCAGCATGCACGGCGTCGTGCCGCAAAACTGCACGTGGAAACGCCCGACCGGCGCGAGATTGAACATCGTGTAGAAGGTCGCGACTTCGAGCACGCGGATCTTCGCCATGCCGAGCATCTCCGCCACCACCTCGATCGCCTTTTGCGGCAACCAGCCGCCGGCCTGCTCCTGCGCCCGCCATAGGATCGGGATCACCGCTGATTGCTGCCGGCCGAGCGGATATTTGGCGATCTGCGCCTTGGCCCATTCGAGGTTGGCGGGGGTAAAGGCGAAGCTCGGCGGCTGCTTGTCGGCGAGGCGACGGACGCTCATCGGTCGATCTCCCCGAACACGATATCGAGCGAGCCGAGGATGGCGGACACGTCGGCCAGCATGTGGCCGCGGGAAAGAAAATCCATCGCCTGCAGATGGGCGAAGCTCGGCGCGCGGATCTTGCACTTATAGGGGCGATTGCTGCCGTCGGCGATCAGATAGACGCCGAATTCGCCCTTCGGCGCCTCGACCGCGGCGTAGACTTCGCCGGCGGGGACATGAAAGCCTTCGGTGTAGAGCTTGAAGTGATGGATGAGCGATTCCATCGAACGCTTCATCTGCGCACGGCGCGGCGGTACGATCTTGTTGTCGTCGACGACGACCGGCCCCTGGGCATCGGCCGAGTACAATCTTTCGACGCATTGCTTCATGAGGTGCACCGACTGACGCATCTCTTCCATGCGCACGCAATAGCGGTCGTAGCAGTCGCCGTTCTTGCCCACCGGAATATCGAAATCGAGCTCGGAATAGCATTCGTAGGGCTGCGCCTTGCGCAGATCCCATGCAGCGCCCGAGCCGCGCACCATCACGCCGGAAAAACCCCAGGCCCAGGCGTCCTTCAGGCTGACCACGCCGATATCGACATTGCGCTGCTTGAAGATGCGGTTCTCGGTGAGCAACTCCTCGAGATCGTCGCACACTTTGAGGAACGGATCGCAGAACGCTCCGATGTCGTCGATCAGCTTCGGCGGCAAATCCTGATGCACGCCGCCGACGCGGAAATAGGCGGCATGCAGGCGTGAGCCCGACGCGCGCTCATAGAATCCCATCAGCTTCTCGCGCTCCTCGAAACCCCAGAGCGGCGGGGTGAGTGCGCCGACGTCCAGCGCCTGCGTGGTGACGTTGAGGAGATGCGAGAGGAGCCGCCCGATCTCGCAATAGAGCACGCGGATCACCTGCGCGCGCCTGGGTATTGTGAGCTCAAGCAGCTTTTCCGCCGCCAGGCAGAACGCATGCTCCTGGTTGATCGGCGCCACGTAGTCGAGCCGATCGAAATACGGGATCGCCTGCAGATAGGTCTTGTGCTCGATCAGCTTCTCGGTGCCGCGGTGAAGCAGGCCAATATGCGGGTCGACCCGCTCGACGACTTCGCCGTCGAGTTCGAGGACCAGACGCAATACACCATGCGCCGCCGGATGCTGCGGGCCGAAATTGATGGTGAAATTGCGCTCGCCGGTTTGCGCCATCATGCCACCTGCGCCATTTTCGCCGCCTTGGCCGCGACCCGGGCATTGAACTTGTCCCACATCACCACGAAGCGCTCATGCCGGCCTTCGCCGATCAGATCGATGCCGTCATGCGCTTTGACCTTGAAGCCGATACGCTGCCCGATGACTTCGACGCACTCGGCTTCGACCGTCACGGTCATGCCCGGCGGCGTTGCCGCGAGATGGCTCACATCGATATGCACGCCGACGCTGCCTTCGCCCGGATCGAGATGCGGCGCCAGGAGCTCGGTGCACACCCACTCCATCAGCACGACCATGAAGCCGGTGGCGAACACCTTCGGCATGGAGGCGATCACGGCCGACTCGGGATAGGTGTACGGAACGGTCTTGTTCTCCGGCACCGCGTAGGCGAGGCGGTGGGTGAGCCCGGGCTTGAGCGTCGCTTTCATGGTCACGACCCCTGCCCGCTTCCGCCGGTCTTTCCCGCCTTTTCGTCGCCAGGCAGCACGTAGTCGGTGCCTTCCCAGGGCGAGAGGAAATCGAAGTTGCGGAATTCCTGCGCGAGCCGCACCGGCGCATAGACGACGCGCTTGGCCTCGTCGTCGTAGCGCACCTCGACGAAGCCGGTGAGCGGAAAATCCTTGCGCAGCGGATGGCCCTCGAAACCGTAGTCGGTGAGGAGCCGCCGCATGTCCGGGTGACCGGTGAAGGCGATGCCGTAGAGGTCATAGGTCTCGCGCTCGAACCAGTCGGCGCCGGGGAAAACCTCGATGATCGAGGGGACGGGCGCGGCTTCGTCCGTTTCCGCCTTCACGCGAATGCGGAAATTATGTTTGGGCGACAACAGATGATAGACGACGTCGAAACGCCGCTCGCGGCTCGGCCAGTCGACCGCGGTCACGTCAATAATGTTCCAGAACAGACACCGCGGATCGTCGCGCAGGAAGCCCATGACCGAAACGATATCGCGCGCCTGCGCACTGACCGTAAGCTCATGATGCGCGATCGAGTAAGCCGTGACCGCGGGCGAAAGCGCGTCGACGACGGTTCGGCCGAGACTATCGAGCGTATCATCCATGTCAGCGTTCGATGGTGGCGGTGCGGCGGATCTTCTTCTGCAGCAACAGCACGCCGTAAAGCAGCGCCTCGGCGGTAGGCGGACAGCCGGGCACGTAGATGTCGACCGGCACGATGCGGTCGCAGCCGCGCACCACCGAGTAGGAGTAGTGATAGTAGCCGCCCCCGTTCGCGCACGATCCCATGGAGATGACGTAGCGCGGCTCCGGCATTTGGTCGTAGACCTTGCGCAAGGCCGGCGCCATCTTGTTGGTGAGCGTGCCGGCAACGATCATCACGTCCGACTGCCGCGGCGAGGCACGCGGGGCGAAGCCGAAGCGCTCGCAGTCATAGCGCGGCATCGACATCTGCATCATCTCGACCGCGCAGCAAGCGAGGCCGAACGTCATCCACATCAGCGAGCCGGTCCGCGCCCAGGCGATGAGGTCGTCGGCGGCCGCGACGAGAAAGCCCTTGTCGGCAAGCTCGCTATTGAGCCCGGTAAAGAACGGGTCATCCGCGCCGGTCAGCTTGCCGGCGCGGGCGGAAACCAATTCCGGGCGCGGTGCGAGGATCGCGGGTTCGCTCAGTTCCATTCGAGCGCTCCCTTCTTCCACTCATAGATAAACCCGACGGTGAGCACCGCAAGGAAGAGCATCATCGACCAGAAGCCGAACAGGCCGAGCTTTGCGAACGCCACCGCCCAGGGAAAGAGAAAGGTGACTTCAAGGTCGAAGATGATGAACAGGATGGCGACGAGATAGAAGCGCACATCGAACTTCATGCGTGCGTCGTCGAACGCGTTGAAGCCGCACTCGTAGGCGGAGAGCTTTTCCGGATCGGGCTGCTTGTAGGCGAAGACGAACGAGGAAAGAAGCAGCGCCAGACCGAGCACGGCCGCCACCGCAATGAAGACGACAAGCGGCAGGTAGCCGAGCAGCAACTGGTTGAGCGATTGAGCCATCGGGAGCGACGCCTCCTTGCCTTACCCCAGGCGTGCCCCCCGAAGCGCGGTTCCGCGCATGCCGGGACCGCGCCGATTTTGCCCCAAATCTCTACGGATTCGCGCTGGAAAATCGAACGTCGCGACCCTTAGCGCAGTGCACAAAGAGGCGCAAGGCGGGCCTGTGCGTAGCTACCGCGGCACATCTGCGCGGAGCGAAACAGGCTTGCGGAGTGCTCAACGGGAGGGTCGAAAACGGATCGCAAGACAGCGACTAAGCGCTTGATATCGTTGGCGGGAGCGACGGGACTCGAACCCGCGACCTTCGGCGTGACAGGCCAGCCAATTCTTTAGCGACTTCAACGGCTGTTCCGCCCTTTACAGCATTAAAAGCTGCGGCAAATCAGCGGGAAGTCGGAACGGGCGCAAGGCGCATCGAGCCGATCAGGGACACCATTTTCCTCGACGACACGAAGATCGGTTGCATCCGCGATCACGGTCAAGGCCAGATCGAGGCGACCGCGCTCGGCCGCCGATATCTCCCGCTCGGCATGTTCACCACAAGCGGCGCGGCGGCGGCAGCGATTGTCGCGGCCACCGTCCGACCACCCTGATACCCCGAAAAGGAAACGCCCTCCGCGCGGCGGCACGGAGGGGGTCTGAACCAGAGAATGCGGGTCATGGCGGCCCGCATCAAAGAACGAGTTGGATACTGCCAAGAAAGGCAACGAGATGAATACCGCCTCCCGCCGGACTGCACAAGCTGAAAATCACCGCGAGTTCCTTTGGACCGGCACACAAGACCCGGCGGCTGTTGCGCTTAAGCGCCGCGAGATCGCCGCCCGCTACAAAGCGCGCCGGCGCGACAGCCGCGGCACCGGCGTCGCCCACATCATGCGCTTCCGCGCGCACGATCTGGAATGGGTCATCCGCGATTGTCACGGCGACACGCTGCCCGAAAATGCGGTCGGCCGCGATCTCCTGTTCGTGCTCGCGCACACCGTCGCCGGCACGGTGCGGCGGATGACCTATGGCGCCGCGCCCACCGCAGATCACGCCGCAGTCGCGATCATGGCCCGCGTCCGGCAATGGGCGCCGTGGTTATCCCACAGCGACGCTGCCGAGCTTGCCGAGCGCGTCCTCGCCCGTCCGCTGCGCTGGACGGCTGACAGCCTCGCGCGCCGGATCGGGCTGACCTACGCCAAGCGCACCGAAGGCGGAATCACCACCATCGGCGCTTGCGACGTGACTAAGGCCGAACGGCTCGCGCGCACACGCGAACGCAAACGCGCCGCTAAGGCCGCCAAGCGCCGGCAGGCCGGCGTGCCGGAGCGCGCCGCTTGCGCTTCCCGGACCCAGCCGTGGGTGCGGCTCGGGATGAGCCGGGCGACGTGGTATCGCCGCGGCAAGCCGCGGGCCGATGAGACGCGGACGCGGCGTGAGACAACTACGGCCCCGCATTCTTTCTTATCCCCTGTGCCGGCGCCGTATTTGTCTCACGGCGGCCATCCGGCACGCTACGGCAGGGCGGCTGATGCCGCCACCGACCCGGTGCCGCCGGAAATCCTCGCGGAGCGGGCAAGGATCCGAGCCGTTCTTGAGCAGTTCGAGGCCGAATGCCGCGCGTGATGCTCCTCCCGGTCGAATGCGGTTTTTGCGGCCATGTCGGGCGGGTCAAGGCGGCGGCGATCAATGGCCGCAATGCGGTGACGTTGCGCTGCTCGGTCTGCGGCAGCGGGCGGAGGTATCGCTACGGCGCTCCGGTCACGGCCCGGCGCAAACGGAGGTCGGTGCGGGGGCGAGTGTCGCTTACGAGCCAGCCGAAAAGCCCGGCAGTGACGGCAGACTTCGATGACCCGGTCGATGATCTGTTCTGAAGTCTGTAGTGGGATTGGGTGCAATGGCGCAAACGCGATTTGCTCCTACCCTACCCACCCCACCACCCCCCGTGGGGGGAGGCGCTTGATCGTCTCGATCTTACGAGGAGCGTGCGCAGGCAATGACGCTCGCCCGGCATCAAACACCGCGGCGGCCTTTGTGCCGATCCACATCTCAGGGCAAGGCCGGTCAATCGCAACCTCGACGCTCGCTCTATGCCTGCCACCTCAGCGCCCGAGGCGGCGCCCTCGCGTCCGACGTGCTCGCGTTCGCGTCTCGTGCGATCATCGCACGGGACGGCGCGCACCGTCGCTCATCCGATCCGCGAGGGTCCGTCCGTAACTGCACGGAGCGCCGCCACGCCGAAATAGCGGCCGGAAATATCGAAAAAAAACCGAGTTGCGAATGACAGACCGTGACGCGAAGCCGACCGACGACCCGATGATGACGGTCGAGGCGGTCGTCAACTTGTTCGACCTGCCCGAGCAGGAGGTCATCGCCCTCTCGCGGCGCGGCGTGCTCCCGCGGATCAGGGACGGGCGCCTCCCGCTCGTTGAGACGACGCGGAGGTATTGCCGGCATCTCCGGGACGGGCTCGCGAGCGACACGGCGCGCGCGACGGTCCTCGCCGATTGGCTCGGCGTGAGCGAGCAGACCGTCCGCGAGCTCGCGGTCCGCGGCGTGGTCGAGCGGCGCGGCCGCGGCCTCTACAGCCTCAAGGCGTCGATCAGAAAATACTGCGACACGATGCGGCAGACTTTGACCGGCCGTGGCGGCGAAGCGCAGGCGGCCACTGCGGCGGCCGAGCGTGCGCGATTGGCGAAGGCCATGGGCGACAAGGTCGAGCTTGCGAACGCGCGCCAACGTGGCGCTCTGCTTGATGCCGGGGCGGTCGAGGCTGAGTGGGCGAGTATTCTACGGACGGTGCGTGCTGGTATGCTGGCGGTCGCGAGCCGGGCGGCACAGCGCTTGCCGCACTTGACCACGCACGACGCTGCGGAGATCGACGCAGAGGTGCGGGCAGCGTTGAGCGAGATCGCGAACGGCCCGGTCGGGGGCGGAGGGCAAAATGACCGTGTGGCTTAGCAAGGAAGAAAAGGAGCAGTTGGTCGAGATGGCGCAGGACCAGTTTAAGGTTGGCGTCATGAGCGCAGACGATGTCCTAAAGGTCAAAATGGAGCTAGACGCGGTGGAGGTGGCAACCAGAGCAGCCATCGCGAGCGAGCGAAATGCGCGATATATGCTTTGGTCCACCATTTTTGCCGCAGTTTCGGCGGTCGCGGCAGCAGGCACCGCGATCATTACGCTTGTCATGCAGCATTGACGCCGCGCGACGTGAGCGAGATCGACCGCGAGGTCCGCGACGTGCTTGTGCAGATCGGCGGTGTGTCCTGACGTGGGTTATCGGCGCATCCTCCCTGTTTGGTTATGGGGTCGTGCTTTCCGACGTACGGGTAACATTTGCAAACGGGCGAACAGCCGACCTCGTAAAGAAAGCATACTATGTGGGCCCCTTCATTGTGGCCGGTTTCGCTGGCTCTGTACTCATTGGCTTCAAGTTGATTGAGAGCCTAAGAAACTTTCTTGTGTTGCCTCCGGAGGCGGCTGGGCAGAATGCATGGAAACCCCAATGGGTTGCAAAAAACTGGTCCCCATTAGCAAGGGAACTTTTCGATGCCTCGCCCGCTAGCGAAAAGAGTTTGGGGTCAAACATCTTGTTGGTCGGTGTCTCCCCGGATGAGGACATCGGTGCCCCAGAGTTTCGTCGCGTCTACATCATCCGGTTCTCTGCTCCGACCTTTAAACCGGGGTTCCTCAGGAAGACGTTTACATTGTGCCACATCGGCAACGGGAGAGGAGTGGACCTCTATAAGAGAGCCTTTCGGGCGCATTTTCATTTGCGCGCTGGTACCTTGCAGGCGGAAGCGGCTGGCCCGACCGCGTGGGCATCAATGCTCGGGCAGACCGTCAATACTGTTGCGAAGAAGCACCCTGTGGAAGGCGTCAGCCGGCATGTCCACATCTTGGTGTGCCGGTTAGGACAAGTGATAGAGGGAACCAATGACCAGCGCACATTTCCTTCGGATGGTTCGGGTCCGATAGAGTTTAAAATGCCGGATGTCGCCACGAGCTATGAGAACTTTCGCGGCAAATGTCGGGAACTCGGCTTCACTGCCGAAGCAGCCATTGGCTGATGTCCGCGCCCGCGCGCTGCGCTCGCTCATCCCGCCGCCGCGCCTGCAATTAAGCGACTGGATCGAGCGCCAGATCGTGTTGCCCGAGGGCGGTCTCGGCGCTGCCCGGCGCGATCCGCCCGTGGCCCTATCTACGCGAGATTGCGGACGCTATCAGTGATCCTGAGATCGAGCGCGTCTCGGGTCGATGGTGCGTTCTTTGGAGGAAGCGGCATTTGCGATGCGCCGCGGCGCCAGAATGTCACTCAAAAACAGATGTACCTAGGGCAAAGACGCGACGCTTCCGGCCATGATACGCGCGACTTCGATGCGCGTTGGTAAAGGGGTAGGTCGCCCGAGCCAACCCGTGACAAAGCATCTTTTTGATCGCTATGGGGACGCCCATTGCTGCATAATTTCGTTGGTTCAGCCAAGCGGTGCTTCGTCCGAGAAATCTGATCGCTCGCCGTCGGCGCGCTTTCGTCCGGTAACCATCGCCGCGATGAGGTTTTCTCGATGCGCGAGGCTCGCCAACACCACGCCCACGACGTGAAAGCCGACAAGGACCAGAGTCAGATTGGCCACCAACTCGTGCAGTTCACGAACTGCGCTTTCCTCGCCTTCAGCCGCGTTCCGTCGCGCGCCATCTTCATCCACACGTTTCGCCGGTGCGGGCGGCGTTCCAGTGGCAGGTGCGGTCGCGTATAGCGGGGCTAAGGGGCCGGCATGTTTGTCGGACCCGAGGCTCATCAAACCGGTTATGACGGTGGTGACGAGCAGGACAAGCAGCGCGACAATCATCGCTCCGCCGGCCGGACTGTGGCCCAGATATCGCCTGGCGCGAAAGCGGACCAGATCGCTGGCATAGGCGAGCACGACGCGCGGCGCGTAGACAAAATCCGCGAAGCGCGCTCGTTGTGGTCCGACGAAACCCCAGATCACACGGATCATTACGGCGGCGCCGACCACGTACCCGGCCCAGACATGCAGCGACAACACGTCTTCGCCGGAAAGATAAGCGGCAGCGAACGCAGCTACGATCGTCCAGTGTCCGATACGTATTAGTGGATCCCACACCTTGACGTAAGCCATGCGGAGCTTTCCGGATTGACGTGAAGTTGCTTGATCCTGACCACGACCGGCGCGACAGCATTGACCCAGGTCAATTGGCCGCGGCGCACCGACAGGTTCGCTTACGTGTCTCGCGTCATGTCCGCTCGGTCGGGGCGTTGCTCAGGTGGAGAACAGGCAGCAGACTTTGGATGTCCGCAACAGATCATGGGTGACGCCGCCAAAGATCCACTCGCCGAGCCGGGTGTGGCCATAGGCGCCGGCCACGATCAGATCGGCTTTCTCCCTCTTGGCCAAATCCTTGATCTGCTCCGACGCGGTCCCGTGGGGACGCAGCACCGTCTTGGCGCCCAGCGTGACACGATGCCGGCGTAGATAGGCTTCGATGTCGCTGAGTTGCTCCTGCGCGTCGGCTTCGAGGACGTTTTCAGCGACGGCCAGAAGCGCGACGTGCTCGGCGGCCTGCAAGAAGGGCAGCGCGCTTTGCACGGCACGGCGCGCCTCGCGCGTTTCCTTCCAGGCGATCAAGACGCGTTGAGCGTTGAGCCTGGCGACCCCGTCGGGAGCGACCAGCACTGGCCGGCCGGCAGCGAGCAGGACGCTGCCGGGATCGAACGCGTGATAGGTATCGTCCGCTGCCGGATGGCTGCCGATCACCACCAGGTCCGCCGCCCGCGCTTGCCGCGCGATCACTTCGCGCGGGAGATGGAAGCTGCCCCTCCATTCCGGCGGATGCACGGTGGCGCCGGCGACGTCGCGGAACCGTTCGCCCAGGCGATCGAGCTCCGCCGAAATCCACTTCAACCGCTCTTCGTCCTTGGCAAATCTGGCGGACGCGCGGCGGGCAAGCTCGCTCTCAGGCACCCAGCCGGCGACGCCGATAAGAACTGCGGCACACTTGTCGGCCAAGTCCACCGCGAGCCTTATCCGATCGTCGGAGCCGACGTCCCAATCCACCTGCACCATCACGCTTGCGATCGACCGCAAAGGGCTTGGCGGATGGCCGGCGACCGTCTCGGGCATGATCTTGCGTTGCGTTGATAAGCTTGTTGAGGAAAAGACTAGTGGAAGGCTCGCGCGGCCTGTTGACTTGTATCAAGTTACTGCGCCCTCGGACAGCGCCCCAAGCGGCACTGCGGTTTGGGCAGATATCCTAGCGCGCGGCGACGCGCGTCCCCGAGGCGATGCGATCGCTCGGGTAAACGATGACGTGGTCGCCAACGGCGAGACCCGAGGTGACTGCGGCAAATCGGCCGGATCGCCGCAGCAGGGCAACGGCCCGCGCCTCGGCCCGGCCGTCGAAGACGACGAATACGTTCCAGATATCGCCTTTGCGAAACAGCGCGCCGGCCGGCACCAGCATGACGTCGTCCTGGGCGAACACCGCAATCCGGGTGTCGACTTGATATGCATCCCCTAGGCCGCGCCATTTCTCGGGCGGCGACACGATATCAACCAGCACGTTGACGCGCTGTTCTTCGACACCGAGGGTCGAGATCTTCGTGAACGCGGCCGGCTCGACCCGGCGCACGCGACCATCGAGGAGGCCCTGGCCGCCCCAATTGTCGATGATCACCTCCGCGCCCGCATGAATCGCCACGGCGTCGGTGCTGAGTACATCGACAACGATTTCGAGATCGAGCGGATCGCCAAGTTCCAGAATCGGCGCTCCCGCCTGAACGATGGTTTCGCTTTCCTGGTCGACCTTCAAGACCACGCCGGGAACCGGCGCGCTGACGTTCCAGATCTCCGGCGGGGCCGCGGCGCCATCTCCGTATTGCGCGAGCAGCGCCTTGGCCTGGGCGCGCTCATGCTCCGCGGCGTGGTTCAGATATTCTGCGGCGCGCAAGTCGCGATCGGCCACGCGCATGGCCAATTCCGCGCGTTCCAGCGCCTGAATTGTCGCCGCACCGCGATCGACCAGCGTTCGCGTGCGTTTGAGATCGTTGCTAGCCTGGTCGGCTTCTGCCCTGGTCCGCTCGACGGCGGCCTTGGTCCGCTCGATCGTCGCTTCGGCTGCTCCCAACCTTTCCTCCACCTCGCGCCGGCTGCGCGGGTCGAGAAACGGAGCTGGAGAAGGCGCGATCGTCGCAACAACCTCATCGGCGCTAACTGTGTCGCCGGCCTTAAGCCGAACTCGGATCAGACGTCCGCCCAGGGGCGCCGCCACGACATACCGCTCGCGCACGCGGGTCTTGCCGTCCTCGTCGACGGTGGCAACGAACCGGCCCTTCATCACCGTCGCCGTTTCCACGGGTACAGGCCGCGGCATCAGCGACCAGACCACCCCGCCCATCGCGGCGATGATGATAAGCGCGGCGATGACGCGGCCGATCGTGATACGCATGGTCAATCCCTGGCCTTGAGGACTGACACTAGGTCGAGGCGATCGATGCGTCGCCGCACCACAAGCGCGCTCCCGATGGCGGCTGCAACGACGATCGCCGTAGCGGCCAGATAGGTTCGCGGCTCGATCACGGCCGGGACCTCAAAGCTTTCGTTGGAGTGAAACCGAGCGATCAGCGCGACGACAGCGCGCGAGAAGACAAGGCCACATGGAATTCCCAAAATAATCTCGACCGTGAACTCGCCGAACAGGATGCGCGCGACTTCGGCGCGGGTAAATCCGAGAATCCTGAGGCTGGCCAATTCCCCGGCCCGCTCCTGCAGGCCGATGCGGGCGCTGTTGTACACGACGCCGACGGCGATAATGACCGCGAATGTCGTAAGAATGCCGGCGGCGACGAAAACAAGGCCGGCGATCTTTTCCAGAAACGAATTTAAGGAGGAGGCCTTGACGGCGACCAATTCGATAGCCGGCAAATTCTTGAATTTTCGCAACAGCCCAGGCAGCGCCGAGGGCTCGACATACATGGTCGCCGCAGAAACAACCGCGCCCTCCCCGGTCAGCTGATTGAGGGTATCCATGTTCACATACGATGCCATGCCGATCAACTCATCGACAATCCCGCTGACCGGCAGGTCGCGCTTTGACCGCCGGCCCTCCATCACCTCGATGGTTATGATCTCGCCGGTGCCGACGCCGAGCCGCTCGGCAAGCCGGCGGGTCAGCGTCACCCCGTCGGGCGGCACGTCGAAGGGACGCAACTCGATGTCATGGGGGCGTCGCAATTCGCTTCCAGCCCGCAGGCCGGTGACCGACGTCAAGTAGGTACGGTGTCCAGCGCGCAGGCGCACGGGAACGATGCGCTGCCCCTCGACCGCGAGAACGCCAGGCTGCCGTGCCAGGTCACCGACGATCGCGCGATCAAGCGGATGCGGAAACGTGACGGCAATATTGCCGCGCTCCACCAGATCAAATTGAACCTCGATCATGTAGTCAATGGCGTCCCGCCAAAACAGGCCGAGCACGACAGTGGGCACGGCCAGGGCAATTCCGACGATTGTCAGTCCGGTGCGCGCCGGGCGGCCCGCAATGTTACGAAACATCATGATGCGGCGCGGCGTCAGCACCCGTTTCGGCAGAGACAATTCCAGCCAAGATTGGCGAAAGCGCAACGGCGCGGCCGGGCGCATCGCCAGCGCCGGAGGCATGCCAACCACGTTTCGCAAGCTCGACAGGAACTCCGAGCGATGCCGCCGCAAAACTGATTACCGGCCCGGCGATCACCGACCAGGGGGTGAGTTCGAAGGCCAGGTCGGGGAGTCGGAAGAAACCTTGATAGCTCGCGATCATAGCGCTGCCGAACCCAAATCCGGCAGCTACGCCGAGCACCGATCCCAGCAGCACGATGACCGCCACGAGCTTGAGGTAATGGAGCACGAGCCGGATGGTTGGAAAGCCAAGGGCTTTCAGCGTGGCAATCTGCTCGCGTTGTGCGGTCACGAGCCTTGCCAGCGCGACATTGAGCAGGAATGCCGATATGCCGAAGAAGATGAACGGAATCGTGATGGACATCAGCTTTTGCTGATTTAGCTCGTCCTGCAGAAAGCGGTTGGAAGGCTGGTCGCGCCGTTCAACGGCTCCCACCGACCCGTATGGTTCAAGCAAGCGGTCGAGTTCCGCGATAACCGCCTTCGGATCGGCCGCGGGCGCCAACGATATGATGGCGTCGTTGAACGCGCCCTTCATATCGAAGGCCGCTTCCGCGGCGCTACGGTCGATCCAGAGGATGGCGTAGAGGCGGTCATCGGGTATGGGCAATCCCGGTTTCACCGCATAGACATACTCGGACGACAAGGCGACGCCGCTGACCCGAAAACTCTGCAGTCGCCCATTGAGCAAGAGACGGACGTCTGCTCCCGGCCGAACTCCGTTCGCGTCGGCAAATGCCTCATTGATCGCCGCATCGTGAACATCGCCTGGCGCAGGCGCGACGCCGCTGCGCAAGGACAGGCGCGCCTGCGTCTCCTCGCCCGCCCGCGCGATCGAGACCGTGCGCGCCGATACCGGGAGCGCGGAGGCCGGCCAATCCAAGATGACGTCGCGCACGATACGCGGCTCCACCGCCACGATGCCGGGGATTCCCGCAAGCCGACTGACGATCGGGAGCGGTGCGCGCTTGAGCGTCACGAACACCTGTGGGAAACGCGCTTCGGCGTAAAAGCGATCGCATGCCGAACGCAGCGAATAGTAAGCGGAAATCGAAGCCACAAACACGGCGACGCCGGCGGCCACGACGAGTGCGATCGTAACCACCTGTCCACGCAGCGCCGAGACGTCGCGCAACAGCTTCTTGTCCAGCAGGTTCACCAGCGGACCTCATCTGGCGATAGGCGACGAGCGTTGCGCTCCTCGCTAACGATGCGGCCGCCGCCGAGCCGCAGCACCCGGTCCGCCATCCCGGCAATCGCGGCGTTGTGCGTGATGATGACTACCGTGGTGCCAAGCTCTTCGTTGACGCGTTTGATCGAGGCGAGAACTACCTTGCCGGTATCGTAGTCCAACGCTCCGGTCGGCTCGTCGCAGAGCAGTACGTCGGGCGATTTGGCGATGGCGCGGGCAACTGCCACCCGCTGTTGCTCGCCACCGGACAACTGGGAGGGGAAATGACCGAGCCGTTCCTTCAGCCCGACCAAGGCGAGCGCTTCGCGCGGATTGAAAGGCTCGACCGCAATCTCGGCGACGAGGGCAACATTCTCGAGCGCCGTAAGGCTCGGGATGAGATTGTAGAACTGAAAGACAAAACCGACATGCTCGCGGCGATACCGCGTGAGTTCGGCTTCGGTACTGTGGGCGAGGTCGTGTTCGCGCCATCTCGCCTCGCCGGAAGTCGGCGCATCCAGCCCGCCGAGAATATTCAGCAGGGTCGATTTGCCGGACCCGGACGGCCCCAACAATACGACAAATTCCCCCTCGTAGATTTCGAGGTCGACGTCGCGCAGGGCCCGTACTTCGATCTCGCCGGTGCCATAGGTTTTGCAAAGGCGCCGTGCATAGAAAACCGGAAGGGATTTCGGCTGTTCAGCTGTCATCGTTGTAGGGCCGCGCCACGACCGCTCCCCGCCTGGATTGGCCGCTCAAGCTACCGGGTGGAGATGCAAGGCGATTTGATCCAAAGCAATAGCGTGGGCGCGGGCGTGCTTTTTAACTTCCGCCATGGCTCCCCGATCTGGAACCGTCGGGCATCGCCGCAACCGGGTATGGCGCGGCCCGCGCGCTCACCCAAAAGGCCTACCCATGCCGAACCAGTCCGAGGGGTCTGCCGCGACGACGGGTCTTACCCAGGCCGAGGCGCAAGCCAGGTTCCAGTCAGAAGGACCAAACGAACTGCCTCGTCCCGATCGGCGCACGCTTTCGCGCATTATTTTTGATGTCCTGCGCGAGCCAATGCTGTCGTTATTGATGGCCGGCGGTGCCATTTATCTGATTCTTGGCGATCTGCAGGAAGCGGTGATCTTGCTTGTATTTGCGACGCTCTCGGTGGTGATCACGGTGGTGCAGGAAACGCGCACCGAACGTGTCCTGGAAGCGTTGCGCGACCTGACCAGTCCGCGTGCGCTGGTTATTCGCGACGGCGAGCGAAAGCGCGTCGCAGGCCGCGATGTTGTGCGCGGAGATTTGGTAGTTCTTGCCGAAGGAGACCGCGTCCCGGCAGACGCAATACTGCTTGAATGCGACGACTTGCAAACGGATGAATCGCTGCTGACCGGCGAATCCGTCCCGGTGCGCAAGGGCCGCGCCGGGCTCGCTCCCCGTCGCAATCGCTTAAGCCGGGCGGCGACGATTTACCGCTTGTGTTTTCCGGCTCGATGGTCGTGCGCGGCACAGGCGTCGGCGAGGTCATGGCGACCGGTGCAAGGAGTGAAATTGGCAAGATCGGCCAGTCACTCAGCGTGCTCGAACCCGAAGCGCCGCGGTTGCAGGTCGAGTCACGCCGGGTGGTCACAGCATTCGCTGTCGCCGGCGGCGCCGTCAGTGCCTTGGCGATCGTGCTCTATGGCGTCTTGCGCGGGACATGGCTAAGCGCACTGCTGGCGGGCATTGCCCTTGGTATGTCGATGCTGCCCGAGGAAATCCCGGTCGTGCTGACCGTCTTCATGGCGATGGGGGCTTGGCGCATTTCCCGAGCCGCGCGTGCTGACGCGGCGCGCGGCAGCCATCGAGACATTGGGCTCGGCGACGGTTCTATGCACCGACAAGACGGGTACGCTGACGGAAAACCGCATGGCGATCGCCGAGCTGCGGCTGATCAGTGGCGAGAGATTGCAAGCGAGCGAAGTTCACGCGCAGACGACTCCCAAGCCGTTCCGTGACATAGTCGAATTCGGGCTCCTCGCCAGCGCGCGGGAGCCCTTTGATCCCATGGAAAAGGCCTTTCACGATCTCAGCCGCGCTCGGCTGGCCGGGACGAAGCCGGGACCTGACTGGAGGCTCGTGCGCGCCTATGGGCTTCGTCCCGATCTGCTGGCCGTGTCGCAGGTCTGGCGAGCGCCGCTGGAGCGAGACTTCATCGTCGCCGCCAAAGGCGCTCCCGAAGCCATCGCTAAGCTGTGCCAGCCATCGCAAGCAGACTTGGCCGCGATCACAAACTCCACGGATGCGATGGCTGCCGAGGGGTTGCGCGTTCTCGCGGTCGCGCGAGGCGCTTCGACGGAACACAAATTGCCGGAATCACAACTTGGTTTCCGCTGGGAGTTTTTGGGCCTGGTTGGCCTTGCCGATCCCTTGCGGTCAAATGTGCCCGATGCAGTGAGTGAATGCCGATCGGCCGGCATCAGGGTCGTCATGATTACCGGCGACTATCCGGGAACGGCCAGCGCTGTGGCACGACGGGCCGGCCTCGATGCAGCGAAGACTGATAACTGGCGCAGACCTCGAGCAAATGACCGAGGCCGAACTGGCGGCGCGCATCCGCACTGCGACCGTGTTCGCTCGGATCATGCCGGAACAAAAGCTCCGCATCGTCAACGCCTTCAAGGCAAACGGCGAGATCGTTGCCATGACCGGCGACGGGGTGAACGACGCGCCGTCGCTGAAGGCCGCGCATATCGGCGTTGCCATGGGCGGACGGGGAACGGACGTGGCGCGCGAAGCTTCCTCGATCGTGCTCTTAAATGATGACTTCGGTTCGATCGTCCACTCGGTGCGCCTGGGCCGTCGGATCTATGACAATCTGCGCAAAGTGATGACGTTTATTTTCGCGGTGCATGTGCCGATCGCTGGCTTGGCCCTGGTTCCGCTTGTCTTCGGGCTGCCCATCCTGTTCGGGCCGAGTTCACATCGCATTTCTGGAGATGGTGATTGATCCGGTGTGCTCGATCGCCTTCGAAGCCGAGACGGAAGAAGAAGACGTCATGCGGCGACCGCCGCGCGCGCCCGGCAGCTCACTGTTTTCCCCGGCGTTGATCGTATGGGCCGTGGTGCAGGGCGTGCTCGCCTTTGCGTTTGTTGCCGCAATATTGGCGCTCGCGGTCAGTCGCGGAATGCCGCACAGTGAAATACGGGCGCTGGTTTTCTTTGCGCTGGTTTTTGCAATTATCAGCCTGATTTTCGTCAATCGTTCAACCAGCGCCTCATTGATCAGCGCACTGCGACGGCCCAATCTGGTGCTTGCCCTGGTTCTGCTCGCCGTCGTAGCGATACTCAGCCTGACGCTATCTTGGTCGGTCGCGAGCTCCCTCTTCCAATTTGGCCCGCTTCACTTCGACGATCTTGCCTTGGCGGTGGGCGCGGGAATGGTAGTGCTGACTGTGCTGGAATTGTTGAAATTTCGATTTACCCGTCAAGTTTCGTGAGGCGGGGACTTTTGCTCTCGGCCTCGGCGAAGGGTGCGGCGCGACCTGGGCAGAAACTTGCGGAAGGGAGGCCTGCGACCGGCTGCGCAACGCGTGCTATGATCACCGGCGGAAGCGGCAGGACGAGGCCCGTTCCGGTGTTCTGCTTCGATCGTCACCGCCGGAAGTCCTCTTCCGCTTGCGCGCCGTCGAGGACAGCGGGCGAAATACTCTCGTGCCGGAAATCACGAATGCAAGACAGCGATCCTCGCCGTGACCGAGTTCACTGAACTGACGACGATTGCGGCCGTGCTGTTCGTCGTTGTGTTCATCCTCAACGTCCTGCCCGCTTTTGCTCCCCCGACCTGGACGACCATGTCGTTCATCGGTTTGGCACTCCCAACCGCTGATTTCCTTCTTTTCCCGGCCATCGCCGCAACCGCGGCCACCTGCGGGCGCATTGTACTGGCAAAATTGTCGCGCGCGCTGGTGCGGCAGAAATTGCTGAGCGAGGAGGCAAGGCGCAATGTCGACACCATCAGACTTGGCATCGAGAACCGACCGGCGGTAACGCTTGGCACTTTCCTCGGCTACTCGTTAAGTCCGCTTCCGTCCAACTACCTGTTCATTGCCTACGGTCTAACCTCGCTGCCGATCACGTTCCTGTCGCTGCCCTTCTTTGTTGGGCGGCTGCTGAGCTACGCGTTCTGGATCAGGACGGCCTCAAAGGTGGGCGATTGGCTGGATGTGGACGTAGACTGGTTTCAGTCCGCCCCGTATTTCATTGCCTACTTTCTCTTCTCGCAGCTCCTGTTGGTCCCGGTGCTCTACGGCTTCACCCGGCTCGATTGGCATGCCGTGTTCACCGAGGGACGCCTCAAGTGGCTGCGAAGATCCAATTAGCGTCGGCACCAGAAGAAGCCGATGCCGCGGCCCAAACACTCCTATACTTGCGACGCCCGAGGTAGCTGCTTACTCGCGAGTTACTCGGACCGCCGGTACCCATTTCGGGCTTTTTGTTGATTGGCGGGCCTCAACGTCATCCGGTACGAGGAGCTCATCAATGACTTACCTGTTTATCAAGGCGCTCCTATCTGGGGTGCTAGTTGTCATCGTTTCGGAGGTTGCCCGACGATACCCCGGCATCGGCGGATTGATTACATCGCTTCCGTTCGTCGCTATTCTCAGCATCCTGTGGCTTTGGCGCGACACGTCCGACGCCGAGAGGATCGCCAGCTATACGCAAGCTACATTTTGGTTTGTCCTGCCGACTGCCAATGTTTCTGGCACTTCCGGCGATGCTCAGGCACGGGGTCGGGTTTTGGGCGTCCCTCGTGGTCTCCTCTATCCTGACGATGGCACTCTATTCCGCGACCGTATGGCTTCTTCCGCGCATCGGCATCAACGTCTAGCGCCTGAGGACAAGTCGGGTCGGCCAAGACCGACCGGAAAACCGAATGTGACGCCGGCGCGCAGTTCGTTCACTGGGCGACCGTTGACCAGTGCATATCGTAACCCGACATCGAAGGCGAGGTTGTCGCGCGCCTGCCAAATAGCGCCGACCAGAGCGGAAAAAGTTTGTGACTGGTTGACGACGCTATCGGAGTAGATTTCAAAGACTGGCCGGACTTTCCATTTGTTCGGTCCTTCGATGATGGCATCGAAGAAGAATTCGCCACGTTGATCAGGTGTCAGGTTCGTCTCCACGTTCAGGTGAACGGTTCCCCAATCCCATCGTTGCGACACGATCCCGGTCCAACTAAATCCCGCGCCGGACCCGCCAACATCCGGCAACAGCGGGCCAAACTCCGTGGCAATACTCGGTCCCTGTTTGTCCTGAAGAGCCCCGGGTCGCAGCACGTATTTCAAGAATGCGCCATTGGCAACGTTGATTGGACCGGCTCCCTCTGGGGGCGTTTGCGCCGTGCCCTGCAACACAAGCTGCCACCTTTCTGCAAAGCCGTAGCTAAAGACGGCGTCGGATTGCGCCCTTGTCGTCGAGCCCGCCCGTAAGACGCCGGCTGGCTGGAACTCGATTTCAACTTCGCCAACGTCGGCGATGGCCGCGTCGGTTCCGTCGAAGGGGCGATACGCTGCCGCCAGATCAGGCCAAATTGCCACGCATAGTCCGACTAGCGCGGATGCCGCCGAGGTCGATCCAACAAGGGAGCGATGTCGAAACATGATGGCCTTTCAGCCCCAAGCGGCCAAGGTCGCGTGTCACTTCTGCCGACAATCTTTCATGCAACGGTCGTATTCGGTCTGGCACGTTTTTGCCGAATAGCTCGAAATGCATGTGCGCCGTTGATCGCTGCATTGCTTGCAGCCGTTCGGTTGTTCGGCCGACGCGGCATGCGGCGAGGCGCAGTAGGCGACCAGCACCAGCAACACGAAGGTGACGATGCGCATGCTATAAGCTCCGGGTCTTGTCACGAGGGCAACGGCGCCGGCGTTTTAGCCGGCCAGTTGTGGGTCTCAGACTGCAACGCACGGCACCAAGTATAGAGCGCGTCATACATGACCATGCCGTGCGTCAGCATGTCGTGGTCGTTCGCGAAGTTCGCGGAGAGGCCGAGCGAGATCGCAAAGAGACCGCTGCATTGCGGCGAGAGGTCATGCTGCGACGTGTCAGCGCCGCGCACAATCGTTGCCAGGTGATCGAGCGCCGCATCCGCGATGGCGTAGATGCGCAGGAACGTGTCGAACGAGCATCGGTCGCCTTCGTGAGCGAACTCGACGCCCTCGATGTCAAACGGAACGGCGCCGGTCTTGGCCGCAGCCGAGAGCACGTCGCCTGGCGGCACGTAAAGGAACGATGCATTCGGATCGATGAACCGGCGAATGAGCCAGGGGCAAGCGATGCGGTCGATCTTCGGCCGCTCGCGCGTGACCCATTTGTCCGTCGGGTTGCCGGATTTTCGGCGGGTCGGCAGCCGCCGGCCGCGCCAACCCGCGATCCCCTCCGCCAGATAGCTCGCCGGCACGCCGGCCCTTGCCAGGCTCGCGGCAACGCTCGGGCTGCCGTCTTGTCCGCGCGCGCAGTAGACCACGACCTGCCGACCTGCCGGCAAGTCGCGCAACCGAATTCAACGCCAATTCAGGAGTTCGATGCACGGCGCCGACAATCAGCGCATCGTCGGCATCGAACGCGTCCGAACGACGAACGTCGACAAGCACCGGCCCCGATGCCGTGCCAAGTTGCGCGTAAACTTCGTGCGGTGAAATCGAAGCGACGTATCCGTCCATGCGCAATCTCCTCGGCAAAGCGAGTGTCGCGCAGAGCTTGGACGGAAGGCCGTCTGATGGGGAGCCTGCTTTCCCCCGCACTGAAAGTTTACGCCAAGCGCCGATCGGCTCGCAAGGTCAATTCAAGCCATCCCCTCGCTGGCTGGCCTATCTCAGGGCAGCGCTTTGAACACCCAAATGGCGGCGGCATCCATCGTTGTGGCCCGAACCCCGAGCAAGAGAACGTCGAGATCGGCGACAAACAACGAAGTCCGCGCCCCCGCAACGGTTGGGACATGCGCAATCCGCTTGTATGCGGTGTCCTGTGTCTCAAACACGTCGATAAAACCCGTTCCACAACTGACGTACACCCGGCCACGCTTGGCATCGAGGAAAAGGTCATCGGCGTCGCCGCAGGTGTCGGCGCTGGCAATGACGGAGCCATCTTCCTGGGCACGCACGCTGAGCTTTGGCGGACTGCGCGTCACTATCAGGACGCGGCCGGTCAATTCGTCGACGGCCATCGGAAAGTTGCCGCCCTCGCGCACCGGCCACCTCGCATTTTGATTTCCGGTCGTTGCGTCGAGGACGGCGATTGCGTGAGCGGCCGGGACGTTGACAAATATCCGCTTCCCATCGCGATCAAGTCGAAAACTCTCGGGATGAGCCGGCAGCGGAAAATCTGCAATCTTCTTCTGTTGAGTGACGTCGATGGCGGCAACGTAGCCTTCGCCGTAGCCAATCAAGATGCGCTGGGTGGCCGCGTCGAGGCGGATATTGTCGGCATCATTCCCGAGGTCTATCCGGCCGACCGCCGCATAATCTGCGCCGCGGAACATTCGCACCGAGCCATCGCCGGCATTGGCGACATAGACCGTATCTGTCGATGGTACGTAACCGACACCTTGCGGCTCCTTGAGCCCGGTGATCGTGTGGATTGTCTTGCGTTCCTTGAGGTCGACGACGCCGACGCCGTCGTTGCCAAGTTCGGCGACGAGCAAACGGTGCCGCTCGAGGTCGATCGCCATGTGATCGATGCGACCGCGCACCGAGCCGAGCGGAATCTTAGTTTCAAGTTGAAGCAGCGTTGAATTTGCCGGCGCTTGGGCGAGTACCGCCGCGGTCAAGGGCAACACTATTGCCCATGCGGCGGGGGTCACCAAGGAGCCGCGCCGCGCAAGAGAGCCGCAAACACAGCGTTCAAAGATTCCATCCATGCGCAATCTCCTCGACGAAGCGAGTGCTGCGCAGAGCTTGGACGGAAGCCGTCTGACGGGGAGCCTGCGTTTCCCCGCATTGACCCTAGATCGATCAGTGCCAGGTCGCAAGAGGCCAGCCAAACGTGTTTAATTGCCCATTTCCAGCTGCGACGAGTTGCTTCGGGGCCAGCGCTGCAGATGCTCTGGCCCCGAGCAGAAGAACGGGCATCAGCAGGTCGTCCCCATTCCATGCAGATAGTGCGGATTGCAGACGGCTTCGACAAAGGCTTCAGTGCGAAGCGAGACCACCGCAATCCGCCGCTTGTCGAGCTGGATCGTTCCCGGTGCGCGCAAAGGCTCGGCAAGCACGCGTAATGCCGCCGGCCGCGCCGGTGCCGGTGCTCCACTTATGGCGCTGTTTGCGCCAGCGGGCGCCCGCAGTGTTGTCAGGACGTAGAGAACAATCCGGGAGCTTCTGTTTGCTGGAACATTAGTCTTACAGGGACTACCACTGTGGCTCCTGGCGGCTATTCACCCCCGCCAAACGTGGGAGTGTTACCTCCACCTCCTCCGCCGTCGGGGGTCGGCGGAGAAAATCCTCTGTCTACAGGCGGCGCTATGCAGCCGCCCGCAGTCGGCGGAGTGATGGGCCTGCCGCCTTGATCAAGCGCTCGTTTCTCCGCCTTGGCATATGGCGACGCATGTTCGTCAGCCGTCCGCCAAGTTTTTTGATTTGAGGGGCAGATTGCTCGCGATCGCTCATTCGACGCATTACAAAGTTTTGGCGCCAAGCCGCGGAGTCAGTTTGCGAAGGTACCTTTGGCGCCAAGTTTCCGGAGCGGTCCGCAGCGAGCCCCGGATTTCTACGTAAACTCTATTTCGTTTTTCGAGGTTCGGTAACGCTAGGTCTGGCGCGAAACATTTGACGCCGCAGTGCGCATTTGATAGTCAAAAATTAGCAAGCAAAGCTCTCTGTGGCCGGTGGTCTGGCTAGCGACCGGGTAACGGTTTTTCGCGCTATTGCGCGGGCGAATTTTTAGGAGAGTAGCTTGCCATGCCATCGCACAATCAACACCCCGGAAGACGCGCACCAGTTGCATTCAAGCAGCGCGACGCTGCTCGATTGGTTAGGGCTACACGCTCCGCTGGCTATGAGGTTGTTGGCGTCGAGGCCAAGATCAGCCGTACCGGCACGACGCTAAGGGTTCTGACTGGCGCCGCCGACAAGAACGGCAACAGCGCCCTCGATTGGGAGAGTGTAGCTCGGAGGCTGGAAGCCGGCCATGACTGAGCTGCCGAAGGGACCTCGGGCGGTACACCGCCTTGTGGCCGCCGATCTCGTTATCGGTTCGCCGCAGATACAGCCGGCGCAGCCGGTGCGCCGGCGCAAGGTGCGCATCGACAAGATGATCGCGGAGGCCGAGGCGGCCGGTAAGAACGTCACCGGCGTTACCGCCAATGGCGAGGGCGTGACGTTGACCTTCGGTACTGCCGAACGGGACGGGGAAGCGCGCGATGCTCGTTTGGTCGCGCGGGAACGGATTGAGCGGATGAGGCTGGTGCACGGTGGCTGACGTAAAAATCCCCTACTACATGGTGCGGCGCAAAGGCCGGGCTTTTTGGGAGCCGAAGCCACACATGCGGGCGCTCGGGTTCTACAACGTGCCATGCGGCAGAGACGGCCCCGAGGCTCGCGCCATCGCCGAGCAATGGAACGCGCGCTGGCAAGCCGTGAGGCGTGGTCTTGCGCCCTCCCCCGCCAAGGCCAACGCTGACAACCTGTCGCCGGAGCGATCCGAAGAACTGACGGTGTATCCGGCGCGCTCGCTCGGCGAAGCGTTCCGCCGCTATCGCCGCACCGATGAGTGGGCGAGCAAGAAGCCGCGCACGCGCGAGGATTGGTGGCGGTGCTGGCGTCGCATCAAGCCGGTGTTCAGTGATTGCGACCCGCGCACCGTATCGCTCGAAGACATCAGCGCATGGCGCAAGATGATCGAGGAAGCCGTTTCGCTCCGCGAGGCGCATCGTTGTCTGAAAATCTGGCGCGCGATGTGGAAGGTCTCGGCGGCGCTCGGCTATTGCGTCCGCGATGCTGATCCCTCGCTCGGTGTGCGCAATCGAGGGGCGCCGGGACGTTCAGCGACATGGAGCGAGGGCGAGGTGGTGCGCCTGTTCAAGCGCGCATGGCGTGACGGCTACCATGGCCTCGCCGGCTTGATTGCTGTGGCATGGTCGTCGCAACTAAGCCCCGGCGACGTTCGATCGCTGCGGGCTTCGCAGTTGGCCAGAGACGGCGGTGGGGCGATGTTCTTCACGGAGCGTGGCAAGACCGGCGTGCCGGTCGGCGGCGCTCTCAGCGACCGCGCCCTAGCCGCGCTGCAAGCCTACATCGCCGGCCTCGGGGTCGATCTGCATGGTGAGGCGTACATCTTCCGCAATCGCAGCGGGGCGCCCTATTCGAGCGACACCTTGGGCGACGATTTCCGCGATATCCGTCACGCCCTGTTCGGTGAGCGCGAGGGGCGCACCCTCGCCGACTTCCGGCGCTCCGGCGCCGTCGAGGCCATTGCCGGGGGTGCGAAGGCCGAAGAACTCGCGCATGCGATGGGCAACACGCTCTCGCGCGTCCAACGCCCTCTTTGCCACCTATGTCCCGATCAATCAGGCGACCTTGCGGACGGTCCGAGAGGCCCGCCGGCGGGGTCGCACGAAGCTCCGGTAAGAGGGGGAACGGAATGGCAATGGGACTGCAAAAGTCGGAACGCGACGGTCCGAAAAGTCGGAACAGCCTCGCTCAACGCCGCTAAGTCATTGATATCTGGCGGGAGCGACGGGACTCGAACCCGCGACCTTCGGCGTGACAGGCCGACGCTCTAACCAACTGAGCTACGCCCCCGCGGGCGCGGTGCGCAGTTAAGGCGCGCCCTTCCGCAAGTCAAGGATTCCGGCCTGGAATGGGCCTTATCGGCCTGCCTTGTACGCGCCACAGAGCCCGTCAAGATAGCGCAGGACACGCGAAAACATCGGTGGAATCGGCAAAACAAGGTGGTCAGCCGAAGCCGAATCGTCTAACTGCATCGGTGTGACGGGCACTTTTCGCCCGCCACCGCTTCATCGAGGAGGGTCTAATGGCGACCAAACCAGCCACAACCGTTACATTGAAGCATCTCGCGGCGAGCCTTGCAGAAGACAACGAACTTTCGAAAAAGCAGGCAGAAGCCATCCTCGGCGGTCTGGTCGGCCAGATCGTCAAGCATCTGAAAAAGGGAGAGCGCATCCGCATCGGCGGCCTCGGCATCCTGCAAGTCAGGAAACGCGCTGCGCGCATGGGCCGCAACCCGGCCACCGGCGAAGCCATCCAAATCAAGGCGAGCAAGAAGGTCGCCTTCCGCGCCTCGAAAGAACTCAAAGAAGCAATCTGAAGTCGGACGACCAACGACAGGCAACGGACGACTGAGGACGGATTCGATCTTCTGTCGTCCGTCTTCCGTCGTCTGTCCTCTGGTGTGGTGGGCGGTGACGGACTCGAACCGCCGACATCCTGCGTGTAAAGCAGACGCTCTACCAGCTGAGCTAACCGCCCTAGCCGCGAGATTTATCGCTGCGGGGCGGTTGCACGCAAGTGCCTGTCTTGGGTGACAAGGTCTTGGGCGACAAGGTCTTGGGCGACAAGGTTTTGGGCGACAAGGTCCTGGCTAGAAGATCTTCGCCGCAGGATCTTGCCGCAATATCTCGGCCACAATTCCGCAAGTGACGGCCGACGGCAAAATGTGAGATACTTTCCCCTTCATAGCCGCGACCGGATGCCCAAGGAGAAATTCCTTCACAGCGGCCGCCGGACGCCCCAGGGAGAGATCATGCTTTGTAGGTCGGCTGTTGCCATCGCTTTTGTGCTGACCGCCGGGTTGGCGGCACTCGCGGATTTATCGCTGCCGCCGCAGCCTCCGCCGGTGACAAATCCCTTGGGAAGCGGGGACGAAAAAGAACGCGCCGCCTGCGCGCCTGACGTGGTCAAATACTGCAAGCACGAACTCGACGTGAACGCGAACGATACGCTGGCGATACTCGGCTGTTTGCAGACCAACCGGCCGAAGATCAGCCCAGCGTGCCGCACCGTGCTGGCCAATCACGGGCAATAATCGTCGGCGTGCCTCGCGCTAGTCTCGCTCTGAGCGGCGCTCACGCATTCTGCGACGGCTGGACGGCGAGCATTTCCTCCTCGCCGCCCTGGCTTTCCGCGTCCATTTCGTCGCGCGCTACGTGCTCGGCCAGGCGCACCCAAGACTGCGCCAAGGTCAGCCACAAGGCCTTGTCCTTGTCATCGCCCGAGGCTCGCGCCATCGCCACGCACTCTTCCGCGCACTTTCGATGATCCGTAATCGTGCCCATGACACCATCCCGACTGACGCAACAAGCCGCAAATATGAGCCGGCAAGTGCGGCAGGGAAGCGATCATCGGATGGCCGAAACCGGGCGTCGCGCACGCCAATCAAGGCGCGAATCGGCTTGCACGCACGACAACCAAGCCCTGTAAAGATTTACCATTTAACGCATGCAATCAGGTCTTAGCTGCACTGCAGCAAACATCGTGGTGCGGCGCGAAGGGAACCCCATATCCACCCTGTTACTAGAGGACTTTTGGGAAGGACTTGACCATGTTTACCACCATTGCCCGCTATTTCCGCGCATGGAAGAGCTACGACAAGGCCATGCAGGAGCTTTCATATCTCACCGATCGCGAACTTGCCGATATCGGTATCAGCCGTTGCGACATTCCGCGACTCGCCCGAGAGCACTCGATCGCCGAAATGGCGATCCTGTCGATGCCGCCGCGCCGGAGCACTGCGGCTCCTTACGTGAGGAGCCCGGGCCTGCAGCATGCGGCAACGGAAGCCGCCTGCTTCGGGACGAAGCTTCCCGCCTGAGCGCGCCTCCGCGCGCTCTGGCTCCACGGACAAGTCGAGCTCCGATCAGCGGCTACCCTGGTGTTGGCCGCCCTTGCGGGCGCGTGATAACGGAGCGCATGCCGGTTCTAGCCCTTGCGGATACCGCTGCGCTGCTGCCGCCACGCGGCGCGTTGATCGGTCTCGATCTGGGCAGCAAGACAATCGGGGTCGCCGCAAGCGACCCCGATCGTCGTTTGGCGATGCCCGTCGAAACCATTGCGCGTAAGCGTTTCGGCCAGGATGCCGAGCGCCTTTTTGGGCTTGCCGCCGAGCGCCGCGCCGTCGGCTTCGTGCTCGGGCTGCCGGTCAATATGGACGGGACGGAAGGCCCGCGCGCACAGGCAACACGCGCCTTCGCCCGTAATCTCGCAAAGCTCACGGCGCTGCCGATCGCGCTATGGGACGAGCGGCTGTCGACCGCGGCAGTCGAACGCGCGCTGATCGCCGCCGATGCGAGCCGCGCCAAACGCAAGGCCGTGATCGACCAGCATGCTGCGGCCTACATCCTGCAGGGCGCCCTCGACCGGCTGTCGAAGCCTATTCGGCCGGCGTGAAGGTCAAGGCTCGGGCAGCGCCCGCTGCAATATCAGTTCGGCCGCCGGCGCGTCGATGCCGCTGGTGCCGTAGAGGGCGCCGCGCGGCGCGACGAGCCGCGTCTCGACGAACGCATCGGCCACTTTGGACGGCGCGGTTGCGTTAAGCGCCGCCGCCGCCGCCAAAGCCGCGAGCCTGCCGACGGTGACGCGTGCGGTGGCTTCGTTTTCAGGATCGCTCTTGGCGTCAATCTTAGGGTCGACCTTGGGCTCAACGCGCGCCATTTCCCCGCTGGAACGCGGCCCCACGTCGCGGGCCAACGCGCGAAGGAGATCGGCCGCCTCTTCGTCGCGCCGCAGCGCGCGGAGCACGTCGAGGCACATGACATTGCCCGAGCCCTCCCAGATCGCGTTGACCGGAGCCTCGCGATAAAGCCGCGGCAGCACGCTCTCTTCGACGTATCCATTGCCGCCGAGGCATTCCATCGCTTCATAGATGAACCCGGGCGCAGTCTTGCAGATCCAGTATTTTGCCGCCGGCGTGACCAGGCGGGCATAGGCCGCTTCGCGTGGGTCCGAGGCGGCACGGTCAAAAGCGCGGGCAAGCCGCATCACCAGCGCGACCGCGCCTTCGACCTCGAGCGCGAGATCGGCCAATACCGCGTGCATCATCGGCTGGTCATAGAGATGCTTCTGGAAGACGGAGCGATGGCGGCTGTGATGCACGGCCTGCGCCAGCGCCATCCGCATGAAGCCGGACGAGGCAAGGGCGCAATCGAGCCGCGTCAGCTGCACCATCTGGATGATGGTGCGCACGCCGGCGCCCTCCTCGCCGACGCGCAGCGCGAAGGCTTCGGCGAACTCGACTTCGCTCGACGCATTGGACCGGTTGCCGAGCTTGTCCTTGAGACGCTGGAAGTCGAGCCCATTGACCGAACCGTCGGGCCGGAAGCGCGGCATGAAAAAACAAGTGAGCCCGCCCGGCGCCTGCGCCAGCACCAGAAACGCATCGCACATCGGCGCCGAGAGGAACCATTTGTGGCCGGTGACGGTATAGTGATCGCCGGCCGGTGTGGCGGTCGTGCTGTTGGCGCGCACGTCGGTGCCGCCCTGTTTCTCGGTCATGCCCATGCCGAGCGTCATGCCCGCTTTGTCCCACCACGGCCGGAACGCGGCGTCGTAGCTCGTTGTCGTCACCTTCGGCGCCACTTGCGCAACAAGCGCCGGTTCGGCGGCAAGCGCCGCGAGCGCCGCGCGCGTCATGGTGATCGGGCAGAGATGTCCGCTCTCGATCTGCGCCGTCATGTAGTAGCGCGCCGCCCGCGCCACTTCCGCCGGAGGCGCGGCGCGCGTGCCGGATCGCGTCCAGGTCGAAGCGTGCAGTCCGGCAGCGACGCTCGCCCGCATCAAATCGTGATAGGCCGGATGGAATTCGACGACGTCGCGGCGAAAGCCTTTCGGATCGAAAATGTAGAGCTTCGGCGGATTCTCGTTGGCGCGGCGCGCCAGGGCGAACATGTCTGCGGTGCCCCATTGGCGGCCGAACGCGGAGAGGCCCGCCGCTTCGGCGCCCGCGCCATTGGCCTCGACGGCTTCGATGAGCGGCGTATCGCTCGAAAACAGATCGATGTTTTCGTAGGGCGGTGACTGATTGAGAACCTCGTCGGAGCGCGAGGCGATGGTCATGGCAAATCACCCCTTTGGGCGAGGGATCGTAGCACGATCCGGACGGCGACGGCGGTTTCCGGTGCACCGCCGCGGCGAGGGCCCAGAGCGGGCTTGCCGGACCGCTCGAATTGGGCCTATAGCAGCGCTTTGATGACCAAACACCAGCCGCTCACGCGCCATATCGTTTCGATCAACGATCTCAGCAACAAGGAGATCGAGACCGTCTTCGGGGTCGCGCAGGGCTTGCTGAAGGATTTGGCCGATCCCGAGGTTTCCTACCGGATCGGACGCGGTATCAATATCGCCTCGAAACACATCCTGGCGAGCCTGTTCTACGAGCCCTCGACGCGCACCCGCCTGTCGTTCGAAAGCGCCATGCTGCGGCTCGGCGGCGCCAACATCACCAGCGCGGACCCGGCGGTAAGCTCCGCCGCCAAGGGCGAAAGCCTCGCCGACACGATCCGGGTGATCGCCAACTACGCCGACATTATCGTCATCCGCCATCCGCGCGATGGCGCCGCCCGGCTCGCGGCCGAATACTCGCCGATCCCGGTGATCAATGGCGGCGACGGCAGCCACGAGCATCCGACGCAAACGCTGTGCGATCTGTTTACGCTGCGTTCGAAGAACAAGAGCCTAAAGAACATGAAGGTCGCGATTGCCGGCGACCTCAAGGGCAGCCGCACCATTCATTCCTTCGTCTACGCGCTGGCGCGCTTCGGCGCCACCATCGACCCCCTCCCGGCTCCGGGCATGGAGCTGCCGGCGCATGTCGACCGCCGCCTGCGCGAGGAATTCCGCAGCCGCATGGTTTCCAAGACGCCGGACCAGCCCGATGGCGGCGCCATCGACGCGCTCTACGTCACCGCCGATCAACCGCATCAGCTCTCGCTCTATGCGGAGCCGGAGATCGACTACGGGCTTGTGGTGCAGAAGAAGATCGACGCCCTCTATGTCACCCGTTTCCAGAAGGAGCGCTGGACCGAGAAGGAACGCCCTTATCCGAAGATCGACGCCAAATTCCTCGGCGAACCGAAATACGCGACGGCGAGCGTCATGCATCCGCTGCCGCGCGTCAACGAGCTCGACGCCGCGCTCGACGGCGACCGCCGCGCGCTCTACTTCCGCCAAGCCGCCTACGGCGTTCCCGTCCGCATGGCGCTCATTTCGCTCCTCCTCGATCTGCACAAGAACAAATCGCTGCGCAAATTTGCCGGCGGCTTCGACGAGCCCGAACACCCGGTATACGCGCAGCCGATTGGAATCGGCATCCACTGCGCCAATCCTAATTGCATCGTCACCGATCCCGCCGAACGGCAATACGCCGCCAACAAATTTTATATCGTGGAACCGGGCGCGGCGCAGGGCTGCAAGCTGCGCTGCCTGTATTGCGAGACCGACGTTGAGGAGGATGCGGCCGCGCATTTCGTCGTCGGCGACATGACGCGCAAGACGTTTTCGCCGGGGCTGAGCGCGCTGGCGAAGACGCCTGCCGACAAGCTCAAGCACCTTGTCGTCCACAAGAGCGAAGCCGATGCCGAGGCGGCGGGCTTCCAGCCGCGGCAAGGCCGCAAAAAAATCCGCGTGGGCTAGAGAACGCTCGCGCCCGGAGATCGCGCCAAGGTCGCCATGATTGAGTTGATCGACTGGCCGCTCATGTCAAAATGCGTCGCGGCGTTGCTGTTCGGCTATCTCTGCGGATCGATCCCGTTCGGCATTTTGCTGACGCGGCTCGCCGGCACTGCGGACCTTCGCGGCATCGGCTCGGGCAATATCGGCGCCACGAACGTCTTGCGCACAGGCCGCAAGGGGCTTGCCGCCGCGACGCTCCTTGGCGACATGCTCAAGGGCACGGTCGCGGTTTTGCTGACCTATCATGTCTTCGGCCACGAACCCGCGATCCTCGCGGCGGTCGGCGCGTTCTTCGGTCACCTGTTTCCGGTGTGGCTGCGTTTTCGCGGCGGCAAGGGGGTGGCGACCTATATCGGCATCCTTCTTGGCCTCGTCTGGCCGGCGGCGATTATGTTCTGCGCGGTCTGGCTCGCGGTCGCCGCCCTCACCCGCTATTCGTCGCTCGCGGCTCTGATCGCCAGCGCAGCCACGCCAGCCTTCCTCTGGTGGCGGGGCGATTTTCCGGAAGCGCAAATATTCCTGGCTTTGTCGGTGCTGCTGTGGGTCATGCACCGTACCAACATCGCGCGGCTTCTCGCCGGCACGGAAGGAAGAATCGCACGCCGTTCCGCGGCCTGACGCGGCCGCGGGGGTGGATCCGTACTTACGTTACCCGTGGGTTTGCAGCCGCCCGCGCCGCGATCGAAGCGTTGCCCACCCTCGCCCGCCGCGGCGGCGCGAACGGGACCGCGCAGATTTGCTCGCGGGCGGACGCCGAACGCGAGTTCGCCGCCGCAAAAAGGCTCGGCGTCGCGCTCGTGGCGTTGGGCGAGCCCGATTATCCGCTGCGCCTGCAGATGATCGATGACGCGCCGCCCGTGCTCGCAATCCGCGGCCATGCGCCGGCGCTGGCATTGCCGATGGTGGCGATCGTCGGCTCGCGCAATGCGTCGGGCGCCGGGATGAAATTCACCCAACGGATCGCGCGCGAGCTTGGCGAAGCCGGCTTCGCTATCGTCTCCGGGCTGGCGCGCGGCATCGACGCCGCCGCCCACGGCGCCTGCCTCGCGACCGGAACGATTGCGGTGCTCGCCGGCGGTCACGATCGTGTCTATCCACCCGAGCATGCCGGCTTGCTCGATGCGATCCTGCCTGCCGGCGCCGCGCTCTCTGAAATGCCGCTCGGCTGGGAGCCGCGCGCGCGCGATTTTCCGCGCCGCAACCGTTTGATTTCCGGGCTGTCGCTTGGCGTCGTCATCGTCGAAGCCGCCAAGCGCTCAGGCTCGCTGATCACCGCGCGCCTCGCGCTTGAGCAAGGCCGCGAAGTGTTTGCCGTTCCCGGCTCGCCGCTCGATCCGCGCGCCGAAGGGACGAACGGCCTTATCAAACAAGGCGCGACACCGGTGACCGAGACCTCGGACATCGTCTCCGTGCTGCAGCCGATCATGCAGGAGAGAATCCCGGTGCGCGAGCCGGAGCGGCCGGCCGAGGGCCCGCTCGCGGACACCGAACCGGCATCGGACGAGCGCACCCGCATCATCGCGCTGCTCGGCCCGGGTCCGGTTTCGATCGATGACCTGGTACGGCTCGCGGAAAGCTCGCCTGCGGCGGTGCGGATGGTCCTGCTCGAACTCGAAATCGCCGGCCGGCTCGAGCGACATGGCGGCGGCCTCGTGTCGATGGCTTAAGCTTGCCGGAATGCCGATCGCCTCGATCGGCAGTGAGTGCCGGCTAGCGAGCCGGCAACAAACCGAGCCGTCGGCCCACCGCGCGATCGATGAAACGTTTCGGCAGCTTGCGTGCCATCCAATCCCGCAGTGGATTCGGCGTAACCCGATAGCGCACTTTCGGCCGCGCCGTGGTGAGCGCCTGCAGCACCACCTCGCCGATCCGTTCCGGCGGCAAGCCGTTCTCGCCGAGGGTAAGCATGTAGCTGCGCAGGCGCTTGAGCGGCTCGGCGTAAGGCGTGTTCAGATAGGCCGTGATATCGACCTCTTCCGCCTTGCTCCAGATCGGCGTGGCGACCGCGCCCGGCGCGATGACGATGACGTCGATCCCGAATGGCAGCAATTCGCGCCGCAGGCCTTCGGACAAACCCTCGACCGCGAATTTCGAGGCGTTGTAGGGCGAAACGAACGGACTGGCGACTTGCCCGCCGACCGAGCTGATGTTGACGATGCGCCCGGGCTCACCCTTGAGCGCGCGGTCAGCGCCGAGGAGCGGCGCGAAGGCTTGGGTGACGGTCACCACGCCGATCACGTTGATCTCCATCTGGCGGCGAAAGTCCGCGATCGGCAGATGCAAAAACGGCCCGGCGATCGCTACCCCCGCATTGTTGACCAGGCCGGCCAGCGTCTCGCCGGCGAGTGCCGCGCGCACTTCGCCTGCGGCGGCCTTGACCGCGGCCTCGTCGGTCACGTCGAACAGGAGCGGCACGAACCGGGCGCCGAATTCCGCCGCAAGGCGATCCGCGTCGGCCTTCTTGCGCACGCTGCCGAAAACGCGGAAGCCATGGCCGATGAGGACCTTGCTCGCCCCCCAGCCGATGCCGGTGGACGTACCGGTAACGACGATGCTGCGCATGGCGACCTCCTGGGCCGGGCATTGATGGATTGGCCTAACTTCAACCTGGGTTGTCTGCGACGAGCAAGAGTGATGTTCGACCGCGCTCTATTCCGCCGTCGCGAACGAGGCAGTCGCCGTGAGCGCCCAGGGGTGCTGCGGCACGCTCTGCTCGTTCTGGCGCTCGCGTTGGCGAGCGCGCCGGCAAGCGGCGAGACCGCAAATCCCTTCGCGGCGTTTCTCAATGCACTATGGGCGGACGCCGCGGCGCAAGGCATTACCCGGGCGACCTTCGATACGGCCTTTGCCGGTCTCACCCCCGACGCCGGCGTCATGGCATCGGTGCGGCGGCAGCCGGAATACGGCAAAGCGTATGCGGCCTATCTCGCCGGGATGGTCTCGCCCTCGCGCATTGCCATCGGCCAGCGCAAACTGACGCAGTGGAACGACACGCTGCGCGCGGTCGAGCAAAAATTCGGCGTCGAGGCGCCGATCCTGGTCAGCATCTGGGGCATCGAGTCCTCCTTTGGCGAAGCACAGGAGCACTGGGACGTATTCCGCTCGCTGGCGACATTGGCGCAAGCCCGTTTCCAGCATCCGTTGTTCCGCGACGAGTTGCTGAGCGCGCTGAAGATCTTGCAGGAGGACCACATCCCGCGCCGGCAATTCGTCGGCTCCTGGGCCGGCGCTATGGGTCAACCGCAATTCCTGCCGTCCAGCTTTCTCACCTACGCCGTCGATTTCGATGGCGACGGCCGGCCGGACATCTGGCGCAGCGTCCCCGATGTGCTCGCCTCGATCGCAAATTATCTGCGGAAATCCGGCTGGCAGGCAGGCGTGCCGTGGGGCTTCGAGGTCTCGCTGCCGCGCGGCTTCGATTTTCCGACCACGGGCCGCGGCACGTTCGCCGCCTGGGCGAAGCGCGGGCTCGCGCGCGCCGACGGCAGCCCGCTTCCCGAAAGCGGAGAGGCGATCCTGTTCTTCCCGAGCGGCGCCGCCGGTCCCGCGTTTCTCGTGACTGACAACTTCATCGTGCTCAAACGATTCAACAATTCCGATGCTTACGCGCTTGCGGTCGGCGAGCTTTCGGACCGGTTGCGCGGGCGAGCCGCGATCAGCGCAGCGTGGCCGGCCAATGATTTCCAGCCCTCACGCGAGGAGCGCGTCGCGCTGCAGCGCCGGCTCGCCGATCTCGGCTACAAAATTCAGGATTTCGCCGGCCATTTCGATTTCGAGCTGCGCGATGCGGTGCGTCAGCAACAAAAGCGCTTCGGAATGATTGCCGACGGCCATCCGAGCCGCGTTTTTCTGGAGCGGATTGCAGCGCCGTGAGTGGCGGCCGCGCTGACCCGTACCGTGCGGTCAGTCCGCGCCGGACTGCTCATCATCGACGGGCTCGGGCGCGTACTTTGCCACCTGATCGGCTTCGAGCCGCGCCAGGTTGAGAATATAGGCAAGAGCATCGAGATCGTGGCTCTTCGCCAGCCGCGCCAGCTCGTCCGCGAGCGCAGCGATGTAGAGGGCAGCGCTCAGCGCTCCGTCTTCGCTGCCGCCATTACCGCCCGTCATCAATCGCTGCCAGCATGCCGCACCCGCTTTACGATAGTCGTCGCATGAGATCAATCAGAGAGAGCATCCCGCGGCGGCCGGCGCCGAGGACTGATTATGTCGTAGTCACCGGCCCTTGCAGCCCGCAGTTGCGCTTAGGAATCGGTTGAGCTCCTTCACCTTATACTGGGAATGATTTGACAGGCGGGGTCGCATTACCCATGTTCGCGGCGGCCAGGGAGGCAGCAGGATCCGCCTCTACGACGCGAAAAGGCCGATAAATCAAAGAGTTATCATGAAGCTTGTACTGGTGGAATCGCCCGCCAAGGCGAAGACGATCAATAAGTATCTGGGCCGCGGCTACGAGGTCTTGGCTTCCTTCGGCCATGTGCGGGACCTTCCTGCCAAGAACGGATCAGTCGATCCCGACGCGAATTTCCGCATGATTTGGGAGGTCGACCCGAAGGCGCAAAAGCGCCTGAACGACATCGCCCGCGCCGTCAAAGACGCCGACAAACTCATTCTGGCGACCGACCCCGATCGCGAGGGCGAGGCGATCTCCTGGCACGTGCTCGAATTCCTGAAACAGAAGAAGGTGCTCGACGGCCAGCAGATCGAACGGGTCGTATTTAACGCCATCACCAAGCAGGCGGTGACCGAGGCGATGACCAAGCCGCGGCATATCGATCAGGCCTTAGTCGATGCCTATCTGGCGCGGCGGGCGCTCGACTACCTGGTCGGCTTCACGCTCTCGCCGGTGCTATGGCGCAAGCTTCCGGGCGCGCGCTCGGCCGGCCGGGTGCAGTCGGTCGCGCTGCGGCTCGTGTGCGACCGCGAGCTCGAGATCGAGAAATTCGTCCGCAAGGAATATTGGTCGCTGGTCGCGACATTGGCGACGCCACGGGGGGATGCGTTCGAAGCGCGCCTCGTCGGCGCCGACGGAAAAAAGCTGCAGCGCCTCGACATCGGCTCGGGAGCCGAAGCCGAAGCGTTCAAACAAGCACTCGAAACCGCCGCCTTCGCCGTGACCAGCGTCGAGGCGAAGCCGGTCAAGCGCCACCCGCAGCCGCCCTTCACCACCTCCACGCTGCAGCAGGAAGCAAGCCGCAAGCTCGGCTTTGCTCCCGCCCATACCATGCGCGTCGCGCAGCGCCTCTACGAGGGTATCGACCTCGGCGGCGAGACCATCGGCCTCATCACCTATATGCGCACCGACGGCGTGCAGATCGTTGATGAGGCGGTCCGCGCCGTGCGCCGCGTGATCGAAAGCGACTATGGGGCGCGCTATGTGCCGCAGGCGCCGCGGCGCTACGAGACCAAGGCGAAGAACGCCCAGGAGGCGCACGAAGCGATCCGCCCGACCGACCTCGCCTGCCGCCCGCGGGAGACCAAGAGTTTCCTCGATGCGGATCAGGCCAAGCTCTACGAGCTGATCTGGCTGCGCACGGTCGCGAGCCAGATGGAGTCCGCCGAGCTCGAGCGCACGACCGTCGATATCAACGCCAAGGTCGCGAGCCGGCTCCTCGAGCTGCGCGCGACCGGAACCGTGGTGAAGTTCGATGGCTTCCTCACGCTCTATCAAGAAGGCCGCGATGAGGACCCGGATGACGAGGAGTCTCGCCGGCTTCCCGAGATGAGCGCCGGCGAACGGCTCGCCAAACGCTCGATCGCCGCGACCCAGCATTTTACCGAGCCGCCGCCGCGCTATTCCGAGGCCTCGCTGGTCAAGCGTCTGGAAGAACTCGGCATCGGGCGGCCCTCGACCTACGCCTCGATCCTGCAGGTGCTCAGGGACCGCAAATATGTGCGGCTCGACAAGCGTCGGCTCTATCCCGAGGACCGCGGGCGCATCGTCGTCGCCTTTCTCGAAAGCTTCTTCGCCAAATACGTCGAGTACGATTTCACCGCCGGCCTCGAGGAGCAGCTCGATCTCATCTCCAACAACGAGATCGCCTGGCGTGACGTGTTGCGCGATTTCTGGCGCGGCTTCATCGGCGCGGTCGACGAGATCAAGGACCTGAAAATCTCCCAGGTGATCGACGCGCTCGACGAGCTGCTTGCTCCGCATCTCTTCCCGCCGCGCGAGGACGGCAGCGATCCGCGGCAATGCCCGAACTGCGCCAGCGGCCGGCTCACGCTCAAGCTGTCCAAATACGGCGCCTTCATCGGCTGCTCGACCTATCCCGAGTGCCGCTACACCCGCTCGCTGTCCTTGCCGGGCGACGGCAGCGCCGAGATCGGGACCAAGAAGCTCGGCGAAGATCCGGAGACCGGCCTCGAAGTGACGCTGCGCAGCGGCCGCTTCGGTCCTTATGTTCAGCTCGGTGAATCCGTCAACGGTGAAAAGCCCAAGCGCGCCAGCCTGCAGAAGGGCATGGCGCCGGAGGACGTCGTCCTCGACCGTGCGCTCGCGCTCCTCTCGCTGCCGCGCGAGATTGGCCGCAGTCCCGAGGACGGCGAGCCGATCCGCGCCGGCATCGGTCGGTTCGGACCTTATGTGCAGCACGGCAAGACCTACGCCAATCTTGATGCCGGCGACGACGTGTTCAATATCGGGCTCAATCGGGCGGTGACGCTTATCGCCGAGAAACGCGCCAAGGGTCCGCGCTTCCGCCGCTTCGGCTCCGATCCCGGCCGGCCGCTCGGCGAGCATCCGGCAAAGGGCGGGCCGATCGTGGCCAAGAACGGCCGTTACGGTCCTTATGTGAGCCATGACGGCATCAACGCGACGCTGCCGCGCGACAAGACGCCCGAGACCGTTACGCTTGAGGAAGCGGCGGCGTTGATCGACGCCCGCGCCGAGCGCGGTCCCGCCCCGCACGCACGGCCGCGCAAAGGTAAGCGCGCCGCGGGCCCCGGCGGGGCGAGGCAAGCCAAAAGGCCAGCCAAAGGACCGGCTTCGGGGCAGGCCAAGCGGCCGGCAACCAAACCAACGCGCAAGACGACGCAAGCTGCCGAATAAACGCACGCCACGGGCCCCTGGCCAAGGACACGGCCAATGAGCGGGCCCATGAAACGCACCACCCTTCCCTCCCGCGAGGAGCTTGTCGCGTTCATCCGCGAGCACACCGGCGAGGTGGGCACGCGCGAGATCGCGCGCGCCTTCGGCGCAAAAAACGCCGACCGGGCGCAGCTCAAACGCATGCTGCGCGAACTTGCCGATGAGGGTCGCATCGATCGGCACCGCAAGCGGCTGCATCACGGCGGCACGCTGCCGCCCGTGGTGCTCGCCGACATCACCGGCCGCGACGCCGATGGCGAGCTTCTGGCCAGGCCGACCGAGTGGGACGAGGAGGCGCACGGCGCGCCGCCGATCATCCACATCGTGACCCCGCGCCGCCCCCGGCCCGGCGAAGTTGCCGGCGTCGGCGACCGCGCCCTCGTCCGCGTCGACAAGACGAGCGAGGAGGAGACGAGCGCGCGCGTCATCAAGCTCATCGACCGCGCCAAGCACCGGGTGCTCGGCGTCTTCCGCGGCGTCGCCGGCGGCGGCGGCCGCCTGGTCCCGATCGACAAGAAGCAGCTTGGCCGCGAGCTCGCCATCCCGGCCGGGGCGACCAGGGGCGCCGTTGACGGCGATCTCATCGCGGTGGAAGTCTCGCGGCAGGCCAGGTCCGGCCTGTCGACCGGCTCGGTCGTCGAGCGGCTCGGCTCGATCAAGAGCGAGCGGGCCGTAAGCCTGATCGCCATCCACGCTCATGACATACCGCACGTTTTTTCAGGCGCCATACTCGCCGAAGCCGACGCCGCGCAGCCGGCCACCCTCGCCGGCCGTGAAGACTGGCGCGAACTGCCCTTCGTCACCATCGATCCGCCCGACGCCAAGGATCACGACGACGCCGTGCACGCCGTGCCCGATCCGGACCCACGCAATGGCGGGGGCTTCTTGGTGAGCGTCGCCATCGCCGACGTGGCGCACTATGTGCGGCCGGGCTCGGCGCTCGACCGCGCCGCGGTCGAGCGCGGCAATTCGGTCTATTTTCCCGACCGCGTCGTGCCGATGCTGCCGGAGCGCATCTCCAACGATCTATGCTCGCTGCGGCCACAGGAGGACCGCGCGGCGCTCGCCGTGCGCATGGTGATCGGCGCCGATGGCCGCAAACGCTCGCACAATTTCCATCGGGTGATGATCCGCTCCGCCGCCCGGCTGCATTACGAGCAGGCTCAGCTCGCCATTTCCGGCCGGCCCGACGAAGTCACCGAGCCGATCGTAAAGAAAATCCTCGAACCGCTTTATGCCGCGTATCGAGCGGTGCGCCGCGCCCGCGACGAGCGCGGCCCGCTCGACCTCGAAATTCCCGAACGCAAGATCGTGCTCAAATCCGACGGCACCGTCGATCGCGTGATCACCCCTCAGCGCCTCGAGGCCCATCGGCTGATCGAGGAGTTCATGATCCTCGCCAATGTCGCCGCGGCCGAGACTTGCGAGCGCCTGCGCGTTCCGCTGATCTATCGCGTGCACGATGAGCCGACGCCGGAAAAGCTCAATGCGCTGCGCGAGTTTTTGGCGACGCTCGACATCTCGCTGCCCAAGGGCGGGACGTTGCGGCCGGACGCCTTCAACCGCATCCTGGCGCGGGTCAAGGGCCGCGACGTCGAGCGGCTAGTCAACCAGGTGGTGCTGCGCAGCCAGGCGCAGGCGGAATATTCGCCGGACAATTTCGGCCATTTCGGCCTCAATCTGCGCCGCTATGCGCACTACACCTCGCCGATTCGCCGCTACGCCGACCTGATCGTGCATCGCGCCCTGATCCGGGCGCTCAAGCTTGGTCCGGACGGTTTGGCGGAAAACATCGATGCGCGCGTGTTGTCCGAGATCGCCGCCAACATTTCGGCGACGGAGCGCCGCGCGATGAAAGCCGAGCGCGAGACCGCCGACCGCCTGGTCGCGCATTTTCTCGCCGACCGCGTCGGCGCAAAATTCGACGGCCATATTTCCGGGGTCACCCGCGCGGGCCTGTTTGTCGAACTGGACGAGACCGGCGCCGACGGCTTTGTCCCGGCGCGCTACATCGGCGATGAATATTTCCGCTATCAGGAAGCCGGCCACGCCTTCGTCGGCAGCGCGGCGACCTATCGGCTCGGCGACGCGGTCACTGTCGAATTGGTGGAGGCGGCGCCGGTCGCCGGCGCCTTGCGCTTCAGGCTGGTGCGGGACGATCATGCCGCGTCGCCGCGGCGGACGACCCGCGAGCCGCACGGGCGGCCGAAAGCATCGCGTTCTTCAAAGCGGCGTGGACGACGAGGCAGGACTTCATGAGTGACGATGTGGAGACTACGGTGCCGGGCGGCAGGCTGATCGACCCGAACGAGGGAGACCGGGGCGTGAGCGACGATACCGCATTGCCTTATCTCCGGCCGAAGGACTCGGCCACTCTCATTCTCATCGATCGCTCCGAGCCGGTGCCAAAGGTGCTGCTGGGACGCCGGCACTCCCGGCACAAATTCGTGCCCGGTAAATTCGTGTTTCCCGGCGGCCGCGTCGAAGTCAGCGACCGGCAGATGCCGTTCGCCGCTCCCTTGCATGAGCGCCACACCGCTCGTCTCCTGTACAAGCTCAAGCGGCCGAGCGCCGCCAAGGCCGCCGCCTACGCGCTTGCCGCCATCCGCGAGACCTACGAGGAAACCGGCCTGATGCTGGGGACGCGCGCCGCGGAACCGATCGCCGCGCCGGCCGGCCCCTGGCAGGCCTTCGCGCAGGCACACATCCTGCCCGACCTCGGCGCCATCCATTTCGTCGCCCGCGCCATCACGCCGACGAACCGGCCGCGGCGTTTCGACAGCCGCTTCTTCGCTGCGGACGTTTCCGCCATTGCCCACCGGGCCGACGGCTTTGTCGGGCCCGACGCCGAACTCGTGGAACTGGTCTGGCTGCCGATCACCGAGGCGAGCCGCCTCGACATGCCGCGCATCACCACGATCGTGCTCGAAGACCTGCGCGACCGCATCAGCGCCGGCATGAGCCACGACCATCCAGTGCCGTTCTACCGCATGCTGCACCGGCGCTCGGTGCGCGAACTCCTCTGATCGGAGGGGTTTCTTGACATTCAAGGCACGGCGACTAGGTTCACCCCCAATAAAGCGAACCGATTTTTGAGGTCCTACCCATGGCCAAAGCCACAACGATCAAGGTCAAGCTGGTGTCCAGCGCCGATACCGGCTTCTATTACGTCACGCGCAAGAATTCGCGGACCATGACCGACAAGATCGTGAAGAAGAAATACGATCCGGTGGCGAAGAAGCACGTCGAATTTCGCGAATCCAAGATCAAGTAGCGCCGCCGGCGTGGGCCGCGCCTCGCCCATCGTGACTTGCTGCCGGTCTACGCCACCGGCGCAAGCTTGGCCCTCTCGGCGACGCGTCGCGCGATACGCGCGATGAATTTCGCGGAGCGGTCGGCCGACGTCATCAGCACCATGTGCCCGTCGCCTTCGATCAGCTCGAAATCGGCGCTGGGCAGTTTTTCCGCGAATGCCTTGCCATGCGCCGTAGCGTCGAGGATGCGGTCGCCCGTTCCGAACAGGATGCCGACCGGAAGCTTGAGGCTCCGATAGCGCGCCGGCATCGTCTCCAGGTCTTCGGTCGTCGCCATCAGGTCGCGCGATGCTGAGATAAAATTTCCTGGCCGCAGACCGAGCAGGCCGCCGCCCCGCGTCGCGAAATCGGCCGGCACCTCATTCGGACCAAAGACGGCGCCGAGCACGAGCTCACGATTCCTCATCGACATCGGGATCGCCAACGTCCAGCCGATGAGCCATCGCAACAGCGGCGAGGTAACGACGAGCCCCTGAAAAGCGGCCGGCACCTCGGGCTGCGCGTGCGTCAGCGGCGCCAGCAGCGCCAGACCGCCGACCTTCTCGGGGTGGTTCAGCGCAAGCGAAAGCGCGATCGCCCCGCCCAGCGAATGGCCGACGACGAGCGGCCGGTCGAGCCGGAGTGCGTCGATGAAATGGGCGACAGTGTCCGCCTGAGCGCGGATCGTGGCCGAGGCTCCCCGCGGCCGGGTAGAATAGCCGCTGCCCGGCCGATCGATGATGATCACCCGGTAGTCGCCCTTGAGGCGTTCCAGCAGGGAATGGGTAAAGTTGCGCATCTGCCCGCCGAGCCCGTGGATGAGAAGGAGCGTCGGCCCTGAGCCTTGTTCGAGATGGTGGATGCGGCCGCCGTCGACGTCGACGAAACGCCCGAGCGGCGGCAATGCCTTCTCGACGCGGCGCGCCGTCCATCCGGCGTAAAGCATGAGACCGGCGACGATCGCGGCGAGAAGCAGAAGGACCGCGCAAATAATCCAGGCGATGATCGTCATGGGCGTCCCCTCACCGGTTCGTCCGCAACGGCGGACGCTGGCTTTGATACGGTTTATCTCGCTTAGTCTGCGCCCGAGCAGGTCCCAGTAGCCGACCGGCATGAGCCGTTCGATAAATGCCATCCGCTTCGCATCGGACCCGACTAGCACCCGCGCTTGGCGATTTTCAACGCCGCGCACGATCGTTTCGCCGGCGACCTCCGGCGGCAGTCGAAGGAAGGCCTTGGAGCGTTCCTGCCGCTCCGCGACCTCTTGCTCGGAGATGCTATTTGCCACCCGCGCATTCTTCGCGATCGAAGTGGCGACGCCGCCGGGGTGTACGACAGTGACGCCGATGCGGGTTCCCGATAGCTCGTGCCGCAAGGATTCGGAAAAGCCGCGGACGGCGAATTTGCTGGCGGCATAGGCCGTTTGGCCGGGCGGCGCGATGATCCCGAAAATGCTCGAAATGTTGACGATGCGCGCTTCCTCGCTCATGGTGCAGGAGCGGCAGGAACGCCCGCGTCATGCGCACGACGCCCCAGAAATTGATGCTGAGCAGCCAGTCGAAATCAGCCTCAGTGACCTGCTCGAAGGTACCGCCAAGCGCAACACCGGCATTGTTGACGAGAATGTCGACTCCGGGATGTTCGGCCGTCACCTGCCGCGGAAAAGCGGCGATCGCGGCGCGGTCGGATACATCGAGGTGATGCCGGCTGATACGCACCTTGTGCACGGCGAGCTCGGCGGCCGCACTCGCGAGCGCGGCGTCGTCAATATCGGCAAGCGCGAGGTGGCAGCCGCGGCGCGCCAGTGAAGCCGCAATGGCCCGGCCAATCCCGCCCGCGGACCCGGTGACAACGGCGGTACGGCCCTGCAACGTCATCGGCAATGTCGACCTCTCCGTCGCGAAACGGGACCCAAAGCTGTGGATAGGCTGGATCAAAGCCGACCGCGACCGTGCGGGCAAGGTGGCCGGCCGGAAGCGGTGTCATGAGGAGGCCACTCGCACCGCCCCCGTGCCGGCCGAACCCCACGGACCCAGGAAGATGCGGCGGACCTGAGCACTCCGCAGGGTTATCGAACGCGTCGCGCCTTCCACGCCGCTAGGCGGCTCGCTGGAAGACATCTTTCCGTCATTGCTGATGACCGTCGCGCAATTAAGCTAGCCCAACGGTTGAAGAAATCAACCGCCAAGATTTCGCCCAAATCTGGACTGAGGCCAAAAGTGCGCCAAAAGTGTCGGCGGCCGGGGCCTTAGGCCGCGTCGGGCACGACCCGATTGCGGCCGTCCCGCTTGGCGCGGTAGAGCGCCTGGTCGGCGCGTTTGAGGATGCTCGCGGCCGTGTCCTCGCGCCCGCGCAAGGCGGCAATACCGATCGAGATCGTCACCGGTATCGAGCGGGCGCCCTGCTCGATGGCGAACTGCTCGGCGGCAATGCGCCGGCGCAGCCGCTCCGCCACCATGGCGGCGACCGCCATGTCGGTCTCCGGCATGACGATGACGAACTCCTCGCCGCCGCAGCGGCAGGCGAGATCGATGCCGCGGATCGAGCGTTTGATGCGCAGGGCGAAGTCGCGCAACACATCGTCGCCGGCGTCATGACCGTGGGTGTCGTTGATCGACTTGAAATAGTCGATGTCGAGCACCAGGACGGCCAGCGGCTTGCCGCGCGTCGCCGCCTGGTCGACCAGCGTCGCCAGGTGACTTTCCAGATAGCGGCGATTGAACAGGCCGGTCAGCGCGTCGGTGATCGCCATCTCGATCGAGATCTGGACGTTGTCGCGCAGCCGCTCGGTATAACGGCGCTTGCGCACCTGGCTGCGCGCCCGCGCCAGCAGCTCGTTCTTGTCGATCGGGCGCATCAGATAATCGTTCACGCCGATCTCGAGGCCGCGCATCATCCGCGCATTATTGTCGGGCTCGGTGATCGCCAGAATCGGCATGTTGCGGGTGCGGTCGAGCGAGCGGATCTGGCTGCACAGCCGCAGCGCGTCGAAATTCTCCAGCGCCAGCGAAACGATGAGGAGATCGTAATTGCCGTCGGCGGCGCGGAACAGCGCTTCGCTGGGATTGGGTTCGACTTCGACGGTGTGCTCGGCGGCAAGAACCGCGGCGATGCGTTCATGCGAGGCTGGACGATCGTCGACGAGAAGTATGCGGCCGCCGCGGCCGGTGTCGGCGACTGCCTCGCGCTCCGGGGATTCGATCCCGATCTCGCGCGAAGTCACCGCGCGCATGCGCAGCTCGTCGGTGACCATCTTGAGCCGCGCCAGCGAACGCACGCGCGCGATCAGCGCCAGTTCGGGAATGGGCTTGGTGAGGAAATCATCGGCGCCAGCTTCGAGCCCGCGCACCCGGTCGGAAGGCTGATCGAGGGCGGTGACCATCACCACCGGAATGTGATGCGTGGCCGGGCTGCTCTTGAGCCGGCGGCACACTTCGAAGCCGTCCATGTCCGGCATCATCACGTCGAGCAGCACGAGGTCGCATTCGGCGCGCTCGCAGATCGTCAGTGCCTCCGCGCCGCTCATCGCCGTGGTGACGTCGAAATATTCCGCCGAAAGCCGCGCCTCGAGCAGCTTGACGTTGGCGGCGATATCATCGACGACGAGAACGCGGGCGGTCATTCGCTGGTGCCTACGGGTTGCCGAGGAAATGACGGATGGTCTCGATGAACTTCCCCACCGAGATCGGCTTCGACAGATAGGCCTCGCAGCCGCCCTCGCGGATGCGCTCCTCGTCGCCCTTCATCGCGAAGGCGGTCACAGCGACCACCGGAATGCGCTTGAGCTCCTGGTCGTCCTTGAGCCATTTGGTGACCTCGAGGCCGGAGACTTCGGGCAGCTGGATATCCATCAGAATGAGATCGGGCCGATGTTTGCGGGCGAGATCGAGGGCCTCGATGCCGTTGCGCGTCGCCACCGTGTCGTAACCGTGGGCTTCCAACAGATCGTGGAAGAGCTTCATATTGAGCTCGTTGTCCTCCACGATCAGGACGGTTTTGGCCATCCCCCAATCCTTCACCTGTGTCCCGAAGCCCGCGCCCGCAGCGGCCGCACGGCCCGCCGTCGATGGCATGCCAAGGCTGGCAAACTAGCCCCGATTTCTTACGGAAAGGCAAATGGAACCGGATGAAGAGGCGTTCGCTAGTCTCACGCGATACGGCGGAAATGCTGGCGATTCAGGCGCTTGCTTTCATCGCCGAGGAACCGGAACGGCTCAACCGCTTCCTCGGCATGAGCGGAATAGACGCTGAGGACATCCGTGCCGCCGCGCGCGAGCCTGCCTTTCTCGCCGGTGTCCTCGAGCATATGCTGGGCGATGAGTCCCTGCTGATCGCGTTCGCCGAGAGCGCGGGAATCGAGCCGGGTGAGATCGCCCGGGCCCGCAGCGCGCTCGGTGGCGCGGAGGGTCGCAACCTGCCGTGAGCGCCGCCTTCTGCCGCGATTGCCTTGCCGACGCCCCGGCACAGCCGGCGCGCTGCCGGCATTGCGGCTCGCCGCGGCTGCTGCGCCACGACGAGCTCGCGCGGCTCGCCATCGCCCATGTCGATTGCGATGCCTTCTATGCCACGATCGAGAAGCGCGACGATCCGTCGATCGCCGCCGAGCCGGTGATCATCGGCGGCGGCAAGCGCGGTGTCGTCGCTGCGGCCTGTTACGTCGCCCGCACCTTCGGGGTTAGATCGGCAATGCCGATGTTCGAGGCGCTGCGGCTCTGCCCGCACGCCCGCGTGATCCGGCCCAGCATGGAGAAATATTCCCGCGTCGGCCGCGAGGTCCGGCAGATGATGCTCGGCTTGACGCCGCTCGTCGAGCCGTTGTCGATCGATGAAGCCTTCCTCGATCTCTCCGGCACCGAACGGCTGCACGGCCTGTGGCCGGCGAAGGTGCTCGCGCGGTTCGCGGCCGACGTGGAGAAAAAGCTCGGCATCACCGTGTCGATCGGGCTTTCCTGCAACAAATTCCTCGCCAAGGTCGCCTCCGACCTCGACAAGCCGCGCGGCTTCGCGGTGCTCGGCGCCAGCGAGGCGCCGGCGTTTCTGGCGCCGAAGCCGGTGAGCTTCATCTTCGGCGTCGGCAAGGCGAGCGCGGCGCGGCTTGCGCGCGACGGCATTCACACCATCGCCGATCTGCAACGCGCCAGCGAAGTCACGATGATGCGCCGCTACGGCGAGGAAGGCCGCCGCCTGGCGCGGCTCGCACGCGGCATCGACGCGCGCAAGGTCAGCGCCGATCGCGAAACCAAGAGCGTGTCCGCGGAGACGACGTTCGACCGCGATATCGCCGATTTCCGCGCGCTCGAGCGGATTCTCTGGAGCCAGACGGAGGAGGTCTCGGCGCGCCTCAAGGCCAAGGCTTTGGCCGGCGCAACGGTGACGCTCAAGCTCAAAACCGCGAACTTCAAGATTCGCACCCGGGCGCGCTCGCTCGGTTCGGCGACGCAACTCGCCGGCCGGATTTTTGCCGCTTCCCGCAGCCTCCTCGAACGCGAAGCGGACGGCACGAAATTCCGCCTGCTCGGCGTCGGTGTCAGCGCCATCACCACGGCCGACGAAGCGGATCCGGCGGATTTCGTCGGCAGCCGGGCGGCGGACGCCGAACATGCGCTCGACCGCGTGCGCGCCCGCTTCGGCGATGACGCCGTGGTCAGAGGGCTCGCCTTCGAGGGGCCGGAGGAGCGCTAGGCGTCGTCAGATCTTTGCCGCCTCACGGACACGGCTTCGCGTCCTTGATCTCGAGCGAAGTGAGTTTGCCGACGGCGACGAAATCGTTGTAGTCGAGCGACAGATTGCGCGCGATGCCGTTCTCGTAAAGCTCGAAGCCGATCGCATAATCCGGCGTCTGCTCGCCGACTTTCGCCTTTTTGGTCTTTTCGAAATAGCTGATGGTGACCGGCCAGCGCGGGACATCGGCAAGCTTCGGTTCATCGGCCGCGGCGTCGGGGTGCCTTGGGTCCTTGGGGTCGAGCTTTTGGCCGATCACGGTGAGCGTGTCGTAGACTTTCTCGCCGGTTTCCGATCCGTCATAGACCGGAAAATCGAGAATGGACTTGCCGGCGCGCGCCGCTGCGATCACCCGCACCATATGCTCGGTTGGGAACACTACGCTGGCGTCGATATCGAGCACCTTGCGTTCCGGCTTGGCGAGATCGACCGCGGTTGCACGCTGACCATGCTCGGCGTGCCCGTCAACCGAGTTCGACCAGATTCTCGTCAACGAAATTTTCCGAGGCGAATTTGTAGCTCTTGGCGTCGCCGCCTTCCCAGGTGGTCGAGCGCAAATCGCTGGTGCTGTGCTTGCCTTCGCCGGTATCGAGCTCGGAGACCTGGCGGAACTGGAGCGAATAGCCTTGGCAGGCGCTGCCGTCGAAGTCGTAGAGAATGCGCCCACGCACGCCGGCAATCTGCGCGTTGCCGCGCACCTCGCCGAGCGAAAGGTCGTAGATCGCCCGGTGCGGCACGAGCGCGATCAGTTTCTCTTGCGCGCCGACGCGCAAGACCGATGCGGCGGAAATCAAGGTCAGGGTAAAAACGGCGCCGCGCAACGCGAAGGTGTGAGCTACAGCCATGGGCCTCTCTCGCTTGCTCGCTCCGGAAGTGTCGGCCCCCTCTCGCCCACCCCATGAATGTCACGACGTTTATTCTGCCGAATGGTGGCGAAGATAGGTCCCTGGAAAGCCGGCCGCAACTGCGATCCGTATGGCGTCCGGCTTGCATGCTATGCTGCGATCGGCGAAAAGCGCCGGCTCGTGCTTGCGCGAAAAACCAAGGCTGGAGGAGGCGAATGGCTGGAACGGTGGAGAAGAAACTGAGCGAACTCGGCGTCGCGCTTGCCGAGCCGGCGGCGCCGGTCGCCAACTACGTTCCATTTGTGCGCACCGGCAACCTGCTCATGGTATCCGGCCAGATTTGCCTTGACGCCCAAGGCAAGCTCGTCGCCACCGGACAGCTCGGCGGCGGCGTGTCGATCGAAGACGGGCAAAAGGCGGCGCGCGCCTGCGCGGTCAATCTTCTTGCCCAGGTCAAGGCGGCGCTCGGCGATCTCGACAAGGTCTTGCGCGTGGTCCGGCTTGGCGGATTCGTGAATTCGGCGCCCGGTTTCCTCGAAGGGCCGAAGGTGATGAACGGCGCCTCCGACCTGATGGTCGCCGCCTTCGGCGAGAAGGGCAAGCACGCGCGCACGACGGTCGGCGTCTCGGCCCTGCCGCGCGATGCGGCGATGGAAGTCGAGGGCCTGTTCGAAGTGTCCTGAACAGTGGCAAGGGCGCTCGACTGGCTCACTGCGCGACCGATCGCCCATCGCGGGCTGCATGACGCCGCGCACGGCGTCATCGAGAACACGGCGGGTGCGGTCGCGGCCGCGATCGCCGCCGGCTACGGCGTCGAGATCGATCTGCAGGTCAGCGCCGATGGCGAGGCCATGGTGCATCACGACGATGTGCTTGGCCGCCTCACCGAGGGCGAAGGGCGGCTCGATCGCCTGAGCGCGGCCGAGCTCAAGCGCATTCCGTTCCGCGGCAGCAGCGAGCGGATGATGACCCTTGGCGAGCTCTGCGATCTCGTCGGCGGCCGCGCCAGCATGCTGCCCGAGCTGAAAAGCCGATTCGACGGCGACGACCGCCTGCCGGCGCGCACGGCCGCGGTGCTCGCCGGATATAGCGGTCCGGCCGGGCCGATGTCGTTCGATCCAGTGCAGCTCAGGCAATTGCGACAGAAAGCCCCTCGCCTGCCGCGCGGCATTATCGCGGCAAAATACCGGCCCGATCCCTATTGGGATCGGATGCCGCCGTGGCAACGTTACGCCATGGGAACACTGCTCCCGGCCTTGACGGCGCGGCCGCACTTCGTCGCTTATGGCGTCGACGATCTGCCGGCGCTCGGCCCCTGGCTGGCGCGGCATCTCGCCGGCCTGCCGCTGGTGACCTGGGCGGTGCGCACCCAAGAGGAGCGGCAGCGCGCCGCGCGCTGGGCCGACCAGATCATTTTCGAGGGCTTTCGGCCATGAGCCAGCCGCGCGGCAACAAGTCCCCGCCCGTCCACGAACGCGCGCGTGCGCTCGGGAAGGAACTGCGCGTCACGGTCGTGAACGCGATCGGCGACGTCAGCGCCGAAGCTTGGGACGCTTGCGCCAACCCGCGCAACGATCCGCAGTCGGCGGATCCGGAATATCCCTTCAATCCGTTTTTGTCGCACGGTTTTCTTTCGGCGCTGGAGGCCTCGAAATCGGTGGGCGGCCATTCCGGCTGGCATGTTCAGCACTTGCTGGTCAAAGACGCGGACGGCTCGCTGCTTGGCGCCGCGCCCTGCTACCTCAAAAGCCACTCGCGCGGCGAATACGTCTTCGACGGCGGCTGGGCCGAAGCCTATGAGCGCGCCGGCGGAAGTTATTACCCGAAGCTGCAAGTGGCGGTGCCGTTCACGCCGGCGTGCGGGCGCCGGTTGCTGGTGCGGCCGGGACCGCATGCGGCTGAAGTCCGCAATGTGCTGGCGGCCGGTTTGATCGAGCTATGCCGCGTCGAACGCGCCTCGGGCGTTCACGTGACGTTCGCTACTGAGCCGGAATTTCGTTTCCTCGGCGAACTCGGATTCCTGCAGCGCACCGACCAGCAATTCCACTGGGAAAATCAGGGCTATGCGAGCTTCGACGAATTCCTCGGCGCGCTTGCCGCGCGCAAGCGCAAGACCATACGCCGCGAGCGCCATGAGGCGCTGGCGAACGGCGTGACCGTGCAGTGGCTCACCGGCAGCGACCTCACCGAAGCGGTGTGGGACGACTTCTTCGCGTTCTACATAGAGACCGGCTCGCGCAAATGGGGCCATCCCTATCTCACGCGGCCGTTTTTCTCCCGCGTCGGCGAGGCGATGCGCGAGCGCATCCTCGTGGTGATGGCCAAGCGCGCCGGGCGCTTCGTCGCCGGCGCCATCAATTTCATCGGCTCGCACGCGCTTTTCGGCCGGCACTGGGGCGCGATCGAGCACCACCCGTTCCTGCATTTCGAGCTGTGCTACTATCAGGCCATCGACTACGCGATTGCGCACAAGCTGCAGCGCGTCGAAGCGGGCGCGCAGGGCGAGCACAAGATCGCCCGCGGTTACATGCCGACGACCACCTTCTCCGCCCACTACATCGCCGATCCGGCGCTGCGGCGCGCGGTCGCCGACTATCTGGTGCGCGAGCGCGCCTATGTGGCCGCGGCCGGCGCCGAGCTGGCCGCCATGGGTCCTTATCGGAAGGATTTCACTCTCGAGCCTGATTGACTACCATCAGGATCATGAAAGCCGGAGATGACGATGCCGAGTTACGACACGAACAACATTTTTGCCAAAATCCTGCGCGGCGAATTGCCGGCGCACAAGGTCTATGAAGACGACAAGACATTTGCGTTTCTCGACATCATGCCGCGCGCGCCTGGCCACGCGCTGGTGATCCCGAAAGCGGCGGCGCGCACGATCGTCGATATCGAACCGGACGATCTCTCGCGTCTGATCAAGACGACGCAAGCGGTCGCGCGGGCGGCGATGAAGGTCTTTGCCGCCGACGGTCTCACCATTCATCAGTTCAACGAGCCTGCGGGCGGCCAGGTGGTGTTTCACGTCCACGTGCATGTCATTCCGCGCAAGAACGGCGTGGCGCTGAAGCCTCCGGCGAGCGTCAAGGAGGACCCGGCGGTTCTCTCCGACCAAGCCTTGAAGCTCGCCGCCGCGTTGAAGGGCGCTTAATTCATCGTTCCGGGACGGGCGCGATTCGCGAGGGCCCGGAATCCGCCTTCAACCCATCCGGCCGCGGGAGACGCGCTCGATCTCGGCCCGCACCAGGCGCTCGACCATGGCGGGCAAATTGTCGTCGAGCCAGCCCTTGAGCATCGGCCGCAGCATTTCGCGCACCAGGTCCTCGAGCGTGCGCGCATTCTGCACCAGCACGGTCTGGGCGAGCGTGTTGAACGCCGAATCGACGGCGGCGCTGGTGGCGCGCGAAAGCAGCCGCCCGCGCTCGTCCTCATCGCGATCGGCCGCTTCCTGGGAGTAGTGGCTGCGGATTTCCGCCGCGGCGCTTTGCTCCGCGGGCTCTTCGATCGGATCGTCGAAACTTATATCGGAATTCGCTTCGATCTTGCGAAACTGCGGCGCGGGATCGGGCGCAGGTTGACTGGGCATCGGGGCCGCCATCGATTCGGTGAGATCGAGAATATCCGGGATTTGATCGGCTTCGGGTTCGGCCTCGGCAGACGGCGGCTCCGGCACATCAGCGAGGATATCGGCGACAATTGGCTCGGGCGCAGCCGCTGGCGGCTCCGGCGAAGGATCGGACCTAGCGGCCGGCGGCGGCGCTTCCACCTCCCGCGGCGCGGTTTTGTTTGCATCGTCGTCGGCAATGATGCGGCGAATGGAGGCAAGGATCTCCTCCATCGACGGTTCTTGCGATTTTGCTGGCTGCGTCATGCGCTTGCCCTCGCCTCAAGCCTTGCCAAAGCCTGCGTCCCGGCGGGCAGCACCGCCGCGAATCACGCAAGCGCAACTGCGCAACTATGCAAGTCAGCGGCGAGTATGTCATGCCGAAAGTCGAAGGCAATCACCGACTTTGCATCGCCGACGCCGACGAGCGTCGTCGCGGGAACCGGCCGCCGCCGCGTTTCCTATCTGCCGTCGGGAGTGCGCACGCCGACCCACGCGTCGCGCACTTGCTGGTAGTGAACCTGCGGATCGTAGATCAGAACGTCGAGGCCGAGCCGCGGCATCGACAGGCTGCCGACGGCCGCCAGCAAGCTGTAAGAGGCGACGACGCGATCGTGCTGCGCGGTCACCAGCGCGGACCGGGCGTTGACCAGTTCCTGCTGCGCATTGAGCACGTCGAGCGTGGTGCGCTGGCCGACGCGGGCCTCTTCGCGCACGCCGTTGAGCGCGATCTCCGCGGCGTTGACCTGGGCGGTCGTCGCCTCGATCTGCGCCTTGGCGGCGTCGAGCTGGCCCCAGTTCTGCACCACCGTTGCCCGCGCCTGATCGCGATTGATGTCGAGATTGAGCCGCTGCTGTCCGAGCGATTCCTTGGATTGCCGGATCGCGGCGTATTCGGCGCCGCCCTGATAGATCGGAATCGTCAGCTGTCCAACCACTGAGGCCGCGGTTTGCTTGATCACTTCAAACGCGGGATTCGTCGCCGTGATCGCGCTCGCGGTGAGCGAGAGGTTGGGATAAAGCGCGCCTTCGCTGACCTTGACCGCAAGCTCGGCGACATCGACGCCGTACATTGCCGCCAATACCGACGGGCTTTGCCCCTGGCCTTCCTTGATCGCTCCGGCGAGGGTAGGCGGCGACAGCCGGTCGACCGGAGTGCCTGGCGCGAGGCGGCCCGGATCGACGCCGATGATTCGCCGATAATTTGCCTGCGAGGTGACGAAATTCGACTGCGCGCCAAGAAGCGCCGAGCGGCCGGCGGCGAGCCGCGATTCGGCCTGCGCCACGTCGGTGCGCGTCACCTCGCCGACGTTGAAGCGGTCGCGCGTCTGTTTGAGCTGCTCGGTGAGCACTTCGACGTTGCGGCGATTGAGATCGAGGATCGCCTGATCGCGCAATAAGTTCATGTACGCGGTCGCGGCGTCGAGCAGCACTTGCTGCTCGGTGACGCGCAACGTCTCGCGCGCGCCCATCACCTGGCTCTCCGCCTGACGAGTGCGATTCGCGTTCTGGAATCCGTTGAACAGCGTCTGCGTCGCCTGGGCGCCGACGCCGCGCGAAGCAAACGTTTGCGCGAATTGAATCGTGCTGACGGGACCACCGGTGGAGAGGGGAAACGCCGAAGTCGCATTGGTGTAATTGTAACCGGCATTGGCGGTGACGCTGAGCTTCGGACGATAGCCCGACAACGCCTGCGGCACGTTCTCGTCGGTGGCGCGCAGCGATGCGCGCTGCGCGTTGAGGGACGGATTGTTTTGATAGGCCTGCACCAAGGCCCATTCGAGCGTATCCGCCGCGGCCCCCGAACAGGCCGCGGCCATGGCACCTGCGGCCAGTAGGAGACTCGCAACCGTCCGCCTATGCGCCCGCACCCCCAGCATGCGATTTACGCTGCTCCCCTGCCCCGCACGCTCGCCCCCGCGAGTCTCGCCGGCCGGTCCGGCCTGCGAAGCGGAATCAACACATTATTCGGCCAACCGGCGGGGCGAAACCCCTAGGATCGCTCTGCGATGCAAATTTCTGGGTATTGGCACATATGCGCCACAGGTATGCCCCGGTGACGTGAATCCGCGATTTTTGCCGAAAGCTTCAGAAAACGAATGCGGGAGGAGCGACGAAGCCCGGAAGCACCCGCGCGGCAGCGTCAAAGATCGGCCGACCGACCAGCCGGCCTTCGATACGGTGATAGATCATCGCCTTTGTGGCCGGCGAGCGGCCGTGGACGCAGACAAGCCGTCCGTCCGGCTTCAACTGGCGTCCCAGTTCTTCCGGCGCAATTTCGGTCGCGCCCTCGAGCATGATCACATCGTAAGGCCCGCGCGCCGGCCAGCCGGCAGTCAACGGCCCGATGACGACCTCGACATTGGCGGTTCCGGTTGCCGCGAGCGCGTCCTGCGCCTGGCGCGCGAGCTCCGCGTCCTCTTCCAATGCGATGACCAATTCGGCGACCCGTCCCAGCACTGCCGAGGAGTAGCCGGTCCCGCAAGCGACATCGAGGACATGATCGAGGCGACGCACACGCGCAGCCTGAATAAGCTTGGCCAGCACCATCGGCTTGAGCAGCGCACGATCCTTGGCGATCGGAAGATCCTTGTCGAGATAGGCGAGCTCGGCGAGCGCTTGCGGCACGAAACGCTCGCGCGGCAAGGTCAGCATGGCCGCCTGCAATCCGGGATCGGTGACATCGGCAGTGCGCACCTGCCCTTCCACCATCAACCGGCGTGCCGTGGCGGCGTCGAACATGCCCGCGGTTCCCTGCGTTGGCGAGGGTGTGTTCTGCGGCACGGTCGGGCAAAACGCAAGCATAGCGCCTACGGGCGGACCGCGATTGCAGCACGGCTTGGCGATTATCGCGGAGGCCAGGCTAGGACGAGCGTTTTACGGCTTGCCGCCGCCGTTGTCGGACCCGCAGACTTCCTTTATAGATCGCGGACTTGGACATCATCGGCCGGAGGGCCATCCGGCGATGTCGAGCAAGGCCACGTGGCGGAGTGGTTACGCAGCGGTCTGCAAAACCGTTTACCCCGGTTCAATTCCGGGCGTGGCCTCCAACAAACTGCGCGTGCTAGACAGTCGGCGGCAGTCTTCGCGCTTCGGAGGGGACGTGTTGCGTTCAGTCGTTTTGATGCTCGCCGCGCTGGCGCTCGCAGCCTGTTCGCTGGGAGGGCGCTTTGCCTATGTGCGCGCCGACGGTCAGGACATCGGTGATCCGGCGGTTTCCCAGCAGTTCAACAAAGATCGCATGGTGTGTCAGGCCGAAATGCACGTGTCCGCAGGCACCGGCGATCCGCACCGCAACAACGATATCGCTGGAGGAAACGACGCCGTGCAGGATTGCATGGAGGCTAAAGGCTATATGGTGGTGATGCAGAACGAAGCGGTCGCCAAACAGCAAGAGCTGGCCGCGCAAGCCGCCGAGAAAGCACGGCGCGAGGCCGAAGCTGCGGCACCGCCTCCTCCGCCGCCGCCGCCTCCACCTCCGCCGCACAAGACGAAGCTCAAGCCGAAACCCAAGCCTGCCGCCCCCGCTGCGCCGGCAGCCGCTTGGCCACAGCCAGTGCAACAGCCGCCCAAGAGTTCGGCAAACTGAGCGCACGCTTTGTGCCGTCGAAACGGACGGTGAGTACGCCGGCACTAAATCGTCTGGCGGCCGATTTGCGCAAATTGATCCGCGAACTCCGGTCGATCTCTCGGTCGCCTTATGCTCAATTCATCAAGATTGGACGGCGATTGCCGGCCGATAAGCAAATTGCAGCGGCATGACATATAGTGTTCAGACGCCAGCAATTCGGGGTGATCAATTACTGTGACAAATTTACAACCACTCGGAAAATTCAGGGCTAATACACGACGGAGATAGCATCCGGCGCTTTGTTGGGCACGGATCGAATGCTAACGTCCGCTGACTCCGACGGCTCGCACTCCAGCGGGTCTGGTTGGAAGCGCCCCGCGCCTTAGGACTTGGGCCGGGTTGAGAGCCAGGGGGACCAAGATGACTAAGATACGATCTTCGATTGCTCTTGTTGTTGGTTGCGTATGGGCGCTCGGGCTCGGGGGAGCGGCACTCGCCGCCGACATGAGCATGCCACTTAAGGCACCGCCTCCGCCCGCGCCGCCTCCATTGGATATCCACGGCTTCGTGGAGTGGGACTGGGAAAGCTTCCTGATCAACCCGCAAGGTCAGGCGTTGATCAACCACGGTACCGGCACGGTCGTCGCCGGCTTGGACTGGGTACTCTACAAGAACAAGGCCGGCTTCATTAACAAGATCACGACCGGCGGCGGCGTCGCGGCCGACTTGTCTGACAACTTCCCGGGCTACTGGGGAACCTTCCAGCCGAGCGCGAACGGCGACCTGTTCGACACCGTCTTGTTCATCGACGCGTCGGTCACCTTCGGTCAGTACTGGACCTTGAGCGACACGTTCTACAACGTGTACTCGGGTGACGTCGCTTGCAACGCGACCGGGAGCTGTGCCGGCAGGCGGCGGGACCGGTGCGGGCTCGGTCGGCACGATCGGCTTCGGCTTCCTGAACTTCAACGAGTTGAAAATCGCTCTGAACAACTCGTTCACCGGCTGGCCGATCACGTTCAATCCCTACGTGACCTGGTACTACGAGTTCAAAGGCCAGAACAGCGTACAAATGCCGGCTTGCTTCTCCTGCGCGAACGACAACGGGGACTTCACCATCGGTATGACCCCGACCGTGAGCGGGAAGCTGTGGGGCATGCCGTGGCTGACAGTGAAGGCGCCGACCTACGTGACCGTCGGTCCGACGAGCTTCTGGACGGCAACCCGACGCTGTTCGGCGTCGCCAGCTCCGGCGGCGTGGGCGTGTTCACGACCGGCCTCACCTTTGTTGCGGGGTTGACCTGGATCCCGTCGAACCTCGGCAGTTGGTACGCCAAGGCCGGCTTCCAGTACTATGACGTCATCAACAACGCCCTGATTGCGTCCAACCAAGTCAGCATTTGCGGCGTCGGCACAACTGCGCCAACTGGGCGACCAAGGACATCATCGTCGGCTTCGCCGGCATCGGCGTCGGCTTCTGATCGGCTAAGATCGAACCCATCTTGGCACGACCAAGCTGAGTTGCTAAACAGCAGGGCGCGGGTCCGAAAGGACCCGCGCTCTTGCTTTTGCGGTGGATATGTTCCGCGTTGGAGGTTAGCGACATCACCACCGCAAGGGAGGCTCCGGTGCAGAATCATCGCGATAGCGGGCGTGGCACTCTCCTTGCGACAATTCCGGCCTACTCGCAACAGCCGGGCGGGGATGCTCCTGGGGGGCCCTTCCGGGCATGAAGGGCGGACAAACCTAAACAGGAGGAATCTAACCCCTCCGTGAAAGCCGACGACAAGGCTTACAAGTCCGCGCTCGAGGCCATACCCACAAAGCCCAAGCAGGCCTACGATCCGTGGCACAACGTGCGCGCCGCGCCGCCGAATAATTCGAAATAACCCCAAAGCCGCCGCAACGGACGCGCATCCATGCGAACTTGCCGGACCCGCTTTCAAACCGCGCGCGGCTTTGTTATACGCGGGCGCGCTTGCGCGACCCGCTGCCTTTGTTCCCCGGTAGCTCAGCGGTAGAGCAACCGGCTGTTAACCGGTTGGTCGCTGGTTCGAATCCGGCCCGGGGAGCCAAACTCATTCACCAATTCGGCGGCACCCTCGCTTTCCGAAGTTTCGGCCGCATGCCGCGGGCGTCCGAGGCCCTGGGCGACTAAATTGCCATGCCGATCATCGAGAGCCGCGCCGATCAGAGCTCCGAGACCTTTCGCGCCAACCGCGAGCAAATGCTGGCGCTGATCGGGGATTTCCGCGCGCTCGAGCAGAAGGTTCGGGATTTCTCCAATTCCAGGCGCGAGCGCTTCCGCGCCCGCAACCAGCTTTTGCCGCGCGAGCGCGTCGCGCTGCTCATCGACCGCGGCGCGCCGTGGCTCGAGTTCTCGACGCTTGCCGGCTTCCGCATGCACGACGATGACGGCGACGCCGGCATCCAAGGCGGCGGCGGCATTTCCGGCATCGGTTACGTGTCCGGCATCCGCTGCATGATTTCCGCCAACGACAGCGCCATCAAGGGCGGCACGTCGACGCCGATGGGAGTGAAAAAAAGTCTGCGCATGCAGCAGATCGCACTGGAGAACAAATTGCCGACCGTCCGCCTCGTCGAATCGGGCGGCGCCAATCTCCTCTTTCAGGCGGAGATGTTCGTCGAGGGCGGGCGCGGCTTTGCCAATCAGGCGCGCATGTCCGCGGCCGGCATCCCGCAGGTCACCGTGGTGCACGGCTCCTCGACCGCCGGGGGCGCCTACCTGCCCGGCCTCTCGGATTATGTGATCCTGGTGCGCAACCGGGCGAAGGTCTTTCTTGCCGGCCCGCCGTTGCTGCGCGCCGCGACCGGCGAGATCGCGACCGACGAAGAGCTCGGCGGCGCCGAGATGCACGCGACTATTTCCGGGCTGGGCGAATATCTCGCCGAAGACGATGCCGACGGCGTCCGCATCGCCCGCGACGTCATGGCCAAGCTGCCGTGGAACGCGCAACTGCCGGTGCGGCCGACTGGCTCCTTCAAGGAGCCGCGCTATCCCGCCGAAGAGCTCGCCGGCGTCGTGCCGATCGATTACCGCAAGCCGTATGACGTTCGCGAGATCATCGCGCGGATCGTCGACGATTCCGATTTCCTCGATTTCAAGCCGCCTTACGGTCCGCACACGGTGTGCGGCCACGCCGAAATCGAAGGCCATGCCATCGGGCTCATCGGCAATAACGGACCGATCGACGCCGACGGCGCCAGCAAGGCGGCGCAGTTCATTCAGCTCTGCTGCCAGGCGAATATGCCGATCGTCTATCTGCAGAACACTACCGGCTACATGGTCGGGCGCGAGGCGGAGCAGGCCGGCATCATCAAGCACGGCTCGAAGATGATCCAGGCGGTGGCCAACGCGACCGTGCCGCAGCTGACCATTCACGTCGGCGCCTCGTTCGGCGCCGGCAATTACGGCATGTGCGGCCGCGCCTATGATCCGCGTTTCATTTTCGCCTGGCCGAGCAACCGAATCGCCGTGATGGGCGGCGAGCAGGCGGCGAAGGTCATGGCCATCGTCACCGAGGAGAAGCTCAAGCGCGAGGGCAAGCCGGTCGACAAGGCTAAACTCGATGCGATGGAGCAATCCATCGTCAAGCGCATGGAGGGGGAGTCGACTGCGCTCTACGCCACCGCCCGGCTGTGGGATGACGGGCTGATCGACCCGCGCGACACGCGTAAAGTGCTAGGCTTCTGCCTCTCGATCTGCCGCGAGGCGGAGCTTCGCCCGCTCAAGCCCAATACGTTCGGCGTCGGCCGCATGTAACGAGGAGCCACAGGGATGCTGTTCACGCCCGAGCACGAGGAGCTGCGCCGCAGCCTGCAGAAATTCATCGCCGCGGAGATCAACCCGCATGTCGATGCGTGGGAGGAGGCCGGCATTTTTCCCGCCCATGAGGTGTTCAAGAAGATGGGCGATCTCGGATTTCTCGGCCTCAACAAGCCGCCCGCCTATGGCGGCCAGGGCCTCGATTACTCCTACGCGATGGTGATGGCCGAAGAGCTCGGCAACATCGCCTGCGGCAGCGTGCCGATGGCGATCGGCGTGCAGACCGACATGGCGACGCCGGCGCTGGCCCGGTTCGGCTCGGACGAGCTCAAACGCCAGTTCCTGGCGCCTTCGATCGCCGGCGATTACGTCGCCTGCCTCGGCGTCTCCGAAGTCGGCGCCGGCTCCGACGTCGCCTCGATCAAGACCACGGCACGCAAGGACGGCGACGACTACGTCATCGACGGTGGCAAGATGTGGACCACCAACGGCACGCAAGCGGATTGGATGTGCCTCCTCGCCAACACCTCCGAAGGCGCGGCGCACAAGAACAAGTCCCTGATCTGCCTGCCGATGAAGACGAAGGGCGTCGAGATCGCGCGCAAGCTCGACAAGCTCGGCATGCGCTCCTCCGACACCGCGCAGATCTTCTTCGACAATGTACGGGTGCCGCGGCGCTATCTGATCGGCGAGGAAGGCAAAGGCTTCATTTATCAGATGCTGCAATTCCAGGAGGAACGGCTCTGGGCCGCCGCCGCCAATCTGAAATCCATGGAACGCCTGATCGAGCAGACGATCGAGTACACCCGCAACCGCAAGGCCTTCGGCAAATCGATCCTCGACAATCAGGTCGTGCATTTTCGGCTGGCCGAGCTGGCGACTGAGATCGAGCTGTTACGCGCGCTGGTCTACCGCGCGTGCGAGCTTTACCTTGCCGGCACCGACGTGACCCGGCTCGCCTCGATGGCCAAGCTCACCTCCGGACGGCTGCGCCGCACGGTCAGCGATTCCTGCCTGCAATATTGGGGCGGCATGGGATTCATGAACGAGACGCCGGTGAGCCGGGCCTACCGCGACGGGCGCCTGGGCTCGATCGGCGGCGGCGCCGACGAGGTCATGCTGAGCATCATCTGCAAGCTGATGGGGACGCTTCCCGGCACCTCCAATGCGCCGGAGCAGAAGGCGGGCCATGCCTGATCTGCCGCTGACCTCGCATATCAGGCTCGATCTGCGCGGCCCGGTGCTGCATCTGTGGCTCAACCGGCCGGAGCTGCGCAACGCGCTGAGCCAGCAGATGCTCACGCGAGATCCTCGCGACATTCGCGGCGATCGCGGACGATCGGGCGGTGCGCGTCGTGGTGCTGCGCGGGAGCGGCGGCACGTTCTGCGCCGGCGCCGACATCAAGAATCTTTCGACCGCCCGCGCGGCGCCGCCGCCGGGCGCGACCGACGAGGTCAAGGAAAACAACCGGCGCTTCGGCACGATGATGGAGACGGTGAACGCGGCGCCGCAGGCGGTGATCGCCGCCGTCGAAGGCTTCGCCATGGGCGGCGGCTTTGGCCTCGCGTGCGTCGCCGACATCACCATCGCGACCGCCGACGCCGTCTTCGCCATGAGCGAAGTCAAGATCGGCGTGGTCCCGGCCGCGATCTCGCCCTTCGTGGTCAAGCGCATCGGGCTTACCGCCGCGCGCCGTTTCGGCGTCTCCGGCGCGCGCCTTAGCGGGACCGAGGCCTGCGCGATCGGCGTTGCCCATCTCGCGGTCGCGGACGCCGCCGCGCTCGACGCCGCGATACGCGACGCCAGCAATCAGGTGCTCGCCTGCGCGCCTGGCGCGGTCGCCGCGACCAAACGGCTGATGCTGCGCGCCGCAGGTCCGACCCCGATGGCAGAATTGCTCGACGATGCGGCCGAGTATTTCGCTGCGGCGGTGCGCAGCGCCGAGGGCCGCGAAGGCACCAAAGCGTTCGTCGAGAAGCGCAAGCCTTCCTGGTTCGTGCAGGTGGAGTGACCGATGCGGTGCTGCAAGGCCTATTGTCGCTCGCGGGGCGACCGCACGTCGTGATCGCGTTCAACAAAATCCTGATCGCCAATCGCGGCGAGATTGCGTGCCGCATCATCCGCACCGCGAAGGCCCTCGGCTATCGCACGGTCGCGGTGTTCAGCGACGCGGATGCCGGTGCGCGCCATGTGCGGCAGGCGCACGAGGCGGTGCGCATCGGGCCGCCGCCCGCGCCCGAAAGCTACCTCGATATCGCAGCCCTGCTCGCGGCCGCGAAGCTCACCGGGGCCGATGCCGTTCATCCCGGCTACGGCTTCCTGTCGGAGAATGCCAGGTTCGCGCAAGCTTGCGCCGATGCGGGCCTCATCTTCATCGGCCCGCCGCCCGCCGCGATCGATGCCATGGGCAACAAGGCGCGCGCGAAAGTTCTGATGGAGGCTGCCGGCGTACCCTGCGTGCCCGGGTACCGGGGCCCCAATCAGTCCACCGACGCGTTGACGGTGGAAGGCCGGCGCATCGGCTTCCCCCTGATGGTCAAGGCCGCCGCGGGCGGCGGCGGACGCGGCATGCGGCTCGTCGCCTCGGCCGACGATCTTGCCGAAGCCCTAGCGCGGGCGCGCTCCGAGGCGGCGAGCGCCTTCGGATCTGGCGAGCTGATCCTGGAGCG